>CAVXYB010000002.1:0-232892 GCA_963765915.1 uncultured Actinomycetota bacterium | reverse complement strand
GATGTCGAACGTGTAGGGGTCGGTGAAGACGTCCTCGTCGTAGTTGGCGCTGCCGTAGAACAGGCCGACGCGCTGGCCCTTCGTGACCGGCACCCCGCCCACCTCGACGTCGTTGAGCGCGGTCCTCTGGAAGACGTTGATGGGAGTCGCCCAGCGGATGACCTCGTCGACCATGGACTCGGGACGCTGCTCGATCCAGAGCTGCCACTGGTCGGGGTAGTCGAGGAACGCGTCCATCCCGTGGGTGATCGCGTTGCGGGTGGTCTCGTTGCCGGCGACCGTCAGCATGATCACGAAGTAGCCGAACTCGTCGTCGTTCAGGCCGCGGCCGTCCTTGTCGGCCTGCAGGAGCTTGGTCACGAGGTCGTCACGCGGGTTTTCGTTGCGCTCGGCGGCCATCTGCATGGCGTAGCCGAGGATCTCGGCCGCTGCCACGTCCGAGGACCCCTCGAAGTCCGGGTCCTCGTTGGCCAGCATCTGGTTCGACCAGTCGAACAGCTTGCGCCGGTCCTCCTGGGGCACGCCGAGCAGGTCGGCAATGGCCTGGAGCGGCAGCTCGGCCGCCACCTCCTCGACGAAGTTGCCCGACCCCCGCTCGACCGCCTCTTTCACGATGCGGTGGGCGCGGTCGGTCATGATCTCTTCGAGGGCGCCGATCGACCGCGGCGTGAACATGCGGGAGATGATGTGCCGGGTCGCGGTGTGCTCGGGCGGATCCTGGTTGAGCAGCATCACCCGCTGCATCTCCACCATGTCGCGCTGCATCCCCTCCTGGAAGCGGATGATGGCGCCGTTCTCCGAGCTCGAGAAGTTCTTGCTGTCCTTGGAGACCGCGGCCACCTCGGCGTGCTTGGACACCGCCCAGTAGCCGGTGCCGGCCGCCTCGGCCATCCCGTCGCGCGAGGACTGCGGCTGCTCGACCCAGAACATCGGGGCGTTGAGCCGCAGCTCCTGGAACCTCTCGTGCGGGACCGCGTCCCAGAGCACGTCGGGGTCGGTCGGGTCGTAGCCCTCGGGCCAGACGTTGCCGGACACGTCGTTTCCTTTCCTAGCGGTACGCGACCTGCAGGTCCTTGACCCCGTTGATCCAGCCGTGACGCAGCCGCTGCGGCTCCCCGAGCTGGCGAATGTCGGGCGCCAGGTCGGCGAGGGCCTCGAAGATCAGGTTCACCTCGAGCCGCGCCAGGTTGGCGCCGATGCAGTAGTGCGCCCCATGTCCGCCGAAGGCCTGGTGCGGGTTGGGGTCGCGGGTGATGTCGAACCGGAACGGGTCGGTGAAGACGCCCTCGTCGTAGTTGGCGCTCGCGTAGAGCAGGCCGACCCGCTCTCCCTTGGCCACCGGGACGCCACCCACCTCGACGTCGTTGATCGCGGTGCGCTGGAACACCGTGACCGGCGTCGCCCAGCGGATGATCTCGTCGCCGGCGGTCGCCGGCCGCGTCTCCTTGTAGAGCCCCCACTGGTCCGGGTTCTGGAAGAACGCGTGCATCCCGTGGGAGATGGCGTTGCGGGTGGTCTCGTTGCCCGCGACGGCGAGCAGCACCATGAAGAAGCCGAACTCGTCGTCGGTGAGTCCGCGTCCCTCCTCAGCGTCGGACACGGAGACGTCGGCGGTGACCAGCCGGGTGATGATGTCGTCCTGCGGGTTCTTGCGGCGCTCGTCGGCCAGCGCCATCGAGTAGCCGAGGATCTCCATGAACGCGACGGCCTCGTCGCCCTCCACCTCGGGGTCGTCGTACGACATCATCTGGTTCGACCACTCGAAGAGCTTGCCGCGGTCTTCCTGCGGTACGCCGAGCAGACCGGCGATCGCCTGGAGCGGCAGCTCGGCCGCGACGTCCTCGACGAAGTTGCCCTCTGCCTTAGCGACGGCCGCCTCGACGATCTCGCGGGACCGACGCTTCAGGTCGTCGTGCAGCGCCGCGATGGCCTTCGGGGTGAACGCCCGGGACACGATCTGGCGGAGCTTGGTGTGGTCGGGTGCGTCGTGGTTGATCAGCAGGAACTTGGTGTTCTCGACGCCCTCGCGGTCCATCTGCGGGCCGAACCGGATGATGACGCCGTCGAGGTTGGTCGAGAAGTTCGCCTGGTCCTTGGAGATGGCCGCAACGTCCGCGTGCTTGCTGACGGCCCAGTAGCCCTTGTGATCGGGGAACCCGGCGCGCGACTCCGGCGGCTGCTCCACGAAGGAGACCGGAGCGGTCCGGCGGAGCGTGAGGAGCTCCTCGTGCGGAACCCGCTCCCGCATCACATCGGGGTCCGTGGGGTCGAAGGCGGTGGTCGCTTCGGTGGCTGCTGTCACTCGCTCGCTCACTCTGCTGACTCGAGGGAATCTGGAACACGTTCTAGTCCTGCAGGTTACATACTCCCGGTAGGTTTCGGAAGGGCTTCGAGCAGCCAAACAAGAACGTGTTCTAGTTGTTGTGACATTATTGGGCCATGGGCACACCCGTGATCGTCGAGGCCGTCCGCACCCCGCTCGGCAAGCGGAAGGGCTGGCTCGCCGGCGTGCATCCCGCGGCGCTGCTGGGGTTCGCCCAGGCCGAGGTGCTGCGCCGGTCCGGCGTCGATCCGGCCCTGGTCGAGCAGGTGGTCGGCGGCTGCGTCACCCAGGCCGGAGAGCAGTCCAACGACATGGTCCGGCGGGCCTGGCTCTACGCCGGGCTCCCGCAGCACACCGGCGCCACGGCGATCGACGCCCAGTGCGGCTCCGGGCAGCAGTCGGCGCACCTGGTGCACGACATGGTGGCGGCCGGGACCATCGACGTCGGCATCGCGTGCGGGATCGAGTCGATGTCGCGGATCCCGCTGGGCGGGAACGTCCCCCCGGGACTCGGGGACCCGCGCCCGGACGACTGGGCGATCGACATGCCGAACCAGTTCGGGGCCGCGGACCGGATCGCTGTACGCCGCGGCCTGACCCGCGAGGACCTCGACGCCTTCGGCCTGGCCTCGCAGCAGAAGGCCCGGGTCGCTGTTGACGAGGGCCGGTTCAAGCGCGAGATCGCGCCGTACACCGCGCCCGTGCTCTCGCCGGAGTCGGGCGAGCAGACGGGCGAGACCCGCGTCGTGGACGCCGACCAGGGGCTGCGCGAGACCACCCTCGAGGGGCTGTCGGCACTGAAGCCGGTGCTCCCCGACGGCCTGCACACCGCCGGCACGTCGTCGCAGATCTCCGACGGCGCCTCTGCGGTGCTGATCATGGACGAGGACAAGGCCCGGTCGCTGGGGCTCATCCCGCGCGCCCGGATCGTCTCGCACTGCCTGGTGGGGTCGGACCCCTACTACCACCTCGACGGCCCGATCGAGGCGACCCAGAAGCTGCTCGACCGCACCGGCATGGCCATCTCCGACTTCGACCTCTTCGAGGTCAACGAGGCGTTCGCGTCCGTCGTCCTGTCGTGGGCCGGCCAGCACGGCGTCGACCTGGACCGCGTGAACGTGAACGGCGGTGCCATCGCGCTCGGCCACCCGGTCGGCTCGACCGGCACCCGGCTGATCACGACGGCACTGCACGAGCTCGAGCGCCGCGACGGTGCCACCGCGCTGATCTCGATGTGTGCCGGCGGCGCCATGGCCACCGGCACGGTCATCGAGCGGGTCTGAGCGCCTCGGTCACCACCCGAGCAGCGTCCTTGAAGTTGTACTGGCGGGAGGCGGCGTCACCCGGTCCGCCCAGGCGGACCACCACGGTGTCCGAGGTCGGGTCCACCAGCACCACCTGACCGCCGAAGCCCATCGCTGCGAACAGGTTCGCCGGCGCGCCCGGCGCCAGCTGCCGTGTTCCCTCGACCCCGGGCGGTGAGCCCGGGTTGTCGTCGTCCAGCGCGGATCGCAGCGGGCCGCGCCGGTTGAGCCACCAGAGCAGGCCGTAGGCGGAGTTGAGCTTCTGCGACGAGCCGCCGACCGCGGAGCGCACCCAGGACCTCGGCAGCAGCGAGGCGCCCTGCCAGTCGCCGTTCTGGGCGTACAGCAGCCCGAACCGAGCCAGGTCCGCGCACGTCGAGTGCATGCCGAAGAAGACGTTCGTCGAGTGACCACTGCCGTCCGCAGTCATCCGCGTGTGGGTCATGCCGAGCGGGCCGAAGAGCCGCTGGTCGGCAAATGTTGCGGGGTCTGTCCCGGTCGCCGACCGGAGCACCGCATCAAGGGTCTGGATGGCGGCGTTGTTGTAGGCCCAGACCGTGCCGACCGGTTCCTGCTGCTCGAGACCCACGGCGTACGCCGTCCGGTCCGGCGTCTGGATCAGCGAGCCGTAGTCGCTCTGCCGGTTCCAGAACCGACCGCTGTCGTTGGCCAGCAGGTTGCGCACCGTGACCGCGGCGGACGGCGTGCCTGCCCACGTCGGGATGTAGCGCGCCGCCGGATCGTCGACGGACAGGGCACCGTCGGCCTGGGCCAGCCCGACCAGGGTGCTGGTCACGGACTTGGTGACCGAGAAGACCTCCTGGTCCAGGTCCGGGCTGCCGCCGTTCCAGTAGCGCTCGAGCACGACCTTGCCCTGCCGCGCAACGAGGAAGCAGGTGGACCCCGCCTGCTCGGCCTCGTTGGCCAGCCGTTCCAGCACCTGTGGCTTGAACCCGAGGGAGGCAGGGTCGGCGGACTCGGCAGCGGGCGGCGGCTCGGACGCGGGTGCCGCTGGCGATGCCGGCGCCGAGGTTGGGGATCCCGAAGCGGCCGGAGCGTCGTTGGACGGCTCGTCGCTGCAGCCGGCGAGCGTGGCCGCGACCAGGGCGAGCCCGACCGCACCCGCCCGCCCTCTCATGGCCCGAGACTAGGCGCGGGGATGCAATTGGGAGTTTCACCGGCCGGCCGGTGAAACTCACGCCTGGCCGACAAACCTTCGTACTCCGGGCGTGAGGTTTGTACTCCAGGCTTGATTGTCCGGAGCCGGCGGCGATCAGTTATCCACAGGGCAGGCATGGTTGGTCCCACGCGGCTCCGATTGGCGGCAGTGTTGACGGGGTGCTGGAACATCTCGCTGACAGCGACGGCATCATTCTCCGCCGGGATGCCGTCGCACTCGGATACGACGACAACTACCTCGCCAGGGCCCGCCGGGCCGGCGAAATAGTCCGGATGCGACAGGGCGCCTACGTGCTCACCCCGATCTGGGAGCAGGCGGATCGGGTCGGCAAGCATCTGCTTCTCGTGGGCGCCGTGGTCAAGCTGTACGACGATCGCGTCGCTGTCTCGCACCAAAGCGCCTGTGTCACACAGGGCGGTCCGAACTGGGGCCTCGACCTGTCGACCGCGCACTTGACCAACCTCTTCGGAATCGGGGAGCGGAGTGCTGCGCGCGTCACTCACCACCGCGGCACCTGCCGCGTCGGCGACGTGAGCCGCAATGGTGCTGGTTGGATCACCAGTCCGACACGATCCGCGCTGGACACGGCGACACTCGCTGGCCGCGACGCCGCCGTTTGTGTGCTCGACTGGTACCTCAACCAAGGTCTGGTCACCGATGAGGAGCTCCGCATCGGTCTCGACGCCAAGACCGAATGGGCCGACACCCTGGCTCTGTTCACGAAAGTCCAGCTGTGCGACGGGCGCAGCGAGTCAGTCGGTGAGACCCGATCGAGATTGCTGTGTGTCGACCGAGGACTGCCCAGGCCGGAGCTCCAGTTCAGGGTCTTCCACCCAAGCGGATTGATCGCCGGACGCACGGACTTCGCGTGGCCGCAGCACCGCGTCCTGGGCGAGTTCGACGGCATCCAGAAGTACCTGCGCACGCGACGCCCGGGCGAGACCATCGAACAGGCCGTTCTCAGGGAGAAGGCAAGAGAAGACCTACTCCGGGAGCTGACCGGCTGGACGTTCATCCGCCTAGTTTGGGGCGACCTTGCCACCCCAGCTGCCACCGAGGCTCGCATTCGGCGAGCGCTCGGCCGCATTGCGGCCTGAAACCTGGAGTACGAATCTCACGCCTGGACGAGAAACCTTTGTACGCCAGGCATGAGTTTCACCGGCCGGCCGGTGAAACTGTCACGCGCCGTAGACGGGCTCGGGGACCGGCGCCTCGGCGAGCAGCTCGCGGAGGGCCGGCCCGACCTCGGCGGCTTGCCAGCGTCGGCCGGCGTCGCGGGAGGGGCCGTGCGCCCAGCCGTTCTCGACGGTGATCGTGCTGCCGTCGATCTCGATCACCCGGCCGGTCACGTCACCGGCTTCCTCCGAAGCCAGCCAGGCCACGAGCGGCGAGTTGTCCTCGGGCAGCGCCATCGCTGAGGTGTCGAAGGCGCCCTCGGTCATCCGCGTCCGCGCCACCGGTGCGATCGCGTTGACGGCGACGCCGTACCGCCCGAGCTCCTGCGCCGCCACCAGAGTGAGGCCGGCGATGCCCGCCTTCGCGGCGGAGTACGTCGCCTGGCCGACCGAGCCCCGCAGCCCGGCACCGGAGGACGTGTTGATGACGCGGGCCGCGCGCTGGCGGCCCTCCTTGGACTCGGACCGCCAGTAGGCGCCGGCATGGCGCAGCGGCGCGAAGTGTCCCTTGAGGTGGACGCGGATCACCGCGTCCCACTCCTCCTCGGAGGTGTTCACCAGCATCCGGTCGCGCACGAAGCCGGCGTTGTTGACCAGGATGTCCAGCCCGCCGAACTCGTCGATCGCCTGCTGGACCATCGCCGCCGCCTGCTCGAAGTCGGCCACGTCGGCACCGTTCGCGACAGCCCGGCCGCCGTCGGCCACGATCGCGGCCACGACCTCCTTTGCCGGGGACTCGCCCGTGCCCTCGCCGGCGAGCGAGACGCCGTAGTCGTTCACCACGACGGCCGCGCCGTGCGAGGCCAGCTCGAGCGCGTGCGCCCGGCCGATGCCCCGGCCCGCGCCGGTCACGATCGCGACCCGGCCCTCCAACAGTGCCGCCACGACTACTCCTTCGCTGTTGACGCTGCGTGCAGGAACACCGGGGGCTCTCCCCCGCCGTGGCACTCGACCCGGGCGCCCGAGACGTACGACGCCAGGTCGCTGGCCAGGAACGCCGCCACCGCACCCACCTCGTCCGGCCGCGCCATCCTGCCCAGCGGGATGGTCCGCTCGATCGCGGCCACGCCTTCGTCGCCGCCGTAGTGGTCGGCGGTGTCCTCGGTGCGGCACAGCCCGACGTCGATCGAGTTCACCCGGACCTTCGGCCCCCACTCGACCGCGAGTGACGCGGTCAGCGAGTCCAGGCCGGCCTTCGCCGCGCCGTACGCCGCAGTGCCGGGTGAGGGCCGCAGCGCCGAGACAGACGAGATGTTCACGATCGAGCCGCCCGACTCCTGGGCCTGCATCACCGCGTTGGCCGCCTGCGCGCAGGTCAGCGGCGCCATCAGGTTGAGGCCGACGATCTTGTCGTGGAACCGCGGCGAGCCCTCCGCCGCCAGCGCATAGGGCGACCCGCCTGCGTTGTTCACGAGTACGTCGACCCGGCCGTGCGCCCGGACCACCCGGTCGACCAGAGCGGTGACCGCCTCGGGGTCGCGGACGTCGCACACCTCGTGGGTGGTGCCAGCCAGCGGTTCGGCCTCCGATCGGGCGCAGGTGACGACGGTGGCGCCGGCCTCGAGGAGGGCCGCGGTGATGCCGAGCCCGATGCCCCGCGTGCCGCCCGTGACCAGGGCGACCCGACCGGACAGGTCGATGATCAGCGGCATGGCTGCTACCCTACCAAGCAAATGCTTGGTTTGTGCGACAGGAGGCCCGGTGCCAGTCACCAGTGAGGTGCGCGCGGACGGCATCCGGGTGGTCACGATGGACCACCCGCCGGTCAACGCGCTCACCGTGCAGGGCTGGTTCGACGTCGCCGGGGCGCTGGACGACGCCGGCGCCGATCTCGACACAAGGGTCGTGGTGCTGCGCGCCGAGGGCCGTGGCTTCAACGCCGGCGTGGACATCAAGGAGATGCAGCACACCACCGGGTTCGAGGCGCTGATCGGCGCGAACCGTGGCTGCTACGCGGCGTTCAAGGCCGTCTACGAGTGCGCGGTCCCGGTGATCGCGGCGGTCAACGGCTTCTGTCTCGGTGGTGGCGTCGGGCTGGTCGGCAACGCGGACTGCATCGTGGCCAGCGACGACGCCTACTTCGGAGTCCCCGAGGTCGACCGCGGCGCCCTCGGCGCCGCCACCCACCTGGCCCGGCTGGTCCCGCCGCACCTGATGCGCACCCTCTACTTCACCGGCCGCACGATCACCGCCCAGCAGCTCCTCCCCCACGGGAGCGTCCTCGAGGTGGTCCCCCGCGACCAGCTCGACGACGCCGCCCTGAAGGTCGCTGCCGAGATCGCCGCCAAGGACGCCCGGGTGATCCGGGCCGCCAAAGAGGCGCTCAACGGCATCGACCCGGTCGACGTCAACAAGAGCTACCGGTTCGAGCAGGGGTTCACTTTCGAGCTCAACCTCTCGGGAGTGGCCGACGAGCTCCGGGATGCCTTCGTGAATGAGCAGAGCGCAGGAACCGAGAAGAGCAAGCAGTGACCAAGGGGCCCCGCGACAAGCGGATGACCATCGACGAGGTCGTCGCCGAGCTCGAGGACGGCATCACCCTCGGCATCGGCGGCTGGGGGCCGCGGCGCAAGCCGATGGCGCTCGTGCGCGCGATCCTCCGCTCCGACCTCAAGGACCTCACCCTGGTGAGCTGGGGCGGTGCCGACGTCGGACTGCTGGTGCGCGCCGGCAAGGTCCGCAAGCTCGTCTACGCGTTCGTCTCGCTCGACTCGGTCCCGCTGGAGCCGAACTTCCAGAAGGCGCGCCAGGAGGGCACCATCCCCGAGGTCGTCGAGCTCGACGAGGGGATGTTCCAGACCGGGCTGCACGCCGCCGCCCAGCGGCTGCCGTTCCTGCCGATGCGCGCCGGGCTCGGCTCCGACGTCCTGGTCAACAACCCGTGGATCAAGACGGTCACCAGCCCCTACGAGGACGGGCAGACCCTGGTCGCGGTCCCGGCGCTGACGCTCGACGTCGCGCTGGTGCACATGAACCGCGCCGACCAGCACGGCAACGCGACCTACCTCGGCCCGGACCCCTACTTCGACGACCTGTTCTGCATGGCCGCAGACCGCGCCTTCGTCTCGTGCGAGGAGATCGTCGACACCGCCGGGCTGACCGTCGACGCCCCCGTCCAGAGACTGCTGATCAGCCGGATGATGGTCGACGGCGTGGTCGAGACCCCGAACGGCGCGCACTTCACCACCTGCACCCCCGACTACGAGCGCGACGAGAGGTTCCAGCGCGCGTACGCCGCCGCAGCAGGCGGCACCGACGACGAGTGGGCCGCGTTCGAGGAGCGGTTCCTCTCCGGCGGCGAGGCGGCGTACCAGGCCGCGGTCCAGGCCTTCGCCGAGGAGCAAGCATGACTCCCACCCGCGCCGATGTCTGCGCCGCCGCCATCGCCGACGCCTTCGCGGACGACGGCGAGATCTTCGCCAGCCCGATGGGGCTGCTGCCGATGCTCGGGGTCCGGCTTGCCCGGCTCACCAGCAACCCCGACCTGGTCATCTCCGACGGCGAGTCGCTGTTCCTGGCCAGCCCCCCGCCGCTGTTCGCCAAGGGTGACGTGGTCGAGGGCTGGATCCCGTTCCGCCGCGTCTTCGAGGTAATCGCCTACGGCAGGCGGCACGTCATGATGGGCGCCACCCAGGTCGACAAGCACGGCAACCAGAACATCTCGGCCATCGGCGACTTCGCCCGGCCGGCCCGGCAGCTGCTCGGCAGTCGCGGTGCCCCCGGCAACACGGTCAACAACCGGACCTCCTACTGGGTCCCCAAGCACTCCCCCCGGGTCTTCGTCGAGAAGGTGGACGTCGTCACCGGCGTCGGACCCAGGCGCGCCGAAGCAGCTGGAAAGGGCGCGTCCCGCTACAACGACATCCACCGGATCGTGTCCAACCTCGGCGTCTTCGACGTCCGCGGTCCCGGCGACACGCTGCGGCTGCTCTCGGTGCACCCGGGCGTGACCCTCGACGACGTACGCGCGGCGAGCGGTTGCGACCTGCACGTCGACGCCGACGGCGCGGTGCGCGAGAGCCGGCAGCCGACCGCCGAGGAGCTCATCCTGATCAACGAGGTGCTCGACCCCAAGGGGATGCGGCTCAAGGAAGTCCCGGACAAGTGACCCCGCAGCTGCTCAAGACGCCCTTCACCGAGCTGGTGGGCGTCCGCCATCCCGTCGTACAGACCGGCATGGGCTGGGTGTCCGGACCGCGGCTGGTCAGCGGTACGGCGAACGCGGGCGGTCTCGGCATCCTGGCCGGCGCCACGATGAGCCTCGAGGAGCTCGAGCGGGCGATCCTCGAGGTCAAGAGCCGCACCGCCGAGCCGTTCGGCGTCAACTTGCGCGCGGACGCCGGTGACGCCGGAGACCGGTGCGACCTGCTGATCAAGCACGGCGTCAAGGTGGCGTCGTTCGCCCTGGCGCCCAAGCCGGAGCTGATCAAGAAGCTCAAGGACCACGGCCTGGTCGTGATGCCCTCGATCGGGGCGGCCAAGCACGCGGTGAAGGTGGCCGGCTGGGGCGCCGACGCGGTGATGATCCAGGGCGGCGAAGGCGGCGGCCACACCGGTCCGGTCCCCACCACGCTGCTGCTCCCCACGGTGCTCGACGCCGTCGACATTCCCGTCGTCGCGGCTGGAGGCTTCTTCGACGGCCGCGGCCTGGCCGCCGCGCTGTCGTACGGCGCCGCCGCGGTCGGCATGGGCACCCGCTTCCTCCTGACCGCGGACTCGGCGGTGCCTGACGAGGTCAAGCAGCTCTACCTGTCGACCGACCTCACGGGCACCGTCGTCACCGCCAAGGTCGACGGCATGCCACACCGGATGCTGCGCACGCCCTTCGTCGAGGAGGTCGAGGAGACCAGCGCCGTGCGCCGACTCGGCCCCACGCTCCGTCGGACCAGGCAGTTCAAGAAGGAGTCCGGGATGGGCTGGCTCCAGCTGGCCCGCGACGGGCGCGAGATGCGCAGGGCGCAGGGCCGGACACTGGCCCAGATGACCCTGGCCGCCAACACCCCGATGCTGCTCAAGGCGGGCCTGGTCGAGGGCGACACGTCCGCCGGCATCCTCGCCTCCGGCCAGGTCGTCGGCGTGATCGACGACCTGCCCACGTGCGAGGAGCTCATCGACCGCATCGTCACCGGCGCGGTCGATGAGCTCAAGCGCACCTCGGGCTACCTGGCCTGACCCGCCTGTCCGAAGAAGACCCGCAGGTCCTCGGCGACCAGCTCGGGCACCTCCAGCGCGGCGAAGTGGCCACCGCGGTCGTACTCCGACCAGTGATCGATGTTCGCGTTGTCGCGCTCGGCCAGCGGCCGGATGGTCTGGAAGTCGTCCTTGAACACCGCCACGCCGATCCGGCCCTGGCTGACGACGGTCTCGCGCTGGGGGTGCTGCTCGGCGTAGTGGTAGCGCACCGCGGTGGCAGAGGTGTTGGTCAGCCAGTACAGCGAGACCTGGGTCAGCACCTGCTCCGGCGAGACCAGGCTGGTGCCGTTGCCGAAGTTCTCGAACAGCTCGTTGTAGGCGAGCTGGCCGACCGGTGAGTCGGACAGGGCGGCAGCGATCGTCTGCGGCCGGGTGCCGTTCATCGAGTTGTAGCCGCCGACCGACTGGAACCACCCCATGAACTCCAGGGCGGCGTACTCCTTGGGCCCGAAGCTCTCGAACTCCGCGGAGTCGCCGGAGGGGAACGAGAAGAGCTGCAGGACGTGCGCCCCGAGGAAGCCCTCCGGGTCGAGCACCGCGAGCTCGCGCCCGATCATCGCCCCGCCGTCGCTGCCGTGCGCGCCGTACGACGCGTAGCCGAGCCGGCGCATCAGGACGTCGTAGGCCCGGGCGACCCGGTCCATGGTCCAGCCGGCGTCGGCCACCGGGGTGCTGAAGCCGAAGCCGGGCATCGAGGGGATCACGAGGTGGAAGTCGTCGGTCAGCAGTTCGACCAGGCCAAGGAACTCCGCGAACGAGCCCGGGTAGGTGTGCAGGAGCAGCAGGGGCGTGGCGTCCTCGTGCCGCGAACGGACGTGCACGAAGTGGATCGTCTGCCCGTCGATCTCGGTCACGAAGTTCGGCACGGCGTTCATCCGGGCCTCTTGGGCGCGCCAGTCGAACGTCTTCCAGCGCCCGACCATGTCGCGCAGGTAGGAGGTCGGGGTGCCGTACTCCCACCCGTCGCCGGGCGCGGCCACGGGAAGCCGGGTCTGCTCAAGCCGGCGCTGCAGGTCCGCGAGGTCGGCCTCGGGGATCGTGATGGTGAAGGGGCGGATCTCGGTGTTCTGTGTGGTGGTCATGTCGCTACGCTATGAGTAATTCAGGAACGTTTCATTCCTATATTCTCGGTAACTTTTCGCACCTTCTGAAAGGGGCTCCCATGGCGGACACCGCGGCGCGGATGCTGGCCCTGCTCGGCCTGCTCCAGGCCCGCGACGACTGGTCCGGCGCCGAGCTCGCCGCGCGGCTCGGTGTCACCGACCGCACCGTCCGCAACGATATCGACAGGCTGCGCGGTCTCGGCTACCCGGTGGACGCCGTTCGCGGTCCCGGCGGCCGCTACCGGCTCGGGATCGGCACCAAGCTGCCACCGCTGCTGCTCGAGGAGGACGAGGCGGTCGCCGTCGCGGTCGGGCTGAGCGCCGGCACGGCGGTGCAGGGCATCGAGGAGACCAGCGCCCGCGCGCTGGCCAAGCTGGAGCACGTGCTCCCCCACCGGTTGCAGCGCCGCGTCAACGCCCTGCGCGACGCGGTCTCCGCCGGCCCCGCAAACACCGGGTCCAACGTCGAGGACCCTGCCGTCGACCCCGGCCTCCTCTCCGAGATCGCGGCGGCGGTCCGCGACCACGAGGAGCTCCGGTTCGACTACCAGGGGGAGCGCCGGCAGCTGGAGCCCTACCGGCTGGTCAGCTGGCAGCGACGGTGGTTCGTGGTGGCGCGCGACCCGCGCGACGACACGTGGGCGCCGTACCGCCTGGACTGGATGGAGCTGCGCACCCCCGGCGGGCGCCGGTTCACCCCGCGCCCGCTGCCCGGCGGCGACTACACCTCCTTCGTGCTCCGCGAGGTCGCGTTCTCGGGGTGGCACGTGCACGCCCGCATCGCGGTCGACGCGTCGGCCGACGACGTGCTGGCCCGGATCAACCCGACGGTCGGAGTGGTCGAGAGCGTGGATGCCGAGCACTGCGTGCTCGTCACCGGCGGGGACAGTGTCGAGATCGTGGCCGTCTACATCGGCATGCTCGGGCTGGACTTCCACGTGACCGAGCCGCCCGCCCTGGTCGAGGCCGTGGTGACGCTGGGCGAGCGATACCGGCGGGCGGTGGTCTGAACTGGACGGTGATACCACGATTGGTATCATTGTTGCATGGCGATGACGCTCAGACTCGACCAGGAGCTCGACGACGCGCTCACTGAGCGGGCCCACCGCGAGGGTCGCTCCAAGCAGGAGGTGGTCCGCGAAGCCATCCGGGTCTACGTCGATCACTACAGCAAGCGCGAGCTGCTCGACCTCGTCCTCGACACGGAGCTGCCCCGCTACCAGGAAGCCCTGGATCGGCTTGGTAAGTGATCCACCTCGACCTCGAGGACCTGCTGCACGTCGCCACGCGCACCCTCGGGCACCCCCCCGAGATTCGCGACCTCGGGCTGCTCGAGTCCGCCTGCGCGCGACCGCTGACCACCGTCTTCGGGCAGGACGCCTACCCCAACCTCGCCACGAAGGCGGCCGCGCTGCTGCACTCGGTCACCAAGAACCATGCACTGGTCGACGGCAACAAGCGACTCGGGCTGGCGGCCACGATCGCCTTCGTCGGACTCAACGACCACCGATTGACCTGGTCCAACGACGAGGCCTACGAGTTCGTGATCGCCGTCGCTGCAGGCGAGCTTGACGACGTTGCCGAGATCGCGGCCCGCATCGGCGCCGCCATGGAGCCGCTAGGCGACTCACCCAGACGCCTGCTGTAGCGACTTCTGGTACTCGAGCGCCCGGCCCACGACCCGGTACGCGATCGCCTCGTTGACGGCGATCATGTGGTCGTTCGACTCGGCGTTCCAGGTGTCGATCGAGGTCAGCTGTGGCTGCACGTCGCGCAGCCACAGGTTCATGTCGGTCTTGAGCAGCAGCCCCAGCCGGTGCCCCCGGTGGCTCCCGACCACGGCGGTGTCGTGCTGGTCGCCCAGCTCGGGCCGCTCGCCGTCCACGACGACGACCGTGTGACCCGCCGGCTCGCCGGTGTCCCGGTGCCGTGCGAAGACCCGGAACAGCCGGTGCCCCTTGGCCAGCTGGGCGTCCTCGTAGGCGCGGATCCGTTCCGGCGGGAACACCTCGTCCTCGATGTCGAGGTCATCGGTCGGCGCGTCGTTGATGGACGCCGACATCTCGGCGATCGCCTCGAGCTCGTCGTCGGGCGTGCGGCCCTCGCGGCGGACGAGCTCGTACGCCGACGCCGCGGCCAGCGCGTCGGCGTGCAGCCGCTCCAGCTCGGCCCAGTCCACGTCGCTGAGGTGCTGGCGTCGGTTGACCGCCCGGCTCTTCTCCTCCAGACCGTGCGACTTGGCGAAGGACCTCGGCGCCTCGGCGTCCCAGCCGTCGGTGCCGATCGAGGTGCGGCCGCGCGCCGCCGCCTCGGCCACGAGCGTTTCGAGCATTTCGGATGCGAGCCCGCGGCGGCGGTGCTCGGGGTGCACCGCGACGGCCAGCCAGGCCAGGTGCAGGTTGTCGTACTCACTGGTCGAGATCGACCCGACCGCGACGGGGACGCCGTCGACGAGGCCGACGTACGGCGTCTCCACCTCGCCGTCCCAGCCGTATCGGAACTTGCCGTCCGCCTCGTGCAGCGTCAGCGGGTGCACCCACGGTGAGTCGGCGGCGCGCGCGGCGTTCGCAGCCTCGACGTACTCCGCGACCCGGTCACTGTCGTCAGGGCCGAACTGGCTGATGTCCACGACCGCATGCTGCTCCTCGCGGCCGGACGGCCGCCACCGGTTTCCCGGTGGCGGCCGCCGCTGTCGCGCTGGATCAGCGCTGGATCAGCCCAAGGTCAGCTGAGCGTCAGCGCCGTGTCGTCGATGACGAACGACGTCTGCAGCGAGCTGTCCTCGGTGCCGGTGAAGCTGATCGTCACCGTCTGCCCCGCGAACGAGGAGACGTTGAACGACTTCAGGCTGTACCCCGCGGCCTTGTTGAGGTTGGAGTACGTCGCCAGCGTGGTCGAGCCCACCTTCACCGTCAGCTTGTCGTACTGCACCGAGGTGGTGGTCTCGGCGGAGTCGATGTGCAGGTAGAAGGAGAGCGTCGCGCCACACCCGGCCGGGATGGCCACCGACTGGCTGAGCGTGTCGGTGTGGGTGGTGCCGTAGCCGTCGAGCCACGCCTTCCAGAGGCCCGCGTGGGGAGCCTGGCTGGCGGAGTTGTCGATGACACCCGAAGACGCCGACCACGGAGCCGCCGTACCCGTCTCGAAGCCCGGGTTGCCGAGCTTCTGGCCGGAGCAGCCACCTCCGCCACCAGTGATGGTGAAGGTGAACGTCGTCGACCCGGATCCGCCGCTGGCCGCCGTCGCGGTGGCGGTCACGTTGTACGTGCCGGCGGTGGTGGGCGTGCCCGAGACGGTGCCGGTGGACGAGCCGATGGTGACGCCGGGCGGGAGCCCGGTCGCCGACCAGGTGTACGGCGCCGTGCCGCCCGTCGCACTCATCGTGAACGAGCTGATCGGCGTGCCGACCGTCCCCGACTTGCTGCCGGGGTTGGTGACGGTGACCCCGCCGGTGGCGGAGCAGGTCGGGTCGCCGGCCTGGGCCGGGACGCTGACGGCATCCCACGCGGCTTTGACCGCGTTGAACTCGGTGCAGCTGCTCGGGAACAGGTTCTTGGCCGCGGTCAGCGTCCAGGTGCGGTAACGGAGATACGACGACGAGGTCGTCTTCATCAGCATCGCGTTGTACATGATCTGGATCGCCTTCTGCAGCCCGATCCCGGTGACCGTCGAGCCGTTGCAGGTCGAGCTGGCCGGCTGGCCGTTCGTCGGGTTGCTGCCCTCGGCGAGCAGGTAGAACCAGTGGTCGCCTGGGCCGGCCGCGGCGTGCACCTGCATGGTGGGGATCGAACTGGAGTAGCAGTTCGGGTGGCCCACCGCGGAGGGGTTGTACATGTTGCGGATCGGGCCGTTGCCGACCAGGTTCGCCGTCTCGCCGATCAGGTAGTCCGGACGGTCCACCGCGTTGTTGGCGTACCACTCGGTGGCCGACCCGAAGACGTCCGCGACGAACTCCTGGGTGCCGCTACGCGAGATTCCGCCCGGCGTCCTGTCGTCGATGCCGTGCCCGTACTCGTGGCCGACAACGTCCAGGGTGCTGATCCAGCGGCCGCTCGTGCTGCGCCCGATCTGGACCTGGGTGCCGTCGTAGTAGGCGTTGGTGTCGTTGAGCCCGACGCGGGTCGGCACCCAGCCGCCGGAGCCGTTCATGCCGTTGCGACCCAGCCACGAGGAGAGCATCTGGCGCTCCATCTCCGTGGAGTAGAACGCGTCGACGCACCCGGTCTCCTTGTTGGTGGCGTTGCCGTTGCCCCAGATGTCGTCGGGACCGCTGAACGTCGTGTTGTTGGCCGCGTCCTGACACACCAGCGTGCTGGCGTTGGAGTTGCGCATCAGGTACGTCGAGCCCGACTGAGAGGTCGGGATCGTGACCGTGCCGTTGTGCCCTCCGTTGCCGGTGCCCTCGAGGACGTGCTCCGTGCTGGCGAGCACGCGGCCGGTCCGCGCGTCGACGTACACGGTGAGCCGGGAGGCCTCGCCGTGCTTGCGACCGGTCACCCAGGTCTCCCAGGCCAGCCGCGAGGCGGTGCGCTGTAGGACGACCAGCCGGCTCTTGCCGAGGGTGGCCTGGCGAAGCTTGTGGGCGCTGGTGGCGCGGGCCTTGGCCCGGGCCACGGTCGCCTTGACGGAGCGGAGCGAGACGGCGCGGCTCTGCGCGACGCTGGTCGCCAGGATCCGGCCCTTGTCGTCGGTGGACACCACGAAGTCACCGCCCACGACGGGGATGCCCCGGTAGGTGCGCTCGTAGGGGACGTAGCTGAGCCCCATCGAGCTGATGACCTTGCCGGCCTTGAAGGCGTCGTGCTTGCTGGCCTTCAGGACCTCCGGCTTGCTGGTGACCAGCTTCGCGGCGGACGCGGCCGCAGCGGTCCGCCCTCCGGGAGTCGCGGTCTTGGACGTGGCACTCCGGTCGGAGTGCTGCGGGGCTGCCTGGACGCCGGTGGGCGCCAGGAAAGCCATCGCCGAGACGAGGGCACCTGCTGCGCCCCCGATGACGAGTTTTCTCACCCGAGATTCTCCTTTTGCTGGGCTCGATCGAGCCGCGTGAATTGAAAAAGGCGTGGTTCAGCTCGGGTGGGGATCGCCCGAGATGATCCAGCGGAGGACTGTGCTCCGCCGGACGATCGCGGTCAATGGATGACTTTTGCGTAAAAGTGCGCTGCACACTTATGCAAGACTCGACCTGACGGGGCGAGCGGTGGTTGAGGAGGTCGCGCTAGAGCCGCTCGATGACCGTCACGTTGGCCTGGCCGCCGCCCTCGCACATTGTCTGCAGGCCGTAGCGGCCGCCGGTGCGCTCGAGCTCGTTGAGCAGGGTGGCCATGATGCGGGTGCCGGTGGCGCCGATCGGGTGACCGAGGGCGATGCCTCCGCCGTTGACGTTGACCTTGTCGTGCGGGACGCCGGTCTCCTTCATCCACGCGAGTACGACGGAGGCGAAGGCCTCGTTGCACTCGAAGAGGTCGATCTCGTCGACCGAGAGCCCCGACCTCTCGAGCGCCCGGTGCGTCGCCCGGATGGGGCCGGTCAGCATCCAGACCGGGTCGTCGCCGGTGACCGAGAGGTGGACGACGCGGGCGCGCGGGGTCAGCCCGTGGTCGCGCACCGCCTGCTCGGAGGCGATCAGCATGGCCGACGACGCGTCGCAGATCTGCGAGGCGACGGCCGCCGTGATCCGGCCACCGGGGGCGAGCGGCTCGAGGCCGGCCATCCTCTCCAGCGACGTCTCGCGGGGGCACTGGTCGGTCCCGAACCGTGTTCCGTCGGGCAGGTCGACCGGCACCACCTCACCGTCGAACCGGCCTTCGGCGATCGCGGTGCGCGCACGCTCGTGAGACGCGAGCGCGAACTCCTCCATCTCCTCGCGGGAGATGTCCCACTTCTCGGCGATCATCTCGGCCGAGCGGAACTGGCTGACCTCCTGGTCGCCGTACCGCGCCTGCCAGCCGGGCGACTCCGCGAACGGGGTCGTGAAGCCGTACTGCTGGCCGACCAGCATCGCCGCGGAGATCGGGATGGCGCTCATGTTCTGCACGCCGCCGGCAACGACGAGGTCCTGGGTGCCGGACATGACGCCCTGCGCGGCGAAGTGCACCGCCTGCTGCGAGGAGCCGCACTGGCGGTCGATGGTCACCCCGGGCACGTGGTCGGGTAGCCCGGCCACCAGCCACGCCGTCCGGGCCACGTCGCCGGCCTGGGAGCCGATGGTGTCGCAGCAGCCGAGGATCACGTCGTCGACCGCGCCCGGGTCGATGCCGGTGCGCTCGACCAGCGCCGAGAGCGTGTGCGCGGCGAGGTCGGCCGAGTGGACGCCGGCGAGCGCGCCACCGCGCTTGCCGACGGGCGTGCGTACGGCGTCGACGATGAAGGCGTCAGGCATGTGCGTTCCTTTCGTGGTTTCGAGACGGTCGCAGAACGACCTCCTCAACCACCGACTGCGATCCCTTCCAGCAGGATGGTGACGTACTGGTCGGCGACCGTCGCGGCGGAGAGCGGGCCGCCGGGTCGGAACCAGTTGACCGCGATCCAGACGGTGTCGCGGATGAAGCGGTAGACCAGCTCGATGTCGAGGTCGTCACGCAGCACGCCGGCGGAGACGCCCTGGCGGAGCAGGGTCAGCCAGACCTCACGTGACTGCGCATGCCGCTCGGCGAGGTATCCGAAGCCCTCGAGCGTGCCGAGGTAGGCGGCGTCGTTCTGGAAGATCGCCACCTCGTTGTGGTGCTGGTCGATGGCCTCGAACGAGACCCGGACCGCCTCCTCGAGCTTGGCGCGCGGGTCCGCCTCGGAAGCGATGATCGCGTCGTACTGCCCGAACAGCTCGTCCTGGAAGCTCCGCAGGATCTCGTCGACCATCGACTCCTTGGAGTCGAAGTGGTGGTAGAGGCTGCCGGACAGGATGCCCGCTGCGTCGGCGATGTCGCGGACCGTCGTGTTGCGGAAGCCCTTGCTCGCGAACAGACCGGCCGCGATCTCGAGCAGCTGGTCGCGCCGGGTCAGGGTGTCAGGCTGTGTCCTAGGCATGCTGGCTGCTCACCGCCACCACCTCACCGGTCAGGTACGACGCGTAGTCACTCGCCAGGAACACCATCACGTTGGCGACCTCCCAGGGCTCCGCGGCCCGGCCGAACGCCTCGCGCTGCTTGAGCTCGGCGAGCAGCTCGTCGGAGGTCACCTTGGCCAGGAACGGGTGCATGGCCAGGCTCGGGCTCACCGCGTTGACCCGGATGCCGTGCGGCGCCAGGTCGATCGCCGCGCAGCGCGTCAGCGCCATCACCCCGGCCTTGGCGGCGGCGTAGTGCGCCTGTCCGTCCTGCGCGCGCCAGCCGACCACCGAGGCGTTGTTGACGATCACGCCCTTCGTGCCCGACGCCACGAACCGCTGCCCGGCCGCGCGCACGCACCGGAACGTGCCGGTCAGCGTGATGTCGAGCACCCGCGACCACTGCTCGTCGGTCATCTCCAGCACCGAGGCCGTGCCGCCCAGCCCGGCGTTGTTGATCATGATGTCGACGCCGCCGACCTCGTCGGCGAGGTCGAGCAGGGTCTGCACCTGCTGCTCGTCCGTGACGTCGCAGACCAGCTGCCGGACCCGGTCGGCACCGAACTCCGCGGCCAGTGCCTCCTCGGCCTCGGCCAGCCGCCGCTCGTGGGTGTCGCTGAAGACCACCGCCTGCGCGCCCTCCTCGAGCGCGCGCCGTACGACGGCGGCACCGATGCCGGCACCGGCAGCGGCCGTCACGACGACGACCTTGCCGGCCAGCAGGTCGTGGCCCGGCACGTAGTCGGGCGCGGGCTGCTCCACGCGGATGCTCGTCACTTCCCCGCCCCTTTCGGCTCGCGCGGCAGGCCCAGCACCCGCTCGGCCAGGATGTTGCGTTGCACCTCGTCGCTGCCGCCGTAGATGGTGTCGGACCGCGCGAACAGGAAGAGCCGCTGCAGGTCGTCGAGCTCGTACGGCGCGCCCTTGGCCACGAGCCCGTCGAGACCGCGGACGTCCATCGCCACCTCGCCGAGCCGCTTGTGCCAGTTCGCCCAGACCAGCTTGAAGATCGAGGCCGCTCCCCCGCCCGCCGACGAGTCCTCGCCGGCGGTGACCGCGGAGAGGCTGCGCAGCGCGGTGAACCGCATCACCTCGAGCTCGGCGGCCAGCGCGGCCAGCCGGTCGCGCAGCACCGCGTCGTCGATCGCGCCGGTCTGCCTGGCGAGCGCCACGACGTGCTCGAGCTCGCGGTCGAAGCCGACGAGCTGGGCCAGGATCGAGACACCGCGCTCGAAGCCGAGCAGACCCATGGCGACCCGCCAGCCGTCGCCGGGCTCCCCGACCACCAGGTCGGCGGGCGTCCGGGCGCCGGTGAGGAACACCTCGTTGAACTCCGAGCCGCCGGTCAGCTGCTCGATCGGGCGAACGTCGACCCCCTCCTGGTCGATCGGCACGAGCAGGAACGACAGCCCGTGGTGCCGCTCCGAGCCGGGCTCGCTGCGGGCGATGACGAACAGCCACTGCGAGAACTGCGCGTTGGACGTCCACACCTTCTGGCCGTCGAGCACCCAGTCGTCGCCGTCGCGGCGAGCCTTGGTCTGCACGTTGGCCAGGTCGGAGCCGGCGCCGGGCTCGGAGTAGCCCTGGGCCCACAGCTCCTCGACGGCCAGGATCTTCGGCAGGAACCGGTCCTGCTGCTGCTCGGTGCCGAACGCCATCAGCGTCGGCCCGAGCAGCTCCTCGCCGAGGTGGTTGACCCTCGTGGGCGCGTCGGCCCGCGCGTACTCCTCGTGGAAGATCACCTGCTGCCACAGGGAGAGGCCGCGGCCGCCGTGCTCCTTCGGCCAGCCGACCCCGGTCCAGCCGTGCTCGGCCAGGTGCCGGTTCCAGGCCAGCCGCTCCTCGATCGCCTCGTGCTCCTTGCCCGGCCCCCCGAGCCCCTTGATATCGGCGAACTCGCCAGTCAGGTGCTCCTCCAGCCACCGGCGGATCTCGGCCCGGAAGGCCTCGTCCTCGTCGGAGTGGCTCAGGTCCATGTTTGCTATCCTACCAAGCAAATGCTTGGTTTGGAGACCCTGCCTGCCCTGCTTCGCGACGCCGCGGAGCGGTTCGGCGACCACCCGGCCTACGTGGATGGCGACTCTGTGCTGTCCTACGCCGACCTGCTGCGCCGCGTCGAGGCCACCGCGGCGGCGTACGTCGCGGTCGGAGTCGGCAAGGGAGACCGCGTCGTGCTCTGGGGTCCGAACAGCACCGACTGGGCGGTGGCGGCGCTGGCCGTCTCCTACGCCGGTGGCGTCCTGGTCCCCGTCAACTCGAGGTACGTCGGTCCGGAGGTCGCCGACGTGGTCGCGCGCACCGGCGCCGCGCTGGTCGTGGTGCACGACGGCTTCCTCGGTCGCGACCAGCTCCGCGAGCTCACCGACGCGGGCGTCTCCGCGCGGGTCATGACGCTGGACAGCGTTGCGCAGGCACCCGCGGCGCACAGCGCGACGTACGACCGGGCCGGGCCGGACGACGTGGCCGACATCCTCTTCACCTCCGGGACGACCGGCCGGTCCAAGGGCGCGATGAGTGCGCACCGGCAGACGATCGGGGTGGCCCGCGCCTGGGCCGAGCTCGGCGGGGTGCGCCAGGACGACCGCTACCTGGTGGTGAACCCGTTCTTCCACTCCTTCGGCTACAAGATCGGCATCGTGGTCGGTCTGCTGACCGGGGCGACGCTCTACCCGGTGGCGACGTTCGACGTCGACGAGACCATGCGGCTGATCGAATCCGCGCGGATCACCGTCTTCCCGGGGGCGCCGACGCTCTACCAGTCACTGCTCAACGCGCCGGGCCGCGCCGAGCGGGACCTCTCCTCGCTGCGCCTCGCGGTCACCGGGGCGGCCGTCGTACCTGTCGTGCTGATCGAGAGGATGCGAGACGAGCTGGAGATCGACCAGGTCGTGACCGCCTTCGGCATGACCGAGGCGGTCGTGGTGACGATGTGCCGCGAGGGCGACTCCGCCGAGACCGTGGCCACCACGAACGGCCGGGCCATCCCGGGCATGGAGACCCGGATCGCTGAGAACGGCGAGCTGCTGGTCCGTGGCGACTACGTGATGCTCGGCTATCTCGACGACCCGGAGGCGACCCGCGAGGCGATCGACGAGGACGGGTGGCTGCACACCGGCGACATCGGGGCGCTCGACGCCGACGGCAACCTCGCGATCACCGACCGGCTCAAGGACATGTACATCTCCGGCGGCTTCAACGTCTATCCCGCCGAGGTCGAGCAGGTGCTGGCCAGACTCGAGGGCGTGGCCGACGTCGCGGTGGTCGGCGTCCCGGACGAGCGGCTGGGTGAGGTCGGCAAGGCCTTCGTCGTCCGCGCCGAGGGCGCCGCCCTGACCGAGGCCGACGTGGTCGCCTTCGCCAAGGAGCGGCTGGCCAATTTCAAGGTGCCGCGCCAGGTCGCCTTCACCGACAGCCTGCCCCGCAACCTCTCGGGCAAGGTGCTCAAGACGGAGCTGAGATCCGGTGGTTGAGGAGGGCGTTCTGCGCCCGTCTCGAAACCACCGATCCGACCCGATGGTTGAGAAGGGCGTTCTGCGCCCGTCTCGAAACCACCGATCCGACCCGATGGTTGAGGAGGGCGTTCTGCGCCCGTCTCGAAACCACCGATCCGACCCGATGGTTGAGGAGGGCGTTCTGCGCCCGTCTCGAAACCACCGATCCGACCCGATGGTTGAGGAGGGCGTTCTGCGCCCGTCTCGAAACCACCGATCCGACCCGTGGTTGAGGAGGGCGTTCTGCGCCCGTCTCGAAACCACCGATCCGACCCGATGGTTGAGGAGGGCGTTCTGCGCCCGTCTCGAAACCACCGACGAGAAGGCAGGGACTGAGCCATGGACCTGACGCCGTCCGAGTCCGAGCTCGCCTTCCAGGCCGAGGCCCGGGAGTGGCTGGCCGCGCACGTGCCCAGCGAACCGTTGCCGTCGATGGACACCCAAGACGGCTGGGCGCGGCACAAGGAGTGGGAGCAGCACCTCGCTGACGCGCGCTGGTCGGTGGTGTCGTGGCCCAAGGAGTACGGCGGCCGCGAGGCCTCGCTCGTCGAGTGGGTGATCTTCGAGGAGGAGTACTACCGCGCCGGGGCACCCGGCCGGGTCTCGCAGAACGGCATCTTCCTGCTGGCCCCGATCCTCTTCGACCACGGCACCAAGGAGCAGCAGGACCGGTTCCTCCCCACCATGGCCACCGGGGAGCAGATCTGGGCGCAGTGCTGGTCCGAGCCCGAGGCCGGCTCCGACCTCGCCTCGCTGCGCTCGACCGCGCGCCGGGACGACGACCGCGGCGGGTGGGTGCTCAACGGCCAGAAGACCTGGTCGTCGCGGGCGACGTACGCGCACTGGGGGTTCGGGCTGTTCCGCTCCGACCCGGGGGCCGAGCGGCACCACGGCCTGACCTACTTCCTCTTCCCGCTGGACGCCGAAGGCGTCACGGTCCGGCCGATCGCCCAGCTGGACGGCGAGGCGGGCTTCGCGGAGGTCTTCTTCGAGGACGTCTTCGTGCCGGACTCCGACGTGCTCGGCGCGCCCGGCGACGGCTGGCGCGTCGCGATGTCGACCGCCGGCAACGAGCGCGGGCTGTCACTCCGCTCCCCCGGCCGGTTCTGCGCGGCCGCGGACCGGCTGGTCGAGCTCTACCGCTCACGGCCAGACCCGCACTCGGCGGACAGCGTGGTCGACGCCTGGATCAAGGCGCAGGCCTACCGGTTCTACACGTGGGGCACGGTGACCCGCCTGTCGAACGGCGGGGACATGGGCGCGGCCGGCTCGGTCAACAAGGTGTTCTGGTCCGAGCTGGACATCGCGCTGCACGAGACCGCGCTCGACCTGCTCGGGCCCGAGGCCGAGCTCGAGTCGCGCTGGCTGGACGGCTACACCTTCGCCCTGTCAGGTCCGATCTACGCCGGCACCAACGAGGTGCAGCGCAACATCATCGCCGAGCGGATCCTCGGCCTCCCTCGCGAGGTGCGCGGATGAGGTTCGAGCTCACCGAGGACCAGCGAGACCTGTCCGCAGCGCTCGAGGGGCTGCTGGCGGGAGCCGACACCGTCGCGGCCGCACGCGCCTGGGCCGACGGCGACCACGACCCCGGGCTGAAGCTCTGGGCTCGGCTGACCGAGCTCGGCGTGACGATGCTCGCCACCGAGGCGACCCCGGTCGAGCTGTGTGTCGCCTTCGAGGCGCTCGGTCGTCACGCCGTGCCGGGCCCGTGGGTCGAGTCCGCGGCATTCCTGCCGACCGCGCTGGGGCACGAGCTCGAGCGGATGGCCACGGTCGCCGTACCCCCGCACGTGCCCCTCGCTCTCGACGCGGACGTTGCCGAGGAGGTGTACGTCGGCCGCACCCTCACCGCCACCGTCGGCTCGATGCACATGTCGGTGGATCGCACCCGTCGGCTCTTCGAGGTCACCGGCGCCGGGCCTGTCGCGTGGGACGACGCCTTCGACGCGGCCGTGCTGGCGGTGTCCGCGCAGCTGCTCGGCGCCGGCGAGCGGGTGCTGACCGACAGCGTCGCGTACGCGAAGCAGCGCAAGCAGTTCGGCCGCGAGATCGGCAGCTATCAGGCGATCAAGCACGCGCTCGCTGACGTACGGATCGCCCTCGACTTCGCCCGGCCCCTCGTCTACGCCGCTGCCCTGGGCGAGGTCTCCCCCAGCGCAGCCAAGGTGGCCGCGTCCGACGCGGCGTATCGCGCGTCGCGCACCGGGCTCCAGCTGCACGGCGCGATCGGCTACACGGCGGAGTTCGACCTCAGCATCTGGCTCACCAAGATCCGCGCGCTGGTCACGGCGTGGGGGACACCGGCCGCGCATCGCGAACGGCTGCTGGCCTCGCTGACCGGAGAGCTCTGATGGAGTTCGCGTTCTCGGAGGAGCAGCAGGAGCTGGCCGCGACGGTTCGCTCGCTGCTGGCCAAGCGCGCGGACAGTGCCGCCGTACGCGCCGCGATGACCTCGGAGACCGGGTACGACGAGGCTCTTTGGCTGACGCTGTGCGAGCAGATCGGCGTGGCCGCGCTGGCGATCCCGGAGGAGTACGACGGCGCCGGGTTCTCGCTGCTCGAGTCGATGGTCGCGCTCGAGGAGGTCGGCCGGTCACTGGCGCCCTCTCCCCTCCTGGCCTCGCTGGTGACGTCCGAAGCGCTGCTGGCCGGCGCCGACGCGGAGGCGAAGAAGCGGCTGCTGCCGCGGATCGCGGCCGGCGAGGTCGCGGCGTTCGTCGCCGGCGAGGGACCGGTCCTCTTCGGCGACCGGGCCACCATCCTCGTGGCGGCGACCGGGGACGAGCTCGTCGAGCTGGACCCGGCCTTGACCGAGGTCGAGTGGCTGCCGTCGATGGACCAGACGACCCGGCTGGCGTCCGTCGACGTCTCCGGCGGTACGCCGATCGGCGATTCTGCTGCGGCTCGCGACCGGGCCGAGCTCGTGGGCGCGGTCGGTGTCGCGGCCCTCTCGGCCGGGCTGTCGGCCCGGGCGCTCGAGATGACGGTCGAGTACTCCAAGGAGCGCGTGCAGTTCGGCCGGCCGATCGGCTCCTTCCAGGCGCTCAAGCACCGGATGGCGGACATGCTGGTCTTGGTCGAGATGTCCCGCTCGGCGTCGTGGGCGGCGTCGTACGCCGTCTCGACGAACGCCCCGGACGCGGCGCGGCTCACCCATGTCGCGAAGTCCTACTGCTCCGACGCGCTCAACAAGATCGCCGCCGAGACGGTCCAGCTCCACGGTGGCATCGCGATCACGTGGGAGCACGACGCCCAGCTTGTGTTCAAGAGAGCGCACGCGCTGTCGCAGTTGTATGGCGCTCCGCACACTCACCGTGGGTTGATCCAGCTGTAGCCGTCACCGGGTAGATATCCACGCCGGGTGGGGCTTCCAGGATCATCCGGGCATGCTTGTCGCTGATCCGTTGGGTGCCACGGTGTTCGACGAGGAAGCCGAGCCCGTGCGGGGTCAGCCAGACGTAGCGGCCCTGACCGCACTGTCTGGCGCGGTAGCCGGAGTGGGTCTTCCACCGGTGATGTCGACGGCCGAGCGGGCCGGAGTTGTGGGCGCCGGTCTGACCCGGTGGCCCTGGGTCGTCGTACGGGACCGGGTGGTCGTAGTCAACGCGGCGGCTGGTCGAGGTGGCGTAGGGCCAGTAGTCACCGCCGGTGGTCAGGTGGACTCGCTCCTTGAGGGACTCGGGGTGCTCGTAGGCGGTGGTGCGGACCCGGTCGGAGAGGTCGAGCACCGGCTTCACGGTCAGGTGGGTGCGCGCGAGCAGCGCCTGCAGCCCGGTCAGGGTGACCGGGCCCAGTCCCTCGACCCGGGCGATGCCACCGGCACCGCGGACCGCCGCCTCGTGGAGGTGGATGTAAACACCGCCTTGGGGGCGAGCGGCGACAGGTCGACCGAGCGCAGCGCGTCGAGCAGGTCCGCCGGGAAGGCGGTGGCCCGGCTGGGCGTGAGGTCCTCGCTGAGGTCGAGCTCCTCCTGCGGGTCGCGGTGCTCAAGCAGCAGGGCCAGCAGCTCGGCGGGGCGGGCCAGCCACCCGAACGCGATCGACCGCAGCTCGTCGGCGGTGGCCTCGGGGTAGCGCGGCGCCAGGATCTCGGCCACCCGGGTCACGATCGCCTCGACCCACACCGCGTCACCGGCCTCCACGCGGGCGATGACCGTGCGCAGACCGAACTCGTCGGTGCGCGAGGAGGACACGTAGCGCCGCCGCCGCTCGGCCTCGACGCGCTCGTTGTGCAGTCCCGGGTCGGCCTCGATGATCTTTGCCTCGGCGACGGCCAGTACGCGGCCGCCGGACTCGTGGGCGATGATCCGCGCCACCGCACGATCCACCACCCCCACCCGGTCGGCCGGGAGGTGCCGGGACAGCTTGGCGACCCGGCGGGCGACGTACAGCTCCGCTTCGCCGTCCTCGCAGACCGCCCAGGTCTCCGGCAGCCGGAACACCAGGTCCAGGACATCAGCCAGCGCGTTGGCCGTCGCCATGACGCCCGTGCCGCGGGCCAGGGCGATCTCACCGAGGCAGAAGTCCTGCACGGGCGGCGTCCCGTCGCCGCCGAGCTGCACCAGCGAGTCCCGCTCGTGGGTCGGATCCTCGGAGTGGACGGCCGCCCACTGAGCCAGCACCTGAAGGTCACGCACCTCTGCCAGTCGACGAGCCCGCACCGCCTCGGACGCAGCAGCCAACAGGCCACTCGCGTCGAGGTCAGGCAGGTCATCGTCCATGAACCCAGCGCTAGAAGTGACCACCGACATCGCGACCCACTCAGTCAGCCCCCTGTGCACAGCGCCGTTCAGTGACCGACTCGGTGTGTCTCAGGAACGTGTGACCAGGCTCAGCCAGCCGCGTGGTGACGGCGGCGCAGACGATGGCAACAGCAGGTGCCTTGCCATCCGACACCCCCCACCGCCACAGTGATGGCACCGACGGAAGGTGAGGTCCATGGGCAAGCTGCTGGTTCACGTCACTGTCGGCCCTGAGGCCCCGACCCGCGCCGCACTTGGTCTGTTGGTGGCACGGGCGGGTGTCGATGAGGGTCATGAAGTCAGCGTCTTTCTCGCTGGTGACGCCGTACAACTGGTCCGCGATGCGGTCCTCGATTCGTTGACCGGGCTGGGGACGGGCTCTTTGCGCGAGTCCTTTGACGCGATCGCGGCCGGAGGTGGACGGTTCTACGTATCTGGCATGTCGAGTAAGGCCCGCGGGGTGAGCGAGGACGACCTGGAGGGCAAGCCCGCCGAGTTCGCGATGCCCGCGAAGTTGGTGCAACTCGCGTTCGAGGCGGATCGCAACCTCACCTACTAGAACGCGATGCGAGCCAGACCGTCGGGTCCGGAATCGGACCCGACGGCGCGTCGTCCCTAGCAGCGCGGAGCGCAGGTGTCCTCGTCGTACTCAGCAAGGACGGTTCCGTCGGCTGCGTACACCGTGAAGTGCAGTCCTCCCGGAGAATTGCGGCTGTCGGCGTGGTTGATGACCGTTCCCGCGAATGCGAGCCACCCGTCAACCACCGGGATCTCGTGCTCGGCGCCCGTCACGTCGGTGACCACGATCCGCGCAATCGGTTCGGGGCCCGACACGAAGCCCGCACCGAGGCAATCGGCTTCCCATTGGCCCGGGGCTTTGCGCTGACACCTCAACAAGAACGACGGTTGGATGCGGTAGGCCCCGAAGGTTTCGGCTTCGTCTTGGAACTTCTCCGGGGCGGTGATTTCCACGAACGGGATGAACCCGCAGTCGGCGTCGGCGAACACCTTGTCGTTGTCGACGGCACCACGATCATCCAAGTACCAGCTGTCGAGCTGGCACCTCGACATGTACCCGTCGGGCGACTGCAGGAGCGCCGCCAGCCGGTCCTCCGCACTGTCAGCGACGATCACCTGCCAGTCGGACAAGTCCCAGCCGAGGTACTGGCCGCAGGCCGCACGAATGCCGTCCGCATCATCGGCTGCCGGTATGGAAGCGGGACAGTGCCAACAGCGTCCTCGAGACCGGCCTGCGGGATGACACAGCGTCCATCCGTGCTCGACACGTCGAAGGGGGTGTAGTCGAACGCCTGCGCGTTAGCGATCACGACCGCGTCGCCTTCGAACCACGGCCCGGAGTCCGCGCTCAGCTCGACCGTGACGGCGCTGGGACCCCAGAACTTGTGCGACACGATCGTGCAGCGACGTTCGGCCTCGACCTGGGACACCTCCACCGTCTGGCCCGCGGTACGTCCGCCTGGGTCGTCGACGCCGGCCAGCACCTTGGCGCGAGCGTCGGCGTTGCCCTGCCCTGCGACCGGAGGTTGGCCCTGCCGGACGCGCGGCGCGCCGTCATCGTCCACTCCGGGCAGCCAGGTCGCACCGCCCACGACGACGGCTGCGGTAGCGGCGGCAGCCAGGGCCGTGGTGGCGGCAACGCGTCGGCGCCGGCGCCGCAGGCTCCGTCGGTACAGCTGGGCGCCGTCCCTGCCGCTGCCGGCCGAGACACTGTCTGCGAGCCGGTCCAGTCGCTCCCGCAGCAGTGTCGCTCGGTCGTCTGCTGGATCGTTCATCGAGCGTCTCCACTCACAATCGCCGTGGTGCGGGTCATGGAAGCGTCGACGGACCAGCCCAGCTCTTGTCGCAGCCGGCCCCCAGCGAGACCGCGCTGCTCGTCCACGACCACCTCGCCGGCCGCGGCCTGCTCGACCACTCGAGGGTGTCGCTGGTGATGCCCCTGGGTGTGCCGATCCCGCCTTCGCCGGCCGCGTCGGAGGCGCTGCTGACCGCGTTCGCCGAGCGCGGCATCGCCTGGCACCCGGACACCCTGGTCACCAGCCTCGACCCGGCCGCCAGCAGCGCCCGGCTCGCCGACGGCACCGAGATGCCCTTCGACCTATTCCTCGGAGTCCCGGTCCACCGCGCGCCGGACGTGGTCCTCGAGTCCGGCCTGGCTGAGGACGGCTGGATCCCGGTCGACCCGCTGACGCTGTGCACGAGGTTCGAGGACGTCTATGCCGTGCGTGACGTCACCAGCGTGGGCACGCCCAAGGCCGGCGTGTTCGCCGAGGGCCAGGCCGCCGTCGTCGCCGCGCAGCTGGTCGCCCGGGTGCGCGGCGAGGCCGGCGCGGCGACGTACGACGGACGCGGGGTCTGCTACCTGGAGTTCGGCGGGGGCGAGGTCGGCAAGGTCGAGGTGACGTTCCTCAGCGGTGCGGCCCCGCGCGGCGCTCTCGAGGGCCCGAGCCTGGAGCTTGCCGCCGACAAGTCGGACTTCGGCGCCGACCGGGTGCGCCGTTGGTTCGGCCGGGAGTGGACGCCACTCGAGTCTGAGACGCTGAGCCGGTGACCGACGCCGTCCCCGTCCGGGTGATCCGGTTCGACGAGCTCGTCGAGGGTGACCCGACCCCGGGGATGCTGCGCGAGCGGGCCTTCGAGCTGCCGTTCCTCTGGTCCGGTCGCGTCACCACGCAGCCGGGAGCGATCAGCGGCTGGCACCACCACGACATCAACGAGAGCAGCCTCTACGTCGTCCGAGGTGTGCTCCGGCTCGAGTTCGAGGGCTTCGACGGGCACCTCGACGCGCGGGCCGGCGACTTCGTCCACGTCCCGGCGTTCACCGTGCACCGCGAGTCCAACCCGACCGACGAGCCGAGCATCGCGGTGATCGCCCGCGCCGGCGGCGGTATCCCGACCGTGAACGTGGACACGCCGCCCGGTCACTCGTGACACTGGGTGCACAAGAGCGCAGGAGGTTGTCATGAGGTTCAGGTCCCTGGGACTCGGGGTCGCCGTCGGTGCCCTCGGTCTTTCGATGATGGCCCCGGCGACCGCGGCTGCCGCGCCAGAGACCAGCGCACCGGGTCTACTCGCGCTTCCGACGCTGACCTCGGTGCAGGCCCAGCACGTGGGGAACGTCGATCGGGTGACCTTCGGCTTCGCCAACGGGCTGCCGGAAGACGTCCTGCTCGACTGGGTCGACACGCTGCACCACGACGGCTCGGGATTCCCCGTGCGGGTGGCCGGTGCGAAGGTCCTGATGGTGATCTTCCAGGGGGCCGTCGCTCACGACCAGAACGGCGCCACGGTCAGGACTCGGACCGCTTACGCGCTGCCCAACGTGCTCACCTCGGTGGGTGCGGGCGACTTCGAGGCCACCGTCACCTTCGGTCTGGGCGTGCAGAAGCGCACCTCGTACACCGTCACCCAGCTGCAGAACCCGGACCGCGTCGTGGTCGACGTCCGCGCCGGGTTCCCCACGACCACGCGCAAGGTCTGGCTGGTCGACAGCAATGCGGTCGGCACCGGCAACGCGCCGTACTTCGTGCCCCGTCAGCGGCCGATCCGGAGCGACGCTCCGGCGGGTGCCGCACTGCACGCGCTGTTCGCCGGGCCAACTCCACAGGAGCGGTCGGCCGGGCTGCGGCTCGTGAGGTCCGGCGCATGGGGTTTCGACGACCTGCAGATCGCCGCCCGCATTGCGCGGGTGCGCCTGACCCGCGGGTGCAGCAGCGGCGGGTCGACGATCACGGTCGCCGGCTCGGTCGCTCCGACCCTACGGCAGTTCCCCACAGTGGACTGGGTCAAGATCTACGGTCCCGGTGGCAACACTGAGCAGCCCCAGGGGCAGGTGGACTCGATCCCGGCCTGTCTGGAGCCCTGACCGTCAGGGTCGCGGCTGCGGGTCGTGCCCGTGTGCCGGATCGGCGGTGAAGATCCGCTCGTAGATGTCATAGACCAGCTCGGCCTTGTGGTTGTTGTAGTCCATGACGCGCTCGAATCCCTCGTCGGCAAGCGCGGCCTTGAGGGCGCCGTACGCCGCGCGGTCGTCGTCGTGGGAGCGCAGCCACTCGCGGAACGCGACCAGCCGGCGCGGCTCTGTCGCAGTCGGGCCGAACACGTGCAGGTTGACCGCGCGGTCTGTGCGGGTGAGCATCCGGTGCTCGTCCCAGTCCGGCTCCCGGATATGGAGCAGAAGGCCCAGCGGCTCCAGCGCGGGGACGTAGGCCGCCTCGTCGGCCGGGTCGGCGACCGTCAGCACCAGGTCGAGCACCGGCTTGGCCGCGAGCCCCGGTACCGAGGTGGAGCCGACGTGCTCGAGCGCGAGGACCCGATCACCTAGCGCGGCACGGACGTCCCCGATGAGCGCAGTCGCGCGCTCAGGCCAGGCCGCGTCGTACGGCACGACGTGCACGATCCCCGGCGGGGACGGGCCGACGACGGCGGCGTCGGACTGCTGCAGGTCGGTCAGCTCGAACGGACGCCAGAGCGGGTGCGTGGCCACCGCTCTGGTCTATCAGTCGTCGGTGCCAATCATCCGGAATGACCATGGGCGTCACCGCTCGATCCGTGGCACGTTGGGTCGAGATTCGGGCGCCCAGGCAGACGGGTTCGCGGGATCGTCAGCCCTCGCGGCTGCCCCGCGCTCACTCCAGAGAGGTGCTCACCCATGCGTCCAAACAAGTCCGTCGCGCGGCGTTCGTTCACGTTCTCGAATGTGTGCTCGTTCCTCGCCCTCACCGTCGCGCTCGGCACCGGCACCGCCTACGCGGCCAACACCGTTGGCTCCAGTGACATCATCGATGAGGCGATCCTGTCCCAGGACATCAAGAACGACGAGGTCAAGACCGCTGACATCGGCAACAGCCAGGTGGCCGCCGGCAACATCAAGCCGGCCGCGGTCATCGCCTCGAGACTCGGCCCGGACGCGGTGGACAGCACCAAGGTCCTCATCGACTCGCTGACCTCCGCCGACCTCGCCGCAGGCGCGGTGACCGCGAGCGAGCTCGCGTCCAACGCCGTCAACAGCTCGAAGGTCGGCGCCAACGTGCTCACCGGCGCGGACATCAACGAAAGCACCCTCGCCGGTGTCAACGCGGCGACAGTGGCCGGCATGAGCGTCAAGAAGATCAACTTCCAGGTTCCTTACGGCACTGCGAATACGAAGATTCTCGACTTCCCGGGGAAGTTCCAGATGTACGCGGAGTGCCAAGCGTTCGGCGACCGCCTGGACGTCAACATCTACCCTGGAGAGAACGGCACGATGATCGCCGGGCTCTCCGGCTACATGAACGTGTTCGATGACTCAAACTCCACCCGGGACATGGCGGCCGTAGGCGGCGGGTACGACGCAGGCACCGTCTATCTCGTCGACAACGTCTTCCCTGGCCTCGCCCCGAAGTGGGCCAGGATTGACTTCGGCGCGCCGAGCGGGTTCGTCGCGCACCTCGATCTGCTCCTCTCCGTGTTTGGCGACAGCTGCAGCCTCACCGGGACCGTGATTGCGGGCTGACGACTGTCAGCACACCACGGTGAGCTGGAAGGCACGGTCGACGGCGGCGTTCGCGGTGTTCCGGACGGTCACGAAGACAGCCTCGACGTTCCCTCCACGGTCGGTGACGCCGAGGATCGCCCCGGGGGCCCCGCCCGCGCCAGATTCGCCCTGGGTGGCCGTGAAGGCACAGGCCGAGATGTTCCGACCGAAGTCGACCCCGTACTGGCCCATGGCGATCCTGATGCTCGTGACGCCTCCGCTGCTGTTCGCCACGGTGCCGTTGGCGTTGACCTGGGCGAAGAGGACGCCGACGTCCTCGTTGGTCAGGCCGAAGTCGACAACCTCCCCGGAGTCGATGGAGTTGGATGCGACCTCCGTCGCCCCGACCGCATTGTTCGGGATCTCGGACGAGCCGACCGAGTCGGACGCGAGGTCGGCGGCGGTGAGCGACTCGTTGACCACGTTGGCGCTGTTGACCGCATCGGGGGCGAGGTCGGCGTTGGCGATCGTGCCGTCCAGGATGCTCGCGGCAGTGACGGAGTCGGCGTGGAGATCTGCGCCCGTGATGGTGGCGTTGGCGATGTCGGACGTGGACACATTGCCGTTCTTGATGTCGACGGACTGAATCGAGTTGTCGATGATGTCCTCGGAGCCGACGGTGTCGACCGCGTAGGCAGTCCCGGTGCCGAGGGCGATGGTGAGCGCGAGGAACGAGCAGACGTTCGCGAACGTGAGTCCTTTGAGCAACCTGTGGAGCATGACGGGTCTCCTTCGAGAATGGGTCCGATACGAGAGGCCGCACCGCCCACGCCCGAGCGAAGTGCCCAGCGGACCTGTACTGCTGATCGACCCGTCTGGGGCCGACGCTCGAACCTAGTCCTCGGGTCCGGGCCCGGACCAGGGTCCGACTCGCTGATCTACGCCAGCCGCAGTCACCCGGAATGACCATGGGCGTCACCGCTCGATCCGTGGCACGTTGGGTCGAGATTTTGGCGCCCAGGCAGACGGGTTCGCGGGATCGTCAGCCCTCGCGGCTGCCCCGCGCTCACTCCAGAGAGGTGCTCACCATGCGTCCAGGCAAGTCCGTCGTGCGGCGTTCGTTCACATTCTCGAATGTGTGCTCGTTCCTCGCCCTCACCATCGCGCTCGGCACCGGCACCGCCTATGCGGCCAACACCGTGTTCAGCGCCGACATCGTGAACGGGGAGGTGAAGAACCCCGACCTGGGTGCGGACGCTGTCACCAGCTCGAAGGTCCTCACCGACACGCTGACCTCCGCCGACCTCGCGACCAACTCAGTCGGTGCCCTCGAGGTCACCAACAACTCGGTCGGCGCCAACGAGCTCGCCCCCAACGCCGTCGTCGGGTCGAAGCTCGCGGGGAACGCGGTCGACAGCTCGAAGGTCGGGGGCAACGCCCTCACCGGCGCGGACATCAACGAAAGCACCCTGGCCGGTGTCAACGCCGGGACGGTGGGCGGCATGAGCGTCAAGAAGATCAACTTCCAGGTCCCCTACGGCACCAGCCAACGCCTGATTCTCGATTTCCCCGGCAAGTTCGCGATCTACGGTGAGTGCCAAGACTTTGGGGACATCGTCGACCTCAAGGCGGTGACCAGCGAAGGGAACTCCACCATCACCGCCTGGGTCAATCAGAGCGCCTTCATCTTGAACGACGCGGACGACAAGCAAGACATACAGTCGTGGTTCGCCAACAACTATGACCCGCCAGAGATCTTCGACCTCGATGACATCCTCTACAAGGGGAGCACCACGTCGCGAGCAATGCGGATCGAGTTCGCAACCCCGAGCGGTTTCGTCGTCCATGTCGACTTGTTCGTCTGGGTACGCCAGTTCCAGCCCCAGGGGTGTGTGGTCTACGGAACCGCGATCGGAGGCTAGGCACGCCGCGACTCTGTGCGGACACTGCTCAGCCGCAGGTGAGAGCCCTTACGACTCGGTGCTGGCGTACTTGCCCTGGAAGAACAGCAGCGGTTTGTCGGCGTCTCCCCCAGAATCTGACGAGTCGCCGAGGTCGAGGACCCGGCCGATCACCACGAAGTGGTCGCCGGCCTCGTGCACGCTGTGGATCTGGCAGTCGACGTAGCCGAGCGACTCCTCGATCATCGGGGAGCCGGTGGCGGGCGCGGGCGTCCAGGAGACGTTGGAGAACTTGTCCACGCCGCGGCTGGCCATCTGATTGGACAGCTCGGCCTGGTCCGCGGCGAGGAAGTTGACGCAGAACTTGCCCGAGCGCTGGATGGCCGGCCAGGCCCGCGATGACTTGGCCGGGACGAACAGCACCAGCGGCGGGTTGAGCGAGACGCTGGAGAACGACTGGCAGGTCAGGCCGACCGGCGCGCCGCCGCTGATCGCGGTCACGACGGTGACGCCGGAAGCGAACCGGCCCAGGACGTCGCGGAACCGACGGGCGGCGGCCACTGCCTCCGGGTCATCGGCGTCAACGACCACGTCCTCGCCGGGGCGGAACTGGAAGTCGTACATCGAGTCGCCCAACCACGACTCGATCAGGTCGTGGCTCGGCCAGGTCTCCCGGGCGTCCGCCTTCATCCCCTCGGGAACGTCGGGGAACTCTCGCTTCGCCGCACTCACGCTACTCACGGTAGGTCCTATCGACCGGCGCCGAAGTCATGACCCCAGTAAGAGACCGCCGTCGACTCGCGGGCCACCCACCTCGAGTCGTCGACGGTGAGGCCGTCGGTGCCGAACTCGATGTCGAAGCCGCCGGGTGACCTCACGTAGAACGAGATCATCTCGTCATTCATGTGCCGGCCCAGCGTGGCCGAGAGTGGCGCCTTGTGCTTGCGCACCCGCTCCAGGGCGCGGCCGACGTGATCGAGCTCGTCGACCTCCAGCATGATGTGCACGCACTTGGAGGGGTTCGGCATCGGCAGGAACGCCAGCGAGTGGTGCCGCGGGTTGACGCCCAGGAAGCGCAGCCAGACCTTGGAGCCCGGCTCCTTGCCGACGAACTCCCCCGGCATGCTCATCGAGTCGCGCAGCCGGAACCCGAGCGTGTCGCGGTAGAAGTGGAGTGCCTCGACGTCGTCGGTGACGGGCAGCACGATGTGGCCCATCCCCTGGTCGCCGGTGACGAACGTCGCGGCGTACGGCGTCACGACCGGCCGGGACTCGTAGGTGATCCCGTGGAACAGCTCGAAGACGTTGTCGAAGGGGTCCCGGAAGCGGACCAGCTCCTGGACCCGGCGCTCGTCGAGCTCCTCGCGGGTGCCCTCCTCGACCTGGACCCCGGCCTTCTCGAGGTGCTCGCGAGCCTCCTGCAGTGCCGCATGGTCGGCCAGCTCCCAGCCGACGCAGTCGAGCTGGTCGACGTCGGAGGGGAACACGACCAGCCGGGCGGACACCTGGTCGATCCGCCAGTACTGGTGCTCGGGATCAGGGCCGCGCCCCTCGGCCAGGCCCAGGACCTTGCCGGCGAAGAGCCGCCACTGCTCGGGGTCGGTCGAGGCCACGCGGACGTAGCCCATGGACTTGATGTCGATGGTCATGAGCGGTCCCTCTCGACGTGTCGGGACAGGAAGGCCGTGGCGACCTCGGCGAACTCGTCGGCCGCCTCGATCTGGGCCCAGTGGCCACAGTTCGGGAACACGTGGAGGGTCGCCTTGGGGATCAGCTTGAGCGCGACCATGGCGCCGTCGAGCGGGTTCACGCGGTCCTCGCGGCCCCAGGTGAGCAGGGTGTGCTTGCGCAGCTGGTGCGCCTCGCGCCAGAGCATGCCGTCCTCGGCGGTCTCCGGGTTCCAGAACGACATGCCCATCGAGCGCATCGCGTCCTGGGCGCCGGGCGCGGTCGCATCCGCGAACCGCTCCTCGACCAGCTCGTCGGTGACCAGCTCCTGGTTGACGACCATGGTCTTGATGAACGCCCGGAGAGCGTCGCGGGTCGGGTTGGCGCCGAACTCCATCAGCCGCTGGACGCCCTGGGTCGGGTCGGCGTGGAACAGGTTGAGCGAGAGGCCGCCCGGCCCCATCAGCACGAGCCGGCCGACCCGGTCGGGGTGCTCGAGGGCCAGCCGCATCGCCGTACCGCCGCCGAGGCTGTTGCCGAGCAGGTGCACCCGGCCCACGCCCAGCTCGTCGAGCAGCGCGACGACGTGGTCGGCGGCGAACCGGTAGTAGTTGCCGACGACGGGCGGCTTGTCGCTGCCGCCGAAGCCCGGCTGGTCGACCAGCAGAGTCCGGAACGTCGACGCGAACCTGGGCAGCGTGGCGCCGAAGTTGGACCACGCGGAGGCACCGGGGCCGCCACCGTGCAGCATCACCAGCGGCAGGCCTCCCCCGACGCTGGTCGGCGTGTCGGGGCCCGCCTCGTAGTAGTTGAGGGTGAGGTCCTTGGCCTTCGCGGATCGGCGGACCGACTCCTTGTCGAAGGAGGTCACTCAGTACATCCCGGGGTCGATCTTGTGGCCGAACTCGTGGGCGCCGAACATCTGCAGTGCCCGCTCCGGGTCGTTGGCGGCGTGCACCCGGCCGGCGTGGGCGTCGCGCCAGGCGCGCTGCAGGTAGGTGCCCTCGGCGAGCGCACGACCGCCGGACGCCTCGAAGAGCGAGTCGATCGCGTCGATCGCCCGCTGGCTGCCGAGCACCTGGTCGCGGCGTACCTTGAGCCGGGTCTTGAGCGGGATCCGCTCGTCCTTGGCGATGTAGTCCTGCTCCTCGCGGATGTTGTTGACCAGCAGCGCCCAGGCGGCGTCGATCTCCGAGGACGCCCTGGCGATGCGTACGGCGGAGAACGGGTCGAGCGAGGCCTTCTCGCCGATGTAGGCCGCGCGCGTCCGCTTCTGCTGCATCTCGACGTGTTCGTCGTAGGCGCCCACCGCCATGCCGATGATCGGGACGGTGATGGTGCCGGTGAAGATCGAGTGGAAGGGCAGCTTGTAGAGGTCGGAGGGGTTCTGCTCCTGGCCCGGGCCCTTGCACTGGCCGGTCTCGCTCATGCTGAGCGTGAACGCCTCGGGGATGAACACGTCCTCCACGACGATGTCGTTGGAGCCGGTGCCGCGCAGGCCGACGACGTTCCAGACGTCGACGATCGTGTAGTCCTTGCGCGGGACCATGAACGTCTTGAAGTCGACGACGTCGCCCTCGGCGTTGAAGACCAGGCCGCCGAGCAGAACCCAGGTGCAGTGGTCGCACCCGGAGCTGAAGCTCCACTTGCCGGAGAGGGTGTAGCCACCCTCGGCCACCGTGGCCTTGCCCGTCGGCGCGTACGACGAGCTCAGCCTCGTGTTGGTGTCTTCGCCCCAGACCGCCTGCTGCGCCTCGTCCGCGAACAGCGCCACCTGCCACGGGTGGACGCCGACCACGCTGGAGACCCAGCCGGTAGAGCCGCATGCGCTCGCGATGTCGCGGACCGCTGTGTAGAACGTGATCGGGTCAGCCTCGAGGCCGTCGAACCTCCGGGGCTGGAGCAGCCGGAAGAACCCGACCTCCTCCAGCTCCTTGATCGACGCCTCGGGGACGACGCGCAGGCGCTCGGCCTCGTCGGCCCGGTCACGAATCGTCGGCAGCAGGTCTCGGACCCCGTCGAGCACAGCCTGGGACATTTGCTCTCTCCTCCTCCAATGGTGCGAGGCCAATACTAGAACACGTTCTAGTCAGGTGTCGATGCCGCGCACCAAGGGAGGGTCAGGGAGCCCTTACGCGCCGGCCGAGCGAGCCGCCGCCTCGACCCGGGCGACGTACGCCGGCCAGTTGTAGCCGTCGGCGATGTTGCCGTCTTCGGGCCTCCGGCCGACCTGACCGTCGATGGTCTCCCGGACGATGTCGGCGTGGCCGGCGTGCCGATGGGTCTCGGTCACCATGTGGACCAGGATCTGGTGAAGGGTCACCTCGTTCCGGTCGCCCCACCACGGCACCCGGCCCACGGTGTCCAGGTCGCACTCCTCGAACGTCGTCGCAGCGTGCGCCCAAGCGGTGCGGTAGAGGTCCAGCACCCACTCCCGCGACTCGTCGGGGGTCAGGTAGAGGTCGTCGTTCATGTCCGCGTCGTCGGCGTGCCAGGGCAGCGCGATGCCGCTCGGCCGGCCGAAAGTGTCCCCGAAGTAACCCAGCTCGACGCTGGCGAGGTGCTTGATGAGCCCGAGCAAGTTGGTGCCGGTCGGCGTGAGCGGCCTTCGCGCGTCGTACTCGCTCAGCCCCTCGACCTTCCAGACCATCGCGTCGCGCGCGGACTGCAGGTACTCGACCAGGGTCTCCTTGGGATCCGTCACCAGGCTGACCCTGCCAGCGAGCGCAGATCGGTGCCAGCAAGTTCGGGGTCGACACAGGGTCACGCTGACACGGCACACGCCACGCTCAGCTGTTCGCGGCTTCCTTGTCTGCCTCGGCCTTCAGCATCAGCGCGATGTCGATCAGCTGGTCCTCCTGGCCGCCGATCAGCTTGCGACGGCCGGCCTCGAGCAGGATCTTGGCGCCCGAGACGCCGTAGCGGTCCGCGGCGTTGCCGGCGTGCTTGAGGAACGACGAGTAGACGCCCGCGTAGCCCATCATCAGCGTCATCCGGTCGAGCTGGCACTCCTCGGGCATGGCCGGTTTGATGACGTCCTCGGAGGCGTCGACGATCTGCAGGAAGTCGACGCCGGTGGTCCAGCCGAGCTTGTCGCAGACGCCGATGAACGCCTCCAGTGGCGTGTTCCCGGCGCCGGCGCCGAAGCGGCGGACCGAGCCGTCGATCTGGGTGGCGCCCGCACGGGCGGCGATGATCGTGTTCGCGACGCCGAGCCCGAGGTTCTCGTGGCCGTGGAAGCCGACGTCGGCCACGTCCCCGATCTCGGCGACGATCGCGGACACCCGGTCCGCGGTCTGCTCCATGATCAACGCGCCGGCCGAGTCGACGACGTAGACGCACTGGCAGCCGGCGTCGACCATGATCCGCGCCTGCTTGGCCAGCACCTCCGGCGGCTGGGTGTGGCTCATCATCAGGAAGCCGACCGTCTCGAGGCCGAGCTCCCGGGCCAGGCCGAAGTGCTGGATGGAGACGTCGGCCTCGGTGCAGTGCGTCGCGATCCGGCAGATCTGGCCGCCGTTGTCCTGCGCGGCGCGGATGTCATCCTTGGTGCCGACCCCGGGGAGCATGAGGAACGCGATCTTGGCTCGCTTGGCGGTGTCCGCCGCGATCCGGATCAGCTCCTGCTCGGGCGTCTTCGAGAAGCCGTAGTTGAACGACGAGCCGCCCAGCCCGTCGCCGTGGGTGACCTCGATGACGGGGACGCCGGAGGTGTCGAGGGCCTCGACGATGTCGTGCACCTCCTGCGCGGTGAACTGGTGCCGCTTGTGGTGCGACCCGTCGCGCAGGCAGGTGTCGGTCAGGCGGAGGTCGAGCTCACCCCACGGGTCGTCGCCGTGAGTCCCTGACCAGGTGCGCTCGAGTGCGTTGATGTCTGTGTTCATGTCAGTGCCTTCCTTGCGGTGGTTTCGACACCGTCGGCCGTGGACGGCCTCCCGGCTCAACCACCGATGGCTCTCGCAATGTTCTCGCCGACCTGCGCGGCGGCGGCGGTCATGATGTCGAGGTTCCCGGAGTACGGCGGCAGGTAGTCCCCCGCGCCCTCGACCTCGACGAAGATCGACACCTTTGTCTGCCCCTGCGTCGCGGCCGACGGCTCGTCGATCTGCGGCTCCTGGAGCAGCCGGTAGCCCGGCACGTACTCCTGCACCGCCTTCTCCATCGCCACGATCGACTGGACGATCGCGTCGCGGTCGGCGTCCGGCGGCACGGCGCAGAAGATCGTGTCGCGCATGATCATCGGCGGCTCGGCGGGGTTGAGGATGATGATCGCCTTGCCGCGCTGGGCGCCACCGATCGTCTCGACACCGGTCGCCGTGGTGCGGGTGAACTCGTCGATGTTGGCGCGCGTGCCCGGTCCGGCGGACGTCGAGGAGACCGAGGCGACGATCTCGGCGTACGACACCGTCGCCGCCCGCGAGACCGCCGCGACCATCGGGATCGTGGCCTGGCCGCCGCAGGTGATCATGTTGACGTTCATCGCGCCCAGGTGCTCCTCTCCGTTGACCGGCGGGATCACGGCCGGGCCGACGGCGGCCGGTGTGAGGTCGACCGCACGGATGCCGGCCTCCTCGTAGCGCGGTGCGTACTCGCGGTGCACGTAGGCCGACGTGGCCTCGAAGATCAGGTCGGGCAGCTCGTCCTGCTTGAGCAGCCAGTCCACGCCCTCGTGGGTGGACTCCAGACCCAGGTCGGCGGCGAGCTTGAGCCCCTCGCTGGTCGGGTCGACCCCGATCATCCAGCGCGGCTCGATCACCTCGGAGCGCAGAAGCTTGTACATGAGGTCGGTCCCGATGTTGCCGGGCCCGACGATGGCGGCGGTGCGCTTCATCACTACTCCTCGAACTCAGTCGACGACTCAGTCGACAAACCGGGCGGTGAGCGGCTCGAACCCGCTGATGGACGCCTCGACGCGGTCGCCCGCGGCGAACGGCACGAACGGGCCCAGGGCACCGGACAGCACGACCTGGCCCGCCCGCAGCGGGTCACCGAAGCGATGGCACTGCACGGCCAGCCACCGCAGCGCCTCCAGCGGGTCGCCGAGGCAGGCGGCACCGTTGCCGGACGACCGCACCTCACCGTTGATGGTCAACGACATCTCGACGTCCCGCGGCTCCAGCTCGTCGAGCGGCTTCCCCCCGCGGCCGACGACGTAGAGGCCGCTCGAGGCGTTGTCGGCCACGGTGTCGGTGAACGTGATGTCCCACTGGTCGATCCGCGAGTCGACGATCTCCAGCGCCGGCAGGGCGACCTCGACGGCGCTCCGCACCAGCTCGATGGTGATGTCGGCCTCGTCGGACGGGTTGACGTCGCGTCCCAGCCGGAACGCGACCTCCGCCTCCACGCGCGGCTGCAGCAACGTCCGCATGGAGATCGGATCGTCGTCGCTGACGTCCATGTCGTCCAGCAGGTAGCCGAAGTCGGGCTGGTCGACGCCGAGCTGGTTCTGCACGGCCTCGGACGTGGCGCCGATCTTGCGGCCCACCACCGTGGCGCCCGATGCGAGGCGCTTCTGCACCAGTCCCTGCTGCACGGCGTACGCCGCCGGGAGGTCGTCGGTGCCGATCAGGTCGCGCACCGCGGCGCACGGGACGCGGGTCTCCAGGGCGGTGGCCAGCCGGTCGACGGCGGCCGAGATCGCATCCGGGGAGGTCACTGACCGATAGTAGAACCTGTTACAGTTTTGCGCCATGAGCGCCCCTCCTCCAGGCTCCCTGCCGACGGAGGTCGACGTCGTTGTCGTGGGCGCCGGCGGAGCCGGGATGTGCGCCGCGCTGGCGGCCGCGAACCAGGGTCTGGACGTCCTCCTGGTCGAGAAGAGCGGCTACTTCGGCGGCTCCACCGCCCGCAGCGGAGGCGGGGTGTGGATGCCCGGCAACTACGCCCTCGAGGCGGCCGGGCAGGTCTCCCCCGACGACCTGGCGCAGTCGAAGCTGTACCTCGACTCGATCGTCGGCGACGTGGTCCCCAAGGTCCGCCGCGACACCTACCTCGACCGCGGCCCCGAGGTTCTCGACTTCATCCGCCAGCACACGCCGGTGCGGTTCCAGTGGGTCCCGGAGTACGCCGACTACCACCCCGAGGCGCCCGGTGGCCGGCCGCGCGGCCGCTCCGCCGAACCGGTCCCGCTGGACGCGCGCTTCCTCGGCACGGAGCTCGACCGGCTGCACCCGCAGTACGCCAAGGCGCCCGCCAACCTGATCGTCACCCAGGCCGACTACCGCAAGATCAGCCTCGGGCTGCGCACCTGGCGCGGCCCGGCGACCATGGTCAAGGTCGTGCTCAGACGGATCGTGAGCAGCCTGCTGCGGCGCCGGATGTTCGCGATGGGCAACGCGATTGCGATCGGCCTGCGCAAGGGGCTCGTCGACGCCGGCGTACCGGTCCACTACGACACGGAGCTCACCGGCCTCGCGCTCGAGCACGACCGGGTCACCGGCGTCCGGGTCACCCGAGACGGCCAGGAGGCCACGATCCGCGCCCGGCGCGGCGTGATCCTCGGCAGCGGTGGCTTCGAGAAGAACCTCGAGATGCGCGAGAAGTACCAGCCGCACCCGACCTCGGTCGACTGGACGACCGGCTCCGAGTTCAACACCGGCGGCGGGATCCTCGCGGGCATCGCGGCGGGCGCGCAGACCGACCTGCTCGACGACGCCTGGTGGGGGCCGACGATCCCGCTGCCGAACGGACCGTGGTTCTGCCTGGCCGAGCGCAACCTGCCCGGCTCGATCATCGTCAACCAGGCCGGGCAGCGGTTCATGAACGAGGCGCTGCCCTACGTCGAGGCGGTGCACGAGATCTACAAGGGCGAGGCCACCGGGGTCGGCCACGTGCCGGCATGGATGGTCATCGACCAGCGCTACCGCAACCGCTACGTGTTCGCCGGACTCTCCCCGCGCCAGCCCTTCCCCGGCCGCTGGTACAAGCACGGCACGATCAAGAAGGCCGCCACCCTCGAGGCGCTGGCCGCCGAGATCGACGTCCCTGCGGCGGCGCTCCGCGACACCGTCGAGCGGTTCAACGGCTTCGCCTCCGCGGGCGTGGACGAGGACTTCCACCGCGGTGAGGGCGCCTACGACAAGTACTACTCCGACCCCAGGGTGAAGCCGAACCCCTCTCTGCACGCGATCGACCACCCACCGTTCTACGCGGTCAAGATCGTCCCCGGCGACCTCGGCACCAAGGGCGGCCTGGTCACCGACGAGCGGGCCCGGGTGCTCAGGCCGGACGGCTCGGTCATCGGCGGGCTGTATGCCGCCGGCAACGTCTCCTCCGCCGTGATGGGTCGCACCTACGCCGGCCCCGGCGCCACCATCGGGCCGGCGCTGGCGTTCGGCTACCTGGCGGCTGAAGACATCGCTACGTCGACCGTCCGGGGTTTCGAGACGGGCGCAGAACGCCCTCCTCAACCACCGGACTCGCCTGCTCCGGTGGTTGAGGAGGTTGCGCAGCAACCGTCTCGAAACCCCGGAGCGCAGGAGGCCGTCTGATGCCGATCGACCCGTCTGTCGCGATCGGCGCCGAGATCGGCGAGGTGTCGTTCTCGTGGTCATCGAGCGATGTGCTCCTCTACCACCTCGGCATCGGCGCGGGCGCCCGCCCGGGCGACAACACCGACCCCGACGCGCTGCGCTACACCGTCGACGGGCCGGGGCTGCAGGTGCTGCCGTCGTTCGGCGTCGTGGCCCCGACCTTCCACGCGACCGACCCGCCGCCGCTGGACCTGCCCGGCTGCGACATCAACCTGTCGCAGGTCGTGCACGGTTCGCAGTCGATCACGCTGCGCGGGCCGCTGCCGACGTCCGGTTCCGCCACCGTGCGGACCACGCTCACCGACGTGTGGGACAAGGGCAAGGCCGCCGTGATCTGGCAGGAGGGCGTCGCGACCGTCCGAGTCCGGCGAGGAGCTGTGGACCACCCGCTCGTCGATCTTCGTGCGCGGCGAGGGTGGGTGGGGCGGTGACCGCGGCACGTCGGAGCCGGTCGAGCTCCCCGACCGCGCGCCGGACGCGGAGACGACGTACGCCATCTCGCCGCAGCAGGCGCTGCTCTACCGACTCTGCGGCGACCGCAACCCGCTGCACTCCGACCCCGACTTCGCCAAGGCGGCCGGGTTCCCCGCGCCGATCCTGCACGGTCTGTGCTCCTACGGGATCGTGCTCCGCGAGCTCACCGACGCTCTGCTCGGCGGCGACGCGACCCGCGTCGGCGCCTTCGCCGCGAAGTTCGCCGGCGTGGTCTATCCGGGCGAGACGATCCGGGTCCGGGGCTGGCGCGAGGACGGCCGGATCCTCGGGTCGGCCACGGTCGCCGCCGGTGATGGGCAGAGCGGCGAGCGGGACGGCGCGCCGGTGCTCGGCGACGTCGTCCTGACCCTCAGCTGACGCTCAGTCGTCCAGGAAGGGCGCCATCAGACGCGGGAACTCCCCCGGGTCGTTCGAGCCGGACCAGCGTGCGGTGGGCGGTGAGCCCGCCGAGATCGCGGAGATAGGCGGAGTCCAGCATCGGGCCGCCGGGCAGGCAGACCAGCGGGTCGCCGGCTCCGGCGACGTGGACGGCGAGGCGGGTGCCGTCGTCAGCGGTGACGTAGGACGTGGTCGGGGTGAGCTCCATGTGAGTACCTCTCGTCAAGCTGCGCCTGCGCAGCGTCGGTGACAGCGGAAATGGGACTCACCCCCTCGGGTCGTCGGGACCCGGCGACTGTACTGGCATCTCTGCTGACATTTCTGCGTCGACTCATCGATGCACCGATGAGTTCTGCGTGCCGGTGACGTTTCACCTGTCGAACGGCCTGCCACAGTGGCTGCCGACGAACTGGAGGAACAGACATGGACTGGAAGCTCGAAGTCGTCATCGCCCCCGTCAGCGACGTGGAGCGGGCCCGCGAGTTCTACGTGGACAAGCTGGGTTTCACCCTCGACACCGATCACCGGGGCGGCGACACCTTCCGCGTCATCCAGGTGACGCCGCCCGGGTCCGCCTGCTCGATCGTGTTCGGCACCGGCCTCGGCGGCGGGGTCGTCCCGGGCTCGCTCAAGGGCTGCCAGCTCGTCGTCACCGACATCGAGGCGGCGCACCGACAGCTCGAGGCGGCGGGGATCGAGAACACCGGACCACAGCACTTCGCGGAGGGCGGCGTGATGACCGCCGGCGTCGAGCCGAACCGGGCCGACTACGGCACGTTCATCTACTTCGACGACCCCGACGGCAACACCTGGGCGGTGCAGGAGATCAGGCAGCACGCGCGGTGAGCGAGCTCGAGGCAGCCTTCGAGCAGCACCGGCGAGAGCTGCACGTGCACTGCTACCGGATGCTCGCCTCGTACGACGATGCCGAGGACGCAGTGCAGGAGACTTTCCTGCGCGCCTGGAAGTCGCGAGACACGTTCGAGGGCGAGCACCTGCGGGCCTGGCTCTACCGGATCGCGACCAACGTCTGCGTCGACCGGACCCGCAGCCGCGCCCGGCGGGCGCCGGAGTCGCCGGCCGAGGTCGCCTGGCTCACGGCGTACCCGGACGACGCGCTGGAGCCGGAGGCGACGTACGCCGCGAGGGAGACGATCGAGCTGGCCTTCCTGGTCGCGCTGCAGGCGCTGCCCGCCCGCCAGCGAGCGGCGTTCCTGGGTCGCGAGGTGCTCGGACTCTCCGCCGCCGAGACGGCTGACCTCATCGGGACGAGCGTGCCGGCCGCCAACAGCGCTCTCCAGCGGGCCCGGGAGACCATGAAGCGGCATCTTCCCCGCCGTCGCGCAGACTGGTCTGCCCCGGCGCCGGACCCGGACGAGCGCCGGCTGCTCGAGGCGTTCATCGACGCCCACGAGCGCTGCGACGCCCCGGCCGCCCTCGCCGTCGCTGCCCAGGACATCCGGGTGACGATGCCGCCGCAACCGTTCGTGTTCGACGGCCGCGACGCCCTCGCGCCGCTGCTCGAGCGCGCCTTCGGCCCGGACCGGGAGGGCGACTGGCGGCTGCTGCCCACCTCCGCCAACCGGATGCCGGCCGCGGTCAGCTATCTGCGTCGTCCCGGCGACAGCGTCTTCCGGGCCTTCAAGGTCGATGTGCTGCGGATCCAGGACGGCGCCATCGCCGAGATCACCACGGTCGGTCCGGCACTGTTCGTGGCGGCGGGGATGCCCGCCGTGCTCGACTCCTAGGGCGCCCCGTCAGCCGGCTTGCGACCGACAACGTAGAGCCGTTGGGTGGTCTCGTCGCGGCTGGGGATCGGGCCACGGAGGTACCACTCGACGTCGCGGAGGCCGGCCGCCTCGACCTGGGCCACTATCTCCGCGGGGTCGTGCAGGACGAAGTCGAGGTCGATCGGTGCGTCGAACCACTCGTCGAAGTGACGGACCTCCGAGCCGGCGTGCAGGGCGACAACCAGCCAGCCGCCCGGCAGCAGGGGCCGGGTCAGCGCCGCCAGCGCTTCGGGGATCTCGGAGGCGGCGAGGTGGATGAGCGAGTACCACGCGAGGACAGCCGCCCAGCCCGCGCCGTACGTCGGGCGCATCAGGCGGCGCAGGTCTCCCACCTCGTAGCTGCCGTCCGGGAACCGGCGGCGCGCCTCGGCGACCATGCCCGACGAGAGATCGAGGCCGAATGCGTCGGCGCCGGCCTCGGCGAGGTAGGCGGTGACGTGGCCGGGACCGCAGCCGACCTCGACGACGGGACCCCCGTCGACGTGCCCGGCGACGCGGTCGAGCAGCCAGCACTCGAAAGGCTGCTGTCCGATCAGCTCGTCGACCATGTTGTCGGCGTACGCCGGAGCGACCGAGTCGTACGACGCTTGCACCCGAGCGTCGCGGGCCGCGGCCCCGGCGGCCAGCACCGAGTTGCGGTCGACCGTGGGCGCTGCATCGCGGACTGGGCCCTCGGCCATCGCGACCTCCCCGAGCAGGTGCACCCAGCGCGCGTCGTGGTGGCCGCGCTGGCGAGGCAGCTCGCGGACCAGCGGTTCGGGGCGGCCGGCCAACCCGATCAGGCACGCCTCCACGGCCTCGCGGTCGTGGAACCCGTGCAGGCGCTCGGTGCGCGCCTTCAGCTCCCCGGGCGCCTGGGCGCCGCGCAGCAGCAGCACCGTGACGACCGCGCGCTGGTCGTCGGAGAGCGCCAGCTCGTCGCTGAGCAGCTGGTGATACTTGAGTGTCCGCCGGCCGGTGTCGGCCCAGACGACCCGGACCAGCCCCCGCTCACGCAGTCGCTTGATCACCGACTCGACCGTCACCTCGTCGTACTCGACGATCGGCTCCCGGCTGCTGGTCTGGTTGCAGCCGGTGCGCAGGCCGGCCAGCGTCATCGGGTACGACGCCGGCACCGTGACCTGCTTCTCCAGCAGCACCCCGAGGACCCGCTGCTCCTCGGCATCGAGCTCGGGAAGTGCAGGCACGAACCAAATCTAGGGGGTGGCCACGCCTCCGCGACCAGCCCCAGTCACAACACCGACCGAGTCGCGTCACTCTCCGTGTCGATCCGTCCCCCCGGGGTCTGAGGGGCGGCCGGAGTTCTGCGGCTCGGCCGGCGTTGCGGTGGGGGGCAGTTGGTTGGCGGGTCCTCTCGAAGGACGATGGTCAGGCGGCCGCGCTGGTGCGGACCGGCTGGGCGAGCTGAGCGGCGCGCGCCGCGGGCTCGAGGGTCAGGTCGAGGCGACGCTCGAGCTTGCGGGTGAACATGGCCCGGCGCCATTCGGTCATCAGGGTCTTCAGGACCCGGAGCCCGTCGGAGACCGCGTGCAGGTTCGACTCGCCGAACATCCGCAGCCTCTCCACCGAGGGCACCTCAATGATGGCGACGCCTGCCGCAGCGAAGCGGCAGTTGATCACGGTTTCGATCTCGAAGCCGTCGCCCCACAGCATGTTGCCGTTGGCCGGCGCCGGGGCGGTGTGGTCGGGCAGGTCCAGGAGCGGGATCAGGTCGGCCCAGAAGGCGTTGTAGCCGTAGCACAGGTCGCTGTACCTGGTCCGGAAGCCGATGTTGAAGATCGCGTTGAGGAACCGGTTGCCGTAGCTGCGGACCTTGGTGATGTCGGCCGAGCCGCCACCGGCGGTGTAGCGCGAGCCCTTGGCGAAGTCAGCGCCCGCCCTGAGGGCGTCGACGAAGCGCACGATCTCGGCCGGGTCGGCGGAGCCGTCGGCGTCGAACATGACCACGATGTCGCCGGTGACTCTTGCGAAGCCGCCGGCCAGGGCGTTGCCCTTGCCGCGACGGGCCTGGAGCACGGTCACGATGGAGGGCAGCGCTCGGCGAGCGGCCTGGACGGTCCCGTCGACCGAGCCCCCGTCGACCAGGATCACCTCGTGGACCTTGGGCAGCTGCGGCAGGACGGTGGCGAGGTTGAGCGCCTCGTTCAGTGCCGGAATGACGATGCTGATGCGGGGTTCGCGCGTGTCGCGTCGACCGACGATGCCGGCCTCCCCGTGATGGTTGCTCATGCCCGAAGTACCCCTTTGGCTAATCCGGCCCCCCGGCCGGCCTTTCGACACTGCAAACGGTACGGAGCCGCATCCGGTTGCGCGACCCACCAGATCCGCACACCGGGCGGTAACTTTTGTCGCGTTTCCGCAGGTCAGAGCGGTGCGAACCGGGCAGATGGGCGGCCGTGGGCCGCTATTTCGTAGCCCGATCGTGGACGACCCCCCAAGGTTGTAACTGACTGTTACCCGGGCCGTGGGCATGTTGCGTGGACAGGGCCACCCCTCGTGGCACACCTGTCTGGACCAATACCCTTGACGCACGGGTCCCGGGACCCCTGATCGGCGCCTCTAGGCTCCGCACATGAGCGTTCTGGACGGCTGGACCAGGGGTGAGCACACCGCGAGCGGGGTTGCCCACCCGACGTACCGCAAGGGCGCCGGGCCGGGCGTGATCGTGATCTCGGAGATCCCCGGGATCACCGAGGACGTGATCGCCTTCGCGCAGGAGGTGGTCGACCAGGGGTTGACGGTGGTGCTGCCGCACCTGTTCGGAAAGGTGCCCAGCTCGGACTCGCCGATCGCGGCGATGGGGTCGCTCCGGCAGGCTTGCGTCAACCGGGAGTTCAACAAGCTGAGGCTGCACCAGACCTCACCTATCGCGGACTGGCTGCGCAGCCTCGCCCGCGACCTGCACGCCGAGCTGGGCGGACCCGGTGTCGGCGCGCTCGGCATGTGCTTCACCGGCGGCTTCGCACTCGCGATGATGGTCGACGACTCGGTGGCCGCCCCTGTCCTTGCCCAGCCCTCGCTGCCGTTCCCGATCGGGAAGGCCCGCGCCGCCGACCTCAACCTCTCCTCCGCCGACCTCGCGAAGGTCAAGGAGCGCGCCGCCGCGGGCTGTCAGGTCCTCGGCCTCCGCTACTCCAGCGACATGGCCGTCGGCACCCGCTTCGACACCCTCACCCAGGAGATCGGCGACGCGTTCCTGCGCGTCGAGTTCCCCGGCCGCAAGCACTCCACCCTGACCGCGCACCGCCAGCAGGAGGGCGTCGACCGGGTGCTGGCGTTCTTCCGGGAGAAGCTGCTCGTCGAGAACTGACCCCACCCGGCCTGCCCCGCCGAAACTCGCGCTTCCCCGCAGATGCTTCAGCGGGTGAGCATGAGATTCACCGGGTACCCGGTGAATCTCGCGCCGTCAGCGCGAGAGGATGAGCCCACTTGTCGGTACGCCGGTGCCGGCGGTCACCAGCACGTGCGGGACGTCGCCGACCTGGTTGACCGACGTACCGCGGAGCTGACGGACCGCCTCGGAGATGCCGTTCATGCCGTGGATGTAGGCCTCGCCGAGCTGGCCGCCGTGGGTGTTCAGCGGCAGCCGGCCGCCGAGCTCGATGGCGCCGTCGGCGATGAAGTCGCGCGCCTCGCCGCGGCCGCAGAAGCCGAGCTCCTCCAGCTGCATGAGGACGTAGGGCGTGAAGTGGTCGTAGAGGATCGCCATCGGCATGTCGTCGGGCGCCAGCATCGACTGGCGCCACAGCTCGCGGCCGACCACGCCCATCTCGGGGATGCCGATGTCGTCGCGGTAGTAGGACGTCATCACGAACTGGTCGCGGCCGCTGCCCTGGGCCGCGGCGTCGATCACCGCGGGAGACTGCCGCAGGTCGCGGGCCCGCTCGGCCGAGGTGACGACCAGCGCGACCGCGCCGTCGCTCTCCTGGCAGCAGTCGAGCAGGTGCAGCGGGTCGACGATCATCCGGGAGGCCTGGTGGTCCTCGAGGGTGATCGGCCGCTCGTAGAAGAACGCGTTCGGGTTGGTGGCCGCGTGCTTGCGGTCGGCGACGGCCACGACGCCGAAGTCCTCGGAGGTGGCGCCGTAGTCGTGCATGTAGCGCCGGGCCTGCATCGCCACCGTGGCGGCCGGCGTCCCGAGCCCCATCGGGTAGGTCCAGGCGTTGTCGAGGCCATTGGTGTTGACCTGGGTGGCCGCGGCCAGCGAGAACTGCCCGAACCGGCTCTCCGAGCGCTCGTTGAAGCCCCGGTAGCAGACCACGACATCGGCCACGCCGGTGGCGACGGCCATCGCCGCCTGCTGCACGGTCGCGCACGCGGCACCGCCGCCGTAGTTGATCCGGCTGAAGAACCTCAGCTCGGGGATCCCGAGCTCGCGGGCCACCGCGATCTCGGAGGAGGTCTCCATGGTGAACGTCGTCAGGCCATCCACGTCGGCCACGGTCAGCCCGGAGTCCGCCAGCGCGGCCCGGACCGCCTCCACCGACAGCTGCAGCTCGGAGCGCCCGGACTCCTTCGAGAACTCCGTCGCGCCGATCCCGGCGATCGCAGCCTTGCCGGAGAGGCTCACACCGCCACCCGCACGGTGCCGGTGACGTGGTCGCCCAGCGACACCCGGCCGACGACCTCGATGGTCGCGATCCCGTCGGAGACGTCGGTGACCCTCCCGCCGAAGGTCAGCGTGTCGTAGGGATGCGCGGGTGCGCCCAGGCGGATCGCGATGCCCTTGATCTCGGCATCGTGGCCGGCCCAGTCAGCGACGAACCTCTCGACCAACCCGTTGGTGGTCAGGATGTTCATGAAGATGTCCTTGGACCCGGCGGCCTGCGCGACGTCCCGGTCGTGATGGACGTCCTGCCAGTCCCGGGTGGCGATCGCGGTGCTCACGATCGTCGTCGGCGTCATCGGCAGGCTCCACTCCGGGATCACCTGCCCGGACTCGAGGGTCCTCATCGCCCCTCCTCAACAACAGAGCGCCAGATCGGCAGGGTCAGGTCGTCGTCGACCTCCCGGAAGTCGACGCGCAGCTGCAACCCGATCGCGATCTCGTCGTCCGGCACGCCGACCACCTCACCGACCATCCGCACGCCCTCGTCGAGGTCGATCAGCGCGATCACGATCGGCAGCTCCTTGCCGGGCACCGGCGGGTGCCGGTGCACGACGTAGGAGAACACCGTGCCGGTGCCGGCCGCCACGTCGTACCCGCGCTCAAAGGCCTCGCACGACTGGCAGGCAGGCCCGGGCGGGAACCGTTTCGCGCCGCAGGCGTCGCACTTCTGGATCCGCAGCTCGCCGAGCCTGGTGCCGTCCCAGAAGAACTGCGAGTCGCGGTTCACCATCGGGCGTACGACGTGGGCGGTCACGAGGTCTCCCGCGGGACGAACTTGAGCACCCGGAACAGCATGCTCGCGACCACCTCGCTGCTCCCGTCGGCATGGTCGACATACCAGGTGTGGCGCGAGGTGACGAAGTAGCCCTCGCCCATCGCGGTGTCCTTGGGCCCGGCCACCGAGTCCAGCGCGCTGGTGACTCGGAGCTGCTCACCGACCCGCAGGTAGCGCTCGTAGGTCTGCTCGCAGTTGGTCCCGAGCACGGCGGTGTAGCCCTCGTCGGTGAGGAACTCCGTCATCCGACTCAGCGGGTCCTCCGGCGGCCGCCTTCGGCCGAGCCCGGGCATCGTCCAGACCTGGGCCATCGACGGCGGTGCCTCTCCCGAGCGGAACCGCTCGTTGTCGTAGCCCATCGCGTCCAGCCAGGTGCCGATCGTGGCCTGGTTCACGGGGTACGGCGCGAGCGACTCCGATGCCTCGCCAAGCGCCTCGATCCGCGCCGCCTCGGCCCTGATCCGCTCGTGCCTGTCCCCTGCGGGGGTCTCGACAGGCTCGGCCAACGTGGTCACCTGGGAACCCGGGGCAGCCCGAGGCCGAACATCGCGATCAGCTCGCGCTGCACCTCCTGCACGCCGCCGCCGAAGGTCAGCACCAGGTTCCGCTTTGCCTGGCCGTCGAGGTACTCCATCAGCTGGCCGGTCTCCGCGTCGGAGGGGTCGCCGTACCGGTGCACGACTCGGGTCAGGTCGTCCAGCAGGTGCTGGACCTGGTCGGCGGCGAACACCTTGGACGACGAGGCGTCGCCCACCGAGATCTCGCCGACGGCCGCGGCGCGGGCCACCTCCCAGTTGAGCAGCTCGTTGACCCGGAACACCGCAGTCGCCTCACCGAGCAGCTGGCGTACGTCGGGCCGGTCGACGACGCCGGCCTTGGTGGCCCACTCGACCACCCGGTCGCGCAGTCCCTCGATGCGGCCGGCCGGCCCGAGCATCACCCGCTCGTGGTTGAGCTGGGTGGTGATCAGCTTCCAGCCCTGGTGCTCCTCGCCGACCAGCATGTCGGCGGGCACGCGGACGTCGTTGTAGTAGGTCGCGTTGACGTGGTGCGAGCCGTCGGCGGTGATGATCGGCGTCCAGGAGTAGCCCGGGTCGGTGGTGTCGACGATCAGGATCGAGATGCCCTTGTGCTTGGCGGCGTCCGGGTCGGTGCGGCAGGCCAGCCAGACGTAGTCGGCCTGGTGCCCACCGGTGGTCCAGAGCTTCTGGCCGTTCACGATGTAGTGGTCACCGTCGCGCTTGGCCGTGGTGCGCAACGAGGCCAGGTCGGTGCCGGCATCGGGCTCGGAGTAGCCGATCGCGAAGTGGACGTCGCCCGCGAGGATCCGCTTGAGGAACATGTCCTTCTGCTTCTCGCTGCCGTACTTGATCAGCGTCGGGCCAACCGTCTGGAGGGTGACCGCCGGCAGGTGCACGTCGGCGTACTGCGCCTCGTTGGCGAAGAGCGTCTGCTCGATCTCGCCGAGCCCGTGGCCGCCGTACTCCTTGGGCCAGCCGATGCCCATCCAGCCGTCCTCGCCCATCTGCCGGACCACGCGCTGGTAGACCTCGCCATGCCGGTCGAGGCCCATCTCGCGGTGCTCGTTGTGGCTGGCCAGACCGGTGAAGTAGGCGCGGAGCTCGGTCTTCAGGGCGCGCTGGGCCTCGGTGAGCTCGAGGTTCTTGGTGGTCGGGTCCTCGACCAGGACCGCCTCGGCCCGCACGTCGAGCGCATGGCTGATGTCGGTGATCCAGCTGAAGTAGTGATGCAGCGGGTAGGTCTCGTCGACGCCCATCCCGCCGTGCAGGTGGTGGCAGGTGCGCAGCGCGGCGGGGCCCTCCGTGGAGGTCCAGTAGGCCGCCACCGCGAGGTCGTCGCTGACGTCGAGCCCCTGGTCGAGCCGCCAGCCGGCGTTCTCGGCCGCGAGGTCGAGCGTGCGCGAGGCGATGTAGACGTCCGCGATCTGCATCGCGACCGCCTGGAACTCCGCGAGCGAGCGGCCGAACTGGGTGCGACCCTTGATGTAGCTCGCCGTGAGGTCTCGGGCGCCGGCCACGACCCCGGCGGCGGTGAGGCACAGCCCGGCGACCCAGCGCTCGGCGAGGAGCTGGACGGCAGCCTCGCCCAGCAGCTCGGCCCGCGCGCCGTCGAGGACCACCGTGTGCGTGGTCAGCCGCGCGCTCGAGCCGGACTCGAGCAGGGTCACGCCGGGGTCACTCACGTCGACCAGCGCCACGACGGGGTTGTTGCCGTCCATCGCCGGGACCAGCATCCGGCTCGCCCGGTCGGCGTAGGTGACCCCGATCTTGCGGCCGGTGACGGTGCCGTCGGCGTACGTCGTCTCGGGCGTGCCGCTGACCGGCTGCCCGGCCTCGCGGAACGCTGGCGTCAGCAGCACCTCGCCGCTCACGACGCCGGGCAGCAACGCCTGCTTCTGCTCATCCGTGCCCGCCTCGGCGACGACCAGGGCGCCGCAGCACAGCGTCTCCCAGACCGGCAGGTGCTTCGCGCGGGCGCCGGTCTCGCGGAGCAGGACGCCGACCTCGGGCAGCCCCAGCCCTTCGCCGCCGTGGGCCTCCGGGACCGCGAGCCCCAGCAGGCCGGCCTCGGCGAGCTCTGCCCAGCCGCCGTCGCGGTCGAGCACGTCGGCCAGCACGGAGCGAACTGCTGCCAGCGACTCCGTACGCTCGGGGTCGGTCTGGATGAAGCCGTCCGTGGCCAACGTGTGCCTCCTGTCGCTCCGGGGTACCCGGCATGTCGCTCGGGTGCCCGGCAAGGAAAACTGTAACGTGTTCTAGATCGGGAGGAAACGCATGTACCCGCTGACCGCGCTCCGGCGCCGCGTGTACCTCCCGTACGCCCGGATCCCGCCGGGGCGGATGGTCGAGCTGCCGGGCCGCGGCTCGACGTACGTCACCGACACGCCGGGGCCGGACCCGAGCTCGCCGACGATCGTGCTCCTGCATGCGCTGGGCTGCACCGGGCTGTTGACTTGGTTCGCGGCGATCGAGCCGCTGTCGCGACGGTTTCGGGTGGTGACCCTGGACCTGCGGTGGCATGGCCAGGGCATCCACAGCGAGGCGTTCTCGCTGGTCGACTGCGCGGACGACGTGGGCGCGCTGATCGACGTCCTGGAGCTCGAGGAGGTGCTCGTCGCCGGCTACTCGATGGGCTCGATCGTCGCTCAGCGGGTGTGGCGGCAGCACGCGTCCAGGATCCGCGGTCTGATCCTGTGTGCGACCACGGACCGGTTCCAGATGACCCTGGGCGAACGGATCTTCTTCACCTCGATGGGCGCCACGATGCTGGGGCTGCGCACCGTCTCGCGGTCCCGGACCGCGATGCACGCGTCGCGGGTCGCCGCCCAGGCGCTCGACCTCGAGCCCCGCGACATCGAGGAGTGGGCACTCGCCGAGCTGCGCTCCACGTCGCCGTGGGCGGTGGCCGCCGCGCTCCCCGTGATCGGGCGGCACCACTCCCGGCCCTGGCTGGGTGAGATCGACGTCCCGACCGCCGTCGTCGTCAACCGCAAGGATCGCGCGATCGCGCCGGCTCGGCAGCTCGCCCTGGCCCGCGCCATCCCCGGCGCCACCATCCACGACATCGACACCGGCCACGCCGCCTGCGTGCTCGAGACCGAGACCTTCGTGCCTGCCTTCGTCGAAGCCGCGGCCACGGTCAACGCCCGACGGCGAGACTTTCGCGGCCGGGCGGACCGGGACTCGGCAGGCTGACGCAATCGGTGGTTGAGGAGGGCGTTCTGCGCCCGTCTCACCGATGGTTGAGGAGGGCGTTCTGCGCCCGTCTCACCGATGGTTGAGGAGGGCGTTCTGCGCCCGTCTCACCGATGGTTGAGGAGGGCGTTCTGCGCCCGTCTCGAAACCACTGAAGGCGGGGCTGGGTCCCAGCCCAAGCTTGAGAGGTTTCGAGACGGTTGCTGCGCAACCTCCTCAACCAGCGGGGTTCAGGCCTTGGCCTTCTTGGCCGTCTTCTTCTTGGCGACGTTCTTGGTGATCGGCGTGGCCTGCGGTCGCTCGGCGACCGCCTCCTGGAGCCGAGCCAGCTCGGCCGGGAAGCGCTGGGTGAGGTCGTCGACGTCCGGCATCGACTCCCGGCACGAGAGCACCCCGACGCCGACCCTCCCGTCGTTCGACATCACCGTGATGTTGACACCCGCGCCGTGGAAGACCGGACCGAGCGGGTGCAGTGCCTCGATCCGGGCACCCATGAAGTAGAGCGGGACGGGCGGGCCGGGGACGTTGGAGATGACCAGGTTGTGCACGACCGGGTGCCGCTCGGCCAGGCGGAGGCTGGCGTACGCCCGGACGGCGAGGCCGAACGTGCGCGGAGCCGCGAACTCGGCCCAATCCTGCAGAGAGTCCGCGCTGATCGCCTTGTGGTGCTCCTTGGCGTGCCGGTTCGAGGTTGCCATCTCCTCGAGCCGCTCCAGCGGGTCCTCGATGTCGGTCCCGAGTCGGGTGAAGAGGGCCGAGACCTTGTTGGCCCCGTCCGATCGCTTCGAGTCCGAGCGCACCGAGACCGGCACGGTGGCGAGCAGCGAGTTCTCCGGGAGCTCGTCACGGTCCTCGAGGTAGGAGCGCAGGGCGCCGCCCGCGATTGCCAGCACCACGTCGTTGACCGTGGTCCCGGTGGCGGTCTTGATCTCCTTGATCGCGCCGAGATCCATCTCGGTGAACGCGATCGCACGGTGGCCGGTGATGGTCCCGTTGAACGACGTGCGCGGTGCGGTCAGCGGTGCCGCCATGGCCGTCCCCTCGCGGGCCCGGCCGATCGTGCTCACCACGCCACGGACGGTCGGCTCGAGCAGCCGGAGGGTGTTGAACGGGCGCGTCGCGAGCGTGACGACCCCCCTGCCGAGCAGCTCGGGCCGGCCCGGCTCGTGGGGCCAGGCCTTCTTCTCCTCCGCGTCTCCGAGCGGCTCGGAGGCCGGCTCCAGGCTGCAGAGGTGCGAGATCAGGTTGGCGCCCGAGACGCCGTCCACCGTGGCGTGGTGCATCTTCGAGAAGATGACGACCAGCTCGCGACCGTCCGCGGCCTGGTAGCCCTCGATGACATACATCTCCCAAAGCGGCCGGGACCGGTCCAGGGGCAGCCCGGCCAGGTGGCCGGCCAGCTCGGTCAGCTCGGCGTAGCCGCCGGGCGTGGGCACGGCGAGGCGGTGCACGTGCCGCTCGATGTCGAACTGCTTGTCGCGCACCCAGACCGGGTGGTCGAGGCCGAGCGGGACCCGGCGGAGCTTGCGGGTGAAGTCCGGGACGTCGCGGACGCGGGAGTCGATCCCGTCACGCAGCGAGGCGAACGAGTAGGGCTCGGGCATCGTCGACGGGTCGAGCACGATCAACCCGCACACGTGCAGCAGCTGCGCCGGCGTCTCCAGGTAGAGGAAGCTCGCGTCGAGCCCCGACAGCCGGTCCATGCAGCACGTCCCTCCGTGGAATGGGTTCCACGTGACCCAACGACCCACCTGGCCGGACGGTCACGTGACGACCGTCTCATGCCCGCGAACAGAGTCGTGACTCGCCGGTAACGTGGTCGTGTGTCGTTCCGACGTCGATCTCTCATCTACGCCGCCCTGACCGCCAACGCGATCCGACCGCTTCCGGGCTTCCGGGTCGGTCTCCCGTCGTTCTTCGCCGGCTGGATCACCGGCGAGCTGGCGCCGCACTGGCTCGCCATCACCGCGGCCGATGCGGCCACCCACCTGACCGAGAAGCGCCGCGACCCCGTCGCGCTCGCGGTGGCCGGGGCCACCGCGGCCGGGCTGGGCTACCTGATCCACCAGGCCCGCGCTGACCAGCACACCGCGGAGGGCGCGCTGGCCGAGGCGCTGGGCACCGACTACCGCGACCAGCTGGACGAGCTGCCGACGCCGGCCGAGCTCGCGACCCCGTGGCGCTCGCTGGTCTACCCGTTCCGGATGCGCAACTCAGCGGTCCGGGTCGAGAAGAACATCGCCTACGGCGAGGCAGGCCGCCGCAACTACCTCGACATCTACCTGCCCGCCGACCGCACGGTCGAGGACGCGCCCGTGCTGCTGCAGGTGCACGGCGGGGGCTGGACGATCGGCACCAAGGACCAGCAGGGCATCCCGCTCATGCAGCACCTGGCCGCGAAGGGCTGGGTCTGCGTCGCGATCAACTACCGGCTCGCCCCCCGCGACGCCTTCCCCGCCCACGCGATCGACGTGAAGAAGGCGATCGCCTGGATTCGCGACAACATCACGTCCTACGGCGGCGACCCTGACTACATCGCCATCACCGGTGGTTCCGCGGGCGGCCACCTGGCCGCCCTGACCGCTCTCACGCCGAACACACCCGAGTGGCAGCCCGGCTTCGAGGACACCGACACCTCGGTCCAGCTGGCGATCCCGCACTACGGCGTCTACGACCTCGCCGGCTCCACGGGCAGCAAGGCCGCCACCCTGCTGCGCGACCTGTACCTCCAGCAGCGCGTGCTGCAGAAGCGCTGGGAAGATGAGCCCGCGGCGTTCGAGGACGCCAGCCCGATCCTGCGGATCACCTCTGACGCTCCCGACTTCTTCGTGCTCCACGGCGCCGCCGACTCCCTCGTACCGGTCGACCAGGCCCGGCAGTTCGTGGCCCGGCTGCGCGAGATCTCCAAGCGTTCGGTCGTGTACGCCGAGCTGCCCGGCGCCCAGCACGCCTTCGACGTCTTCCCCTCGATCCGCTCGGCGCACATCGTGCGCGCGATCGACCGGTACCTGCACTGGCACTGGAACCAGTACCGCCGCGAGCGGGAGGGTGCGACCGCCTGAGGTAGGTCAGGGTCGAACTAGGGAAAAAACCCGATGTGCGGTGCGGGTCCTCAGTTGCACGCTTGAGGCATGACCCCCTTCTCCGCGTCACCCGAGCTCACCGTGCGGTTGATCAGCGCCGCCTTCGACGACGACCTGGCGGCAGCCCAGCGACGCCACCTGATCCTCGCGCGGCGCAGGCGACGGCGTTCTCGGCGGGTGCTCACTCGCTGGATCTAGCGCGGCAGCCCGAGGATCCGCTCGCCGACGACGTTGCGGAGGATCTGCGTCGTACCGCCGGCGATCGAGAGGCAGCGGGTGTTGAGCAGCTCCCACACGTCCTTCTGGAGCTGATCGGAGGCCGCCGCGACGAGCCCGTCGCCCTGCAGGTCGACGACCAGCTCGGCGCTGTCCTGGCGGTTGCGCACACCGAGCAGCTTGGCCACCGAGGACTCGGGGCCGGGGCCCTGGCCGGCCAGGGAGCGCAGCGTCGTGCGCACACCGAGCAGCGTGCAGACCGTCGAGAGCGCCACCGCGCGACCGACCCGGACCCGTTGCGGCTCGGTGAGCGGCAGCTCGGAGACGAGCGTCACCGCGCGCTCGGTGCTCTTGGAGAGCCGCGTGGTGGCCATGGCGACGCGCTCGTTGGCCAGCGTGGTGCGGGCCAGCCTCCAGCCGTCGCCGAGCTCGCCGACCAGGCAGTCGTCGGGCACGAAGACGTCGTCGAGAAAGACCTCGTTGAACAGCGCCTCGCCGGTGATCTCGCGCAGCGGCCGTACGTCGATCCCCTCGGACTTCATGTCCACGAGGAAGTAGGAGATGCCCTCGTGCGGCGGGACGTCCGGGTCGGTGCGGGCCAGGCAGATGCCCCAGTCGGCACGTTGGGCGACCGAGGTCCACACCTTCTGGCCGGTGAGCCTCCAGCCGCCGTCCACCCGCTCGGCGCTGGTCCGGAGCGAGGCCAAGTCGGAGCCGGAGCCCGGCTCGGAGAACAGCTGGCACCAGACCAGCTCCCCGCGCAGCGACGGCAGCACGAACCGCTCGCGCTGCGCGTCGTCGCCGTACTCGAGGATCGTCGGCAGCGCCCAGCCGGCGATCACGATGTCCGGCCGGACCACACCGGCCCGCGCCAGCTCCTCGTCGATGACGATCTGGGTGACGGCGTCGGCGCCGAGGCCGTACGGCGCCGGCCAGTGTGGGGTCAGGTAGCCGGCGTCGACCAGCGCAGTCCGCCGCTCGTCCTCCGGGAGGCCGCCGATCTGCTCGGCGCGAGCACGGACCTCCGGGCGGGTGGACGCGTCGCGACCCTCGAGGTCTACCTCGACCTTCCGGCGCACGCCGGCCACCGCACGGCCGGTGAGCCGCTCGGCGGCCGCTTCGTCGTCGCCCACCAGCCCGCGCAGCGCCAGCGCCCGCCGCAGGTAGAGGTGCGCGTCGTGCTCGTAGGTGAAGCCGATCCCGCCGAGCACCTGGATGCACGACTTGGCGACCTCGACGGCGCCGTCGAAGCAGGTCACCTCCGCCACGTCGGCGGCAAAAGCCCACTGGTCGTCGTCGCTGAAGGCTGCGGCGGCAACATCCCACGCGGCCGCAGTGACGGCCTCGGCGGTCTCGAGCATCTCCGCGCACAGGTGCTTGATGGCCTGGAAGGCGCCGATCTTCTGCCCGAACTGCTCGCGCACCTTGGCGTAGTCGACCGCGGTCTCCAGGCACCAGCGCGCGACACCGGCCGCCTCGGCGGCGGCGTGGGTGACGTAGGCGCGGCGGACCAGCTCAGTGGTCAGCCCGGGCACGACGTCTCCGTCGCCGGCGGTCGCCGCGCCGTACCGCCGTGAGAGGTCGACGCCGATGGCCGGCTTCGCAGACGCGATGGCGGCGATCCGCCAACCGTCGCCGTCCGGGACCAGCAGGTGCGAGGCCCCGGAGAGGTCGCCGACCGCGGTGGCTGACAGCGCGATTGCCACAGCCGCACCGTCGCCCAGCGTCGACGCGAACGGAGTCTCGCCCAGGAGCGAGGCGGCCACGGCGGTCGAGAGCAGCGGTCCGGGCACCAGCTCGTGCGCACACGCCTCGAGCGCGACCGCGACGTCCAGCACCGAGCCCCCACCACCGCCGGCCGCCTCGGGCAGCCCGATGGTCGCCACGCCCATCTCGACGCAGGCCTTCCAGGAGTCCGGGAACGTGGTGGCCGCGTCGCTCTCGGCGTCCCGGATCACCTCGCGGCCGTCCAGCGACGCCGCCCACTCGCGCAGGCTGCGCGCGAGCTCGACGTGCTCCTCGTAGATCCCGATCGACATGCCACTCCTCGAGGTCACTTGTAACTGACTGTCATGCCCACTGCCCTGCGCGAATTCAGGCAGGTCAGTAGTCGGAACAGTCAGTTACAAGCTGCGGGCCGAACTAGAACGTGTTCTAACTCTACTAGAGTCACGCCGTGCCCGACATGCCCGCAGACCTCCTCGAGCACGCCCGGGCCGCGAAGGGCTTCATGCCGGAGGACGAGGGGTTGCTGCTGCACCGTTGGGCGAGCGAGCGGCTGCCGTACGGCGCCGCGCTCGAGGTCGGGACGTACTGCGGCAAGTCGGCGATCTATCTCGGCGCCGCGGCGCGCGAGGTCGGCGGGACCGTCTTCACCGTCGACCACCACCGGGGCTCGGAGGAGAACCAGGCCGGCTGGGAGCATCACGATCCGACGCTGGTGGACCCTGATCTCGGACTGATGGACACCCTTCCGGTCTTCCGACGGACCATCGCCGAGGCGGGGCTGGAGGACCAGGTCGTCGCCATCGTCGGCAGGAGCACGACGGTGAGCGCGCTCTGGCGCACTCCCCTGTCCCTGCTCTTCATCGACGGCGGTCACGCCGAGGTGCACGCCCAGGGCGACTACACCGGGTGGGCGCCCTGGCTGATGAACGGCGGGGTGCTGGTGATCCACGACGTCTTCCCCGACCCGGCGGACGGCGGGCAGCCGCCGTACCACGTGTACCTGCGGGCGCTGGCGAGCGGCGGCTTCGAGGAGGTCGAGGCGCTGGGGTCGATGCGGGTGCTGCGCCGCACGCACGGTGACGCTGGAGAGCTGCTCAGCGCCTAGTCCTGTTGGCGCCGGACCCGACCGCGCACTCGCACTCGAGAGCGAGCTCGCCGAAGTGCGGGCCCAGCGAGGTGCCGCGCATGATCCCGGAGCCGGCGGTGCTGTGTCCGGCCACCTCGCCGAGGGCGTCCACGGCCAGGATCACCGCCGCCGCGGTGTACGTCGTGTGCTCCACCGGCCAGTAGACGTCAGGGTGCTCCTGCTCGTTGGTGCCGTCGGCGTACACCCAGCCCGTCCAGTAGCGGCCGCCCTCCCCGCGCAGGTGCTGCATGTCGGAGAGCAGCCGCAGAGCCCGGCGGTGGTCCCCGATCGCGTCGAGGGCCATCGCCAGCTCACAGGTCTCGGCACCGGTCACCCACGGGTTCGTGTCGACGCAGCGGATACCGAGGCCGTCGACGACGAAGTCGTCCCACCGGCTCTCCAACATCTCGTACGCCGCCCGCCCGCGGACCGGGCCGCCGAGGACCGGGTAGTACCAGTCCATGGAGAAACTCGACTTGTCGGCGAAGAGCTCGCGGTGCTCGCGGACTGCGTGGCCGAGCCGGCCGCCGGACAGCTCCCACTCCGGCTGCGGGTCGTCGAGGAGCTCGGCCAGGGCGACCCCGGCGCGGAGCGACTGGTAGATGCTCGACGAGCCCGCGAGCAGCGACAACTCCTCGGTCGGCGTCCAGCGGATGCCGCCGAAGGGCAGCTGCTGCGAGACCACCCAGTCGAGCCCGTCCCGGACCGAGGGCCAGAAGCGCTGCACGAACCGCAGGTCGCGGCGGACCAGCCAGTGGTGCCAGATGCCGACCGCCAGGTAGGCGGACATGTTGACCTCACCGCGCGCGTCGTCGGTGTGGCCGTCGACGATCTTCATCGGCCACGAGCCGTCCTCGCGCTGCATCGTGGGCACCCACGCGTAGGCGAGTTCGGCCGCCTCGACCTGCCCACCGACCAGCATCGCCATCGCGGCCTCGACGTGGTTCCAGATGTCGACATGCTCGCCGACCGTCCACGGCACGGCGCCGCACGGCTCCTGCATCTCCGCGATCGACGCCGCGCTCTCCGCCACCTGGGCGGCCGAGAGCAGGCCCTCGACGTACGGCATCTGGGCGAGCGGGGTCACGCTGCCCCGTTTGAGAGAGGCTGCTCCGGCTTGCGGAAGTAGACGACCATGCTCTTCCCGATCACCGGGTCGAGGACCTTGGCGGCGAGCTGAAGAATCCTGGGCTGCTCCATGATCTCCCACACCAGCAGCCGGTGGTACGCCTTCGCGAGCGGGTGGTCGTCGTTGGTGACGCCGACCGCGCACTTGATCCACCAGTACGGCGAGTGCAGGCCGTGCGCGTAGTCCTTGCCCTCGAAGATCAGGCCGGCCTTGGTGACCTTGTCGACCAGCTCCTTGTCCGTGTAGATCCGGATGTGGCCGCCCTCGACGTTGTGGTAGTCGTCGGACAGCTTCCAGTTCACGATCTCGGGGAACCACCGCGGCACCGAGACCGCCAGCGTCCCGCCGGGCCGCAGCACCCGGACCAGCTCCTGGATCGCCTGGATGTCGGCCGGGACGTGCTCGAGGATCTCGGCGGCGACCACCCGGTCGAACTCACCGTCGGCGAACGGCAGCTGCAGTGCGTCGCCCTGCTTGATGTCGGCCTCGGCACCCTCGGGCACCTCGCCGGCCTCCTTCATCGCGGCGAACAGCTCGAGTACGCCGGACAGCTCGTCGGCGTCCATGTCGAACGCGATCACGTCACCGCCGCGGCGGTACATCTCGAACGCGTGGCGACCGGCGCCGCACCCCATGTCGAGCACCCGGTCACCCGGGCGCAGCCCCAGGCGGTCGAAGTCAACGGTCAGCACGGGCGTGCTCCTCCTCGGCGCGGTAGGCCGCGATCGTCTCCTCGTAGGCCTCGGCGACCTGCGCGGCCACGGCCCGCCAGCTGAACAGCTCCTGGACCCGCTCCCGACCCCGCAGTCCCATCTGGGCCCGCCGCTCGGGGTCGTCGAGCAGCCGGGCCAGGGCGGCCTCGAGCTCGGCCACGTCGCCGGGGGTGACCAGGTCCGCGCACAAGCCGTCGGGGCCGACCACCTCGGGGATGGCGCCCGCCCGGGACGCGACCAGCGGCGTACCGCAGGCCATCAGCTCCGCGGTCGGCAGGGAGAAGCCTTCGTAGAGGCTCGGGACGCAGGCGACCTCGGCGGAGCCCATCAGCTCGACCAGCTCGATCTCGCTGATGTCGTTCACGAACCGGACCGAGTCCTTGATCGACAGCTTGTCGATGAGCTGCTCGGTGCGGCCGCCGGGCTGCGGCTTGGTGACGAGCAGCAGCTCGAGGTCGCGCTCGGTGCGGAGCTTGGCGAACGCCTCGAGCAGGGTCGCGATCCCCTTCATCGGCGCGTCCGCGCTCGCCATCGCCATGACGCGGCCGGGCACGCGGGGCTTGGTCGGCGGCACGAAGCCGTCGTCGACCCCGAGCAGGACCACTCGCATCCGGCTGGGGTCGACTCCGAAGTCCTTTGCGATGTCGCGCTTGGAGGCCTCCGACGGGGTCATGATCGCGCGGGCCTTGCGGGCCACCCGGCCCTGCATGCGCAGGAAGCCGTACCAGCGGCTCAGGGTGACCTTGCGCCACAGGTTCTTGGTCTGCGCGATGTCGATGCGCCGGTCGAAGGTGATCGGGTGGTGGATGGTGGTCACCAGCGGCAGCCCCATCTTCTCGATCTCGAGCATGCCGTAGCCGAGCACCTGGTTGTCGTGGACGACGTCGAAGTCGTCGATGCGCTGCCGGAGCAGCCGCGCCACCCGGGTGCTGAAGGTCTTGGGCTCGGGGAAGCCGGCCGCACACATGGTGGCGAACTCCTCGACGTCGACCCAGTCACGGAACTCGCGCAGCTTGGGCACCCGGAACGGGTCCGGCTCGCGGTAGAGGTCCAGGCTCGGCACCTTGGTGAGAGTCACGCCCGGGTCGAGGTCGGGGTAGGGCTGGCCGGAGAAGACCTCGACGCTGTGCCCCAGCGCGGTCAGCTCACGGCTGAGGTGGCGTAGGTAGATGCCCTGCCCGCCGCAATGCGGCTTGCTCCGGTACGACAGCAACGCTATCCGCATCGAGGCGGACCTCCCATGGTCTCCGGTGAGCACTCCGGCGGACCGGCGCTGCTGGGTGGTGAGGAAACGAAACACGCGTGAAACTGGAACGTGTTCCTATTATGTCCCACTCATTGATAGCCTAATGAACAGACCCAACGAGGGGCTGACCAGATCCACGACTCTCCCGTTTGGAAGGCCCAGGACGTGAGCATCACCAACTCTCTGACGGTCGAGGATCTCGGGTCGGCCGCGCAGCGGGACCGCAGGAAGCGGATTCTCGACGCGACCATCGCTCTCGCGACCCAAGGCGGGTTCGACGCCGTACAGATGCGCTCGGTCGCCGAGCAGGCGGACGTCGCCCTCGGCACGCTCTACCGCTACTTCCCCTCCAAGATCCACCTGCTCGTCTCCGCCCTCGGCCGGGAGTTCGAGCGGGCCGAGGCCTCGATGCGGGACAAGCCGATCCCGGGCGACACCTCCTCCGAGCGCGTGATCTACGTTCTGCGCAAGACCACCCGCGGCCTCCAGGGCGACCCGCACCTGACCGAGGCGCTCACCCGCGCGTTCATGTTCGCCGACGCCTCGGTGCAGGCCGAGATCCACACCGTCGGCATGCTGCTGAGCGCCATGCTCACCCGCGCGATGCACCCCGGCCGCACCGAGCTCACCGACGACGACGTCGCCCTCGCCCGCGTGATCGGCGACGTCTGGCTCTCCACCCTGGTCGGCTGGGTGACCGGCCGCACGTCGGCCGCGGACACCGCCGCCCAGATGGAGAAGGCCGTCCACCTGCTGCTGCGCGATTGAGCTGTCGCTCAACCACCGGGTTCGCAGACCGTCGCCCGGATCCACTCCCCCGCGTCCCCGGTCGCCAGCGAGCCGTCCAGCAGCTGCGCGGCGAACTCGATCGCCAGGCTGGTCAGCCGGCCGTCGGCTGAGTCCGAAGCGTCCCGGCGTACGTGCACCGAAAGCCACTCGGTGCGGGCGGCGCCGACCACGGTGACCGCGCGGGCAACGCCCGCGAAGTGCCGGGTCTGAGAGGCGGTGCGATCGCGCAGCTCGGGCCGGAAGCCGCCGCCACGAAGGCGGGAGCGGCCGCCGACGAGCAGGCCGAGGCCCGCGAGCGGGCCGCGGCGGATGCCGGCCACCCGGGCCGCGAGCTCGACCAGGAACTCGTGGGCCGGCCAGTCCGGATGCTCGGCGACGATGCTGTCTGCCACTCCGGCCATCTCCTCGCAGGCCGTCGTCATTGCGTCACGGTGCCCGATTCGTCTGCGGTCTGACCGCACATTCGCGGCTTGCCACCTCAGACGAATCGGACGTCACTCGAGGAACTCCGCCGTGCTGCCGCCCAGCTCGATGGGATCCAGGCCGAGCTTGCGGTGGTCCCAGGACCGCACCCGCTCGACGTCGAGGCGGACGGCAACCCGGTTGTGGGCCATCAGCTCGACGAACGGCTTGAGCTCCAGGGTGTACGGCGCGTTGTAGCGCTCGAAGATGTTGACGCAGACCTCCCAGACCACCTCCTCGTCCTCGACCACGACGCCGGTGCCCTCGAGCGCGACCCCGCGGAGCTGGTCATAGGTGTTGCCGGTCTCGACGAGGAAGCTCATCCGCGGGTCGCGGCGGAGGTTGACCACCTTCTGCGACTTGCGCTTGGTCTCGATCCAGACCTGGCCGTAGATGACGGCGTACCACATCGCCACGAGGTGCACCTGTCCGCGCGGGCCGATGCTCGCGACCGTCGAGGAGCGCTGTTGCTGCAGGAAGTCCGCGACCTCGACCTCCGACATGACGATCTGGCCGCGCTGGTTGGCCACGGGCTCAGCCGCCGAACGCGTGGGTTGCGGTGACGCCGCCGTCGACCGCGATCTCGGCCCCGTTGAGATAGCTGCTCTCGTCGCTGGCCAGGAAGACGTAGACCGGTGCGATGTCGTCGGGAGTGCCGACCCGCCGCAGCGGCACCTTCGAGGCGCCGTACTCCATCGCCGCGTCCCCGCCGTGCACGCGCGTCATCGGGGTGTCGATCATCCCCGGGTGCACCGAGTTGACCCGGATCCCCTTCGGCCCGAGCTCCATCGCCGCGCACTTGGTCATGCCGCGGATCGCCCACTTGGTGGCGGCGTACGCCGTGCAGCCCGGCATCCCGGCCAGCCCCTCGACCGAGGAGGCGTTGATGATCGAGCCGCCGCCGTTCTTGCGCATGGTGCGGCTGACCGCCTGCATGCCCAGGAAGCAGCCCAGCTGGTTGACCCGCCACAGCAGCTCGACCTCGTCCTGGCCCATCCGCTCGATGTCGCCGAAACGCAGGATGCCGGCGTTGTTGGCCAGCACGTTGACCGGCCCGAACCGGTCGTTGACACCGCCGACGACGGTCGCCCAGGAGGCCGCGTCGCTCACGTCGTGAGCCACGAAGTACGCCGACGCACCGAGCTCGTCGGCCAGCGCCTGGCCCTCGTCGTTCGCGACATCGGCGACGACCACCTGGGCGTCCTCGGCCACGAAGGCGCGGGCGATGGCGGCACCCTGGCCCATCGCGCCACCGGTGACGATGGCGACCTTGCCGGTCAGTCGGCCCACTTCAGTTCCTTTCGAGGCTGCGGTGGTTTCGAGACGGTCGCAGAACGACCTCCTCAACCACCGGCTTGTGGCTCCATGATCGGTCTCGAGACGGTCGCAGAACGACCTCCTCAACCACCGGCTTGTGGCTCCATGATCGGTCTCGAGACGGTCGCAGAACGACCTCCTCAACCACCGGCTTGCAGCTGCATGATCGAGTCGGCGGCGAAGCCGACGGACGGGTCGCGCTCGGAGAAGAACTCACCGAGCTGGCGATCGAGGTCCGGCAGGTCCCACACGGCCCCGGTGGCGTCGAACCGCTGCTCGACGACCGGTGCGGCGACCAGGGCCACCATGCCGCCGTACACGACGAAGACCTGGCCGGTGATCCGCTCGGCGGCCGGCGAGGCGAGGTAGGCGACGAGCGGCGCGACGTGGTCGGGCGAGTAAGGGTCGACCGCCTGGCCAGAGGTGTCCTCGCCAAAGACCTGCGCGGTCATCGCGGTGCGGGCGCGCGGGCAGATGGCGTTGGCCCGCACGCCGATCTTGCCCAGGCCGCGTGCGCTCGACAGCGTGAGCGCGGCGATGCCGGCCTTGGCGGCGGCGTAGTTGGCCTGCCCCGGCGAGCCACCGAGGAATGCCTCGGAGGCGGTATTGACGATCCGGCCGTAGATCGGCCCGTCGGCCTCCTTCGACTTGCCGCGCCAGTACGCCGCCGCGTTGCGCGAGAGCAGGAAGTGGCCGCGCAGGTGCACGCGGATCACGTCGTCCCACTCCTCGTCGGAGAGGTTGAAGAGCATCCGGTCGCGGGTCATCCCGGCGTTGTTCACCACGATGTCGAGCGAGCCGAAGCCGTCGACCGCGGCGGCGACCATGCCATCGGCGGTCAACCGCTCCCCCACGTCGCCCTCGACGATGGCCACCTCGCCCCCGGCGCCCTTGATCTCGTCGGCCGCCTCGTCGGCCGCTCCGGGCAGGTCGTTGATGACCACCCGAGCGCCCGCCCTCGACAGGGCCAGTGCCTCGGCGCGGCCGAGGCCGACACCGGCACCCGTCACCACCGCCACTCGGCCCTCGAGCGACAGGTTCTCCTCTGCCAAGCCTCAGTCCTCCAGCGAGATCGCCGCGCGCGGGCAGGCCGCCACCGCACGCTTGACGTTCTCGAGGTTGTCGTCGGTGGTCTCCTGGGTCTTGAGCTGCAGGTCGTCGTTGTCGTCCAGCTCGAAGACGTCAGGAGCCAGCGCCTCGCAGAGGGCGTTGGACTCGCAGAGGTCGTAGTCGACCTTGATCTTCATGTCTCGTCAGCTTCCTTCACTCGAGTGACCGGGGAACACATGTGCGGTCGGGTCCATCGCGACGGTGGCGTTGTTGACAGCGGTGGCGGCCTCGCCGAAGCCGACGGCGATCAGGCGCACCTTGCCGTCGTACTCGGTGATGTCACCGGCCGCGAAGACCCGGGGCAGGTTGGTGCGCATGGCGGAGTCGACGATGATGTGCCGCTTCGACACCTCGATGCCCCACTGCTGGAGCGGCCCGAGGTCGGCCACGAAACCGAGCGCCGCCACGAGCGCCTGCGCGGGCCGGGTCACGGTCTCACCCCCGACCTCGATCTCGACCGACTCCAGCGTCCCCTCGCCGATCAGCTTGGTGACCTGCGCCTTGGTGATGATCTCGACGTCGGACTCACGCACCTGCTCCACGGTGCGCTCATGGGCACGAAAGGCGTCGCGGCGGTGCACGAGCGCGATGGACTTCGCGATGCCGGTCAGGTTGAGCGCCCAGTCGAAAGCGCTGTCGCCACCCCCGACGATGACGACGTCCTTGCCGGCGTACGGCTCGAAGCTCGGGACGAAGAACTCCATGCCCCGGCCCACCCAGCCCTCGCCGGCCGGCAGCGGGCGCGGGCTGAACTTGCCGATGCCCGCTGTGATCAGGACGGCGCCGGCGCGCACCTCGGTTTCGTCGTCGAGGGTCACCGTGACCCCGTCGTCGTGGTGAGTCAGCCCGACCGCGGTGCGGTCCAGCAGGTACTCCGGCTTGGCCGTGGCCGCCTGCTCGACGAGCCCGTCGACCAGCAGGCGTCCCTTGACGGACGGGAAGCCGGCCACGTCGAAGATCTGCTTCTCCGGGTACATCGCGGTGATCTGGCCGCCGAGCTCGGGCAGCGAGTCCACGACCGCCACCCGGTGACCGCGGAAACCGGCGTAGTAGGTCGCGAAGAGCCCCGTGGGACCTGCGCCGATCACGAGGACGTCGGTCTCGACAACCGTGCCAGCTGTGCTCACGGCGTCGATCCTTCCACGTGAGGTGCGTCGTCCCGGACTGGAACGTGTTCTAGTTTTGCACGGGCGCCTATTTGGTGTCGAGGCCGGACACGAGCCAGCCGCGGTCGGTGTGGACCACGGTGACCAGGGCGCGGTACGGCGTGTAGGTGGTGGCTCCGCCGTCCTTGCTGACGTACTGGTTGAGGAAGAGCAGGGCCTGCACCTCGGTGCGGGTCGCGTGCACGACGCCCTGGGCGACGATGCGGACCTCGATCTCGGTCTTCGCGGCCACGAAGTCCGGCTTGATGTCCTCCGCGGTCTGCCGGTACTCCTTCGCGAACGTGTCGGTCATGAGGGCCGTCGCGTCGTCGACCTGCTGGTCGTAGTCCTCGTAGGACGTCGCCACGATCGTCTCGGCGGACTTCGCCCCGGCGGCCACGGCCTCGGTGGCGTCGTCGCCGCTGATCACGACGGGATGCCTGGACGGCGAGGCCTGGTCGTCGTCCACGACGGCGTCCCGGAGGAACAACCCGCCGGCCGCGAGCGCGAGCACGACGACCACTGAGACCAGGATCGAGGTGGCGCGGCGGCTGTCGAAAAGGGCGGACAGTCCGCCCGAGTCGGCGACCACCTCGGGCGCCGGCTCCAGCCGGTCGGATTCCGTCGTTGCGGTGGTCTCGACAGGCTCGACCGGCGGGACTTCCGCAGGTGCCTCGGCTGCGGGGGTCTCGACAGGCTCGACCGGCGTGGTCTCGACAGGCTCGACCGGCGTGGCCTCGGCAGGTGCGCCCCCCTGGCCCGCCACGCGGCGCGGCCGGGAGACCGGAGCGCGAGAGGACGAGGGACGGCGCGGGTTTTGGCGGCTCATGGCACGAACTGCAGGTCGCTGGTCAGCCACCTGCCCTTCTCGGAGACGAGCTCGAGCTGCAGCCGGAAGTAGCGGGCCACCGGCTTGTTGCCGGTCTGCTTGTTCTGCACGGTGCCGCTGGTGGCGACGATGACGGTGGCGGAGTCCTGGTCCTGGGCCACCACGCCGGTCCAGAGCACCTCCCCGGTCATGATCGACTGGTTCTCCTGGAGGATCTCGATGACCCCGTCGGTCGACTTGGCGTACTGGTCGCGGAAGGCGCCGGTCGCCCCCTCCATGACCTTGTCGATCGAGGCCTGGGCGTCGTCGTAGCGGATGTTGACGAACGCCGTCGCCTCGGTGCTGGCCGAGTCGAGGATGTCGGCGTTCCGCTGCTGCTCGGCGTCCGACGCCTCGTCGAGCTCGACGACGCCCGTGACGGGCAGCGTCGCCGGCGCGGCGTCGTCACGCAGTGTGGTCACCGCGGCGACGACGACCAGCGCCGCGGCCACCATCACCACCACGTAGAGCAGGACGTTCAGTCGTACGCGGCTCACGGGGTGGAGACCACCGGCCCCACGAGGAGCCACTTCCACGAGTCGCCGCCCAGGACCGAGAGATTGCCCTGGTCACCGAGGTGGACCGGGTTGCCGTTCGCGTCGACCACGCCGTCGATGATGCCGGACGTGGTGTCGTAGGCCCCGCGGTAGGCCGCCCCCGGGTTGCCGTACCGACCGTCGGGCGAGTACGGCGTCCCGCGCTGGACGTACGGCGCGCCGGCAGTGCACTTGGCCGGGAAGATGGGCCCGTCCGAGAGGTCGCTCGGCGGCCGCCACTGGTTGGTTGGCTTGTAGCCCTTGGTGCACGGCCCGACGCTGTTGTCGTACTGCAGGTTGACGTGGCCGTAGCCGTCCGGCGTGGTCCCGGTGAACCCACCTGCGATCACCCGCGGGAAGACCACGAGCAGCTGCTCGAGTCCGGCGACGTGGGTCAGCCCGATCTGGCTGACGCTGGTCGCGTTGGCCAACAGCACGGGCAGGGTCGGCTCGAGGTCGATGAGCAGCTTGTCCAGCTCACGCGCGGTGGCCGGGGTGTCCGACAGCGTGGTGCGGAGGTCAGCATCGCTGTCCTTGAGCGACTCGGTGATCTTGGCGAGGTCGCTCGAGAAGGCACGGATGTTTTCTCCCTCGCCCTCCTGGGTCTGCAGCACGGTGAGACCGTCGTCGAGCAGCGCCCGCGTCTCGGCGGTGTGCGCGGACGCCTCGTGGATGAAGACGCTGCCGTTGTCGAGCAGCACCTGGAGCGACTCCCCCGTGTTCTGGAACATGGTCCCGAGCTCGCGGACCAGGACCTGGAGGTTCTGCTTGTCGACCGAGCTCACGAACGAGTTCAGCTCGATGAGCAGGGCCCCCTCGTCGACGGGCATGGAGTCCTCCGACCCGGCCAAGGTGTCGCCGGCCTCGGCATAGGGGCCCTTGTCGTCGGGCGGCTCGAAGTCGAGGTACTGCTCGCCGACCGCGGAGAGGTTGTGCACGTACATCGGCGAGTCCTTGGGCAGCTTGGTGCCCTCCTTGAGAGCGAGGTCGAGCGTCACGCCGTCCAGGGTGGCGGTCATCTTGCTGACCTTGCCGATCTTGACGCCGCGATAGGTGACCTCGCTGCCCTCGTAGAGGCCACCAGACGTCGGCAACGTCGCGTGCACCGTGATCCCGCGGCCCAGCACCCGGTCGACGAAGCCGAGGTAGGTCGCGGTGATGTAGACGATCCCGACCGCGCTCAGCACGAGGAACGCTGCAATCCGGATCTTGATGCCGCTGATCATGTCGAGCCCCCGTAGAGCGCACGGGTGGACGCGGAGCTGGTCGGCTGGCCGCTGCGGAGGGACGTGCCGAGCGACCGCCCGAGCACACCGCCGATGATGTCCCCGATCACGTCACCGAGATCGTCGAGCGGGATGTCGGGCAGCGTGTTCACCACCTGGCAGACCGGGTTCTGCTTGTACTTGTCCTTCTGGCACTTCTTCCTGAGCTTGTTCAGCAGGTCGATGTCGGCCAGCACCTTCTTGCACGCCGCGCTGTTGAGATCGCCGCTGCGCAGGCACTTCTGGACGTCGCTCAGCACCTCACCGGCCGGCGGGAGGTCGGGGATCGGTAGGTCGGGGAGCGGGAGATCCGGAAGGTCCGAGCCGGGGGGCAGCAGGTTCTCGAGGCTGATGTCCGCGCGGATGGAGGTGTTGGCGTAGTCGCCGCGGACGATCTCGGAGGCCTCCTTGGGGAACGGGAAGCTGATCAGCAGGTTCAGGCCGGGCGCGAGCTGGTCGCCGGCCGCCCGCAGCTTGGACAGCACCGGTCGCAGGTGGGCCAGCGACTTGAGCAGGTCGTCCTTGCTGGCCCTGATCACTCGGGTGCCGACCACGCCCAGCCGGTCGAGGGCGGAGAGCATGGCTATCAGCTCGTCGTGCTGGTCGGCCAGGACCTTGATCGCGGGGCCGGCTGCGTCCAGCGCCCCGACCACCGTCTGCTTCTCACGATTGAGGGTGGCGGTCAGGTTGCTCACCGACTGCATCGCGCGGATGATGTCGGCCTTCTGGTCGTCCAGCGTGCCGACCACGTCCCTCAGCGAGCCCAGCAGGTGGCGCAGGTTCTCCTCGCGCCCGCCCATCGCCTCGTTGAGCTCCCGGGTGATGGTGCCCAACTGGGCTACGCCGCCACCGCTGAGCAGGAACGACAGCGCGCCCAGCACCTCCTCCACCTCGGGGTTCCGGCCGGTGGCCGACAGCGGGATGTTGTCGCCGTCGCCGAGCTTGCCCTGCGACGCACCCTCTGGCGATGGCGCCAACGCGACGTACTTCTCGCCGAGCAGGCTGACCTGCTTGATCTCGGCGATCGCGTTGTCGGGCAGCACCACGTCCTTGCGGACTCGCATCGTGATCTTGGCGTGCCAGCCGACGCGCTCGACGTCGATCACCTCGCCGACGGTGACGTCGTCGACCATGACCGGCGACCTCGGGACGATGTTGAGGATGTCCTCGAACTCGGCGGTGACCACGATGCCGTCCTCCTCGTCGACCGGCGATCCGGGCAGCGGGAGGTCGTAGGCGCCGTCGAACTCGCACGCGGTCGTCAGCAACGTCGCGGCGATGACGAGCACCAGCCAGCGCCAGAAGCGGGTCATGACCCACCTCCCAGCAGCCCGGCCACGCTCGGGGAGTCGGTGCTGGCGTAGCGGACCTGGGTCTGGTTGGCGAGGTCGGTCTGGTCGGGCGAGGTCGGCTGCGCCGACCCGTCGTCAATGCGTCCTGCCTGCTTGGCGGACGTACGTTGCGCGGGCACGTTGCTGGTGACCGGCTCGAGCAGCTGGGTGAAGATCGTGCAGGCGAGGTCCTTGCTGGCCTGCGGCATGTCGGACTGCTGGACGATCGCACACAGGAAGCCGTCGGCGTCCCAGACGTTGCCCTGGATGCCGATGCGCGAGCCGATGGTGCCCGACGGCACGTTGTAGGCCAGCACCAGGTTGTTCATCGCGACCGGGGCGACATCCAGCGCGGTGTCGATGCTGTCCCGCTCCGAGTTGATCGTCTTCATCAACCGGGTCAGCTTCTCGAGGTCGGTGACCAGCGCCTTGCGGTTGTCCTGGACGAACCGCTTGACGGTGCCGACCGAGTCGGCGACGGCTGCCAACGCCTTCTGGATCTCGACGCGCTCGGAGACCAGAGTCGACGAGACGCCGGCCAGGTCCCGGATGAACGCGCGGACGAGCTTGTCGTTCGTCGCGAGTGCGTTGGTGAAGGTGGCCAGCTCGGTGACGGTGTCGAAGAGTGGACCGGCGCCCTCGCCGAACGTCGCCGCGGCGGCGGAGAGCTGCCGGATCATCTCGTTGCCGCGCCCGCCCTGCCCGTCGAGCGCCGTGGCGCCGGCCTCGAGCAGGTGGTTGAGCGTGCCGTCCTTGTTGACGCCGTTGGGCCCGAGCGCCTCGGAGAGATCGCGGATGCTGGCATAGATGCGGTCCAGCTCGACCGGGACGGCGGAGTCGGGCAGTGCGATCTCCGCGTCGTTCGCCATCACGGGGCCGTCGGTGTAGACCGGCGTGAGCTGCACGAACCGGTCCGCGGTGAGGGTCGGCGTCACAATCATCGCCTTGGCGTCCTTGGGCAGCTTGATGTCCGGGTCGTACTCCATCTCGACCCGCACCGAGTTGCCCTCGGGGATCACCGCGGTGACCCGCCCGACGTTGACGCCCAGGATGCGGACGTCGGTGCCCTTGTAGACACTGACCGCCCGCGGGAAGTGCGCCGTGACGGTCTTGGCGTCGTCGGGCTGCCGTACGAAGAAGAAGGTGGCGACGAGCAGGATCACCGCGACCGCGACGATGGCGGCACGGGGGTTGATCCGGGACAGGGCGCTCATGACTCGTCCGGGGGCCCGGGCAGGAACTCGCCCGTGGGGATCGCGGCCAGGTTCGACGCGTAGGCGTCGAACCAGGGACCGGTGCCGATGATGTTGCCGAGGATCGACGCGTAGGGGCCGAGCGCGTCCAGCGTTGCCTTGAGCTCCTTCTCCTTGGAGTTGAGCAGGCTGAGCAGGTCATCCACCTCGCGCAGGGCGCTGGCGAGCTGGGCCTGGTTGTCGGTGGCTACCCCCCGCAGCTGGGTCGCCAGGATGCGTGCGTTGACCAGGAGGCGGTGGATGGCTGCCTTGCGCCGCTGCACCTCCTTGAAGATCAGGCTGCTGTTCTCCATCAGGTCGACCAGGTCAGCACTACGGTCCGCGAGCAGCGCGCTCACGTCGCGCGAGCTGTTCAGCAGCGCCTGGATCTGCGAGTCGCGCGACGCCACCGACTGGGAGAGCCGGGCGATCCCCTCGAAGCTGGCCTGGATCTCGGGCGCGGACTGGTTCACCGTGTCGGCGACGACATCCAGGGCCTGGGAGAGCTGGTCGGTGTCGATCTGCTCGGTGGTCTCGGCGAGGTCGCCGAAGACGCCGACGATGTCGTACGACGAGGAGGTCCGGTCCACCGGGATCGGGGTGTCCTGGTCGAGCTGCCCGTCGCCGTCGGGGACCAGCTTGAGGTACTTCTCGCCGAGCATGTTGAGCACCTCGACGTGGGCCTGGCTGTTGTCGCCGAACTCGACGCCGTGGTCGACCTCGAAGCTCACCAGCACCTTGCCGTCGTCGAGCTTGACGTCCTGGACCCGGCCCACCCGGATGCCGCCGACCTGGACCATGTTTCCCCTGTGCAGCCCGCTGGCGTCGGCGAAGTAGGCCTGGTAGGTGTCGCCGCCGAAACCGGGGAACTTCGACAGGTTGAAGGACGCCGCCATGATCACGAGCATCACCACGACCGTGATCGCACCCAGGCGGATCAGCTGCATCTCGCTGTAGCGCCTCACTGGCCACCCCCCGCCGGGGTCTCTTCGGCGCCGTTGCACCGGGGCGCGGTCGAGTGGAAGTTCAGGTTGGCCAGACCGGCGAGGACCTGCTGGAGGCCGGGGATGGTTCCCAGGTTGCTGGGCAACGAGATCTGGCCGGAGAAGCCGCAGACGTAGTAGCTGTACCAGGAGCCGTAGGTGCCGGTCCTGGTCTGGTCGGTCATCGACTCTGGCAGCCGGTCCAGCAGCTCGACGATCTGCTGCTGGTTCTTCGGCTGGTTGAGCAGCTTTGCCAGCCTCTTGAGCTGCGCCACGTCGTCCTTGAGCAGTGGTCGCCCCTGGCGGAGCAGGTCGGCGACGACGACGGTCAGGTCGGAGATGTTGTCGAGCGAGCTGCCGATGGTGTTGCGGTCCTGCGCCAGGTCGCCCATCCACCGCTGAAGCTCGGTGACCAGCGTGTTGAGCTCCTCGTGCCGCTGGTCGACCGTGGTGAGCGTGATGGTCAGGTTGTCGATGACCTGGCCGATCAGAGCGTCCCGGTCGGCCAGGCTGTTGGTGAGCGAAGCGGTGTTCGCCATCAGCTCCTGGACGGTCCCGCCCTCGCCCTGGAGCACCTGGACCAGGTTCATGCTGAGCTCGTTGACCTGCTTGGGCGTGAGCGCCTGGAAGAGCGGCTGGAAACCGTTGAACAGCGTGGTCAGGTCGAGGGCCGGCGTGGTCTGGGTGACCGGGATGGTGTCACCCGCCTCCAGCGGGGTGCCGGTGGTCGGGGCGTCCTCGGTCATGCCGCCGACACCTTCGTCGAGGCCGTCGGGCAGCGCCGCGCCGGCCGGGTCGCCGGCCTCGAGCGCGAGGTAGCGGTCGCCGACCAGGTTGAGGAAGCGGATCTCGGCGCGCGAGGTGGTCGTCAGCGGGACGTCCGACTTCGCCTTGAACGTCACCAGCGCCATGGTGCGCTTGTAGTGCTCGACCTTCTTGACCTCTCCGACGCTCACGCCGGCGACCCGGACGTCGTCGCCCTTCTCGAGCATCGAGGCGCTCGAGAAGATCGCCTTGTACTCGGTGCTGGCCCCGAAGCCGAAGTTGCCCATGATCGCGGCGAGCAGCCCGGTGACCAGGATCGAGACGATCGTGAAGATCAGCAGCTTGACGCCCGCCCTGATGGTCTCTGCATTGCGACGGTGACGCAGCTTCGCGGCTGCCTTGGCGGCCTGCTTGTCCGCTTTGCTGTCAGCCGTCTTGGCGGCCGTCTGGTCGGGCTTCTCCTCGGTCGCGGTGTTCACGAGGCGTCACCACCCCTCACGACCGGCCCGTAGAGCAGCGACCCGAGGGCGCCGTACGTATCAGCGGCCCGGCCGGTCTCGCCGGCCAGGAGCGCGTTGACGATCGCCTTCTCCGCCTCGGTGCCGGCGTAGCCGCTGGCGTTCGGGTCGCCGAGGCCAGCTCGCTGCGCGCCCCGGCCCTGGGTCGGGAGGCTGGACGTCGGCGGGTTCGAGTCGATGTCGGTCCCGTCCTTGAACGCCACGGGTCCGATGGGGATGTCGGGGTTGGGCAGGCCCGAGCACCACGGGCCGTGACCGACTTCGCCGTACACCGGCCGGTCGTCGGCGTGGTAGGGCTCGTATTGAGCGGTGCCGAACTCGAGGAACTGCTTGACCTGGTTGCCCCCGAACGACTTGGCCAGTACGGGCGCGTACTTGGCGGCCCCCTTGAGCAGGCAGGGGAACTCCGGGGAGTAGATCGCGAGCAGCTTGAGCACTGGCTCGGTGACCCTGCCGACCCGGATCAGGTTGCGCTCGTTGTCCGACAGCAACCGGGTGGAGGTGACGGCCAGGCCCTGCAGGTCGGAGAAGAACACGTCGAGGTCGTCGGCCTTCTCGATGATCGTCTTGCTGGTCACCGTGAGGTTGCCGAGCACCTCGATCAGGTCCGGAGCTGCCAGGTCGTAGATGTCGGCGACGTTGGCCAGGGCGATCAGGTCCTGGCGCAGGGTCGGCAGCTTGTCGCTGATGGCGCCGAGATAGGCGTCGAGCTCGTCAAGGGTCTCGCCGAGCTGCTCGCCTCTGCCCTGGAGTGCGGTGGCCAGCGCGTTCAGGGTGTAGTTGAGCTCGGCCGGCTCGACCGCGCGAAGCAGTGGGAACAGGTCGGCGAGGATCTTGCTCAGCTCGACATTCGTCTCGACGCGGTCGGACGGGATGACCTGACCGTCCTGCAGCCCCTCCTTGGACGGGCTGTCGGGGCGCACGAACGAGATGAACTTCTGGCCGAACAGCGTGGTCGGGATGATCTGGACGCTGACGTTCGCAGGGATGTTGTCGGCGGCATCCGGCTCCAGCGCCACCATGATGACAGCTTCCTTGCCGTCCTGGCGGACCGAGCGGACCTGGCCCACCAGGGCACCGTTGATCCGCACGTCGCCGAACTTGGCGAGCTGCAGACCGGCCCGGTCGGCGTGGATCTCGACCATCGTGACCCGGTCGAAGCGCTTCTGGTAGACCGCGATGGAGAGCGCGATCAGCAGGGCGATGCAGGTGATGAAGACGACGCCCGCCACCAGCAGGCGGTTGTGCTCCCGCTTGCTGTCGTGGTGGATGTTGACCAGCACGCCGCGGCCCTACCCCGTGATCCGCACGGTGGTGGTCGAGCCCCAGATCGCGAAGCTGAGGAAGAAGTCGGCCACCACGACGGTGACGATGCTGGTGCGGATCGCCCGGCCCACGGCCATCCCCACCCCGGCCGGGCCGCCCGAGGCGGTGTAGCCGTAGTAGCAGTGGATCAGGATGATCGCGATGGACAGGAAGAGCAGCTTCCCGAACGACCAGAGCATGTCGATCGGCGGCAGGAACTGGATGAAGTAGTGGTCGTAGGTGCCCGGTGACTGGCCGTAGATGAGGGTGACGATCAGCCGGGGCGAGAGGTACGACGCGCAGAGGGCCACGACGTAGAGCGGGATCACCGCGATGAAGGCCGCGATCATCCGGGTCGTGACCAGGAACGGCAGGGACGGGACGCCCATCACTTCGAGGGCGTCGATCTCCTCCGAGATCCGCATGGCGCCGAGTCGGGCGGTGTAGCCGCAGCCCACGGTGGCGGCCAGGGCGATCGAGGAGACCAGAGGTGCGACCTCGCGGGTGTTGAAGTAGGCGGAGATGAAGGCGCTGAACTTGGCGACGCCGATCTGGCTCAGGGAGGCGTAGCCCTGGATGCCGACCTCGGTGCCGGCGAAGAACGCCAGGAAGGCGATCACGCCGACGGTGCCGGCGATGAAAGTCAGGCCGCCGGCGCCGAAGGTGATCTCGGCCAGCGTGTTGGTGATCTCGCGGGGGTAGCGCTTGATGGCGCGGGGCGCCCACAGCAGCGCCTTGACGTAGAACATGAGCTGGTCGCCGGACTTCTCCAGGGACGCCCTGCGTCCCTGGTAGATCGCGCTGCCGATCGATCCGATGCTCGCCATGTCAGAGTCCCGGGGGCGGGACGACCTGGAAGTAGATCGCGGTGATCACGGCGTTCAGGAAGAAGAGCAGCATGAACGCGATGATCACCGACTCGTTGACTGCCCGGCCGACCCCGCTGGGACCGCCGCCGGCGTTGAGGCCCTTGTAGGCGCCGACGATCGCGGCCAGCCAGCCGAAGATGATGGCCTTGATCATCGAGATGTAGAGGTCGGGAAGGCCGGCCAGCACGGTGAAGTTCGCGAGGAAGGCGCCCGCTGAGCCGCCCTGCACGATGACGGTGAAGAAGTAGCCGCCGCCGATGCCGGCCGCGATCACGATGCCGTTGATCATCACGGCCACGAACATGGTCGCGACCACCCGCGGCGCCACGAGCCGTTCGAGCGGATCGACGCCGAGGACCTCCATGGCGTCGATCTCCTCGCGGATCTTGCGGGCGCCCAGGTCGGAGCAGATCGCCGAGCCGGCGGCGCCCGCGATGATCAGCGCGGCCGCGATGGGTGCCGCCTCGCGGACCGTCGCGAGCACCGCGGTGGCTCCCGCGAAGGACTGGGCGCCGAGCTGCGAGGTGAGGTTGCCGACCTGCAGCGAGATGACCGCGCCGAAGGGGATCGAGATCAGGATCGTCGGTACGAGAGTGACGCTGGTGATGAACCAGGCCTGCTCGACGAACTCGCGGAACTGGAAGGGTCGCGTGAAGATGCGTTTGGTGACCTCGACGACCATCGCCGCCATCTCACCGGGGCCACGGAGGATCGACACGGCGCTGAACGCCATCGGTCACCTCCCCATCGTGCGACGGCAGCCACAGAATAGAACGTGTTCTCGTTTTGTCGCAAACGAGACCCGGCCCCGTCCCGTGGCCCCCACCCGAGCTGGGGATCACTCCTGTCACAACGGCGCGACGGCTCCCACGTCACGCAGTGCTCACAAGGTACGCCCCGTGTGGTCCTAGGGTGAGGAATGTGGACGAGCGCGGAGCCCGGGACGTCTGGGCGTCCTTCCAGCACGATCCGCGCGACCCGGCGGTGGCGCCGCTGCGCGCCTCCGACGCCGATCGCGACGTCATGCACCGATTGCTGGCGGACGCGTTCGCCGACGGGCGGCTCGACCGCGACGAGTACGACGAGCGCAGCGCCACCGTGCTCTCCGCCCGGACGCTCGGCGAGCTCCCGCCGCTCGTGAGCGATCTGGTGCCCGACCGGCCGCTGCTGCCCGCCCGGGTGCCGCTCGCGGCAGCCTCGTCGACGGAGATCCAGAAGCGGGCCGAGGAGAGCTGGCGTGACGACCGGCGGAACGCATTCATGGGCTTCGTCGGCTCGGCGCTCATCACCTGGGCGATCTGGGCGGCCACGACCTTCGGTGGGTTCCCGTGGCCGCTCATCGTGAACGCGTTCGCGCTGATGAACTTCGTCCGGGTCGCCGCCTCGCGGCGCGAGCTCGTGGCCGCCGAGGTGAAGCGGCTGGAGCGCAAACAGGCGAAGGCCATCGAGGCGCAGCGCAAGAAGCAGTCCGGCACGTGACCCGAGCGCTACGGGTACTGCGTGCCCACCCGTCCGGCGTACTGCTGTTCGGGCAGCTGCTCGTCGTGCTCGCCTATCCGTTCCTCGACACCTCGACGCCCGGCCGTGCCGTCCTCGGCGTCGTGCAGATGGTGCTGGTCTTCACCGCCGTCGTCGCCGTACGCAGCACCCCTGCGCTGAGCTGGGTGGCCCTGGTCTTCGGCGTCCCGGCCATGGTGTTCGCCGTCCTCGAGGCGGTCGAGCCCGACACCGACTGGATCGTGCTGTGCTCGGCGCTCGTGCATGTCCCGTTCTACTTCTTCGTGTCCTACGCGATGATCCGATACCTCTTCCACGATGACCGCGTGACCCGCGACGAGCTGTTCGCCACCGCTGCGGCGTTCACCGTCGTCGCCTGGGCGTTCGCCTACGTGTACGCCGCCGCACAGGTGCTCTGGCCCGGGTCGTTCGTGGGCGAGGGCGGCTCGCACCAGCCGTGGTTCAACCTGCTCTTCCTGTCGTTCACCAACCTGACCAGCGTCGGGCTCTCCGACGTGATCCCGGTCGACGGCCATGCCCGGTCCCTGGTGATCATCGAGCAGGTGGCCGGCGTCCTCTACGTCGCGCTGGTGGTCGCCCGGCTGGTGGGGCTCACCGTCGTCCGCGCCGCGTCGCGCCGCGAATGACGCTGACCCGGGAATTTGTGTCGCGCGTTCCTACATGCTCCTCGTCGCTCATGCGTCCCATCCCTGCGGACGATCCTTCTTCGGCATCTTCCCGACGACGAGGCGGTACGACTCGTCGACCGCCTCGTGCAGCTCGTCGTCGGGGATGCCGTCATAGGCGAGGGAGTTCCAGCCGGAGCGGCCGATGTAGCGCATCACCGAGGCGGCGTCGGGATAGCGGTCGAGCCACTCGTCGGCGACCTCGCGGGTGGGGCCGCCCTTGACGCCTACCGAGTCGGCGCCCAGGAAGGCGAAGATCTTGCCCCGCTCCCCCGCCCCGACCTTGATCACCGGGAAGTCGTGATCCCAGGGGAAGTCTGTCCAGGCGCCCGGCATGGTCAGGCAGTAGGCCTGCATCCGCTCGACGTCCACTCCGCGACCGTACCGACCGGATCCGCGCCACGACCTTGGCCAAAGTGCCGCGCCGCACCGCGGGCACACGTAGCGTCGTGGCAAGAGGAGGGGCCATGGACCTCTCGGAGCTCTACCGGGACATCATCGGGACCTCTCCGGACGGCATCTGGGTGATCGACCTCGAGGGTCGGACGCTGTACGCCAACCCGGAGATCGCGCGCATCCACCGGATCGCGGAGGAAGACCTGCCCGCGCTGACCGTCTTCGACACCCTCGACGCGGCCGGCCAGGTGGAGTTCGCCGCTCACCTCGACGACGTCCGCGAGTGCCGGGTCAAGCTGTCCGAGGTCGAGGTGCAGTGGGTGCGCAGCGACGGCGACATCGTCTGGATGCAGGTCCGTGAGACCGCGTTGCTCGACGACGCCGGCCGACCATGGGCGATGCTGCACCAGCACACCGACTCGACCGAGCGGCGGCTCCTGATCGAGTCGTTGCGGCTGGCGCGCGACGAGGCGATGGAGGCGTCCCGGCAGAAATCAGAGTTCCTCGCCACGATGAGTCATGAGATCCGGACGCCGCTCAACGGCGTGGTCGGCCTCAACGACCTGCTCCTCCGGACCGCACTGTCCCCCGAGCAGCAGCGGCTGGCCGCCGGGGTCCAGGTGGCCAGCCGGGTCCTGCTCGGGCTGATCAACGACGTCCTCGACTTCTCCAAGATCGAAGCAGGGCGGATGGAGCTCGAGGAGCTCGACTTCGAGATCCGACCGCTCCTCGAGCAGGCCGCGGGGATGCTCACCGAACACGCTCGCAACAAGGGGCTCGAGCTGGTCGTCTCCTGCCACCCCGACGTCCCGGCGGCGGTCTCGGGCGACCCCACCCGACTGGCCCAGGTCGTGGCCAACCTGATCTCGAACGCGGTCAAGTTCACCGAGCAGGGCAGCGTGGTGGTCAGGGCCACCGTGTTCTCCGCCGACGACGACCGGGTCGGCCTGCGCATCGAGGTGAGCGACACCGGCGTCGGCGTACCGGAGGCGCAGCTCGGCCACCTCTTCGAGCCGTTCACCCAGGCCGACTCCTCGACGACGCGCGTCTACGGCGGCACCGGCCTCGGTCTGGCGATCTCGCGCGAGATCGTGGAGGCCATGGGTGGGTTGCTCGAGTACACCGCCCGCGACGGGGGCGGCAGCACCTTCGCGTTCACGGCGCTGCTCGACCAGGCCGTGGACGACGGTTCAGGGGACCGATCCGGCACCGCCGACGACGCTCGGGCCCGCAACCTGCTGATCGGTCGCCGCGCACTCGTCGTCGTGGACAGCGAGCCGGAGCGGTTGAACCTGTCCGAGCAGCTGGCGTGGTGGGGCATGGCCGCCGACCCGGTGTCGTCCGCGGCCGAGGCGATGCGCCTGCTCGAAGGTGGGGAGCGGCACGACGTGGTCCTGCTCGACCTCGCCATGCCTGAGCGGGACGGCCTCGACCTGGCTCGGCAGGTTCGAGCCGACCGTGGCCTCGCCGGCGTCCGCCTGCTGATGCTGACCTCGGCCGCCACCCTCGACCTCGAGGTGGTCCGCGATGCGGGGGTCGACGAGCTGCTGAGCAAGCCGGTGATGTCGAGCGTGCTGCGCGCCGCGCTGTTGCACCTCCTGGCCGGGGAGCCGATGACGCCGGTTGCCGACGAACCGGGACACGGGAGCGCCGCGGTGAGCAAGGGCCGGATCCTCGTGGTGGAGGACAACCCGGTCAACCAGCTGGTTGCCACCGGGCTGCTCGCCGCACTGGGGTACACGAGCGACACCGCCGCCGACGGGCTGGCTGCGGTCGTGGCGGTGCGCGACGGCGACTTCGACGCCGTACTGATGGACGTGCAGATGCCGCGCATGGACGGCTACACCGCTACCCGGCACATCCGGGCCATGGACACCGGCCCCCGGCTGCCGATCATCGCGATGACCGCCGCAGTGGTCGAGGGTGAGCGCGAGCGCTGCCTGGCCGCGGGAATGGACGACTACCTGACCAAGCCGGTCGACCCCGCCCTGGTGGCCAAGACACTCGAACGGTGGCTGCACCCGGTTGCGCCGTACGCCGAGCGGCTCGACATGAACCGCCTCGCCGAGCTCCTCGAGCTCGACGATCCTGGCGACGAGACGTCGTACGTCGACCGGGCCATCAACAACTTCTTGACCGGCGCCCGCACCGACCTGGGGACCCTCACCTCCGCCGCGGCCAACGGGCGGACCGAGGAGCTGCGGGCCGTGGCGCACCGGCTGACGGGGGCGGCCCTCAACCTCGGCGCCGTCGCACTGGGCGAGGCGGCGCGGGAGGTCGAAGAGCTGACCGCGAGTGGTGCGACGGATGACGCGGCCGCAGCGCTGCCCCGCCTGGCGGAGCTCATGACCGCCGACCTCGCTGCGCTCCGCGCCTACCAGCGCGAGCAGTTCCCGGTCCGGGCCTGCTAGGGGCTCAGCCCTCGTCGTCCTCGTTGTCGAGAAGTCCCTCGCGGCGTGCCTCGGCCACGAGCTTCCGGATGTGGGTGACAGACCCGCAGCCGGCGTCGATCTGCGAGTTGCGCTCCTGGGCGAACGCCTCGCCCAGCTCCGCGCGCAGCCGGTCCCCGGCCTCCTCTCGCGCCGGGTTGAGGATCGAGAGCTCCTCCTCGGTGAGGTGGTGGTTGACCACCCGCGCCAGCTCCTCCACCGCCTCGTCGAAGGCGTCGGTGTCGGTGCCCTCGAGCTCGAGCACGGCCAACAGCGCCTGGTGGCCCTCGGCATGTTCCTCCGCTCCGTGCTCGGCCTCGTGCGCGGGGACCGCGCGCCGCTCCCGCAGGCGCGGGTAGACCTGCTTCTCCTCCGCGATGGCGTGCGCCGCGTGCAGGGTCGCGAACGCCCGACGTACGGCGTCGCGGTCCGAGGAGCTGTCGCGGAGATCGCGCAGCAGCGACTCGAAGCGACGGTGGTCCTCGAGGATCAGCTCGACGACGTCACCGGAGATCGGCCGTCCGAGGTCGATGGGGGTCACAGCCACGGCTGCAAGGTACCCGGATCCGGGTCCCCTCGCCCGGCTGCAGGTCGTCAGCCCTCCCGCGCGCTGGCGGTCAGGGCGGCCCGGTCGACCACCGCGCGGGTACGGCGCCGGTAGCGCCAGACCTGGAGGAGTCCGAGCGCCCAGAGCGGGTACTGCGTGCACATCGCCCAGCGGAACGCCGTTGCCGAGTAGTCGGCGCTGTCGCCCGGAGTGCGCCAGTCGAGCACGAGACCGATCGCGACCACCAGGACCAGGCTGGCCGAGAAGCCGGCCTGGTTGATGATCCCGTTTGCGCTGGCCAGGCGTTCCGCGGGGTTGGAGGTGCGCGCCAGGTCGAAGCCGATCATGGATGCCGGTCCGCCGATCCCGACGACCTGGGTGAGGACCACGAGCAGCCAGAACGGCGCCGGTCCTGGCCAGACGAGCACCGCGGTCCAGACGGCGACGATCGCCCACACGATCGTGAGCACGGTGGTGGACCGGTGCCACGGGTGCCGGCCGATCAGCCAGCCGATCGTGGGCCCGCTGTACATGACGGCCACCACGACCAGGCTGAGCAGCAGGCTCGCCTGCGCCGCAGACATTCCCTCCCCCTTGACCAGGAACGGGAAGCCCCACAGCAGGGTCATCGCCACCGCACTGAACTGGGTCACGAAGTGCATCCAGAAGCCGAGCCGGGTGCCGGGCTGCCCCCAGCTGGCCCGGAGGCTCGCCCTGATCGTCGCGAAGGTGAGCCGGGGACCCCGGATGCTCCGGCCCTCTGGCGCGTCGTGGACGACGACTGCCACTGCGGCCGCCGCGACGACGCTCACGGCGGCGGCGATGAGGTAGGCCTTGGTCCACCCGAGGTGGCCCAGCGCCCACGTCATCGGTGCCGCCGCCCCGATCGCCCCGAGCTGGCCGAGCGTCCCGCTCAGCGCGGTCACGAAGGGGATCCGGCGCCCGCTGAACCAGTTCGTCACCACTCGCAGCAGGCAGATCCAGGTCATCGCGTCGCCCATGCCGACGAAGAGCCGCGCGGCCAGTGCCTGGCCATACGACTCCGAGAGGGCGAACCCGCCCTGCGCCAGGGTCAGCACGATCGCGCCGGTGAGCATCACGCTGCGCGGGCCGTACCGGTCGACGAGCAGCCCGACCGGGATCTGCATCCCGGCGTACACCACCAGCTGGAGCATCGTGAACGTCGCCAGCTGCGCAGCGCTGATGTCGAACCGGTCGGCCGCGGTCAGCCCGGCCACGGCGAGCGAGGAGCGGTGGAAGATCGCGAGGACGTACGCCGTGAGCGCGACTCCCCAGACAACCCACGCCCGCTTCACTGGCCTGACGCTAGCCAACGATTCGTCTGCGGTCTGACCGGTCATCCGCCGCTGGACTGCACAGACGAATCGCCGCTATTTGGTGGCTTCCATCATCTGGCGGAGCTCGCGCTTGAGCTCGGAGATCTCGTCACGGAGGCGGGCGGCGAGCTCGAACTGGAGCTCGGCGGCGGCGCCCTTCATCTGGTCGGTGAGGTCCTGGATCAGCTGGGCGAGGTCGGAGCTGGGCATGCCGGCCAGGTCCGCCGCGTGCTTGCCCGCGTCGGACAGTCGCAGCGCGGGGACGGGCTGGCCGGTCTTGGCCTTGACGCCGCCGGCCCGGCCCTTGGCCTCGGTGCCGGCCCAGGTCTGGAGCAGGGCCTGGGTGGACTCGTCCTCGCGGGCCAGCATCTCGGTGATGTCGGCGATCTTCTTGCGCAGCGGGGTCGGGTCGAGCCCGTGCAGCGTGTTGTAGTCCTCTTGCTTCTTGCGACGGCGGTTGGTCTCGTCGATCGCCGCCGCCATGGAGGGCGTGATCTTGTCGGCGTACATGTGCACCTCGCCGGAGACGTTGCGGGCCGCACGGCCGATCGTCTGGATCAGCGACTTGTCGGAGCGCAGGAAGCCCTCCTTGTCGGCGTCGAGGATCGACACCAGCGACACCTCGGGCAGGTCGAGCCCCTCTCGGAGCAGGTTGATGCCGACCAGGACGTCGTAGTCGCCCAGCCTCAGGTCGCGGAGCAGCTCGATCCGCTTGAGCGTGTCGACCTCGGAGTGCAGGTAGCGGGTGCGGATGCCGGCGTCGAGGAGGTAGTCGGTGAGGTCCTCGGACATCTTCTTGGTCAGCGTCGTGACGAGCACGCGCTCGCTGCTCTTGGTGCGCTCCCTGATCTGGTGGATCAGGTCGTCGATCTGCCCCTTGGTCTGCTTGACCACCACCTGCGGGTCGACCAGCCCGGTCGGCCGGATGATCTGCTCGACCACGGCCGGCGGCGTCGAGCCGCCCACCTTGTCGAGCTCGTAGTTGCCCGGCGTCGCGGAGAGGTAGATGGTCTGGCCGATCCGGTCGAGGAACTCCTCCCAGCGCAGCGGCCGGTTGTCCATCGCGCTCGGCAGCCGGAAGCCGTGGTCGACCAGGTTGCGCTTGCGGGACATGTCGCCTTCGTACATCCCGCCGATCTGCGGGACGGTCACGTGCGACTCGTCGATGACGAGGACGAAGTCCTCCGGGAAGTAGTCGAGCAGGCAGTTGGGCGCCGACCCGCGGCTGCGACCGTCGATGTGCATCGAGTAGTTCTCGATCCCGGCACACGAGCCGACCTGGCGCATCATCTCGATGTCGTAGGTGGTCCGCATGCGCAGCCGCTGTGCCTCGAGCAGCTTGCCCTCGCGCTCGAACTTGGCCAGCTGGTCCTCCAGCTCGAGCTCGATCCCGCGGATCGCGCGCTCCATCCGCTGCGGGCCGGCCACGTAATGGGTGGCCGGGAAGACGTGCAGCTCCTGGTCCTCGGTGATCACCTCGCCAGTCACCGCGTGCAGGGTCATCAGCCGCTCGATCTCGTCGCCGAAGAACTCGATGCGGACCTGGTGCTCCTCGTAGACCGGGAAGATCTCGAGGGTGTCGCCGCGGACCCGGAAGTTGCCGCGGGAGAACGTCATGTCGTTGCGGGTGTATTGCATCTCGACGAGCCGGCGCAGGATGCCGTCGCGGTCGTGCTCCTCGCCGACCTTGAGCCGCAGCATCCGGTCGACGTATTCCTGCGGCGTGCCGAGGCCGTAGATGCACGACACCGAGGCCACCACGATCACGTCGCGCCGAGTGAGCAGCGAGTTGGTCGCCGAGTGCCGCAGCCGCTCGACCTCCTCGTTGATCGAGGAGTCCTTCTCGATGTAGGTGTCGGTCTGGGGGATGTAGGCCTCGGGCTGGTAGTAGTCGTAGTAGGAGACGAAGTATTCGATCGCGTTGCTGGGGAACAGCTGGCGCAGCTCGTTGGCGAACTGGGCGGCCAGCGTCTTGTTGGGTTGCATGACCAGGATCGGTCTCTGGACCTGCTCGGCCACCCAGGCCACGGTCGCGGTCTTGCCGGTGCCGGTCGCGCCGAGGAGGACGATGTCCTGCTCGCCGCCCTGGAGCCGCTTGGTGATCTCGGCGATCGCGGCGGGCTGGTCGCCGGAGGGCTCGTAGTCGGCCTCGACCTTGAACGGCGCCACGCGGCGCTCGAGATCGGTGACGGGACGCATGCGTCGAGACTACGGTGGCTCACCGACAGTGGCCTTCGGAGTCGCGCCCGGCGGGTGATGACACCCCCTCGGAGCGCCGCTAGCGTCGCGAGATGGACCAGGCGGGCCTCACGAGCCTGCTGCGCGAGCACGTCACGAGGCACTCGCTGCCGGGCGCGTCGCTCGGAGTGCTCCGTGACGGCGGTGTCACCATCGCCTGCCACGGCGTCGGCAACCTGGTCACGGGGGAGCCGATCACCCGGGGCTCGCCGACCGCGACGATGGCGCGCTCTCGCGGCTGGCTGCGGACATTGCCGGCTCAGCGCCGTCTCCGGGGCCCTGGTCGTGGTCGTACACGAACGTGGGCTGGTGCCTGCTCGGCCGTGCCTTGGAGACAGCAACCGGCGCGCCGTGGGAGATCGCGATGGCACGTCTCCTCGACTTCGCCGGGCTGTCCGACACGACGTTCGGCGTCGACGCCGCGCGGCACCCGCGCGTCACCGGGTACGACGCGACGCCCGGCCCGACGGCCGTCGTCCCGTTGGTGTCCCGTTTCTACGGCCCCGCCGGCGCCAGCGCCGTGTCCAGTGCCGCGGACCTGCTCCGGTTCGCCGGGTGGCACCTCGATGACCCCTCGGTCGCCGTCCTGCGCGAGTCGCATGCGGACGTCGCGATCCACGGCTGGCTGGACTCGTGGTGCCTCGGCTGGGCCCGGTTCGACTGGCCCGGCGGACCGGTGTGGGGCTGGGACAGCCTCATCCGCGGCGAGCGGGCCGTGCTTCGCCTGCTGCCGGAACATCGCGCGGCCGTCGTGCTGCTGACCAACTCGGCCGCGGGCCGAGCGGCGTACCACTCTCTCTTCTCCGAGCTGATGCCCCTCCTGTTCGGCGTCGAGGTCGCTCCGCTCCGCCTGGATGCGTCCCCGGCCGCGGTGGGCGACCTCTCCCGCTTCGCGGGCGTCTATGCCTGGCCGGACCGTCGGGTCGAGGTCACGGCCTCAGAGGCAGGGGTGGTTCTGACGACTGAGGCAGGCGCCCGAGCGCTCCGACCGGTCGACGACCGCACCTTCGTCGTCGACGCCGACGACCCGGACAACCCGACGGTGACGTTCGGCAGTTTCGACGGCACCGGGCGGCCGCAGGTCCGCTACGACATGCTCTGGGGACTCCCTCGCCGGGAAGGGTGACGACGGTCCGGTCGCGACGGGCTGGTCGCACACCGCGCGCTCACTAGGCTTGTCCGCGTGAGGAGGAGCGAGCACATCATCGAGCGAGTGCTGCGCTGGGCCCGGCGGACCCTGCTGGTCGTCTTCGGCGTCCCGATGGCGATCGGGATCGCGATGAGCCTGGTCGACTCCTACCGACGCCGCGGGAAGAAGCCGAAGCCGTTCCCCATCACGCCGCCGCGCCACGTCAGCATCGGTGAGGGCACGATCACGACCTACACCTACGGCGCGGACCTGTACGCCGACATGCTGGCGGCCATCGAGGGCGCCCAACGGCAGATCCTCTTCGAGACCTACATCTGGAAGGGCGACGCGGTCGGCGAGCGGTTCAAGGCCGCGCTCGCAGCGGCCGCCGATCGCGGGGTCGAGGTCTACTGCATCTACGACGGGTTCGCGAACCTCGTGGTCTCGCCCCGGTTCAAGCTCTTCCCCGAGAACATGAAGGTGCTCCGCTACCCCGCGTACGGCGCCGGGTGGCGCTTCTTCGACCTGCGTCGCTACGGCCGCGACCACCGCAAGATCCTGGTGGTCGACGACAAGGAGGCGTACGTCGGCGGCTACAACATCGGGTCGGCGTACGAGACCGAGTGGCGCGACACCCACGTCCGGATCACCGGCGCCGCGGTGGCGGACTTCAGGCGGGCCTTCGCCGACTTCTGGAACCTGCACCGCAGGCGCCGGCTGCGGGCCAGCGAGCGGCCGCTGCTGGTGGAGACGGCGAGCGTGTGGGACCCGCACATCCGGCTGCAGCGCAACGTGCCGCGGCTCTGGATGTTCCCCATCCGCGGCATGTACATCGAGGCGATCAACCGGGCCAGCACCAACATCTGGATGACCCAGGCCTACTTCATCCCCGACCAGGACTTCGTCGACGCCCTGAAGGCTGCGGCCTGGCGCGGGGTCGACGTACGAGTCCTGGTGCCGCTCAAGTCCAACCACATCGTGGCCGACTGGCTCTCCCGCGGGTACTTCTCCCAGCTGCTCGAGGCCGGGGTGCGGATCTTCCGGTTCAAGGACGCGATGGTGCACGCCAAGACCTCGACCGTGGACGGCAACTGGTCGACGGTCGGCACGGCCAACATCGACCGGCTCAGCCTCCAGGGCAACTACGAGATCAACGTCGAGGTGATCGACCCGGCGCTGGCGAAGACGCTCGAGGAGATCTGGTTGGTCGACGAGTCCAACTGCATCGAGCTCACCGCCGGCGAGTGGGAGGCCCGCGACCTGCACCGCCGGTTCACCGAACTGGTGCTCCGTCCGCTGCGCCCCCTCCTCTAGCTCCGGGCCTCACCGGGCCGGGAGGTGGGTGCGGGGCGCCATCCGCGGCCCTCGTCTGGGCCGGCGCAGCCCGGTCATCGCGACCAGGGCCGGGACCCGGCCGCGCTGGGGACGGTAGGGCTCGAGGAACTCCTCGAGCTGGGCGTCGTCGAACGGCGCCCCGGTCAGCGCCCAGCCGACGTCCTTGGCGACGTGGTAGTCGCCGAACGACACCGCGTCGGGGTCACCGTGGGCGCGCTGACGGACCTCGGCGCTGGTCCAGCCGCCGACGCCCGGGATGGTGCGGAGCCTGCGGTCGGCCTCCTCGTGGCTGAGCGCGATCGTGCGCTCGAGGCTGTCGGCGACCCGGCACACCGTGACGATCGTCCGCGACCGGGCCGGGTCGATGTGCAGCCTCAGCCACTCCCACGACGGGATCTGCCGGAGCGTGTCCGCGCTCGGCTGGACCCAGACCTTGCGCTCGACGCCGGGACCGGGCGCGCGCTCGCCGTACCGGTGCACCAGCCGCCGGTAGCCGGCGAACGCCTCCTGTCCGGTCACCTTCTGCTCGATGATTGCGGGCACCAGCGCCTCCATGACCAGGCCGCTGCGGCCGAGCCGGGCGTGCGGATGCCGTCTGCGGGCTTCCTCGAGGACGGGGTGGCGTGGTTCGAACCCGGTCCAGTCGTCGTACGCGCCGAGCAGGCCGGGCACGGACTCGAGTGCCCAGCCCGCGCCCTCGCCCCAGGCCTCGGCATGGACCTCGCCGTCGCTGCGGACGCGCGTGGATCGCGAGGGTGGCCGGGCCGGCCGGGGTCCGGATGCCGCGCCAGACCCGGCCCTGCTCGTCGACCCGGTAGGTCGGGTCGCCGCCGCCGTGACGCTGCTGGTGGAGGACGCTGCCGACCGGACACGGCCAGCCGGGCCGCCACACCCGGACCTGTCCACCCACGTCCCTGACCCTACGACCGGGCGCCGACCACAAGGTCCGCCATAGGCTCTGGCCATGGCGATCGTCTACCCGAACGCGACCCTCACCCCCTCCAAGCGCGAGCTGATGGCGGGGTGGCTGCCGACCCGCCCGTGGTACGACGGCGCGGATCGCAAGCCGGTCGGGTCGTTTCGGTTCGACGACCCCGCCGGCGAGGTCGGGATGGAGGGCTTCCTCCTGGGTGCGGACGGGTCGTCGACGCTGTTCCTCCCGCTGACGTATCGCGGAGCCGAGCTGGAGGGCGCCGCGGAGCACCTGATCGGGACCACCGAGCACTCCGAGCTCGGTCCGCGCTGGGTGTACGACGGCTGTGGCGACCCGGTCTTCGCGCGCTCACTCGCGCGCGCGATCCTCACCGGCGCGACCGGCGTCGACCACGAGTACGACCTCGGGAACGGCCCGGAGTCGCGGCCCACGAACGCGCAGGTGCGGGGCAGTGGCAGCGCCGAGACCGACGTACCCGAGATCGACGCAGCGGGCAGTCACGACGAGGGGCCGTTGACGATCGTCAACGCCGGGCCACTCGAGCTGGTCGTCGCGCGGATCGTCGGCACCGAGCTCGAGGCCGCCCAGACGCTCGCGGTGACCTGGAAGGGCGGCACCGACGTCCCCATCGCGGGCGTGCGGCCCGCCTGACCCGCAGAATCTCGCGCTTCCCCGCACAACCTTCAGCGGGGAAGCGCGAGATTCACCGGGTACCCGGTGAATCTCCAGGCGCCTCAGGTGAGGTCGTGGTCCATCTGCAACGGCGCAAGCGTCCCGAGTGACTCGGCGACCACGACCAGGTCGTCGCCGGTCGAGAGCCGGAAGTCCTCCGGCGGGTTGATGTAGGACTGTCCCCCGCGGCTGACCGAGAGCAGCGTGGCGCGGTGCTCGAGGCGGAGCTTGGCGGAGAGCTGGTCGACCGAGAGGCCGACGTACTCGTCGGGCAGCGACACCCGGTAGAGCTCGGAGCCCTCGCCGCCGGAGACGATGTCGGTCACCAGCCCGGCCAGGCCGGGGTATAGCGAGGTGCGGGCCATCAGCCGCGAGACCAGCTGTGAGGAGACCAGGATCTCGTCCGCGTCGGCGCGCTGGAAGTGCTCGACGTGGGCAGGGTTGTTGACCTCGACCACGGTGCGGACCTTGGGCGCCAGTGACTCGATCGCCATCACGCAGAGGATCGACTTCATGTCGGCCTCGTTGGAGCCGTCGCCGGGGCAGACCACCGCGGCCAGCGCGTCCTCGATCCCGGCCCGGGTCAGGTCCTGGGCGAGGGTGATGTCGCCGTTCACGAAGTAGACCCCATCGCCGGCCGGGTTCTTGTCGGTGTTGTGGATCACCACGATCTTGGTCGTGTACTCGTCGGTCGACAGCTCCTGGATCAGCTCGCGCGCCGTCGAGTTCCAGCCGCAGACCACGATGTGGTCCCGGTATCCAGAAGCACCCATGCCTTGGCCCTCCTTGAGCAGGTAGTCGATGAGGAACCCGACCAGGGCTCCGGTGAGCGAGGCGACGATCGCGACGCCGAACAGGATCAGCAGCCAGCCGACCACGTAGCCCGTCACGGTGTCGACGCGGCCGGACTCACCGGCGCTCATCACGGTGGTCAGTGACCAGTAGAACCAGCCGACGAACTCCCGGAAGAACCCCCCGACGGTGCTCCACTTCGTGTCGTCCTGGTCGCGCTCCATGAACGTGACCGCTGCCGAGGCGAGCATGAGGGTCCCGACCAGCATGATCCCGATCCGGACGAAGAACGAGCTGTCGAGCCCGCTGGTCAGCCGGCGCACGTGGAACGCCGCGCGCCGCAGGATGGGCACGGAGAAGAACGTCGCCAAGCGCGCGGGGATCAGTGCCATGTCGCCGGGGATCATCCCACCCGGCGTCCGCGCGGGACATGACCTGTCCGGACCATTCCCGGACTTCCAGGAGGTTTCAGGCGTACGCGGCGTCCACCAGGTCCGGTCGAGCCTCGCCCAGGACGGCCTCCCGGTCCTCGGCGAGCACGAACCCGGCAGCGATCGCCGCGTCGGTCGCCTGCTCGTACGCCGCCAGGTAGGCCGCCCGGTCGGCGTACCGCGCCCGGATGAGAGCCGGGTCCATCGGGAGTGTGCTGCCGAACAGCTGGCAAAGGTACGACGCGCCCTCCTCGGTGTCGCCCCGCAGCAGCTCGACCGGCGCGTCGACGACCGGCGTGCGGACTCCGCCACGGGCGTTCCCGCAGTCGTCGAGGACGAACTCCTCCCCCGCCGTCTCCAGCCGCGGCACCGACGGCGCCGGGTCGCCGCCACGGGCCCAGCCGTCCAGCCACCGCAGCGCGGCCCGCGCCACATAGGCCTGCTGACCCCGGTTCACCGGTCGCGGACAGCCGAGCAGCTCCTCGAACTCACCGATCACGAACCGGTCGGCGTGCGCGGTGCCGGCAACCTCCCAGAGCCGCACGTACGCCGTGTCCGGCTGGCGCGCCGGCAGGTAGCGCAGCGCACCGGTGAGGTCGGTCTCGGTCTGGAGCATGAGCACCGGGACGTCGAGGTCGTCGCGGATGGCGACCGGCCCGTGGGCGCGGTACTGCCGCGGGTCGACCGCGGCCCCCGGCTCGCCGAGCGGCATCGCGGCGCCGCCGCGTGAGTGGACCAGGAAGCCGTCGAAGAGTCCGGTCTCCGGGTGCACGCCGTTGACGAAGGTGGTCAGCGCGAACGCCGACTGCGACTCCCCCACCGCCAGCCGTACGTCGATGACCAGATCGGCCAGGGGTCCGTCATCCAGGCCCGCGACCACCGCTGCGTAGATCCCGTAGCAGTAGGCGTCGCCCGGGTGACGCAGAGCGGCGTACCGCGGCTGCGCCGTCAGCCCCGCCGGCGCGAGGAGGCCCTCGACGCCGACCGCCGCGTCGCCGCCCTCGACCCCCACGTGCTGCGCGGAGATGCCGACCCACGCGTGGCCGCGGCGGACGACCTCCTCGGCCAGGTAGTTCCAGTCGGGCGCCGCGTCCGACCCGCTGCTGACGTTGAGCCACTCGGCGACCACGGTGCCGCAGAAGGCTCCGGGCGAGTCGGGTCGCCGGACCACCACCCGGGTCGCGAACTTGGCGTCGCCGGCCACCGACAGGGTCCATCGCCCGTCGGCGGGTGTCTCGCCGCGGTAGGAAGCTGCGGTGCCGGAGGCGACGTACTCGCGCTCGACGTACCCAGCGGCCGCCAGGTCCGGTCCCGGCCGTGCGGACAGCAGTCCGGACTCCCCCGCGGGGAGCTCCTCGAAGGCGATCACGAGTGGCGCTTGGCCTTGGCGATCGTCTCCTCGACCAGCGAGCTGAGCCGGGCACCGTTCGGCCAGCCGGCGTAGTGGCACAGGAAGATCACGATCTCCCGCAGCGCCTCGTCGTCGAGCTCGCCGTTCGCGTATGCCGCCGGGACCTGGATCGACAGCACGTCGTGGGCGCCGGTGCCGGCCAGCAGGCCGATGAGCAGTAGCCGCCGGTCGCGGTCGGAGAGGCCGGGCCGGTTCCAGATGTCGGCAAAGAGGTGGTCGGCGGTGTAGCCGAAGAAGTCGCCGTCACCGTCTGACATCTCGAAGCCGTAGACCTCCTCCATCTTCTCCAGCCCGCGGCGGCGCTCCTCGGGGAGGTCGTCGAACTTGCCCATCAGAGTCCCAGTCCCTTTCCGAGGCCGTCCTTCGCCAGACGCGCGAGGGGTACGTCGACGCCCAGTGTGTCGGCCAGCTCGATCGCGAACGACAGGTCCTTCTCCCCCAAGGCGCGGACGTGGTCGAACACGCCGTGCCAGAAGTCGTCCGAGGCCAGCGGCGCCGCGGTGTCGCGGTACATGATCGCGCCCGGACCGCCGGTGATCGCGTCGGTGTGCCGGACCACCTCGCCGAGCGCGACGAGGTCGAGCCCGGCCGACTCGGCGAGCCGCTGCGCCTCGGTGACCGCGGTGAAGGCGACGAAGTGGATCAGGTTGCGGGCCAGCTTCATCCTGGTGCCGGCTCCGAGCGGCCCGGCATGCACGACCTTGGAGCCCATCCGGGCCAGGACCGGCTCGGCGACGGCGTACGCCGCCTCGTCGCCGCCGACCATGATCGCCAGCGAGCCGTCGGCGGCGCCCATCGGCCCGCCGCTGACCGGGGCGTCCAGGACCGCGCAGTCCCATCCCCTCGAGCTCGGCCGGAGTCGAGGGCGACACCGTCGAGTGCACCACCAGCACCGGCAGGGCGAGGGACTCCAGCAGCTCGGTGGCCACTGACCGGACCTGGTCGTCGTCGCGCACCATCACGCAGAGGACGTCCACCATCGCGGCCATGTCCGCCACCGATCGCGCGGCGATGGCCCCGGCGGCGACCAGCTCGGCCGCCGGCTCGGGCTCGACGTCGTACACGCGACAGCTCGATCCGCGGGTCCGCGGCGAGCCGGAGCGCCATGGGCTTGCCGATGGTGCCGAGGCCGACGAACCCCACCGTCGTCATGACCGGAAGGTCTGGCCGCCGTCGACCGCGATGATCTGGCCGGTCACCCACGCCGCCTCGTCGGACAGCAGGAACAGGCACGCGCCCACCAGGTCCTCCGGCTGCCCCATCCGCTTGATCGCCAGTCCCTTCACCAGCTCCTTGGCGGCGTCGCCGGCCTGGGTGCGGGTGGCCTGGGTGTCGGTCGGCCCCGGGGCGAGTGCGTTGACGCGGATCCCCATCCCGCCCAGCTCGTGCGCGAGCTGCTGGGTGAGCCCGTTGATCCCGACCTTGGCGAGCCCGTAGAACCCGGAGTAGAGCCAGGCCGCCGTGGAGCTCTGGTTGACGATCGCGCCGCCGCCGCGCTTCTGCATCTCGGGGTAGCAGGCCCGGGTCATCACCAGCGCGCCGTCCATGTTCACCGACATGAACTTCTTGTAGTAGTCCCAGTCGACGCTGATCAGCAGGTCGAACTGCATGTCGCCGTAGATCGCGGCGTTGTTGACCAGCAGGTCGAGCCCGCCGTACGCCGCGACCGTCGCCTCCACCGTCGCCTGCGCGGACTCAGCGGACGAGACGTCGGTGCGCACGAAGATCGCACTGCCGCCGTCGGCCTCGATCTGCTTGGCCACCTGAGCACCCGCCTCCTCGTTGAGGTCCGCAACGACAACCGCCGCGCCCTCACGTGCCAGCGCCCGGGCGTAGGCCTCGCCGATCCCCTGCGCCGCTCCGGTGACCACAGCGATCTTGCCTTCGAACCTCATTGCTCGCGTCTGCCTCTCGTCTTTGGGACGTCAATGGTTGAGGAGGTCGCTCTCGCGACGTCGGTGGTTGAGGAGGTCGCTCTCGCGACGTCGGTGGTTGAGGAGGTCGCTCTCCCGACGTCGGTGGTTGAGGAGGTCGCTCTCGCGACGTCGGTGGTTGAGGAGGTCGTTCTGCGACCGTCTCGAAACCACGCAAGGGGGGCTGGGACTCGACCACAGTGGTTGTGTTCCAGCCGTCGCTGCGGTGGTTTCGACACCGTCGGCGCTGGAGCGCCTCCGGGCTCAACCACCGGCGTCAGCCGGCTCTGCGATGGTCTTGGTCTCCAGGTACTCCTCGAAGCCGGCCACGCCCATCTCGCGGCCGACCCCGGACTGCTTGTAGCCGCCGAACGGCGCGTCCGGGCTGAACCAGACGCCGCCGTTGACCGCGAGGGTGCCCGTCCGGATCCGCCGGGCCACCGCCTTCGCCCGCTCGAGGTCGCCGGAGTCCACCGAGCCGCTCAGGCCGTACGACGACTCGTTGGCGATCCGGACCGCGTCGTCGTCGCCGTCGTGCGGGATCACCACCAGCACCGGCCCGAAGATCTCCTCCTGGGCAAGGCGCGAGGTGTTGTCGAGACCGGCCACGACCGTGGGCTCCACCCAGAAGCCGTCCTGCTCGATGACGTGACCGCCGGTGGCGAAGGTGCCGCCCTCCTCCTCGGCGAGCCGGAGGTACGCCGCCACCCGGTCGCGCTGCGCCGCCGAGATCACCGGCCCGCAGATCGCGCCCGGGTCAGCCGGGTCTTTGGCGCCGATCGACTCCATGGTGGTCGCCGCGACCTGTACGGCCTCGTCGTACCGGTCTCGCGGAACCACGAGCCGGGTCGTGAGCGCGCAGCCCTGGCCGGCGTGGATGCAGGCCGCGAAGGCCGTCGCGCCGGCCACCGCCGCCACGTCGGCGTCATCGAGCGCGATCGCCGCCGACTTCCCGCCCAGCTCGAGGAAGACCCGCTTCAGGGTGGGTGCGGCCGCTGCCATGATCGCCCGGCCGGTGTCGGTCGAGCCCGTGAACGAGACCATGTCGACCCGCGGGTCGGTGACCAGCAGCGCGGCGACGTCGTTGTCCCGTGGGGTGACCACGTTGAGCACGCCTGGGGGCAGGTCGGTGTGCTCTGCGGCGAGCCGACCGAGCTCGCACCCGAGCCAGGGGGTGTCCGGCGCCGGCTTGAGGACCACGGTGCAGCCGGCTGCCAGCGCCGGGCCGACCTTGGCCAGGTTGATCTGGGTCGGCACGTTCCAGGGGGTGATGGCGGCAACGACGCCGACCGGCTCGCGGCGTACGGTCCGCCGGCTCGGGATCCCCATGGGTGCCGCGACCCCGAGATCGGTCTCGTACTCGTAGGACTCGGCGAGGTCCGCGACCCATCCCAGCCCCTCGACGGGAACGTCGAACCCGGCCGCGGTCTGCATGAATGCCGGCATCCCCACCTCGGCGGTGGTGAGCGCGCGGAACTCGTCGGCGTGGTCGAGCAGCGCCTGGCGCAGCTGACGCAGGCAGCGGACCCGCAGCCCGAGGTTCGTGGACCAGCCGGTCTCGTCGAAGGCCCGCCGCGCGGCCGCGATCGCAGCGTCGACGTCGTCCGTGGTCGCGTCCGGCGCCTGGCCGATCTCGGCCCCCGAGGCCGGGTTGAGGATCGGGTAGGTCGCCCCGCCGCTGGCGCCGACCAGCTTCCCGTCGATGAGCAGCTGGGGTGCGGGCACCGTCACGAGAACGTCTCCTGCGTCGTGAACTCCCCGGCCTCGACCGGCGGCGGCCACACCGACGACGGGAGGTCCTCGGCGCCGAAATGACCCGGTTGGGTCTTGGAGTCGACGTGCATCCGGTCGAGCAGCGGTTGCGGGGCCTTGCCGGACGCGACGATCGAGAGGTACGTCGTCGCGGTCGACCCGAGGTCGAACCAGTCGCGCTGCCAGGCGATCTCCAGCGCGCCGTCCGGACCGGTCGGCGCCAGGCCGAACCACGACCCGCCGATGCCCTGGACCTCGTACTCCTTGCCGGTGGCGTCGTCGGTGATGCCGGCCTTCTGCTTCCAGAAGCCGATCACCATGTCGTTGACGTCGTCCATGACCGTGCAGACGTAGTCGTAGTGCCACCCCTCCATGCCGGCCATCTCCTGCACCAGCGCGAGGTCGCGGATCTGGTCGCGCCCGACGGCCATGAAGTGCTCGTCGGGGGTGTACATCCAGCCGTAGGTCGCGTCCTCGGCGTATGCCTCGGCGAGGATCCGCCAGTCCTGGTCGCGCTCGGCGGTCCGGTTGATGTCGAGCCAGTGGGCCCAGAAGGCCTCCATGTCGGCACGGTTCACGGTGTCTCCTCCTCGATGGCAAGCGCCATCGCCGGGCAGTAGCGGACGGCGGCCTGCACCTGCGGCCGCAGCGACTCGTCGGGGTGCTCCTGCAGGACGGCGACCCGGTCGGCGTCCTCGTCGAAGCCGAACACGTCGGGCGCCTCGCCCTGGCACACCTGGTGCGCCTGGCAGAGGTCGAGATCCGCAATGACCTTCATGCGCTGCTCCGCGACGATTCGTCTGCGGTCTCGCTTGCACTTCGAGGCGTGGCGGTGGCAGACGAATCGGGGGCTCGGCGGCGGTAGCGGACCCGGCAGGGCTGCTCGAGCTGGATGACCATCTTGGAGGTGTCGTCGCGGTAGGACTCCGAGGGCTGGGCCAGCTCGAACTCGTAGTCGCGCAGGATCACCGAGAAGATCGCCTTGAGCTGCATCATCGCGAACGCGTTGCCGACGCAGCGGTGCTTGCCGGCCCCGAACGGGATCCAGGTCCAGCGGTTCTGCAAATCCTCCTGGCGCGGGTCGAGGTAGCGGCCCGGGTCGAACAGGTCCGGCTCGGGGAAGTCCTCGGCGATCCGGTTCGACACGCGTGGCGACGCCGCCACCATGGTGCCGGCCGGGATCGAGTGGCCGGCCAGCTCGATCTCCTCCAGGACCACGCGGAGCAGGATGATGAGTGGCGGGTGCAGCCGCAGGGTCTCCTTGAGCACCGACTCCAGCCGTGGGATCGACCGCAGCGCCTGGAACGAGATCTCCGAGCCGTCGGCGTAGAGGTCGTCGAGCTCCGCGACCACGTCCTTGAGGACCTCGGGGTGGCGCAGCAGCTCGATCAGGGCCCACGCCGCGGTGCCCGACGAGGTGTGGTGGCCGGCGAACATCATCGAGATGAAGATGCCGGTGATGTAGTCGGCGCTCATGTCGATCGAGATGAGTACGTCGAGCAGGTCGCGCTCCTCGCGCGGCACCTTGCCCCGCTCCTTCCGCTTGTCGATGATCGTCTGGACGAGGCCGACGAGCTGCTCGCGCGCCGCGTCGCGGCGGTGGAAGGAGTCGATGTCGGCGTACGGGTCGACGTAGGCGATCGCGTCGGTGCCGCGCTCCAGCTCGTGGTAGTGCTGCGCGAAGGACGAGTCCAGCTCCTCGCGGAACGGCCTGCCGATCAGGCAGCTGCTGGTCGTGTAGATGGTCAGCTCGGCGAACCAGTCGAGCAGGTCGATCTCACCCTCGTTGCCCCACTGGTCGACCATCCGGTGGATCTCGGCCTCGATGGTGGCCGCGTGGCCGCGCATCATGTCGCCGCGGAGCGCCTGGTTCTTCAGCATCTGCTGGCGCTCCTCGGGGCTGGCGTCGAAGACCACCCCCTTGCCGAAGATCGGCGTCATGAACGGGTACGCCGCCGCCTGGTCGAGCGTCGAGTCCGGCGCCCGGAAGAACTGCTCGTTGGCCTCGGCGCCCGACACCATGACCACGTCGCGGTCAGCCAGCCGGAACCGGCCGATGTCGCCGCACTCGTCGCGGACCCGGTGGAACAGGCCGATCGGGTCCACCCGCATCTCGGCGAGGTGGCCGTGCCCGTCGTCCGGGACGGCGTACGAGACCTCAGGGATGGCGCTCATGCGTCCTCCACCGGTGCCTCGGGCGAGACCTCGACCAGGTTGAGGTGCACGCCCCGCGGCGCGCCCACAACCGTGGCGATCGCGTCGGCGACCGCGGCCGGCTTCATGAAGTGCGGGTGCCGGGCCAGCCCGAACCGCACCCACTGGTTGAGGACGAACGCCGCCTCGTCGGGGTCCCAGTCGCTGCCCATCTCGCTCCAGGTCGGGCCGGGGCGGACCACGCTGGCGCGCACGCCGGTGCCCTCGAGCTCCATCTGCAGCGAGGCGACCATCCCCTCGAGGCCCCACTTGCCCGCTGAGTACGCCGCCATGAACGGCCGGGCGCGGACCACGGTGTCGGAGGAGACGAAGACGACGTCGCCGCGGCGCCGCTCGACCATCGGCGGCACGAACGCGCGCACCAGCCGGTGTGCCCCCACCACGGTCAGGTCGAGCTCGCGGGTGAACCGCTCCGGGTCGACCTCGGTGATCGTCCCGGGAGCGACCGCGCCGGCGTTGCTGACCACGACCTCGACGTCCCCGAGGTCGGTCTGGACCGCCTTGGCGAAGGCCAGGACCGAGTCGTCGTCGGTGAGGTCGAGCGAGTGCACGACAGCCTCGCCGCCGTCCGCGCGGATCTGCGCGGCGACGTCCTCGAGCTTGTCCGTGCGCCGGGCGCCGAGCGCCATCGGGAAGCCGGCCTGGCCCAGCCGAAGTGCGGTGGCGGCGCCGATGCCGGACGAGGCGCCGGTGACCACGGCCGGGCGTCGGGCCGGCTGGGCGTACTTCTCGCCGGCCATCAGCGGGCCCGCACCGTGGTTGGCATGGCGGCGAACCCGCGGACGTTGAGGGAGTGAACGCGGACGCAGCGGTTGTGCTCGACCTCGACCGAGCGTACCCGCTGGACCAGGCTGGTCAGCGCGACGCGGGCCTCGAGGCGGGCGAGGTTGGCACCGAGGCAGAAGTGCCGGCCGCCGCCGAAGGACAGGATCTGGGCGAGCTCCTCCTGGTCCCGGAAGATGTCGTACTCGTCGGGGCGGCTGAAGACCCGCTCGTCGCGGTTGGCCGAGCCCACGCAGAGCAGCAGCTTGGAGCCCTGCGGCGCCACCGTCCCGTGCAGCGCCACGTCCTTGAGTAGGTAGCGGGCCAGCAGCTGGCTCGACGTGTCGAAGCGGAGCGTCTCCTCGATCCACGGGTTGACGAGCTCGGTGTCACCAGCAGGGTCACCAGCACCGTCGGGTCCGTCGAAGACCTTCGCAAGCTGGTCCGGGTGTCGGGCCAGGTGGAAGAGCGCGTGACCGAGCAGCTTGGTGGTGGTCTCGTTGCCGGCCACGACCATGAGGAAGAGGAACGCGATGACGTCCTCGTCGCTGAGCCGCTCCCCGTCGACCTCTGCCTGGATCAGCGCGCTCGTCAGGTCGTCGATGGGCCGGCGCCGGCGCTGGGTGACCATCTCCTGGTAGTAGCCGACCAGCCACAGGGCCGCGTGCGAACCGGCAGCCGGCACGTCGTACACGCCGTCCTCGCGATGCACCACGACATCGGCCTGGCGGCGCACCTCCGCGCGGTCATCCTCGGGGACGCCCATCATCTCGGAGATGACGTCCATCGGGAGCTTGCCGGCGAAGTCGGCGATCCAGTCGAAGCTGCCCATCTCGAGACACTCGGCGAGGTAGCGGTCGGTCAGGTCCTGGATCCGCGGCAGCAGGTCGTGGACCCGCCGCGGGGTGAAACCGCGGGAGACCAGGGCGCGCAGCCGGTTCTGCCGGGGCGGGTCCATGCCGAGGATCGACATCACCTTGTGGGCGTCCGGCCCCCAGGCCGACTCCTCGATGGCGACCCCCCACGAGTTGGAGTAGGTGCCCTCGGTGCGGAACGCCTCGGCGATGTCGGCATGCCTGGTCAGCGCCCACAGGTCGAGGGTCGGGTTGTGGTGCAGCGGCTCCTCGGCCCGAAGCCGTGCGTAGACCGGGTAGGGATCTTCCTGGAAGGCGTAGTCGTAGGGGTCCAGCGCAACGGGCTGGCTCGCCATCTGTTGTTCTCCCAGCGTCATGCATTTCCCCGAAGGATCGTTGCCGTGACGGCGTCGAGCCGGTCGGCGAGATCGCCGTACGAGATCAGCCCCATGCCGGTCTGCAGCAGGGCACCGGTGAGCGCCAACGTGAGCGCGTCGACGAGCCGCGGGTCGGCGCCCTCACCCAGGGCGTCGCGGAACCGGCCGACGATCTCGGTTCCGATGACCAGGCGCAGCCGGTCGACGTCGGGGTCGCTGCCGAGCAGAGCGTGGTTCGCAGCAGCCGCGAGGTGCGGGGCGTCGCCCAGGACCGAGGTCAGGTGCCGGGTGACGCTGCGGATCCGGTCCAGCGCCGTGCGCCCGGTGATCTCGGCTGGGTGGTCGAGCAGCACCTTGCGGAGGAACAGCTCGGCGAACAGGTGGTTCTTGGAGCCGAAATAGTTGTATGCCGTGGCCGGCGCGACTCCGGCCCGCGCGGCCACCGTGCGGATGGTCAGCGCCTCGGGTCCGACCTCCGCCAGCTCGTCGGCGGCCGCCTCGAGCAACCGCTCGACGGTCTCGGCCGCGCGAGCGTTGAGCGCCTGCCGCGGAAAGGTGGACACCTGACTGGACACGTGTCCAATCTAGAACACGTTCTCGCTCGATGGCAAGGGTCAGCCGATGCTCAGCGCCAGGACGACGGCGCCCGCGGTCAGGACCAGCGCCGGCAGCAGGCGCGTCCGCGCCGCCTCCTCGTGCAGGACGAAGACCCCGATCAGCACCCCGAGCGCGATGCTCAGCTCCCGGAGGGCCGCGATCGCCGCCAGGGCGCCACTGGTCTGGGCGACCAGGACCAGGCCGTACGCCGCCAGCGAGACGACACCGCCGCCGATGCCCGCGAACGCCTGCGGACGGGCGATCGCGGCGACCCGGCGGCCGCGGCGCACCACTGCGAGCACGGGCAGCACCCAGGACTGGAGGAGGAAGAGCCACCCGGCGTACGTCACGACCGGGGCGCCCCCGGACACGGCGTACCCGTCAACCACGGTGTAACCCGCGATGGCGACACCGGTACCGAGTGCCGTGGCGATCCCGCGCCGGTCACCCAGGGTGAGCCGAGGCCCGGCAACGGTGACCCCGACCAGCCCGAGGACGACCAGTCCGGCGCCGACCACGACGTCCGGGCCGAGCGGTGCCCGGGGCAGGAACACCGATACGACCGCTACGAGCGCCACGCCGGTGCCACGCGAGAGCGGGTAGGCACGACTGAGGTCGGCGACCTGGTAGCTCGCGAGCAGGAGTAGGAAGTAGGCGACGTGGATGGCCGCCGAGATGGCGACCAGCGCGAAGTCGCGCGGGTCGAGGAGCGGCTGGGTGAACACGACGGCTCCGCCGATGACGAAGGTCGTGGCCGAGATCAGCGCGAAGCCGACCAGCTGGTCCGCCGCGGCATGGGCGATGGCGTTCCAGCCCGCGTGCAAGAAGGCGGCGGCGAGCACCAGTACGACGACGAGCGGTCCGGGGTCAAGTTGCATGCGGTTCCTGTCGGTGCTGGCGTCGGTGCCCAGGGCTGGTCCCACCGTGTCAGGGACCGGCACCTCTGTGGCCCAGGACACCGGGACACCGACGGTGGCAGGACACCAGCCAACGCATCGGAGGTCCACCCATGACACACGCAACGCTCGCCACGGCAGACACCGGGACGGCGCGAAGCACCCTGGTCCGGCGGCGAGCCGTCGCCAGCGCGCTGACTGCCACGTCCGCGGTCGCCGCCACCGCGATGCTCGCCCGCCCGCTCGCCGCCGACGACTGGCACGACTACACCGCGTTCTCGGCCGAGCGCGACGCCACATGGATCTTCTCGGTCCTCGTCGGTCTGGCGACCGGTGCGGCGTTCCTGACCCTCGGACTGGCCACCTGCCTCCTCGTCCGTCAACGCGGGGCCGGGCTGGCCACCGCGGCAGCGATGCTCACCGGCGCCGGCGGGCTCGGTTTCGCGTCCGGGTTCTTCGCCAGCGGTGCCCTGAACTGGTACGCCACCTCGGACGCGGTCCCGGAGTCGGCTGCCGCCGACCTCATGACGTACGCCGAGGACCACCCGCTGCACGTGTTCGGTCCCCAGATGGCCGGCTTCCTGCTCGCCTCGTTGGGCTGCGTGCTGGTAGCCGCCGCGCTGTGGCGGTCCCGCGCTGTTCCCCGGTGGCTCGCGGTCGGGGTGCCCGTTACGTTGGTGCTCATGATCATGGCCGGGACCGGCGTCGCCTACGACGTGATGTTCGCGGTCTTCATGGCGAGCTTCGTCGCCGTGGCCTGGCAGCTCTGGCGCGACCGCCCGACGTCGGCCGAGCACCGGTAGACAGAGGTCCGGGCGGTGTTGCGGCGCGCTGTCCTCGCCACCTCCGCAGCGCTTCTCGCGCTCTGGCTCGTGGCGGCCGTCGACGTGGTCTGGCGAGCTGGCGAGATCCCACCCGTCGACGTGCTCGCACCCTGGACCACCGCGGAGGGCCGCGAGGTGCTGGAAGGCTGGGGAGTCCCCGTCCGCAGCTGGGCCGCCCTCGTCGTCCTGCTCAACGGCGTCCCCGCCGTCGCGGCAGCTGTGGCCGCGTGGTTCGTGCTCCGCGGGCCGGCGACCGCGTTCCGGTGCTTCGTCGCTCTGACCCTGGTCCTGTTCGGAACCGCCGGCAGCCAGGTCACCGGCCTCGTCACTGCGTTGCACCCGCGGCTCGATGACCCGGCCTCCGCCCTCGAGGGGATCGGGTGGGTCGCCCTGTTCCAGCTCGCGTACCTGTTCCCCGATGGTCGCCTGGTGCCCGCCTGGAGCCGCTGGCTGATCGGGCTGTGGATCTGCTTCCTCACCGGCTCAACGCTGCTGGCCGTCGTCGGCGCGGGTGGCTCCGAGGCCGTCGGGCTCGGGGAGGCCGTCGTGGTGCTGGTCCTGCTCACGACGTGCGTGGGCGCACAGGTCCATCGCTACCGGCGGGTGTCCGGGCCCGTCGAGCGTCAGCAGGCCAAGGGCGTGATGGCGGCGTTCGGCCTGTGGCTGGTTCTCGCGGTGATACTCGTCGCCACCCCGCTCCACGACCTGCAGAACGAGCCCTCCGAGACCGGTCTGGTCACCAGCCTCCTGGTGACTCTCGCCAGCACGGCGATCATCGCCCTCATCCCGGTCTCCGTGGCGGTGGCCGTGCTCCGCTACCGGCTGGTGGACGTCGACGTGTGGCTCAGCCGCGGTCTCGTGCACGGCACCCTCATCCTCTTCGTCGTCGGGGTGTACGTCGCGGTGGTCGGCGGGTTCGGGCTGGTGTGGCGCGACGGAGGCACCCTCTTGCCCGTCGTCGCGACCGGGCTGGCCGCAGTGGTCTTCAACCCGGTCCGTCTCCGGGTGCAGGAGCGCATCCACCGCTGGGTGTACGGCGCTCGGGACGACCCGCGCGCGGTCGTCGCCGAGCTCGGACAGCGATTGGCATCGGCCGTACCCAGCGACCAGGTGGCCCAGACCATCGTCGACACGCTCGGTGCGGCGTTGCGGCTCCCGCACGTGCTCCTCGAGCTCACCGACGGCACGCACACCGCCGAGCACGGCACCCAGCCCGGCACCGACCTGCACTGGTTCCCGGTGGCTTTCCAGGGTCGGCCGGTCGGACGGCTGGGAGTGGCACCGCGCCCTCGGGAACGTCTCTCCCAGCGGGACCTCGAGCTGCTCGGTGAGGTGGCCACCCAGGCCGGTCCGGCCGTCCGCGCCGCCGGCCTGACCGCCGACCTGCGGCGGTCCCGCCATCGGGCGGTGAGCATCCGGGAGGAGGAGCGCCGACGGCTCCATCGGGATCTCCATGACGGCCTGGGACCCACCCTGGCCAGCCTCTGCCAACGGTTGGGCGCCACCCAGCACCTGGTCGTCACCGACCCCGCACGCGCCATCGCGGTCCTGTCCGAGCTCGAAGGACAGTCGCGGAGCGCCATCGGCGACCTCCGGACGCTCGTGTACGCGCTGCGGCCGCCTGCGCTGGACGAGCTCGGCGTGGTGGGCGCGTTGCAGGAGGCCTGTCGTCGGCTGGGCGAGCGGCCGGACCAGCTGGCGATCACCGTCCGCTCGGACCACGACCTGGTCGAGCTGCCTGCGGACGTCGAGGTGGCCGCCTACGCGATCGCGATGGAAGCGGTGACCAACATGGTCCGGCACTCCTCGGCGAGGACCTGCGAGGTGTACGTCGGTCTGGCTGCCACGAACGGCGACGGCGCACAGTTGGCGGTCCGCGTCAGCGACGACGGCGTGGGGCTCGACCCGCCGGTCAGGGAACAGGGCGGGCTCGCGACCATGCGCGAGCGCGCCGAGGAGGTAGGCGGTCGGCTGAGCTACCGCCCCCGCGAACCAACCGGTTTCGTCGTGGAGGCGCTTCTCCCGGTTGACGACCTCGCGACCTCGCCGGAAGGGTCATCGTCGTGAGCGAGCCGATCACGGTGCTGATCGCCGACGACCACGTGCTCTACCGCGAAGGCATCAAGTCGATGCTGGCCGACCATCCTGAGGTGCTCGTCGTGGGCGAGGCCGCCACCGGTCCCGAGGCGGTCGAGCTGGCTGGCATCTTGCGCCCGCACGTCGTACTCATGGACCTGAAGATGCCGGGCCTGCACGGCATCGCGGCCACCCGGCAGATCGTCGAGCGCGACATCGGGGTCGCGGTGCTGGTCCTCACCATGTTCGACGACGACTCGGTCGTGGCAGCGATGCGCGCCGGCGCGCGTGGCTACCTGCTGAAGGACGCCGGAATCGACGAGCTCGTGCGGGCGATCACGGCGGTCGGCCACGGCGAGGTGATCCTCGGTCCCGCGGCCGGGCGGAGGATGGCGGAGTTCATGTCGTCCTCGCCGCGCTCCGACACCGGTCCCTTTCCCGGTCTCACCGAACGGGAGCGCGAGATCCTCGCGCTGATGGCCGCGGGCACGGACAACCGGCGCATCGCCGCCGGGCTCTACCTGTCCGAGAAGACCGTGCGCAACTACGTGTCCGTGATCATGGGCAAGCTCGACGTCCACAGCCGCGCAGAGGCGGTGGCGATCGCGCGCGACGCGGGCGTCGGTGGCGTCAATGGCGTCCAGCCCTGACACGTCTGCTGTCGGTGCGGGCGGGGAGACTGGGCCCATGTTGCTCGCCGACATCGTCGCGACCTCCACCGAGGTCGCCGCCACCCGGTCCCGCAAGGCCAAGGTGGCGGCCTTCGCCGCGCAGCTGGCGCGGGTCGCGGGCGGGGATGCCGAGGAGATCGAGACCGTGACGTCCTACCTCGCCGGGTCCCTGCGCCAGCGGCGCACCGGGCTGGGCTGGCGGTCGATGCAGTCACTCCCTGCGCCCGCAGCGGAGCCGTCGCTGACGGTCCTGGAGGTGCATGAGGCGTTCGACCGGATCGCGGCCCTGTCGGGAGCGGGGTCCCAGGCGGCCCGGGCTGCGGCCACCGAGTCCCTCTTCGCCCGGGCGACGGCCGAGGAGCAGCCGTGGCTGCGCGGGATCGTGACCGGCGAGGTCCGGCAGGGCGCCCTCGACTCGCTGGTCCAGGAGGGGCTCGCCGCCGCCGGCGGCGTACCGCTGGCGGCAGTGCGCCGGGCCGCGATGATGGCCGGCTCGACGGTGGCCGTCGCCGGCGCCGCGCTTTCCGACGGCGAGGAGGCACTCGCGACGTTCCTCCTCCAGGTCGGCCGACCGGTGCTGCCGATGCTCGCGTCGAGTGCGACCACGGTGGCCGCAGCGATGGAGAAGGCCGGCGGTGGCCGGGTCTCGATCGACACCAAGCTCGACGGCATCCGGATCCAGGTGCACCGCCGCGGCGACGAGGTCAGCGTGGCGACCCGGTCGCTGGAGGACATCACCGCCCGGCTGCCCGAGGTGGTCGAGGTGGCACGCGGACTGCCGGCGTCGACGTTCGTGCTCGACGGCGAGGTCTTGGCGCTCGACGACCAGGGGCGGCCACGGCCGTTCCAGGAGACCGCCTCCCGCACCGCGATGAGCGAGGGCGTCCACCTGACGCCCTACTTCTTCGATCTTCTGCACCTCGACGGGGCGGACCTCGTCGACTCCCCCGGCGCTGAGCGGCTCGACGCGCTGACCGGGTTGGTCCCGCCCGAGCACCTGGTGCCCCGGCTGGTCACCGACGACGTCGCCGAGGCGGAGACCTTCGTCTCGCGGGTGCTCGATCTGGGCCACGAGGGCGTGGTGGTCAAGAACCTCGACGCGCCCTACGACGCCGGCCGCCGTGGATCCGCGTGGGTCAAGGTGAAGCCGGTGCACACCCTGGACCTCGTGGTGCTGGCGGTCGAGTGGGGCTCCGGGCGCCGCCGGGGCTGGCTGTCCAACATCCACCTCGGGGCGCGCGACGACTCGGCCGACGGCGGTTCGTGATGCTGGGCAAGACCTTCAAGGGGATGACCGACGAGATGCTCGCGTGGCAGACCGAGCGGTTCACCGAGCTGGCCGTCGACCCGCCCGCTGTCCGCGACCACCACGTCGTCCGGGTCCGGCCCGAGCAGGTCGTCGAGGTCGCCTGCGACGGCCTCCAGCGCTCGACCCGCTACCCCGGCGGCCTGGCGCTCCGCTTTGCAAGAGTCGTCCGCTACCGGGACGACAAGACCGCGGCCGAGGCCGACACGATCGATATGGTGCGAGAGCTCTTCGGGAGCTGACCTGCCCGGCACATGAGGGAGCCGTCACAGTTGTGCAACTCGGAGTTGCACTTTGACTACCATCGCCGCATGGCTTCCCGCGCTCCCGAGACCGGCGGCCGCCGGAACGCTGCCGCGGCCCGGCGCCGAGCCCGCGAGAAGGAGATCATCGCGGCGACCCGTGCGCTCTTCGACGAGAAGGGCGTCCGGGAGGCCCAGATCGACCAGATCGCCGACGCCGTGGGCATCAACCGGGCCATCGTCTACCGGCACTTCTCCGGCAAGGAGGAGCTGTTCGCGCTGACCCTGGTCGGCTATCTCGACGAGCTGCACGAGGCCCTGGAGTCCGTCGACGACCCCGCAGCGGTTCCGGCAGCGCGGCTCGAGGCCCTGGTGGGGGCGTTCGTCGACTACGGGCTCGCCCACCCGGCGTTCATCGACTGCGCGCAGGCGCTGATGCGGCGCAGCGGCCCCGAGCTGCTCGACGAGCTTTCGGAGAGCGCACTGTTCCGCCTCGGGCGCGGCATCTCCGGCTGCCTGGCCATCCTGGTCGGGGCCCTCCAGGCCGGCGTCGACGCCGGCCAGTTCCGTGTCAAGGACCCCACCCTGCTGGCGAACACCCTGTACGCCAGCGGCCTCGGCGCGCTCCAGCTCGCGCGGGTCGGCATCCTGGTCACCGAGTCCGCCCCCGGCATCCCGACCGTCGGCGAGATCTCGCCCACCCAGGTCCGCCAGTACCTCGTCGCCTCCGCGCTCGCCCTCGCCGCCCGCTGACCCAGGTTTCTCGTCGAGTGACCCCCAGTGGCTGTCAGCCGGGGCTCAGGACAGCCACCTGGGGTCACTCGACGCGAAACGGTGAGCTCAGGCGCGCTCCAGGATCGCGGTGACGCCCTGGCCGCCGGCGGCGCAGATCGAGATCACGCCGCGGCCGGTGCCGCCCTCGGACTGGGCGAGCAGCTTGGCCAGCACCGGAACGATCCGGCCGCCGGTGGCCGCGAACGGGTGGCCGGCCGCCAGCGAGGAGCCGTTGACGTTCAGCTTGGCGCGGTCGATCGCGCCGAGCGGGGCGTCGAGGCCCAGGCGCTCCTTGCAGAACACCGGGTCCTCCCAGGCCTTGAGGGTGGAGAGCACCTGCGAGGCGAACGCCTCGTGGATCTCGTAGAAGTCGAAGTCCTGGAGCGACAGATTCTCGCGGGTCAGCATGCGCGGCATCGCGTACGCCGGCGCCATCAGCAGCCCCTCGCCACCGTGCACGTAGTCGACGGCCGCGGTCTCGTAGGCGGTGAGGTAGGCCAGCACCGGGAGGTCGTGCTCCTTGGCCCAGTCCTCGGAGGCCAGCAGCACGGTCGAGGCACCGTCGGTCAGCGGCGTGGAGTTGCCTGCGGTCATGGTGGCGGACTCGCCCTTGCCGAAGACCGGCTTGAGCTTCGCCAGCTTCTCGACCGATGAGTCCGCGCGCAGGTTGTTGTCCTTGTCGAGACCCCGGAACGGCGTCATCAGGTCGTCCATGAAGCCGGCGTCGTACGCCGCGGCCAGGTGCTGGTGCGACGCGGCGGCGAGCTCGTCCTGCTCCTCGCGGCCGATCTGCCACTCCACCGCCGTCAGCGCCGCGTGGTCACCCATCGCCAGGCCGGTGCGCGGCTCACCGTTCTGCGGGATGTTAGGGACGATGTCACCCGGCCGGACCTTGGCCAGCGCGGCGAGCCGGCCCTGCAGCGACTTCGCGCGGTTGACCTCGAGCAGGATCTTGCGCAGGTTCTCGCCCACCGCGATCGGTGCGTCCGACGTGGTGTCGGAGCCACCGGCCACGCCGGACTCGATCTGCCCCAGCGCGATCTTGTTGGCGACCTGGACTGCCGCCTGCAGTCCGGTGCCGCACGCCTGCTGGATGTCGATTCCGGGCGTCTCGGGCGACAGCTTCGAGCCGAGCACCGACTCGCGGGTCAGGTTGAAGTCGCGCGAGTGCTTGAGCACCGCGCCGGCGACCACCTCGCCGAGCCGCTCGCCCTCGAGACCGAACCGCTCGACCAGGCCGTCGAGCGCGGCGGTCAGCATCTCCTGGTTGGACGCCGTCGAGTAGGCGGAGTTGGAGCGGGCGAACGGGATGCGGTTGCCGCCCAGGACTGCGACGCGACGGATGGTGCCCCCACTGAGCTGAGTCATGGGCCAAGTTTCTCCCGGGTAACCTGTCGAGAGAAGGCAGTGAGGCGGGTATCACGAAATGTGGACCCTTAGTTACACATCGAGTTACATGGAACCATGAGCGACCGCTACCAGGGCTTCTCCTCCTCCCCCATCGGCAAGCTGCTGGTCAAGAACCTCGGCCTCCCGAACCCCACCAAGCTCGAGAGGTACGTCGCCGGCGCACCGCTGGTCGACGGCACCGTGGTCGTGGGCGGCACCGGCCGGCTGGCCGAGTCGCTGCCCGGCCTGCTCGACACCCTCGGGATCGCGAGCACCACGCAGACGTTGGACCAGGAGAAGTACAAGGGCCTCGTGTTCGACGCCACCGGCCTCAAGGACTCCTCCGAGCTCAAGGCACTCCGCGACTTCTTCACCCCGAAGCTCCGCAGCCTCGCCACCTGCCCCCGCGTCGTCGTCATCGGTACGCCGCCCGAGCAGGTCGCCGGCGCCGAGCGGGTCGCCCAGCGCGCACTCGAGGGGTTCACCCGCAGCCTCGGCAAGGAGATCGGCAGGGGCGGCACCGTCCAGCTGGTCTACGTCGCCGAGGGTGCCGAGGGCGCGGTCGCCTCGACGCTGGCCTTCCTGCTCTCCCCCAAGTCCGCCTACGTCTCTGGCCAGGTGGTCCGCATCGGTGCGCACGGCGCGACGACCGCCGGTGAGGTCGCCGACTGGACCATCCCGCTGGCCGGCCGCGTGGCCCTCGTCACCGGCGCCAGCCGCGGCATCGGTGAGCAGATCGCCCGGGTGCTGCACCGTGACGGCGCGACCGTCGTCGGCGTCGACGTACCCCAGCTCGCCGACGACCTCCAGACCCTGATGAAGGAGCTCGGCGGCGACTGGCTGGCCCTCGACATCACCGCCAAGGACGCCCCGCAGCGGATCGCGCACCACCTCAAGGAGAAGCACGGCGGGGTCGACGTCGTCGTGCACAACGCCGGCATCACCCGGGACAAGAAGCTCGCCAACATGGCCGACGACAAGTGGGACTCGGTGCTCGCGGTGAACCTGACCGCACCCGAGAAGATCACCCGCGAGCTGCTGGCCCAGAAGGTGATCAACAAGAACGGTTCCGTCGTCGGCGTCGCCTCGATCGCGGGCATCGCCGGCAACGTCGGCCAGACCAACTACGCCGCCTCCAAGGCCGGCGTCATCGGCCTCGTCGACTCGCTGGCCGACGAGCTCGAGGACGGCATCACGATCAACGCCGTCGCGCCCGGCTTCATCATCACCCAGATGACCGCGGCGGTGCCGTTCGCGACCCGCGAGGTCGGCCAGCGGCTCAACGCGATGGCTCAGGGCGGCCTGCCGGTCGACGTCGCCGAGACCATCGCCTGGTACGCCTCCCCCGGGTCCACGGCCGTCAACGGCAACGTGGTCCGGGTCTGTGGCCAGATGATGCTCGGCGCATGACCGCCACCGAGCCCCGCGAGGTCAGCGGCGACGCCGGTCTCGGGCTGATGCTCCGCGCCGCGCTGCCCTCGCTGCCGGTCATCAACCTGCTGCCCGGCGTCCGCAAGAGCGGCGGCGAGTTCACGGGACTGTCGGTCACCCGACCGCCCGTCACGATCGAGCGCGACCACGTCGACGCCTACGCCAGCGTGTGCGAGTTCCCCACCAAGGACACCGTCCCGCTGCCCTACCCGCACCTGCTGGCGTTTCCGCTGCACATGGCGATGATGACCGATCCGGCGTTCCCGGCCCCGGCCATCGGCACCGTGCACCTGGAGAACTCCATCACCGGCCACCGGCCGATCGCGATCGGCGAGACCGTCGCGGTCACCGCGTCGGTCGGGCCGGCCAAGCCGCACCCGAAAGGGACGGTCTTCGAGTTCCTGACCGTGGTCACCGCCGATGGCGAGACGGTGTGGGAGACCACGTCGACGTACCTGCGCCGTGGCCGGGGTGACGAGTCCGCCTCGTCCGGCAGCAGCTTCCCCGACGCCAGCCCGAGCGGGATCGTCTGGCGGCTCCCGGGCGATCTGGGTCGCCAGTACGCCGCGGTCTCGGGTGACCACAACCCGATCCACCTCTACCCGATCACCGCCAAGGCGCTGGGCTTCCCGCGCCAGATCGCGCACGGCATGTGGACGATGGCGCGCTGTGTCGCGGCGCTGGAGAACCGGCTGCCCGGCTCGGTCCGCGTGGACGTCGCGTTCAAGAAGCCGGTGCTGCTGCCCGGCTCGGTGGCCTTCGGCTCGACGCCAGTCGACGGCGGCTACGCGTTCTCGCTGACCAACCCGAAGTCCGGCGCTCCGCACCTCGCCGGGAGGACCACGGCGCTCTAGCTCAGGTGGTGGCCCGCCGCCCGGTCAACGCGATGGCGCCGGCCCCGATCAGGGTCAGAGCGGCGGCGACCAGTACGGCGGCGTTCCAGCCGGCGTACAGGTCGTCGCCGGTGTGGGTCGCGACGATCACGAACAGCGTGATGCCGAATGCGGCGCCGAGGTAGCGAGCTGTGTTGTTGGCGCCGGAGCCCATCGCCGCCCGGTCCGGCGGGACCGAGGCGATCGCCTCGCGGCCGAGGAGGGCGTTGAGCACGCCGGTGCCGGCGCCGGCCAGGACGAAGGGCAGCACCAGTCGCCACAGTGGCGATCCGGAGTCGAGTCCCTCGGTCAGCAGCTGACCGGCGGCAACCACGACGAGGAACAGCGCGACCGGACGCGGCCCCTCGAGCGGGTGTGGGATCCGGCTGACCAGCAACGAGGCGACGACGCCGGTCCCCGCCCACGCCACCGCCGGCAGGGTGGCCGCCCACAGGCCACGGCCGTAGGCCAGCTGCACCATCGCCGGTGTGAACGACGCCATGCCGATCATGCCGGCACCGAGGACCAGAGAGCCGCCCGTCGCCGCGCGGAACCGCGGGTGCCGGAGCAGCTCCGGGTCGAGGAGCGGCGCGGCGACCCGGCGCTCGACGAGGACGAACGCCCCCAGCGAGACGAGCGACAGCGTGCCGAGCACCACCGTCGGCAGGTCGACACCGTTGCGGCCCTGGGTGAGGGCGCTTACGGCCAGCGTCATCGTGGCGACCAGCAGCCCCAGCCCCGCCACGTCCATTCGGCGGCGGACCGCGGCCGACGACTCGGCCATCCAGCGCAGGCTCGGCGGGACCAGCACGAGAGCCAGTGCTGCGGTCACCCACAGGCTGGGGCGCCAGCCGGAGCCGAAGTCAAGGAGCGCAGACAGGACCGCACCGCTGACGATGCCGAGGCCGACCGACGCACCCCAGATCGAGGTCGCGCGCAGCCGCTCCGGACCCATCGGGTAGCGGTGCGCCAGCACGGCCAGCCCGCAGGCAAGTACGGCGGCACCGCCGCCGCCCTGGACGATCCGGCCGATCACGAAGAGCACCGGTTCGACCGAAACCGCGCACAGCACGGCTCCGACGCCGGTCGCGAGCAGCCCCGCGACGTACGCCCGGCGGCGGCCGAGCGCATCGCCGATCACGCCGGACGCGAGCAGCAGCCCGGCCAGGCCGACGCTCATCGAGCTGAGGATCCAGGCCCGCGCCACCGGACCGGCGTCGACGTCGACGGCGATTGCGGGGATGGTCGCGATCGGGGTCACGTAGGTGACGAGGACGAGTGCGGTGCCGAGTCCCACCGGGACCAGGGGCGAGCTCACGTCGACCTCAGTTGGTTTGAGTTTCAAACTCACTCGTGGAAGGCTACTACCGTGCTCAAGCCCCTGGCCGAGCTGCCCGGCCGCCCGTGTCCCATCGCCGCCTCGCTCGAGGTGGTCGGTGAGCGGTGGGCGCTGCTGGTGGTCCGCGAGATCGTGATGGGCAGTCGCCGGTTCACCGACATCGTTCGGGGCACCGGCGCCCCGCGCGACCGGATCGCCGCGCGGCTCAAGGTCCTAGAGGAGGCCGGCGTCATCGAGCGTCGCGTGTACCAGCACAACCCGAGCCGCCACGAGTACTTCCTCACCGACTCCGGGGTGGCGCTGGTGCCGGTGCTCGACGCACTCCTCGCCTGGGGACTCGAGCACGCCGTCGCCGAGGACGACCCGAGCCGGATGAGGCACTACCCGACCCAGAGCGAGAGATTGGCGAAGACGCGATGACCCTCACCAACACCACTGCGCCCACGACCTGGGGCGAGCCCCGCAGCCGTACGGTCACCTGGTACGACCCGATGATCGGGGCGGGTGAGGGGCTCCGCATGGCGGGCATCGACTACCTCCGGTCGATCCGGGACGGCAGTCTGCCGCCGGCGCCGATCGCCGGGTTGCTGCAGTTCGAGGTGGCCGAGGTCGAGGAGGGCCGGGTCTCGTTCACCTGCCGGCCCGACGAGTCGGCGTACAACCCGATCGGCGTCGTGCACGGCGGCCTGGTCTGCACGCTGCTCGACTCGGTGTGCGGCTGCGCGGTGCACAGCACCCTGCCGCTCGGGAAGGGCTACACCTCGGTGGAGATCAAGGTGAGCTACCTCAAGGCGGTGCGCGCGGACAGCGGCCTGCTCACCGCGACCGGCACGCTGGTCAAGGGCGGCTCCCGGGTCGCGTTCAGCGAGGCCGTGGTCACCGACGAGGCCGGCACCCGGGTGGCGACCGCGACGAGCACCTGCCTGGTCTTCGACCTGCCGGGTTGAGCTGTCAGCGGTCGACCGCGCGGCCGAACGCGACCTTCTTGACCCGGCCCGGCGCACCCGTCGGCGCAATTGCGCCGCGCTTGAGGAAGGTCGCAGTGGTCGGGTTCCACACACCGAGGTCGGTGAGCCCGTTGCCGTCCCAGTCGCCGGTGACCGGTACGTCGCCGGACTGGCCGAAGACGACCTGGGTCGTGAACGGCGTGCCCATCGGGTCGGTCTGCAGCAGCGTGAACGTCGCCGTGGTCGTGTCGTAGACACCGAGGTCGGTGGTCCCGTTGCCGTCCCAGTCTCCGGTGACGGGCAGGTCGTCCGCGTCGCCGAGTGCGACCTTGGTGACCTTGCCGTCGGCGGCACGCAGCAGGAACTTCCCGCTGCCCGGTCGGCGTACGCCGACCTCCCAGGCGCCGATGCCGTCCCAGTTGCCCGCGACCGGCAGGTCGCCGGGCTTGCCGAGCTTGACGGAGGTGTCCTTGCCGCGCACCCGCATCTCGAAGAGGCGGGTGCTCGGGACCCGCACGCCCGGGTTGACCCGGCCGTCGCCGTCCCAGTCGCCGAGCACCGGCTGGTCCGCGGCGGTACCGATCTCGATCACACGCTCGGACTTGCCGGTCCGGGTCACGTGGAAGGCCGCGGGCCTCGTGCGTCGGAAGACCATCACCTCGGCGCTGCGCCCGCCGTACATGTCGCCCGCCAGCGGGATGTCGGCGACGGCGACCACACCGCAGTTCTGCGAAGCCTGCGAGGAGTTCATCGGGAAGCGGGCGCCGTGGAACCACGCGTCCACGACCGCGCCGCCGAGCCGCTCCTCGAAGTGCAGGTGCGACCCGCTGGAGTTGCCGGTGTTGCCCACGGTGCCGAGCTGGGTGCCGGCCGAGACGGTCTGGCCGACGGTGGCCAGCACCGAGTCGAGGTGGGCGTAGAGCGAGCTCTCGCCGTTGCCGTGGTCGACGACGACGTACTGCCCGTAGCTCGGCTTCTTGTTGCCGACCACCGAGGTCACGACGGTGCCCGGCGCGGCAGCGATCACCGGCAGGCCGAGGTCGCCGGACCTGTTGAAGTCGACTGCGCGCACGCTGGGGCTGTGCCGGGACCGGGTCGAGCCGCTCCAGACCTCACCACAGGGGAACGGCATCTCGTAGGGCGTGACCGGCTGGGCGGTTGGCTTCAGCTCGTTCAGGCTCAGTCCGGCGTCGCCGTCGAGCGGCTTGCCGCCATTGGTCGCCGTGGGGTCGTGCCCGGACTCGTCATCGTTGTCGTTCGGCTTGCCCGGCTTGCCCGGCTTGCCCGGCTTGTCCGGCTTGCCCTGGCCCTGCGGATCCTTCTTCGGCCCGTCAGACTGGTGGGTGAAGTTCGAGTGGGTGTCCGCGTACGCCGCCGGGCCGAGCACGGCAGCCAGCGCCAGCGTGACCGCTCCGACCGCGCCCACGGAAGCGTGCTTGGCGGTCGGTCGGCGCCGGGAGGGAGCTCGGTGCTTCGGCGAGGACATGGCTCGAAGTCAACAATCGCCACACGCGCCCCGCATGGGGAACTCTGGAAAATTGGCCGATCGGACGACAGAGCCGGTCTTGACCAGTGCGGCCGGGTCAGCCCACGGACCCGCGGCGGGCCCGGATCACGCCCTCCTGGGCGGCGGTTGCGACCAGGGTGCCGTCGGCGGTGTAGACGTGGCCGAACGCCAGTCCCCGGCCGCCGTGCGCTCTGGGTGACCACTGGTCGTAGAGCCACCACTCGTCGGCGCGGAAGGGCCGGTGGAACCACAACGTGTGGTCGAGGGAGGCCATCATCGCCTTGGCCGGGTTGACGTCGTGGACGGCGAGCGACGCACCGAGCAAGCTGACATCGCTGGCATAGGTGAACGCCGCCAGGTGCGTCATCGGGTCGTCGGGCAGCCCCTCCTTGAAGCGGACCCACATCCGGGCCTGGGACGGGTGCCGGGGATCAGGCTCGAGGCCGTGCTTGGAGTTGCCCAGGAAGCGGACCTCGATCGAGGCCCACTCCTTGTCGAGCTCGTCTGCATCGGTGTTGCCGCGACCGCGCATCAGCTCGAACATGTCGAGCCCCTGGTCGGGGTCCGGGACCTCCGGCATCTGGTCCTGGTGGTCGAACCCCTCCTCGGGGCGCTGGAAGTTGATCGTCTGGTGGTAGATCGGCCGCCCGTGCTGGCGGGCGGTGACCCGTCGGGTGAGGAACGAGCGGCCGTCGCGGAGCCGCTGGACGTCGAAGATGATCGGTACGGCGTAGTCGCCTGGCAGCAGGAAGTAGGAGTGGAACGAGTGCGGCACGAACTCCGGGTCCACGCTGCGGGTGCCGGCCACCAGCGCCTGCGCGGCCACCTGCCCGCCGTACACGCGCGACCGGGCCGACGGCGGCTGCGCGCCGCGATAGAGGTCCTCGTCGATCCGCTCCAGGTCCAGCAGCCGCACGAAGTCCTGCACCACGTGTGTCTCGCCCACCTCAGTCCCGCTCCGGGCCGGAGTCGGGACCGTCCGGGGCCTCGAGGCCGGCCAGGAACTGCTCGAACTGACGGCCGATCTCCTCACCGGTCGGCATCGGCTCGTCGGAGGCCAGCAGGCTGGACCCGTCTTCCTCGGCGCGCTCGAACGCGTCGTACTGCTTCTCGAGCGCCTGCACCACCTCGCCGAGCTCGTCGTTGTCCGCCAGGTAGCGCTCGATCTCGTTCTCGCGCTCGTCGGCCAGCTCGCGCAGCTCGCTGAGGTCGATGGTGAGCCGGCCGGCCAGCTCCACCTGCTCGAGCAGGACCGCGGCCGCCTTCGGATAGTCGAGCTGGGCGAGGTAGTGCGGGATGTGGGCCACGAAGCCGAGCATGTCGAAGCCCCACTCCCCCAGCCGCACCTCCAGCAGCGACTGCGCACTGCTCGGGATCCGCAGCTCACCGCGCCACGGACTGGGACCGGCCACCAGCTCGGTGCGGTTGGCGTGCGGGGTGATCGCGATCGGTCGGGTGTGCGGCACCGCCATCGGCACCGAGCCCATCGACACCACCCGGCTCACCGAGAAGCGTTCGAGGACCTCGCGGAAGGCCCGGGCGAAGGCTTCCCAGCGGTTGTCGGGCTCGGGCCCGTGCAACAGGAGGTACGGCGTGCCGCCGCTGTCGTGGAGCAGCCGGACCGCCAGCCGCGGCGCGTCGTAGCCCTCGTAGTGGTCGCGCACGAACGACATGGCGGGCCGGCGCGCGCGGTAGTCGTGGAACTGGTCGACATCGAAGGTCGCCACGACGGGGCCGGCGCCTCGAGGACCGGGGGCCAGGTCGGCCAGGTGTCGGGCGGCGTGCGCCGCCGCATTGCCGGCGTCGAGGAACCCGTCGAGGACCAGCACCATCGTCAGGTCGGTGATCCCCGCCAGCTCCGGGACCTCGTCGACGATGTGCACGAGCCTGTCTTTGGGCACCGGTCCAGTTTCTCAGACGCCCCACAGCGCGGCGACATGGCGTGCGTCGGTGCCGCAGCAGCCACCGAGGACCCGCAGGCCAGGCAGCCGCGTGGCCAGCTCGTCGTACGACGCACGCAGCTCGGCCGGGTCGCCCTCGTCGAGCTCCTCCGCCACGTCGAGCTCGGCGTGCGACATCCGGGAGGCGTTGGGCCGGAAGCCGGCGATCCGGTCACGCCACGCTCCTCCGTCGTCCAGTCCCGGCGCCACGTGGGTGGGGTGGGCACAGTTGACCAGGAACCAGTCGGGACCGCCCGCCGCATCCACTTCCTCTATCGCGTCGCGCAATGGCGTGCCGCCGGCCAACCGTCCGTCGGTCTCGACGGTGAACGACACCGCGATGGGCAGCCCGACGTCGCGGGCCGCGGCAACGACACCCGTGGCCTCGTCCGCCCCGACCAGGGTCAACGCCGTGGCCAGGTCGGCGTCGGCCGCCTTGAAGGACGCGAGCTGGGGTCGGTGGTAGTCGGCGTAGTCAGCGGGGCTCAACCGCTCTCCGGGCACGTAGCCGTCGCCGCGGGGGCCAATTATCCCGCCGACCAGCACGCCGTTCCCGTGGAGGTCCGGGTGCGCATCGCGGCGCTCGTGCATGAGGTCGATCGAGGCCCGGTTGACCCGGTCGAGCGCCTCGGCGTCGTACCCGAGGCGTTCGCCCCAGTCGGGGTTGGCCCGCCAGGTCGGGGACTCGAGCATCAGCCCGGCACCGGCCCGGCGGGCGACCTCGGCGTATCCGTCGAAGTAGCGCACGAGCAGCTCGCGGCCGCGCGTCTGCTCGACCAGCGGGAACGACGCGAAGTCCGGAAGGTCCGCGCCGTGGTGGTAGGACAGGTCCGTCTCGAGGCCACCGTCGGTCACGAAGCGCCGGTCACGCAGCAGCGTGGTCACCGCTCAGACCGGACGGTCGGCGTCGACCGGCGCCGCGCCCTCGGCGAGGGCGGTGATGTCCTCCACGATGCCGAGGGCGAGCGCCTGCGGGGTGAGCCCGACCTGTTCGAGGATGCGGGCCCGCTTGGCGTGGCTGAGGAACTGCTGCGGGATCGCGCGCAGCCGGAACGGCGTGGAGACCCCGGCGGCATTGAGGGTCTGGAGGAGGACCGCGCCGCAGCCGCCGGTCTCGCCGTTGTCCTCGATGCTGACCACAAGCTGGTGATCGCGGGCGAGGTCCACGAGCGCCGGGTCCACCGGCTTGACCCAGCGCGGGTCGACCACGGTCACGCCGATGCCCTGGGCGGCCAGCCTGTCCGCGACGTCGACCGCGACCGTCGCCATCGCCCCGACGGCGACAACGAGCACGTCTCGCGCACCCATGCGGACCAGGACGTCGACTCCGCCGACCCGGTCGACCGCCGGGATGTCGTCGGGTGGCGGACCCTTGGGGAACCGGACCACGGTCGGGGCGTCGTCCACCTCCACCGCCTCGTTGAGCAGCTCGCGGAGCCGGGTGGCGTCGCGGGGCGCCGCCAGCCGCAGCCCCGGCACGACCTGCAGGATCGACATGTCCCACATGCCGTTGTGGCTGGCGCCGTCGTCGCCGGTCACGCCGGCCCGGTCGAGGACGAAGGTCACGCCGCACCGGTGCAGCGCGCAGTCCATCAGCACCTGGTCGAAGGCGCGGTTGAGGAACGTCGCGTAGATCGCGACCACCGGGTGCAGGCCGCCCATCGCCAGGCCGGCAGCCGAGGTGGCGGCGTGCTGCTCGGCGATGCCGACGTCGAAGGTGCGCTCGGGGAACCGGGCCTGGAACTGGTGCAGCCCCACCGGGTGCATCATCGCGGCGGTGATCGCGACGACGTCCTTGCGGCGATGGCCGATGCGGACGATCTCGTCGGAGAATGTGTTGGTCCAGATGTTGCCCTTGGGGTCCTGCTCGCCGGAGTCCGGGTCGAAGGGTCCCGACCTGGTGGAACTGGTCGGCCTCGTGCCGCTCGGCGGCGTCGTAGCCGAACCCCTTGCGGGTGAGCGCGTGCACGATCACCGGGCCGTTGAACTTCTTCGCCTGGGCTGAGCGCGTGCTCCACGGCACCGCGGTCGTGGCCGTCGACCGGCCCGACGTACTTGAGGCCGAGGTCCTCGAAGAGCCCCTGGGGCGCGACGCGCGTCCTTCACGCCCTTCTTCATGGCGTGCAGGGCGTCGTACGCCGCGGGGCCGACGCCCTGGACGGCGTTGAGCCGGCTGCTTGACCAGGTCGAGGATCTGCTCGTAGCGCGGGCTGGTGCGCAGGGTGGTGAGCGCGGTGGCGAGGCCGCCGACGGTGGGGGTGTAGGAGCGGCCGTTGTCGTTGACGACGATGACCAGCTTCGACGTCTTCGCGATCGCGATGTTGTTGAGCGCCTCCCAGGCCATCCCGCCGGTCAGCGCGCCGTCGCCGATCACGGCGACGACGTGCCGGTCCTCGCCGCGGATGGCGTAGGCCTTGGCCAGACCGTCGGCGTAGCTGAGCGCGGTCGAGGCGTGGCTGTTCTCGACGATGTCGTGCGGCGACTCGGCCTGGCTCGGGTAGCCGCTCAGCCCGCCCTCGCGGCGCAACCCGTCGAACTCCGCCGCCCGGCCGGTGAGCATCTTGTGCACATAGGCCTGGTGCCCGGTGTCGAAGATCGACCCGGTCGCGCGGGGAGTCGAAGGTGCGGTGGATCGCCATCGTCAGCTCGACCACGCCCAGGTTGGGGCCGAGGTGCCCGCCGACCGGGTGCGCACGAGGTGATCAGCCGGTCGCGGATCTCGCTGGCGAGGGTCTGCAGGTCGTCGTCGGACAGTCGACGCAGGTCGCGCGGTCCGGTGATCGTTTCGAGCACACCCATGATCGTCGAGTGTACGGAGTCAGACGTCGACGAACGCGATCGCCGGCTGTTGCAGGGAGCCCAGCCAGACCCGGCCGTCGTGCTCGCGGACGCCGGTCACGAAGGCGTAGTCGGTCGGCGGCAGGTCGAGGTCGTGGACCAGCGCTGCCGGCGTCGTCGTAGGCCTGGACCCGGACGCAGCGCGCTTCGGCCGGGGCTGCAGCCTCGTCGGGATCCTGGTCGGCGGTGCGGCGCAGCCAGTGCGGCCCGACGCGGATCCGCGCGGCCAGCGCGTTCGGGCGGGCTGGCGAGTGTCACCCAGATCAAGCCCGTCGCCGCCGCGGGCGATGTTGTCCGGGTAGCCAGGCAGCTCGCGGACCAGGTAGTCACGGGTCCCGGCCTTCTCCCCGGTGAGCCACTGCCGTACGACGGTGCAGGCGCCCGACTCGGCGACGGCGACGTACGACTCGTCCGCAGCGAGCGCGACGCCGTTCGCGAAGTCGAGGCCCTCGAGGACCACCGTGGTCGTCCCGTCGGGGTCGCGGCGGATCAGCCGACCGGTGCAGGTCGCCTCGACGATGTCGTTGCGCCAGTCGCTCGAGCGGGTGGACCTTCGAGGAGTCGGAGAACCAGACCGTGCCGTCGGAGGCGATGGCGGCGTTGTTGCAGAAGACCATCCGGACCCCGTCCACGCTGTCGGCGACCGCCTCGACCGCCGCCGCTGCGGGTGTCGACGCGTAGCAGGCCGCGATGGGCGTCGCACACGAGCAACCGGCCGTCGAGGTCGATCTCGATGCCGAGCGGGCGGCCGCCGGTCTCGGCGACCCGGTCGACCTTGGCCCCGTCGGGGCTGACCCGCCAGATGGCGCCGTCCTCGGTGCCGGTGAAGACCGCACCCTCGTCGGGGCCGTGGGTGCCGACGACGACGTCCTCGGCGCCCGGCCCGGGGACGGGGATGACGGTGAGCCTGCTGTCCTGTGGTCCGGGGAGGTCACCGGGCCATGCTGGCGTACAGGTCGGAGTCGAGGAACTCCGGCACCACGATCGCGGCCGCTGCGGTGAGGTCGAGGGCGCGCGCGGTCGAGGGCTCGACGAAGACGATCTGCCGACCTTCGCCGCAGACGATGTCCGCGTCGGTGAGCTCGGTCGGCGCCGCGAAGACGCTCATCCGGTCCAGGGAGCCGTAGGCCTGGTGGAAGACCTCGATCGTGCGCCAGAGCCGGAGCTGCCCTGTGGGGAGGCGGACACCGGTCTCCTCGAAAAGCTCGCGGTGCGCCCCGGTCTCGGCGTCCTCGCCGTCGTCGAGGTGTCCGCCCACGAGGCCCCACTTCTCCGGGTCGATGGCGGGGAACTCGTCGCGCTCCTGTAGCAGGATCCAGCCCCGTCGGTCGACCAGCAGGACGCCGGCGAACTGGGGCACGCGGTCAGGGTACGGCGCGGCGCAGCCGGTGCATCCGACGGCCGAAACCCTTCACGACGTACCTCATCGAGCGCGGGACCGTCACCCGAACGACGGCCTGCTTGCGGACGTACTCGGGCACCGTCCAGGTGACCCAGTGACCGGCCGGGAAGTAGGCCGCGTCCCCGGTCTGAAGCAGGATCGGCGGACTCGTCGTCCACCTCGATCGAGACCGAGCCGTTGATGATGACGATGGTCTCGTCGACGTCGTAGTACCAGCGGAACCGCCCGGCGGTGCAGTCCCAGGTCCAGTGCGAGACGAACCCGTCCTCGCTCTCCGCCCACTGCGAGATCCTGGCGCGCGGCGTGCCCTCCAGGACCCACTCGGGGTTGATCGGGTGGTCCTCGAGCTCCACCTCGCCGCGCGAGACGTGGAGCACCCGGCTGATGGCCGTGGACTCGGTCATGCGGCCCAAGAGTACGGACCCGGTTCGGCGTCGGCGGGAGAACGCAGGAAACGTGACAGGGTGTCGGCGTGCGCGCGCTCCTCGCCCCGGCCGCCCTGGCCCTGCTCGCCGGCGGGCTCGTCCAGTCCGGCTCCGCGGCCGACTCCGGCCCCGGACCGGGCCGCGGTGCCGCTGGCCTCGACCGGCTACATTCTGGGCGGTGCCTCCGACGGCCTCGTGGCGCGCGACGCCCACGGCCTCGCCACCCTGGGCGTGATGGGCGTGTCGCTGGCCCGGAACGGCCGCTCCGTGTCGGCACCGGACGCTGGCGTGACCCGGTTGCTCGGCACCGCACACACCCACGGGCTGCGCGCCGAGCTGCTGCTCAGCAACTACAGCGACAAGCTCGGCGACTTCGACCCGAAGGCGGCCGCGAAGCTGCTCCGGCATCACCGATCGGGTCCAGGCGGTCGCCGCCCAGCTCGCGTCGTACGTCGCGACCCAGGGCTGGGACGGCATCCAGGTCGACCTCGAGTCGATGTCGGCCAAGGACGCCGACGGGCTGCTGATGCTGGTGCAGGAGCTCCAGGCGCGGATGGCGCCGGAGAAGTCGGTGTCGATCGCGATGATGGCATCGACCGACCTCGCCGAGTACGCCGCCCGCGGCTATCGGCTGGCCGAGCTCGGGCAGGCCGTCGACACCCTGGCCCTGATGACCTACGACCAGCACGGGCCCGCGTGGTCCGGTCCCGGGCCGATCGGCGCCCGGAAGTGGCAGCTCGCGGCCGTCCGCACGCTGACTACCCAGGTGCCGGCCTTCAAGGTCGACCTCGGGGTGGCGGGCTACGGCTACACGTGGCCGAAGGACAGGCCCGGCCGGACGGTGACGGTCAAGCAGGCCCGCAAGCTGGTCGCCCGCGACGGCGCCAGGGCCCGCTGGCGCGCCGGCCCGGGCGAGTGGACGGCGAGGCTCTCCGACGGCACCCGGCTGTGGTGGTCGGACGGCCGCTCCTACGACCTGCGGCTCGAGATGGCGTTCGCGGCCGGCCTGCACGGCCTGGCGCTGTGGCGGCTCGGCTCGGCGGACCCGCTGCCCTGACGCTCCGGCACCCGGCTCACAGCCGCGCGACGTACCTCCGGCCGCGCAGCGCCTCCTCGACCAACCCAGCGGCCCGGCGCACACCGGTGAGCCGTGCCTCCTCGGCCAGCCAGGTCTCGACCGCGGCATCGATCACGTCGAGAGTGGCGACGTCGCGAAGCTCGGCGCGCGCCTCGCTGAGCCCGCGCTTGACTGCCGCCTGGCAGGCCTCGACGTGGAGCACCGCGAACCGGGCGAGCACCACGATGTGGCGGCGCAGCGCCGGGTAGGCGCGGTATTCGGGCGGACAGAGGTCGAGCAGCCAGTTGGCCGCGGTGCGCTCCCAGTCGGGCGCGTCGGGCGGCCGCACCAGGCGCGGCCAGCCGGGCGGGGCGACGTGAGTGACCACGCAGTCCATCCTACGTCAGGATTCGAACATCTGTTCGACTCCAGTCAGCCGGGGGTCGCGCAGACCGACGCAGTCATGCACCCAGAACGGCTCGCAGTAGACCAGGGCACCCGTCATCCAGTCCTCGTGCCCGTCGAGGACGACGACCTGGAACGCCGGCTCAGGAATGCGGACCGAGGGGCGAGTGAAGCCGCGCGGTGTGGCTGGCTCGAAGCCGCGCCGCGCGTAGTAGTCGGGGCTGCCCTCGAGGAAGAGCGCGGGCGCCCCGAGCCGGGCGGCCTCGTCGATCGCGGCACCGACGAGATCGGTGCCCACTCCCCTGCCTTGGTGCGTGGGCGCGACCGAGAGCGGGCTCAGGACCAGCACCTCGACCAGAGCCCGACGGGCGTCCACCCACGACCGGCTGAGCAGCACGTGGCCGACGACCTCCCCGTCCGCCTCGGCCACCAGTTCCGCCCGCGCATGGGTACGGCGCAGGTCGTCCACCAGCAGTGCGATGGTCGCGCCATGGCCGGCGAACGCCTCTGTCACCACGGCGCGGACGCCGGCCTCGTCCTCCAGGCGGTACGCGCGGAGCGGCCCGTCAGCCATCGGACAGGAAGCTGAACCGCACGCTGCGCTCGTCGTTGTCGATGTTGAGGTCGACCAGGCAGATGCTCTGCCAGGTCCCGAGCGCCAGCTGCCCGCCGAGCACCGGGACCGTCGCGTGCGGCGGCACGATCGCGGGCATCACGTGCGACCGGCCGTGCCCGCGAGAACCGTGCCGGTGCCGCCATCGGTCGTCGACAGGGAGCAGGTCGCCGAGCGCGCTCAGCAGGTCGTCGTCGCTGCCGGCGCCGGTCTCGATGATCGCGATCCCCGCGGTGGCGTGCGGCACGAACAGCTGCAGCAGCCCGTCGCCCCTGGTGGACACGAACTCGGTGCAGTCCCGGGTCAGGTCGAGGACGGTCTCGCGGTCGCCGGTTCGGTACTGGCGGGTCTCGGACTCCACGACCCGATCGTGTCACGCGTTGCCCGGCCGGTCGGCTTCCGTAACAGGGCGACGAGGACCAGCAGCCAGGCGGTGCCGTACACCAGGCTTGTCGCGACGTCGGTGAGGTTGTGCGCGCCCTGGTAGAGCCGGGAGAGCGCTACGAAGAGCGGGACCGCGACGAGCACCGCGACTGCGACCCGCCGTACTGGTGCCGAACGCAGCCGGAGGGCCAGCAGGAGGCAGGCGGCGCCGTACACGACCACGGCGGTGCCGACGTGGCCCGACGGGAAGCTGTGGGTCGGCACCAGCCCCTGGTCGAGGATCTCGACGGGCGGCCGCTCTCGCGGGTCGGCGTGCGTGGCCGCCCAGTAGATGCCTCCGTGGCCGAAGTCGGCCAGCGCGACCACCACGGGGCCGCGGAGCGAGCGCTCCCACACGCCGCAGACGACGCCCACGACGGCGGCCACTGCGAGCCCGACCGTCGTCTCTCCGAACAAAGTGCCGATCTCAGCGACCTGGTTGAGGTCTCCTGTCCGCTCGCCGGCGAACCACCGCGCGACCGGGTGGTCGACCCCGTCGACCGGTCCGGCGAACGGGTGGGTGATCAGCCAGCCGACGCCGATGACGACGAGAGCGATCGCGGCGTACGCCGTGACAAGGAGCGACAGCCGTCGGCGCACGCGATCACCCCTCCTCCGGGTCCCTCCCCCGGGCAGCGCGGCCGCCGTCGACCGGAATGACCGCACCAGAGACGTACCCGGAACTCGCTCCGAGCAGCCACGCGACCACGTCTGCCACCTCGTCGGGGCCGCCGACCCGGCCAGCGGGTGCAGCCGCGCCATCTCGGTCTCGACCGCGGAGCGACCGGCTGCGTCCAGGCCGTCGAGGTGGCGCTCGTACCGCTCGGTGGTGATCGAGCCGAGCGCGACGGCGTTGACCCGGATGCCCCGCGGGCCCTCGTCGACGGCCAGCGCGCGGGTCAGTCCCTCGAGCGCGGCCTTGGCGGTGGCGTAAGCGAGCGCGCCGCGTACCGCCCGCCGGGCCTGGTGGGAGGAGACGTTGACGATGGCGCCTGGGCGGTCGTGCCGGCGGAAGTGGCGAGCGGCGACTGCCGAGCCGACCACCGCCGGCGCGAGGTTGGCGTCGACCACGCGCAGCACACCTGCCGGGTCCTCGGCCAGGTCGACGTCCTCGAAGACCGCGGCGTTGTTGACCCAGCCCGCGAGCGGGGCCAGCTCCAGCAACGTCGACGACGACGACCTTCCCGCCGTCCGCAACGAGCCGGGCGGCGATCGCGCGGCCGATCCCGCGACCTCCGCCGGTGACGACGTACGACGCGCCGGCCACTCAGCCGTTCAGCAGCGCGTTGACTCGCTCGACCTTGGCGGTCGAGCTGCCCGTCGAACCCGGGTCGGATGTCCGCCTTGAGGACCAGCCCGACCCGCGGGGAGACCTCGGCGACCACGTCGACGGCTCGCTTGACGACCGCCATCACCTCGTCCCAGTCGCCCTCGACGGTCGTGAACATGCTGGTGAGCTCCCAAGGGAGCCCGGACTCCCTGACCACCCGGACCGCGGCGGCCACTGCCTCGGAGACGGAGCCGTCCTCGCTGGTGGCGGTGGGCGAGATGCTGAAGGCAACGAGCATGGCTCCAACCTAGTGTCGCGGTCCGTGGCAGGGTGGCCGGGTGATCCTCGCCTGCCACACGCTCGTCTACTCCGACGACGCCGGCGCCACGCGGGAGTTCTTCCGCGACGTGCTCGGCTTCCCCGGCATCGACGCCGGCACCGGAGACATCAACTGGCTGATCTTCCGGACCGGGCCCAGCGAGCTGGGGGTGCACCCGACCTCGGGCGAGCACGGAGGGCGGACCTACAGCTCGCCGCGACGCCACGCGATCAGCTTCATCGTCGACGACCTGGACTCGACGATGACCGAGCTGCGAGACAAGGGGGCCACGTTCAGCTCCGGCCCCGACGACCACGGCTACGGGATCATCGCGATGGTCCAGGTGCCGGGTGCCGACGACGTGCAGCTCTACCAGCCGCGGCACCAGACGGCGTACTCCCTCTGATGGACCTCGACGACCTCGGCCGGCTCGCGATCTCCCATGACGGGGTGAAGAGCAAGGGCACCGAGTCCCGACCCGCGTGGTACTTCAACAACCGACTGGTGGCCCGCTGGCTCGACCCGACCTCGGTGGTGATCCGGTCCGACTTCCCGGACCGCGAACGGCTCGTGGCCGACCACCCGGAGACCTTCAGCGTCCCGCCCAAGTTCGAGAGCCACATGATGGTGGTGGTCGAGCTGGACCGCGCCGACCCGGACGCCGTCGCGCGGGCGCTCAGCGAGGCCGTGGAGCTGCAGCGGCGGAGCTAATCGGCTTCACGCAGCCGAGTTGCCACCGCAGAGAGGAGCGCGTCGACCGCCGGCTCATCAAGCGTCGCGTCCTCACCGAGCCGCAGACCAACTGCGGCATCGATCACTCCCGTGTCGGGCCAGCGGGAACGAGCCCAAGCAGCACCCTCCAGTTTCGACCCGAGCACGTCTCCCGCAGCGAACCTCCAGGCCCGGCACGCGTTCAAGACCGAGTAGAGAGTCGCCTTCTCGTGAGTGCGATGCCACGTCATGGATTGGTACATCGCTTCCAGGAGGTTGCTGCGGGGAACATCAGCGAAAATCGTTCGTGCCGGGGGGCCGCTGATCGCGAGACCGGACCGGTGCGCGATCGCGCGGTCGAGCACGTACCAGAAGCCAGGCTCGGCTGCCGCGTCGAGGTGCACGGCCGTCGGCATGCGCGGTCCCCCGTTGGCATTGACCTCGAAGTCGGCACCTACGGGCCGCGAACCCGCGACTTCGCGGCGATAGAGAGTGAACTCCACGCCACGGGTTGGGCACACCGCACTCGCCTCAAGGACTGCTGTCGCCACCGAGTGTCTCTGGGCATCGGTGAGTGCGGCGCTCGATACGGCGGCTATGTCGATGTCGCTCTCGCCTGGGACATACCCACCCAGGGCTACCGAACCGACGAAGTACACGCCGACAAGATCCCTGCCGAGAGGGCGAGCGAGAGACTCCGCTACTTGATCACCGAACGCGGCGACTTCGGGCGTGGGCACTCTGCCATCATCAGGCCAATCGGCCGGGAAAACGTCGAGGGCACAATGGCGTAGGTGTGTGCGCGACGGGACGACCCGTGGATCTATGTTGTGACGGCCGTCGAGCTCGACGGCCCGTGGCCCGGGATCAACTCCATGCGTTCATTCGCCTCGGTTGCCATTTCTCTCGACGGCTCTCTGGATCGACTACTACCTCCGCCGATTCACTCGCTACGGCGTCAGGCAGGGCCATCACGAGGATGACATCGTGTTCACCGGTGGCGGCCTGTGCATCACGACCTACGCGGCGGCCGTGACCGGGCGTCCCGTGGGGGAGGTGCAGCCCGACACCCTGCCGAGCGAGTGGTTCGGCGACGTCGAGCACACGCACAAGGCCATCGACGACACCGTCGGCTTCGCGAACCTCCTGGTCGAGCTGTCAGGGCAGGCCGACGCTCAAGACGAACGCTCATCGGCACGACCCAGTGCGCGACCCTGACCCGACACGGTTTGTGGGCTGAGGATGCCCATCTGACCGTTCGGTACAGACCGCAGTCAGCGAGCGATGCCCTCGGCACGGGCCTTGAGACCCGCCGCCTCCATGGCGAGGTACCGCTCGGTGAGCTTGCGGTAAAGCCGTCCCACGACCCGACCGACCGCCCCGCTCATCACGACTCTCAGCTCTACTCGAGTGCCACCGTCGGGCATCGGTACGCACTCATGGTGCGCAGACACCGTGCTGCCTGGCTGCCGCTGCTCCCAGGTGAAGCCAATGCCGGGTTCGAGCGCGGTCACCGTGTACGTGCCGGTCGGGATCCGCGGCTGGGATATCTCGACTCTCGACCCGACGGCGAGCGGCCCGGCGTCCAGAGACCGGACGCTGCTCACCGAGTCCGTCCATTCCGGCCACCGCTCGACATCAACGAGCACCTCCCACACCCGGTCCGGCGGGGCGGCCACATCGATGCTGGTGCGCGCATCCATGACAGCCATCGTCGCAAAGATGGCGTGAGAAAGTTGATGCGGCGGTCAAGGTCCGCCGGGTGGGTGTGAGTGTGCGCAGCCGTTGTCGGGCGGGGATCGGTCAGATCGATCTGGCGCGGTGAGGTCGTGGGTGCCGTGGTGGTCGCGTTGGTAGGTGTAGCCGTGGGGGCTGGACCACAGGTAGGTGCCGGGTTCGGGGGTGGTGTAGGTCCAGCCGCCGTGGGTTTTCAACCGGTGGTGGCTCCGGCACAGGGGTGCGATGTTGCAGGTGCAGGTGGCACCGCCCTGCGCGTGGGGGATCCGGTGGTCGTGGTCGCAGCGGCGGGCGGGGCGGGTGCAGTGGGGGTAGACGCAGGTGTGGTCGCGCTGGGTGGTCTGTTGCGCGAGCCGGTCGGGGACCTCGTAGGCATCGACGGCGAGGTGTCCGGTCAGGTCGATGACCGGTGTGACGTCGATCTGGGTGGCCGGGTCGGTGCACCACTCGGCGAGCCGGTCGATGAGCACGAAGCTGCGGGTCTCCTCGACCCGGACCAGGCCGGACCCGGACTCCAGGGCCTCGTTGGTGGTGTGCACGTGCAGGGCTATCCGCCGCGGGGACGGGGTGTCGAGGGTGAGCAGGCCGCGGGCCAGCAGGCCCAGCGCCTGGGCGCGACGCACGCCGAGGGTGTCGGTGGAGCCGTCCGCCTTGAGTTGTGCCGCACCCCGGGTCAGGACGTCGTCGAGGTCGACGGCGTCGGGCAGGTCCAGGACGCCTCCGATGTCGACGGTCCCGTCGTCGTGCATGTCCTGTAGGTGGACGTCGAGACCGCGCCGCTCGAGTGCGTCGGCGGCCTTGGCCTCGGCGGCCTCGGGGTCGAACCGGGTCAGGGCCTCGTCGATGAGCCGGTCCAGGGCGGTCAGCCCGATCCGGTGGGCGACCGGGGCGACGTGCCGGTCCACGAAGTCCGCCGCCTCGGCGGGCAGTGCCTTGGTGGCGGCGGCGATCCGGCGGGCCCGCCAGGCCGGCAGGTCGCCGTCCTGGACGCGGGCGTCAACGCGGTGGAGGCGGTGGTGGAGCTCGACGGCGTCGCCGAGGTAGCGGCGGCCGGCGTCGGAGGACAGGCCGATGGCCAGGGCGAACTCGGCGATGGCGAACTCGGCGATGTCGGGGGCCCCGGGGCCGGCGATCGGCAGCGACCGTTCACCGCCGAAGTCGGCCCAGTCGGCCTCGGTGATGACCCCCTCGCCGGGGTGCAGCGCGGCCCAGCGTGCCGCGGCGGCCAGGAGCTCGGCTTCGGCGCGGTCGGCGGCGGCGCGTCGGGAGCGGGCGAACTCCAGCAGCGCGGCCGGCTCGTCCGCGGTGGTCTCCGCGGTGTCGGGCTCGCGCTGCCGGGTGGCTGTCATGGGACCCAGTCAAGCAGCGACCACCGACAGTCAGTCGGCGCAGAAGCCCTTGTCCACAAGGGATCTGGAGACTTCTTTTGAAGAACTTTTTCCGGGCAGGCCCGGGGTGGGTTGGGTGCCTGCGCTTGGTGGTTTCGAGACGGTCGCAGAACGACCTCCTCAACCACCGATGGCGTCAGAACGACCTCCTCAACCACCGATGGCGTCAGAACGACCTCCTCAACCACCGATGGCGTCAGAACGACCTCCTCAACCACCGATGGCGTCAGAACGACCTCCTCAACCACCGATGGCGTCAGAACGACCTCCTCAACCACCGGTCCGCGAGACGGTCGCAGAACGACCTCCTCGACCACCGATCCGCGAGACGGTCGCAGAACCACCTCCTCAACCACCGACCTCGCGCTCGACACCGAACCCGGGGTCAACTACCGGGGGCGGGTCAGCCGGCGTTGAAGATGACGTACTCGCCGCGGTGCAGGAAGAAGCCTTCGGCCTTGTAGGTGTTGATGCAGGTGACGCCGATGGTTTCGCTCACGCACGCGTAGCGGGTGTTCTCGACGAACGCGATCGAGCCGTACGCCAGCACCTTGGCCCCCGGCGTGCGGATGGTGTCGGTGTTGCACACCGGTACGGCGCGTCCGCGGCGGAACTCGATCCGGCCGACGTACTTCGACACCGGGTTGCCCGAGCAGACGGCCGGGTCCTTGATGGCGCCCTCGTTGATCTCGCAGCCCTTCGGCCCTCGCGCTGCGACCGAGCAGTAGATGTTCAGGCTCGGGGTCTGGAACTTCCTCAGGCTGCGCATCGGACCGTTGGCCTGGTCGAAGTGCTTCAGGGCGTCGTCGTAGGTCCGCGGGATGCCCAGCGGCCGGGCCGATCCGGACTGCTTCGACGAGGCGTCGGCAGACATTCCGGTGGCGGCCAGCCCGAGCGTGGACAGGACGAGGCAGAGGACGGGAACGACCACCTTGCGCAGCGACATGACGGCAGGCTGTCACACGCCGGACGTCGATTCTGTAGCCCGTTCGGGGGGTGGAGCCGGTGCGGCTCAGCCGCGCAGGCTGCGCAGCACGTAGGGGAGGATCCCGCCGTTGCGGTAGTAGTTCGCCTCGCCGGGCGTGTCGATCCGGACCACCGCGTCAAAGGTGATGCCCGGGTCGGACACGTCGTGGTCGGACGCCTCTCGGACGCCTCGGACTTGTACGCGGAGACCTTGACCGTCTGCGGCGTGCTGCCGTCGTTGAGGCCGGTCACCCCGGAGAACGAGAACGTCTCCTCACCGGTCAGGCCGAGGGACTCGGCGTTCTCACCCTCGGGATACTGCAGCGGCAGCACGCCCATGCCGATCAGGTTCGAGCGGTGGATCCGCTCGTACGACTCGGCGATCACCGCCTTGACGCCCAGGAGCGCGGTGCCCTTGGCGGCCCAGTCGCGCGAGGAGCCGGAGCCGTACTCCTTGCCGGCCAGCACCACGAGCGGCGTACCGGCCTCGAGGTAGTGCTCGGAGGCCTCGTAGACGGTCGTCACCTCGGCGTCGTCGCCCTCACCCGTGGTGAAGTCGCGGGTGAAGCCGCCCTCGGTGCCCGGCGCCAGCTGGTTGCGCAGCCTGATGTTGGCGAAGGTGCCGCGGATCATCACCTCGTGGTTGCCGCGCCGCGAGCCGTAGGAGTTGAAGTCCCGCTGCTCGATGTCGTGCTCTGCGAGGTAGCTGCCCGCCGGCGAGTCCTTCTTGATCGCACCGGCCGGGCTGATGTGGTCGGTCGTCACCGAGTCGCCGAGCTTGAGCAGGACCCGGGCAGCGTCGATGTCCTCGACCGGCTCTGGCTCCGCGGGCATGCCGTCGAAGTACGGCGGCTTGCGGACGTACGTCGAGTCCTCGTCCCAGGCGAACGTGTCGCCCTCGGGTGTGGGCAGCGACTTCCACTGCTCGTCGCCCGCGAAGACGTCGGCATAGTCGCTCGGTGAACATCTCGGACGTGATCGCCGTGGCGATGACGTCCTCGACCTCCTTGGCCGTTGGCCAGACGTCCTTCATGAAGACGTCGTTGCCGTCCTGGTCCTGGCCCAGCGGGTCGTTGAACAGGTCCACGTCCATCGAGCCGGCCAGCGCGTAGGCGACCACCAGCGGCGGTGAGGCCAGGTAGTTCATCTTCACGTCCGGGTTGATCCGGCCCTCGAAGTTGCGGTTGCCGGAGAGCACCGAGACCACGGCGAGGTCGTTGTCGTTGACCGCCTGGCTGACCTCGGGGATGAGCGGACCGGAGTTGCCGATGCACGTGGTGCAGCCATAGCCGACCAGGTTGAAGCCGAGCTTGTCGAGGTACGGCGTCAGGCCGGCCTTCTCGTAGTAGTCGGAGACCACCTTCGAGCCCGGCGCCAGCGTCGTCTTGACCCACGGCTTGCGCTGGAGCCCCTTCTCGACCGCCTTCTTGGCCAGCAGGGCCGCGCCGATCATCACCGACGGGTTCGAGGTGTTGGTGCACGACGTGATCGCGGCGATCGCGACGGCGCCGTGGTCGACCTCGACTTCCTGACCGTCGATCGTGACGGTGACGGGGTTGCTCGGCGCGGCCACCGTCCTTCGGGGCCGCGGACGGCTTGGACGGCTGGCCGTTGCCGTTGGCGTGGCTGGGCGCGTCGGAGGCCGGGAAGGACTCCTCGACAGCCTCGTCGTACCCCTCGGTGTCCTGCTTCTCGCTGCCGTCGGTGTAGTCGGCCAGCGCGCCACGGAAGGACTCCTTGGCCTCGGAGAGCGAGACCCGGTCCTGGGGCCGCTTCGGTCCGGCCAGGGACGGTACGACGGTCGCCAGGTCGAGCTCGAGCTTCTCGGAGTAGCGCGGCTCGGCGTCGGGGTCGTGCCAGAGCCCCTGCTCCTTGGCATAGGCCTCGACCAGCGCGAGCTGCTCGTCACTGCGACCGGTCAGCTTGAGGTACTTGGTCGTCTCCTCGTCGATCGGGAAGACCGCGATCGTGGACCCGAACTCCGGGCTCATGTTGCCGATGGTGGCCCGGTTGGCCAGCGGCAGCACCGAGACACCGGGGCCGTAGAACTCGACGAACTTCCCGACCACGCCGTGCTTGCGCAGCATCTCGGTGATGGTCAGCACCAGGTCGGTGGCGGTCGCGCCTTCGGGCAGGTCGCCGCTGAGCTTGAAGCCGACCACGCGCGGGATCAGCATCGAGACGGGCTGGCCGAGCATGGCCGCCTCGGCCTCGATGCCGCCGACACCCCAGCCGACCACGCCGATGCCGTTGACCATCGTGGTGTGGGAGTCGGTGCCGACGCAGGTGTCCGGATAGGCGATCGTCTCGCCGTCCACCTCGCGGGTGAACACGACCCGGGCGAGGTGCTCGATGTTGACCTGGTGGACGATGCCGGTGCCGGGCGGGACCACCTTGAAGTCCTCGAAGGCGCCCTGGCCCCAGCGCAGGAACTGGTAGCGCTCGCGGTTGCGCTCGTACTCGATCTCGACGTTGCGGCTCGAACGCCTCCGGCGTACCGAAGACGTCGGCGATCACCGAGTGGTCGATGACCAGCTCGGCCGGCGCCAGCGGGTTGATCCTGGTCGGGTCGCCGCCGAGGTCGGCCATCGCCTCGCGCATCGTGGCCAGGTCGACGACGCACGGCACGCCGGTGAAGTCCTGCATGATCACCCGCGCCGGGGTGAACTGGATCTCCTTGTCCGGGTCGGCGTCGGCGTCCCAGCCGGCCATCGCCCGGATGTGGTCCTCGGTGATGTCGGCGCCGTCCTCGGTGCGCAGCAGGTTCTCGAGCAGCACCTTGAGGCTGTACGGCAGGCTCGCGACGTCGAGGCCCGTCACCGGTCACCGCGTCGAGCCGGAAGATCTGGTACGACGCGTCGCCGACGTCGAGGCTGCCCTTTGCGCCGAAGCTGTCCTTGCTGGCCATCGCTCACCATCTCCTCGTCTGCACGGGCTACGTCGCCCATCCTGCCGTCGCGGGCTGGTTGGTCGGTACCCGCCCGGAAGTATCTTGATATCAAGATACATGACGTCGAGAGGGAGCGCTAGCGCAGGGCTCCCCCCACGACATCGACGACCAGTTCGGCGTACCGCTCGAGCAGCTCCCTCATGCCCTCATGCGAGCAGCCGAGGCTCGATCCGGGTCTCGGTGACCGTGCCGTCGGGCTGGCGCTCGACGACGTACGCCGAGACGTCTGGCCGGTCGGCGACGGCCTCGACCAACGTGGTGCCCTCGTAGACCAGGCCGACGCCGTCGTCGGTGGCGTGAGAGGTGGGCAGGTCACCCTTGCCGACCAGGCCGTGCAGCAGGGGACGCCGCTGCTCCTCGCTGTCGTAGTGGACGCCGTTGCCGTAGGGCAACAGGCCGAGTCCGGGCGGTGAGAGCTGCAGGTCGGGGCCGTAGCTGTCGGTCGGGCCGCCGACGTACCAGCAGATCGAGCCGGCGGAGACCCCGCCGAGCACCACGCCGCTCTCCCAGCACTCGCGGAGGACCTCGTCGAGGCCGTGCACCCGCCAGACGGCGAGCAGGTTGGCGACCGAGCCGCCGCCGACCCAGATCACGTCCTGGGCGAGCAGGTGCGCGCGGACGTCGGGGACGTTGGGCATGCTGAACAGCTCGAGGTGCGTGGCCCGGACGTCGGAGCCGGCGAAGGCGCGGTAGAAGCCGGCGATGCCGTTGAGCGAGTCGCCGACGGCGGTGCCGAGGTAGCAGAGCCGAGCCCGGTCAGGCTCGCCGGCCAGGTGGATGGCGTGCTCGATCAGCGGACCCCGGCGCCAGTGGAAGGGCCCCGTGTCCGACGGCAGGAAGCCACCCGACGTGGCGAGGATCCGCAAGGCCTAACCTCCGAGAGCGGTTGGGACCATCAGCGCCACGCACTCTACGTGGTGGGTCATGGGAAAGAGGTCCAGTCCACGCAGCCGGTCCAGCCGGTAGCCGCGCTCGGCGAAGATCGCTACGTCGCGGGCGAGGGCGGCCGGGTCACAGGCGACGTAGGCGACCGCGCGCGGTCGGCGGGCGGCGATCGCCTCGACGACGGTACGGCGGGCGCCCTCGCGCGGCGGGTCGAGGACCACCAGGTCGACCGGCGTTGCGGGGATGCCGGTGAGCACCGCACCCACGTCGCCCGACAGCACCGCGGCCCCGGGCGCATTGGTCTCGGCGTGCGCGCACGCGGCGCGGTCGCCCTCGACCAGGGTGACCGAGCCGGTCACGCCGACCGCGTCGGCCAGGAAACGGGCGAACAGGCCGACGCCGGCATAGAGATCGAGCACGGATTCCTCCGGCCGCGGCGCGAGGAAGGCCAGCACGGTGTCGACCAGCACCTCGGGTGCGCCCGGGTGCACCTGCCAGAACCCGTCCGCGTCGACCTCGAACGGCACGCCGCGCACCTCGTGACGGGCCGCGGCGCCGGCGATCAGGCAGTCGTCGATCTCGATGACGTCGTGGGAGCGGTGCTTGCGCATCCCACGCCGACCGCCGGGCAGGTCGACGTACCGCTGCCGGGTCCGCCACCGCAGCCCGTGGTCGTCGCCAGGGACCGCCTCGACCGTCACGTCGACGTCCAGGCCGGCCAACCGGGCCAGCTGCTCCCGGACGACGTCCGCCTTGAGCGCGCGCTGCCGGGCAAGGTCGACGTGCTGGAAGTCGCAGCCGCCACACAGGCCCGGGCCGGCGTACGGGCAGGGCGGCGGGACCCGGTCCGGGGAGGGCTCGTGCACCTCGACCGCGTCGGCCCGCCAGAACCGGTCGCCGTCGGTGCCCTCGGTCACCTCGAGCACGATCCGCTCGCCGGGCAGCGCGTGCCTCACGAAGACGACCCGCCCGTCGGGTAGCCGGGCCACGCAGTGGCCGCCGTGCGCGACCGGGCCGACGACCGCGTCGTACCGCTCCCCCACCCGGGACCGCCCGCGCGGCTGTCGCGACCGGGCGCGAGCCTGGCCCCGGGAGCGGTTCAGCGCGGTCTCCGGCGGCGCGGTGGCCGTTCGTCGACCGCACCGCGCCGCAGGTCTCCGGGGCGGACCCGGAAGTCCTCGCGCAGGTCCCGCTCGCGGGCGATCTCGGAGGAGCGCAGCTGGAACGGCACCGAGGTGACCATCACGCCCGGCGTGAACAGCAGCCGGCCCTTGAGCCGCAGCGCGGTCTGGTTGTGCAGCAGCTGCTCCCACCACCGGCCGACGACGTATTCAGGAATGTAGACGGCGACGACACCGCGGGGGTTGGCCTGCTTGATCTCGGTGGCGTACTCGACGATCGGCCGGACCAGCTCGCGGTAGGGCGAGTGCAACACCTTGAGCGGCACGTCGATGCGGCGCTGGTCCCACTCCTCGAGCAGCCGGTTGGTCTCCGCGGGGGTGGTCGAGACATAGACCGCCTCGAGCACGTTCGGCCGCGTGGCCTTGGCGAACGCGAGCGCGCGCAGCGTCGGCTTGTGCAGCTTGGACACCAGCACGATCGCGTGCACCCGGGTGGGGAGGATCTTGTCCTCGTCGTCGGCAGCGAGCTCTTCCTCCACGTTGTCGTAGTGGCGTCGGATCGCGCGCATCACCGCGAAGAAGAAGACCATCGCCAGGATCGTGATCCAGGCGCCGGCGAGGAACTTGGTAACCAGCACGATCACCAGCACCACGGCGGTGAACGTCAGCCCGATCGCGTTGATCACGCGAGAGCGGAACATGCGTCGGCGGACCGCAGGGTCCTGCTCGGTCTTCAGGTGCCGCGTCCAGTGCCGGATCATCCCGAGCTGGCTGAGGTTGAACGACACGAAGACACCGACGATGTAGAGCTGGATCAGCCGGGTGGTCTCGGCGTCGAAGGCCAGGATCAGGATGATCGCCATGACGGCGAGGAAGACGATGCCGTTGCTGTAGGCCAGCCGGTCGCCGCGGGAGCCGAGCGCGCGGGGCGCATAGCCGTCCTTGGCCAGGATCGAGCCGAGCACCGGGAAGCCGTTGAACGCGGTGTTCGCGGCGAGCACCAGGATGACCCCGGTCACCGAGACCACGAAGTAGAAGCCGGGTGAGAAGTCGGTGAAGACCGCCCGCGCGATCTGGGAGATGACCGGGTGCTGGTCGAAGCCCCCGCCGACCGGCTCGCCGTTGCGGCTCAGCCGGTCGTAGTCGTGAGGGTCCACGTAGCGAATCCCCATCTGCTTCGCGAGGACGATGACGCTCACCATCATCGTGATCGCGATCATCGCCAGCAGGAGCAGCGTCGTGGCGGCGTTGCGGCTCTTCGGCTTCCGGAACGCAGGCACTCCGTTGGAGATAGCCTCGACCCCGGTCAGCGCCGCGCAGCCGGAGGAGAACGCGCGCGCCAGCAGGAACATCAGGGCGAGCGTCGTCAGCGAGTCCGAGCTGCCGACGCCCGGGTCCGGCGTGATGTCCAGGCCGGCGCTCTCCACGTCGGGCAGGTCACCGGCCGCCAGGCGGAGCATTCCGTAGGCGCACATCCCCAGGATCGCGGCCATGAACAGGTAGGTCGGGACCGCGAAGAAGGTCCCGGACTCGCGAATGCCGCGCAGGTTCATCGCCATCAGCCCCAGCACGAGGATTGACGCGAACATCGCCTCGTGTCCGACGAGCGCCGGGATCGCGCCCGCGGCGTACTGGGCGCCGGAGGAGATCGACACCGCGACGGTGAGCACGTAGTCGACCAGGAGCGCACTCGCGACCGTCATGCCAGCTCGGCGACCCAGGTTGACCGTCGCGACCTCGTAGTCACCGCCGCCGCTGGGGTAGGCGTGCACGTTCTGCCTGTACGACGCGATCACCGCCGCCATCACCAGCGCGACCGCGATCGCGATCTTCCACGACCAGATGTACGCCGACGCGCCGGCCAGCGAGAGCATGATGAAGACCTCGTCCGGGGCGTAGGCGACCGACGAGAGCGCGTCGCTCGCAAAGACCGGCAGCGCGATGCGCTTGGGCAACAACGTCTCGCCCAGCTGAGAGCTCCGTAGCTTGCGTCCCAGCAGGATCCGCTTGGACACATCGCCGACACCCACGAGCCGCAAGGGTACGCGCGGGCCCGCCACTTCGGACGCCAACCACGTCATGACCGGTCGGCAACGGATACCGTGGCCGGGTGCACGTCGTGATCATGGGGTGCGGGCGGGTCGGATCGACCCTGGCCCGGAGCCTCGAGGACCGTAACCACACGGTGTCGATCATCGACAGCGAGCCGGATGCGTTCCGACGGCTCGGCCCCAATTTCAACGGCGACAAGATCACCGGGTACGGCTTCGACCAGGCGGTCCTCGAGAAGGCCGGGATCCGGCGTGCGGAGGCGTTCGCGGCCGTCTCGAGCGGCGACAACTCCAACATCATCGCGGCCCGGGTGGCCCGCGAGACCTTCGGCATCCAGCAGGTCGTGGCCCGCATCTACGACCCCGGCCGGGCCGAGGTCTATCAGCGGCTGGGCATCACCACCGTGGCCACGGTGAAGTGGACCGCGGACCAGGTGCTCCGCCGGATCATGCCCGCCGGCGCCGAGCCCGACTTCCGCGACCAGTCCGGGACCGTCCGGGTCGACCAGGTGCCGATCCCCGACGTCTGGGTCGGCGAGGGCATGCTCACCTTCCAGGAGCAGACCGAGAGCCGGATCGCGTGGATCGACCGCCTCGGCGAGGGGATGCTGCCCAACCGCGAGACGGTGATCCAGGAGGGCGACCTGATCCACCTGGTGATGCGCGAGGAGGACGCTGCCCACGTCTTCAAGGTCATCGACAACGGGCCCGAGGAGCACTAAGTCATGCGGGTAGCAATCGCCGGTGCCGGCGCGGTCGGCCGCTCGATCGCCCGCGAGCTGATCGGGAACGGCCACGAGGTCCTGCTCATCGACAAGGACTCCGGCGCGATCAAGCCCGAGCGCGTCCCGGACGCAGAATGGCTGCTGGCCGACTCCTGCGAGCTGTCCTCGCTCGAGGAGGCGCAGCTCGACAAGTGCGACGTGGTCATCGCCGCAACCGGCGACGACAAGGCCAACCTGGTCACCTCCCTGCTGGCGAAGACCGAGTTCGGCGTACCCCGGACGGTCGGTCGGGTCAACCACCCCAACAACGAGTGGCTGTTCAGCGAGGCCTGGGGCGTCGACGTCAACGTGTCGACCCCGCGGATCATGTCCGCCCTGGTCGAGGAGGCGGTCACCGTCGGAGACCTGGTCCGGCTCTTCACGTTCCGCCAGGGCAACGCCAATCTCGTGGAGCTGACCCTGCCCGAGGACTCCCCCTACGTCGGCAAGCCGACCGGCCTGATCCCCTTCCCCGACAACTGCGCACTGGTCTCGATCCTGCGCGACGGCCAGGTCTACGTCCCCGACTCCGAGCAACCCGTCGAGTCCGGCGACGAACTCCTCTTCGTCTGCCCCGAGGACCGCGAGGACGCGCTCGAGAAGCTCCTCTCCCCCACCGACCACCACGACTGACCCGTCAGACCGGGCGGGGCTGCTCCAGCGGGGTGCGGTCGCGGCCCAGCACCCACATCATCGCGGCGAGAGCGGCCAGCTGGAGCGGCCAGCCGAGGCCGATCTTGAGCACGCCGAGCGCGGCCACAGCGGTGTCGGCGTCGATCGAACCCGCGTGGCCGGCCAGCCAGACCGGCCCCTGCACGACGACCCGGAGCACGCACGGGAGGGCCAGCAGCCAGGTCAGCCGGGTGCACAGCTTCACCACCGGGCGATCGGCGTGCCAGGCGGTCGGGTCGCCGGTGACGCTGCCGACCATGAAACCGACCAGCGGCCACCCGATCAGGCAGGTGAAGGCCAGCAGCACGGTGTAGCCCGAGTTGTAGAGGATGCCGGGCAGGAAGTAGGCCAGCGCCTGGTCGTCCTCGCTGCCGCCGCTGCGGGCGGAGAGCGTCACGAACAGCCAGCCGATGCCGATCCCCACCAGCGCGTTGACCACGAACTGCACGGTCGAGCGCTGCACGATGCGGACGACGAGCAGTACCACCGCCGACACCACGCTGACGATGAGGGCCAGCTGGAGCTCGCGGGTGGTCAACCAGAAGATCGTGAAGAGGATCGTCGGCACCGCGGCCTCGACCATGCCGCGGCGACCGCCGAGCGCCTTGGCCAGCTGGGCGCGGACCACGGCCTCCACGGTCGTCACCGAGGTGGTCGGCTGCTCCTCGGTCGTGTCGCCGGCCGTTCGGTCATGGGATGAGCTCGTAGCGGGGGTTGTACATGACTCGGACGCCCTCGTGGGCGCCGATCCGGCCCTCGACCTCGATGGCGCGTCCCGGCTCGATCCCGGCGATCCGGCGACGGCCGAGCCAGACCACGGTGATGACCCCCGAGCCGTCGTTGAGCTCCGCCTCCAGGACCGGTACGCCGGCGCGCGGGCGCAGCGTGACGGTCCGCAGCGCGCCCCGCAGCTTGACCCGCTCGCGGTCGGGAGCGTCCGCGATCGACATGGTGCCGGACTTCCCGGAGCGTGCGTACTCCTTGCGGAGGTGGTGGGTGTCCTGGTCCGACGGGTTCGCCCAGCGGCTGATGTTGCGCCGCAGCCTGCTCTTGGTCATCGACCCGCTCGGCTGGTCGACCCGGCGGGCCTGCGGCGGCATCACGACCGGGAGCGCCTCGCCGACCGGCATCGCGTGTGCGCCGCGGTGCACCCCGACCTTGCGGATGCTCTCCTCCCAGGCCGCTGCGTCGTCCGGGTTCACGGCCGGCTGACCCAGCAGCGAGGCGCGCAGCATCCACCGGGGCCCGTTGATGCCCATTACGCGGCTGACCTGCTTGGCGCTGCCGCGCTGGCCGACCTGGCAGATCAGCTCGGTCCCCCACGGCCCCTCGCGCTCGCTGGCCGTCCCACCGGCCTGCGCCACCTCGGCCGCGATCTGCGGCCGAGCCTCGGACCAGAGATCGCCGCCACGCGGCGCCGCGAAGGCCCGGAGCTCGACGGCGCCGTCCGGCCCGGCGATCACGACCGACTGCACCGTGCCGCTGGCCTCGTCGACCTGGATCCGCAGCTCCCGGTCGGGCTCCGGGGTGATCAGGAGCGAGCCCGAGGTCCACCCGCTCGACCTCTCCGGCCCGCGGCATGCTCCTCGGAGTCGTAGGGTCCGGACGTCGACGTGTCGGCGGAGGACTGCTCGTCGAGGTCGTCGGCGGCCTCATCGAGGTCTGCTGTCGTCGTCGACCGGTCTTCCGGCGCCTTGCGGCCGAACTTCACGTGCTCGCACTCCCTGCGTCGGCTGCCGGGACGATCCCGAAGCCTCCAGTAGAACCGTAGCCGCCGACCCCTCGCCTGCTCTCGGGCAGCACCTCCACCTCGACGAACCCCGCCTGCTCCACGCGCTGGAAGACCAGCTGGGCGATCCGGTCGCCGCGGCGCAGCTCGATCGGCTCGATGGGGTCGTGGTTGACCAGAAGCACCTTCACCTCGCCGCGGTAGCCGGCGTCGATCGTCCCCGGCGTGTTCACGATCGAGAGTCCGTGCCGAGCGGCCAGCCCGGACCGCGGGTGCACGAGGGCGACGTACCCCTCGGGCACCGCCATCGCCATGCCGGTCGGGACCACCGCCCGCTCGCCCGGCCGCAGGGTCACGTCGACCGCGGTCACGACGTCGGCGCCGGCGTCGCCGGGATGGGCGTACGCCGGCAGCGGGAGGTCGGGGTCCAGGCGTACGACGGGCACCGGGAGCTCCACCCGTCGGACGTTAGCCGATGCGAGGAATGGGAGGATCCGCAGCGTGGATTCGACCGGCTACGAGGAGAGGCTGGGCGTCCCGCTGCGCTGGTGGGTGCAGGGCATCATGCTGGTCGCAAGCCTCTGGCTGGCCCTCGTCGTCGCGATCCCGGACCCGGCAGCGTGGGCGTGCACTGCGGTCGCCCTGGCCCTGCTCGCGTCGCTGCTGCTCTCCTACGGCAACGCGCGGGTGAGCGTCGAGGGTGGCTGGCTCCGGGCCGGCCGGGCGCGGATCGAGGCCGTTCACCTCGGCGAGGTCGCGGCCCTGGACGCCGAGGAGACCAGGCGGATCGCCGGTCCCGAGGCGGACGCGCGCGCCTACCTGCTGCTGCGGCCCTACCTGAAGCGGGCGATCCGCGTCGAGATCACCGACCCGGCCGACCCGGCGCCGTACTGGCTGGTCAGCTCGCGGCATCCCGACGAGCTCGCCAACGCGGTGCGCGGACTGGCCGAGTCCGCGCACGCCTGACGTGGGTACTGTCCGGCCATGGCATCGGACAGCTCGAAACTGTGGACGGTCTTCTCCCTGGTCGCCGGGCTGGGCGCCGCCGCGGTGACCCGCATGCTCCTGGACCGCTCGTGGAAGGTCGCCGCCGGCAAGAACCCGCCGGACAACCCGGCCGACCCCGACGTGAGCATCGGCGAGGCGGTCGTGTGGGCGAGCATCACGGGTGCCGCAGTCGCGCTGGCCAGGATGCTGGCCCAGCGCCGGGCCGCGGGCTACTACACGCGATCGACGGGCCACCTGCCTCCGGGGCTGCGCAAGGGCGACAAGCGCTGAAAGCGCTTATCGGTGACCCGGTCGTTCTGGTGCCCGCGCCGAAGGCCCGCGTCGACGAGAACTGCCGGGTCACCGCACGTGGCACCCAAGTGAGCTGACAGCCGCGCGCGACCAAAGCAGGTCCAGCGAAAGCAGACACGGCGCTCCCGCTGGGCGGGGGCGCCGTGTGTGGCTGCTCAGGTCCTGCGCTTACGCACAGTCAAAACAGATCATCTTCTTGGCATTCGCCAGCTGGCTCCGGTGGTGGACCAGGAAACAGCTCATGCAGGTGAACTCGTCCTCCTGCTTGGGCTTCACCTCGACCGCGAGCTCTTCGTGCGAGAGGTCCGCGCCGGGCAGCTCGAACGACTCGGCCGCCTCGGCCTCGTCCTCGTCGACCTTTCCGGAGTTCTTGTCGTGGCGACGAGCCTTGAGCTCTTCGATGCTCTCTTCGGACTGGTCTTCATCACTCTTGCGTGGGGCGTCGTAATCAGTCGCCATGTCTTCACTCCCTTCGGCCGTTCAAACGTCTGTGTCACTTCCCCGGCACCGGCGGAACGCCGTCGGCAGGGGAGGATTGTGCACCATCGACCCGGGAACGGACACACCGGCGGCCAGTGCGTGGGCTGAACGTCCGGTGAAGCGTGGCTATTCCCTCCCCGTGCCCCGCTCCGGCCCCGGGGTCAGTCCCCGTGAGCCGCGAGGTACCCAGCCGCGGCCACGGCACTCCTGAACTCGTCGAAACCGGGCTCGGGTGCGGACATCACCAGGAGCCGGCCGCCGACCCCCTCGGCGGTCTCCACCCGGGCGCCGGCCGCCCCGGCGATGAGCCCGCCGGCGGCGTGGTCCCAGAGGTTGACCCCCTCCTCGACGTACCCGTCCAGGGTTCCCTGGGCGACCGCGCACAGGTCCAGCGCACACGAGCCGAACCTGCGGATGTCGCGGATCCGCGGGATCAGCCGGACCAGCGCGCGGGCCTGCACCTCGCGCTGCCCGGTGTCGTAGGAGAAGCCGGTCCCGATCAGTCGCTCGGAGAGGGGCACCGTGGCCCGGACGGCGATCGGCCGGCCGTCGCGGTACGCCGGCCCGCCGCGTGCAGCGGTGTACTCCGCGCCTGTGGCGACGTTGAGGACCACCCCCGCGACCACCTCGCCGTCGAGCTCGGCGGCGATCGAGACGGCGTAGTGCGGGATCCCGTAGAGGAAGTTCACGGTGCCGTCGATGGGGTCGACGATCCACCGGACGCCGGAGGTGCCGGGCTAGTCGTCACCCTCCTCCCCGATGACCGCGTCGTCCGGCCGGGCCTGGAGCAAGGCACGGCGGATCAGGCGCTCGGCGCTGCGGTCGGACTCGGTGACCACGTCGACGTCACTGGACTTCGTCGCGGCGACGGTGACACCCCGGGCCGCTCCGGACTCGATCATCCGCCCAGCCGAGCGTGCGGTGAGCAACGCCAGCTCGAGGAGCTCCTCGGGGGTGGTCATGCGCTCTCCCCGCACAGCGCCGGCCGGTCGCCACGGGGGTTGGGGCAGCACCCCACCGGGCAGCGGTCCCACATCGGGCCGAGGGACCCCCTGCTGGTCCGGACCACCTCCTCGCCGCGCTCGACCGTGGCCCGCTCGACCAGGAGATCGCGGACCATCGCCACGAACCGCCGGTCGGACCCCGCGGTCGCGGCTCGGCGGGCCGGCAGCCCGAGTCGCTCGGCGGTGGCCATCGCCTCGGTGTCGAGGTCGTAGACGACCTCCATGTGGTCGGAGACGAAGCCAGCCGGGACCATGACCACGGCCGGCACCCCGGCCTCGGACAGCGCGGCGAGGTGGTCGTTGACGTCGGGCTCGAGCCACGGCGCCTGCGGCGGCCCGGAGCGCGAGCAGAACACGAGCTCGCAGGGGTGCCGGACGCCGGTCTCCTCGGCGATCCGGGCGGTGACCTCGGCCGCGACGTCACGGTGCTGGGCGACGTACGCACCGCCGTCGGGACCCGAGCCCTCGGCCATGGCGACCGGGATGGAGTGGGTGACGAACGCCAGGTGCGCGCCGTCCCGGACCTCGCCAGGCAACGTCGCCAGCTGCGCGAGCACCGCGTCGGCGACGGGCTCCACGAAGCCCGGGTGGTTGAAGTAGTGGCGCAGCTTGTCGAGGACCGGCGCGCCCACGACGGCCGCCGAGGCGTCGAACAGGTTCTCGCGGTACTGACGGCAGCTCGACCACGACGAGTAGGCACTCGTGACGAAGCAGGCCGCCCGCCGCACCCCGTCGTCGGCCATGCGCTGCACGGCCTCGGTGAGGTAGGGGTCCCAGTTGCGGTTGCCCCAGTAGACGGGCAGCGCGATGCCCGCTGCCGCCAGCTCGGCCTCGATGCCGGAGACCAGATCGCGGTTGAGGTCGTTGATCGGTGACCGGCCACCGAACAGCTCGTAGTGACGACCGACCTCCTCGAGCCGCTCGCGCGGGATGCTGCGGCCGGCGGTGACGTTCTCGAGGAACGGCACCACGTCCTCGGGTCGCTCGGGACCGCCGAAGGACACCAGCAGGAGCGCGTCGTACGGCGCGACGTCGGGGCGGTCCACGTCGTGAACGATAGACACGGCAAACGATTCGGCGGCGGTCGGTCCGCGGTCCTAGGTTGGGCCAGTGCCCCTGCTCTCGTCCTACCGCCGGGTCCTCGCGACGCCCGGTGGCCTGCTCTTCTCCCTGACCGGACTGGTGGCCCGGCTGCCGATCTCCATGGCCGGTCTGGGCATCGTCTTCCTCGTCCAGGCCGGCACCGGCTCGTACGGCGTGGCCGGCTCGGTCTCGGCGGCGTACATGATCGCCAACGCGCTGCTCGCGATCGCCCAGGGCCGGCTGATAGACACCCTCGGCCAGCGCGTGGTCCTGGGCACGGCCAGCGTGGCCTGCGGGGTCTCGACGGGACTGCTCATCACCTCGGTGCAGGCCGACTGGCCGATCGCGGTCTCCTACGCGGCGGCAGCGGTGGCCGGCGGGACCCTCCCGTCGGTGGGGTCGTCGGTGCGGGCCCGCTGGACCCATGTCCTCACGGCGCCGGACGACGTGCAGACCGCCTACGCGTTCGAGGCGGTCGTCGACGAGACCGTCTTCATCCTCGGGCCGATCATCGTCACGGTGCTGGCCACCGCGGTCGACCCGGTGGTCGCGCTGGGCACCGCCGCGGTCCTCGGCACCGTCGGCAGCCTCGCCTTCGCCGCTCAGTGCCGGACCGAGCCGCCGGCGCACCCCCATGACGCCGCCGCCGGAGCGCGCACCCGGATGCCGTGGCGGACCGTCCTGCCGCTCGCCGTCGTGTGCGCGGCGCTCGGGATCCTGTTCGGCGCCGCCGAGGTGACCACGGTCGCCTTCGCCGACGAACAGGGCACGAAGGCCTACGCCGGCGGGCTCCTCGCGCTCTGGGCGCTGGGCAGCCTGCTCGCGGGCGTGGTCACCGGCGCATGCTCCTGGCGGCGCGGACCCTCGTTCCGGGTCCGGGTGGGCGCTATCGGGATGGCCTGCACCATGGCGCCGCTCTACTTCGTCGACTCCGTCCCCCTGATGGGTCTCCTGCTGCTGGTCGGCGGCGTGGCCATCGCCCCGACCCTGATCGCCACCATGTCCCTGACCCAGGCCAGCGTGCCGCCGGTCCGGCTGACCGAGGGGATGGCGATCATGCAGACCGGAATCGTCGCCGGAGTGGCGCCCGGCGCCGCCGTCAGCGGGTGGATCGTCGACGCCCACGGCGCGTCGGCTGCATACCTCGTCAGCCTGGCTGCGGGCGTGCTGGCCGCGGTCGCTGCCCAGGCGGTCCCCCGGCGGCGTGCTGCGGACCGATCTGCGAGTGAGCAGCCGACGCCGGAGACCACGGGCGCGGCGACGTGACCGGCTGGCACAACTGGTCTGGCCTCGAGAGCGCGACCCCCTCCCGCGAGGCCATGCCCGCCGATCCGGGCGACGTGGTCGCCGAAGTACGTCGCGCGCTGCACGAGTCCAGCACCGTAAAGATGGTGGGCACCGGCCACAGCTTCACCGCGATCGCGGCGCCGGAGGCGACCATGCTCCGGCCCGACGGGCTGACCGGCATCGTGGGCGTCGACCGGGAGGCGATGACTGTCACGGCCCGGTCCGGCACCCGCCTGGCCGACCTCAACGCCGGCCTCGAGGCGCTCGGCCTGTCGCTGCACAACATGGGCGACATCGCCGAGCAGACCTTGGCGGGAGCCATCTCGACCGGCACCCACGGCACCGGCGGTCGGGCCGCGGGACTCGCCGCACAGGTCGTCGGTCTCGAGCTGGTCACCGGCACCGGCGAGCTTTTCCGGGCCACCCCGGAGGAGAACGCCGACGTCCTCGAGGTCGCCCGGGTCGGGCTCGGCGCACTCGGCGTCCTCACCTCGATCACCTTCCGGGTCGAGCCGCTCTTCGTGCTCGAGGCCGAGGAGGTGCCGATGTCCTGGGACCAGGCGCTCAGCAGCTTCGACGAGATGACCGCCACCGCCGACCACGTGGACATGTACTGGTTCCCGCACACCGACCGGCTCCTGACCAAGCGGAACACCCGCCGCGGTGTCGACCTCGCACAGGTCCGACCGCTCTCGCGTCGGCGGGCCTGGTTCGACGACGAGTTCCTCCAGAACACCGCCTTCGGAATGCTCACCGCGGGCGCCAACCGCGCACCGCGCGTGATCCCGCGGATGAACCGGATGAGCGCGCGGCTGCTCAGCCCGCGCAGCTACGCCGACCTCCCGCACCGGGTCTTCACCGCCCAGCGTCGGGTCGTGTTCCGGGAGATGGAGTACGCCGTACCGCGCGAGGCCGGTCTCGACGTGCTCCGCGAGGCACGTCGGGCACTCGACGCCTCCGACCTGCGGATCAGCTTCCCCGTCGAGATCCGGGTGGCGCCCGCCGACGACATCCCCCTGTCGACGGCCGGCGGCCGGGACTCCTTCTACCTGGCCTTCCACACCCACCGCGACGCCGAGCACCGCGACTACTTCGCCCTGATGGAGCCGATCATGCGGGCCCACGACGGCCGCCCGCACTGGGGCAAGGTGCACACCCTGTCAGCGGACGACCTGGCGCCGGCGTACCCCCGCTTCGAGGAGTTCCTCGCCCTGCGGGATCGGCTGGATCCGCAGCGGGTGTTCGCCAACGGCTACGTGCGGCGCGTTCTGGGCCAGTAACCCCGGCGTGGCGCGCGCTCACGCTCCCGCTGCCGGGCGTGTCGCTGTCGTAGGCTCAGCCGCATCCGGAGTGAGGACCACGACGAGGCATGTCGGCACACGAGCTACCCACCAACCCGCCCCCGGCCCCAGCGCGCCTGCAGCGCTCGGCCGGACGGCACCTGACCGTCGCCGGCGTGACCCCGGACGGCACACGGCTCCGGTTGGCCGACGCGGCGGGGACCGAGTTCACCGTCGACATCGACGCCCGGCTGCGGGCTGCCCTGGGCGGCGAGCCGCGGCGTCCCGATCGTCCCGTCCCCCAGAGTTCCGGCAAGGTGGAGAGCCACATGGACAGCATGCTGCGACCCCGTGACATCCAGGCGCGGATTCGGGCCGGGGAGACCCCCGAGTCGGTGGCCGCGGCCGCGAAGACCACCGTCGAGAAGGTCATGCCCTACGCCGCCCCGGTGCTCGCCGAGCGCGAGCACGTCGCCGAGCGCGCCCAGCGGTCCTCGATCCGACGCCCCGCCGGCGAGGCCCCCGGTGGGGCCCGCACCCTCGGCGACGCGATCACCGGTCACCTGCACGCCCGCAACGTCGACCCCGAGATCGTCACCTGGGACGCCTGGCGCCGTGAGGACGGCCGCTGGTCGCTGACCGGCCGCTACTCGATCCAGGGGCACGAGGGCATGGCCGAGCTCACCTTCGACCAGCCCGGCAACTTCGTCGTGCTCGACAACGACGACGCCCACTGGCTGGTCGGCGACATCGCGGACCCGACGGCCGAGCCCGAGCCGGTTCCCGGCGTACGCCGTCTCAGCGCGGTGCCCGCGGAGCAGCTGACCCTCGGCGACGATGTGCTGGGCATCATCGACGAGCCTGCTGCCGAGCGGGAGAGCACCCTCGACCTCACCGACACCGCCGCCTCGATCCGCGCCGGGCTCCAGACCGACCAGCCGCTCGAGGCCTTCCTCGACGACCAGCCCGGTCTCGACGAGAGCGAGCTGGTCGACCAGGCAGCCGATGCCGCGGCCCTCGACGAGGACGCGGGCGACTCCGAGCCCCCGCGCCGGCCGGTGAAGAAGACCCGCGGCCGTGCCTCGGTCCCGAGCTGGGACGAGATCATGTTCGGCGGCAAGCCGGAGTAGGCCCAGCCTTCCGCAGCGGCCCCCGGAGATCCGCCTGAGTGTCGTGCGCCCCAGGACGCGCCATCGCGGACGGGTGTGAGACCGATTCAGCCGGGCAGGGTGGCGGTGAGCCTGGGCCCGTTCAGCGCTTAGAAATGGGCCGTAGCTCACCGCCGCCTGGACCGGCCGGCTGGGTAGTGCCGCCGGACCCCTACCCCCCGAAGTGACCAGCCGGTAACATCCGCCCATGGCGTACTTCGTGACCGGTGCGACGGGGTTCATCGGCAGGCACCTCGTGCAGGAGCTCGTCGACCACCGCGCGGGCACGATCTTCGTGCTCTGCCGTGAGTCGTCGCTGGACCGGATGGAGTCGCTCATCCAGGCCTGGGGCTCCGACCGGGTGGTCCCCGTGGTCGGCGACCTCTCATCGGACCGGCTGGGCATCGACGACGACTGGGTGAAAGAGCACCGAGGCGACGTCGACCACTTCTTCCACCTCGCGGCGATCTATGACATGACCGCCGACGACGAGACCAACGAGAAGCTCAACGTCGGCGGCACCCGGCACGCCCTCGAGCTGGCCGACGCCGTGCAGGCGGGACGCTTCCACCAGGTCTCGTCGGTCGCAGCCGCGGGCGACTACCGGGGCCTCTTCGACGAGACGATGTTCGACGAGGGACAGCACCTGCCGTCGGCGTACCACCGCACCAAGTACGAGTCGGAGAAGATCGTCCGGGAGGAGGCGACCGTGCCGTGGCGGGTCTATCGCCCGGCCATCGTGGTCGGCCACTCCGAGACCGGAGCGATGGACAAGGTCGACGGCCCCTACTACTTCTTCCCGATGATGCGGCTGATGCGGGACAACCTGCCCTCGTGGCTGCCGCTGGTCGGCATCGACCTCGGCGACACCAACGTGGTGCCGGTCGACTACGTCGCCAAGGCGATGGACCACCTCGGGCACCTGCCCGACCGCGACGGCGAGGCGTTCCATCTGGTCAACCCCGACCCGCAGCCGGTGGTCGCCATGGTCAACGTGTTCTGCAAGGCGGCCGGCGCGCCGACCTTCGCGACCCCCATCGACCGCGGGGTCACCGCGGGCGGGCCGCTGGCCCTGCTCCCCCACGCCCTGCGGCCCTCGACGCTGGTCAACGGCGTCCTCAAGTCCGGGCCGGCGCAGGCGATGCTGGACCTGACCATCGGTCGGCTCGGCGTCCCGGCAGAGGTGCTCGCGCACACCTCGTTCGCCCCGGTCTTCGACTCACGGCGCACCGAGAAGGCGCTGTCCGGCTCGGGCATCTCGGTGCCCGACCTCGAGTCGTACGCCCGCACGCTGTGGGGCTACTGGGAGGAGAACCTCGACGAGACCACGGGCCGCGACAGGAGCAACCGGGAGGCCCTCAAGGGCAAGTACGTCGTCATCACCGGCGCCTCCTCCGGAATCGGCCAGGTCACCGCGCTGAAGGTCGCGCAGTGCGGCGGCATCCCGGTGCTGGTCGCGCGTGGCAAGGACAAGCTCGAGGAGACCCGGGCAGTGATCGAGCGCCGCGGCGGGACGGCGTACGTCTTCCCCTGCGACCTCTCCGACCTCGAGGCGATCGACGGCCTGTGCGGTCAGCTCACGACCCAGCTCCCGTCGGTCGACTTCGTCGTCAACAACGCCGGCCGGTCCATCCGGCGCTCCCTGAAGCTGTCGCACGACCGGTTCCACGACTTTGAGCGGACGATGCAGCTCAACTACTTCGGTGCCATCCGGCTGGTGATGGGACTGGTCCCGGCGATGCGCAAGCAGAAGCGCGGCCACGTCGTGAACATCAGCTCGATCGGTGTGCAGACCAACCCGCCGCGCTTCTCGGCGTACGTCGCGTCCAAGGCAGCGCTCGACTCGTGGAGCAACGTGGTCGCCTCCGAGCTGGTCGGCGACGGCATCACGTTCACCGGCATCCACATGCCGCTGGTCCGGACGCCGATGATCGCCCCGACCAAGCTCTACGACAAGTTCCCGACCATCTCACCGGCGCAGGCGGCCGACCTGGTCATCAAGGCCATGGTGGAGCGGCCGCACGAGATCAACACGGCACTCGGCAATGCCGGCGCGATCATGCACACGATCGCGCCGAAGCTCACCTTCCGGGTGCTCAACGCGGCCTACCACGTCTTCCCCGACTCGGCGGCCGCGAAGGGTGCGCCCGCCTCCGGAGGCACCCGCGAGTCCGAGCAGATCATGCTGGCCAGGGTGTTCAAGGGCGTGCACTGGTGATCTGAGCTGTCCGAGGAACGAGGACAGGTCAGATCGATGGTGGTTGAGCAGCGCGCGCGGCCGAGCTTGCTCGGGCGCGACCGCGCGTGTCGAAACAGCTCAGCCCGTCTCCACTGGTCGGGCCGGGTCGGTGATCCAGCCGGACCAGCTGCCGGGGTAGAGCGCCGCCCGGACGCCGAGCAGCTCGAGTGCGATCAGGTCGTGGACGGCGGTCACCCCGGAGCCGCAGTAGACCGCGACCTCGGCGTCGCCCTCGAGCGGCACCCCGGCGGCGAGGTACGTCGCGCGCAGCTCCTCGAGACTGCGGAACCGACCGTCCGACCCCACGTTGGCACTGGTCGGGACGTTCACGGCGCCAGGAATGTGACCGGCGACCGGGTCGATCGGCTCCGTCTCGCCACGGAACCGTTCCGGCGCCCGCGCATCGACCAGCGCGGTGACATCGAGGACCTGGTCGGCCTCCACCAGCGGCAGCCGCGCCCCGCGAGGCGCGAAGTCCCCGACCGGCACGTCGACCTCCCCGGTCCCGGTCGGCCCTTCGTCGGCCCGCCAGGCCGCCCAGCCCCCGTCGAGCACCCGGACGTCGGGGTGGCCGTGGTGGCGCAGCAGCCACCAGCATCGGCCGGCAGCCTGACCGGCCCAGTCGTCGTAGACCACCACCGGTCGGTCGACGAAGACCCCGGACCGGCGCATCGCCGCGCCGAAGCCCTCCGGCTGGGGCAACGGGTGCCGGCCACCCTCCCCCGGCGGCGCGGCCAGGTCGCGGTCCAGGTCCACGTACGCCGCACCGGGGACGTGGCCGGCGACGTACTGCTCCCAGCCTGGCGGCCCGCCGATCCGGTAGCGCACGTCGAGCACGGTCGTGCCCGAGAGCCGCGCTCGCAGCTCGTCGGTCGAGATCAGGGGAGAGCTCACGGCCTCATCTTGCCGGGGCGATGACTCCGGCAGCGCCGGGGAGTCTGATTGCCATGCCGTCCTACAACACCGTCATCGCCCTGCCCACCGCCGACCGCTCCCGCGCCTACGCATTCGCCCAGGGGCTGGGCCTCGAGACACCTGGCGAGCTGGCCGACGACGGGGTGCCCGAGCCGCTACGGGTGCAGCTCAACGAGCAGACCTCGGTGATGTACGTCCCGACCGGTGGGTTCGGCTGGGTCACTGCAGACCACCCCACCGCCGAGCCCGGGACGTCGGAGTGCCTGCTCAGCCTGCAGGCGGGCAACCCGGCCGAGGTGGACGAGCTGGTCGCGCGCGTGGAGGCGGCCGGTGGCCGGGTGGCCTCCGGCCCCGAGCAGAAGCCCTGGGGATACACCGGGACGTTCAACGACCCCGACGGTCACCTCTGGGCGTCGACCGTCCCGGAGATCTGACCCAACGGTCGGATCAGGCGGGAGCGGGTTCGAGACGTCGCGCCATCCGCGCCAGCTTGCGGAGCTGCCGGGGTGCGTTGCGCCAGTTGGTCTCCGCCAGCCACCCGTTGGGGAGCGAGAGCCGCACCACGCGATGCCACGAGGAGGCGACCTGAGGCACCAGCGGTCGCGAGTTGTAGCTGAGGCCGTAGCGCTGGAAGAGGTCCTCCATGTGCGGCGCGATCTCGGCGTACCTGTTGCTCGGCAGGTCGGGGAAGCAGTGGTGCTCGATCTGGTGGGACAGGTTGCCGGTCATCAGGTGCAGCAGCGGGCTGCCGGAGATGTCGGCGGAGCCGAGCATCTGGCGCAGGTACCACTGGCCGCGGGTCTCCTGCTCGTCGAGCTCGAGCTGCTCGAAAGTCTCGACGCCCTCAGGGAAGTGGCCGCACATGATCACCGAGTGGCTCCACACGTTGCGGACCAGGTTGGCGGTCGCGTTGGCGGCCAGCGTGCGGCGCCAGTTGCGGCCGGACAGCGCCGGGTGCACGACGTAGTCCTTGACGGCCTGCTTGCCGGCCTTGCGCAGTGTGTCGCGCATCCGGCGCCGGGTCTCCGCCGGCATCCCCTTCTTGGCGCGGATCGACTCGCCGAGATCGGCGTCGTACATCGCGATGCCCCACTCGAAGATGCAGGCGGTGATGAAGTTGACGACGGGCTGCGCCAGGTGGCGGGGCTGCCACTCCTGGTCCTCGTCGACCCGCATGATGCCCCAGCCGAGGTCGTTGTCCTGGCCGACGATGTTGGTGAACTTGTGGTGCTGGTCGTTGTGCGCGCGCTTCCACTGCTCGGGCGGCGAGGAGTGGTCCCAGTCCCAGGTCGTGGAGTGGATCTTGGGGTCGCGCATCCAGTCCCACTGGCCGTGGAGGACGTTGTGGCCGATCTCCATGTTGTTGAGGATCTTGGAGAGCGAGAGACCCGCGGTGCCGAGCACCCAGGCCGCCGGGTTGCGGCCGGCGAGCAGCAGCGCGCGGCTGCCGAGCTCGACCTTGCGCTGCACGTCGATGACCCGACGGATGTACGCCGCGTCGCGGGCCCCACGGGATTCGATGACCTGCTGGCGGAGCGCGTCGAGCTCGGCGCCGATCGCCTCGATGTCCTCGGCGGTGAGGTGCTGAACCTGGCTCCGTGCCTGCTTCTGCAGGACCGTCATCGTGCCTCCTGGTAATGGAACCCACGCAAGCGCGAGACGGGGTCCGGGTCTCGGTACCTCCAACACTAAGGGGTCGGTCCTCAGCCGTCTCATCGACGGGCCGTTTGCCTCCCGGGGACACGCGACCAGTTCGTGACAGGATTCGCGGCGTGGCGGAACTCCAGTTCTTCACCGGGACGATGGACTCGGGCAAGAGCACCCTGGCGCTCCAGACCAACCACAACCGGGTTGCCCGCGGGCTGGTCGGCCGGATCTTCGTCAGCCAGGACCGGGCCGGCACCGCCCTGCTGTCGAGTCGGCTGGGCCTCCAGCACGAAGCGATCGAGGTGGACGAGCGGTTCCACTTCTGGCGGTACGTCGTCGACGAGCTCACCCGGGGCGCCCGGATCGACTACCTGATCTGCGACGAGGCCCAGTTCTACTCCCGTGACCAGGTCGACCAGCTGGCCAAGGTGGTCGACGAGCTCCAGATCGAGGTGTTCGCCTTCGGCATCCTCACCGACTTCCGCAGCGAGCTCTTCCCGGGCAGCTGCCGCCTCGTCGAGCTCGCCGACCGCACCCACGTGCTCCAGGTCGAGGCGCTCTGCTGGTGCGGCAAGCGGGCCACCCACAACGCCCGCACCGAGGACGGCGTCATGGTCGTCGAGGGAGAGGTGATCGTGGTCGGCGACGTCGATCCGGGCCAGCGCGAAGCCGCCGTGCCCGAGGTCGCCTACGAGGTCCTGTGCCGCCAGCACCACCGCCGCCGGATGACCGCTGCGCGCGCTCATGCGGTCTCCCTCGCGGCCGAGCCGCTGCCGTTCGGTTGACGCGTCAAGCAGATCTAGTCACAACCTGGTCCGGGAAAGCCATTGCCCGGCGCGCCGTCTCGGCGGATGCTTCTGCGTCAGTGACACTCGCGGGTGACGCTTTGGGGGCGCCGCTCCGACACCGCATCGACAGGGGGAAACCGTGAAGGCTTATCGATTCCTGGCGTTAGCCATCGCCGTGCTCGTCGTCGTCCAGGCGGGTGCCATCGCCTGGGCCTTCTTCGGGCTGAGCAACTGGATCACCGACGGCGGCGTCCTGGACGAGGAGCTCCTCGACTGCACCGAGGACTGTGAGTCCATCGGTACCTCCGAGACAGGCTTCGCCATCCACATGTTCTTCGTCGGGCTTGTCCTGATCCCGTTGTCCTCGCTGGTGCTGCTGATCGTGTCCTTCTTCGCCAAGGTCCCCAAGGGAGTCATGCTGGCCGCGACCATCTTCGTCCTGGTGATCCTGCAGGTCTTCGTGCTGCCGGAGCTCTCCCGCCAGGTCGGGTCGGGCTTCGGGGCGCTGCACGGGATCAACGCGCTGGTGATGATGGGCGTCGCGATCATGGCCGCACAAAGGGCCTCGACGCCGGCGGTCGCCGCCGACCACACCTCTGTGGCCACCTGACGGGTGACGGAGAGCAGCACCCCTCGGGCCGACCTGCGGGCCCGGACGTGGGCGTTCGTGCGCGCCCGCCTGCGGCTGCTGCTGGCGCTCACCGCCACGCTCGCGATCCTGCTTCCCCTGGGCTGGATGTGGCAGTCCAGCCTGCTGCCGGACAGCTACGACATGGCGGAGATGGGGTACGTCGACTGGGGCGGTGGCCCCCAGGACGAGCACCACGGCATGGGCCACGGCACGCCGGTCAAGGACCTGGTTGCCGATCCGGATCGGCCCGCCGACGTACGCGAGACCCTCACCGTCCACGTTGAGAACGACCACTACGCCGTCAACGGCACCTCCCCCGGACCGACCCTGGAAGCCACCGTCGGCGACCTGGTCGAGGTGACCCTGGTCAACGACAACGTCGACGACGGCATCACGCTGCACTGGCACGGGGTCGACGTCCCGAACGCGGAGGACGGCGTCGCCGGGGTCACCCAGGATGCGGTGCTCGAGGGCAAGGAGCACGTCTACCGCTTCGTGGCCGAGGACGCGGGCACCTACTGGTACCACTCGCACCAGATCTCCCACGAGCAGGTGCGCCGCGGACTTCTCGGTGCCCTCGTGATCCGTCCCGAGGTGTCGGACCAGGAGACCCAGGAGGCGCTCGCCGTGCTGCACCGGTACTCCGACGGGGCGACGCTCAACGGCGAGGAAGGCACGACGACCGTCGATGCCGAACCCGGCCAGGCCGTGCGGCTCCGGGTCGTGAACACCGACAACGGTCTTGCGTCGCTGTGGGTCACCGGGGCGCCCTACCGGGTGCTCGCCGTCGACGCCAGGGACGTGAACGAGCCCGGGGAGATCGACGGCGAGAAGTACGGCCTGCCGGCCGGCGGTCGCGTCGACCTCGGTTTCGTGGTGCCCGAGGACGGGATCCGGGTCGACTTCGGCGGCTCCACCGCGCTCGTGTTCGGCGACGACCCGGCCGAGGGGGACGAGCCTCGGGCGCCGAAGGAGGCGGTGGACCTCCTGGCCTATGGCGAGCCTGCCGAGATCGGCTTCGACTCCGCCGGGCCGGACCGGCGGTTCGGCTACCGGATCGGCAGGCGCCCCGGCTTCCTGGACGGCCGGCCCGGCCTGTTCTGGACGGTGAACGGCCACCTGTTCCCCGACGTCCCGATGTACATGGTCAGCGAGGGCGACGTCGTCGTGTTCGACATCGACAACGGCAGCGGTGAGAACCATCCGATGCACCTGCACGGGCACCACGCGGTCGTGCTCTCCCGCGACGGCGTCCCGGCCACGGGCAGTCCCTGGTGGGTGGACTCCCTGGAAGTCAAGGACGGCGAGACCTTCGAGATCGCGTTCGTGGCCGACAACCCCGGCATCTGGATGGACCACTGCCACCAGCTGGTGCATGCGGCGGAGGGGCTGGTCGCCCACCTGATGTACACGGGCGTGGAGTCGTCGTACCGGATCGGCGGGAAGCACGGCAACCAGCCCGAGTGAGTCCCCACGGTGGTTGAGGAGGTTGTGCAGCAACCGTCTCGAACGGTGGTTGAGGAGGTTGTGCAGCAACCGTCTCGAACGGTGGTTGAGGAGGTTGTGCAGCAACCGTCTCGAACGGTGGTTGAGGAGGTTGTGCAGCAACCGTCTCGAAACCACGCAAGTCGCGGCCTGGGCTACCCCACCAGGATGGGGATCAGCATCTCGTCTGCCGTGAGCGAGCCGTGCAGGCCGACCAGGCTCATCTCGTAGCCGAAGTCCTTGCTCGAGAAGACCCCGACGTCGTCGCGCGCCGCGACCACCACGTCGCCGAGCCGGGGCAGCACCCGCTCCTCGACGCTCCCGAACCAGCCGCGCCCGATGGCGCTCTCCCGGGTCAGCACCTCGGCCCGGTCACCGAGGAAACCGGCCCAGGTCGCGGCGACGTCGGGGGCCGCGCCGTCGGCGCAGTAGAGGTGGCGGAACCGCGCCTCGCCGCCGAGCAGCACCATCCCGTCGCGCAGCTCGGGGTGGTTGTCGACGTCGATCCGGCGGCCGGCCGGCGAGTCGACCATGCCGTGGTCGGCCACGACCACCAGCCGCACCTCGTCCGGCAGCGCCTCGCGGAGCTGGTGGGCCTCGGCGTCGATCGCGGCGAGCTGCTGCAGCCACTGCGGCGAGTTGACGCCGTACTTGTGACCGGTCCAGTCGAGGTCGCCGTCGTAGAGGTAGGTGAGCGACGGCCGATGCGCCGATCCCGCCACCGCACCCGCGATCCGCTCGCCGATCCGGTCCGCGCCGATGTAGCCGGCCCCGCGGTGGGCGGCGATGGTCAGGCCGCTGCGGTCGAACTCGCGCTTGTTGACCACGTCGACCCGCACGCCGGCCCTGGTCAGCTGGGTGAAGGCCGTCGGGTGCGGCTGCCACTCCAACGGGTCGACCTGCTTGTCCCAGAACAGCGCGTTGAGCAGCCGGTCGGTGCCCGGCACCCGGCTGGTGAAGCCGACCAGCCCGTGCGCGCCCGGCGGCAGCCCCGTCCCGAGCGAGGTGAGGCTGGTCGCGGTGGTCGACGGCACGCCGGCGGTGCCGGGCTCTTTGCCGGCGGTCAGCGACGAGAGGTACGGCGCCGTCCGGCCGTACCGCTCGAGCAGCCGGGAGCCGAGTCCGTCGACGAGGAAGACGACGTACGCCTGCGCCTCGGGCAGCACCAGCCCCGTCGGGGCGGGCAGCACGTCGGTGCCGAGGGCGCGACCGACAGCCGGGACGACATCGCCCAGTGCGCGGTGGCCGTAGGCCGGTTCGACGAACCGGCCCTCGGGCCAGGTCACGCGGCGTGGGTGCGGGCCGAGAGCTGCTCTGCGAAGGACAGCAGCCGGGCCACGGCGTCCTGTCCGTCTGCGGCGGCAGAAACCCGCAGGGAGAAGTCATCGGAGGCCAGGACGCCCGTGTAGCCGTGGTCGGCCTCGCACTGCGGGTCCTCGCACGCCGCTGGCTCGAGGTCCACCCGGCTGACGCCGCCCCAGCCCAGGGTGATCACGGCCTCCGCCGGCGGTGTCGGGCCGCTGGTCGGGTTGGTCACCATCCTGGTGACGACCACCGAGGTCACCGAGCTCAGCCGGATCGCCTCCGACGAGGTAGAGGTGTAGGGCTCCGGGAGCAGGTCGTCCCCGGCGTGCTCGTCGGTGTGCACGATGATCAGCCGGCTCGGGGTGAGCACCATGACGGAGAGGTGGCGGCGCACCTCTTCGCGGTCGAACGTCGGCTCGTGGTGGACGTAGAACGACACCACCCGCTCACCCGAGACCGCCGACGAGACGCTGTCGGCGACCACCTCGGGGTAGTAGCCGGTGCGGTCGATCGCGTCCCGCAGCTCGACGTTGCGGTCGGCGTCATCCGTGCGGTCGTCGGTGGTGCGCAGGGGCATGCCAGCGAGTCTCCCACGCGGCCGCAGACCGGGACCCTGGCGTCAGCCCGGGAAGGTGTCGCCCGGGTGGCTCGGCATGCGGCGTACGAACCAGTCCGACCGTGGGTCGACGACGGGCTCGACGCGGGCGGCGGCGGTGAGCACCGTGGCGCCTTGTGGGCCGGCCAGGACCAGGGAGAGCTCGAGGGACCTGACCTGGGGCAGGTCGTTCTGGAGCTGGGCGACGCGCTGGATCAACCGCTCGACCTCGTCGATGTCGACGACGTCGCTGCCGCGGTAGCCGAACAGCATGGGTGCCGAGCGGATCTCCCGCACCATCGAGGCGGCGTCGTGCTGGTAGAGCGGCGGGATCCGGTAGGAGACGTCCGCGAGCAGCTCGATGACCGGGCCGGAGATGCCGAACGACACCACGGGGCCGAACAGTGGGTCCTCGATGCTGCGGATCGAGATCGGTACGCCGAGCGGGGCGTTCTTCTGGACGACGTAACCGGCCTCCTCGGGCTCGCCCACCACTTCGAGCAGGTTTTCCCAGGCGGCGCGCATCTCGGCGGACGAGTCGAGGCCGCGCCACACGTGGGCCAGGTCCGGCCGCTCGCGCACCCGCTCCGCGGTCGCCTTGAGGACCACGTCCCAGCCGAGCTCACGGCCGGCGGTCTGGGCCTGGCGCAGCGTCATGACGTGCCGGGTCTCCCACAGGTCGATGCCGTACGCCGCGAGCAGCTCGGTCAGCGCAGCGTCGTCGAGGTCGACGCCGTCAGGATTGGCCGCGAGTGCCCGGCCGAGCACCTGCTGGCCGGTGGCTGGGTCGACGGCGTCCGGGTCGGGCGCGCGACCGTCGGGCGTCCGCAGCCACACCGCGTAGTCGACGACGCGGGCCAGCGCCCGCACCGCCGCCTCGACCGCGGGGTAGGACGGCACCGAGCCGCGGCCCGCCGTCGAGCCGGCGACGTCGGGGACGCGGAGCAGCTCGGGGATGCCCTCGGCACCGAGGAAGGTGGAGACCAGCGGTTTGTCGGACTGCTCCCCCACCGCGGCCAGCACGTTGGCGATGTTCTCGCCGGCGACGTTGAGCGGCGGGATGTAGACGACGACCACGGCATCCACGTCCGGGTCGTCGATCGCGTCGTCGAGGGCGTCCTCGAAGTCCTCCGGCGACGGCTCGGCGCTCAGCGCCACCTGCCTGTTGACCACGAGCCCCACTTCCGCTGCGGCGTCGGCGGCCAGCAGCCCGAGGGCGTCGGAGTTGCCGACGATCGCGACCCGGCGCCCACGCGGCAGCGGCTGGTGCGCGACCAGCTGGGCCACGTCGAACATGTCCTCGAGGGTGTCCACCTGGATCACCCCGGCCTGGCGGAACATCGCGTCCACCGCCTGCGGCGGCGCCGCGATCTTGCGGACCGCGTGCCCCATCGGGACACCCTGCGTCGTACGGCCCGAGCGGACGGCGATGATCGGCTTGCGCAGCGAGACCCGCCGCGCGATCCGCGAGAACTTGCGCGGGTTGCCGATCGACTCGAGGTACATCATCACGACCTCGGTGGCCTCGTCCTCCTCCCAGTACTGGAGCAGGTCGTTGCCGGAGACGTCAGCGCGGTTGCCGGCGCTGACGAACGTCGACAGGCCGAGCCCCCGGTTGTTGACCTTCTCGAGGATCGCCGAGCCCAGCGCCCCGGACTGGCAGAAGAAGCCGGCCCGGCCGCGCGGCGGCATCAGCCCGGCGAGCGAGGCGTTGAGCGAGACCTCGGGATCGGTGTTGATGATGCCGAGCGCATTGGGGCCGATCAGCCGCAGCCCGTAGGAGCGGGAGAGCCCGACCAGGCGCCGCTGCCGCTGCCGTCCCTCCTCGCCGGTCTCCGCGAAGCCGGAGGAGATCACCACCAGCCCGTGCACGCCCTTGGCCGCGCAGTCGAGGACCACGTCCTCGACGGACTCCGCCGGCACCGCGACGATCGCGACGTCGACGTCGTCCTCGATGTCGCTGACTGACGAGAACGCCGGCAGCCCGGATACCGCGCGGGCGCTGGAGTTCACGGCGTACACCCGGCCGGTGTAGTCACCGGTCACCAGGTTGCGGACCAGCGCCTGGCCGATGGTGTCCTGGCGGCGGCTGGCACCGATCACCGCCACCGACTTGGGGTTGAAGAAGCGGTGGATCGAGGCCGCCTCGGCGACGTGCTCGCGGCCCTGCATGATCCCGATCGCGGTGTCGGTGGGCTCGATCGGGAACTCCAGCTGGAGGATACCCTCGTCGTACGCGCTGACCACGCGGTAGCCGGCGTCGCGGAAGGTCTGGATCATCGGCTGGTTGTCCGGGAGCACCTCGGCGATGAACCGCTCGACGCCGCGCTCGCGCCCGGCCTGGGCGAGGTGCTCGAGCAGGATCTGGGCGATCCCGCGGCCCTGGTGCTGGTCCTCGACGAGGAAGGCGACCTCCGCCTCACCGGGCTTGACCACGTCGTAGCGCCCGACCGCGATCATCTGGCCCTGCAGGGTGAGCACGAACGCGACCCGCTCCACGTGGTCGACATGGGTGAACCGGGCGACATCACGATCGGAGAGGTGCGGCATCGGCGAGAAGAACCGGTAGTACTTCGACCGGTCGGAGACCCGCTCGTAGAACTCCACGAGGAGCTCCGCGTCCTCGGGTCGGATCGGCCGGATGTGCGCGGTCTTGCCGTCGCGCAGGACGACGTCGGCCTCCCAGTGGCGCGGCGGCTCAATGGCCTCGGAGGCCGCAGTGATCTGCTCGGCGCCGCTCACCCGGCCAACGTACACAGGAAAACCCCACAGTTGAGCGCCGTACAGCTCATCGGTGGGCGTCTCGTCGGTGGTTGAGGAGGTCGTTCTGCGACCGTCTCGTCGGTGGTCGAGGAGGTCGTTCTGCGACCGTCTCGTCGGTGGTTGAGGAGGTCGTTCTGCGACCGTCTCGAAACCACCGCAACCTGGGCTGGGACTCAGCCATGGTCGATTCCCAGCCCCAGCTCACCTGGTTTCGAGACGGTTGCTGCGCAACCTCCTCAACCACCGACGGACCGGTTGCTGCGCAACCTCCTCAACCACCGACGGACCGGTTGCTGCACAACCTCCTCAACCACCGACGGACCGGTTGCTGCGCAACCTCCTCAACCACCGACGGACCGGTTGCTGCGCAACCTCCTCAACCACCGACGGACCGGCGGCGTGCCCCCGCCGGATCCCCACCGGAGACGGGAGAGGATGGGGCCATGGCGCGGCGTACAACCAAGCAGGACCTCTCTGACGACTTCGAGGAGCGCATCCTCGACATCGACGTCGGGGACGAGATGCGGGCCTCGTTCCTGGAGTACGCCTACTCGGTCATCTACTCACGCGCCCTCCCGGACGCCCGCGACGGCCTCAAGCCGGTGCAGCGCCGGATTCTCTACACGATGAACGACATGCGGCTGCTGCCCGACCGCGGCCACATCAAGAGCGCGCGCGTGGTCGGCGAGGTCATGGGTCGGCTGCACCCGCATGGCGACGGCGCCATCTACGACGCCCTGGTGCGCCTGGCCCAGCCGTGGGCCATGCGGGTGCCCATGGTCGACGGCCACGGCAACTTCGGCTCGCCCGGCGGCGACGACCCGCCCGCGGCGATGCGCTACACCGAGTGCCGGATGGCGCCCGCGGCCGTAGCGATGACCGCCTCGATCGACGAGGACACCGTCGACTTCAAGCCCAACTACGACAGCCGCGAGCTCGAGCCCGTGGTGCTGCCCTCGGCGATCCCCAACCTGGTGGTCAACGGCAGCACCGGCATCGCGGTCGGCATGGCCACCAACATGGCGCCGCACAATCTGGTCGAGGTCGTCCAGGCGCTCCGCCACCTGATCAAGCACCCGAACGCGACCCTCGACGACCTGATGCGCTTCATACCCGGTCCGGACCTGCCGACCGGCGGCAAGATCATCGGGCTGGACGGGATCCGAGACGCCTACGAGACCGGCCGGGGGTCGTTCCGGATGCGCGCCACGGTCCGGATCGAGACGGTCGGGCGGCGCAAGGGCATCGTCGTCACCGAGCTGCCGTACGCCGTCGGCATCGAGAAGGTCGTCGAGCGGATCAAGTCGCTGGTGCAGGGCAAGAAGCTCCAGGGCATCGCGGACCTCAAGGACCTCACCGACATGGCCAACGGCACCCGCCTGGTCATCGAGGTCAAGAACGGCTTCGTCCCCGAGGCGATCCTCGAGCAGCTCTACCGGCAGACGTCGCTGGAGGAGTCGTTCGGCATCAACGCCGTCTGCCTCGTCGACGGCCAGCCGCGCACCCTGGGGCTCAAGGAGCTGCTCGACGTCTTCCTCGGCCATCGGTACGACGTGGTCCGCCGCCGCTCGACGTTCCGCCGCGACAAGAAGGCCGCCCGGCTGCACCTCGTCGACGGCCTGCTGGTCGCGCTCCTCGACATCGACGAGGTCATCCAGGTGATCCGCACCAGCGACGACCGTCCCGCCGCGCGCGAGCGGCTGATGTCGGTCTTCGACCTGTCCGTGGCACAGACCGACTACATCCTCGACATGCAGCTGGGCCGGCTCACCCGGTTCAGCCGGATCGAGCTCGAGAAGGAGCAGGAGGCGCTGCGTCGCGAGATCGAGGAGCTGGAGTCGATCCTCGGCGACGAGGGACTGCTCCGGAAGGTCGTCTCCGACGAGCTCGCCGAGGTGGCCAAGACCTACGGCACCCCGCGTCGTACGGTCCTGCTCGAGTCGGCCGGTACGACGGTCACCGCGGCCTCAGCGCCACTCGAGGTCGCCGACGACCCGTGCTTCGCATTCCTCTCCTCGAGCGGGCTGCTGGCCCGATCTTCTTCCGACGAGGCAGTCGGCGCGGGTGGCGGGCGCGCCAACCACGACGTCGTCCTCTCGGCGGTCCCGACCACCGTCCGCGGCGAGGTCGGCCTCATCACCTCACGCGGCCGACTGCTCAAGCTGTCCGTGCTCGACCTGCCCGCCCTCCCGGCCTCGGCCAACGACCCCAACCTGCAGGGCGGCTACCCGGTCAGCGAGCTGGCCTCGCTCGAGCCCGGCGAGAAGGCGCTGGCGCTGAGCCGGCTGGCCTCCGAGGGTGCCGGTCTTGCGCTCGGCACCCGCGCCGGCACCGTGAAGCGGGTCAACCCGGAGGTGCTGGCCAAGGACGAGTGGGAGGTGATCCGGCTCGACGACGGCGACGAGGTCGTCGGCGCCACCGAGCTGGCCACCGGCAGCGAGACGCTCTGCTTCATCACCTCCGATGCCCAGCTGCTGCACTTCACCGCCGACGCGGTCCGGCCGCAGGGCCGCTCCGGCGGTGGCATCGCCGGCGTCCGGCTCGCCGCCGGCCAGCACGTCGCCTGGTTCGGCGCCGTCGAGCCGGAGGGCGCCGTTGTGGTGACCGCGTCCGGATCGTCGACCGCACTGCCCGGGACCGAGCCGGGTGCGGTCAAGGTGACCCCGTTCGCCGACTACCCGAGCAAGGGCCGGGCCACCGGCGGCGTGCGCTGCCACCGGTTCCTCAAGGGCGAGGACTCGCTGGTCGCCGCCTGGGCCGGCGATGCGCCCGCCCGGGCCGCGGCCGCCAGCGGCGCACCCATCGACCTGCCCGAACCGGTCGGCAAGCGGGACGGCTCCGGCACGCCCGGCAGCCAGCCGATCGCTGCCGTGGCCGGCCCCGTGGGAGCCCGGCTGGCCCGCTTTTCGTCGAACGACGCGTGAGGACCGTGTGCAAGGCTGACCTCGTGAACCTGCGTGCCCGTCCGGGCCTCCGACTCCGGCTCGCCGTGGCACCCCTGGTCCTCGGTCTCGCGGCGGTCGGGCTGTCGGCGTGCACCGACGACTCGGACAAGGGCGGGGGCGGCGAGGACAAGGCCAGCCCGGAGGACGTCCTGGCCGCCGCGAAGGAGACGCTCGACGACACCAGTGGCGTATCGATCTCCCTGTCCACCAAGGACCTGCCTGGCGGCGTCACCGGCATCACCTCCGCCCAGGGCACCGGCGTCCACCCCTCGGCGTTCGAAGGCACCTTCAAGCTCAGCGTCAACGGTCTCCCCGCCGACGCCGAGGTGATCGCGGTCGACGGCAAGACCTACGCAAAGAACTCACTGCTGCTCCCGGACTGGACCGAGATCGACCCCGGCGACTACGGCGCACCTGACCCGGCCAAGCTGATGGATCCCGACGGCGGCTTCTCCGGGCTCCTCGCCGCGGCCACCGAGGTGGAGGCGGGTGACTCGGTCCGTGGCGGCGAGGACAACAAGGAGATCTTCACCGAATACACCGGCACCATCTCCAGCGACGCGGTCGAGGCACTGATCCCGACTGCGGAGGGCGAGTTCACCTTCACCTACACGATCAGCGACGACGACGAGCTGCGCGAGGCGGTGCTCAAGGGCGCCTTCTACGGCGAGGACGAGGGCGACGTCACCTACACGCTGACCCTCGACGACTACGGCATCGAGAAGGAGATCACCGCGCCGTGAGCGGCGAGGCCGGTCAGTCCATGCCGACGGCCCGGTCCCCGCGGGTGCTGCTCACCCTGGCCGCGGTCGCGGTCGCGTTCGCCGCCGCGGACACCTACGTCGTCGTGCTCGCGCTGCCCGAGATGATGGGCGCCACCGGGATCCCGATCGACCAGCTCCAACGGGCCGCCCCGATCGTCTCCGGGTTCCTGCTCGGCTACGTGGCCATGCTGCCGCTGATCGGGCGGATCGCCGATCTGCGCGGCCGGCTGCCGGTGCTGACGGCAGCTCTTGTCGTCTTTGCCGTCGGCTCGCTGGTCACCGCGCTCGCCTACGACCTGCCGAGCATGGTCACCGGCCGGTTCCTGCAGGGCGTCGGCGGCGGCGGCCTGGTACCGGCCACGCTGGCCCTGGTCGCCGATCTCTACCCGGTCGAGCGCCGCGGCGTACCGCTCGGAATCGTCTCGGCCGTCCAGGAGCTCGGCAGCGTGATCGGGCCCCTGTTCGGCGCGGTGGTGCTGGCGGTCGCCGACTGGCCGGCCATCTTCATGATCAACCTCGCTGTCGGGCTGGTGCTGGCCGCGGCCATCCGCGCCACCCGGGGTTTCGAGACGGTTGCAGAGCAACCTCCTCAACCACCGCAGGTTGCTGAGCAACCTCCTCAACCACCGCAGGTTGCTGAGCAACCTCCTCAACCACCGCAGGTTGCAGAGCAACCTCCTCAACCACCGGCAAGATACCTGCCCGACCTCATCGGCCTGGCCCTGCTGGCGGTCACCCTGGTCTTCGGCGCGATCGTCTTCATCCGCCCCCCGAGCCTGGTCCGCGACCTGACCTGGGGCGAGTACTTCATCCCGTTCGCCGGCGACGGGCGCTGGCTCACCCCCGTCGGCGTGGTGCCGATGGTGGCCCTGGCCCTGTTCCTGCTCCGCTGCCTCACCGCAACGAGGCCGCTGGTCGACCTGCGGGGCTGGGGCCGCAGCGCGCGGGAGGCCGACCTCATCGGCGCCCTCTTCCTCGCGGTGGCGCTGGGCGGGGTGATCCTGGCCTTCGCGACCGCCGACCCGTCGGTGCAGGTCTTCTCCGACCAGGGGCTCTGGTACCTGCTTGGCTCCGCCCTCGCGACCGTCGCGTTCGTGCTGCACCTGCGCCGGGCCGAGGCTCCCCTGGTGCCGCGCGGCTCGCTCCGGCGTACGCCGGCGTGGGGCGCGGTCGTGGTCAGCTTCTTCGTCGGCGCCGCGCTCATCGCCGCGCTGATCGACATCCCGATCTTCGCCCGGACCACGGTCTACCGGACCTCGCAGCTGATGGCCGCGCTCGTCCTGGTCAAGTTCCTCGTTGCACTGCCGGTCGGCGCGATCGTCGGCGGCTACCTGATCCGCACCCGTAGCGCCGGGCTGGTCACCGCGGCCGGCATGGCCCTGTCGGCAGTCGGCTTCGCGCTGATGTCTCAGTGGGACGTCGAGACGCTGCACGACCCGTCCTCCAACATCGCCCTGGTCGTCTGCGGCTTCGGCTTCGGGCTCGCACTGGCGCCGGTGAACGCCGCCATCCTCGCGAGCACCGATCCGGACGTGCACGGGGTGTCGACCGCGATGGTCGTGGTGGCCCGCATGGTCGGGATGCTGGTCGGCATCTCGGCGCTCACCACGATCGGGCTGCGCCGCTACTACGCCGAGCAGGACAGGCTCAAGACGGTCACCGAGGTCTGCGGCGAGCCGAAGATGTGCAAGGCCTTCCGCGACCTGCAGAAGGCCGCCGGCGTGGCTCAGGAGCAGACCGTGTTCATGGGTGCGGTGGTGTGCGCAGTGGCCGCCGGGGTCCTGGCCCTGATCCTGTTCCGCGGCGCCGCGACCCGCTCGATCGATGCTGCGGAGGCGCTCCGCTCTGTGGGCTGACCGCTGGGGAGGTCGTCACACCCGCTAGCGTTCCGCCGCGTGGGACAGCAATCTGGCGAGTTCGACGACCTGTTGGCCGCGAACCGGACGTTCGCCGCGACGTTCGACCTGAGCGGCTTCGATGGCATCGCGCACGCCGGGGTCGCCATCGTGACGTGCATGGACTCCCGGCTCGACCCGCTGAACATGGTCGGCCTCAAGCCGGGCGACGCCAAGATCTTCCGCAACCCCGGCGGCCGGGTCACCCCCCAGGCGCTCGAGGCGCTGGTGCTCGGCGCACACCTGCTCCACGTCGAGCGCATCCTGATCGTCCCCCACACCCGCTGCGCGATGACGGCCAGCACCCAGCAGGAGCTGCGCGACCAGGTCGGCGAGTCGGCGGGAGTGGACGCCGACTGGCAGTTCTTCAGCGTCGTCGACGACCAGCTGGCCGCGCTCGAGGACGACGTCAAGAAGGTCCGCACCCACCCACTGATCCCGAAGTCGGTGGTCGTGGGCGGGTTCATGTACGACGTCGACACCGGGCTGCTCGAGCAGAAGTTCTGACCCGGCCAGCCACCACCACGTCCCTAGGCTGGCGGGCGTGGGACGTGCGCGCGTGGTGTCGAGCTGGCTGGCTGCCGTGCTGGCCGCCGCTGCGCTGACCGCGTGCACTGACGACGCTACGCAGGACCCGGCGCGCGCCCAGAGCGAGGAGTCGCCGACTCCCGAAACGCTGGCCACCGACGAGCCGGCCACCGAGGACGCAGCATCGCCCGCCCGGGGTCCGAAGCGCCCGCGCACCGCGAAACAGGCGCTGCGTCTGCTCGTCGTGGCCGAGAACACCATCGCCGACCCGGCCACGGACGTGAAGGAGCTGGTCCGGGCCGCGCGCATCCAGCAGCTCGTCTACCGCGAGCTCGGTGCCCGCCCCGGCTGGGACGCGACCGTGCTGGCCGGCGTACCGCCCTCCCTGCGTCGCGTGGTCCGCGACAACGTCGCCTCGCGCCGCGAGTTCCGGGCGATGCACAGCGACCTGTCCGACACGCTGCCGGCCTGGCGAATCGTCGCGCCGGTGCCCGCGGAACAGCTGCTGCGCTTCTACAAGCGCGGCGAACGGGCCTACGACATCGGCTGGGAGTACCTGGCCGCCATCAACCTGGTCGAGACCGGGATGGGCCGGATCCGTGGCACGTCGGTGGCCGGCGCCCAGGGACCGATGCAGTTCCTGCCGACGACCTGGGCCAGGTGGGGCCGCGGCGACATCCGGGATCCGGAGGACTCGATCCTGGCTGCCGCCCGGTATCTCGCCCACGACGGCGGAGCCCGCCCCGGCCGCCTCGACGACGCGCTGTTCCGCTACAACAACGACACCCGCTACGTCCGCGGCGTCACTCATCTGGCGAAGGTCATGGAGCACCGCCCGCGCGCCTTCTACGGCTACTACCACTGGGACATCTACTACCTGACCTCCCGCGGCGACGTGCGGCTGTCGGTCGGCTACCACCAGAACAGACCGGTGCCGGTGGCGCGCTGGCTGGCCACGCACCCGCAGCCGTGAGCATCCGCGGGCGGTCAGACGACGAGGTCAGTCGGCTCCGGGTATGACTCCGGCCTCGAGAGGACTGGAGTGTCGCCTCCACACCCGCCACCCATAGTCGGTGCGACGCCAGACGTCGCTGATCACGAACAACCCCGACCGGTCCTGACCGAGGACCGTCGCGGTCATGAGGACCCGTCGCAGGACGGCCGCCACGTCCTCGTCCACGTCGACTTGGGTCTGGAGGACTTCGAAGGAGTCGACCACGTAGTCCGGAAGAACGTCGAGCCAGCGGCTCCGGGGCATCCGGGCCGGAGCGGGGTGGACGAGGACGAGCTCGAAACCGTGGTGCAGCACCGAGTCCGCCAGGGCGGCATCCCGGTGCACCACCGCACTGTCGAAGGCGGCCATGGCCTCGGTGAGGTCGTCGAGCGCGTCCGCCATGCTGACCGTCCTCTCAGGCGTCGAGTGCGTCCGCGTCGATCTCGTAGGCGCCCTGGACGATGAAGTCCTTGCGCGGCCCGACGTCCGAGCCCATCAGCAGCTCGAAGACCTCGGCGGCGGCCTCGGCGTCGTCGACGGTGATCCGGCGCAGGGTGCGCCGGCGAGGGTCCATGGTCGTCTCGGCCAGCTGGTCGGCGTCCATCTCGCCGAGCCCCTTGTAGCGCTGGACCGGTTCCTTCCAGGACATCCCCTTCTTCGACAGCTCGGCCAGCCTTCGTTGCAGCTCGTCGTCGGAGTAGGTGTAGACGTACTTGTCCGTCCCCTTCTTGGGGTTGGAGATCTCGATGCGGTGCAGCGGGGGTACGGCGGTGTAGACGCGGCCCTGGTGCACGAGCTCGGGCATGTACTTGAAGAACAGCGTGGCGAGCAGGCAGCGGATGTGGGCGCCGTCGGAGTCGGCGTCGGCCATGAAGATGATCTTGTTGTAGCGGGTCGCCTCGATGTCGAAGGTGCGTCCGGAGCCGGCCCCGACCACCTGAATGATCGAGCCGCACTCGGCGTTCTTGAGCATGTCGCCGACCGAGGCCTTCTGGACGTTGAGGATCTTGCCGCGGATCGGCAGCAGCGCCTGGAACTCGGAGTTGCGCGCCACCTTGGCGGTGCCCAGCGCCGAGTCACCCTCGACGATGAAGAGCTCGGTGCGGTCGTCGGTCGCCCGGCAGTCGGCCAGCTTGGCGGGCAGCGCCGAGGACTCCAGCGCGTTCTTCCGACGCTGGGTCTCGCGATGGGTCCGGGCGGCGATGCGGGTTTTGGCGGCCGCCGCGACCTTGTCCATCACCAACCGGGCCTGCGCCTTCTCGGCCCGCTTCGTCGAGGTGAGGAACTTCTTGAGTTCGGCAGAGACGACCTTGCGCACGCTGGCGCGGACCTGGGGCGTCCCCAGGATCTCCTTGGTCTGACCCTCGAACTGCGGCTCGGCCAGCCGGACCGTCACCACCCCGGTCAGCCCCTCGAGGACGTCGTCCTTCGTGACGTCGTCGTCGTTGACCCTGAGCACCTTGGCGGCCTTCATGGCGTCGTTGAAGGTGCGCACCAGCGCCTGCTCGAAGCCACTGACGTGGGTGCCGCCCTTGGGCGTGGCGATGACGTTGACGAACGAGCGCAGCTCGGTCTCGTAGCCGGTCCCCCACCGCACCGCGATGTCGACCTGGAGCTCGCGCTCGACCTCCTGTGGGGTCATGTGCCCCTTGGCGTCGAGCACCGGCACCGTCTCGGTGAAGGTGTCGGTGCCCTGCAGCCGCAGGATCTCGGTGACCGGCTCGTCGGAAGCGAGGTAGTCGGTGAACTCGGCGATCCCGCCGTCGTGGCGGAACTTCTCCTCGACCATCTGCGGGCCGCGCAGGTCGCGGATCACCAGCTCGAGGCCGGGCACGATGAACGACGTCTGCCGGGCTCGCCCCAGCATGTCCTCGTAGACGAAGCGGGCATCCTTGGTGAAGACCTGCCGGTCGGGCCAGAACCTGATCCGGGTGCCGGTGCGGCCCTTGGCCACCCGCCCGCCCTTGCGGGTGAGCCCCGACTTTTCCGTGAACGACGCCGCGGGTCCGTCGCCGTTGAAGACACCAGGCAGTCCGTGGCGGAACGAGATGCCCTGCCGGGACGGCGACCGGTCGACGTCGATGTCCATCCGTGCCGACAGCGCGTTGACCACTGACAGCCCGACGCCGTGCAGGCCTCCGGTGGCGACGTAGGAGCCGCCACCGAACTTGCCACCCGCGTGCAGCTTGGTGGCGACCACCTCGACGCCCGGCAGCCCCGTGCGAGGCTCCTTGTCGGTCGGGATGCCGCGTCCGTCGTCGTGGACCTCGACGGAGTCGTCGGGGTGCAGCGTCACCTCGACATGGTGAGCTGCGCCGGCCAGCGCCTCGTCAACGCCGTTGTCGATGATCTCCCACAGGCAGTGCATGAGCCCGCGGGTGTCGGTGGAGCCGATGTACATGCCGGGCCGCTTGCGGACCGCCTCGAGGCCCTCCAGGACCAGAAGGTGTGCGGCGTTGTACGCGGTGTCGATCGGGTACTCCAGGGTTGTGGTGACTGCGCGAAATCCAGTGGACGGGTCAGAGTCGAATCTACTCACGACACGCCGACGCAGCATGGAGGCACGCCTGCCATGACCGGGTCTACCGTGACGAGAAAGGCATCACACCTGCAGGGCCGCAGATAACAAATGCACAGGCTTCACCGTTCTACCTCCGAGGGCGTTACCTAGACCACACACTGGTCCCACGAGGGGACACCAACGGGGTCGGAACAACCTTCCGTGGTTGGATTGAGGTGTCGGAGGGACACGTTCGGGGGAATCTTTGGGGACCCCGTCTACGTTGCACCAAGGACACCGAGAGAGAAATGAGGCCGTCGTGAACACTGCACTTGCACCCAGCTCACCGCTGACAGCAGCGGACCGCTGCGACCGTTGCGGCGCCCAGGCCTACCTCCGCGTGGAGCTTCAGTCCGGTGGAGAGCTCCTCTTCTGTGCCCACCACGCTCGCGAGCACGGCGACAAGCTCAAGGAGATCGCCGTCACCGTCATCGACGAGACCGACCGGCTGATCCAGACTAGCCCGTCGGCGCCGGCCGGAGAGCGCTGACCCGGTCCACCACCCAGTCTTCAGAAGGCCCCGGATCCTCAGGATCCGGGGCCTTCTGCCGTGTGAAAGGCTCCCCGAATGAGCGGCGTCGAGGTTCTGGTCGCCCTGGCGATCGCGGTGGGGCTGGTCGGGATCCTGGTGCCGGTGCTGCCCGGCTCGATCCTGGTCCTCGGCGCCGTCCTGGTCTGGGCATGGGACGTCGGCGGCAGTACGGCGTGGGCGGTGTTCGCCGTCGCCGCAGTGCTCCTGGTGGCCGGCGGGGTCGTGAAGTACCTCGTCCCCAACCGGCGGCTCAAGGACGCCGGCATCCCGGCGTCGACACAGTGGATCGGTGCCGGGCTCGGCATCGTCGGCTTCTTCGTGGTGCCGGTGATCGGACTGTTCCTGGGCTTCGTGCTGGGTGTCTACCTGGCCGAGTACCGCCGGGTCGGATCCGCTGCCGCGTGGCCGTCGACCAAGCAGGCGCTGCGTGCGGTCGGGCTGAGCATCCTCATCGAGCTCGTGGCGGGGGTGGCGGCGACGCTCGTGTGGATCGCCGGCGTGATCGTCACGTGACGGTGCTCCTCTCGCTGCTGGCGGCCGCGTCGTACGGGCTGGCGGACTTCAACGGCGGATGGGTCTCGAAGCGCGTCAGCGCCTGGACCGTCGCGCTCACCGCGCAGGCCGGCGGCGCGCTGGTGACGCTGCTGATCGCGCTCCCGACGGGTGGCCGGCCCTCCGGCGCGGACCTGGCGTGGGCGCTGCTGGCCGGCCTCGGCAACGGACTGGGCACGGCGTTCCTCTACCGCGGGCTCGCCTCGGGCCGGATGGGCGTGGTGGCGCCCGCGTCGGCGGTGGGGGCGGTCCTGGTCCCCGTGGTCGTCGGGCTGCTGCTCGGTGAACGTCCGGGTGTGGTGGTCTGGCTAGGCATCGCGGTGGCATTCCCGGCGATCTGGTTCGTCTCGCGTGAGCCCCCTGAGCCCGCACTGTCGGTGGGTTCCGGCTCGGCCGGGCTCATGGACGGCGTACTGGCCGGACTCGGGTTCGGAACGCTCTTCGTGGCGTTGTCCCGGGTCTCGGAGGACTCCGGGCTGCTGCCGCTTGCGCTCAACCAGGCGGTGGCCGGGGTGGCGATCGTGGCGGTCGCCGTGACTCTCCGCCGGCCGTGGCTGCCCCGAGAGCCCCTTGCCGCGCTGGGCGTCGTGAGCGGACTGCTCGGGGCGTTGGCCACCGGGCTGTTCATGGTGGCCAGCCGCGGCGGCCACCTGACCGTGACCGCGGTGGTGGTCTCGCTGTACCCGGCTTTCACGGTGCTGCTCGCGGCGCTGGTGTTGCGCGAGCACGTCCACCGCGCCCAGGGATTCGGGCTGGCACTGTGCGCGGTGTCGATCGCGCTCGTCGCAGCGGGCTGAGGACAGGACGCGGGTACCGTCACGCCATGGCCGACGACCGTGACCCCGCTCGCGAACAGCTGCTCCGCGAGGAGCTGGACCGCCGGGACGGGAAGGACCCGCTCCGCGGCTCGCGCACCAGTGGCTTCTGGGCCGCGGTCATCTCCCTGGGGATCGTGCTGATACTGCTGATCATCTTCATCGCGCAGAACACCCGCGAGACGACCGTGTCGTTCCTGGCCTGGGACGGTGAGGTGCCGGTCGCGGTGGCGATCCTCATCGCCGCCGTGGCCGGACTGTTCCTGGCCGGCATTGCCGGGACCCTGCGGATTCTCCAGCTGCGGCGGCGGGTACGGCGTACCCGGTCCTGAGTCTCAGCCCTCGGCCAGCCGCTTGATGGAGGCGAGGCGGGACTCCCAGGCGCTGCCGATCTTCTCGAGCTCCCGAGCCACGTCACTGAGCCGACCGCCCAGGGCGCGATGCACGAGCTCGCGCCCCCGCTGTTCCGACTCCACCAGGCCGGCAGCCCGCAGCACGTCGAGGTGCTTGACGATGGCCTGCCGGCTGATCGGGAACTCCCGTGCCAGCGCCGACGCCGAGGCCGGGCCCTCGCCGAGCCTGGCCAGGATCGACCAGCGGGTGTCGTCGCCCAATGCGGCAAACACCGGAGTCAGCGTCCGCGTCATGTCGCGGTCCCGGTGACGAACCGCTTCGCCGCCTCGAGCTCGGCCTCCCAGCCGTGCGTGTTCTCCTCGACCTGGTGAGCGATGGCCTCGCGATCCTTCTTCAGGCCGGTGAAGCCGCTCTCGACCACCCGCAGGGTGACACCCCCCAGGCGCTCCTCGATCCAGAACTCGACCGTTGTCCCGGCCTCGGGCGCCACGTTGTCCACCCAGTGGTAGGCGATGTGGCGCGGGCGATCACTCGTGAGCGTCTGCAGGCGGAACTCGCCGAACTTGGGGTGCACCACCACGTCGTAGTCGCCGTCCCTGCGGATCTCCGGGTCCGGGTCGACGTCGTGCTCGTTGATCCACCACCCCGGCCGCTCGATGAGCGACCACACCTTCTCCGCAGTGGCGTCGATGTCGATGCTTCGCTCGATCCGGTCGAGCTCCTGGTCGGTCTGCGTCATGGCCGGTCCTCTCTTGTGCATGAATGCAACTCTATGGTTGCACTTGCTTCAACCAAATGCAACCCGTGTGTTGCACGTTGGCGGCCGCCATGGACATCGACCGGAGGGCGGAGAGGGTACTGTGGACAGAAGTGCACCAGGCCCCCGTGTCCCCTCGGACTCGACCAAGCCGGTGCCGAAGGGACGTGACCGTGGAACCGGCCGGCGGATCACTGCGCGGATCACTGCGGGACCTGCTCACCGACGTGGTCCTCGCTCGAGTCGCACTCCACCGCGAGCGGCGCCAGCGGCCGATCACGCGCCTGGACCTCGGGATGGCCCAGCACCGACTCGTCGTGGCCCTGCGGGCCTACGAGTCCGCGCTGACCGAGGAAGGCGCACCGATGCCCTACCGGCTGCGCGACGAGCTCCGGCTGCTGGAGCATCTCGACGCACCCAGCTCGTCGTTCTGAACCTGCGCCCCAGCCGAGGTAGTCGCGTACCAGGAACGACCGAGCCCACGCGCGCCCGGGCGCGAAACCAGCCAAGTCTCCAGACCAATGACACGGAAATCTTGAAGCCCGCGTGGTGGGCCGACATCGCCGCTAACGTAGATGCACATCGGTCCGCCTCGGTCTGAGCCGAGCAGGGACGCGCCTTGGCGTACACCTGTTTCTTCGGCCCTTCACCCCGACCGCGGTCAGCCAACCCGCTACCGGCCCCGATGTGAACCTCCGCACCCCCCGGCGCGGAAACACGCAGCACCCCCGAAGTCCTCCGAATCCCCCGAACTCTTTGGAGACCCAGACATGAAGAGCCCCCTCCGTATCGCTGCGGCTGCTGCCGCCGCCGTCCTCACCGTCGGCATTGCCGCACCTGCCATCGCCGCTGGCCATGAGGGTTCCGGCGACCTCGGGACGCACAGCCGTGCCGTCACCAGCAAGAAGCTGGCGCTCAGCCTGATCAAGGTGGCCGACCAGACTCTGGTCCGGATCTCCAAGAGCGGACAGGTCACCAACCTGAGCGCGGAGAATCAGTCCGTCGTGCTCAGCAACATCAGGGCTGACCGTACCGCGCTCGCCAAGATGACCAAGATCGTCAAGAGGACCCACAAGCCCGCGACCATCAAGAGGGTCCAGAAGCGCCTCAAGACGTTCCACGCTGAGAACTACACCGACAGCGCCTACCTGCTGGACCTGTCCGAGGATGTGCTCTGGGTCGTTGCCCAGGTGCGCGAGAACCTCGCCGCCGACGACACGTTCAGCCCCGAGGAGCGTGCTTCTCTCAACGCTCAGATCGACGCTGTTGAAGCCCGCGTGAACTCTAGCGTCGCAAAGTCACAGGAGCTGACCGCCCGCACCGCCGTGACCGACGTTCGCAACGTCGAGGACGCGCTCTTCAAGGCCGAGGACGACCTCGAAGACATCGACATCACCATCTACAACGGCGGCGACGCCTAGGCTGCGCTGGACGAACGCCTTCCCCGGAGTTAGCGGGAGGGCGTTCGGCATTCTCGGCCCTCGGGCGCGCCGAGCTAGTGGATGGTGATGACCCGGACCGGTAGATCCGTGATCGCGGCCGACGTAGCCCCGGTCAGGTTGCACACCTTGATGTGGACCGCGTCGGTGAGCGCGCGCTGCGCGTAGACGGTCATGCCGCTCGGGAGCGTGCCGTTGGTCGTGAGCACGGCGGCGTCACCGGGCTCCGCGCCCGACACGCTGCCGGTGATAGTGGCGCAGCGGCCGTGCGAGATGGCACCGACGTCGATCGAGCCGCTGCGATCGGCGCCGTCGATGTCGTCCATGTTGACCGTGCGGTTGGCGATGTCCGAGGTCGTCACCGCCGAGGCCGCGATGCGGCTGCCGGTGACCGACGAGATGGCCAGGTCGCTGGTGTTGAGCCCGCCGTCGGCGATCTTGGTGGTGCCAAGCGTTTCGTCGAGGATGTCGCTGCTCGTCAGCGAGCCGTTGGAGATGTCGATGCCCGTGAGCGACGAGCTGGCGACGTCGTCACCCGTGAGCGAGCTGTTGGAGATGTCGACGCCCGAGAGCGAGGCATCGAGGACCTCGCTGCTCGTGACCGAGCCGGCCGCGAGGTCGACGGCGGTCAGCCCCCCGTTGAGAAGCGTGTCGTCGCGTACGTCCCCGGAGTAGACCTGATTGTTGGTGATCTTGGCCGTGGTCACGCCATTGTCGGCCAGGTCGACAGTCTTGACCTCCCCGTCGACGATGTCGGTGCTGAACACCGTGTCGGCCGCATAGGCGGTACCGGTGCCGAGCGCGATGGTCAGAGCGAGGAACGAGCAGACATTCGCGAACGTCAGTCCATTGAGCAACTTGCGGACCATCACTGGTCTCCTTCGAGATAGGTCGGATACGAGGTCGCACCGCCCACGCCCGAGTGAAGTGCCCAGCGGACCTGTACTGCTGACGAACCGACTCCCCCACGGGTGTCGACCCTCGAACCTAGTCCTCGGGTCCCGCGCCGGGCCAGTGTCCGCCTCGCTGGTCTACGCGCGGCCGTGGAGCCACCCTGCGATGCGCGCCGACAGCGGACGAACAGCGCTCCAGGACCTGAGAGGGCTGGGCGCTGCTCTTGGGTCGGGCGGCCGGACCTAGCCATTGCCACCGCGCAGCGTCTAACGCACAGTGAGCCGCTCGAGCGTGGGGCCGTTCGGCCCGTCGACCCAAGGGGTGAAGATGAAGCAGATTCTCACGGCCGTCATCGCCGGTGCCGCCGGCGCGATCCTGGCGGTGGTGGCCCTGTTCGGTGGCACAGCGATCGCCGGTACCGGCGTGGGCGCGGTGTTCAACCTCGGCCAGACCAACACCGTCGACGCACAAAGCGTGTTGACCGGCTCGAGAAAGAACGGTGCTCTGGTCAGGGTCGTCAACACCGGTACCGGTACCGGGACGACCGCTCTGAACCTCCAGGTGCCGGATGGCAAGCAACCCTTCGTCACCAACGGGACCGGGAAGGTCATCAACCTCCAGGCCGACACGGTCGATGGTCAGAGCGCCGATGAGCTCGCCCGGGCCGCGGGTCAGTCCGGCACCCCCAGCCCATGGGGCGGAACAAACAGGATGGTCCTGCAGACGGTGACAATCACGGCGCCTCAGCAGGGATTCGTCTTCCTGAGCGGCAGCGTGAACGCGTACTACAGCGACTCCGGATGCGACTACTGCTCGGTGCAACTGAGGTTCCACGACGTGGAAACCAATACCGACACGGTGACGAGCGGCACGGTCACCGTGCCGGGCGGCAACATTTACGAGCCGCTCGCGCTCTCAGTCACCCTCCCGGTGACCGCGGGAACCCACACCTTCCAACTCGTCGGCAGCTGGCTTGACCCTGCCGAAGGCGCGGAGCCGTCCTGGTACGACTCATCGGCTAGCGCACTGTTCTTCCGCTTCAACGGCAGCGGCACCTCGGTAGCGTCCACGCCCAGACCTAGCGGACCGGAGCCGACCGCACCCGGAGGGTCCTCAAGGGGGAAGTGACAACGTGGCACCAGCGCGGTCCCTAGGCGTGCGGGTCGGGCCGCAGGTCCCGGCGTCCTCGGCGTCGACCGGGCGGAGTAGCGCGTGACTCAGTCCAGGTAGTCGCGCAGCACCTGGGAGCGGCTGGGGTGGCGGAGCTTGGACATCGTCTTGGACTCGATCTGGCGGATCCGCTCGCGAGTGACGCCGTAGACCTTGCCGATCTCGTCGAGGGTCTTCGGCTGTCCGTCGGTCAGGCCGAACCGCATGCTGACCACGCCCGCCTCGCGCTCGGACAGGGTGTCGAGCACGGCGTGCAGCTGCTCCTGGAGCAGCGTGAAGCTCACGGCGTCCGCCGGCACGATCGCCTCGGAGTCCTCGATCAGGTCTCCGAACTCGGAGTCGCCGTCCTCACCCAGCGGGGTGTGCAGCGAGATCGGCTCGCGGCCGTACTTCTGGACCTCGATGACCTTCTCGGGAGTCATGTCGAGCTCCTTGGCGAGCTCCTCCGGGGTCGGCTCACGACCGAGGTCCTGGAGCATCTGGCGCTGCACACGGGCCAGCTTGTTGATGACCTCGACCATGTGCACCGGGATCCGGATGGTGCGGGCCTGGTCGGCCATCGCGCGGGTGATCGCCTGCCGGATCCACCACGTGGCGTACGTCGAGAACTTGTAGCCCTTGGTGTAGTCGAACTTCTCGACGGCGCGGATCAGACCGAGGTTGCCCTCCTGGATGAGATCGAGGAACAGCATGCCGCGGCCGGTGTAGCGCTTGGCCAGCGAGACCACGAGGCGGAGGTTGGCCTCGAGGAGGTGGTTTTTGGCGCGGCGGCCGTCCTCGGCGATCCAGTCGAGCTCTTCGAGCAGCTTGGCGCTGATCTTGCCGCCCTTGCCGAGCTTCTCCTCGGAGAACAGGCCGGCCTCGATCCGCTTGGCGAGCTCGACCTCCATCTCGGCGTTGAGCAGCGGGACCTTGCCGATCTGCTTGAGGTAGTCCTTGACGGGGTCGGCGGTCGCGCCGGCGACCATCACCTGCTGCTCGGGCTCACCTGCGTCGTCGGCGTCGGAGACGACGAAGGACGCCGACTTCTCGTCCTCCTCGATGCTCGGGTCGGTCTTGACGTCCTTCTCGAACTGCTCGTCGGGCAGGTCCGGCAGGATCTTCTTGCCGTCCGGGCCGATCACCTCGACCTTGGCGGCCGCGGGCGCAACGTCTCCGGTCGCGGGAGGCTTCTCGGCGGTCTTTGCCGCCGCCTTCTTCGCTGGCGCAGCCTTCTTGGCCGCGGTCGCCTTGGCCGCGGGCGAGCCGTTCGCGGCGGCCTTCTTGGCCGGGGCGGACTTCGCCGGCGCCTTGGTGGCCTTGGCGGTAGTCGTCTTCTTGGTGGTCGTCGCAGCGACCGCGCGGGCGGCGGTCACGTCCACGTGCACCGAGATGCCGAGGGTGCTCAGGTGCTCGAGGAGCCCCTTGAGGTGCCGCGGCTCCACCTGCGCGTCCTCGCTGGCCAGGCGTACGTCCTCGGGACTGAGAGTTCTTGCCGATCCCCTCTCGACCAGTGCGACCACGGCCGGGTGGGTGAGTACCTGCTCAGGAACCTTGCGCGCGTTCGAGGAGGACACGAACACCTCTTCAATCTGACTGGTGGATTTGTCCGGGCGGAGCCGAGGGAATCTGGCACAGGGCGCGGCACGACCCGCTGTCGTCAAGAGCCGCGTCCTCATTCTGCCACGCAGGTCATGAGGTTCCCGCATCCAGGTCGCGTGTGGACGATCGGTGTGAACACCGGGTTCAGACCCGGCTGCTCACGGATCCACGACGTAGGTGGCCGGTCCTTCCTGGGCGGGACGGGTGCTGAAGGTCAGGTGCCAGTCCTGCTGCGTCTCGCCGTCGATGTCGAGCACCCACTGGTAGCGCTGGCCGGGCTCGAGGGGCAGCGGGCCGAGCTGGAACGCCAGCGGGAAGTCGATGTCGGCGCCGTGCACCAGGCCTTCTGGACGGCCGATCTCCGCATCGCCCGTGATCTCCACCGGCTGCGGGCCGTCAGGAGATGGGACGGTGACCGGATCGCCGTCCTGGCCGATCAGCCGCAGGCGCAGGTGCAGCTTCTGGTTGGCCCGGTCCCACGGCACGTCGAGCTTGACGGCGATCGCCGAGGGAGTGGGCGTCGGACCGGTGATGCTCCAGCCGCCGCCGTTGATGTAGAGCTTCCCGTCAGCGACAACGGCGTGGTCGGCCAGGAGCAGGGTGGCGCGCACGTCAGCGGACCCGCGCCTTCGCCTGGGCCTTCTTGGCCTTCATGGCCGCGATGCTAGAGGACGGTCGAACCGACGGGCATGCACACCCCCACCGACGGCGGAGGCCGTGCGTTTCAAGGCGTCGTGCTTCGGAAGCGGCTAGCCCTAACTGACCACGTTCGACACCTTCTCGGGCCATTGCAGCTCCCGTTCAGATCGGTCAGTTTGACCGGAACCATCGGAGGCCGGACCCATGAAGAACATTCCAAGCTTCATCGCGAAGCGACTGTCCTATGCCAACATCACGGCGACGCTGGCGTTGTTCCTGGTTCTTGGTGGGGGTGCCTACGCGGCTGCCACCCTCCCCGCCAACAGCGTGGGGACGGCCCAGCTGAAGACCAACGCGGTGACGTCGCCCAAAGTGCTCGACGGCTCGCTTCTGGCGGCGGACTTCAGGGCCGGCCAGATTCCACCGGGACCGCAGGGCCCCCGGGTCCGCAGGGTCCGCCCGGGACTGCCGGGGTGAGCGGGCTGGAGGTCGTCTACGTCGCGAGTGGCGCTGGTCCGGCCACCGTGAAGTCGAGCCAGGCGTTCTGCCCCGAGGGCAAGAAGGTCACCGGCGGCGGACATCTCATCACCGGCGCGACGAACGCCCGAGTCACCGTCAGCACGCCGGGTCAGGTCCCCAACCCGACGTCGTGGTACGTCGAGGCGAAGGAGCCGTCGGCCACCGGGGCCAGCTGGACGCTCTACGCCTATGCCGTCTGCGTGATCGCCGCCTAGCCCACACCTAGCCCTCGCCCTCAACCCGTCACGAACGCCCTCCGCACACGTCAGTGCGGAGGGCGTTCTGCTGTCCAGTCGACCGGCCTGGCGTCCATCATCCGCACGACCATCGAGATCCCGCTCCGCACCTGCGCCCCGTGGTGCGAGAACGGCGACGGGCATCCTCAAGAGCACCCCGAGGACCGCTCATGCTGGTCTCAGTCTGAAGTCGTACCACTCACCCATCGCCACCACCGCCCCTCGCACTACACGGACGGCACATGGCGCCTCCCCGTACCTGAACGTCTACCTGCGATGGGAGCCCCGCGCGGCTGAGGCGATCGTGGTCATCCACTCGGAGGAGACCGACAAGGAGCCGCGACTGACCCGCGGCGATGCTCTGGACCTTCGAGACCTGCTCGACGGGCTCATCGACAAGATCGAGACCTAGTCGATCGCAACGACTTGGTCTTGATCCAGACCTTGCACGACAGCGAACGCCCGGCGGTCCACGTTCTCGACCATCAAGCAAGCACGCTCAGGGACTGGTCCACAGCGTGCCCTGCGCCTGGAACCCACACGGGAAGTTGGGGTGCTCCTGGAACCCGAAGACGTGCAGTGTCGCGACGCGGCGCGGGCCCGGGTCGTTGCCGACGCCGATACTTATCGTCGCGATGTCCCCGGGTCGATTTGTCCCCCCGCCCGTCTGAGTGACGGCCGTGGCCCCGCCCGCGGGAATGATCTCGCCCCATCCGCCAGCGGAGCGGAAGTCAGCCCAGAAGTCGACGTTGCCGCCCGAGGTGTTGGTGAAGAACACGTTGCTGACGTCCGCCCAGCATCGCGTCGAGAGCGTGCCCAAGCCCGGGATGGTCAGGAACGGGATGGAGGCGTCGGTCTGCCCCTGGACACCCCGTACCACGCGGTTCGTCAACAGCTCGCCGCGGCCCTTGACGAGCCCGACCAGGGTCGACTCCCTGACCGCCGCGCCCGTCAGCGAGTCAGGGGCCACCTTCGCGCTGGTGACGGCGCCAGCCGCAAGCTCGCTGGTACCGACCGAGTCCGCTCTGAGGTCGACGCTGGCCAGGCCACCGCTGGAGAAGGTGTCGTCGCGGACGTCAGTGGTGTAGATCGTGGTTGTTGGTGACCTTCCCGCCGGTCACGCTGTTGTCGCCCAGGTCGGCGGTCTTCACTTCCCCGTCGACGATGTCGGTGCTGAACACGGTGTTCGCTGCGTAGGCGGTGCCGGTGCCGAGTGCGAGGACGACCGCCAATGTCGACATGACGTTGGCGTAGGTGAAGCGGCCGAACAGTTTGCGTGCGCTGACGTGCATGTGGGTTCTCCTCGGTCGGCGGGACTCGTCCGAGTGCATCCCAGGAACTGCACATGCCTCAATGGCTCAAGTGGCTATTTCGCGGCCTCGGACCCTGTCCACGGTGTCGAGCCGCACCCGCTCGGTCGGGAGCAGGTCAGACGGGGTTTGGCTTCGCCTCGGCCTTCTTGGCCTTCTTGAAGTCGCGCACCTTCTGCAGAGACGCGGCGTCGGTGACGTCGGCGACCGAGCGGTAGCCGTCCTCGGCGTACGCACCGACGGCCCGCTCCCAGCCGTCGGGCCGTACGTCGAGCTGCTTGGCCAGCAGGGCGACGAAGATCTGCGCCTTCTGCTTGCCGAAGCCGGGCAGCGCCAGCACCCGGTCCAGCAGGTCCTGGCCGGTAGTCGCCTCGGTCCAGAGCCGCTCGGCGTGGCCGTCGTACTTCTCCTCGACCAGCTGCGCCAGCGACTGCAGCCGCCCGGCCATCGACCGGCCGTAGCGGTGGATGGCCGGCGGGGTCGAGCAGAGGGCCGCGAACTCCTCCGGGTCGGCCGCGGCGATCGCTGCCGGCTCGATCGACCCGAAGCGGGTCAGCACCTTGTGCGGGCCCCGGAACGCGTGCTCCATGGGGTACTGCTGGTCGAGCATCATCCCGACGAGCAGGGCGAACGGGCTGTCGGTGAGCACCTGGTCGGCGGCGTCGTCGCCGGTGATGTGGATGGCCGATGGCATGGGCCCATCCTGCCCCAGCACCCGTCGTGGGTCGCTAATCGGACTTGACGGCCAGGACCGGGCAGTGGGCGTCGAGGAGGATGCGCTGGGCGTTGCTGCCGAGGATCAGCTTGCCCACGGGGGTGCGGCGGCGCAGCCCGATGACGATCAGCGCGGCGGAGACCTCGTCGGCGATGCCGAGCAGGTCCTCCGAAGCCTCGAAGCCGGTCTCGGGATGGCGGATGTCGACGGCGATGCCGGCCTCCTTCGCCTTGGCCCCGACCTCCTCGAGCTCCTGCTCGATCGTCGCGCTTGCTGCCGGGTCGCCGTGGCGGGCGCGGTGGGAGTAGACGACGACCAGCTCGGCGTCGCGCAGCTGGGCCTCGGCGATCGAGGCGGCCAGTGCGGCCTCGCCCTCCGGCTTGGGCACGTAGCCAAGTACGACTGTCGTCATGGTCATCCCTCCAGGCAGGTGGTACCCCGCGGCACCGCCTTGCACGCTACCGAATGCCGGCGGCCGGGGCAGCCTGTGGACGGCCGGGCATAGGTCTGCCGGTATCTGGGGACGGTGGCGGGGGTGGAAGGGCTGTGCGACCCCTTGGAGCGCCGGACAGGTGTGCTCCTGAGGCAGGCCGTGCTCGACCACAAGAGCCGCGAGCCGCGGCGCGTGCACCCTGCGGTCCTGCACGTCGGCCGGCCCGGGGGCCGGTCGGCGCGGCTGGTGCTGGACGAGGTGGAGCCGTCCGATCCGGGCCTGCGCACCGACGTCGTCGCGGCGCTGCGGGTGCGCGCCACCCAGGGTGCCTCCGGAGACGACGTGCCGATGGTGTGGCTGACCCGCACCGGTGCGCTCGGGCTCCAGGACGTCGACGCACGGTGGCTGGCCGCCGCGCGGGCGGCGTACGACGAGGCCGGGGCACCGCTGGCGTTCGTGGTCGTCAACCGGCACGGGTGGCGCGACCCGCGCAGCGGCCTGTCGCGGACCTGGGCCCGCCTCCGGCCACCCACCAAGGACTAGTCCCAGGTGTGCACGGGCTCGTTGGTGTGCATCCGCTCGCGGTACTCCAGCAGCGTGGCGCGCAGGGCGTCGTACCGCTCCATGTCGGAGCGTTGTCCCATCCGCTGCACGAACCACTCGGCGCCGTTGATGCCGGTCAGGCAGCGCTGCTCGATGATCCCGAGCAGCCGGTCGCTCGACGCGCTGTCAACGCCCCACTCCGCCAGCCCCTCGCGGGCCAGCGGCAGCAACCGGCGCAGGGTCAGCTCGGTCGCCCGGACCTGGCCGATTCCGGGCCAGTAGAGCTGGGAGTCGATGCCGTGCTGGGCGGCCACGTGGAAGTTCTCCTCGGCGGCGCTGAACGACATCTGCGACCACAGCGGCCGCTCGCTCTCGGCCAGCGCGCGCACCAGGCCGAAGTAGAACGCGGCGTTGGCCACGGTGTCGGCGACGGTGGGGCCGGCAGCGAGCACCCGGCTCTCCACGCGCAGGTGCGGCACTCCCCCGGCGATGTCGTAGATCGGCCGGTTCCAGCGGTAGATGGTCCCGTTGTGCAGCCGCAGCTCCGAGAGCGCGGGCGTGCCGCCGTCCTCGAGCACCGCGAGCGGGTCCTCGTCCTCGGTGATCGGAAGGAGCGCCGGGAAGTAGCGGACGTTCTCCTCGAAGAGGTCGAAGACCGAGTTGATCCAGCGCTCCCCGAACCAGACCCGCGGTCGGACGCCCTGCGCCTTGAGCTCGTCGGACCGGGTGTCGGTGGACTGCTCGAAGAGCGGGATCCGGGTCTCGCGCCACAGCTCCTTGCCGAGCAGGTACGGCGAGTTCGCGCCCAGCGCCAGCTGGATCGCGGAGATCGCCTGGGATGCGTTCCAGTAGGCGGCGAAGTCGTCCGGCGAGGTCTGCACGTGGAACTGGGTGCTCGTGCAGGCGGCCTCGGGGACGATCGAGTCGGTGGTCGTCTTCAGCCGCTCGACGTTGCCGATGCCCGCGATCGTGATCGTGATGTCCTCACCACGGGCGTTGAGGATCTGCTCGCTGAGCAGCTTGTAGCGCGGGTTGGGTGACAGGCTGTCCGCGGTCATGTGTCCGGGCGCGAGCGTCGGCAGGATGCCGATCATCACCAGGTGCGTGCCCACGTCGGCCGACTTGGCCTCGGCGTCGTTGAGGCTGTGGCGGAGCATCTCCTCGAAGGTGGTCAGGCCGCCCTCGCGCAGCTTGGCCGGCGGCACGTTGATCTCGATGTTGAACAGGCCGAGCTCGGTCTGGAACGCCGGGTCCGCGATCGCTGCCAGCGCCTCGGCGTTCTTCAGCGCCGGGTCGCCCAGGTCGTCGACCAGGTTGAGCTCGACCTCGAGCCCGGTCATCGGGTCGTCGGTGTCGAACCGCGCCTCGCGCAGCATCCGGGCGAACACGTCGAGACAGCGCCGGACCTTCTCGCGGTAGCGCGTCCGGTCGGCCCGCGAGAACTCCTGTGCCTCGACCTCTGCACCCATACCGGGACCCTAGGCTCTCAAGCGCCGCTCGGGGAGGGCCCGGACTCGACCGTCCGCGTCAGCAGGTCGGCCACCACGCCCTCGATCGAGCCAGTGCGCTCGAACGCCGCTCGTTGCCGGCTGGCACCCGTGGCCCCCAGCACCCGCTCCACCCCGGCTGCGACCCGGTCGGTGTCGCCGGCCGCGTCGAGCCGCTCCGCGACGAGGTCGACCAGCGCCCCCACGACCTCGCGAGCCGGCCCCAGCTCGTGGGTCGCCGGGTCGAGCAGCGCGTCGGCCAGGCCGTGCCTCGACGCCCTCCAGCGCGCCGCCCGCAGCTCCTCGCAGCGCCAGTCCAGCGGCTCGACGTCGGCGGCCCACTGCTCGGCAGCGGTCTCGACGAGGCCGCGCGTCAGCGCCGCCAGCAAGCCGGCGTCGTCCACGTCGGTCACCACGTCGAGGACCCGAACCTCCAGCGTCGGGTGTCGCTCGGACAGGCGGGCGTCGAAGTAGAGCATCGCGCGGTCGCGCGCCGCTCCGCTCGCAATCATCCGGTCGCACGCCCGCCGGTAGCCCTCAAGCGACCCGAACGCCTCGGCCGGGCCGGCGCTCGGCCACGTCGTCCAGAGCTGGGTCCGCCAGGAGGCATATCCGGTGTCGTGGCCGGCCGAGAACGGCGAGTTGGTGCTCATGGCCAGCAGCACGGGCAGCCAGGGCGCGATCCGGTCGAGGCAGCCCACGCCCTCCTCCTTGGAGGCGATGGCGACGTGGACGTGCATGCCGCAGGTGGTGCCGCGCCGCGCCAGCTCGCCGAAGGTCTCGACCATGACGCGATAGCGGTCGTTGGGTGTCACCTCCGGCTCGTCCACACCCAGCGGGATCGTGGCGCAGGCCGCGACCGCCAGGTCGCGGGCGGTCGCGGCCTCGTGGGCCGTGTGCCGGCCCGCCACGACCTGGCGGACCAGGTCGTCGACGTCGTGGACGGGGTCGGTGCGCACCTCGAGCTGATGGCGGAACAGCTCCTGGTCCAGCTCGTCGCTGGATCGGCGCGGTGTGTGCTCGTGGCCCCGCTCCGCGTGCTCCTTGAGCACCTCGCGGGCCCTCGAGGTCACGGAGGACGTGCGCGGGTCGACGACCAGCAGCTCCTCCTCGACGCCGACTGTCCGCGTGTCCACGGCGGGGCGGTACCCATGTCCACCGGGGCCGGCCCGACGACGGTCATCCGGCCTCCAGACCGAACCACGCTGACGGGGGTATGGCGTGCGTGAGGACGTCGCCGACCAGCCCGCCCAGCGAGTTGTCGGGCTCCACCGCCGAGCATCGGTCGACCGCGCACCAGGCCAGGGCGCCGTGGCCCGACAGCCAGGCGGCCAGGCCCAGCACGGCAGCGGGCGCGGCCACCAGTTCGTCGGGGGCACGCTGCACGGCATCCGTCCAGAGCCGGACGTGCCGGGCGGACACCTCGCGGGTCATCGTCGCCCAGGCGGCGTCGCGACCGTCGACGTCGAGCAGTCCGAGGAGCACCCGGGCCAGCTCGAACGTGGTGAACCGGCCCTCGTCGAGGCGCCGGTCGACCAGGTCGGCCACCTCGCCCGGCGAGCTGGGCGACGCCCGGCGCACCGCCCGCGTGGTCTCGGCGACGGCCGTGGGCAGCGGCCGGAGCACCGCCTCCAGCTCGGCCCGGGACCCGTGCACCACGATCCCCTCGACCACGGCCTGGGCCCGGAACCGGTGGGCGCCGACGTGGTAGGGCACCCCGCTCGCGGGCGCGCCGGGCCGACCCGGCGCGAACCACCGCCCTTCGTGGGCGCGCAGCACCTCGACGATGTCGATGCCGGCCGCGGCGAACGCCCGGCGCAGTCGGCTCACCACGACGCGGACCGTCTTGCCGTCGTCGGCGTAGACCACCAAGACCACCTGCGTCACGCGGTGCTTGAGCGCCGGGTCGAGCAGCAGCCGCACCATCTCGCCGACCTCGCGGGGCGGCGGCAGGTCGACCCGCGCGTGGAAGGTCTCGACGCCACCGAAGGTGAGCATCACGACCGAGTCGCACGGCTCGAAGCCGAGCACGACGGGAACCGCGGCGAGGATGTCCTCGGGGCTGCGGGCAGTCAGGGTGGTGGCCCGATGGGCGGAGCTAGTCATGCAGAGAGGCTCCCCACCGAGTCCGACAGGGCCGCGCCCTCCCGGCCCGGCCTGTGGGCGAGCGCCGGATCCGTCCCGCTGTGGACGTTTCGCGGACAGGTCCGTCCGTGCCGAGAGGTACGTTGCGGCCGTGCGCGACCACGCCTCGGTCCTCCACCTGGACCTGGACGCCTTCTTCGCGGCGGTCGAACAGCGCGACAAGCCCTCGCTGCGCGGCAAGCCGGTGGTGGTCGGCGGCGTCGGTGGCCGCGGAGTGGTGGCGACGGCGTCCTACGAGGCGCGCAAGTACGGCGTCCGCTCGGCGATGTCCACCCGCGAGGCCCGGTCGCGCTGCCCGCACGCGGCGTTCCTGACCGGCCGGTTCCACGCCTACCGCGACGCCAGCGCGCTGGTGATGGCGCTGCTGCGCGAGGCCTCGCCGCTCGTGGAGCCCCTCTCGCTCGACGAGGCATTCGTCGACCTCGAAGCCGCGGAGCTGCCCGACCTCGAGGTCGCGACGGTCACCGCGTTCGCCGAGCAGCTCCGGGCCGGCGTCGCCGAGGCGACCGGCGGCCTCACCGCCTCGGTGGGCATCGGGTCCTCGAAGTTCATCGCCAAGGTGGCCAGCGACCTCGACAAGCCGAACGGTCTGGTCGTCGTACCGCCCGGCACCGAGCGCGAGCTGCTCCGGCCGATGCATGTCACCGTCATCCCCGGGGTCGGCCCCGCCACCGCCGAACGGCTGCGCCGGGTCGGGATCCACACGGTCGCCGAGCTCGAGTCGGTCAGCCTCGACGAGCTCGTCCGGCTGGTCGGCAAGGCGCACGGCAACGGGTTGTATGCGCTGGCCCGCGCCGACGACGACCGACGCGTCGAGCCCGAGCGGGAGACCAAGTCGATCAGCTCCGAGGGGACCTACGACACCGACCTCACCGACCGGACGCTGATGGAGCACCTGCTGAGCCGGCAGGCCAACGACGTCGCTACCCGCCTGCGCAAGCACGGCCTGTCCGGCCGGACCGTCACGATCAAGGTCCGGCTGCACGACTTCACCACCCTCAACCGCTCCACGACCCTGGCCTCCCCCACCGACAGCGGGACGACCGTGGCCAAGCTGGCGCGCGGACTGCTGGCCGACCTCGACACCTCCGGCGGCGTCCGGCTGCTCGGGGTGGGCGTCTCGGGCCTGGCCGACTGGATCCAGGAGGACCTCTTCGGGGAGACCGAGGACGAGGAGCCGGAGGCGCCGGCGGTCGAGGTCACCCGGGCGCGCGACCGGCCGGGCTGGTCGCCGGGCATGGATGTCGTCCACGACGAGATGGGCCGGGGCTGGGTGTGGGGCGCCGGACGGGGCGTGGTCACCGTCCGGTTCGAGACCGCCGAGACGCCGTCCGGTCCGGTCCGCTCGTACGCCGACGACGACCCGGCGCTGCACCCGTGGCCGGCCGAGGAGGCCACCGAAGGCGTACCGGCCGAATATTCGGTACCGGTCGACCCCCCGCCCGGCCTAGCCTCGTCGCTCGTGGACATTCGCGAGCTCGACGACGCCGCTCTCGCGGACGACGCGCTGATGCGCGAGTTCTACGACCTCGACCGGCGCGCTGAGCTCTTCGGCCGGGAGCAGGCACCGTTTTGGCGGTTCGAGGAGTTCCTCGGGGCCTTCCGCTCGGTCGACAGCGGCGAGCGCCAGGAGGTGTTCACGGCGTACGACGGGGACCGCATGGTCGGCAACGCCGTGCTGTGGTCGTTCCTGCTCGACAATGTCGAGAAGGCCTGGTTCCACGTGAACGTCGATGTGCCTGAGCGTCGGCGCGGCATCGGTCGCGCCCTGCTCGAGCGGCTGGAGCAGACCGCCAAGGACGACGGGCGGGCGCTGATCATGTGCGACGCCAAGCTGCCCTTCGACGATCGCGAGGACTACGCCTACCGGCGCTTCGCCGAGGCTTGCGGCTACAGCCTGTCCAACTACGAGGTGGTCCGGCACCTCCCGCTCCCGGTGGCTGACGAGCAGATCCAGACCTGGATCGACGAGGCGGCACCGCGCCACGAGGGCTATGCGATCCAGACGTTCGTGGACGAGATGCCCGACGATCTCATCGAGTCCCTGTGCGTGCTGCTCGGCCAGCTCGCGGTCGATGCGCCGACCGGCGCCGTCGACTTCGAGGAGGAGGTCGTGACTCCCGAGCGGTACGCCGAGATGGTGGCCACGACCAAGGCGATGGGACGTGCCCGCTACGAGACGGTGGCGCTCACCCCGGACCGGCAGGTGGTCGCGCAGTCGACCCTGGCGGTGCCGCTGGCGGGCAGCACCGACGTCTACCAGTGGGGCACGTTCGTGCATCGCCAGCACCGTGGCCACGCCCTCGGCCTGGCCACGAAGGCGGTCAACCTCCGCGCCGCCCAGGCGGCCCGCGGCGACCTCTCCCTGGTTACCACGCAGAACGCCGAGACCAACGACTTCATGGTCTCGATCAACGAGCGGATGGGGTTCCGGCCGGTCGAGGTGTCGGCCGAGTTCGTCAAGTACCTCTGACCAGCTTCAGCCTCGCACGAACCGCAGCGTGTCCCCAGGCCGTGCTTGCGCGCACTGCCACAGGTCGTCGGACTGCACGACCGCGAGCACCGGGTACCCGCCGGTCGGCGGGTGGTCGGCCAGGAGGACCACGGGCTGGCCACTGGGCGGCACCTGCACGGCCCCGAGCACCATCCCCTCGCTGGGCAGCTCGTCGTTGCGACGTCTCTCCGGCGCGGGGCCGTCGAGGCGGAGCCCGACCCGGTTGGAGGCGTCGCCGACGACGTACGCCGCCGCGCACAGCCGCTCGACTGCGTCCTCGGCGAACCAGTCGGCCCGCGGCCCCGGTGACACCCGGAGCGGTCCGGGGGCGCGTGGGCGCGGCGTGTCGAGCGGCACCGGCGGCCCCATGGCGGCACCGACCGGGAGCTCGGCGCCGTCCTCGACGCGCGGTGGGCCCACCCAGGCGAGGGTGTCTGTGGACCGCGAGCCGAGGACCGGGTCCACGGTGACCCCACCGGCGAGCGCGACGTAGGACCGGACGCCGGTGCGCGGCGAGCCCAGCCGGAGCCGGGCCCCCGCGGGCACCCACTCGGCCTGGTCACCACCGCGTTCGGCACCGTCCACGTCGAACCGGACCGGCGCGCCGGTGACCGCGACCCAGACCCCGTCGTCGGGCGTCAGCTCGAGCCCGCCCCACGTGACCTCGAGCAGGGCGGCGTCGGCGCCGTTGCCGACCAGGCGGTTGGCGAGCGCGGCGGCCGGGACGTCCATTGGCCCGGCCCGCGGTACGCCAAGGTGAGCGAGGCCGCGCCGGCCGCGGTCCTGGACGGTGGTGAGCGCACCCGCGCGCTCGACGTGCAGGGTGGTCATGCCGGCACGAACCTGACTCGGGTCCCCGGCGCGAGCAGCGCGGGCTGGCTGCGGGACGGGTCCCACAACGGCGCGTCGGTTCGACCGAGCAGCCGCCAGCCACCCGGTGAGACGGACGGGTAGACACCGCACCAGCTGCCGGCCAGCCCTACCGACCCGGCGGGGACACGAGTGCGTGGTGTGTCGAGCCGCGGGACGGCGTACTCCTGCGGGAGCCCAGCCAGGTAGGCGAACCCCGGCGCGAAGCCGCAGAACGCGGCGACGAACTCCAGCTCGCCGTGCCTGGCCACCACGCCCTCGAGGTCGGTGCCCCAGCGGGCGGCGACGTCCTCGAGGTCCGCACCGTCGTAGACCACCGCGAGCTCGACCAGGTCACCAGGCTCGACCTGCGACTCAGGCGTCCAGCCGGCCAGCAGCCCGGCGAGCTCGTCGGTGTCGGGAACCCCGTCGAAGAGCACCGTGCATGCACCGGGGACCACCTCGTCGGCCGACACCCTGGCGGCCCGGGCGTACGCCGCCAGCGACCGGGCGGCCGAGCTGTCCGCCACCTCGGCGAGGAGTGCGGACGGACCCACCGGTCGCAGCTCGAGGGGGCTGTACTGCGACCTGTCCACGAGCACAGTCTCGCCGTTCCGGGCTCGAAGAGTTCACCGAGAGGTGGCTCACAGTTGGCCTTCTCGGTTTGCGATCGGACACAGAGGTTGGCCAGAGTGACTGCAGGTCAGGGCCAGTCCCTGCCGAGCACCTGCGAAATGGGTGAGGGCCCTCTTGATGGTATGAGCATCAAGAGGGCCCTCGGCTTTGAGGCGGCAGGGTGACGCCCACCTCGACCGCACCGGCTCTCCGACCCCGCCGTCCCCGTCACCGGGCCGACGCCGCGAGTTGCCTCGCGGTATGGATCTTCGTTCCTGAGCGATCCCGAGCCCCATACCGGCAAGCCGGCGGTAGATCGGAGTTTTGAAAGTCACCTGGTGGTATGAGCACCAAGAGGCCCTCGGTTCTCCCTCTCCTCCTTCGGCTGGGCCGACGGCGAAGAGGAAGGGTGAGGGCCTCTCGATGGTATGAGCATCAAGAGGCCCTCAGCTTTGAGGCGGAAACGGTGACGCCCACCTCGACCAAACCGGCTCTCCAACCCCGCCGTCCCCGTCACCGGGCCGACGCCGCAAGTTGCCTCGCGGTATGGATCTTCGTTCCTGTTCGATCCCCAATCTCCTACCGGCAGGGCCGGCGGTGGATCGGTAGGAGAGTTCTATGTCCTGGATCACCACCTGCGCAAGGGCTTCAGGAGAAGTTTCTCGAACATTCTTCTGGTTGCACAGCATGCTCCACAGACATGGTGGGTACCTCCACAGATTCGCCAGTTTCTCCACAGTTTTCGCGGCGGTCTGTGGACGAGAGATGGCCGTGGAATCCAGGGTCACAGTCCGCGCAGCGACCAGCCCGCGCCCTCGAGCGCCGCTCGTACCGCGGCGGCATGGTCGACCGCCCCCGGGCTGTCGCCGTGCACGCACAGCGAGTCGACGGGCGGGTCGGTCGAGCCCGCGAGCGCGACCGCGTGGGCCGCGATCTCGGCCCCGCCCTCGAGGAGCGCGCCCGGCTGCCCCCGGGGCAGCAGTCGGCCGTCGGCGCCGTACCCACGATCGGGGAACCCCTCGCGGAGGACCACCCGCCCAGCCCGCTCCGCGCCCCGCAGCAGCGCGCCGGGCATGCCCAGCACCGGGAGGGACCCGGAGCCATCGAGCACGGCGGCCGCCTGTTCCTCGTCGTCGATGACCCGGTGGTAGAGCGCACCGTGAGGCTTGACGTAGCGCACCTCCGTCCCGGCTGCGGTCGCGATCGCCGAGAGCGTCCCGACCTGGTCTGCCACCTGATCGCGGAGTACGTCGCGGGCGACGTCCCGAGCCACCCGGCCGAAGTGCTCCCGGTCGTCGTATGAGACCTGTGCCCCCACCGAGACACCGAGCCCGGCCGCCTGCTCGCACACCGTGCGCATGATCGCGGTGTTGCCCGCGTGGTAGCCGCAGGCGAGGTTGGCGCTGGTCACGATCGCGAGCAGCGCCGCGTCGTCGGTGACCTCCTCGCCGAGGTCGGCGTTCAGGTCGACGTACCGCAACACGGGCCCAACATAAATCGCGAACCGGGCGGCGATAGGTTCTTCCGCTATGCAGCCGCCTGTCGCCGACCGACGTCCGGTCATCACCGAGCACCACGGCCGGACCCGGGTGGACGACTACGAGTGGCTCCGCGCCAAGGGCACTCCGGAGGTGACGAGCCACCTCGAGGCCGAGAATGCCTACACCCAGGCCCAGACCGCGCACCTCGCGGACTTGCGCCAGGCGATCTTCGAGGAGATCAAGGCCCGCACCAGAGAGACCGATCTGTCGGTGCCGACGCGCAACCGCGGCTACTGGTACTACGGCCGGTCCTTCGAGGGCCGCGAGTACGGCGCCAGCTGCCGGGTCCCGGTCGGTGACCCGGACGACTGGACACCACCCACGCTGGTCGAGGACTGCGCACCCGACCAGCCGGCGCTGCCCGGCGAGGAGCTGCTGCTCGACCTGGACGCGCTGGCCGAGGGGCACGAGTTCTTCTCCCTGGGTGGGTCGAGCATCAGCCCCGACGGCGCCCTGCTCGCCTACTCGACCGACGTGGTCGGCGACGAGCGCTACACGATCCGGGTCCTGGACCTGGCCACCCGCCAGCACCGCGACGACGAGATCGTCGGCGTGATCGGCGGCGCCACCTGGGACCGCGCCGGCGAGCACCTCTACTACACGACCGTCGACGAGTCGTGGCGCGCCGACAAGATCTGGCGCCACGGCCTGGGCACCGGCCAGGCGGACGACGAGCTGGTCCACCACGAGCAGGACGGCCGGTTCTTCGTCGGCGTCGGCCGCAGTCGCAGCGACCGGTTCATGATCATCGCAGCGGGCTCGAAGATCACCTCGGAGTTCCGCTTCCTCGACGCCGACGCACCTGAGCTCGGCTTCCGCGTCTTCTCCGAGCGCCGCGAGGGCCTGGAGTACTCCCTCGACCACGCGATCATTGCCGGCGAGGACGTGTTCGTCGTCCTGCACAACGGCGCCGGGCCGGACTTCGAGCTCGCCACGGCGCCGGTGGCGCCCACGGCGCCGAAGGGTTGGACGCCGCTGGTCCGCCACGACCCCGCCGTACGGCTGGAGGACGTGGACGCCTTCGCGGGCCACCTGGTCGTCCACCAGCGCAGCGAGGGGCTCACCCAGCTGCGGATCCTCGAGCTCGGTCCGGACGGGGTCGGCGACGACTACCTGGTCGAGTTCAACCAAGAGGTCTACACGGTGGGCTCGGGCGGCAACCCGAACTTCGCCCAGCCGACGGTCCGGCTCGGCTTCACGACGATGGCCGTGCCGTCCTCGGTCTACGACTACGACGTGCGCACCCGGGAGCTCACTCTGCGGCGCCGGGCGCCGGTGCTGGGTGGCTTTGACCCAGCCGACTACGAGGAGCACCGGCTCTGGGCGACCGCCGAGGACGGCGAGCAGGTCCCGATCTCGATCGTGAGCCGGGTCGGCGGCGGCAGCCGCCCGGTGCCCACCCTGCTCTACGGGTACGGCGCCTACGAGACCTCGATCGACCCCTACTTCTCGATCGCCCGGCTCTCGCTGCTCGACCGCGGTGCGGCATTCGCGATCGCGCACGTCCGGGGCGGCGGCGAGATGGGGCGACGCTGGTACGACGACGGCAAGCTGCTCCGCAAGCAGCACACGTTCTCCGACTTCGTGGCCTGCGCCCGCCATCTCGTCGAGAGCGGCTGGTCGACACCGGAGACGCTGGTCGCGGAGGGCGCCAGCGCCGGCGGCCTGCTGGTGGGCGCGGTGGCGAACCAGGCTCCCGAGCTGTTCGGGGGGATCCTCGCCGTCGTGCCCTTCGTCGACAACCTGACCACCATGCTGGACGCCACCCTGCCGCTCACGGTCACCGAGTACGACGAGTGGGGCAACCCGGAGGCGGACCGGGAGGTCTACGACTACATCGCGGGCTACGCCCCCTACGACAACGTGGCCGCCGTCAGATGTCCGCCGATCCTGGCCGAGACCTCGCTCAACGACACCCGCGTCCTCTACGTCGAGCCCGCCAAGTGGGTGGCCAGGCTCCGCGCGACCGCGCCCAACGGCGCCGACGTGCTGCTGCGGACCGAGATGTCGGCCGGCCACGGGGGCGTGTCAGGCCGGTACAAGGCGTGGCACGACCGCGCCTTCGGGCTGGCCTGGGTCCTCGACCGGATGGGGCTGGCCGGGGTGTCTCCGGCGCCATCCAGCAGTGTCGCCGCGACGAACTCTTGACGGCCGGACGCGAAGAACTCCGCGATCAGGCCCTGAGAAGTCCCTGAGAGTTCTCTCACGACGCAACTACGGAGCCTTCTCAACCGTCAGTTCATGCGAAGGCCCACGTTTGCCCGGGAATCCCTGGGACACCGTGGGCGTTGTCCAAGACGTGGGATGACTGCGACTTCCCACATGAAGGAGGGACCCCCATGGCGACTCGCACCGCTGGTGTGACGCGCGAGATCGAGGGACGCGACAGCGTTGGCCTCTACCTCGACGAAATCGCGCGCAATGCCCTCCTCGACGCCGCGGCCGAGGTCGAGCTCTCCGAGACGATCGAGGCCGGCCTGATGGCTGAGCACCTGCTCCGTGAGGGTCGGGTGGGACGCAAGAAGGGCGGCGCACCCCTGAACGCCTCCCAGGAGGAGCTCGAGTGGCTCGCCGAGGAGGGGCGCAAGGCGGTGGACACGTTCATCACCGCGAACCTGCGGCTGGTGGTCTCCATCGCCCGCAAGTACGGCCGCGCCCAGATGCCGATGCTCGACCTCATCCAGGAGGGCAACACCGGCCTGATCCGCGCGGTCGAGAAGTTCGACTACACCAAGGGCTACAAGTTCTCGACGTACGCCACGTGGTGGGTGCGTCAGGCGATCACGCGCGGCATCGCCCAGCAGGCCCGGGTGGTCCGGCTCCCGGTGCACGTGGTCGAGGAGCTCAACCAGGTCGGCGGCGCCCGCCGTACCCTCGAGCGCCAGCTCGGCCGCGACCCCGACCCGAGCGAGATCGCAGCTGAGCTCGGCATGGACATCGACCGCGTCCTCGACCTGATGGCGTGGGGGCGTGAGCACGTCAGCCTCGACTCGCCGGTCGACGAGGACGGCGACACCTCGCTCGGCGACCTGATGGCCCAGGAGACCTCGCCCGGCCCGGACCTGACCGTCCTCGACGTGGAGGCCCGGGACCGGCTCAACACCCTGGTCCAGCACCTCGACGAGCGGGCCGCGGACATCATCCGGTCGCGCTACGGCCTGGTCGACGGCCGGCAGCACAAGCTCGCCGACATCGGCGCCAAGCACGGCATCTCCGCAGAGCGGGTCCGCCAGCTCGAGCGCGAGGCGCTGCAGAAGCTGCGCCGCATCGCCGACCCGGACCTCGCGGCCTGACAACAACAACAACAGACTCGTAGTCCCACGAGAGACGAGAGCCCCCGCCACGCGCTGGCCGGGGCTCTCGTCACGTCCGAGTCCGCCGGCCGACAGTTGTAACTGACTGTTGCGACTACTGCCCTGCGCATATTCAGGCAGGCCAGTAGTCGGAACAGTCAGTTACAAGTGTGTGGAGGTGAGCTCGGCGAAAACCTCCTCGACCCGAGCCCGCAGGTCGTCGAGCGAACCGCTGTTCTCGACGACGTACGTCGCGATGGCCAGCCGGTCCTCGCGGGAGGCCTGGGCAGCGATGCGCGACTCGGCGTCCTCGCGGGTCCAGCCGCGGTCCCGGACCATCCGCTCCACCTGCAGCTCCGCCGGGACGTCGACCACGATGACCGCGTCGAACGCGTCGGCCAGCCCCGCCTCGGCGAGCAGGGGGATGTCGTGGACCACGAGCTCGTCGGGGCCGGCAGCCGCCTCGAGCTCGGCGCTCCGCTTGCGGACGAGCGGGTGGATGATCCCCTCGAGCACTCGCCGCTTGGCCTCGTCGCCGAAGACGATGGCCCCGACCTTGGGGCGATCCAGATCGCCGCCCGCGGTCAGCACCTCGGCGCCGAACGCCTCGACCACCTGGTCGAGACCCGGCGTACCCCGCGCGACCACCTCGCGGGCCAGAACATCGGAGTCGATGACCACCGCGCCCAGCTCGGACAGGATGGTCGAGACGGTGCTCTTCCCGGAGGCGATCCCGCCGGTCAGCCCCACCCGCATGGGCTGAGACTAGGCGCTGGCCAGGGCGGTCTCGGCGGTGGCCCGGCAGACCTCGTGCCACGGGGTCGGGGCGAGCCCGAAGGCAGCCTCGATCGCCGAGGAGTCGAGCACGTACGGCGCCGTGAACTGGTACTCCGTCTCGCGCAGCTCCCGCAGCACGGGCACCACGACACCTCCGACAGATAGCAGCACGTGCGGCATCGACTTCACCTTGCCGATGGTGCGACCGACGGAGGCGGCGACGTCCTGGAGCACCTCGGCCTGGGTCTTGGCGGGGTTGGTCGGGGCGTGCCAGACCCGGCCCCACGCGGACGGCTCACCGGCGACCCGGACCAGCGCGCGCCATGTCGCGCACGTCGGTGAACGAATGGGGCTGCTCCGGGCTGCCGAAGACGCGCACGGTCTTGCCCTCCAGAGCCGCGGGCGCGACCCGGGCGATGTGGCCGGTCGCGGTCGAGACGCGCGGCCCCATCTAGTCCGAGCCACGCACCTCCACGGCTTTGATCCGGCCGTCGTCGTGACGCCGCTTCGCCTCGGCCCACATCCCGCCCCGGATCAGAGCCTTCTTCGTGGTCGCCGCGTCGGCCATCCCCTCCACCATCGGACCGGCGACCGGGCCGTACGGGTACAGCGCCGCCGCGGTGACCAGCACCGCGCCGCTCCGCTCGGCGGCCTCGAGGAACGCCGCGGCCACCGAAGGCCAGAACTCCGGCCACACGTCGTACGACGGCGGGTTGACGCAGTTGTAGATCGCCACCGCGCCCTGGGCGAGCTCGGTGAGCCGGCCCGCGTCCGAGGCATCGGCCGCCTCGCGGCGTACCCCCGCGATCTCCGGTCCGGCGCCGGACCGGCTGATCAGCAGGACCTCCTGGTGCTGCTCGACCAGCAGCTCGGCCGTGGCCAGTCCGACCGGACCGGCTCCCACCACCACGTGACGCTCGTTCATCGGGTCTTCCTCCTCGGAGCCCAACCGGTCCGAGACCCGCTCGGCGTGGTCCGGCTCGGCGGCTGGCGGTGGCAGGCTCAAGACCGCGCGGAGGTATCGCCGACGTGACCGACCGGCGTTGCGGCAGACGTTGGTCGCGACGCCATAGAGCCAGGGCAACGCAGACCCGTCGTGCAGCCGGACCCGGCGGCGGTGCCGTCAGACCTCGAGGAACACCGACGAGGTGGCGTCCTCGGCCTCGGCCCAGTCGCCGAGGTTGCGGGAGCAGTGGTTGTAGATTCGGTCGCCGTAGCGGTCGAACAGCGCCGCCAACGCGCCCGGGTCGCCGGTGTGCAAGCCGTCGACGAGCTCCTGCTCGTCGCTGCCGATCACCACTGCGCCTCCCTGCGTCACACCCTCACATGTCCGGTGGACGGCCGGAGTTCCCGCGCTCCTACTGTTGGCCAGTGACCACCGGACTGCGCGACGGGGATCGGGTGGCGCTGCTGGTGCCTCCGTCGCTGGCATACCTCGACGTCGTGATCGGGCTGCTTGCCGCGGGCGTGGTCCCGATCCCGCTGGACCCGCGGCTCACGGCCTACGAGCGGGACCGGATCCTGGCCGGCCTCTCCCCCACGCTGCTGGTGACCGACGAGACGGAGCTGACCGAGCTCGGAGCGCGGTACGCCCCTACCCGCGGGCTGCCTCGCGCCCGGCCGATGCATGTCACCAGCGGCACCACCGGGACGCCGAAGGGCGTGTGGAGCGGGCTGCTGTCAGATGTCGAGGCCGACGCGCTGGTCGCCGAGGAGCGGGCGCTGTGGGGCTTTGCCGACAGCGACGTGAACCTGGTGGTCTCACCGCTGTACCACTCCGCGCCGCTGCGCTTCGCGATGGGGACGACTCTGGCCGGGGGCCGGGTGGTCGTGCCGGGTCCGTTCGACCCGGCCACCGTCACCGCAACGATCGAGGAGAAACGCCCCACGTCGATGTTCTGCGTGCCGACCCACCTGCAGCGGCTGTTCGCGCACTGGGACGAGGTCGGCACTCCGGACCTCGCGTCGTTCCGGCTGGTCGCGCACGCCGGAGCGCCTTGCCCCGATGCCCTCAAACGGCGGCTGGTCGAGACCTTCCCGGCCGGCTCGACGTGGGAGTTCTACGGCTCGACCGAGGGCCAGTTCACCGCCAGCCGGTCCGAGGAGTGGCTCGAGCGTCCCGGCACCGTCGGCCGCGCGCGCCCGGGCCGGGTGCTGACGACGGACGACGACGGCACGATCTGGTGCGCGGTCCCGGCGCACGCCCGGTTCACCTACTACGGCGACCCGGACAAGACCGCTGCCGCCTGGCGGGACACCCCGGACGGACCGGCCTTCACGGTCGGCGACCTCGGCCGGCTGGACGACGACGGCTACCTGTTCCTCGACGGGCGCCGCGAGGACCTCGTGATCAGCGGCGGCGTCAACGTCTACCCGCTCGAGGTCGAACAGGTCCTGCTCGAGCACCCCGATGTCGACGACGTCGCGGTGTACGGCGTGCCGGACGAGCAGTGGGGACAGCGCGTGTGCGCGGCGTACGTCGGCGCCGCCTTGCCCACCGAGCTCGACGCCTTCGTCCGCGAGCGGCTGGCCCCGCCCAAGCGCCCCAAGACCTGGCACGCCGTTCCGGAGCTCCCGCGCACGCTCACCGGGAAGGTGCTGCGTCAGGAGCTGCCAGATGCCGGTGGTTGAGGAGCTCCCGCTAGGGAGCGTCTCGAAACCACCGCAAGCGATGCTGGAACTGGATCCCGGCGGTCGCGTCCCAGCCAGACCTTTCGAGGTTTCGAGACGGTCGCAGAGCGACCTCCTCAACCACCGACATGGACGGCTACAGCAGCCGCGTCGAAGGCCAGAGGTCGGCGAGGTCGAGGTCCGGGAAGCGGCGCTGCACCGCGTCGTACACCGGCGCGAAGTGGCGGGCGACGGTGCGGACCGTGTCCTCGGGGAGGGTGGCACCTTCGGACTTGGGCGAGACGTTGACGTGCCGTCCGAGGTCCGGTTCGTGGAAGTCGATGCCGAGGAACCCGCAGAGCGGGGCGAGGGTCTCGGTGGAGAAGAGCCGCTCGTAGAAGCCGTAGAAGACGTCCTCCCGAGGGAACGCCTGCTCGAGCGCATCCATGGTCACGTCGTAGCGGGTGCGGTCGGCGTACATCGGGTGCACGTACATGTGGCCCACCCGGGTCTCCGGCGCCTCGGGCGCATCCTGGCCCTTGCGGCGCAGGTCCATCCGGGCCGCCGACCAGATCCGCTCGACCGGGTCGCGGAGCAGGTAGACGGCTGCCGGCCGGACGCCACGAGCCTCGAAGCCGGAGCGAATCATCGTGAGCCGCTCGACCGGGAGGGCGGCGTACCCCGGAGTGATGTCGGCGGTCAGCCGGATGTCATCTGGCCGCAGCAGCCCGGAGAAGTAGTCGAAGTACTGGTCGGGATCGTGGAGGAACTCCGCTCGCTGCCCGCCCTGGCTCTCGATCCGCTCTCGCGCCAGCTTCCCCGAGGGAAGGTCGAGCGCATCCCAGACGTGGTACTCCTTGCGGAAGCCCGGGTCGCACTGCGGCGAGGCCTCGAGGTAGCGGTGCATCCAGGCGGTCCCGCCCTTCTGGCAGCCAACGCCGAGCAGGAAAGTGCGGGACACGACGCGAGGGTAGCCGGGGCTCACCGCCGCCGAGTGGCCTCTATGCCACGCCTGACGGGCAGTAGCTACGCCGGTACTGCTGCGGGCTGACCCCGCGCTGGCGGGTGAAGTGGTGGCGCAGGGTGGCAGCGTTGCCGAACCCGACGTCGGAGGCGACCCACTCGATCGACCGGTCGGTCTGCTCGAGCAGCTGCTCGGCGCGCAGCACCCGCTGCCTGGTCACCCACGAGTGCGGCGTCGCGCCGGTCTCGGCGCGGAACCGTCGGGCGAAGGTGCGCGGCGACATCAACGACTTGCGGGCCAGGGTGTCGACGTCGAGGTCCTCGTCAAGGTGCTCGACGATCCACTGGAGCAGCGGCCCGAGTGTCTCGGCCTCGCAATCCGCGACCGGTCGGGCGATGAACTGGGCCTGTCCGCCGTCCCGGTGCGGGGCCACGACGATGCGGCGGGCGGTCGTGGCGGCGACGTGCGCGCCGAACTTCTCGCGCATCAGGTGCAGCGAGGCGTCAATGCCCGCCGCCGACCCGGCGCCGGTGAGCACGGTGTCGTCGTGGCAGTAGAGGACGTCGGGGCGGACCTTCGCCTCCGGGTAGGTCTCCTCCAGCAGCTGGGTGTAGCGCCAGTGGGTGGTGCACTCCCGCCCGTCGAGCAACCCCGCCGCACCGAGCTCGAAGACACCGGAGCAGTGCGCGTAGATGATCGCTCCGCGCTCGTACGCCGCGCGAATGGCCTCGAGGACCGCCGGGTCGTGGTCGGTGAAGTCGTGCTTGGGTGCCAGGCAGACCAGGTCGGCGTCGAGGGTGGCCTCGAGGCCGCGCTCGACGTGCAGGTCGAAGTCGGAACGGCCCCTGACCCGCCCGGGCCGCGGCGTGCAGATGCGGAAGTCGAAGACCGGGTTCTGGTCCTCGGGGTGGTAGGACTCCCCCCACACCTCGACCAGGGAGCCCAGCCCGAACGGCTCGACGCCGTCCTGCACGATCACCGCAACGGTGTTGATCTCGCTCATGCCGCACATCCTGACGCATACTTGGCAGAAAATCAACGCACAGTGGCATTCCTGCCACTCGTGGCAGGATCACGTGCAGGGCATGATTACTGCCATGACCTTCTTCATCATCATCCTTCTGGCGGTCGCCGCGGTGCTTGCCGTGGAAACCGTTCGTCTCGTGCTTCACGACGGCCAGGGCCCCCAGCGGCCCCCGGTCTCCCACTTCGAGGACCCCGACTTCATCGCGCCGTCGGCGCGGTGACCCGGTCCACCACCCACCAAGAACTACGAAGACCCGGCAGGTCACCTGCCGGGTCTTCGTGCGTTCTGGGGCGGTCAGCTGATCAGCTGGCGCCGCCCGTCAACTTTTCGCGGAGCGCCTGGAGCGCCTCGTCGGAGGCCAGCGAACCGCTGTCGTCGGTGGTCTCCTCGGCCTCGGAGTCGCTGGAGTACGACGTGGCCTCGCCGGCCTCGACCTCGGCCTGAGCGGCCTCGGCCTGCTGCTTGACGTGGGCCTCCCAGCGCGCGTGCGCCTTGGCGTACTGCTCCTCCCACACGGCCCGCTGCTCGTCGTAGCCCTCGAGCCACTCGCCCGTGTCGGGGTCGAAGCCATCGGGGTAGACGTAGTTGCCCTGGTCGTCGTAGGTCGCGGCCATGCCGTAGAGCGTCGGGTCGAAGTCCTCGACCTCGGCCGCGGCGGCGGTCTCGTTGGCCTGCTTGAGCGACAGCGAGATCCGGCGACGCTCGAGGTCGATGTCGATGATCTTGACCATCACGTCGTCGTTGACCTGGACGACCTGCTCGGGGATCTCCACGTGGCGCTCGGCCAGCTCGGAGATGTGCACCAGGCCCTCGATGCCCTCCTCGACCCGCACGAACGAGCCGAACGGCACCAGCTTGGTGACCTTGCCCGGCACGATCTGGCCGATCTGGTGGGTGCGGGCGAAGTGCTGCCAGGGGTCCTCCTGCGTCGCCTTGAGTGACAGCGAGACCCGCTCGCGGTCCATGTCGACGTCGAGCACCTCGACGGTGACCTCGTCACCCACGGTCACGACCTCCGAGGGGTGGTCGATGTGCTTCCACGACAGCTCGGAGACGTGCACCAGACCGTCGACGCCGCCGAGGTCCACGAAGGCACCGAAGTTGACGATCGACGAGACGACGCCCTTGCGGATCTGACCCTTCTGGAGCTGGGTCAGGAAGCCGTGGCGCACCTCGGACTGAGTCTGCTCCAGCCACGCGCGGCGCGAGAGGACGACATTGTTGCGGTTCTTGTCGAGCTCGATGATCTTGGCCTCGAGCTTCTGACCGACGTAGGGCTGCAGGTCGCGCACCCGGCGCATCTCGACCAGCGACGCGGGCAGGAAGCCGCGCAGTCCGATGTCGAGGATCAGGCCGCCCTTGACGACCTCGATGACCGTGCCCTCGACGACACCGTCCTCCTCCTTGACCTGCTCGATCGTGCCCCACGCGCGCTCGTATTGAGCCCGCTTCTTGGACAGGATCAGCCGGCCCTCCTTGTCCTCCTTCTGGAGGACCAGTGCCTCGACCTTGTCGCCGACCTGGACGACCTCGTTGGGGTCGATGTCGTGCTTGATCGACAGCTCACGGGAGGGGATGACGCCCTCGGTCTTGTAGCCGATGTCGAGCAGGACCTCGTCGCGGTCGACCTTGACGATGGTGCCCTCGACGATGTCGCCGTCGTTGAAGTACTTGATGGTCGCGTCGATCGCGGCGAGGAAGTCTTCTTCCGAACCGATGTCGTTGACGGCCACCTGGGGCGCGTCGTAGTCCGGAAGAGTCGAGATGGTGGCTGTCATAAGGGAGGTGATTCCTTGGATGGGCAGATGTCGTGTGGGCGCGCGAGAGGTCCGTTTCACTACCGACTGGTTGCTGCGCCCGCTCCGTCAAAGGAGCCGGCGTCAATAGCGAGCTGGGAGTCCACTCCGTACGGGACTGAGGCAGACTTCTCAGGCAGTGGACAAGACTACGCCGCGGTGGGTGAGCGAGTCCAACCACCGGAGCTCGCTCTCTCCGCGAAACCCGGCGTCGGCGAGGTAGCGTGCCCCGACCCGAAGGAGCCTCGCACCCATGACTACCCCGCACCAGCCACCTGCCCCAGGCGACGACACCGCGCTCGACGTCGTGGTCGTGGGCGGCTGTGGCCACGTCGGTCTCCCGCTGGCGGTCGCACTCGCCTCCCGGGGTAGCCGGGTCGGCATCTACGACATCGACGGTGAGGCGGTCGACCGCGTCAACAAGGGCGAACCCCTCTTCCGCGAGGACGGCCTGGAGGAGCTCCTGCAACCGGTGCTGCGCGACGGCATGCTCGCTGCCTCCTCCGATCCGGCAATGATCTCCCGCGCGCCCACGGTGATCGTGGTCGTCGGCACGCCGGTCGACGAGCACCTGAACCCGAACCCGCACGCGGTGGCCCGGGCCATCGAGGGCGTGATCGAGCACTACCGGGACGGGCAGCTGGTCGTGCTGCGCAGCACGGTCTACCCCGGTGTGACCAAGAACGTCGAACGGCTGTTCGCCAGGCACGGGATCGACGTCGACCTGTCCTTCTGCCCCGAGCGGATCGCCGAGGGCCGAGCGATGACCGAGCTCTTCACGCTGCCCCAGATCGTCTCCGGCCGGACGCCGGAGGTGCGGGAGCGGGTGGCCCGGCTGTTCTCGACGCTCACCGAGGAGATAGTGGAGCTCAGCCCGGAGGAGGCGGAACTGGCCAAGCTGTTCACCAACAGCTGGCGCTACATCAAGTTCGCGGCGGCCAACCAGTTCTACGTGATGGCCAACGACCACGGCCTGGACTTCGAGCGGATCCGCGAGGCGGTCACGCACGACTATCCGCGGGCAGCCGACCTGCCCGGTGCCGGTTTCGCGGCCGGCCCGTGCTTGCTCAAGGACACGATGCAGCTGGCGGCGTTCACCGACAACTCGTTCGTGCTCGGCCACTCCGCGATGCTCGTCAACGAGGGGCTCCCCCTCTACCTGGTCACCCGGCTGGAGGCCCGCCTCGACCTCGCGAACTCCGTGGTCGGCGTGCTGGGCATGGCGTTCAAGGGCGACAGCGACGACATCCGGTCCAGCCTGTCCTACAAGCTCAAGCGCATCCTGGAGTTCCGAGCCGCCGAGGTGCTGTGCAGCGACCCGCACGTGACCACAGACCCGCGCCTGGTCCCGCTCGAGGAGACCATCGACCGGTCGGACCTCCTCATCATCGGCGCCCCCCACGACGCCTACCGGGACCTGCGCCGCCTGGCGCCGGACAAGGAGATCGTCGACATCTGGAACCTGCTCGGCGAGGGGACCCTCACATGACTGCAGCCGTGTCCGTGGTGATCCCGGCCTACCTCGAGGGCGAGGACATCGTCCCCGTGCTCGACCGGATCTTCGAGGCCGTCCAGTCCGAGTGCCACGTGGTCGTGGTCGTGGACAGCCTGGAGGACATCACCGTGCCGGTGGTCGAGGCGTACGCCGAGAAGGAACCGCGGCTGCGACTGGCGGTCAACACCTACGGCCGCGGGCCGGCGAACGCGATCAGGTACGGAATCGACCACGTCACCGACCCGGTCGTGGTGGTCACCATGGCCGACGGCAGCGACGACCCTCGCCAGATCGACCACTTGGCCAGGCTGGTCGAGCGGGGCGTGGTCATCGCCGCGGCGTCGCGCTACTCCGGCGGCGGCCAGCAGGTCGGCGGACCGCTGCTCAAGTCGTTCCTGTCCCGCACCGCCGGCCGATCGCTGGGCTCGGTGGCACGCGTCGGCACTCGGGACGCCACCAACTCGTTCAAGGCCTACTCGACCGAGTTCGTCCGCGAGGTCGGCATCCACAGCCGCAGCGGCTTCGAGATCGGCCTCGAGCTCACCGCAAAGGCACGGCGGCTGCGGCTCCCTGTCGCCGAGCTACCCACGATCTGGCTCGAGCGACACACCGGGGACTCGAAGTTCGACATGGCCGCGTGGGTGCCCAAGTACCTGCGCTGGTACCGCTTCGCATTCGGACCGAAGCTGAGCCTCGACGAGGTGACCCGCGAGGCGGAGCGGATCGCGGCGGCCAACGACACCTCCGGCTCACGGGCCAAGCGCAAGGCGGATCAGTGAGCGACCGGCAACGCGTACTCGTGACGGGCTCGGCCGGCTTCATCGGCGGGTACGTCGTGGAGGAGCTGCTCCGGCGTGGCTACGCCGTGCGCGGGCTCGACAACTACTCGAAGTACGGCCGGGTGGTGAAGTCCTACGACGACCACCCCGGCTACGCCTTCACCGAGGGCGACGCGCAGGACGTCGAGCTCGTCGGGAGCCTCCTGGCGGACTGCGACCACATGATCGCCGGCGCCGCGTTGATCGGAGGCATCTCCTACTTCCACGCCTACCCCTACGACCTGCTCGCCGCCAACGAGCGGATCATGGCGGCACAGTGCGACGCCGCCATCGCCGCGCACCGCACCGGTCGGCTGCAGAAGGTCACCTACCTGTCGAGCTCGATGGTCTACGAGTCCACCGACCGGTGGCCGTCGGTCGAGGGTGACGAGCGGCGCATCCCGCCGCCGCTGTCGTCGTACGGTTTCCAGAAGCTCGCGGTGGAGTACTTCGCCAGGGCGGCGTGGGACCAGTACCAGCTGCCGTACACCATCGTCCGGCCGTTCAACTGTGTCGGCATCGGCGAGGGTCGTGCGCTGACTGACGTCGAGGTGTCCTCCGGCAACGTCAAGCTCGCCATGAGCCACGTGGTTCCCGACCTGGTCCAGAAGATCGTGAAGGGCCAGAACCCTCTGCACGTGCTCGGCGACGGCACCCAGGTCCGGCACTACACCTACGGAGGCGACCTCGCCGCCGGGATCGTCGAGTGCATGAGCCGCGAGGCCGCACGCAACGAGGACTTCAACATCTCCACCGCGGCGCCGACCACCGTGCGGGAGCTGGCCGAGCTGATCTGGCGCAAGATCAACGGCGACCGGCCGTTGACGATCGTGTCCGACCCGGCGTTCGAGCACGACGTCCAGCGCCGGGTCCCCGACGTGACCAAGGCCCGGGAGGTGCTCGGCGTGGAGTGCCTGACCTCCCTCGACACCATGCTCGACGAGGTGGTCCCGTGGGTCACCGAGGCCGTGCACGACGGTCGGATCTAGTCAGGTTCGGCCGCGCCGGGATCGCGCTCCCGGGCGATCGCGCGGAGCAGCCGGTCCGCGCGGGCGGCGACCGGGTGGGCAGTCCGCCTCGTCGCCAGGTCGACCAGCGCGTAGAGGTCGGCGGCTCGGCCCAGCGCGAGTGCCTCCTCCGGGGCAACGTCGCGGCGGGACTCGTAGGCGGCGAGCACAGCCTCGGCGAAGGCCGGGGCACGGTCGAACCGGAGCAGGTTGCCGAGGTCGCTGAACGGGTGGCCGGCGTGTGCGAACTCCCAGTCGAGGACACCGGTCAGCGCCAGCGTCTCCGGGTCGAAGAGCAGGTTCTTGGGGTTGAGGTCGCTGTGCACCAGGCTGATCCGGGTCACGGTGTCGAGCCGCGTCTGCGCCTCCAGCGCGACCTCACGGAGCCCGTCGATCTCGTCGGGGGTCAGGTGGCCGAGCTCGGGAAGCCTGGTCTCGACGTACCCCGGGAGTCCGTCGAAATCGCCCCAGCTGCCGATCGCCAGGTCGGGGTCGACGAACGCACCGACTCGCGGCATCGGCATGCCACCGAGGTCGGCCAGCAGCTCACCCAGCGTTGCGCCGACCCGAGCCAGCGCGTCGTCGTCAAGCGTCGGCAGCAGCTCGTCGCCGCGGACGCCTGACAGCCACGACGTCACCAGCAGTCCGGGCCGGTCGGACTCGGGAGCCGCGGGCCGGACCTCCAGCACGTCCGGCACCGGGACCAGCCCACGCACCAGCCGCAGCACCGCCGCGTCGATCTCCGCCGCCCGCGGCCCGCGCGCGATGCCTGGGTAGATCCGAACAACCGACCGCTCCCCCGCCGCCTCGGCCAGGAAGGTCTCACCAGACCAGCCGCCGGGCAGGGGCGTGAGCGAGGAGAAGTCCACGGCCCACCATTCTTCCCTGCCTGTTCGTCGGGCGGTCAGCCCTGCCTCGTGAACGCCTCGGTCATGTACAGGGCGCGCTGGAACACTTCGTCCGGGATCCCTTCGTAGAGAGGCATGGTCCCTGTCACGAACTCGAGGCTCAGCGTGTCGCCGTCGACAGTCCATCGGTGGGTGTTCGAGCCGTCGGAGTGGTGGAAGGTGACGGTGTCGCCGTCGATCTCGTACTCGGCGTCGTAGTCGATCGGCTCCGGCTGCCCGCCCCCGGATGCGCCGTAGAGGTCCCATGCCCCGTTCTCGATGGTGAGGGTCAGCACGGTGTCACCAGAGAACGGGGCATTCGCCCGGTAGTCCTCGACCCACCGGCCGAGTCCGTATCGTCGCAAGGTGGCCTCGGTCTCCTTGATTGAGATGGGGCCGGCTTGCCAGGCGCCTTCCAACGCGGACGCGGCCGGCGCCTCCGAGGTCGCAGTGATGCTCGCCCCGTCGTCGGGCGCCGCCGAGGTCGCGGGGGTGCCCGTCTGGTCGTCGGGCGCCTCCGAGCAGCCGACGAGCAGCATCGAGGTGGTGGCGACGACGACCGCGGCGGACCGCCAGCTGAGGTGGGTGGCCGCGTCCCGGACTTCGCGCCAGCCGGGGTTTGCGAGCCACCGGCCGGCGATGTGGACCGTCGGCGAGATCTCGTTGCCGTTGTTCACATCGCGGACCCGGGCGGCACCGTCCTCATCGTCCCGAAACCGCACGGAGCGGTGGGGCACCCGGTGCAGGGTCAAGGCAGTCCTCAGCCTGATACCAAACGGACATCCTGGCTTGAAGTACACGACCGGATCGTTCACTGCGTCTCCTCTTGGCATTTCATCATAGTATCACTATGCCAATCATAGTGATACCGTGACGTGTGGCTGTCAAGGGATCCACCGGACACCGCCAGCGCCAAGCCGAAGCCACCAAGCGGGAGGTGGCACGCGTCGCGCGGGCGCTGTTCGCAGAGCACGGCTACGTCGCCACCACGATCAGCACCATCTCCGCCGAGGCAGACATCCCGGTCCAGACGATCTACTCGGCCTTCGGATCGAAGGCGAAAATCCTCGAGAAGATCACCGACCTCTGGATGAGCGAGACTCAGACGACGTCAAGTGCCGCCGCGTACCTCCAAGAGCCAGACCCCGCTCAGAAGCTGAAGATGCTCGCCGAACTCAACCGGCGCCAGATGCAGGTCGGCTCCGACGTCGTGGTGATCTACCAGGAGGCCGCGGCGTCGGACCCGCAGATGGCCGAGACCCTGCGCAACGTCCTGGGCGCACGCGAGCGCGAGATCCGCAAGCTCATTGACGCCCTCGCCCCACGGCTCCGCTCGGACCTCACGGTCGGCTCGGCCCTCGACGTCACGCTGGCGCTCACCCTGCCCGAGCTCTTTCACCTGCTCGTCGTCGAGCGGGGATGGAGCCATCTCCGCTACGAGACGTGGCTGGGCAACACCCTGGTCAGCCAACTCCTCCGAGACTGACCCCAGGCCGCACGCCAGGCAGAAGGACAGAGCAGTACCGTCCTCACATGGCCCTCGCCACCCGGCTCGTCGATGTCGCCACGCTGCCGGTGCGGCTCGGCGTCGCGTTCACCCGCACCACGCTCCAGCTCGGCCGGCTGACCGCGCCCGACGGACCGATCCTGCGACCGGGCGGGTACGGCGAGCGGCTGGACCTGCTGCGCGAGCTGACCTCCCCGGACCGGCCGCTCGGCCGGATCCTGGCCGAGGGCGGCCTGCTCGACCGGATCCTCGGCGAAGAGGGGCCGTTGTTGCGGATGGCGTCCGGTGGCGGTGCCCTGGAGCGGCTGCTGGCCGAGGACGGGATGGTCGAGCGGTTGCTGGCCGCCGACGGCGCGCTGGAGCGACTGCTCGGCGACGGCGGAGCCCTGGACCGTCTGGTCGAGGAGGGCGGCGTGCTGGACCGGCTGCTCGCTGCGGGCGGGGCGCTGGACCGGATCACCGCTCCCGGAGGCGTGCTGGACAAGATGCTGCAGCCCGACGGCCTCGCCGACCGGATGCTCACCGACGACGGCTTCGTCGAGAAGCTGATCGCCCAGGGCGGCACCCTTGACCAGCTGATCGAGCTCGGCGAGACACTCGAGAGCATCCGTCCGCGACTGGTGCAGCTGGCCGAGCTGATCCCGGACCTGTCCGCGGCTGTGGACGCGCTGGGCCGCTCGGTCACCCCGCTCGGTGAGCTCGCCAACCGGCTGCCGCTGAGCAGGCGCCGGCAGATCGGGGCCTCCTCCTGACCGACCGGCCGCCCTACGACAGGCCGGTCCGCGTCGAACGCCGCCCGGTCGACGAGGGAGAGTCGCGCCGGGCCAACGGCCCGGACTGGGACCGGTACGCCGACGAGTACCAGGCCACCCACGGCTCCTTCCTCGGCGACGTCGGCTTCCTGTGGGGGCCGGAGGGATTCACCGAGGACGAGGCCGGCGTGCTCGGCGACGTACGAGACAAGGACGTCCTGGAGGTGGGGTCGGGTGCCGGCCAGTGCTCACGCTGGGTGCGCGCCCGCGGCGGCCGCGGCTACGGCATCGACCTCTCGCACCGTCAGCTCCAGCACTCCCGCCGGGTCGACGACGAGACCGGCATCCCGGTGCCGGTCGTGCGCGGGACCGCGACGGAGCTGCCCTTCGCCGATGGCAGCTTCGACGTGGTGTTCAGCTCGTTCGGGGCGCTGCAGTTCGTGGCTGACATCGATGACGCGGTGGGTGAGACCGCCCGGGTGCTGCGACGAGGCGGCCGCTACGCGTTCTCGATCACGCACCCGACCCGATGGATGTTCCCGGACGACCCCGGTCCGGACGGGCTCGTGGCGAGCCAGTCCTACTGGGACCGCACGCCGTACGTCGAGGTCGACGACGCTGCCGGCACGGTGTCGTACGTCGAGCACCACCGCACCCTCGGCGACTGGGTCGCGCTGCTGGCCCGGCACGGCTTCCGGCTCACCGACCTGCTCGAGCCGGAGTGGCCCGACGGTCACGACCGGGTCTGGGGTGGCTGGTCCCAGGTCCGGGGCAGGCTCACACCCGGGACAGCGCTGTTCGGCGCGGACTGGGAGCCCCGGTGAGGCTCAGGCTCCGGCCCCGACCCTGGCTCCGTTGCGGTCGGCGACCCGCTGACCAGCCTCAGACCTGCGTCGCAGCAGCAAGAGACCGCCGAGGAGGCAGAGCGCCCCGCCGACGAAGCCGATGATCGGGGCCACGGTCAGCAGCATGGTCAGCGAGGTTCCGTTCGTCTTGGCCTCGTCGACGGCGTCCTTGACGGTGTCGTCGGTGCCGATCACCTGGATGTCCAGCACCTGGGTGCCATCATCGAGGAATCGCTGCTGGTCCTGGCCGGACCTGACGATCGATCCCGTCTTCGGGTCGACGTTGACCGTGACCGTGTTGTGGTAAGTGCCGTCGACGCCTTCGGCTACCTCGATCGGCTCGTCTTCAACCGTGTAGGTGAACCGGTAGGTCTGGAGCCCGAAGAGGGTCTCAGTGCCGTCGTAGCTCATGTCCACGGCCCGGCCGATGGTGCCGTCCCAGAACGGGTAGGTCTTCTTCTCCACGTCGAACGGGAACTTGTTCACCAGCCCCTCGGCGGCGATGGCGTCGGGCGGGAGGTTCTTGTCCTCGACCGCGACCGCCGTCGTGCGGCTGGTCGCGAAGATGTCGATGCTGGCAGTGATCAGGTCCGGGTCGTTGCCGTTGACGCACTCCCTTTCGCCGCCGGTGTCGAAGACCGCGCAGCTGGTCTCGACGAACAGCACGTGGTCGTCGCTGGACTTCTTCGAGTCGGACTTGGTGCGCGTGATGGCGAAGACTGGCCTCTTGTCGAAGCCGCCGGCAGCGTCGATCTTGGCCGCCTCGCCGTCGTAGACCGTGGTCGTGTCGACGTCGAGCGGAGTCTTCTTGACCACCCCCGGTGCCCATGCGATCGCAAGGACGCCAACCACCAACAAGAACACCCCGAGACCCAGCAGCACGCGTGCCAGAATTCTCATGCTCTTCCCTCCCAGAAAGCCTCGCGAAGGAGCCTCCCGGCGCCCTCCCGGTCGAACCGTACTGCACAGTAGGCGAATCTGCGCATCCCGTCACACGGCTCGCCGGGGCATGTCGCTGCCGGTCCGAGGGTGGGCCGCATGGCTCCCTAGACTGACCGCGCCCCGAAGCCCGCCGGTCCAGACCGGCGGCGTCGAGCAGGATCAGGCAAACAGGGAGGAGCCTGGTGAAGGTCCTCAGCGCTAGCTCCCGCACCAAGCCGGCCACCCCCCAGTTCGTGGTGGGCGTCGGCCTGGTGATGGTGGCCGCCCAGCTGGGCTTCCGGGCCTGGGCGCTCTACCCGAGCTGGTTCTTCACCGATGACTACCGCTTGATGCTCGACGCACACGGCACCCCGCTGAGCTGGCGCTACTCATGGACGTCCTTCGACAGCCACGTGATGCCTCTCGGACGCGTGCTCGTGTGGCTGGTCACCGAGGCCGGGCCGCTCAACTGGCACCTCGTGTCCAGCATCACCCTGGCCTTCCAGCTGATGGCCTCACTGGCGTGCCTGTGGATGTTGGTCACCCTGTTCGGTGCGCGCTGGGTGGTGCTGGTCCCGCTTGCCCTCTACCTGACCAGCGTCCTGACCATGCCGGCCCTCATGTGGTGGGCAGCCGGGCTCAACCAGATGCCGTTCCAGGTCTCTTTCTTCTGCTCGGTGACGCTCTGGGTGACGTACCTGCGGTCGCGCAGGCTGCGCGACCTGATGCTGACCTTGGTCTCCGTGACCATCGGAATCGGGTTCTACGAGAAGGCGCTCATCGTGGGCGTCGTGCTGTCGTTCCTGGCCCTCGGCTATTTCGCGTCCGGCAGCCTGCGGGTCCGCGTGCTGCACGTGCTCCGCACCTACCGGCCCGCCGTGGTCGCCGGCGGCATCCTCTCCGGCGGCTACCTGTACTACTACCTGCTTCATGTCCCTCGCCCGTTCGAGGGGAGCTCCGGCGGGGACATCGTCGCCGACGACATAGCGGACACGATGCTGGGCACCAGCCTGCCGACCGGCCTCATCGGCGGTCCCTGGCGTTGGTGGAACACCACACCGCCCATCGTCCTGGCCGATCCACCCGGGTGGACGGTGCACGTGGCGTGGATGATGCTCTTGCTGGTGGTGCTCTACAGCGCTCTGCGACGGTTCCGAACACTGCGGGGCTGGGCGCTCCTGGCGACGTACGTGCTGTGCCTCTACGCAGTGCTGACCGTCAGCCGGGGCCAGATCTACGGCGGCCTGTCGGGCCTCGAGTATCGCTACCTCACCGACGCGGTGTGCGTGGCGGCGCTGGTGGTGGGCCTGGTGTTCGCCGAGATCGATGGCGCCGTCGAGTCTTCAGCACCTCGGCCGGAGCCGGTCCTCAGGTGGCAGCTCCCACCTACGTTGGCGGTGGCACTGACGTCGCTGGTGGCGATCGGCGGCGTGGTCAGCTCTCTCCAGTACGTGCACTACTGGCACCATGACAATGCAGGCAGGGAGTACGTCCGCAACTTGCAGGCCAGCCTCCGGGCACACCAGGGACCTGCCGATCTCCCACCGCAGATCATTCCGGGAAACGTGATGCCGTCCTACACAGAGCCAGACAACCGCTCTGAGCTTTTCCTCCCCTTGCTGAAGTCGAAGGCCCGCTTCCCGGACACCACGGACGACCTGATGGTCATCGACTCCAACGGCGCGATCGTTCCGGCGCTGGTCACGGCCGCCACGACGTCAAAGCCGGGTCCGGAGCCCGACTGCGGCTGGGAGCTCACCGCGGGCTCGAGCACGATCCCCTTCGGCGCCCGGACCTACGACTGGACGTGGTGGCTCAGGATCGGCTACCTGTCGTCGCAGAACACGCCGGTCACGATCTCGGTCGGTGAGTCGACCTACGTGTCGGACCTGACGAAGGGGCTCGGTGTCCTGTTCGTCAGGGCGCCCGGTGTCTTCGACGACGTGACGCTCAGCGGCCTCGCCAACGGCACCACCTTGTGCGTGGATTCCGTCGATGTCGGGGATCCCGTACCCGCGAGGACCATCGAGTGACCCGGCGACACGCCCTCGACGTCGTCGTTCCCGCGCCCCCGGCGACGGCGACCACCTTCCCCCTACTGGACTCGTTCCGGGCCATCGGCGCACTGGCCGTGCTCACGACACATACCGCGTTCTGGTCCGGCCAGTACACCCGCGACGGCGCCTGGGGCACGTTCCTCGCTCGACTGGACGTCGGGGTCGCCATTTTCTTCGTGCTCTCCGGCTTCCTGCTGACCCGGCCCTACCTCCTCCGTGCGGCGGCGGGTCGACCGGCACCGTCCACCGGCCGCTACCTGTGGAAGCGCGCGCTGCGAATCCTCCCCGTGTACGCCGTGGCCGTCGCCGTTGCGCTGGTGTTCATCCACGCGAACCGCGACCTCAGCAACGAGACCCGGCTGGCGACCGCGCTGATGCTCAACACCGTCACCGAGCCCGCCAACCCCGCCGGTCTCTCGCACATGTGGAGCCTGGCCGTCGAGGTGACGTTCTACCTCTGTCTACCCGTGCTCATGCTCGTGGCCGTTGGTCGCTCGCGCACATTGCGCCCGGCGCGGGTGATAGGTCTTCTGGTCGCCCTGTTCGCGATCAGCCTGTGGTGGCATCTCGACGGCGCAGCCCGGGCCGGCGAGCACTCGCCGGGCCAACCGAGCCAGTGGCTACCCACATACGCCGGCTGGTTTGCGATCGGTATCGGCCTCGCGCTGGCTTCGGTGTTGCACGAGCGGGGCGAGCAACCCCGTCTCACGGCTCCCGTCGTGTTCCTCGGGCGACAGCCGGGCAGCTGCTGGGTGATGGTGGCCGGACTCCTGCTGATGGCATCCACCCCCCTCGCCGGCCCCACGATGCTGGCCGCGCCCACGCTCGCGCAGGGGCTGACGAAGAACCTCATCTACGGCGCGGTCGGTGGCTTGATCGTGGTCACCGGCGTGTTCAACGCCACCGACTCGTCGTACTCCAGGTGGCTCGGCCACGGCGTCGCTCGACGCCTGGGGTGGATCTCTTACGGGATCTTCGCGCTCCACCTGGCCGTGCTGCACTTCGTGATGTGGTCGACCGGGTGGCAACTCTTCGAAGGTCGGCTGCCACAGATCTGGATCATGACCGTCGTGATCAGCGTCGTCGTCGCCGAGGTCGTCTACCGGGTGGTCGAGCGTCCCGCCCTGAACCTGAAGAACCTGCGGTTCCCGCGGTTGCCCCGCGGGGGGCGTCCCGGCTCGACGAGCACCGACACCAGCGCCACCGTCAGCGACACCAGCACGAGGTAGTGCGGCCAGCGGTCGTTGCCCGCCCAACCGGAGGCGCTCCCCCACGGTGTCACCGCGTAGTCGATCGCCGCCACCAGGCACAACGCTCCGGCAAGGAACGGGACGGCGTCAGCCGAGCGACGGGTCAGCCACCACGAGACCGGTGTGACCAGGACGCCGATGGCAAGGCCCGGCCACCCGGCCAGGAGACCGATGCCCGCCACGACCACCCCGAGCCCGACGCCCATGGCGAGACGCCGGTCGCGAAGCGGGGGGTCCTCGTCGCTGCGCGATCCACGCACCACCATGGCCCCGACCAGCGCGACCAGACCCAACAGGGCGACCAGCCCCCCTGCCAGGCCTAGCCGGTAGGTGCTGTCCGGGGCGAACTCCGCGCGGACCTCGTCGGCAGCCGCTCCGGAGTCGAGCAGCCACCCCTGCTGCCAGCCGTCGACCACGATCGGGGTCAGCGTCTTGTCGTTCTGGGTCGCGGTCCAGCCGCGGTTGGCGTTCTCCCGCATCGCGAGCACCACACTCCCGGTCGCTGGTGACAGGGTCCGGCTCGCCGGTCCGGCCGGCCGGACCGGCGACGGCGTGGTGACACCGTCCGGCTCCGCATCAGAGCGAGAAAGGACCAGCGAGTCCGGGAGGAACCCGCGTCGCGCTCGCACCTCGACGACGTTGTCCCCTGCCCGGAGGGAGAGCGCCGGCGCCCTGAGATCTGAGTCGATGCATGGCTCGGCGTGCACCGACATCCCGCGGGCCAGCTGGGCCGGGGCAGCGATCACCTGAGTACGGACCAGGTTCCCGTTGACCATGACCGTGGGACCGGTGCCGCACTGATAGGTCACCTCGTCGGACGACAGGCTCAGGGGTGCATACGGCACGCCGGTGAGCCTGAGCTCCCCGATGCCGATCGTCACCGGCTTTGCCGCGGCATCGAAGCCCAGGCTTGTGGCGCTCTCGGCCTGCAGCACCTGGATGCGGAGCTGGTCAGTGAGCACCGGCGGGAACGACGCCTCACCGTCCTGCAGCTCAACGGTGTGGCTCCCACCCGGCCAGGTGAGCCGGACCTCCGTGGGCAGCCGGGCGGCGGTGTCCGAGTCGACGCTCATCGAGAGCCCGCTGACCTCGCGCTCGTCCAGCCAGCTGACGCTCAGGGTGGGCCTCAGGTCGTCAGGATCGGCCTGCCAGGTTGTGCCGAGGTCACCGTCGACCGCGGCCAGGCCGTTCGCTCGGACGTCCGGAACCGACGACGAGGAGGTGTTCACGCCGAGTGGCTGGTCCTGGAGGAGGCGGCGGAGTGTGGCACCCCCGGCGCGGGGATGCACCATGAGCTCGACGTCGTACGACGACGCCTGCCGGAGCCGGATCGTCCGGTCCAGGTCGCCCGGCTCCTCGCTCCCGCGGTCCCGACCGGATGCGCACCTGACATCGCCCTGGATCTCCACGCATCCGGTGCGAGCGTCCGCGTCGGTGCGGAGGACAATCCGCTCGGGCGTGCCCCAGGCAGCCGGCAGCTCGGGAAGCACCAGGGTCCTGCGTACCGACATGCCCGGGACCGCGACTTCGGCCAGGGCCAGGGGCTGGACGGTGTTCGCGTCCACGTCCTCGACGCGGAGGGATCTGGTCGGTGAGCCGTCGAGGACGACAGACCTCTGCTCTCCCGGACCGAGCTCCACGACCTCGCTCAGTCCAGCATCGGTCCGGACCCGGACCACCTGGTTGGCGGGGGCATGGTCACCCCCGGTGAGCTGGACCGACGTTGGTGACTGCGGCTGGTCGAAGGTCACGGCCCACCACGCACGCCCACTGCGGCCCAGCCCGGAGACCCACTCGGTGCTGGCGATGTCGTCGACCGCTGCGTACGGCGACTCGCCCCGCCGGGAGCCGCCCAGCTCGCCCGAGTCGGAGGCGGACGAGCTCGCCGACAGGGCGCGCGCGCCGCGCAGCTCGGCGTGCGTCGACCAGCGGTCGTTCTGGTCAATGAGGTAGTCACGCGTCGGGTTGCCCGACCGACGGACGTCCCCTGGCGTGATCACCGACGAGGTGCCGTCGTGGATCCGGGCAAAGGCGCGCTCGCGGGCCCGAAGGCCGTCGGTCAGCACCAGAGTCCCGGTCGCCAGCTGCGGTGGCAGGTCCGCGGGGGCATCCGCGGCCAGCACGACAGGACCCTCGCCCAGCAGGCCGAGATCCGCCAGGTCGGGCAGGTCTTCCGGTCCCGCCGCCACCACGGCCGGAGCCGGACCGCTGACCGCCGGAGCGGCGTCGGGGACCTCGAAGATCTGGACGGCCGGGTAGACCGCCTGCCACCCGTCGTTGACCAGGATCCGCGCATCACCCTGGACGAGGTGTCCCTCGCCACCCACGTCGGGACCGAACTCCGCGACCAGCTCTATTCCCGGCGACTGGTCGATCGCCTGGTGCACCAGCACGGTGTCAGCGACGTCACCGGCCCGGCGCAGGTCGTTGCGGACCACGAGGTACCGGATCCCTGCCCGGCGAAAGGCATCGGTCAGGCCGATCGACCCCTTGCCCTGCGTGAGCCGGGTCTCGATGCCGTCGAGCATGCGGATGTTGCCTGGAGGAGCCAGCGGGATCGCGTTGCGGATCGCCCATCTGGAGTCGGCCAGGAACTGCATGGGTTCGTCCTTCGGAGATCCCCATACGTACTCGGCGAAGCCCGACCCCGGGACCAGTAGCGCGGCGTTGTCCCCGGACCTGTCTCCTAGCCACGCAGCGGTCTCCTGCCAGTAGCCCGGAACGTCCAGGGTCGCGCCCGCCGGCTCGACGCGGCCCTGGAGAACCGGCACCGCAGCACCCACGACGGCGACGAGCGCCATGCCCACGACGGTCGCTCGGTTCACTCGCAGCAGCGACACGTCCGGACTGGCGGCGGGGTCCCCACCACCCCGAGTTCGCGCGAGCACCGAGTCGAGTGCGAACGCCAGGCCAAGGACGAGGGGAAGGCGGATCACGACGTCGAACTTGTGCACGTTGCGCAGCGGCGAAAGCACTCCGTCGAGCGCCTCCCGCACGGAGCCGGCGAACCATCCGTGCATGCTTCCGTCGTGGCCGGCGGTCACCATGAGCAGGCCCAGCAAGAGGCTCAGCACGAGGAAGGCGCGGTGCGGCGTCCGCCGGTCGATGAGCCCAGCGAAGCCGAGCAGGAGAAGCACGCCACTGTTCAGCACGAGGTAGGGCACCCGGAGCAGGTCGTTGCCCGCACGGGACCCCGAGTCGATGTACGGAACCCAGTTCGACGTGCCACGGAGTGCGTCGAACAGGGTCGTCGGGAACGTGGTGACCGCAGTGGTTTCTATGTAGTCCAGGAACGGAGGGCTGTAGGCGCCCATCACGAACAGCGGCATCAGCCACCACAGCGTCCCGAGCAGGGTGAACGTCGGCCACCACAGCATGAGAGCCCGGCGCCGCGGACCAGGCGTGCGCGTCAGCAGCCACACGACTCCGAGCGGTAAGACGGCGAACGTCGCCGCGGCGTTGACCCCGCCGACCATCGCCACCGCCAACGCCGACAGCGCGGCCGCGCGGCGGGGGGACCCGACGCTGCTGCCTCGCACCAGCGGCAGCAGCACCCACGGCGCCACCGCGCTCGGCCAGGCCTCGATCGAGATCGGACCCAGGGTGGAGAGCATTCGCGGCGACAGAGCGAACGCGAATCCCGCAACGAGGCAGGCGAGATCCGACCGCACACCCAGCGCTCGGGCCACTCGCGCGGAGCCGCTGAACGCCACCGCCAGCACCAGGCCCTGCCACAGCCGTTGGATGACCCAGCCAGGCAGATCGATCAGCGCTCCGACCGCGAAGAACGGCCCCATCGGCCAGAGATATCCGTAGGCCTGGTTCTGCAGCTGGCCCAAGGCTCCTTCGGCGTCCCAGAGATGAAGGGCGCGGCTCAGGAAGTCCGTGGGCGCCACCGCCAGGTCGAACTTGGTGTCAGAGACGAGAAAGCCGGGGTCCTGGACGAAGGCGAGCCCCACGAGGAGCAGACAGCCGGCGACAAGACGCAGGCGGAACGTGGCCGTCACCGCTTCTTCAGCACCAGCACGAGGTTCCACGTCACCACCTCTCGCACGATGGGGACACGCAGCAGCCACCAGGACCAGCGCGGGTTGTACCGCGGCAGCACCGCCACCACGTCGGCCCTCGACTGGGCGTGTGCCCAGCGGACACCTTCCCGGACCGTGACCGAGAACAGGGACTCGCCGAACTTGTTCTTGGGCTCGCGACCCATGCGACGGGCGTAGCGCCGGCGCGCATAGCGCCCGCCGAGGAAGTGCCAGGGCGCGGTCTCGTGGCCGCCCCACGGGCCGTACCAGACCGTGTAGGAGATGTAGACCGTGCCGCCGGGTCGGGTCACCCGAACCATCTCCTCCGCCATCCGCCAGGGGTCAGGCACGTGCTCGAGGACGTTGGAGGAGTAGCAGACGTCGAGGCAGTCGGTCCGGAACGGCAGCTGCATCCCTGAGCCGATCACCGTACCCGTGCCGATGTCACCGAGTCCGGCCAGCTCGCCGACATCCGAGTCGAGCGCCAGGTAGGTCGCCCCGGCCCCGGCGAACGCGTCACGGAAGTAGCCCGGGCCACCGCCGACGTCGAGGAACGTCGCGCCGGCGAGATCGACGTACGTCGACAGCTGCCCGACGGAGTCCTTGGCGATGGCGCAGCCGCGCCACCTGCTCCTCGAGCTGGCCGACGCGTGCTTGCAGCTCCAGGAGCTCACCGCGGTCGGACGAACCTCCGAACCACCCCATGAGGCGAGCCTAGCGATCTGAGCTGTTCGCTTAATTGATGTAAGTCACTACTCTTACTGTATGCGCGCTCGCCGACCACCCGACTTTTTCCTGATCGGTGCCCCCAAGGCGGGCACGAGCGCGCTCCATGCCGCCCTGGTCCAGCACCCCGACCTGTTCCTCAGCCGGGTCAAGGAGCCGAAGTACTACATGTGTGGCGACTCCCCGCCGCCGGCGTACCGAGGTCCCGGTGACGCCCACAGCACCCAGGAGTGGGTCTGGCAGCGCGAGCGCTATCTCGGGCTGTTCGACGAGGCGCCGGACAGCATGTTGTGCGGAGAGGCGACGCCGTTCTACCTCTACAACCGCGACGCCCGTCGCCGCCTCGCGGTCGACAACCCGGCGGCCAAGCTGATCGCGGTCCTGCGCGACCCCGTCGACCGTGCGTACTCGAACTGGATGCACCTGTGGATGGACGGGCTCGAGCCGTGCGGTGATCTCGTGGAGGCCGTCCGGCGTGAGCAGCAGCGCATCGACGCCGGTTGGGCACCGTTCTGGCACTACCGGAGCCTGGGCATGTACGGACGTCAGGTGGCGGACCTGTTGGATCACTTCCCTCAGGAGCAGGTGCTCCTCCTGAGGTACGCCGACCTCGTGGCGGACCCGCGATCGACGCTTGCCACGGTCACCGCCTTCCTCGGTGTGGGGACAGCCGTGGTGCCCGAGGTGCCGCGCGACAACTCACGGGTGTTCGTGCCCCAGGGGCCGCGCACACGCGCCCTGAGCTCCGTCATCCGCACGGGAGCTCGGGTCGGCCAGTTCTTCCCGCCCCAGGTGTGGCGCCGCGCCAGCCGCCCGTTGGTCGACCAGCTCCACCGTGGTGGCGCGCCCGCCCGTCCCAAGCTGACTCCCGAGCAGCGGATCGAGCTGCTCAAGCCGCATCGTGAGGACATCGCGCTGCTCGAGCACGTGACGGGGCACTCCTACCAGGACTGGCTCGGCTACCGCGACGGCGGCACGTTCGACTCGCGACAGGCGAGCAAGGAGCTCACGCCCGCGCAGGAGCGGTGACGAGGTCGTGCGCTCCGTCGGGGCGCGCGAGCTCGAGGTAGAAGCGCACCCTCCCGTCCGGCATCGTGACGTGGCTGACGTAACGGGCGGCGCCGTCGGAGTACGACGAGCGCATCGGCGGTTGGTCACCCGCCTCGAGTGTCCCGTCGAGGTCACCGGAGGCGATGCCGGTCACCTCGAACCAGTTGTCCTCGGCGCGGGCCCGCCCGTCGTACAACACCACCAGAGGCTGTAGTGACAGCACGTCGGTGACCCGGGTGCCGCGTGCGTCCCACTCGCCCGGGCGGGGAGTCAGCACGGTGCGTTCGCGGCGCCAGGAGAGTCCGTCGTCGCTTCGCCAGTACGCCGTGCTCATCCGGTCCTCGTGACCCACCTCGTCGAGGGGGTGCTCGCAGATCCAGGCGTGCCAGTCCTCCTCGTCGTGCACGATCACGGGATCCTTGACGGCAACGCCCTCGTCACCGGGGAAGGCGATCGCGCGTCGACCGAGAGGGAGGCCTTCGACCGAGTCGGCGTCGATCGCCTCGATCCACCAGTGCTTGTCGCGGGGGTCGCGCACGACAGGTAGAGGCGCCATCCTTCGTCGAGACGTGCCAGGACCGGCCGCTCGAACGACTCGGCGCCGAACTCGTCGCGCCAGACCTCACAGACCGGCGTGAACTCGATCCCGTCCCGCGAACGCGCCACCACGACCGAGACGCCACGGCCCTCGGCCAGCGGGCGGCGTACTCGATAGGTGATGTAGACGTCGTCGCCGTCGCGGACGGCACTCGCCGCGCCGGCCCAGTTGCCCGGGCCCGGCCCCGGCGCGGGCACGACGACACGCGCCTGGTCGAGGTCCGGCAGGGACAGCAGGTGGGTCGTCACCCGCATAGTCTACTGATCCAGTCGTGAATCGGTGCGCAGCACCCGGCCGTAGCAACGGTTGAGTGGCGACCACGCGTAATGCCCGAACGGTTCGACGGGCTCGTAGCCGGCGGCCTCGTAGAGCGCCATCGCCTCGGGCTGGGCGGTCCCGGTCTCCATGATCATCACGTCGGCACCGGCTGCCCGGGCCGTCGTCTCGAGATGGGCGAGCATGACGCGCGCAAGACCCTGCCGGCGAGCGCTCTGAGCGACGTACATGCGCTTGATCTCCGCCGGCCGGGCCGACCCGAGCCGGCTCACGTCGTCCCGGAAGCGCCAGGCTCCGGTCATCACTGCTCGCGCGTCGACGTATCCGACGAAGAACGCCCCCGTCGGCGGAGCGAGGGCCGACGCCTCCATCGGGGTGCTGTCGGGGCCGCCGTAGCGCTCGACGTACTCCTGCTGGACAGCCTCGATCAGCAGCTCCGCGTCGGGATGGGTGATCGGGCGCTGCTCGATCCGCAGGTCAGTGTGCAAGCGCCGCCCCGCAGCGGTCGCAGAACGAGGCATCGCCGTCGTTGCGAGTGCCGCACTTCGAGCAGAAGGGTCCGGTAGCCGCGGCGGTGGGTGCCGACGCGTCGTCGACCGTCCGGCCGATACCCAGGACGCCTTCGCCGTCGGTGAGGTACGACGCGGAGTCCTTGACCGTGGGCATGGTCTCGCCCGCGGCGTAGCGCGTGGCCGCGCCCATGAACCCGGCCTGCAGGCACCAGCCGGCGATCGCGAGCCCGAAGATGCCCACGAAGACCATCCAGAACTTGTGCGGCCCGTCGAACGAGTCAGAGCTCGCGAAGAAGTCCTTCAGCCCGATCACCAAGAAGGTGACCGCGACGACGAGCACCACCACCCCGACGACTCGCAAGAGGTTGCGCACGCCACGCTGACCCCGGACGCCTGGCGGCGGCTGGATGATGCTCATCTGGTGTCCTCCCGTGTTGCCCGGAGCTACGGCCCTGACACAATAGCCAGCGCTGACAGGGTCGTCCGGCCGACCAGCGAAGTCCCACAGAAGGTTGCCCATGACCGACGCGATCTCGATCCCCGACGACCTGTTGCCGGCCGACGGCCGGTTCGGAGCGGGGCCCTCGAAGATCCAGACCAGCCACCTCGACGCACTCGCCGCCACCGGCTCGTCGTTGATGGGTACGTCCCACCGACAGGCACCCGTCCGTGGGCTGGTCCGCCGGGTGCAGGAGGGACTCGCGACGTTCTTCGACCTGCCCGACGGTTACGAGGTCGTGCTCGGCAACGGCGGCGCCACGGCGTTCTGGGACGTCGCGTCCTACGGACTGATCCGGCGCAAGAGCCAGCACCTGTCGTTCGGCGAGTTCTCGTCGAAGTTCGCCAAGGCCGTGAAGGTCGCCCCGTGGCTGGACGAGCCGACGGTGGTGTCCAGCGAGCCCGGCACGCGGCCCGAGCCGGTGGCCGAGGCGGGCGTCGACGTGTACGCGTGGCCGCACAACGAGACCTCGACGACCGTGATGGCGCCGGTACGCCGCGTGGCCGGGGCCGACGACGACGCACTGGTGCTGATCGACGCCACGTCGGGCGGGGGCGGGCTGCCGGTCGACCTGTCCGAGACCGATGTCTACTACCTCGCTCCGCAGAAGTCGTTCGCCTCCGACGGCGGGCTCTTCGTCGCGCTCATGTCGCCGGCGGCGATCGCCCGCGCGACCGAGATCAAGGAGAGCGGCCGCCACATCCCGGCGTTCCTCGACCTGGTGACCGCGATCGAGCAGTCGCGCCTCAACCAGACCTACAACACGCCGTCGATCGCGACCTTCATCCTGATGGCCGAGCAGCTGGACTGGATGAACGCCAACGGATTCACTGGCGGGCATGGTCGAGCGCACCACGGCCTCGTCCGACGCCCTCTACGGGTGGGCCGAGAAGACCGCGTACACCACGCCGTACGTCCTCGACCCCGACCATCGCTCGCTGGTGATCGGGAACGTCGACTTCGACGACGCCATCGACGCCACCGCCTCTCGAGCCACCCTCCGCGCAAACGGCATCGTCGACACCGAGCCGTACCGCAAGCTCGGCCGCAACCAGCTCCGGATCGCGATGTACCCCGCGATCGACCCCGCCGACGTCGAGGCCCTCACCGCCTGCATCGACTACGTGGTCGAGCGGCTCTGACCCCGGAGCCCGGGGATTTCCCCCTCACGGCTGCTGCTTGGTCAGGTGGAGCAGCCAGTCAGAGCCGGTGTCGATGAGCGCGTAGCGGCGAGCCCCGGAGCGGCCGTGCAGGACGAAGACGAAGCGCTTCGACCTCCGGTCCTCGAGCTCCCACCAGCCGGTGTCGGCGATGTCCTTGTCCGCATCGGTGTACGTCGCGTGGTCCAGGTCGTGGTCTCCGACGGCGACCGCGAGCCGGTCGGAGCGCGCGTCGGGAGGCATCCCCTTCGGCACGGCCCAGGACTTCAGCACGCCGTCCTCCTCGAGGCGCAGGTCGTAGTGCGGCTGCGGCTTGCGGTGCTCGTGGAGCACGAAGACCGGCCGGCCCGACGAGTCAGCCATCGACGGCCGCCACCAGCGCGTCGTACGTCTCGGCGTCGAAGGCGATCATCCGCGCCTCCTCGACCCGGGTCGAGGTCGACCGGAGCGTCGACGACGGCCGCGTCGATCGCGTCGTCCTTCGGCCAGCCGTAGACGCCGGCGCTGACCAGCGGGAACGCGACGGTCGCGCGCCCAGCTCGTCGGCGACGGCCAGCGCCCTCGAGTAGCACGAGGTCAGCAGGGAGCGGTCGGTCTCGCCGGCCCGGTGGTGGGGCCCGACCACGTGGATCACCCACCGCGCCGTCATCTCCCCCGCCGTCGTCCAGCCCGCGTCGCCGGTGGCGAGCCCGTCGGGGAACCGTCTCGACAGTCCTCGAGCACCGCCGGCCCACCCGCCCGGTGGATCGCCCCGTCGACACCGCCACCCCCGCGCATCGCTCGGTTCGCGGCGTTCACCACCGCATCGACGTCCTGGTCGGTGATGTCGCCTGGACGACCGTCAGCTCCATGGCTCCATCGTCCCCCGATCAGGCATCCTTCAGCAGCCGCAGCACGGCGCGCTCGAGGATGGTCTGGCGCTCGCCGGCGTCGCGGCCTTCCGGCGTACGGCGCGGCGATCGTGCGTCCCTCCTCGTAGGCGTCCACGACGCGGGGGTCGACGTACGCCGAGCGCGCGAGCGCCGGGGTGTTCCCGAGGTACTCGGCGACCTCGCGCATGGCCGCGGCCACGGCCCGCTTGCGGGAGGCCTTGGTCTCGCCGGGCTCCTGGCTCGCGGCCAGAGCGGCCGCCGCGAGCACGGTCGCGTGCCAGGTCCGGAAGTCCTTCGCCGTCGACTCCATGCCCGTGGCCTCGCGCACGTAGTCGTTGACGAGGTCCGGTCGAGCTCGCGCCAGCGGGCGCGGTCCTTCCAGGCGAGCAGCTTCGCGCTCGGCCGGCGCCCGACGCAGACGCATCACCTCGAGCGCTTCGACGGTCTGCGGGATCATCGATCGTGATCTCGTGCTCGACACCCGACTTGCCGACGAAGCAGAAGATCATCGTCGGGCCCTGCTTGCGCACGTGCCGGCGTTGCAGAGTGGTGAGGCCGAAGCTGCCGTGCTCCTCGGCATAGACGTCGTTGCCGATCCGGAAGTACCCGAGGTCGAGGAGTCGCACCGCGCCCGCACAGGCGCGGTCGAGGGTCATCCCCGAGGTGCCGAGGTCGGTGAGCACGCGCTCACGCGCTCGCGAGAGCACTCGGCCGAGCTCGACGCACCCGGACGTGCTTGGCGGCGTCGCGCTGGACGCGCCACTCGGGGTGGTACAGGTACTGCCGCCGGCCGGCGTCATCGGTGCCGACCGCCTGGAGGTGCCCGTTCGGCCAGCGGCAGATCCAGACGTCCTCCCACGCCGGCGGGATGACCAGCGCCTTGACCCGCTCGGCGTCCTCTGCCGACAGCCGCGTTCCACTCTCGTCGAGGTAGACGAAGCCCGTGCCCGCGCGTCGACGTCGCCATCCGGGATCGTCCGGGGAGCTCCTCCGCAAGCGCGCCATGGAGCCATGTTCCCGGCCGGACCCGAGATGCGGGCCCACCCGAAGGTGTGGGACCAGCCGGGGCTCAGTGCGGCCGCAGCGCCCGGAGGAGTACGGCGAGGGCCGCGACGCCGAGCGGCGCCGCCGGCCAGCCACGGCCAGAGGTCGTGCGAGGAGACGTCGGGCTCCGTGGCGGACGGGTCCGAGGCCCCGGTGGTCGGCCCCGCGCTCGGCTCGGCGGTCGTCGGCGAAGCCGGACCGGGCGAGGCTCCGCCGATCGCCGAGGTGACCTTCGGCGGCAGGGGCACCTCGAGCACCGGCGCCCGGGGACCCTCCGAGGAGACGTACACCGTGCCGTCGGCGGCAACCGCGATCCCTTCGCCCTGACGCTGGCTCGGCAGCCGGAAGCTTCCCACCGGTTGCAGTGACGGCCAGTCGTAGACGACCGCCGAGGTGTAGTTCCGGACCACGACGTGCTCACCGTCGGGGAAGAACGACCCGTCGGTCGCGACCGGGAGCACGCGACCCGTCGGCTCCAGCCGATTCGGTCCCGACGCATCGAGGTGCTCGGGCACGGCGTACAGGACTCCGCCGAAGACGTTCTTGGAGGCGATGTAGAGGCGATCCGACGACGGATCACGCAGCAGGGTCTCGGCGTCGGTGGCGCCATCGGGGTAGGTGAGCTCGTACGTCGCCGGGTGCACGGTCCGGTCCCCCCGGCCGACGGGCACCCGGGCGATCTCGACCGACGAGCGGCCGGCGGTGTTGTCGCCGATGTCGGCCACCCAGACGAAGCCAGGTCCACCCGGCGCGAGCGCCTCCGTGTCGACGGGATCGTCGGACCAGTGAGTCACGCCGACCGTACGGCCGGTGCGGTCGACGGCGAAGACGTCGCCGGTGTGCCCCGAGTCGTTGGTCGTGACGAACAGGTCGTCGTCGACGACGAGCGCACTCGCCTCGGTGATCCGTGGGTCGTCGAACGCGAAGACCTCACGCCCCGGAGGTGCCGACGGCGTGGCCATGATGCCGATCGCCAGGGGCGCGGCGATGGCGAGACTCGCCAGGAGGTGCGGCATCTCGCCCCGTCACACCCGCTCGAGCAGCTCGCCGAGCCGTGGCCGCACGCCCAGACCTCGACCAGCTCGTCGTACTCGCGCTGCGCGGCGCCACCGCTCACGGGCCGTCCCGTGCGGACTCCGCGGAGCAGGGTGTTCCGCGGTGTGTGCTGGCTCCCGACGAACTGCATGACGTCGACGCGGTAGCCCTCGAGGCGCATCAACGAGGCGCGCAGCCCGTCGGTGAGGGTGTCCGCGAACCTCTCCCGGAGGATGCCGTGGCGGGTGAGCACGGCGTACGGCGCGGGCGTGGGCTGCGTGCGGAGCTGGGCCGCGATGTCGTGATGGCAGCACGGCGCCGCCAGCACGAGCGGGGTGTGCCACGCGATCGCTCGGGCGAGGGCATCGTCCGTCGCCGTGTCGCACGCGTGAAGGGCGAGGACGACGTCGGGCCGGATGTCGAGGGGCGCGTCGCCGATCGACGACGCCACGAACGTCGCGTCCACGCCGAGCTCGCCGGCGATCTTCTCGTTGTGGGTGCGCGACTGGTCGCGCTGGTCGATGCCCGTCAGATGGACCGGCAGGCCCCGGACGTGGGTGAGGAACCGCTCGGTCACGAAGGTCAGATAGGCGTTGCCGCAGCCGAGGTCGACGACCTGCATCGGCTCCGCGGCGGTCGGCCGACGGAGGTGCCCCTTGTCGAGCGCGTCGGTGATCGAGGCGTCGAGGATGCGGAGGAACTCCTCGACCTGACGGTACTTCCCTTGCCGGCTGGGCTTCATCCGGCCGTCGTGGTCGCTGAGCCCGAGCGCGCGGAACACCGGGTCGTCCTCCGGCAGGAGGCGGCCCTTGTCCCGGTCGTGGTCGCGGTCGACCTCGGCCTCGTCGGCGCGGGCCTTCGAGTGGACGACGGCCTCGCCCTTCTTGGTCACACGCAGCTGATGGGTCTCGGTGGTCGTCTCGACGTGCCAGTTGCCGAACGGGGCGTCCAGCAGGTCGTCGAGCGCCGCTCGCGCCCGATCGCCCACCGGGTGGTTGCTCGTGTGGGCCTGCGCGTCGTCGTACGCCGTGACCTGGAGGTGGCGCCCGGCCTTGAGGTCGACGTACCGCAGCTCGACCCGACGCCACGGGGCCTGACCGCCGCGTTGCCGCCCGGACGCGACGGCTCGTACCAGGGCCTCGTCGTCCAGGATGAAGCCGCGCAGCCGGGTGAGGGCGCGGAGCAGGGGCTGGCTCAACGCTTCACCAGCGCCGCGATGACGACGACGAGCAAGAGCCCCACGAGGGCGACGGGGATGACGAGTCGCCGGTGTCGCGGGTTCACCGGGTCAGTCTAGGAGTCGGCGCGCAACGCGGCTCCGACGACGTCGAGCGTGCGGACGGCACCGGACTCGATGTCGGCGACCGCCACCCACGCGACGGCATCGGTGGTGCCGTCGGTCTCCACGACTCGGGCCTCGGCGGCGTCGTGGACCGTTCCCCGGAAGACGAGATGCACCCCGTGGAAGTCCTCGAACCGACCCGACGGCGCGGTGCCCTGGAAATGCGTGTCGTGGACGTCGAGCAGGTCGCCGACCTCGCACTCCACGCCGCACTCCTCGCGCACCTCGCGAGCCAGCGCGTCGCGGGGCGTCTCACCGTGGTCGAGGCCGCCGCCGGGAAGGGTCCACGCGCCGGGATGGGCACCGCGAGGTGAGATGCGCGTCGAGCAGCACGTCGTGGCCGCGGCGCACGAAGGCGTAGACCGCCACCCGCTGCAGCCGGAACGGCCGATGGTCGGCCAACGCCTCGATGACGATGTCGGTGACCGCGAGGTCACCGGCCAGCACGTCGGCACCGGGTGCCAGTCGACGTCCACGGTCGAGCCGTCCACCTCGACCACGCGCGGCTCGGGAGCGTCGGTGGGCACCCACGCGTCGTACACGATGCGCAGGGCCTGGTAGTCCCAACGCCGGCCCTGTCGCCACATCGACGGCAGGTGGGCGGAGTAGACGCGGGCGGTGTCGCCGACCTCGGCCTCGAGACCGGTCTCCTCGCGGACCTCGCGGACGAGCGCGTCGCGCGGGTCCTCACCGTGGTCGACACCGCCGCCCGGCAGGTGCCACTTCTCGTCGGCGGAGATCCGGCTGGCGAGGCGGGTCAGCAGAATGCGGTCGTCACGCAGGATCACGCGTACGCCGCGACCCGCTGCAGCTTCGGCAGGGTTTTGGGCATGCGTCTCTCCTGGGTCAGGGCGCCGACCATCCTGTCAGGAGAAGGGCGGCCTCGCGTCGCGGGCGTGGGAGCGTCGCCCGGCCCAGCGCCAGACCCGGGCAGCCCGGTCGCGGTCCTCGTCGGTGACGAGGTTGCCCATCCAGCGCAGCGCGAGGGTCATCAGCCAGTCGGAGCGCATCCCGGCCGGGCCGAGGGCCGCCAGCACCCGCGGCACGGTGACGAGTCCGGCGAGCCGGCGGGCGATCGAGAACGACTCGCCGTAGTGCTCGGTCAGGGTCGCCGGCCACGCCGTCGCGAGGTCGGCCTCGTCGGCGATCAGCTCGGCGACGAGGCGGCCGCTCTCGAGGCCGTAGTCGATGCCCTCGCCGTTGAGCGGGTTCACGCAGGCGGCCGCGTCGCCGACCAGCGCCCAGTTGGGTCCGGCCACGCCGGTGACGGCGCCGCCCATCGGCAGCAGTGCGCTGGTGGGCGCACGGAGGTCGTCGCCGAGCCCGAACGCCTCGCGCACGCTTGTCGGCGTACGACGACATCAGCCGGCGTGACCTGGAGGTCGGCCGGGCGCTTCGCGGTGGCGAGCGTGCCGACGCCGAGGTTGACCTCGCCGGCACCGGTCGTGGAGCCGAGCGGGAAGATCCAGCCGTAGCCGGAGAGCACCTCGTTCTGCTCGCCGCGCAGCTCGAGGTGGGAGCTGATCCAGGGGTCGTCGGCACATCGTGGAGGTGACGTAGGAGCGCCCGGCGACGCCGTACACGGTGTCGCGGTGCCACTCGCGCCCGAGCACCTTGCCGAGCGGCGAGCGGACGCCGTCGGCCACGACCAGCCGACGGCAGCCGACCTCGAGCGTCTCGTCGCCACGCGTGAACACCACGGCGCTGACCCGCCCGCCGTCGCGGCGTACGTCGACCGCGCGGACGCCGTCGAGCGCCCGGGCGCCGGCCTTGATCGCGGTGGTGCGGAGGTGGTCGTCGAGCTCGGTGCGGGCCACCGCCGATCCCCAGTCGGGCAGCGTGCCGCCCGGCCAGGGCAGCAGCAGCGTCTGGCCGAAGCCGTGGGCGCGCAGTCCGTGGTTGACCGTGTGGGCGCGCAGCCAGTCACCCAGGCCGAGCCGCTCGAGCTCGCCGATCGCGCGCGGAGTCAGGCCGTCGCCGCAGGTCTTGTCGCGGGGGAAGACCGCGGCGTCGGTGAGCAGCACGTCGACGCCCAGCCGCGCCGAGCCACGCCGCCGTCGCCGACCCCGCCGGCCCGGCGCCGACGACGAGGACGTCGGTCTCCTCCCGCGCGCTCATGCTGTCAATTCTCTCAGGGGCTCGGTTGCCCTCCCGAATCGCGCTCACACCCAGATCGCGGCGGGCGATGCAGTCGGAGAACAGCTCGGGTGGGTCGGGGAGGGAGTACGCCGTGCCGGCGGCGTACCGCGCGGCCGTCCAGGCGACCGCGCAGGCGTCGAGGAGGTCGTCCACGGCGTACCCCTGGCCGCGGACGTACGTCGGCGGCTCCAGGCCGACACTCGGAGCGCGGCACGGCGGGCCGCCCGGCCGTCAGGTGTGGGCTTCGAGGGGACGACGCACTCCGGGTCGATCTCGGCGAAGCTCACCTCGGGATGCACCTCGAGCACCCGCACCGGGCCTCGCTGCGGACATAATGCGTCGACGTCCAGGATCTTGGGCACCAGGTGGAAGGCCTGGATGCTCAGACCCACCCCCAGAGCCGCGCGGTTCGCCGCCGATGCCTCGGGGTGGGTGGTGTGCAGGATCGCCGACCGCGAGGGCGTCGGAAAGACCGACGA
>CAVXYB010000001.1:0-920739 GCA_963765915.1 uncultured Actinomycetota bacterium | reverse complement strand
ACGAAGGTGACGACCGAGGTGACGATCGATCCGAGCAACGGGGCGCCGGCATGGTTGACCCGGTCGAGAGCTCGGGGCAGCACTCCGGCACGACCCATGGAGAAGAAGTACCGCGCGGCAGAGTTCTGGAAGGCGAGCAGGCCTGCGAACAGGCTGCTGAGGACCAGCCAGCTCATCACGTCGGCCAGCCAGCTGCCGACGTACTCGTCGGCCACCGAGAAGATCACCGCTGCGGAGTCGGCGAGCGGGACGCCGTCGATGGCGGAGCGGTTGGCTGTCTCCTCGACCACGTTGGCAGCGCCCAGCGCCGAGACCACGGCGAACGTGGTGACCGCGAACAGCACCGTGATGAGTGTGACAGCCAGGTACGTCGCCATCGGGACCGTCCGCTTGGGGTCCTTGGACTCCTCGCCGTAGATGGCCGTGGCCTCGAAGCCGATGAAGGAGGCGAAGGCGAAGGCCAGCGCGATGCCCGCGGAGCCGGTCAGCCCACCGACGAGGATGTTGCTGGGTGCGAAGGACGCGCCGAAGTCGAAGCCGTCCGGGCCGCCACCCTGGAAGATCACCGCCAGCGACACCAGGGCCAGCGACCCGATCTCGAGCAGCATCAGCAGGCCGAGGACCTTGGCGCCGACGTCGACGCTGAAGGCAGACAACCCGAGCACGATGACCCAGGCAATCAGCGCCCAAGCCCACCAGGACAGGTCGAGGCCGAGCTTGGCGTCCATCTGGCCCGCCATCACAGCGCCGAAGAAGCCGTAGATGGCCAGCTGGATCGCGAGGTAGGCGACCAGGGAGACATAGGCGCTGCCGACGCCCGGACCGATACCCAGCCCGCGCCCGACATAGGCGAAGAACGCGCCGGCGTTGGTGACCCGTTGACTCATGGCGGCGTACCCGACGCTGAACAGGAGCAGCACGATGCCGGCCGCCAGGTAGGCGCCGGGGACGGCGGCTCCGTTGCCCAGCACGATCGCGACCGGCAGGGCGCCGGTCATGCCGACCATGGGGCTGGCCGCGGCCACCACGTAGAACACGATGCCGACGACGCCGAGTCGTCCCGCGCGTAAGGAGGTCGCCTCGGTCTCTGCCGGGGCGGGGGACAGCTGGCTCACGATGGCCTCCATTGGATTGTACGGACCCGAACGAGTTTTGAGTGAGGTTGGCAGCGATTGCCCGCGGTGTCAATAGATCGCTGAGCGGCGGGAGGCACGCAGGTCGGCAATGCCGGGTGACGCGAAAGTGAGCCCAAAGTCAGCCATCAGGCGGGTTGGCGGAGGTCGACGGCGTTATCGCGCATCGCTCCGCAGCAGGTCAGAGCCAGTTGTCTCCAGCAGAGCTGACCTGGGAGGGGTAGCGGTGCGCGACCCAGTCGCGAAGCCTTTCAACAAACAACTCCACAGCAGGAACTGCCACACTCCGCGGGTCCCACGCGGCTGTGAGCCGGACGTGCAGCATCTCGTGACCGAGGTCGATTGGTACCGCCACGAGGTCGTAGCGGGGATCGTCGGAGACCACCGCGATTCCGCGGCCCGATGCCGCGAGGGCTTGGGCAATCGTTCCATTGGCCGCCACCACCACGCTCGACAGCGACACGCCGGCGTGGTGGACGGCGTTGTCGAGGGCCTCCCGGGCTGTGAAGGTTTTGGGGAGGAGGACCAGGGGTCGATCCACCAGGGTCTCCAGGCTCGCGGAGGTCTGCGACGCGAGTTCGTCCTCGGGCCTCACGTAGGCCCACACGGGTAGCTCGGCCAATGGCTGAGCCGCGTAGGGACGCCCAGGTCGCTGGGTGCCGATGGCAACGTCGGCCCCGGCCTCGAGCATCTCCTCGACCGCGAGGCCGTCACCGCCGCGCACCTCGATGACGGGGTCTTCTGCGCTCATCGTGGCGACGAACGGAGAGACGACGTCCGTCAGGGTCACGGTCGGCGCGCAGATGGCGAGCCGCTCGACCTTGCCACGTTCATGCAGCCGCGCGATGTCCGCGAGGTCCGCTGCCGACCGCAGGACCTCGCGTGCCGCAGGCAGAAGAGCGCGACCGGTCCTGTTCAGGTGCAGCCGTCCGGTGACGCGGTCGAAGAGTTGCACGCCGAGGTCGTCTTCCAGCTGACGAAGCTGGCGTGACAGGGCGGGCTGGGTGACGTGCACTGCGGCTGCGGCCGCGGTGACCGTGCCAGCGTCCGCAGTGGCGACGAAGTACTCGAGGTGTCGCAGCTGCATCATGCCTCCTAGGCATAGCACCTTGGTCGATACCGGAATTGGACAGCATAGAAAGTCGAACGGAAACTTCCAGAGGAATTCGATCGAGCCATTCAGAGGGGCCATGAGCACCGTCACCGACCAGCAGTTCCCGACATCCGACCCGGACCGCGCGCACGACCTGCCGCGAGTGCGTCGCCTGCTCACCGACATCCCCGGCCCCCGCTCCCGTGAACTGATGGCCCGCAAGAACGACGCAGTCGCGGCAGGTGTCGCGACCACGCTGCCGGTCTTTGCGGCGCGAGCCGGTGGCGGAGTCGTGGTCGACGTCGACGGCAACCACCTGATCGACCTGGGCTCGGGCATCGCGGTGACCACCGTCGGCAACAGCGCCGCTCGAGTCGTCGAGGCCGTGCAGGCCCAGGTCGCCGCCTTCACCCACACCTGCTTCATGGTCACCCCCTACGAGCCCTACGTGGCCGTGGCCGAGGCGCTCAACCGGTTGACGCCGGGCAACCACGCCAAGCGCACGGCGCTGTTCAACTCCGGCGCCGAGGCGGTTGAAAACGCCGTCAAGGTCGCACGCGCCTACACCGGCCGCACTGCCGTGGTGGTCTTCGACCACGCCTACCACGGCCGCACCAACCTCACGATGGCGATGACGGCGAAGAACATGCCGTACAAGAACGGCTTCGGGCCCTTCGCCGGCGAGGTGTACCGCGCTCCTCTGTCGTATCCGTTCCGCGATGGCGGACTGGACGGGCCGACCGCTGCGCGCATCGCGATCGACCAGGTAGAGAAGCAGGTCGGCGCCCCGAACCTCGCGGCCCTCGTCATCGAGCCGATCCAGGGCGAGGGCGGGTTCATCGAGCCCGCACCGGGCTTCCTGCCGGCCCTTGCTTCTTGGTGCCGCGACCACGATGTCGTCTTTGTCGCCGATGAAGTGCAGACCGGCTTCGCACGCACCGGGAACTGGTTCGCCTGCGACCATGAGGGTGTCGTTCCCGACGTCATCGTCACCGCCAAGGGCATCGCCGGCGGGCTCCCCCTCTCCGCAGTCACCGGCCGCTCGGAGATCATGAACGCAGCTCACGCTGGCGGGCTCGGCGGCACCTACGGCGGGAACCCGCTTGCCTGTGCCGCCGCACTCGCTGCGATCGAGACCATCGAGGAAGACGGCCTCATCGAGCGTGCCCGCGAGATCGAGCAGCTGATGCTCACCCGGCTGCGGGACCTGCAGCGGCGTGACATCCGCGTCGGCGACGTGCGGGGTCGTGGCGCGATGATCGCCGTGGAGCTGGTGCAGGCCGGGATAGACGACCCCGCCCCGGAGGTCGCCAAGGCGGTCGCGGCCTTCGCCCACCAGCGCGGCGTCATCGTGCTCACCTGCGGCACCAACGGCAACGTCCTGCGCTTCCTGCCGCCGTTGACCATCTCTGACGAACTGCTCCACGACGGACTGGACGTCGTCGTGGCCGCCCTCGCGGATCTGCCATGACCGCACCCGTGACCGAGTCCCCCACCTTCCCTGTCGTGGACCCGGCGACGCTGGAGACCGTCGGGCGGGTGGCCGACCTCGGCGTCGACGACGCTACCGCCGCAGTCGACCGCGCCGCCGCTGCGTTCGACGCATGGGCCGGAGCATCCCCTCGGCACCGCTCGGATGTCCTGCGTCGCGCGTTCGAGCTGATGCTCGCCGATCGCGACCGACTGGCCGGACTCATCGCCCGCGAGAACGGCAAGTCACTGCAGGACGCCGATGCAGAGGTGGGCTACGCCGCGGAGTTCTTCCGATGGTTCTCCGAGGAAGCCGTGCGTCCCGGCGGCGAGTTCGGAGAGGCACCTGCCGGCGGGACACGCACCTTGGTTCAGCATCGGCCGGTCGGCGTGGCTGCCCTCATCACGCCGTGGAACTTCCCGGCCGCCATGGCAACGCGCAAGATCGCACCCGCCCTCGCTGCCGGATGCACAGTCGTGCTCAAGCCTGCGTCCGAGACGCCGCTGACCGCGCTGGCCATCGCTGACCTCCTCATGCGAGCCGGGGTGCCCCGCGGAGTCGTCGAGGTCGTGACGACCAGCAGACCCGGCGATGTCGTCGGGACGTGGCTCGCCGACGAGCGCGTCCGCAAGGTGTCCTTCACAGGGTCCACCGGCGTAGGTCGACGACTCCTGCAGCAGGCAGCCGACCGCGTCATGAACACCTCCATGGAGCTCGGTGGCAACGCTCCGCTGATCGTGACCGACGACGCGGACCTCCACTCGGCAGTGGCGGGCGCCATGGTCGCGAAGTTTCGCAATGGTGGGCAGGCGTGCACCGCTGCGAACCGGCTCTACGTCCACGAGTCCATTGCCTTCGAGTTCCTGGCCCAGTTCGGGCAGCGGGTCGAAAAGCTGTCCGTGGGTGCAGCGCACGACGGAAACGAGATCGGCCCCCTGATCAGCGCAGCCGCTCTCGACCGTGTCACAGCCGCCGTGGAGGGGGCCGTCGCAGAAGGCGCCCGTATCTCTCACCAGGCGGTCGTGCCCGACGATGCGCGGGGGCACTTCTTCCCGCCAACCGTCCTGGCCGCTGTTCCTTCTGGCGCAGCGATCCTGCGAGAGGAGATCTTCGGGCCGGTCGCGCCCATCGTGACCTGGCGCGACGAGAAAGAACTGCTCCGGATGGTCAACGACACGGAGTACGGGCTTGCGGCCTACGTGTTCGCCGGTGACCTCGGGCGTGCCGTCCGTCTGGCCGACAACATCGAAGCCGGCATGGTCGGCGTCAACCGTGGACTCGTCTCCGATCCCTCCGCTCCTTTCGGCGGGGTGAAGCAGAGCGGGCTGGGCCGCGAAGGCGCACGCGAAGGGCTCCGCGAGTTTCAGGAGACGCAGTACCTGAGCATCGACTGGCCCTGCTGACTTCACCGTCACTGGGCGCCGCCCGCGCCCACGCAGGGCTATGTCGATTCGATCGGATGCGGTCGTGTCACGCCACACGCCGGGCCGAGCAGCCGACTCTGGCCGGGCGGGCCTGTGACCTCTGGGTCAACGTCCAAGAGGTAAGAGGTCGCTCCGGTCGACCTTTCGCAGGTCTCCCGGTCGCCTTGACCGACATTCTTGCGATCGGCGCCGACAGCTCCTTGGCCGATCTGGCACCAATCTGGCGCCACCCGGTCAATCTGGCACCGCTAGCCGGACCCAAGAATCGAGGGTATTGCATTGCTGACCTGCAGTTTCTCGTGGTGGAGCCTAGGGGACTCGAACCCCTAACCCCCTGCTTGCAAAGCAGGTGCGCTACCAATTGCGCCAAGGCCCCGAGTCGGGTGAAGCGGGGAGCGGCGTCAGCTGCGCTTGACCGAGTCCGTTGCCTCGGCCCAGAGGGCCTGCTCGGCCTTGCCCTCGTCGAGCTTCCGCTTCGCGTTGACGGCGCCTACCGCTGCGGCCAGGACGAGAGCAGGACGTTCTTCACGCCGGGGAGTATATCGACCTCACGAGGCGCGTCTCGACCGCGGGTTGATCAGCTGACCTTTGCCCAGCTCAGCAGCGTCGCGACCTGATCAGCAAGGGTCATCGGGTCGTACGGTTTCGCGATGGATCCGCGGATCGCCCGTCCGGCCCACGCCTTACGATCTCCGACCTGGACTTTGGCCGTAAAGAGGATGACCGGGATGTCTCGGGTGGTCTCGTCGGCCTGGAGACTGTCGAACGTGGTCAGTCCGTCCATCCCCGGCATCATCATGTCGAGCAGGACCGCATCGGGCTGGTGCTCACGCGAGACCTCGATGGCCTCGGCGCCGCCGCTGGCGGTGAGCACGGTCCAGCCGGCGGTCACTTCCAGCGTGGTCCGCGTGAGATCGCGGATGTCGTCGTCATCGTCCACGACCAGAACAGTGGGCAGGCTCATCGCAGACCATCCTCTCTGCACAGCGACACGGTCATCGCGACGGCTTCGTCTGTTTGGGCAAGGCCATTTTCGTTGCGTAGTAGGTCTGTCGGTCGATGGGTTCGACGGTGCCATCGGTGAGGGTCTGGAGCAGACGCCCGGCGCCGCCGCCGAAGCCGTTCTCATCGTTTGCCAGGCACATGTCCCACGCGAAAATGATCTCCTGCGTCAGCGTCACCTCCACCATGTGCTCGATCATCGAGCTGAACACCCTGGCCCCCCTGTGTTGAGGATGGACCAGGGTGAAGCCGAGGTAGTAGATGGCGCCGCGGGCGTAGTGGTCGGGGTAGCGCTGGGCGAAGTAGCCCGGTTCGATCCACGGCACCGTCGACAGGTCCGACGTCAGCGTGGTCATGCCTATCGCCTGTCCCTTGTCGTCCCAGGCGACGTACTTGAGCACGCGAGGGTCGAGCATCTCGGCGAGGAACTCCGCCTCCGTCAGCAGCTGGCGCGCCACCGCGAAGCTGGCGAGCTCACCGAACGTCTCGCGGTAGAGCTCGTAGTAGCGGCGCGCGGTGAGGTAGTCGATCTCCTTCTCCACCGTTATCCGAGGCTGTGAGTTTGCTCGACCAGGGGTCTTGCCCACGGGCTCCAACGGAAGCTCCCCCAGTGGCTCGGAGGCGAGAGAGCCCTCGATGAGCTGCCCGTTGAGCGTGTAAGTCGCGGATCCTGTTTTGGTCACAGCGTGTGCAGGCACTTCGTCGGGGTTGCTCTGACTCGACGGCTCAGGCCGGGTCTCGGTGGGGTCGTGCCACGTCGAGACCCGATAGGCCGCAACGACGACTGCGCACACCGGGAGGCCCGTTGACTGCGCCGACGCCAGGGCCATGTACACCGGGCCATACCCACCGCCGCGCTTGGTGTTCATGTCGGCCAGGCTGAGTTCGATCTGTTCCACGACCGACTGCTCGCTGTCTCCGTGGTGCTCGACGAACAGCCCGCCGCCGGTCTCGTCGACGCACCAACCGAGTCCCGCCCACGCCTCGTCACCTGGTCGTTCGGCGAAGGCCTGGGCGCGCACACAGAACAAGAGGTCGCCATGGCCACCCGACAGGACCCCGGCGACGTTGCGGATCCGGCTGGCCGGTGGGATGACCGACGACAGCGTGACCAGGTTGAAGTCGGCGACACCAGCGCCCTGCAGCGCGTTGTCGAAGGCGGACAGGAGGGTGCGGCCCGTCCCCGAGCCGCTTCGAACCGTGATGTCGAGTCCGGCTCTCGACTCAGGCGAGGAGCTCCGCGCCTGGTCGAGCTGCGCCTGGGGCATCCGGTTCTCCCTTCACTCGTGAGCGATGTTGATCCGAGGACGCGCTGACCAGACCGAGCACGTGGTCCCTGACCTCGTCGGGTCCGGCGCGGCCCTTGGTGAGGAAGACCGTAGTGCCGAGCCGAAGGTCGTCGCGACGTTCGTCCTCGATGTCCGCCGCGCTGTACACCACCACCGGCGCGTGCGCCAGTGTGCCGCCGCGCCGACGAAACTCAGCCACGATGTCTTCACCATCCCCGTCCGGGAGGCGTACGTCGAGGATGATCACGTCAGGACGCAGCTCCTCGCCGCGTACGACGGCCTCTGTCACCGCGGAGGCGTGGACCACATCCAGGCCCGCGTCGGTCAACAGCATGGTCATCACCCGGGCGAGGTCCTGGTCATCCTCCACGAGCAGGACCGAGCCGCTCGGCCGACGTCCTGACAGGGCGACGGACAACGCTTCGAGCAGTCGCTGCTCGCTGACCGGCTTGGTCAGCCAGCCGGCCGCCGCACTCGCCACCGACTCGTCTGCCTCGGGTCCCAGTCCGGAGATCACCACAACAGGGATGTCCTCGGTCGAGGATGAGCTGCGCAACGCCTCGAGGACCTCGGCTCCTCCAGTCCGCGGCATCATGAGGTCCAACAGCACGGCCTGCGGCCGCTCGACTCGTACCAGCTCGACTGCGCGCGCACCTTCAGTCACGCCGATAGCGCGGTAGCCATGTGCCCGAAGGAGCCTGCAGAACTCCTCCACCACGGCAGGATTGTCGTCGCACACCAAGACAGCGGGAGAGCCTGAGTCGGCGCTATCGATGTCCTGACCCGGCGACGCAGGCAGCGTGAAGTTGGCCACGGTCCCGGAGCCGAGCTCGCTCTCGACCCAGATCCGGCCCCCGTGTCGCTCGACGACGCCACGACTGATCGTCAGTCCCAGTCCGGTCCCGCCCTTTTGGCGTGTGTCGGAGGAGTCGACCTGTTCGAAGCGCTCGAAGATCGACTCCAGCTTGTCAGCGGGAATGCCGCGGCCCTCGTCGCTCACCCGGAAGTGGACGTCAGACCCTTCTGGTCTGGCTTCCAACCTCACGCACGAACCCGGCTCCGAGAACTTGAGGGCGTTGCCGAGCAGGTTCATCAGCGTCTGGATGATCCTGTCCTCGTCGGCCAGGACGGAGCCGCTGGCATCCCCGATCTCCACCCGCACGTCCAGTGAGCTGGCCATACCCTCGATCTGTTCGGCGGCTGCCACGAGGAGGTCGCGTGCCTCGACCGGGCTCACGCCCAGCGGGACGGCTCCGGACTCCATCCTCTCGATGTCGAGCAGGTCGTTGATCAGGCGAGTGAGCCGCTCGCTGTTCTGGACGGCGACAGCGACGAGCGAGGCGGCCCGCTCTGGGAGCTCGCCGAGCCGTCCGCCGGCCAGGAGCCCGAGGGAACCCCTGATGGAGGTCAGCGGGGTGCGCAACTCATGACTGACCACCGACAGGAACTCGTTCTTCATCCGGTCGACCTCGCGACGCTGGGTCACGTCGCGGAAGACGACAACTGCGCCGCGGACCTCGGACTCGTCCATCAGCGGCGAGGCCGTGATCTCCACAGGAAAGGACGAGCCGTCTGCACGGACGTACTCGTCGTCCTCCGCGCTGGCGAGGAGTCCGTGCGTGATCGCCTCGTTGATGTAGCACTCCGACCACGGGAAGGGCGTGCCGTCCTCACGAGGTGCATGGAAGGTCTCGTGTGCGCTACGCCCCTCGAGGTCGGCCGTCGAGTAGCCGAGGGCCCTCGCTCCCGAAGGGTTGACGAACGTCACCTTCCCGGCGTCGTCGACACCGTAGACACCGTCACCGACCGACGTGATGAGTACCTCGTTCTGCCGAGCCAGCCTTCGAAGCCCCGCCGTCTGTTCCTGCACCCGTCGCTCGAGGCCTCGCCGCAGCGCTGTGTTGTCGGCAGTGAGAAGGATCTGACGAGCGCCGGCTGCGGCGACCAGCAGAGCCCACACCGCCGACTGCGCCACTTTCAGGTCACCACCGCGGCCGAACAACACCTGTATCACGGCCGCGGTGACAAGCACCGTGAACACGAGCGTGGTGCCCACGGCATCAGACGGTCCAGTTGCCTCGTCGATCTCGCCCTGGGCTTTCCTCGCGGGCACCCACGCAGCCAGGCTCAATGTCAGGTAGGCCGCGATCCACCCGAGATCGAGCAGCGTTCCGAAGTGGAAGTCCTCCTGAGAAATCCGCACCGCGAACGCCAGGTCGGACGCGGCATACAACAGGAACGCCGATGCCAAGAGCCCGAACTTCAGCCTGTCTGTGCGCGAGGCACGCACCACCAGCAGCACTGCCACGGTTGCCAGAGCGACGTCGAGGACCGGGAAGACGAGCGCGAAGATTCGGTCACTGCCGCCGTGGTCGCTCGGTGAGTTCAACAGCTGCGAGTAGACCAGCACGGAGGCGATGAGGAGAAAGGCGCCCCCGGCGACCAGCCCGTCGAGGAACATCACCGACCACTCGGCTCCACGCCGTCGCATGCTGGGGAAGGCCAACATGGCGAGCGTCGAGATCACCAGTGCGGCGGCGATGCTGATGTTGCTGACCAGGCTCGGCGAGGAGACGGGGTCGGCGCCGGTGATCGCGACCCAGGCGTTGCCAGCGGCCCCCACGATTCCGCCCAGCACCATGAGCAGCCAAGGACGGCGGTCGGCACCCTCACTACGGCTCGCCCTGAACGCGCCGCTCAAGGACGCTATGACGCCGGCTATCAGCAACCCCAGCGCACTTGCCGACTCCCGTGTGGCAAGGGGGACCGTAGGCAGGAGCAGGATCGTGAAGGTGAGTGTGAGGAAGGTCCACGCCGCCAAGGCCTGGCGGAAACGACGTCGCTCAAGAGCGGCCGAAGCCGGAGACGCCATACCCGCGAGGCTAACAGCGAGCAATCGCCCAAAAGGGTCGTTTCGCGGAAGCGTCGGCACCTATCGAGGGGACCTCAGATCAGGAAGTCACCGGCCGAAGAAGCGGGTTGCCGGCGTCGGCCAGACTCGGCAGCTCCGGGCTCGGCGACAGGAACGTCGACTGGAGAATCGCACTGGAGACCGGGCGACTGAAGTAGTAGCCCTGGAGCTCGTCGCATCCGTTGGCGGCGAGGAAGTCCGCCTGCCTCTTGGTCTCGACGCCCTCGGCGACGACGCGGAGACCGATGCTGTGGGCCAGCCCGACTATCGAGACGAGCAACGGGGCGCCGGTTGAGTCGTCTTCGGCGATCTCTGCGACGAACGAGCGGTCGATCTTGACACGGTCCAGGCTCAGCTGACGCAGCCGACTGAGCGATGAGTGGCCGGTCCCGAAGTCGTCCAGGGAGCAGCGCACTCCCAGGTCCGTCAACGGCTGCAGGATGTCGGTGATCTGCTCCTCCGCCGCCAGGACGGTCTCGGTGACCTCCAGATAGAGGGCCTCGCACGGCAGCCCGGTCATGGCGAGAACTCCGGCGACCTGGGAGGAGAACTCAGGATGCATCAGCTCTCTGTGCGAGACGTTCACCGCGACCGAGAGGCCCGGTCGCTTGCGCCGCCAGACGACGATCTGCTCGCAGGCGCTGCGGAGCATGAACTGCCCGAGCTCGACGATCAGACCCGTTCGATAGGCAACCGACAGGAACTCTGCCGGTGGCAGCACACCTCGCACGGGATGCTCCCATCGCACGAGCGCTTCAAGCGAGACCATCTCGTGGGAGCGGGAGTCGACGATGGGCTGGTAGTACACCTTGAAGTCACCGCCGGCCAGCGCCTGGCGCATCTCTGTGTCGAGGCTGAACCGCTCTGCGGTGTCGACGACCATCTCCGGACGGAACTCACAGGATCGATCCCGCCCCGCCGCCTTGGCCTGGTACATCGCCAGGTCAGCGTTGCGGAGGAGCTCGTCGAGGCCGTGCGCGTCACCTCCTTCGGCGATACCGATGCTGCCGCTGACCTGTACTTCCTGTCGGTCCACCATGAACGGCCGGCGGATCACATCGAGCAGCCGATCGGCAGTCCGGGCTGCGGCCCAGGCACCCATGTTCGGCAGCAGAACGGCGAACTCGTCTCCGCCAAGTCGTACGACGGTGTCCTGGTCGCGGACACAGGTCATCAGCCGGTCACCGACCTGACGCAGCAGGCTGTCCCCGAGTGCGTGACTCAGAGTGTCGTTGATCTCTTTGAAGCCGTCGAGATCCAACAGCAACAAGGTGGTGTTGGTGATGTCAGTGCCGAGGTCGGTCCCGCGGTTGCGCAGAAGGACGCGGTTCCCCAGCCCCGTCACGACGTCGTAGAGGGCGAGTCGATGCAGCTCGTGGCGCTGAGCCTCCAACTCGTCGCGGTGCTGGGTCACCTGCGCGAGTGCCTCGTCCAGCTGCGCGCTCAGCGTCCGTTCGCGGCGCCGGTCCGAGGCCAGGGTGGCAGTGCGGTAGAGAACCAGGCCGACCGAGGCGGCGGCGAGCGCGAAGAGCACCCGGCTCCCGGAGCTGGTGGCGGCCGTTGCCACCACCAAGACGGCTGCGACCGTCAGCAGCAGGACGGTCCGAAGGGGCCCGGTGAGCAGCGATGTCCGCCCGGCGTGCTCGCCGGCGCGCGCGCGACCTCGAAGGGGCTCCACCGGTCAATGCAAGCACGCCAGACGGCCCGATGCTGGCGGATTGCCTCAACCGGTCGTGTCCCCAGACGAGCGACGATTGACGAGTGGGCCTAACAGGACTTGAACCTGTGACCTCTTCCTTATCAGGGAAGCGCTCTAACCGTCTGAGCTATAGGCCCGGGATGACGCCGACGCCGACCGGCCGGCGACCGAGGGGAGACACTACCGGAGGCCTTTGGAGGCCGAGAAATCTCCGAGCCGCGGTCCGAGCTTGCTCGGTCCGCGATCAGCGAGGAGGTTGAGGAGGGACGCCTCGAAACACTCAGTTGTCCTCGGCGAGGGTGACCTCGACGCCGCCGAGCAGGGACGCCGACATGTTGTAGAGGAAGGCGCCCAGCGTGCAGATCGCGGTAAGGAGCACCACGTCGACGGCGGCCACGATCATCATGAAACCGACGACCCGGCGGGTGCCGAGGTAGTTCTCGATGTCGAAGGTCGAGGTGTCCTGACCACCGACCACGTCCTGGACGGTCTGGTTGATCGACGTCCAGACGTCGGCGGCGTCGAGCACCGTCCAGACCATCAGCACCGACACCACGGTGACGATGCCGAGGGCGATGGAGAGCAGGAACGACGTCTTCATCACCGACCAGGGGTCGATCCGGGTCAGGCGCAGGCGCGCGCGACGGCCGGGCTTCGGAGCCGCGGCCTGCTTCGCTGCGCGGCGCTCCTCGCGGGTCGGCTTGGCCGGCTTCGGAGGCTTGGTCTGCTTGGCCGGCTTGACCTTCGCCTCCGGCGGCACAGCCACCGGCGACACCGGAGCGGCCGGGTGAACGACGGGGGGAGCGGCCACGGTCGGGGTCGCCACCGTCGGCGTGGGCGCGGTGGGCCGGGCAGCCGGGCTCGGCGGCGCGGTCCGGCCCCGGGAGGGAGCAGCCGCCGGCTTGGCGGGCGCCTTGCGCGCCTGGGCGGACGGCTGGGCGGGCGGCTGGGCGGGTTTGGGCCTGGCCGGCGGCTTCGCTGGCCGTTTGGCGGGCTTCGCGGGCGCGGAGGGCGTCGAGGCCGTGGCCGGCGCGCCGTTGGGCGAGCCGTTGCGCGACGAGCCGACGTCCTCACCGGGCGGCATCGGTGGCAGTACCTTGCGGTTGCCGGTCTGGGTCTCCGGCGAGGCGGGCTGGCCCGGGAGCCGGGTGACCACCGTGTCCTCGCGGCCGCTGTTGGATGACCGGCGAGCCGAGGCAGGCTCGTTCGGACGGTCAGCCATGGCTGTCACATCCCCCTACGGTCGAGATCAGTGTCGAGATATGTACGGCGTCACGCAGCGCATCACTCGGACGCGTCGTCACCCTCGATTGTTGCATCCGGCTCGACATTCTCCGATTCAGCGCCCACCTCGGTGGCGTCAGCGGTGTCCGGCGCCTCGTCGCCGGTACCCTCCTGCGCCGCGGCGAGAACCTCCTCGATCTCCTCCTCGACCTTCGCCTCGACCGAGCGGGCCACGACAGCCACCGCGTCACCGTCCTTGGGCGTCACGAACTTCACTCCCATCGTGGACCGGCCGAGCACCCGGAAGTTCTCGTCGATCCGGCTGCGGACCACCTGGCCGCCCTGGGTGATGGACATGACCTCGTCGCCGTCCTCGACGATGAACGCCCCCACCAGGACACCGCGCTCCTCGTTGGCCAGTGACATCGCCTTGACGCCCTTCGCCCCGCGGTTGGTGAGCCGGTAGGCGTTGGTGCGGGTCCGCTTGGCGAAGCCACCGTCGGTCATGGTGAAGACGTATTGAACATTCTCGTCGGAGTCCTCGGTCGCGACCTGGGCGGCGCGGATCACCGACATCGAGAGCACCGAGTCGCCCGCGGCGTACTTCATGCCGGTCACCCCGGAGGTGGCCCGGCCCATCGGCCGCAGCTGGGTGTCGTCGGCGCGGAACCGCACCGCCTGGCCCTTGCGAGAGACCAGCAGGATCTCGTCGTCGGGGAAGACCAGCTCGGCACCGATCAGCTCGTCGTCGTCCTCGCGGAAGTTGATCGCGATGACCCCGGCCTGCCGCGGGCTGTTGTAGTCGCCCAGCCGGGTCTTCTTCACCAGCCCGTTGCGGGTGGCGAGCACGAGGTAGGGCGCCTGCTCGTAGTCACGGATCGCCAGCACCTGCGCGATGTTCTCATCAGGCTGGAAGCTGAGCAGGCCAGCGACGTGACCGCCCTTCGCGTCCCGCTGCGACTCGGGCAGGTTGTAGGCCTTGGTGCGGTAGACCCGGCCGGCCGTCGTGAAGAACAACAGCCAGTGGTGGTTGGAGGTCGCGATGAAGTGCTGCACGACGTCGTCACCGCGGAGCGTCGCTCCGCGGACGCCCTTCCCACCCCGCTTCTGGGTGCGGTACTGGTCGGCGCGGGTCCGCTTGGCGTAGCCGCCGCGGGTGATGGAGACGACGAGGTCCTCGTCGGGGATCAGGTCCTCCATCGACAGGTCGCCGTCGGACGCGACGATCTGGCTGCGGCGGTCCTCGCCGTACTTGTCGACGATCTCCGCGAGCTCCTCGGAGATGATGCTCCGCTGCCGCGAGACGTTGGCCAGGATGTCCTCGAGGTCGGCGATGGTCCGCTCGAGGTCGGCCAGTCGGTCGATGATCTTCTGGCGCTCCAGCGCCGCGAGCCGCCGCAGCTGCATGTCGAGGATCGCTGTCGCCTGCAGCTCGTCGATCTCGAGCAGTGCCATCAGCCCCTGGCGGGCCTCGTCGACGTCGGGGGAACGACGAATCAGCGCGATGACCTCGTCGAGGGCGTCCAGCGCCTTGACGTAGCCGCGCTGGATGTGGGCATCCTCCTCGGCCTTGCGCAGGCGGTATTCGGAGCGCCGGCGGATGACCTCGATCTGGTGGGTGATCCAGTTGCTGATGAACTGGTCGATGCTCAGCGTGCGGGGCACGTAGTCGACCAGGGCCAGCATGTTGGCGCTGAAGTTGGTCTGCAGCTCGGTGTGCTTGAGCAGGTTGTTGAGCACCACGCGGGCCACGGCGTCGCGCTTGAGTACGACGACCAGCCGCTGGCCGGTGCGCCCCGAGGAGTCGTCGCGGACGTCCGCGATGCCCGGCACCTTGCCGGAGTCGACCAGGTCGGCGATCTTCACCGCCAGGTTGTCGGGGTTGACCATGTAGGGGAGCTCGGTGATCGACAGGCAGGTGCGGCCCTTGGCGTCCTCGTCGATCTCGATGACGGCGCGCTGGGTGATCGAGCCCCGACCGGTGCGGTAGGCCTGCTCGATGCCCTCGCGGCCCACGATCAGCGCGCCGTTGGGGAAGTCGGGCCCCTTGATCCGCTCGATCAGGGCGTCCTGGAGCTCCTCGCGGGTGGCGTCGGGGTGCTCGAGCGCCCACTGCGCTCCCGCGGCGACCTCACGCAGGTTGTGCGGCGGGATGCTGGTCGCCATGCCGACCGCGATGCCGGCCGAGCCGTTGACCAGCAGGTTGGGGTAGCGCGCCGGCAGCACCGTCGGCTCCTCGGAGCGCCCGTCGTAGTTGGGCTGGAAGTTGACTGTCTCCTCGCCGATGTCGCGCACCATCTCCAGCGCGAGCGGCGCCATCCGGCACTCGGTGTAGCGCATCGCGGCGGCGGCGTCGTTGCCCGGGGAGCCGAAGTTGCCCTGGCCGTGGATGAGGGGAGCCCGCATCACCCAGGGCTGGGCCAGGCGGACCAGGGTGTCGTAGATCGCGGTGTCGCCGTGCGGGTGGTACTGGCCCATGACGTCGCCGACGACGCGGCTGCACTTGGAGAAGCCGCGATCGGGGCGGTAGCCGCCGTCGAACATCGCGTAGAGCACCCGGCGGTGCACCGGCTTGAGCCCGTCGCGGACGTCGGGCAGCGCCCGGCCCACGATGACCGCCATCGCGTAGTCGATGTAGGCGCGCTGCATCGAGGTCTGGAGCTCGATGGGCTCGATCCGTCCGCCCGGGGTCGGGGTCTCGGTCACGATGGCTTCTCTCTCGGCTGGTCTGCTGGTCCAACTAGGTGCTTCTAGCGCTCTCTAGGACTGGCGCTAGAGAACTAGATATCCAGGAATCGAACGTCCTTGGCGTTGCGCTGGATGAAGGAGCGCCGCTGCTCGACGTCCTCTCCCATCAGGGTGGAGAAGATCTCGTCGGCGTGCGCGGCGTCGTCGAGGGTCACCTGCAGCATCAGGCGTTGCTCGGGGTTCATGGTGGTTTCCCACAGCTCTTCGGCGTTCATCTCGCCGAGGCCCTTGTAGCGCTGGATGGGGTTCTCCTTGGGCAGCTTCTTGCCGTTGGCGATCCCGTCGCGCTGGAGCGCCTCGCGCTCGGAGTCGGAGTAGACGAACTCGTGCTCGGCCGGCTTGTTCCAGCGGATCCGGTAGAGCGGCGGCTGGGCCATGTAGACGAAGCCGTGCTCGATGAGCGGCCGCATGAAGCGGAAGAGCAACGTGAGCAGCAGCGTGTTGATGTGGTGGCCGTCGACATCGGCGTCGGCCATCAGCACCACCTTGTGGTAGCGCAGCTTGTCGAGGTCGAACTCCTCGTGGATCCCGGTGCCCAGCGCCGAGATGATCGCCTGGACCTCGGCGTTGGCCAGCACCTTGTCGATACGGGCCTTCTCGACGTTGAGGATCTTTCCCGGATCGGGAGGATCGCCTGGATCCGCGGGTCGCGGCCCTGCCGGGCGGAGCCTCCGGCCGAGTCACCCTCGACGATGAAGACCTCGCACTCCTCGGGGTCGGTCGATTGGCAGTCCGAGAGCTTGCCGGGGAGACCGCCGCCGCCGAGGAGCCCCTTGCGGGAGCGCGCCAGGTCGCGCGCCTTGCGGGCCGCGAGCCGGGCCTGCTGCGCGGCCTGGGACTTGCGGACGATGTCCTTGCCCTCGGCCGGGTTTTGCTCCAGCCAGGCGCCGAGCTGGTCGTTGACAAGACGCTGGACGAAGCCCTTGGCGTCGGTGTTGCCGAGCTTGGTCTTGGTCTGTCCCTCGAACTGCGGCTCGGCGAGCTTGATGGAGATGATCGCGGTGAGGCCCTCGCGGATGTCGTCACCGGAGACGCGGTCCTCGGGCTTCTTCATCAGCCCCCACTCGTAGCCCCAGTTGTTGACCAGGGAGGTCAGGGCGGCGCGGAACCCCTCCTCGTGGGTGCCGCCCTCGTGGGTGTTGATGGTGTTGGCGAAGGTGTGCACGGACTCGCTGAAGGTGGTGTTCCACTGCATCGCCACCTCGAGGCTCATGTGGTGGGGAGCGTCCTCGGGCGTCTCCGCCTCGAAGGAGATGATGGTGGGGTTGGCCGGCTGCTTGCGGCGGTTGAGGTGCTCGACGTAGTCGACCAGCCCACGGTCGTACTTGAAGACCTGCTCGAGGCCACCCTGCTCGCCGCGCTTGATGGCGTCGGTCCCGGCCTGGTCGACGTCGTTGTCGATCGTGTCGTCCTGGACGGCCTCGACCAGGTCGTCGGCCTCCGGCCGCTCGTCGCGGACCACGATCTCGAGCCCCTTGTTGAGGAAGGCGTATTCGCGGATGTGCGAGGTGATGGTCTCGAGCGAGTGGGTCGTGGTCTCGAAGGTGTCGGGAGAGGGCCAGTAGGTGATGGTCGTGCCGGTGCCTTCGCCGGGCTCGAGCGTGCGGACCTTCTCGAGGGCGCCGTCGGGTACGCCGTGGGTGAAGCTCTGCCGCCACAGGTGGTCGCGGTTCTTGACCTCGGCGATCAGGTGGGTCGAGAGCGCGTTGACCACCGAGACGCCGACACCATGGAGCCCGCCGGAGACCTTGTAGCCGCCGCCGCCGAACTTGCCGCCCGCGTGCAGCAGGGTGAGCGCGAGGGTCACCGCCGGGATGTCCTGGCCGGGCGCGGTGTCGGTGGGGATGCCGCGGCCGTTGTCCTCGACGCGGACCGCGCCGTCGGTCATGAGGGTGAGCACGATCCGGTCGCAGTAGCCGGCCAGCGCCTCGTCGACGGCGTTGTCCACGATCTCCCAGATCAGGTGGTGCAGGCCGCGCTCGCCGGTCGAGCCGATGTACATGCCGGGGCGCTTGCGGACGGCCTCGAGCCCCTCGAGGACCTGGATCGCGGAGGCGTCGTACTCGACGCCGTTGGGTGGCTCCGGTGGCCTGGTCTGCTCAGGATTGGGCTGCGACACCGGTACCCCTTCGTGGCCTGCCGGCCGCCTTGTTGACATAGAACGAGCCGCCCGGACTGTGCAGGACGACCCGATGGCCATACTACCGGCTGGAGGGCCGCATTCCACGCATGCATCCACAGCCGGGGGGCCGGGTGTCGTGAGGAAGGGCCCACAGCGGCCCGGGAACGCAGTCGAGAGGCCCGTGCAGGGGGTCGGACATGTCCCCATATGGCCGTGCGGCCCTCAGATCGGCTCAGCCAGCGGCTGGTGATCCAACGATCCAGCCCGGATCTCACGGGCTGTCGCGAGGTTTCGACACGCGCGATCCCGCCCGAGCAACCTCGGACGGGCGCGCTGCTCAACCACCATCGATCGGACCTGCCCTCGTCCCTCGGGCAGCTCCGATCAGCCGTACGTGTCGCGAGGACCCCGGCTGTCGCGGGTCCGGCGCCTGCCCTTGGACCACTTCGGCAGGTGCGGACCCTGCACGTCGATGGCGGTCACCGTGCCGTGGCCGAGCTCCTCGTTGAGCCGTCGTACCAGGGCGGGCGCGAGCAGGGTGAGCTGGGTGGCCCAGGCCGTGGAGTCGGCCCTGACGACGAGCCGACCTTCGGCGAAGGACTCGGGTGTGCAGTGTCCGCCGACGTCGGCGCCGACGAGCTCCGGCCAGCGTGCGAAGACGCCGCGGACCCGCAGCTCGAGCTCCCACCCGCGGTCGGCGACCAGCCGGTCGACCTGGTCTCCCAACAGCTGGGGATCGCGGTCGTCGGGGTGCGCACCGGAGACCTTGGCGTCGGCGGGCCGGTCGCGCCGCTTCCGGCGCCGACGGGCTGCGGGGCTGGAACCGGCCGTGGCCCGCGCGATGGACCTAGCCAGGTCGAGGCCGTCGTCCTGGTGTGGCTCCTGCTCCGGTGTCTGGTCCTCACCCATCGCGCGTCACCTCCCCGTCGGCCACGAGGAAGCGGACACCGGCCAACGCGGCCGGCACGTCCTCGGGAACGGCCGCCGTGACCAGCACCTGCTCGGCACCGGCGACCAGGTCGGCGAGCTGCGCACGGCGTTCAGCATCCAGCTCGGCGAACACGTCGTCGAGGATCAGGATCGGGTCGTCGCCGTCGGAGCGGAGCAGGTCGTACGACGCCAGCCGGAGGGACAGCGCGAGGGACCACGACTCGCCGTGGGAGGCGTACCCCTTCACGGGCAGCCGCGAGCTGTCCGAGCTGTCCTCCCCGGCGGCGCCGTGCCCCAGCCACAGCAACAGGTCGTCCCGGTGCGGACCGACCAGCGAGATGCCGCGCTCGAGCTCGTCATTGCGGCGCCGATCCAGCTCCGCGAGGATCGCGGCTTCGGCAGGCTGGTCCAAAGGCACTGACGACTTGTACTCGATCTCGGCGTCGTCGCGCGAGGCCCCGCGGGCCACCGTCTCGTAGGCCTTGCCGACATAGGGCCGCAGCTCCTCGACCAGGCCGAGCCGGGCCTCGAGCAGCTCGGCACCGTGCCGGGCCAGCTGCTCGTCCCAGACCGCGAGGGTCGCCAACGCGGCCGCCTGGGACGAGCTGCCTCGGCGAGCGACCCCGGCCGTCTTGAGCAGAGAGTTCCGCTGCTTGAGCACCCGGTCGTAGTCGGTCCGGGTGCCGGCCAGTCGCGGCGTGCGCAGCACCAGCAGGTCATCGAGGAAGCGGCGCCGGTCCGACGGGTCGCCCTTGACCAGGCTCAGGTCCTCGGGCGAGAACAACACCGTCTTGACCAGGCCGACCAGGTCACGCGTCCGGGGCAATGTCGACTTGTTGACACGGGCCCGGTTGGCCCGGCCGGGGTTGAGCTCGACCTCGAGCACCGCCTGCCGGCCCTCCTTCACCACGACCGCCCGGACCACCGCCTGCTGGGCGCCGCTGCGCACCAAGGGCGTGTCGGTGGCGACCCGGTGCGACGTCAGCCGGGACAGGTAGTCGATCGCCTCGACCAGGTTCGTCTTGCCCTGCCCGTTGCGGCCGATGAACGCCGTCACGCCCGGCTCGAGCACGACCTCGGCGGTGGCGTAGGACCGGAAGTCGTGCAGGCTCAGGTGGGCGACGTGCATCCAATCAGGACTCCCCGCCCGTGTCGCCGCTCCCGGCCGCCTGGGCGGCCTCGGACTGCGCCGGCCCGCCGGCCCCAGAGCTGTCCCCGCCCTTGGGTGGCGGGGTGTGGAAGGCGTGACCGCCGAACTGGTTGCGCATCGCCGCGATCGCCTTCATCGCCGGGCTCTCGTCCTGCCGGGAGGTGAAGCGGGCGAAGAGCGAGGCAGCGATGACATGCATCGGGACGGCGTTGTCGATGGCGGCCTCGACCGTCCACCGGCCCTCGCCCGAGTCTTCGGCGTAGCCGGAGATCTCGTCGAGGTGGGTGTCCTCGTCGAGGGCCGCGACCAGGAGATCGAGCAGCCACGAGCGGATCACGGTACCGGCCCGCCAGGAGTCGAACACGTCCGCGACGTTGTCGACGACATCGGTGGCCTCGAGCAGCTCCCAGCCCTCGGCGTAGGCCTGCATCATGGCGTACTCGATGCCGTTGTGAACCATCTTGGCGAAGTGCCCGGCGCCCGGCGTCTGGCCCGCATGCACGAAGCCGTGGTCGCCCTCGGGCCGGAGGGCGTCGAAGGCCGGCTGCACCTTCGCGACGTCCTCGTCCGACCCGCCGCACATCAGGGCGTAGCCGTTCTCCAGCCCCCAGACCCCGCCGGAGACGCCGCAGTCGACGAAGCCGATCCCCTTCTCGCCGAGCATCGCGGCGTTGACGGCGTCGTCGGTGTATTTCGAGTTGCCGCCGTCGACGACCAGGTCGCCTTCCCCGAGCAGCTCGCCCAGCTCCTTGACCGTCTCGCGGGTGGGGTCACCCGCGGGGACCATCACCCAGACGACCCTGGCGCCACCGTCGGGGCCGGGCAGCTCGCCGACCAGGTCGGCCAGACTGCCGACGTCGGCCAGGTCGGGGTTGTGGTCGTAGCCGACGACCGTGTGCCCGGCGTCGCGCATCCGGGTGCGCATGTTGCCGCCCATCTTGCCCAGCCCCACCAGACCGATGTGCATCTCAGGCTCCCTCCGCCGTGAGTGTCGTGCGAGGCACCGCGGTCAGGAGAGCAGCCGGCGCGGCATCAGCAGGTAGCGGAACGGGTTGTCGTCGCTCTCGCCCTCGCCGGAGCCGCTGATCACCACCGGTTTGGAGGACTGGGTGAACGCCAGCTCGACCACCGCCTCGTCGATCGCGGTGAGCCCGTCGAGCAGGAACTGCGGGTTGAACCCCGTCGTGATGGGCTCGCCGTCGATCACCGCCTCGATCGACTCCGAGGCCTGGGCCTCGTCGCCGGAGCCCGCGTCGAGGGTGAGCACCCCGTCGGCGAAGGCGAGCTGGACGGCGGTGTTGCGCTCGGCGACCAGCGAGACCCGGCGTACGGAGTCGATGAGCGCCACCTTGTCGACCTTGGCCACAGTCAGGTGCTCGCTCGGGAACAGGCTGCGGACCTTGGGGAACTCGCCGTCCAGGAGGCGGGTGGTCGTTCGGCGGGTGCCGCCGGCCGCGGCTCCCTCGAACCCGATGATGCCCTCGCCGGAGCCCGAGGTCGCGAGCGCAATCGTGACCTCGCTCCCGCTGGTGAGCGACTTGGCGGTGTCGCCGAGGACCTTCGCCGGCACGAGCGCGGCCACCGTGTCGTCGGGAGTGCGGGGATCCCAGCTGAGCTCGCGGTGGGACAGTCGGAACCGGTCGGTGGCCAGCAATGAGATCGTCGAGCCGTCGATCTCGATCCGGACGCCGGTCAGCACCGGCAGCATGTCGTCGCGACCGGCTGCAGTGACCGCCTGGGCGACGGCGTGCGCGAACGCCTCGCTCGGCACCGTGCCGGTCGCGGCCGGCATCGCCGGCAGCGTCGGGTAGTCCTCGACCGGCATGGTCTGCAGGCTGAATCGGGCCGAACCGCAGGTCAGCGAGACCCGGGAACCGTCGATGATCATCTCCACCGGCTTGGCCGGGAGGCTGCGGCAGATGTCTGCGAGCAGCCGGCCGCTGACCAGGGCCCGGCCCTCGTCGGCGACCTCGGCCTGGAGCGTGGCCCGCGCCGAGGTCTCGTAGTCGAAGGTGGAGAGCACCAGCCCCTCGTGGCTCGCCTCTATCAGCAGGCCGGCCAGGACCGGGACGCTGGGACGGACCGGCAGTGAGCGCGCGGCCCAGGCCACGGCATCCGCGAGCACGTCGCGGTCGACGCGGAACTTCACGATGTGGGGTCCTTCGTGGGTTGGAGGTGGCCGGGGGTCGTCGGCCAGGAGCCAGGGGTTGCTCGAATCCTGCCATGTCGGGTGGTGTTCCACAGGTGGGGCGCCGGGTGGAGTTCGACAGTCGATCGTCCCGTGTAGAGGTAGGTAGTAGTCATAGGCACGGTGGAAACTGTGGACGAACGACGTCCGTGCAGGTCGGCGACCGCAATCGATGTGCACAGGGGCTGTGGACGCCGGCCGGTTCGTGGGGGAGCGGGTGTGGACAACGGTCGGTCGTGCCGGCCGGCGCAGCGGCGGCTCCCCAGATCCTCCCCGTGTAGTTCGGACCACGAGGCGGGGTTCGTCCACAGGTCGTTCGAGCTGGTCAAGACCCTAGGCCTGGCGGGCGGCGGCCTTGACCCGGCTGGTCAGCTCGCTCACCTGGTTGAAGACGGCTCGGCGCTCGGCGAGCAGCTGGTTGATCTTGCGGTCGGCGTACATGACGGTCGTGTGGTCGCGGTTGCCGAACTGGGCGCCGATCTTGGGCAGGGAGAGACCGGTCAGCTCACGGCAGAGGTACATCGCGATCTGACGGGCCATTACCAGGTGCCGGCCGCGGCTCGGGCCGGTGAGCTCCTCGATGGAGACGCCGAAGTATGCCGCGGTCTGGGCGATGATCAGGCCGGCGGTGATCTCGGGCTCTCCGCCCTCGGGGATGAGATCCTTGAGCACGATCTCGGCCAGGGTCATGTCGACCTCCTGGCGGTTGAGGTTCGCGAAGGCGGTGACCCGGATCAGCGCGCCCTCGAGCTCGCGGATGTTGGTCTGGATCTTGGAGGCGATGAACTCCAGCACGTCCGGCGGGGCGGTCAGCCGGTCCATCGCGGCCTTCTTGCGCAGGATCGCGATCCGGGTCTCGAGGTCGGGCGGCTGCACATCGGTGATCAGCCCCCACTCGAACCGGTTGCGCAGCCGGTCCTCGAGCGCCTCGAGTCGCTTGGGCGCCCGGTCGGAGGTGAGCACGATCTGCTTGTTGGCGTTGTGGAGCGTGTTGAAGGTGTGGAAGAACTCCTCCTGGGTCTGAGTCTTGCCCTCCAGGAACTGGATGTCGTCGATCAGCAGCACGTCGACGTCGCGGTAGCGCCTCTTGAACACGTCCTGCTTGTCGTCGCGGATCGCGTTGATGAACTCGTTGGTGAACTCCTCGCTCGACACGTAGCGGACCTTGGCGCCGGTGTAGAGGCTCCGGACGTAGTGACCGATGGCGTGCAGCAGGTGGGTCTTGCCGAGCCCGGACTCGCCGTAGACCAGGAGCGGGTTGTAGGCCTTGCCCGGTGCCTCGGCCACAGCCACCGCGGCCGCGTGGGGGAACCGGTTGGAGGATCCGATGACGAAGGTCTCGAAGGTGTATTTCGGGTTGAGCCGGGTCTCGAGCGCACTGGGCCGGCCCGACCGCAGGTCGTGGTGCAGGTCGGCGTGCGCCTCGGGCTCCCGCGCGGACTCCGGCCCGTGCCCGCTCTCGCGGGCGGTGCCGGGCATCGGGAGCACGGGAGCGAGCCGATCCATTGTCGACATGTCGTCATGTCGATCAGGCGACGTGTCGATCTGTCCAGGTGCCGAGCCGTGGTGCGGGGCGTGGTCGTAGGCGCGGTCGGCACCGTCGGTGACCAGGGCCGGGTTGATCGTGGTGCCGAGCCGGATCTCGCGGCCGTAGACCGCGCTGAGCGCTCCTTCGAGCTCGGTCCGGAGCCGCCCCTCGACCTGGGTGCGGGTGAACTCGTCGGGCACGGCGATGATCGCGAGGTCGTCGTGGACGGTCACCGGGTCGCAGTGCGACAGCCAGGCTCGCTGGTTGGGCTGCACGTTCTCGAGCACTGCGCGCCACGCGTCGGTCAGGTCCGGGTCGATGTGCTCCACGAGGTCTGTTCGCCTTCTCCCACTGGTCCTGACATTGGCTGCTGGGCACTGAGATGCATTGGCTGCCCCGCTGTGTCCAACGGCTCTCCACAGTGTTCTCCACAGGCTGTGCACCCCGGTCCCACGGGGTGGGAGTGACGGGTGGGGCTGCTGTGGCGACAAGCGGGGGAGCCACCGGACCGAGACACACCCCGGAGGGCGGTAGGGAACCTCGGTGAGATGCGAACCTAACCCTGCGCGAGCAGCCCGCACAACCCGTTCTCCACAGGCTGGCCGGGGCATTTCCGGGACCGCCTCCGGGTCATGCACCTGCCACCCGTTCGGGGGATTGCCAGCGCCTCGGCCTCGGTTTGACCGTGTGTCAGCCGACCGCGTACCGTTGATCGGTCAGCGGCTGTGTCGTGCAGCCTGGCTGCGTCGGCCCGTCACCACGGGCCGATCCCGCGCCGACCTGCGACCTGACCCCCAGATCTGTTCAACCAGACCGTTCCACCAGACTGTTCCAAGACTGCCCGCCAAGACCGGAGATCCTCGTGAGCAAGCGGACCTACCAGCCGAACAACCGTCGTCGCCACAAGGTGCACGGGTTCCGTCTGCGCATGCGCACCCGCGCCGGCCGAGCGATCCTCTCCTCGCGGCGCCGCAAGGGCCGCAAGAGCCTCGCGGTCTGAGCGAGCCACGGCCCATCTCCGAGCGGCCTAGCCTCGTGCTCGCCGTCGACCACCGGCTGCGCGACAGCGATGCCTTCCGACGCACCGTGAGGTACGGCCGGCGGGCCGGTGGGCCTGCCCTGGTGACCCATCTCCTCGTGGGCGAGCGCGGCGCCGCTGGGTCCGAGCCGGTGCGGGTCGGCTTCGTCGTTGGCAAGGAGGTCGGCGGAGCAGTGGTCCGGAACCGGGTCCGCCGCCGGCTGCGGCACCTGGTCCGGTCCCACCTGGCGAGCATCCCCGTCTCCGCCGAGCTAGTTGTGCGGGCCTTGCCGCCGGCCGCCGCGCTGGACAGCTCGGAACTCGACGCCGAGCTCGCCCGTTGTCTCGAACGGGTCCTCCGCAGTGACTCGGCGGGCACGGCCCGGACAGGGGCCCCGTCGTGAAGTACGTGCTCATCGGTCTTCTTCGCGCCTATCGCGCGGTGATCAGCCCGCTCTACGGCCAGGTCTGTCGCTACCACCCGAGCTGCTCGGCCTACGCTCTTGAGGCGGTCCGTGAGCATGGCAGCCTGCGGGGCAGCTGGCTCGCCGTACGACGCGTCGGGCGCTGCCATCCTTGGGCGGCCGGCGGATACGACCCCGTGCCCCCGCGCACCTCAGCGACCAGAAGGGAAGTCTGACGCCTTGCACGCCTTGTTCCTGGGACCGGTGGGGGACTTCTTCAACCTCATCCTCAACCCGCTGTACTACGCCGTCTCCGGCGTGATGCTGGCGTGGCACTGGCTCTTCTCCCACATCGGCCTGGACCCCGAGGGTGGCTCGGCGTGGGCGCTGTCGATCATCGGCCTGACCCTCGTCATCCGGGCCTGCCTGATCCCGCTGTTCGTCAAGCAGATCAAGGCCAGCCGGAACATGCAGCTGATCCAGCCCAAGGTCAAGGAGCTGCAGAAGAAGTACGGCCACGACCGGGAGCGTCTCGCCCAGGAGACGATGAAGCTCTACAAGGACTCGGGCACCAACCCGTTCGCGTCCTGCCTGCCCATCCTGCTGCAGATGCCGATCTTCTTCGCACTGTTCCGGCTCATCGACGAAGCGGCCGACGGCCACGGCCACGGTTTCCTCAGCGAGGCCCAGGCCGAGGACTTCGGCCAGGCAAAGATCTTCGGGGAGCTGCCGATCGCCCGGTCGTTCACCGACTCCGGCGGTCAGGTCGGGGTGCAGGTGGTCGCCGCGCTCCTGGTGCTGGCGATGACCGCGACCACGTTCCTCACCCAGCGGCAGCTGATGGCGAAGAACATGCCGAAGGACGCGCTGACCGGTCCCTACGCCCAGCAGCAGAAGATGCTGCTCTACGTGCTGCCGGTGGTCTTCGCGGTCGGCGGCATCGCCTTCCCGATCGGCGTGCTCCTCTACTGGACCACCTCCAACCTGTGGACGATGGGCCAGCAGTTCTACGTCATCCGCATGAACCCGGCTCCGGGGACCGAGGCGGCGCGGCTCAAGGAGGAGCGGGACAAGAAGAAGGCAGCGGAGAAGGGTCTTGGTGGCGGTGATGGCTCGACCGACGCCGCCTCGACGACCGGGACGACGACGGCGACGACCACCGAGCCCGCGCCCGGGTCTGACCGGCGCCCCCAGCAGCGGCAGCAACCCAAGCGACAGACCAAGAGCCAGCGGCAAGCAAAGAAGCGGCAGCGCGGCGGGCCGAGTCCCGCGGGGAACCAGCGCGCCCAGAACGAGAAGAGGAACGGGAACAAGCAGTGAGTGAGCAAACCGACGAGTCCAGCGAGATCCAGGCCAGCGAGATCCAGGCCAGCGACGAGGCCGACGGGGCGGACGAGGTTGACGTGATTGACGGGGCTGACGAGCCTGACGAGGCTGACGGGGCTGACGAGGCTGAGGGGGCCAGTGCGACAGCCGAGGAGGGCCAGGCGCCGGTCGCACGCGTCGACCAGCTCGAGGCCGAGGGCGACATCGCCGCCGACTACCTCGAAGAGCTGCTAGACATCGCGGACCTCGACGGCGACCTGGACATGGACGTCGAGGGGGACCGGGCGGCCGTGTCGATCGTGGGCGCCGAGCTGAGCCAGCTGGTGGGCCGGGACGGCGAGGTGCTCGAGGCACTCCAGGAGCTGACCCGACTGGCGGTCTACCGGGAGACCGGCGAGCGGTCCCGGCTGATGCTGGACATCTCCGGCTACCGCGCGGACAAGCGGACCCAGCTCGAGAAGCTGGCCGAGGAAACGGTGGCCCGGGTCAAGGAGAGCGGCGAGCGCGCCTCGCTGGACCCCATGTCGCCGTTCGAGCGCAAGGTCGTGCACGACGCCGTCGCTGCCGGCGGATTGACCTCGGAGTCCGAGGGTGTGGAGCCGCGTCGGTTCGTGGTGGTCCTGCCCCAATGACCCATCACCAGTGACTCATCGGTGAATGTTTCACGTGAAACGCCCTCCGTGCCCGCAGCCGGCCGGAGGGCGTTCTCGTCGGACCGACTGCCCCTCGCCCAGGCCTACGTCGAGCTGCTGGCCACCGTCGGCGTCGAGCGCGGGTTGATCGGACCGCGTGAGGCGCCACGTCTCTGGGACCGACACGTGCTCAACTGCCTGGCGCTGTCGTCGGGAGTTCCGCAGGGGGCCTCGGTGGCCGACCTCGGTTCGGGCGCCGGCCTGCCCGGCCTGGTGCTGGCGATCGGCCGACCAGACCTTGACATCACCCTGGTGGAGCCGCTGCTGCGCCGCGCCACGTTCCTGGCGGAGGCGGTCGAGGCACTGGGGTTGTCCGGGGTCGCGGTGGTCCGGAGCCGTGCCGAGGAGCTGGGAGGGCGGCGACAGTTCGACGTAGTCACCGCGCGGGCGCTGGCGCCCCTGGATCGGTTGCTGGGATGGGCGATGCCGCTGGTGGCTCCGCACGGGGTCTTGCTGGCGATGAAGGGCAGCTCGGCGGCCGCCGAGGTGGTCGCCGCTGCCCCGGTGCTGGCCGGCCTGCGCTGCGCGACGCCGGAGATTGTCGAGCTCACCGGCCCGGACAACTCCTCCACTGCAACCGTGGTCAGGGTGGCCCATGCCGATCCTGCGCCGCTAGGGTGACTCCCTGATGCAGGTGGAGGGGATGAGGGCGTGACGGAGGGGTCGGCCTTTCGCGAGCGGGGCTCTCGGGAGTTTTCCACCGCACCCGAGCAGCCGGATGAGCGTGACCGTCCACAGGAAGACCCCACTTTTCCACAGGTCGGGGGCGACGCGGACAGCAGCGGAGAGGCCGACGTTTCACGTGAAACGACGCACGCGCCGGGCGTCGACTCGGTCCCGCGCGCGAGAGACCTCACCGACGTGACGCCGTCCCTGGCCGATCCCTACGGCGACGAGCCCACCCCGTTGGCCCGGGCGGCCGAGCACATGCTGCTCGCCCGTCAGGGCGCCCGGATGCGACCGGCGTTGCCTCGGCCCGAGGCGACCCGAGTCGTCGTGGTCGCCAACCAGAAGGGTGGCGTCGGCAAGACCACCTCGACGGTCAACGTGGCCGCCGCGCTCGCCCAGTTCGGGCAGCGGGTCCTGGTCGTCGACCTGGACCCGCAGGGAAACACCTCCACCGCGCTCAACGTGGACCATCACCGCGGCACTCCGTCGACCTACGAGCTGCTGGTGGAGGGCGAGACGCTGGACGCGGTGGTCACCACCTGCCCCGACGTGGCGAACCTCTTCGTGGTTCCGGCCACCATCGACCTCGCCGGCGCCGAGATCGAGCTGGTCAGCGTGGTGGCGCGTGAGACGCGGCTGCACAAGGCGTTGCACGCCGACCGCCGGATCAGCCCCGAGCCGGTCGAGACCGCGGGCGAGGACCGGTACGACTTCGTGTTCATCGACTGCCCGCCCTCACTGGGCCTGCTCACGCTGAACGCGTTGGTCGCCGGCGACGAGATGATGATCCCGATCCAGGCGGAGTACTACGCCCTGGAGGGACTGGGGCAGCTGCTCGCCACGGTCGACATGGTCCGGGCGCATCTCAACCCCGATCTGGCGATCTCGGCCATCCTGATCACGATGTACGACGCGCGCACCCGGCTGGCCGCCGGTGTCGCCGATGAGGTGCGGGCCCACTTCGGCGACCAGGTGCTCCGCACCTACATCCCCCGCTCGGTGCGCGTCTCCGAGGCGCCGTCGTACAGCCAGACCGTGATGACCTACGACCCCGGCTCACCGGGGGCGATGAGCTACCTTGACGCCGCGCGCGAGCTGGCGGAGAGGGGCCTCGCGGCCCCGGCAGGTGCTCAGTGATCACCCCACGACGCCGTTCGGAGGGGGCGCTTCGCGCAGAGGCCGCACGCCTCCGCCGGGACCCCGAAGAAGCATGAACGCCCCCCGCACCCAGCGTCGCGGCCTCGGCCGCGGTCTCGGCTCGCTGATCCCCACCAGCGCGCCCGCCGCCGAGGAGCGCGGCGACACCTCCGCGGACCCCGCGGACGCCGCTCCGGCCGATGGGCAGCGGATGGACGTCCCGCGTGACGACCGCTCCACTTCGGGGCCCGAGCTCGCACGGGTGCCCGGCGCGGCCTTCGCCGAGCTGCCGATCGGCCAGATCAGCCCGAACGCCGCCCAACCGCGCCAGGCCTTCGACGAAGAGGCGATGGAGGAGCTGGCCCACTCGATCCGCGAGGTGGGGCTGCTCCAGCCCATCGTCGTCCGACGCATCGCCGGCGTAGGAGAGGACGAGGACCGCTACGAGCTGGTGATGGGGGAGCGGCGCTGGCGAGCCTGCCAGCAGGCCGGCCTGGCCACGATCCCGGCGATCATCCGCGACACCGACGACACCGAGATGCTCCGGGATGCGCTGCTGGAGAACCTGCACCGCGCCGAGCTGAACCCGCTCGAGGAGGCTTCGGCCTATGCCCAGCTCCTCGATGACTTCGGCTGCACCCACGAGGAGCTGGCCCAGCGGATCGGTCGCTCGCGTCCGCAGATCAGCAACACCATCCGCCTGCTCCGGCTCGGACCAGCGGTCCAGCGCAAGGTCGCCGCCGGCGTCCTGTCGGCAGGCCATGCCCGGTCCCTGCTCGCAGTGGAGGACCCCGAGCTCCAGGACCGGTTGGCCCAGCGCGTGATCGCCGAGGGGATCAGCGTCCGCGGCCTCGAGGAGATCGTCGCGATGGGCGACATCGGCGCGGGCGGGGTCCGTCGCGTGGCCCGGGCCAAGCCCACCGCACCGGGTCTCGCCGAGCTCGCGGATCGGCTCTCGGACCGCTTCGAGACCCGGGTCAAGATCGACCTCGGCCGGGCCAAGGGCAAAGTCACGGTCGAGTTCGCCAGCCTGGACGACCTGCGTCGGATCGTCGACATCATGGATCCGCGCAACCGACACGACCGGCCAATCTGACCGCGAAACTTACGATGGCCTGGCCCGGCGACAGGGCGCTGACCTGCGGAAACACCGCGGGGCCCGGTCGACATGTCGATTTGTCGACAAAGCGACTTATTGACAAATCAACTTTTCTTGCCGGCGTTGTCTCGCGCCGAACGCTTCGCTGCCCGACGAGCGGCCCGCTCCCGCTTCTCGGCCGCATCCAGCACGGCGGCCTCCTCGAGGGTGGGCGCGCTGCCGCCGTACCGCTGGGGCAGCCACCAGCAACCGGGCGGCTGCTCGGCCGCCGGATAGGCGCGGATCGCCTCGTCGAGCATCGACGACATCACCGAGTGCAGCTCCGCCGTCTCGGCGGCCGGGTCGCTTCCCGTCGGGTGCATCGGCGTGCCGACGCTGACGGTGATCGTCTTTCCCCGGGAGAAGTCGCGGGGATGGTCCTTGGTCATCATCCGCTGGGTGCCCCAGAGAATCACCGGCACCACCGGGACGTCGGCCGCCGCCGCGATCCGCACCGTCCCCGTCTTGAACCCCTTGAGCTCCATGGCTCGGGAGATCGTCGCCTCGGGGAAGATGCCGACCGCCTCACCCGCCTCGAGGTAGTCGACCGCAATCTGCATCGACGCCTCGCCTTCGGCACGATCCACCTGGATGTGGTGCATCGACCGCATCAGCGGTCCGCTCCAGCGATGGTCGAAGAGCTCACGCTTGGCCATGAACCGGACCTTGCGACCAGACGGGTTCGCGGCCAGGCCGCCGTAGACGAAGTCGACGTACCCGATGTGGTTGACGGCGAGCAGGACGCCGCCGCGGCGGGGCACGTGGTGGCCACCGGTGATCCGGATCCGCTGGCCCAGGAACCGGAATCCCGTCTTGGCGGCGACGATGATCGACGGGTATGTGAGGTCGCGCACTGGGTCAGTCTGCCCGAGGGTCGCCGGATCAGCTCAGGTCGGTGCTGGGACCGTCGTAGCCCCGCGGGCCCACCTCCTGCGCCGGGGCGTAGGAGTCGAAGGTGGCTCGCAGCTCCAGCTCGGCCTCGATGACACCGGACAGTCGGCGGACGCCCTCGCGGATCCGCTCGGGGGTTGGGTAGCAGAACGACAGCCGCATCGCGCTGGAGCCGAAACCGTCGGCGAAGAACGCCGTCCCCGGGACGTAGGCGACCCGGGCCGTGACCGCACGCGGCAGCATCGCCGTCGCGTCGACGCCCGAGGGCAGGGAGAGCCAGACATAGAAGCCACCGTCGGGGACGTTCCACCGACAGGCCGCCGGCATCAGGTCGTGGAGAGCGTCGACCATCGCGTCGCGGCGTTCGCGGTACATCTCGCGGAACTGCTTGATCTGGCCCTGCCAGTCGTGCGCCGACAGGTACGCCGAGACCGCCATCTGCGAGAACTGCGGCGGGCACAGCGTCGCGGACTCCTGGGCCAGCACCAGCTTCTCGCGCACCGTGTGCGGTGCCAGGGCCCAGCCCACCCGGAACCCCGGCGCGAAGGTCTTGGAGAACGAGCCGAGGTAGATCACGCCCTCGGCCTCGTCGGCCCGGAGCGCCCGCAGCGGCTCGCCGTCGAAGCCGAGCAGGCCGTAGGGGTTGTCCTCGAGGATGAGGACGTCCTCGCTCCGGCAGATGTCGAGGACCTCGGCGCGACGGGGGGCCGAGAGGGTCACGCCCGCGGGGTTGTGGAAGTTCGGGATCGTGTAGAGGAACTTGATCTTCTTGCCCGCCGCCCGCGTCGCGGCGATCGCCTGGCGCAGCGCCTCGGGCACCAGCCCGTCGGCGTCCATCGCCGCGTGCACGACGTCCACCTGATAGGCCTTGAAGACCCCGAGCGCCCCGACGTACGACGGGGCCTCGCAGATCACCACGTCGCCGGGGTCGCAGAACACCCGGGTGACCAGGTCGACCGCTTGCTGCGAACCGACCGTGACCACGACGTCGTCGGGGTGGGCCTCGATGCCCTCGAGCCGCATCACGTCGGTGATCTGCTCGCGGAGCTCGGGGACGCCCTGGCCGGAGCCGTACTGCATCGCCTCCGGTCCGTGGTGCGCGACCAGGTCACCGATCGCGCGGCCGACCACGTCGAGCGGGAGGCCGGAGATGTTGGGCATGCCGCCGGCCAGCGAGACCACCTCGGGTCGCGACGCCACCGCGAACAGCGCCCGGATCTCCGAGGCCGTCATCCCGGCGGTGCGGGCGGCGTACCGGTCGACGTAGGGGTCGAGACGGTGCTGCGAACGCGCCGGCGTGGAGTCCATGACCGTCCAAGCATGATGGACATCGAGCGCCCGTGCACGTCGAAACCGCACCGAGTCGGTCACACGTACCCTTGAGCCATGTCCCGGAAGGTCGTGCGGCTGACCGTCGACCACCTCGCCCAGCTCGAGGGGCCATGCCGCGGCTGTCTGTTCTGGCAGCTCGACCCGGTCAGCCGGGCGCGGGTCCGCGCCGACGACGCCGCCGCCGAGAAGGAGGCCTGGGTCTCGCAGGTGCTGCGGGACTGGGGCTCCTGCGGACGGGTCGTCCTGGTCGACGACCAGCCGGTCGGCTACGTGATCTACGCGCCAGACAGCTTCCTGCCCGGTGCGGGGGCGTTCCCGACGGCGCCGGTCTCACCGGACGCGGTCCTGCTCACCAACGCCTGGGTGGATCCGGCGTACGCCGGGGGCGGGCTCGGCCGGATGCTGGTCCAGGGGATGGCGCGGGACCTGATCAGGCGCGGCGGCATCCGGGCGGTCGAGGCGTTCGGGGACACCCGGGGCCCGGGCCGCCGGGGCAGCTGCGTCGTGCCGTCCGACTTCCTGGGCAGCGTCGGGTTCAAGACGCAACGAGCGCACGGCGCCACCCCGCGGATGCGGATGGAGCTCCGCTCAGCGATCTCGCTGCGAGACGAGGTCGAGGCTGCGCTGGAGCGCCTGGTGGGTGCCGTGCGCCCGTCGAAGGCCAAGCCGGCCCAGGGCCGGTTGGGCCGCAACGACCTGAACTAGGTCAACTCCCAGCCTCGGCTTGCGAGGTTTCAACAGGCGCGGTTGCGACCTCGTTCCTCGGTCGCACGCGCTGCTGAACCACCAACGATCCGGTCCGCTGGCGCGTCCCGGATCAGGCGATGTAGTCGGAGAGCTCGTTGAGCAGCGCTGCCTTGGGCCGGGCGCCGACGATCGACTTCACGACCTCGCCGTTCTGGTAGAGGTTGAGCGTCGGGATGCCGGTGACGCGGTACGACGACGGGGTGACCGGGTTTTCGTCCACGTTCATCTTGAGGAACCTGATCTTGTCGCCGTGGGCGGTCGCGATCTCGTCGAGGATCGGCGCCACCTGCTTGCACGGGCCGCACCACTCTGCCCAGAAGTCCACCAGGACGGGCTTGTCGGACTTGAGGACCTGCGCCTCGAACTCGGCGTCGGTCACGGACTCGAAGTTGCTCACAGTTGGCATCCCTTTCAGATGAGTTCAGCGTGAAGCTTGTGCTCGCTGATCAGTCAACAACACCCCGTGGAGGCTTGTTCCCTGCCACGCCGCGCGGAGTATTGGTTGAGTTCCAGCCGCGCCTCACGCGGTTTCGACACGCGCGGTCGTGCCCGAGCAAGCTCGGCCACGCGCGCTGCTCAACCACCAACGATGCCACCCCTCCTCGTACCTCGGAGGGCTGGCATCAAGCACCCGCGGTCTGGACTTCCTCGGTGATGATCTCGGCGTCGGCGCGGGCCTGCGCGTCCTCAGTAGAGGAGGCCACGTGATCTAAGTCGGCGAGGTAGCGCTCTGCGTCCAGGGCCGCGGCGCAGCCGGTGCCGGCCGCAGTGACCGCCTGCCGGTAGTGGTGGTCGACCAGGTCGCCGGCCGCGAAGACGCCCGGCAGGTTGGTGCTCGTCGAGGGGTGGGTGACGAGCACGTAGCCGTTGTCGTCGAGGTCGACCTGCCCGGTGAGCAGCTCCGAACGCGGGTCGTGGCCGATCGCGATGAACAGGCCGGTCGCGTCCAGGTCCCGGGTCTGGCCGGTCACGGTGTCCTTGAGGGTCACCGACTCCAGCCGCTCCGACCCGTTGATCGACTCGACCACGGAGTTCCAGACGAGCTCGAGCTTGGGATCGGCGAAGGCGCGCTCCTGCATGATCTTGGACGCGCGCAGCTCGTCGCGGCGCACGATCAGCGACACCTTGGACCCGAACCGGGTCAGGAACGTCGCCTCCTCGACGGCGGAGTCGCCGCCGCCGACCACCGCGATGTGCTGCTCGCGGAAGAAGAAGCCGTCACACGTCGCACACCACGAGACGCCGCGGCCGGAGAGAGCCTCCTCGTTGGGCAGGCCCAGCTTGCGGTAGCCCGAGCCCATCGCCAGGATCACGGCGCGGGCGGTGTAGGTGTCGGTGACGGTCTTGACCGTCTTGAGGTCCCCGGTGAGGTCGACCTCGACCACGTCGTCGGGGATCAGCTCGGCGCCGAACCGCTCGGCCTGGCCCCGCATCTCGTCCATCAGCGCCGGACCCATGATCCCGTCACGGAAGCCTGGGAAGTTCTCGACGTCGGTGGTGTTCATCAGGGCACCGCCGGCGGTCACCGATCCCTCGAAGACCAGCGGGTGCAGGCTGGCCCGCGCGGCGTAGACCGCCGCGGTGTATCCGGTGGGGCCGGAGCCGATGATGATGACGTTGCGGGGCTCACTCATGGGCCGCTGTTTCTCCTCGAATGGTCGGTACGACAAGAACCGATCGTAGGCGAGGAAGATTCCCGCACCAGCAGGCGCGGACGGACGGTGCAGCTGGGGTCAGCGCCGCTGGATCGTGAAGCTGCGCAGCGGTACGGCGGTGCCGCACTCGAGCACCTCGGCCCGCTGCTCTTGCCCCTCGGGCGGCCGCAGCGCCAGGACCGTCGGGATGCCGTCGTAGTACGCCGGGAGCAGCTCACCCAGGCCGTACGGCGCGGACGCGCACGGAAACTCGGCTTCGGCCATCGCCGATGGGTCGGTGCCGTCCAGGCTGGCGTACGACTGCCTCCGCAGCTGACGCCGGACGTCGCGCTCCAGGTGCTGGGAAGTCAGCTGCAGCGGCAGGGCCTTGGCCGCCTGGGCCGGCGCGTCTCCGGCCTCTCCCTCGCTTGACTCGCCCGGTGCCGCTCCGCGGTCGTCGGCCGAATCATCGCGCGCGACGGTGGAGCCGCCACCGTCGGCGGAGTCCGAGTCGGCCGACCCGCCCACGTCGATCACCTGGCCGACGCCGAAGCCACCGACGATCACCGCGGCGGCTGCGACCAGGAGTCCGGCCGCGTTGCGGCGCCTTCTGCGGGCGGCCAGGTCGATGACGGGTGCCGATCGGTCGAGAGGGTCGCGGGAGAGGTCGGCGAGCACGCGGTCGAGCCGGTCGCCGACCTCGACCGGGAGGGGCTCGTCGTGGCGCGCCTCGGCGAGCAGGCGGCGGACGGTCGACTCCTGCTCTGGGGTGAGCTCGGGCAGAGGACCGGACTCATGGTCGGTCATGGAACGTACGCCTCCTTTCGGAGCTGGGTCCGTGGACCGGGTGCGGGGTCGGGCTGGACGGGGTGATCAGCCTCGCTCGGGCGGGGCCCGGGAGGCCTCCGTGGTTCGGACGGAGGGCAGCGGGTCGGGGTTCCCCGGCGGACCGTGGCCCGGGTCACCCCCGGGGCGCAGCACGCCCAGCAGCGCGGCCAGCCGGACCCGGCCACGCGAGCACCGCGACTTCACGGTGCCGACCGCGCAGTCGAGCATCGCGGCGACCTCGGCGACCGGGTAACCCTCCATGTCGACCAGGATCAGCGCCGCCCGTTGGTCGACCGGGAGCTGGTCGAGGGCGTCGAGCACCAGTCGGCGTCGCTCGTCGGCGACCGCCACGTCGGCCGGGTCGGCGGCCTCGGCGGTGGCCATGAGCAGCGAGCCGCGGTCACCGTACTCCTCGAGGTCCTCGGGCAGCGGGTCGGCGCGACGGACCTTCGCGGCCCGGATCCGGTCGAGGCAGGCGTTGACCACCACCCGGTGCAGCCAGGTGGTGACCGCCGCGTCGCCTCTGAATGAGGCCGCCCGGCGGTACGCCGAGATCATGCCGTCCTGGAGGCCGTCGGCGGCGTCCTCCGGGTTGCCCATGGTCCGCAGCGCGACGGCCCAGAGCCGGTCGCGGTGGCGCCGGAAGAGCACCGCGAACGCATCGGGGTCGCCGTCCACGTGCGCCCGGAGCAGCTCGTGGTCGGTGCGCTCAACACCGTCGATCATCCCGACACCACGAGGTCAACGATCCCACCCTTGAAGCCGCCGTCGGCGGCCGGGAGGGCGGTGAGCCAGACCGTGAGGTAGCGACCGGCGGGCGCGCCGTCCAGCTCGGCGCTGGCCCGGTCGGTGTCGGCCTGTACCTCGGTCACCGCGCTGAGGTCGTCGACCGCGGTCGGTGCGTCGTCGGTGAGGTAGAGCGAGAGCGTGGTCGGCGCCCCGGCGAGAGTGAGCTGGACCGTACGCACGGCGCGGCTGGCGCCGAGGTCGACGACCAGGCCCACGCCCTGCTTGAGCCCATCGGGGCCGAGCTGCTGCTTGTAGGTGAGGGTGGTCCACGAGGTGGCCGGGTCGCCGTCGACGGCGTTGCTCACGTCCTCGCCGTTCTCCTCCCCGTCTCCCTCGGGGTCGAGGTCAGTCGCCGTGAGCCCGGTCAACGGCGTGGCCGAGGGCGTGGGGGACGGCGAGGCGGATGGCGAGGTCGAGGTGCTCGTTTCGTCGTCGGGTTCGGTCCCGAGCGGCGTCTTGCCGCGGCCGAGGTTGAACGCGATGGCGATGGCCACGACGAGGATCAGGCCGACTGCGACCAGGGCGGCCAGCCGCAGCCAGTTGCGGCCCGGGACCCTGTCGTCAGTGTCCTCGATCGCCGGGATGAGCCCGCTGCCGCTGGGCCGGCCGGTGTCGAAGGGCCAGTACTCGTCGCCCCTGGCGACGACCGGCCCCGCGTCTGGGCTCGGGTGGCGTGCTCGGCGAACCGGGCCGCCGTCGACCGGTTCGGGTGCGAAGAGCGGGCGCTCGGGCGGCGGCTCGAAGGGCGGCGGCGGTGGTGCCGGCTCGTCGCGCGCCCGCAGCCAGGAGACGTCGTCGGTCTCGTCGTGGAAGATCGGCAGCCCGGCCTGCGTGGGCAGCTCGGCGACCGGATCCGGCTCCGGCTCCGGCTCCGGTTCCGGTTCCGGCTCCGGGTCCGGGTCCGGCTCGGGCGGCGGCGCCCAGTCGTCGGGGTGCGGGCGGGCCATGATCTCGGGCACGGCGGGCAGCGTGACGGTCTCGTTCTTCTCCGGGTTGCCCGCGGCGATCGCCTCACCGAGCCCCGCCCCGTCTCCGACGAAGTCCGCCAGGAAGAGCTGCACGCCACGCGCGCTGCCCAGGTCACGAACGTCGCGGATCCGCTGCCCGCGGGGGTTGAGCAGCTCGTCGCAGAGGTCGTCGAGCGGACGGGGTACGCCGGCCCGCACCTGCCGGGGACGCAACAGCCGCCCGTGCGCCTCGGGCACCCGCGGCACCGCCGAAGGTGACACACCGGCCCAGCGGCCGGTCAGCGTCGCGTAGAGCAGCCCGGCCAGGTCGACGACGTCGTGGTGGGGGTCGCCCGGTGGCATCCCGTGCAGCGCAGCGTCGACGCAGAAGCCGATGATCCGGATCGAGCCGGCATTGTCGAGGAGCACGTTCTCCGGCGAGAGCAGGCCGTGCGCCACCCCCCGCGCGTGGGCGATCGCGATCGAGTCCGCGACCTCACCGACCAGCCAGGCGCCCCGGCGCGGGGAGAGCGGTCCGTTGCTGGCCAACATGATGTCGAGCGAGGTGCCGGAGCCCCACTCGTTGACGACGAAGCAGGAGTCGCCGATCCGCTCGGCATCGAGGACCCGCAGGATGCGCTGGTCGAGCACCGTCGCCGAGCGTCGCGCCGCGTCGAGGAGCAGGTCGGCACGCGGGTCGTCCGCGGCGATGACGTGCAGGGCGACGTGCCGCTCGAGCACCCGGTCGTGGGCACGCCAGAACCGGCCGCCCCCGCTCTCGCTGAGCAGGTCGACCAGCCGATACCGGTCGGCGAGCACGTCGCCGGCCCGGGTCGCGTGCGGCACCGTGCTCCCCTCCGGTCTCCAAAGTCTCCCGAGGCCACCCATGTTAGGGCGGTTCAGGCGCGAGATCGTCGCGTCAGCGTGGCGAGCACCTGGCTGACCTCAGCGATTCGAAGCAGCCGCGCGAAGACCAGGAACAGCAGCACGTCGACCGCGGCGACCGCGACCAGCCGGACCGCGGCCACGGCGAGCCCCGGGTCCTCGGCCAGGCCGTCGAGGACCTGAGCGATCGGGAAGGTGAGACCGGTGGCCAGCCCGGTGGCGACGACCAGCCGACCCCCGAAGGCCAGGAGCCGACGGCTGCGCAACCCGCCGAGCAGGTGTCGGAGCAGCAGGTAGGAGACCAGCGAGCCGACGGCGTACGACGTGGCGTAGGCCAGCACCAGCGCGGGCGAGGTGTGTGCGGCCGACGTGGCGTCGACGAAGGCGATCGCGGCGACGATGTTGGTCGCGGCGACACCGCACTGGACGAAGAAGACGGTCCGGTTGAGCTCGAGGGCGTAGAAGCCGCGGAGCACCAGGTAGTGGAACGTGAAGAAGAGGATGCCCACGCCGAACAGGGAGAGCGTCGGCACATAGCTGTCGACCTCGTCTGCCGCGGCACCGTGCCCGAAGACCACGCGAGCCAGGTCGGGAGCGATCACCGGCAGCAGCGCCACGAACGGCACGATCACCGCGAGCGCAGCGCGCAGGGTGTTGGCCAGCGCGCCGGCCAGGGCCGGCCGGTCCTCGGCCGCCGCGTGGGAGGAGAGCCGCGGCAGCATCGCGGTGGCCAGCGAGACCGTGACGATCGAGTGCGGCACCATCACGACCAGGAAGCTGAACGAGTAGACGGTGAAGCCGGTGCCGTCGTCGGAGCTGAGGGCACCGCTGGTGGCCAGCCGCTGCACGACGACGTACGCGATCTGGTTGACGACCACGAAGAGCACGGTCCAGATGCCCAGTCGCAACGTGTGCCCGAGGCCGCTGCCGCGCAGATCCAGCCGCGGACGGTAGACGAACCCGGAGCGGCGCAGGTAGGGCACCAGGATCAGCAGCTGCACCGCGATGCCGAGCGACGAGCCGACTCCGAGCAGCAGCTCCTGCCCGGAGGTGTAGGGGCCGGAGATCTCGGCGCCCTCCGCCTTCCCGAAGCCGACGATGTAGACGAGGATCACCGTCACCGCGATCACGTTGTTGGCGATCGGGGCCCACATCATCGGGCCGAACGAGCCGCGGGCGTTGAGGATCTGGCCGACCAGGACGTACATCCCGTAGAAGAAGACCTGCGGCAGGCAGTAGCGGGTGAAGGCGATCGCCGAATCGCGGACCGCCCCGTCGTACCCCGGTGCGACGACGTCGACGATCAGCGGCGCGGCCACGACCAGCAACACGGTGACCACGACCAGGAACAGCGCGGCCACCGTGACCACCCGACTGGTGAACGCGTCACCGCGGTCGGGGTCGTGGCGCATCGACCGGACCAGCTGCGGGACCAGTACGGCGTTGAAGACGCCGCCGGCCAGCAGGATGTAGAGCATGTTCGGCAGCGAGTTGGAGACGTTGAAGATGTCGGCGTGCACCTGCGCGCCGAGCGCGTAGGAGAGCAGCGCCGCGCGCAGGAAGCCACTCAGCCGGGAGACCGTGGTCCCGGCGGCCATGACCGCGCTGTGCGAGAGCAGGCTGGACTGCTCGGCAGCCTCGTCGACCGGCGGCTGGATCGGCGGCTCGGTCACCGGCTCCCGGCCCCTGCGGGGTGCTTGTCGTTGTCCGCGGTGCCTTCGGGGGCCGGGTCCGACCCAGACTCCTGCGGGTCGTCCGGGTCGGCCGGCGTACGTCGGGCATCGCGGACGCGGCGGAACAGCCGAACCCCGACCGCGCCGAACAGCAGTGCGGCGCCGATCCCCACGAACAGCCAGATCACGTTGCTCACCTGGGCCGAGCGGATCGACAGGCTGGTGCTGGCACCGAGCGGGGTGCCACGCTTGTCGGTGACGATCAGCGTCACGTCGTGGATGCCGTTCTCACCGGTGCGCGCGGTGAGCAGGACACTGACCTGGCGGTTGGCGGGCACCTCGACCCGGCGCGGACCGGTGATGCTGAGCCGGTCGTCGGACTTCGCGTTGAGCGCGACCGTCACCGGCTGGTCGAGCCCGTTGCTGACCGTCGCCGCGAACTGGCCGTTCGAGCTCGACAGTGTCACTGCGCGCGGCGTGCTGACGCGCACCTGGCCGAGCAGCTGGTCGATCCATTGCCGGGACCGGTCCGCCGAAGCACGGTTGGCGATGGGTCGGGTCCGTGCGGAGTAGGAGGTGGTCCCGAGCGCCTGGTCGGTGACCGTGGCGGAGACCAGGTTGTTGAGGGTGAGCAGGTTCTGCAGGGCCGCACCGCTGCGGATCAGGCTGTCGGCGGCTTCGAAGTTGGCGGCCTGGAGCTCGGCTGCCTCCTGCCCGCTCGGGTAGCGCAGTGTCTCACCGGGCACCGGCACGGCTTCTGCCGCCGCGGCGACCCGGTCGACGGAGGTCAGGTCCAACCAGTCGACATCGAGCCCCCCGAACAACGGAGCCCCACCCGCGGAGGGGTTCCAGTCGTGCGGGACGACCATCGTCAGCGGGGTCCGGTCGGAGCGCAGGAACCGCACCGCCGCCTCGGACAGCAACCGCTGGCGCATGGCGATGATCCCGCTCGGGTCGTCGGGGCCGGGCCCTCCTGCGGCGGCACCGGTCGAGGAGACCAGCGCCTGACGACCCTCGGTGGTGACCAGCGGCGGTGCCGGAGCCTGGAACATGGCGTCGGTGAGGATGATCGTGGCGCCGTCCGGGACGGCCCGCAGCCCCTCGGGGTTGATGTAGCCGCTCGGAGAGGACACGACGGGGGTGGTGGTGACGTCGTAGCCGGACAACGCGTTGCCAGCTCGCGCCATCGCGCGCTGGAGGACCTGCGGGTCGTAGCGCGCGGCGCCGGCCACGTCGACGTCGCCGTAGGGCAGCGTCATCACCTCGTCCTCGGGACGCATCGCCTCGCCGAGCCTGGCCAGCCACGCCTGGGCCGCCTGGGCCGCGGCCTGCACCACCGGGTCCAGCTCGTCGAGGTCGAGCGGGCTCTCCGTGGCCTCGCTGTCGGCGGGCGGCGAGGGGGACTCGCTCGGTTCGCCGGTCGGTGCGGGGGATCCGGACGCGTCCGGCTCCTCGCCGTCGTCCTGGCCGGCCTGCAGGTTCGGCGCCAGCGAGCGCGCGGGGTTCCCCGCCGCGAGTCGGCGTACGGCGTCGACCAGGGCCGGGTCGACCACCCAGGTCACGGCCCGGTCGCCGGAGCTGGCCCCGAAGTCGACCAGCGAGCGGAGCCGGCCGCCGGGCGAGAGCGTCTTGGTCCACCCGGCAAGGTCGTCGACCGACCCGTCCTCGGTGTAGACGAGCTGGTGGCGCAGCGGGATCACGACAGTCGTCGGCAGCTTGCCCTCGCGTGCGGGCGGCACCAGCGGCAGGAAGGTGCGGGCCCGGCCATCGGCCAGGGTGTCGCGGCCGTCGGGACCCTCGCCGAGGGCGTGCACGCCGAACCAGTAGACGCCCGGGGTGGCGGCCAGGAGCAGCCGTCGCGGGACGTTGAAGCTGAACGGCGCCGAGTCGCCGGGTGCCAGCTTCGGGATGTTGTCGTGGTGCCCCTCGTCGGTGATCCGATTGCCGACGAAGGCGTCCGGTGGGGTGGCGGCGGCCTCGTCGAGCTGGGTGGCGGACTTCATCGGCTCGTCGGAGACGAAGGCGTAGACGTTGATCGTGGACCACGCCACCGAGTCGGTGTTGGTCACCCGGCCAGAGATGCGGATGACTCCCTTGGGCGGGATCGTGGAGGGGGTCAGCTGGTCGATCGTCACCTCGAGCGGGGTGTCGGTCTGGGCGCGTGCCGCCCGCTTGGCCCGCCGGCTGACCTGGCCGGTCCGCACGGTCGGCGGCCGTGCGGCCCTGCGCACCTGGGCCTGCACGGTCGGGTCCGAGTCGAAGCCCGCGCTCTGCCCGCCGCCCGTCCCGTCATCGGGGTCTGCTGTCGCCGGGGCCGCCCCTGCCGAGAGCACTGCCGAGAGCGCTGCCGGAACCGCCAGCGCTGCCAGGGCGTGTCTCCCAACTCGTGGTGGATGCCGGCGTCGTCCAGGCGCGGGCTGACAAGACGCCGGCCCGCGCGCAGACTGGGCGTCTTCGAAGGGTCGGCAACGCCGCAAGCGCGTGATCTGTGCGGCGTCCGGCGCCGCCAGGGGTTGTGAGTCACGCCCTAGGGCAGCACTGAACGAGACCCGGCGGAGCATGGCCCGATGTTAGTGCTCCGCAGCACGACCGCCCGGACCCGACGACCGGCCCGCCCCTAGACTGACCCCTCGTGTCCGCACCCGAGCCGCCCGCCCTCACCGTGGCCGAGCTCCAGCGCAACGCGGGCGTCGAGCTGGAGCGGATCGCGCCGGTGATCGACGAGCTCGGGACGCTGTTCGCTGATGCCGGGCACGAGCTCGCGCTGGTCGGCGGGCCGGTCCGCGACGCGATGCTCGGCCGGCCGCACACCGACCTCGACTTCGCCACGTCGGCCCGGCCCGACGACACCGAGCGGCTGCTGGCCGGCTGGGGTGAGGCGACCTGGGACATGGGCCGCGACTTCGGGACCATCGGCTGCCGCAGGGATCCGTGGACGGTCGAGGTGACGACCTACCGTTCGGAGGCCTACGACCCGACGTCGCGCAAGCCGGTCGTCGACTTCGGCGACAGGCTGGAGGGCGACCTGGGCCGGCGCGACTTCACCGTGAACGCGATGGCGGTGCGGCTGCCGGGCCGCACGGTCGAGGATCCGTACGGCGGCGTGGTGGACCTCGCGCAGCGGCTGCTCCGCACACCCGGCACCCCGCAGGAGTCGTTCTCCGACGACCCGCTGCGGATGCTCCGCGCGGCGCGGTTCGCGGCTCAGCTCGGGGTGACCGTGGCACCCGACGTGATCGACGCGATGACCGACATGGCCGGCCGCATCGAGATCGTCTCGGCCGAGCGGGTCCGCGACGAGCTGGTCAAGCTGATCAGCGCACCGTGGCCGCGGCGCGGGCTGTCGCTGCTCGTGCAGGCCGGGCTGGCGTCGTACGTCCTGCCCGAGCTGCCGGCGTTGGCGCTGGAGCGCGACGAGCACCACCGGCACAAGGACGTCTACGAGCACACCCTGACGGTGCTCGAGCAGTCGATCGACCTCGAGGACCGGCTGCCCGCTGGTGGACCGGACTTCGTCTCCCGGTTCGCCGCGGTGATGCACGACGTCGGGAAGCCGCGGACCCGCCGGTTCCTCGACGACGGCTCGGTGACCTTCCACCACCACGACGTGGTGGGCGCCAAGATCACCCGCAAGCGGATGCAGGCGCTGCGGTTCTCCAAGGACGAGATCGACGCCGTCGCGAGGCTGGTCGAGCTGCACCTGCGCTTCCACGGCTACGGCTCGGGCGAGTGGACCGACTCGGCAGTGCGTCGCTACGTCCGCGACGCCGGCGACCAGCTCGACCGGTTGCACGTGCTCACCCGCGCCGACTGCACGACCCGCAACCGGGCCAAGGCCGAGCGGCTGCGCGGTGCCTACAACGACCTCGAGCAGCGGATCGCCCGCCTGCAGGAGCAGGAAGAGCTCGACTCGCTGCGCCCGGACCTGGACGGCAACCAGATCATGGAGGTGCTCGGCATCCCCGCCGGCCGGGAGGTCGGCGAGGCGTACCGGTTCCTGCTCAAGCTTCGTCTCGATCGCGGCCCACTCTCCGAGGACGCCGCCAAGGCCGCGCTGCTCGAGTGGTGGGAGGGACGATGACCGGGACCCTCACGGTGTTCGCTGTCGCGACGCCGTACGCCTGGGACGTGGTGGAGAGTGCCCGCCGCGCCGGGCTGGAGCCCGTGTGTGTCGACAACCTCGGCGGGGCCGACCAGCGGCTGCCCGGTCTCACCCGCCACGCCCCCGACGGGCCGTTCGTGCTCGGTCTGTCCTCGGCCCAGCACCGCGCGGCGGCCGCGCACCTGGCCCATGCGGCCGGGCTGCTCCGGCCGGTCAGCCTGGTCGACCCGTCAGCGGTCGTCGCGAGCACCGTCGACCTCGGGCACGGCTGCTACCTCAACGCCGGGGTCGTGGTGGCGTCGCACACCAGGATCGGCTGCCACGTGAACCTCAACCGGTCGGTCTCGCTGGGCCATGACAACGAGATCGGCTTCGCCGCGTCGTTCGGTCCTGGCGCGCTGACGACCGGTGGCGTCGTGGTGGGTCCGGCGGCCTTCGTCGGCGCCGGTGCCACGATCTTGCCGGGGGTCCGGGTCGGGCGACGTGCCACGATCGGTGCCGGGGCGGTCGTGACCAAGGATGTCGGCGACTTCGAGGTGGTGGTCGGCAACCCCGCGCGTGCCGTGCCCCAGACGAAGGCGATGGAGCCCGTGGAGGAGGACCGCTGCCCGCACTGCTGAAGGCGCTCGACCGTGCGGTTCCGATCGTCCTCGCGCCGACCGGGATGGTGCCGACGCGCGCGATGACGCCACATGTCCCGCTGACTCCGGAGGAGATCGCGCGAGACGTGGCGGCCGCTGCCCGGATCGGGATCACGTCCGTGCACCTGCATGCGCGGGACGCCGATGGCGAGCCGACGTGGGAGCGGGAGGTCTACGCGCGGATCGTCGGAGCGGTGCGCGAAGCCGCCCCCGACGTGCTGGTCAACGTCAGCACCAGCGGCCGGACCTGGTCAGAGCTGGAGAAGCGCGCCGACACGCTCTCCCTCGACGAGGACCTCAAGCCTGACCTCGCCTCCCTCACCTTGTCCTCCCTCAACTTCATCGGACAGGCGTCGGTCAACGCGCCCGACACCGTGCGCGGGCTGGCCCGGATCATGCGCGACCGCGGCATCGTCCCGGAGCTGGAGATCTTCGACCTGGGCATGGTCAACATGGCGCACGTCCTGCAGCACGAGGGGCTGCTGCCGGGGCCGATCGTGGCGAACCTCTTCTTCGGCAACGTGGCGGGCATGCAGGCGACGCTGCCCGAGGTCGGGCTCGCGGTCGAGCGGCTGCCGGAGGGGACGCTGTGGTCGGGGCCGGGCTGGGCGACTACCAGCTCACCGCGCAGTCGCTGGCGATCGCGTCGGGCGGCGGTGTCCGCGTCGGTCTCGAGGACGGCATCTGGTTCGACCGGCAGCGGACCCGGCTGGCGACCAACCCGATGCTGGTCGAGCGGGTGCACCGGCTCATCGAGGTGCACGAACGCACGCCGATGAGGCCCGAGCAGCTGCGCGGCCTCCTGGCGACGTCCTGATGACCGTGCCGGCGGCCGCACCCGCCCGGCTGGCGCCCGACGAGGCGGCGGCCGTTCGGACCGCGCTCGCCGCGGTCGTCGACGGCGACGTCTGGGTCGGTGGCGAGCCGGTGGCCGCTTTCGAGCGCGCCTTCGCGGCGCAGCTCGGCGCCAGTCCCGACCGCGAGGTGGTCGGGGTCGGCAACGGCTCGGATGCACTCGGCATCGCCTTCACTGCGCTCGGCCTCGGGCCTGGCGCAGCGGTCCTGGTGCCCGCCGACGAGGGTGGGTACGCCGCAGCGGCAGCCGCCCAGCTGGGGCTGCGGGTCCGGGCGATGGACGTCGACCCGGTCATCGGCGTACCGACAGCCAGCACGGCCGCGGCGGCCGATGCGCCCGACGTGGCGGCGATCGTGGTCACGCACCTGCACGGCGACGGCGTACCGCTCGACGGACCGGCGGGGCTCGACGCCTGGCGCCGCGACCGCGGCCTCCTGCTGGTCGAGGACTGCGCCCAGGCGCACGGCCTGCGCATCGGCGGTCGGCACGTCGGGCTCGCGGGCGACGCGGCGACGTTCAGCTTCTACCCGACCAAGAACCTGGGCGCGATCGGCGACGCCGGAGCGGTCGTGCTCGCTCCGGAGCGGGCGGCGCACGCCCGCTCCCTGCGCGAGTACGGCTGGGGCGAGCGCTACCGCGTCGAACGACCCGGCGGTCGCAACAGCCGGCTCGACACCCTGCAGGCGGCGGTGCTCAGTGCCCGGCTGCCGTTCCTCGAGGCCCGGAACGTTCGGCGTCGGCTGATCGCGCAGCGCTACCGGGACCAGGTCCCGCTGCACGGCGACCCGGACACCACGGTCGCCCACCACGCGGTCGCCCTGCTCGCCGACCAGGCGACGCGCGACACCCTCCGCGACCGCCTTTCCGCGCAGGGGATCGGGACCGCGGTGCACTACCCCTGGCTGGTCACCGAGATGCCCGGGCTCGTCGTCGCCGGCTCGGCCCCGGTCGCCGCGGACCGGCGCGACCGGATGCTCTCGCTGCCTTGCTTCCCCGAGCTCACCGATGCCGAGGTGGACCGGGTCTGCGAGGCGCTGCAGTGACCGACTCCTTCGGGGTGTACGTCGACGCCCGTGGCGCCCTGCTTCCGATCGAGCTCGACGACCTCGCGTTCACCCCGCGTCGAGCCTTCGTGGTCGTGGGTCCCGCCGAGGGGACCACCCGCGGCGGCCACGTCGTACCGTGCCGCGAGCAAGTGGTGCTGGTGACCGGCCGGGCCGAGCTGCGGTACGCCGGGCGCACGATCGTCCTCGACGCCCTGGGCGCGACCGTGCTGCTCGAGCCGGGACAGGCCATGGAGTACGACCTTGCCCCGGGCGGCTCCTCGATCCTGGTGCTGGCGGACCAGCCCTACGCCGACCTCACTGAGGAGCCCGGGTGACCCGGGCGTCGGTGCTGATCCCGACCCACGACAAGGACTGGACGCTCGGACTGGCGGTGAACTCGGTGCTGCGCCAGACCGAGGCAGACCTCGAGGTGCTCCTGATCGGCGACGGCGTGACCGAGCCGCTGCGCGTCGAGATCGAGCGGCTCTGCGCGGCCGACGCCCGAGTGCGGTTCCTCGACTTCCCGAAGGGTCCGCACCACGGGGAGCGCTACCGCCACGAGGCGATCCTGGCCGCCGACAGTGACGCAATCCTCTACCTCTGCGACGACGACCTGTTCCTCCCGGAGCACGTGGCGGACCTGGTCGCGCTGCTCGAGGACCACACCTTCGTGCAGAGCTTCAACGGCTACTGCCGCCCCGACGGCTCGGTCGCGTTCTTCGCCGCCGACCTCGCCAACCCGACGACCGTCCACCTGATGCTCGACGACCGGCTCGGCTACAACAACGCGAGCCTGACCGGCACCGGCCACTCGCGCGCCTTCTACCTCGAGGTCGGCGACCGGTGGGACACCACGCCGGCCGGGGTCTACCCGGACCACCACCAGTGGCGCAAGCTGTGGCGGCATCCGGCCTACCGCGGGGCAACCTCGCACCGGATGACCACCATCCAGCTGCCGACCAGTTCCGACGGGCGGGATGCGTGGACTCCGGAGGAGCGGCACGAGGAGCTGCTCGGCTGGTACGACCTGATCACCCAGCCCGACGCCCAGGAGCGCCTCGACGCACTCGTCGCGACCAGTGCCCGTCGCGCGCTCGCCGAGCTCCGCGACGACGGAGCGTGGCTGCGTGGCCTGGTCGCCGAGCGCGACGAGCGGGCCGCAGAGCTCGAGGAGGAGCTCGCGACCGCGCATCGTCAGCTCGACCGCGCTCGGACCCGGCTGGCCCGCAAGAACGCCACCCTGGCGCGGCTGCGTGGTGCGCTGGGCCGATCGGACCCGCCTACCAGAGGTTGACCAACCCCCGGAACAGGTCGGCATCGACGGACCGTTGGGACGCGGACCGGTTGGAGTAGTGCGGCCGGACCCGGAAGGTCTTCGAGGCCTTGTCGGTCGCGCCGGTGCTGTCGGTGACGATCAGGGTGACCTTGTGCCGCCCGACCCGGCGCATGAAGGTCTTCACCTTCTTGCCGGTCCCGTCGACCTTCTTGCCGCCGTTGTGGAAGTTCCACGCGTAGGTGAGCGGGCCGACCCCGGTCGACTTCTTGCCGACGAACCGCACCTTGCGATCCGCGCCCGGGCGCTTCGGCTTCACCTTGATGTGGGCCACCGGGCGGGTGGTGGGTTCGCCGGGGCCGCCCGGACCACCGGCCTGGGCGACCGTCACGGTGGCGGTGGCAGTGTCGGTGAGACCGCCCGGATCGGAGACGGTCACCTTCGTGACGTACGTCCCGGCCTTGGGGTAGGCGTGCGTGACCGTCTTGCCGATGGCGTCCTTGTTCGTGCCGCCGTCGCCGAAGTCCCAGCTGTAGGTCAGGTTGTTCGGGGTCTCGGCATCGGTGCTGCCGTCGGCAGAGAGCGTCACGTTCTGGCCGATCGCGGCACTGCTCGGGGTCGCCTTCGCGACGGCGGTCGGCGCGGTGTTGGCGTCGGGCGTGTCCGGCTCGTAGCCGTAGTTGAACTCACCGCAGCCGGAGCCGATCGTGAACGCGACGTTGCCGGTCAGGTTGCCGTCGGCCTCCTCCGGCCCGGCGTCGTTGCCGGACATCGACGTCACGTTGAAGCCGAGGCAGCCGTACTTGAACTCCCAGTTCCCCGACGCGGTGCTGGGGTCGGTGTAGTTGTCGGTGTGCCCTGCGCCCGAGTCGGAGTACGCCGACCGTCCGGCCGCAGCCGTGAAGGCGGCGTCGTTCAGGTTCGGTGTCTCGCTGCCCGGCACGGGCACCGAGTCGAGGGGTGACTGGGCCGGCGGGTCGTCGGTCCCCACGTTGCCGTAGCCGTGTGCCTCGTCGGTGTAGGAGAGGTAGAGGCCCGCCTGGAAGTCGGCCGCACCTCGGTCCGCCTGGCCGTTGCCGTCGAGGTCGAACCCGGAGCGGTCGCGCATCTCGAGGTAGTAGGCGTGGTCCTGCACGGAGTCCGCACCTGCCTGCAGGTACTTCCAACCCAGGGTGCACTGCTGCGCGGTGCTCAGGTCCTCCTGGCAGCCGCCGTTGAAGACGTTCGGGTCGGTCGGGCCACCGCTGGACTCGAAGTCCGTGTCCAGCACGATGTCGTCACCGGACGGCGTCGTGGCCGTCACCTTGACGTCGTCGATGAACCAGCCGGGCCGAGCCAGCCCCGGGTCCGATGAGTAGCTGAACCTGAGCGCACCGTTGGCCTCCCCGGCCAGGTCGCTGATGTCGTAGCTGTCCGCCAGGAACACCGGCGCGGGAGTGTTCCCGGCCTTGCGGTCGGTGGCCTCGGTGCCGGCGGCGTAGGAACCGCTGGTCCCCGTGATGCCGTTGTCGTAGGTCGCCTGGCAGCCGTTCTGGTTGGGGTTCCCCGCCAGCGGGTCGGTGTTGGAGGTGGTGTAGCCGTTCTCCGACACGTGCGAGGTGTAGCTCTGCCCGCCGTTGGTCGTGGTCAGCACGTAGCCGTAGTCGTAGTCCCACTCGATGTCCCAGTAGGACTTGAAGCTCAGGTTGACGGTGGAGCCGGCCGGCAGCGTGGCCAGCCCGGGCACCGACAGGTCGAAGTTGCGACCCGCCGAAGGGGTGCACCCGAAGTCGTTGCCGGACCCCGACCACCACAGGTGCGACTTGGTCGCGGTGTCACCGGTGTCGAAGGCGGCCTCGTCGAGCAGCTGCCGGCCGGGCAGCTTGGCGACGTACATCTCGGAGTTGTGGACCGTGCCGTCGGCGCCGTCGTTCAGCGTGTAGGCAGTGCCGTTCGGCCGCTGCCACGTGATCTGGCCGATGTCCTCCTTGGAGTCCTTCATGCCGGTCACCGTGCGGTTGCCGTCGAGCACCCGCGGCACCACCCAGCCGAGCTCCTGGCGCCCGAAGGCGTCGATGTTCTGCGAGCGGTCCTCGGCCATGAGGGTCCACGACCCGTACGTGGTGCGGTTCCCGGTGGAGTAGAAGTCCGGAAGGCCGAGCGAGTGGCCGTATTCGTGGGAGATGACCGACGCGAAGTCGATCGCCGTCTCCGGGTTGACGTTGTAGGGACCGACGCGGACCAGGACCTTGAGCGAGTCGGGACCGGCCGTCGTGGTCGTGTTGGAGTAGCTGGTGTCGGTGTACCAGAGCGGCCGGCCTTCGAGGTCCTTGAGCTGGTCGTCGGTGGTGTAGCCAGGCAGACCCGTCACCGGGTCCGAGTAGCCGTTCATCAGCGAGGAGCTGTGCGGCCACACGTTGTCGTAGGGTCCACCCGGGTAGTCGCACCCGGCCGGCCCGAGCTGGGAGGCACCGTTGCCGCCGCAGCCGGCGAAGACGACCATGAAGAAGTCGACGACGCCGTCCTTGTCGGTGTCGTAGTCGGAGTAGTCGATCTCCGGGTCGGACAGCGCCGCCGCGTCGTAGACGAGCTTGCCGGTGTCACCACAGCCGGAGTCGATGTTCTGCAGGGCGCCGACACCGGCCGCCGAGCCGAGGATCGCCGAGCCGTTGGAGTCCGACCCGTAGTAGCCGGTGTCCCCGGGCAGGTTGTAGACCCCGTCGGTGACCCGCTCGGTGTAGAGCGGGTTGGCCGTCGCTCCGCCCGGGAAGTCCTCGTAGGTGAAGCCATGGCAGGTGTTCCCCGGGACGGCCCGGTTGCTGAAGTCGAAGCCGTTCGGGTACGACGCGAAGTCCGCGGTGGCGATCCCGGCCGACGGCACGGTGCCGTCGGGGAACAGCTGGCCCAGCGACATCTCCTGATAGAGGTTGAACGTCGAGCCCTCGTTGGTGGGGTCGTTGATGACGCCCTCGAGCTCCTCGCCCGAGTGGGTCGCCTGGTAGGCGCGGTCGGTGTACTGCACCGGCACCACCGGGAACGGTCGGTCTCCGTAGCGCGCGGTGTCGTAGACCTCGCTCGGCGGGATCACCTTCGGCCCGTGCGACACCGCGGTGGTGTCGGTGCCCGCGACGGTCATGACCGCTGACGTGGAGAGGTCGCGCCACACGATGGACGGGAGGCCAACGGTCGTCGCCGCCTTCGACTCGAGCACGAGAGTGCGCGTCTGGCCGGCCGGGATGGCGCCCGGGGACCAGGCATAGGCCGGCCCGTTGACCGTGTCGGGACCGGCAGTGACGATCGTGGACCCCGTCGGGGCGGTGATCTGGACGGTCGGCGTCAGCGGCCCGGCAGTCGGGTTGGTGACGATGACCCGGGAGGGGTAGGACTCACCCGGCTTCACCCAGCCGACGGAGGAGACGAAGCTGTTCTCGATCGTCAGTGCGGTCGCGGGCACGGTGATCGCGTGGGAGGCCGAGCCGGCCTGGGCCGCGGCCCAGTCACCAGTGCCGGTCCCCGGCGGGGTGGCGCTGTCGTTGTACGTCGCGTCGACAGCGCGCACCGCCAGCGTGGTGTTCTCGGTGAGGCCCGAGGTGGTGGCCCCCGGGACGGTCACCGTGAAGGCTCCGTCGGTGCCGGCGGTCACGTCTTGGGTGTTGAGCACGGCGCCTTCGGGGTCGACGACCTCAACGGTCAGGTCGGCAGGCACGGTGGTCGCGGGCGGGGTGCCCACGCCGGCGAAGGAGGAGCGGGCGCTGTGCACCTCGATCGTCCCGGTCACGTCGAACGGGGCGCCGGCGCTGGTCGCGGTCGGAGTGGTGGTCACGTCGGCGACCAGCTGGTTGTGACCGAAGAAGAACTCACCAATCTGGCCCGCGGAGTCCTTGACGACCATCCGGATCCGGCCGGCCGGCCACGTCGCGTCGGGCTCGAGTGACACCTGGAACGTGCCGGGCGCCTGGATGTCCTCAACGGCGGGCAGGTTGGATTCGAATGGGGTGGCCGCGCCGTCGGCGTACAGGTCGGCGGTGACCGCGCCTGTCGCACCGCTGACCTGGAACTCGGTGAAGGCGCACGCATTGCGGTCGATCGAGGGGTCGGCGGTGGCGTTGAGGCCGACCGGCAGCGCGCAGGTGGGCTGCCCGTCGGGAATCACGTAGAACAAGAAGCCGGACGCGTTGCCGGCGGCCTCGGGAGCGGCAGGGGCCGACGTGACAGCGGCAGAGGTGGCGGCTGGAAGGAAGCTGATCCCGAGTCCTGCGACGAGCGTGGCGGTGGCCAGGGCTGCGAACAGGCGTCGACGGCGGGATGCGGGCATGGGTGTCCTCACAGAGACGAGACGGGCAAACGGCGGCTCCGGCCAGGGGGAGGCGCTGTCGACTCAACGAGGAGTCGAGACATTTCGTTATGCCCGTCGGGAAATGCCCGGGACTGCACCGACCCGGAAGGACGTCGTCCTGCCGGGTCGGTTGGAGCTCACGAAGGAGCGGTGGTCACTCCTCGCCTGGTTTCGCGCGCCCGTCGCGGCTTCGTTCCTCAGCCGCGGGGCTTGCTCAACCTGCGGGCGAGACGAGTGCGCGTTCGTCCCTCACGCTCACTCTTCGCCCTTAATGAACGCCTCGACGCGGGCGCGGCCCTCGTCGTCGGGGAGCTGCACCGGCGGGGACTTCATCAGGTACGACGAGGCCGAGATGATCGGGCCTCCGATGCCGCGGTCCAGGGCGATCTTCGCCGCGCGGATGGCATCGATGATGATGCCGGCGGAGTTGGGGGAGTCCCAGACCTCGAGCTTGTATTCCATGTTCAGCGGGACGTCACCGAAGGCGCGGCCCTCGAGGCGGACGTAGGCCCACTTGCGGTCGTCGAGCCACTGCACGTAGTCCGACGGACCGATGTGCACGTCGCGGTCGGCCAGGTGACCGGTCATGTTCGAGGTGACCGCCTGGGTCTTGGAGATCTTCTTCGACTCCAGCCGCTCGCGCTCGAGCATGTTCTTGAAGTCCATGTTGCCGCCGACGTTGAGCTGGTAGGTGCGGTCGAGCACCACGCCGCGGTCCTCGAACAGCTTGGCCAGCACGCGGTGGGTGATGGTCGCGCCCACCTGCGACTTGATGTCGTCGCCGATGATCGGCACACCGGCGTCCTCGAACTTCTTGGCCCAGACCGGGTCGGAGGCGATGAAGACCGGCAGCGCGTTGACGAAGGCCACGCCGGCGTCGATCGCGCACTGGGCGTAGAACTTGTCTGCCTCCTCCGAGCCCACCGGCAGGTAGGAGACGAGTACGTCGGCCTCGGTCTCCCTGAGCGCCCGGACCACGTCGACCGGCTCCGCGCCGGACTCCTCGATGGTCAGCCGGTAGTACTTGCCGAGCCCGTCGAGGGTCGGGCCGCGCTGGACCTCCACGCCGAGCGTGGGGACCTCGCAGATCTTGATCGTGTTGTTCTCGGAGGAGTTGATCGCCTCGGACAGGTCCTTGCCCACCTTGATGTCGTCGACGTCGAACGCCGCGACGAACTCCACGTCGCGGACGTGGTAGTCACCGAACGCGACGTGCATCAGCCCCGGGACGGGAGCCGAGGCGTCGGCGTCCCGGTAGTAGTGCACGCCCTGGATCAGGGAGCTCGCACAGTTTCCTACGCCGACGATTGCTACTCGAACCGAACCCATGGGGCACGTTCCTTTCAGTGGTGTCCCGCTCAGGACGTCTCTGCGGTGGGCGGACTGGTGAAACCGGGAGGGGTGGTGGTGCTGGGGTTGCCACGCTCGGCGTTGATGAGGTCGCTGAGCCAGTTGACCTCGCGCTGGACCGACTCGACGCCGTGGCGCTGGAGCTCGCCGGCATAGCGGTCGACCTCCTGCTGGGTCATGGCCAGCTCGCGCTGGACCCGGTCGAGCCGCTCCTGGAGGCGGGTACGGCGGCCCTCGAGCACCCGCAGCCGGATCTCCATGTCGGTCGAGGAGAAGAAGGCGAACCGGATGTCGAAGTTGTCGTCCTCCCACGCAGTGGGACCGACCTCCGACATCAGCCGCTCGAACTCCCGCGTGCCCGCCTGGGTGACCTGGTAGACGATCTTCGGCCGGCGCGACAGGGGCGTCGACGTGGTCGACTCCTCGATCAGCGCACCCCGGAGCATCTTCTTCAGGGCCGGATACAGCGAGCCGTACGACAGCACTCGACCCCATCCGAGCATGAGGTTCAGGCGCTTGCGGAGCTCGTAGCCGTGCATGGGTCCCTCGTGCAGCAGTCCGAGGACCGCCAGCTCGATGGTTTCCGCACGTCGTGCCACAGACCTATCGTAGCGATATATCCGTTGATTGCGAATACCTGACACATCGCGGGCGACGCCGAGGGATGCCCACGTCGACTCGGCCTTTCATGGGTGGGTTGCGTACCCTCGTGCGACGTGGCAGGCAAGCGCAAGGCGGCACCCTCGTCGGGTCGGAGCCGTCCCCCCTTGCGCAAGGACGCCGCCACCGGGAAGGCCGCCGCGGCCAGCAACACCGGAAGCGCCCCCGGCAAGAACGGCACCAAGAACGGCACCAAGAACGGCGGCAAGAACGGCACAAAACAAGAACGGCAATGGCAAGAAGCCCCGCACCACCGCCGGGAAGGTCCGCCGGGTGTTGCTCTACCTGCTGGTGGTCGGGCTGGTGGGCGTCCTGGCCGTCACCGGCGCATTTGCCTACGTCTACAACACCACCGAGCTGCCGGACCCGAACGCGGACTTCGAGACCCAGACGTCGTTCGTCTACTACAACGACGGCAAGACCGAGCTGGGCCGCTATGCCGTCCAGAACCGCGACGCGATCCCGTACGCCGAGATGCCGCAGGACATCAAGGACGCCGTGGTCGCGGCCGAGAACCGCAGCTTCTGGAGCGACAACGGCATCGACGTCAAGGGCATCATCCGGGCGGCGTTCAACAATGCTGCGGGCAACTCGACGCAGGGCGCGTCCACGATCACCCAGCAGTACATCAAGATCCTCTACCTGACCCAGGAGCGCTCCTACACGCGCAAGCTGAAGGAGGCGATCCTCTCCCTCAAGCTGCAACGGCAGACCAGCAAGCAGGAGATCCTCGAGGGCTATCTCAACACCATCTACTTCGGCCGAGGGGCCTACGGCATCCAGGCCGCCGCGCAGGCCTACTTCGACAAGCCCGCCTCCGAGCTCAGCCTCAAGGAGAGTGCGGCGCTGGCCAGCGCCATCAACAACCCGACCCGGTTCGACCCGGACAACGGACGGGAGGCGAAGCTGGCCCTGAAAGAGCGGTACGCCTACGTGCTCGACGGCATGGCCCAGGACGGCAAGATCAGCGAGGCCGAAGCGTCTGAGTCCGCGGCGCGTCTGCCGAAGTTCCACAAGACCAACGCGGAGAGCACGTACGGCGGCCAGAAGGGCCACGTGCTGACGATGGTGAAGTCCGAGCTGCTCAAGCTCGAGGACGACAACGGCGACCCGCTGCTCACCGAGGACCAGATCGACGGCGGCGGCCTGCAGGTGACGACGACCTTCACCAAGAAGGCCATGGATGCCGCGGAGGAAGGCGTCAACCTGATCCGCCCTCGGGGTCCGCAGCTCGACAAGGAGCTGCACATCGGCGTGGCCAGCGTGCAGGTCGACACAGGCGCGGTCCGGGGCATCTACGGCGGCCAGGACTACCTCGAGTCACAGATCAACTGGGCGCTGGCCGGTGGCATGGGCGGCTCGTCACTGAAGCCGTTCGCGCTGGCGGCCGGCATCAAGGCCGGCTTCTCGCTCAAGGACACCTTCGACGGCAACTCTCCTTTCGAGCTGCCCGACGGCACCGGTGAGGTGGAGAACCAGGGAGACGAGAGCTACGGCTCGGCGGTCAACCTGATCAAGGCCACCGAGGACTCGATCAACACCGCGTACACAGACCTCACGGTCTCCATCCCCGACGGCCCGCAGAAGGTCATGGAGATGATGAACGCGATGGGGATCCCGCCGCTGAAGGCGCCGCGCAAGAACGCCTACGGCCTCCCGGACCACAGCCCGGGCCTCGAGCCCTTCCCGGGCATCACCCTCGGCAGCGCGACCGTGAGTCCCATCAACATGGCCAACGGCTTTGCCACCATCGCCAACGGCGGCCGCTTCCACGCGCCGTACATCATCGAGAAGGTGGTCGGCGAGGACGGGGAAACCCTCTACGACCACTCGGTCAGCGACCAGCAGGTCATCGACAAGGAGCAGGGCTCCGACATCGCTGCCGACGTGAGCTACGCCCTGCAGCAGGTGGTCGCGTCCGGCTCCGGCTTCGAGGCGCAGGGGCTGGAGCGGCCGGCGGCCGGCAAGACCGGGACCGCGACGGTCTCCAACGGAGATGTGTCGTCGTCATGGTTCACCGGGTTCACCCCGCAGATGGCGACCTCGGTGATGTACGTACGCGGCAAGGGCACCGGCAAGCTCGACGGCTGGCTCCCGGCCTCCGACGACGGTCGCGACGGCTACTTCGGTGGCAACTACCCCGCCAAGACGTGGACCGAGATCATGAAGCTCGACATGGAGGGCGTCGAGGTCGCGGAGTTCCCGGAGCCGGCGTACGTCGACGGGGAGGCCCCGAACGAGGGCCACGAGCCGACGCTGCCACCCAAGCCGACCAAGAAGCCGACGCCGACCGAGACGCCGACCGAGACCGATCAGCCGACCAAGACGCCGACCGAGGTGCCGTCGCAGACACCCACCACGACGACGCCGACCCCGACACCGACCGAGACGCCGACTCCGACACCGACGGAGACGCCGAGCTGCGACCTCATCACCTGCGAGACCCCGAGCTCGAGCCCGAGCGGCGACACATCGCCGTCCGAACCGGCGCGGACCGTCACGTGGGCGTGGTGGGAGCGGCTGCGTTGGTAGCGTGACCGGCCCCCCGATCGGTCACGTCCACCCGACCCAGGACGACCCGGTCGCCGCTGCCCTCAGCGAAGGTGTGGGGGGACCAGTCGGCACCCGAGCCGGTCGCCATGCGTGGTGGACCCCGGTCCGCGTCGTCCTGCTGCTGGCGGCCCTCACGTGCGCGCTCGGCATGGTGCAGAAGAGCGGTTGCTACACCCGCTACTGGGTCTACGACGACCACCGGTACACGCACATGTGCTACTCGGACCTGCCCTACCTCTACACCGGTCGCGGCCTGGCCGAGCTCGAGTGGCCCTTCACCGACGACGTGCAGGTGCGGCAGCGGTACGAGGTCATGGAGTACCCGGTCGGCATCTCCTACTTCGCGTACGGCGCCGCCTGGGTGACGCACTGGGCGACCGGATCGCCCGATGTCGACGAGCGGCGCGACCAGCCGGCCGGTGACCTGGTCGGCACCGACCAGGTGAAGAAGGAGCTGCGGGCCTTCGTCATCATCAACGCGCTCGCCTTCGCGGGCCTTGCGCTGCTGTCCGCGTGGCTGCTGGCCGGCGTCAATCCGCGGCGACCGTGGGACGCGGTCGCCTTCGCGGCCTCGCCGACGCTGCTCCTGACCGGCCTCGTGAACTGGGACATGCTCGCCGTGGTCCTGGTCGCGGGCGCGCTCTGGACCTGGGCGCGAGGGCGCCCGCTGGCGACCGGGGTGCTGATCGGGCTGGGCGTGGCCACCAAGCTCTACCCGCTGTTCCTGCTCGGTCCGATCGTCGTGATCTGCCTGCGCGAACGGCGCTGGCGCGAGCTGGGTGGGACCGTGCTCGCGGCCGCGGCGACCTGGCTGCTGGTCAACGCGCCGGCGTACCTCAGCGGCGCCGAGCAGTGGAAGCGGTTCTGGCAGTTCAACTCCGAGCGCGGTCCCGACCTCGGCTCGATCTGGTTGGTGATCAGCCAGGCCGGCCACACCGCGATCAGCGCGACCACGGTCAACCACTGGTCGTGGGCCGTCTTCGGGCTGTGGTGCGCGGCGGTGGCGGCGATCGGCTTCCGCGCGCCGTCGACGCCGCGGCTGGCCCAACTCGGGTTCCTGGTCGTGGCCGGCTTCCTGCTCGTCAACAAGGTCTACTCGCCGCAGTACGTGCTCTGGCTGCTGCCGCTGGCGGTGCTGGCCCGGCCGCGCTGGCGCGACCAGCTCGTCTGGCAGGCGTGCGAGGTCGTCTACTTCGCCTCGGTGTGGTGGTACCTCGACGGGGCGCTCCAGCCGGGCGGCGGTCAGGACGTCGGCTTCTACTGGGTGGCGATCCTGATCCGGATGGCCGGCGAGCTCTACCTCGTCGGGATCGTGGCGCGCGACGTGCTCTACCCGCGGTACGACGTCGCGCGGCCGAGTGACCGCCCCGAGTTTCACCGGGTACCCGGTGAAACTCATGCTTCCCCGCTGAAGGTTTAGCGGGCCAGCGCCAGATTCACCGGGTACCCGGTGAATCTGGTGACCAGCGGTGCCGGTGGGGTCACACGACGTCGACGCGGTCGAACGCCGTCGCGGTGTAGCGCACCCGCACGTCCACGAGGTCGCCCACCTCGGGCGCCTGCGCGTCGGCGGGCAGGAGCAGCATCGACGCCTGCATGTGCGGTGGCTCGGCGAACAGCCGCTGCTTGCCGTCCACCCAGAACGGCGAGCGCGCCAGCCCGACCGCCTCCAGGCCACCGCGGGCCACGATGGCGGCGCGGGCCTTCAGCCCGGCCTCGCCCTTCGGTGACTCCAGGCCGATGCCGTGGGCCGTGCCGCCGGTGACCACGAGCAGGTGGCCGTCGCGGGCCGCGCTGCGGCCGCGGTAGCCGAACACGTCACCACGGCGCAGCTCGTGGACATCGAGGACCGTCGAGGTGACGCGGAGGGCCTGGCGGTCGCCCAGCCACAGCTCGGTGCCGATCCGCGGCCGGACCTGGAGGTCCGGGTGGGTGCCGCGCAGGGTCTCGAGCTCGGCAGGCGTGAGGTGGCTGACCCAGACGGCGCTGGTCGGGAGCTCCGCGGCGACCATGTCGGTGAGCAGCCGCTCGACCTCGGCGAGGTGGGAGCCGGAGGCCAGGGGCAGGTGCAGGGCGACGCCCTCGAGGCGGGCCCCGCGGTGTCTGCGGAGCACGCCTGCGGTGGCCCACAGCTGCTGGGCGGTCATGCCGTGCCGCCGCATGCTGGTCTCGAGCTCCAGCACGAACCGCGCGTCCGGCTGCGCCGCGAGCAGCCCGGTCAGGTCGTCGGGGCGACTGACGGTGTGCACCACCCGACCGGCCAGGCCGGGGTCGAGCGTCGGGCGGAACGGCCGCCACGGGGTGAGCACCAGCAGGTGTCCGGCGTACCGGTCGGCGACCTCGGGCAGTTCCTCGTAGGTGCCTACGGCCAACGTGTCGACGCCCAGCCAGCCCGCCTTCCGCGCCAGCCGCCCCAGGGTGAAGCCGTAGCCGTTTCCCTTGGCCACCGGCACGAGTCCGGGAGTCGACTCCGCCGTCCCCCGCAGGTGGCTGCGCCACCGCTCGCCGTCGACGGTGAGGACCAGCGACACGCCTACCGCCTCCGCATGTAGAGGTCGAAGGCGGCGTAGAGCGGCTTGTTGAGAGGCAGGTCCCACTCGCCGGCGTACTCGACGGCCTCGCCGCCGGTGCCGACCTTGAACTGGATCAGCCCGACATGGGTGTCGTCGGCGTCGAGCGTCGGGGTGATCCCGCGCAGGTCGTAGACGTCCGCACCCTGGTCGATCGCGGCGCGGATCATCGCCCACTGGACGGAGTTGGAGCCGCGGACGTCGCGCTTCTCGGTCGAGGAGGCGCCGTAGGAGTACCAGGCGTGCGCACCGACCCGGACCATGATCGTGGCGGCCACCAGGTCACCGTCGTGGCGGGCCAGGTAGAGCCGGAAGCGGTCGGGGTCCTCGCTGCCCAGGGCCTCGGCCATCACCCGGAAGTATGCGAGCCCGCGCGGGGTGAAGTGGTCGCGCTCGGCGGTGTGCACGTAGAGGTCGTGGAACAGCTTGAGGTCGCCCTCCTCGTCCCCGCGCCCGCTGCTGGAGGTGACGTCGACGCCGGCCTTGTCCGCCTTCTTGATGTTGCGCCGCCACTGCTGGTTCATCCCGGCCAGGACGTCGGCGTCGGTGCGACCGGCCAGCGGGACCTGGAAGACGTACTGAGGCTGGCCGAGCGCGAAGCCGGACTCCGCCTCCTGCGGCCGCCAGCCGAGCGTGGTCAGCTGCGAGACGACCCGGGCGCCGACCGCGTCGCGCTCGGTCGGCGGCAGGTCGGCAAGGCGGCGTACGGCGGGGTCGGCGATGCCGTCCTTGACCTGGGCCGCGCTCCACCGGCGGGTGACCACCGGCGGGCCCATCCGGATGCCGAACGCGCCCTGCTGCTTGAGGTGCTCGGCCATCGGGGCCAGCCAGTCTCCGAGCCGGTCGGTGGACCAGTCGAGGACCGGGCCCTCGGGCAGGTAGGCGAGGTACCGCTTGACCTTGGGGAGCTGGCGGTAGAGCGCCAGACCGGCGCCGACGAGCTCGTCGCCGTCGTACCAACCGAGGGACTCGTGCCGCCACTCCGACTTCACCGCGCCCCAGGCCGGGGTCTGCAGGAAGCTCGCCGACCGCTGGGTGCGCAGGAAGGCGAGGTGCTCCTCCGGGCTGGTCGTCCGAACGGTGAGCGTCACCCGTCGAGGTTATCGGCCCATGTCGTGCTCGCCGTCGGGGCACGAACCTGCGACGCTGTGCTCGAGTCGTGTATCAGTCGGCGGAGTCGCCGCTCTTGATCGACGTGACCGCCATGACCGCACGAGAGATCTCGGAGGCCATCGTGACCATCGACCGGGCCTCCACTGTGCGCCCGGGCGAGGTCTGGGGCCATGCCGCGGCTGCCTTCGAGCGGTGGACCGCCGGTGACGCGGTGGCGCTCGACGAGCTGGTGCGGGTCATGACGCCGGTGCTGTGGCACGTGGTGCGGGCCTACCGGCTCTCGACCGAGCTCGCCGAGGACGTTGTGCAGACCACCTGGCTGTCGCTGGTCCGGTCTCGGGCGAACATCCAGGAGCCGGCCGCGGTCGGTGGCTGGCTGACCACGACCGCCCGCCGCGAGGCGTGGAAGGTCGCCAAGGCCTCCGGCCGCGCGCTGCCCGTGGAGGACGACGAGCTGGCCCGCCGGCTGCCCGAAGAGGGCTCGGCCGAGGCCGAGGTCGTACGCCGCGACACCGACGCCCACCTGTGGGACGCCGTCGACCAGCTGTCCGAGCGGTGCCGGCAGCTGCTGCGGATCGTGGCCTTCGAGCACCGGCCCGACTACGCGAAAATCGCCGCCGACCTCGACATGCCGATCGGCAGCATTGGCCCCACGCGTGGCCGCTGCCTGCAGAAGCTCCGCGCCCTCCTACAGAACGGGGATTCCGATGAGTGAGCGCACCGACGACGACCTCCTGGCCGGCATCCGGTCGCACTGGGAGTCGCGCGACCCAGTACCCGAGGGCATGGTCGCCCGGCTCCAGACCGCTGCCGCCCTGGCGGCCTCCGACACCGACCTCGACATCGAGCTGATGCTCCTCGTCGAGCGCAGCGAGGAGCTCGCCGGCGCCCGGGGCGCCTCCACGACGGCGTACACGCTGCGCTTCGCCCACGACGGCGTCGACCTGCTGTTGCGGGTCTCCACCGATGGCGCGTCCTCGCGCATCGACGGCTGGGTGGTCCCGCCCGCACCGGTCGCGGTGACCGTGCAGCGCGACACCGACGTCGGCTGGGCCGACGAGACCACCCTCGAGGTGACCGGCAACGGCCGCTTCGAGCTCCCCGACCTGTTCCCCGGGATGCTCCGCCTCCGGCTCGACCCGTCCGACGGGAGCAACTCGTTCATGACACCCGCTTTCGAGATCTGAGGAGTCGCATGTCGTCCACGCCAGACCGTCCTCTCCGTCTGCCGACCCGGCGGGTCCCCGACCGCCGGACACCCACGGACTCGCGCCGATGGGCCGGCCTGCCCTACGAGATTCGGGTGGTCGACCCGAACACTGCGCCGCGCGTGGGTGACGAGCCGCCACCGTTGCCGACCGCGTACGTCGCCACGCGGCTCCTTCTCGCCAAGACGGGAGACCCCGAAGGCCTGCGGGGCGAGCTCAACAAGGTGGCCAACCAGTTCAAGTGGGAGGTCACCGTCCGCGAAGAGGACCCGCGCACCCGGGACCTCGAGGGCCAGGGCGTGCTCCTCCTTGACATCACTGTCCTCCCTGGCGAGGTCGCACAGCCGCCGGACGCCTTCGTGCTCCTCCAGGCGGCACGCTCCCTCGACAACGCGGCCGTCCCCTTCATCGGCCTCGACCACGTGATGAGCGCGCACTCCGACACGACCTCGGCTCCCCTGCACGACGGCCACCCGCTGCACGACGGACACCCCTTGCACGACGGCCACCCGCTGCACGACGGCCACCCGGCCATGTCATACCTCGACATCGGAATCGGGGGTCGGCAGCCGATCGCCTACGTCGGACCGCCGCCCTACCGGCGGCCGGACTCCGAGATCAAGGGTCGGCGACCCGTCGTCGGAATCCTCGACACGGGATGCTCGGAGCACCCGTGGTTCGTCAAGGGGTTGGTGCGACGCGACGTCGGCGTCGGCTCGAAGGAGATCGGCTACCACGACGACCCGAGCGACCCTGAGGTCCACGGTGACCTGAAAGGACCGATCGACGGGGTCATCGACACCCTGTCCGGCCACGGGACCTTCATCACGGGCCTGGTGCACCAGATCTGCCCCGACGCGAACATCCTCAGCTGGCGGGTGGTGCCGTCCCAGGGACCCATCGTGGAGTACGACCTCGTCGTCGCGCTCACGTTGATCGCCGACCTGGCCTACCGCTACCGGAACGAGCTGGAGGGCGGTCACGCGCTCGACGTGCTCAACCTGTCGCTGGGCTACTACCACGAGGAACCGGGCGACCTGAAGTTCGATCCGATCCTGCTCGACATCCTCAAGAAGCTGGGTGAGAACGGCGTGGTGGTGGTCTGCTCGGCGGGCAACGACGCGACCGACCGTCGCTGCTACCCGGCCGCGTTCGCGGAGACCCACGCGCCGACGCTTCCGATCATCTCGGTGGGCGCGCAGAACCCGAACGGCACGGACGCACTCTTCAGCAACGTCGGGTCCTGGGTGGCCACCTACCGCCGCGGAGCGGCGATCATGAGCACCATGCCGCCTCGCTTCCAGGGTGGGCTCGAGCCGTTGGCACGCACCTACAGCGAGGACGGTCGGCTCCGAGAGGCGTTGGATCCGGACGACTTCTCCGACGGCTTTGGACTCTGGAGCGGCACGTCGTTCAGCGCGCCAGTCGCGGCGGGTGCCGTGGCCTGCGCCCTGGTCGGCCGGATCGAGCCGGAGGACCAGGTCGCCGACGCGGACACCGCGTTGGCCAGAGCGAGAGAAGCAGTGCAGAGCTGCCTGGCCGAACCGTCATGATGCGTGTGTGGCGAACTCGGAGGCCCTGCACCAGCGCGGTGTAGCCGCCTACAACCGCGGCCGCCACGCGGATGCGCGGCGGCTGCTCGAACGCGGCCTGTCCGCGTCCGACTCCGACGACCTGAGCGCGCGCATCGAGGTGAGCCTGGCCTACGTCCTCGCGGAGACCGGCTCTCCGGCGGAGGCGCTGGCTCTGTGTGAGCAGGCCCTGGCTCGCCCCGGCACCAGCACGGCCACCCAAGGGGTGCTTCACGGGCAGACGGGCCTGCTGCTGATGCTCCGCGGGCAGGGCGACGACGCCCTCGCCTCGTTCGAGCGTGCGGTGGCGTTGCTGGATGACGAGCACGAGCTGAGCCGGGTGCACCTCAACCGCGGCGGCGTCTACCTCCAGCGGCAGCAGCTGGACCGCGCGGCCGAGGCGTTCCGGGCGGCTGACCGCGCCTACCGGGCCTCGGGCGACGACTATGGGGCCGCCAAAGCGGTTCACAACCTTGGCTACGTTCACCTACTCGCGGGAGACCTCGTCGCGGCACTCGGGAGGATGGACGACGCGTATGAGACCGTCGCCTCGGAGAGCCCAGTGATGCGCGCGATGGTCGAGCAGGACCGGGCGGAGGCCCTGATCGCTGCCGGGCTCGTCGACGAGGGCGTGGGCTCGCTGAGAGCTGCGGCGGCGGCATACGCCCGGCGCCGTCTGTACCAGCGCCAGGGCGAGGCTGAGCTGGCCCGGGCACGCTACGAACGCGACCCGAGGCTCGCCCGGGCGGCGGCGCGGAAGGCGGGAGTGCGGTTCCGCCGAGGCTCGGCCGACAGCTGGGTCGCGCGAGCCGAGGCCGAGGAGCTCGCCGCGGACGTTGCGCTGGGCCGGGTGCGGGCCGCCGTCCCGCGCGGCGACCGGATCGCCGCGCAACTGGATGCCGACGGTCTGAGGTGGAACGCGGTGGCCGTCAGGCTCCACGTGATCGCCGCGCTGATCGCGAGCGGCGACGTCGTCGAGGCTCGCCATCGGTTGCGTTCGGTCCGAGTCACCGCGAGCGCCCCGCTGTCCGTGCGACTCACCGAGCGTGACGTTCGCGCGGCCGCGGCGGTCCGGCCTGCGCAGGCCCTCGCCCACGTACGCGCCGGCCTCGATGACCTGCACGCCTGGCAGAGCTCGTTCGGGTCGCTGGACCTGCAGACCAACGTGGTCGGGCACGGCGTCCGGTTGGCGGTGCGCGGGCTGGACCTGGCGGTGGGGTCGCGGTCGGACGCGGTGCTGTTCGAGTGGTCGGAGCGGGCGCGGATGCTGGCGTCGCGGATCCAGCCGGTGCGGGCGCCGCAGGACCCGCAGACCGTGGCAGACCTGGCCGAGCTGCGTTCGGGACCAGCGCCCGAGCGCGAGGCGGAGCTGCGACGGCAGGTGCGGGAGCGGTCCTGGCAGCATCGCGGGTCGGGTGAGGTCGCGGATCCGGTTTCCCTCGCCGACGTGCAGTCGGCACTGGGCAAGGACACGGCACTCGTCGCGTACGTCGTGACCGCCGATCGCGTCGTCGGCCTGGTGGTCGCCGCGGACGGCGCGCGCCGGCATGACCTGGGCGAGCGAGACCGGCTCGAGCCCCTGCTCAGCGGGCTGCTGCCGGATCTCGACATGGCCGCCGCCGAGCTGCCTGCGTCGCTGGCCGGCTCCGTGCGCGGTGCGCTCGCGGAGCGGGTCGCGGCCGTCGCCGACCTACTCGTAGCCCCGCTGCTTCCAGGCCTCGGCGACCGGAAGGTCGTACTCACTCCGTCTGGCGTGCTGGCCGGTGTCCCTTGGACGCTGCTGCCCGGGCTGGCCGCCCGGCCGTTGACCGTCGCCCAGAGCGCGACGTCCTGGCTGTCTCGCCGGTCGACACCGCTGCGCACCGGGTCGGCCGGGTTCGTCGCGGGGCCGCGGGTGGCCCGGGCCGAGGCAGAGGTGACGGCGTCGGCTGCGGCCTGGCGGGAGACACCGGTGCTCACCGGACCGGCCGCCACTGCGGCTGCGGTGTCCGACCTGGCGGGGCGGGTCGACGTACTCCACGTCGCTGCGCACGGCCGGCATTCCTCGGAGAACCCGCTCTTCTCGGGCCTCGAGCTCGTCGACGGCACCTGGTTCGGCTACGACATCGACCAGCTCGACGATGTGCCCGACGTGGTGCTGCTCTCGGCCTGCGAAGTCGGCCGTTCATCGGTCCGCTGGGGCGAGGAGCTGATCGGCATGACCGCGGCGTGGCTGCACGCCGGTGTTCGCTGCGTCATCGCCAGCCCGGCGGCGGTCAACGATGCCGCCGCACATGACGCGCTGGTGCTCGTGCACGCGGCGCTCGCCTCGGGAGTCGACCCCGCGGCTGCGCTCGCCGGGACGGTGTCCGCGGTGACCACGGACGCCGCCCCGGCGCCGTTCGTCTGCTTCGGCTGAACCTTTCCGGCCTGCGACGTATCAGACCGACCGGGGCGCGCTCCTCTCCGCTGAACCCCCCACTCCCAGGAGAGTCGTCATGACCGTCACCATGACCAACCGGGCCGCCCCCGTCGGCGCCGTGGACGACCGCATCGTGGTCATCAGCGACCCCCGCCCGGGCACCATCGTCGAGCTCTCACCGGGCTGCCAGCTCGCGGTCCGCTTCCGGCCCACCCTCGGGCTGAGCCGGTGGCAGATCGCCGAGCTCCCCGCTCACCTGCTGGCACTCGCCGAGGGCCGTCACCAGTTCCAGTTCCTGGTCTTCGGCTGCCCCGACGGTTCCGAGCCGCTCAGGTTGGAGCGGTGGCATCCCGAGCGCGAGCACATCCACGAGGTGTGCGAACTGCTGGTCGTGCCGGTCACCGACGCCGGCGTACGAACTCCCACGTCCGCCTAGGCCGCGTCTGACGATTCATGGCGGCGCCGGACGCCGCCCAGATCACGCGCTGGCGGCGTCACCGACGCTGCGAAGACGCCCAGTCTGCGTGCGCGCCGACGCCTGGCCAGCGCGCGCCTGGACGACGCCGGCATCCACCAGCAATCGTCAGACACGGCCTAGCCACGAACCGCATGACGGTGACCCGGCCCGCACCCGCGTCGGGGCTCACCCGGCCGAGCCGCTCGGACACCTCGCCGAGCGGCACCCGACCGCTGACGAGGCTGCGGCCGAGCCGGGCGATGCCGCGTACGTCGTCCAGGGCGGTCCGCAGGAGGTCGACCCGGCTGTCGGGGTCGTCGACCCAGTCGACCGGGACCTCGTGGATGCGCAACCCGGCCCGCTCAGCGGGGACGAGCAGCTCGGTGTCGAAGAACCACGCGTCGTCCTCCACCAGCGGCAGCACCTCACGGGCGACGTCGGCGCGGATCGTCTTGAAGCCACACTGCGCGTCGGAGAACCGGGTCCGCAGCGCGCCGCGCAGCAGGTTGTAGCTGCGCGAGATCACCTCCCGCTTCGGGCCGCGCACCACCCGCGACCCGTGTCGCAGGCGGGTGCCGATGGCCAGGTCGGAGTGGCCACTGAGCAGCGGTGCGACCAGTGGCAGCAGCGCGTTGAGGTCGGTCGAGAGATCCACGTCCATGTAGACGAGCACTTCTGCGTCGGAGTCGGCCCACACCTTCTTCAGGGCGCGGCCACGACCCTTCTCGGCGAGGTGCACGACCCGCACGTCGGCATGGGCGCGCGCCAGCCGACGGGCCACCACGGCGGTGCCGTCGGTGCTCGCGTTGTCGGCGATCGTGATCCGGGAGGACCACGGCAGCACGGCGAGCCGGTCGCGCACCCGCAGCACCGAGGCCTCGAGGTCGGCCTCCTCGTTGAAGACGGGGATCACCACGTCGAGGGTGGTCGTCGCGACGGCGGCCACTGCCGCGGTCCGGGGCGCCTCCCAGGCTGCTGTGGTCACGTGTCTGCGCTCAGGTCGTAGAGCGTGACGCCGTCGACAGTCGTGGCGGTGAAGTTGGCCTCGACCCACGCCGCGATCTCGCTGCTGGCGTTGCTGCCGCCCATCTGACCGCCGCCGAAGCCGCCGCTTGCGATGAACCAGGGCACCTCGCCGTCCGCGACGTACTGCTGGAACTCCGCCAGCGTCGGGGAGGGGTCGGAGCCGTTGAAGCCCCCGACCGCGAGCACCGGCTCCTCAGTGGCGAGCTGGTAGCCCGAGGCGGTGTTGGAGCCGACCGCTGCCGCCACCCAGGTGTCGGAGTCGGCGCCCTGCTTCAGCAGCGCAGTGATCGCCTCCGTGGACTGGCTGCCGCTGAGCAACCGGCCCGCGCCGCCGCCGGGAGCCCTCCGGACGCTCGGCTGCCCGGCCGGACCGACGAACCCACCACCGGGACCGCCGTCACCAGTGGTCGGCCCGGCGCTCGGGATCGCGCCGGTGTGCGGGGTGGCCACTGTCTGCACGGCGTAGGCCGTCGGGCCGATCAGCGAGACGACCAGAGCGACCGCGGCAACGCCCATCGCCAGCCCGTGAGCCGGCCGAGGCCGTTGTAGCCGAGGGTCAGCTCGAGGATCGAGTTGCCCTGCGAGCCGCCGATGTAGGGGCGGCTGCCCGCCGGCCACAGCGAGACGATCGCCACCCACCAGCCGCCGGCAACGACGAGCGACCCGAGTCCGACGGCCACGTGGCCGAGCCGCTTGGGGATGCCGGCGTGCGCGAAGAGCAGGTAGACCAGGCCGAAGGCCGGGATGACCAGGAACGCCTGGAGCATCTTGGTCAGGAACGCCAGTCCGACCAGGGCGCCGGCCAGGGCCAGCCATCGCACTGGGTGGCCGCCTCGCCGTGAGTCCGACTCGACCGCACGCAGGGTGGCGTACGCCGCCGCGACCATCAGCAGGGTCAGCAGGGCGTCGGGGTTGTCGAAGCGGAACATCAGCACCGCCACCGGCGTGGTGGCCAGCACCAGGCCGGACAGCAAACCGGCGGCCGACGAGCCCGTCGTACGTCGCACGGTCGCGACCAGCAGCCAGACGGCCAGCACTCCCTCGATCGCCTGCGGCACCAGGAGGCTCCACGAGGAGAGCCCGAAGATCCGGACGGACAGCGCCATCGGCCACAGCGAGAGCGGGGTCTTGTCCACGGTGATCGCGTTGGCCGCGTCGGAGGAGCCGAAGAAGAAGGCCTGCCACGACTCCGACCCGGCCTGGGCCGCGGCGGCGTAGAACCTGTTCGCCCAGCCGGACTCGCCGAGATCCCACAGGTAGAGGACGCCGGTGCCGACGAGGAGGGTGATCAGCGCCCACTGGTCCCGCGAGGGGCGTCGGCGCCCGGGCGGCGGTGCGACAGGGCCGGGTGCCGAGGTTGCCGGGGCTGGGGAGGGGCGGCTCGCGGACAGGAGGCTCATGCCGCCACGGTGGGCGGTGCGGCTGGACCGCGGGTGTGGTGCTTCTGTGACCGACCTGTGCGGTCAGGTCACCAGCAGATGCCCAGCGCTACAGCCGCTCGCGCAGCCAGGCGAAGTCGGCGGCGTGCTCGGCCGCCCCGCCGGGGGTCTCGCAGACCACCGGGGCGTCGGCGTCGCGCACCACGGCGGCCAGCAGGTCGGGGTCGATCCGTCCGGCACCGAGGCTGGCGTGCCGGTCGGCGCCGGAGTCGAAGTCGTCGCGGCTGTCGTTGCAGTGCACCAGGTCGATCCGGCCGGTGATCTTGCGGACGTCCTCGACGACGGTCTCCAGCGGGTTGCCGCCGGCGTGCGCATGGCAGGTGTCGAGGACGAACCCGACCATGTCGAACCCCTCGGCCGTCGAGATCGCCTCCCACACGCCGGCGATCCGGTCGAGGTAGCGGGTCATCGCGTTGGTCCCGCCCGCGGTGTTCTCGATCAGCAGCGGGATCTTGAGGTCGGTGGCCTCGACGGCCTTGCGCCAGTTGTCGAACCCCTTGGCCGGGTCGTCGTCGTCCTGGACGTGGCCGCCGTGCACGATCAGCCCCTTCGCGCCGATCGACGCGGCGGCGTCCATGTGCTGCTGCAGCAGCTTGCGGCCCGGGGATCCGCTGCCGGTTGTTCGTCGTCGCGACGTTGATCAAGTACGGAGCGTGCACGAAGAGGTCGATCTCGGCCGCCGCGGCGTCCGCCCTGAGCCCCTCCGCTCCGCCGGCGTAGCGGAACACCGGCCCCTTGTAGCTCTGCGGGTCGCCCAGGAAGAACTGCACCAGCGGCGCGTTGCGGGCCTTGGCCTCGGCGATCGGGTCGGTCTGGTCGACGTGGGCACCGATGTCCATGTCCTCACAGTACGAGCCCGCGGGGACAGGGGTTTGCGTCATACGGGCGGAGCAAGCGGGTGCTCCGCCCGTATGACGCAAACCGTGGGCACCCGAGACCTCAGTCAGTCACGCTGACCACCGGGCAATGGGCAGCGCCTTCAGCCGGCACAGCGCGTCTGTCGCGGTCGGCCGGAGCGCGGGCTCGGGGCGGGTCATCGAGTCGCAGAGCGTGAGCAGGGCCGAGGCACGCGGCAGCAGTCGGCGGGCCACCAGGCCGGCGGCGTAGACGTCCTGGCTCGGGTGGGGCGCCGCGCCGGCGAGGCGTTCGGGCGCGAGGTACGCCGGCGTGCCGGTCGGTCCGTGGGTGACCAACCGGACGGAGTCGTGCGCGCAGGTCGCGATGCCGAAGTCGGCCAGCAGCAGGTGTGGCCGGACCCCGCCCCTGACCAGGAGGTTGGCCGGCTTGACGTCACCATGGACGACGTCGAGCGCGTGCACCGTGGCGAGCGCGTCGAGCAGCTGGGCGAGGAGGAGAGCGACCGTGTGCTCCGGGAGGTGGCCGCGGCGGGCCAGGAGATCGCGCAGGGAGCCCTCGCGGACCAGCTCCATGGCGATCAGCGCGACGTCGTCGTCGGCGGCCCAGCCCAGCGGCGCCAGCACGTGCGGGTGCTCGATCCGATGCGCCTGCTCGCGCACGAACCGGAGCAGCGCATCCGCGTCGCCTCCGCGGAGCACCTTCGCGGCGACGTACGTCCGGGCACGCAGGTCGCGGGCCCGGTGCACCGTGCCCGTCGCCCCGCGGCCGATCTCCTCAAGCAGGACGTAGCGTCCGGCGACGGGGAGGGAACGACGGTGCAGCACGGCCCGGAACCTAGACCGGTCCGATGCCTCTCTGCCGTCGCTCTCCACAGGTTTCGAGACAGCTCGCGCGTGCCCGCGCTGGCGCGCGTGCCCGCGCTGGCGCGCTGCCCGCGCCGAGCCCCTCAACCTCCTCGCTGCATCTCGGCCCGAGCGAGCTCGGCCCGATGCTCGGAGATTACCGAGCCGCCGCCGCGCGCTGTTAGCCTTTCCTGTCCGTCGCGGCCAGACGCTGCGACGACACGAACGCACAAGCCCTCCTGCCACGGAGAGACCGTGGCCGCCGAGCCCACAGGAGGTGGAACTGCTTTGCGTGCCTATGAAGTAATGGTCATCCTCGATCCCAGTCTCGAGGAGCGCACCGTCGAGCCGTCGCTCGACAAGTACCTCAACGTCATCCGCAAGGACGGCGGCTCCGTCGAGTCCGTCGACATCTGGGGCCGTCGCCGCATGGCCTACGAGATCCAGAAGAACCAAGAGGGGATCTACGCGGTGATCACCCTCAACGCCGAGCCCGACTCGGTCAAGGAGCTCGACCGGCAGCTGGGGCTGAACGAGTCCGTGCTCCGGACCAAGGTCATCCGGCCCGACGCGCACTGAGTGCCGGCGCCGTCGTACGGCGCCTGGTGACCCGCTCTGTGGAAGGGCACTTCCCACCGTCGGTGCTCGCCGCAACGATGGGCTGGACGTGACCCGGACCTGATCAGGACCCAACGGGACCAACAAGGAGACCTCATGGCAGGCGAGACCCTCATCACCGTGGTCGGCAACCTCACCGACGACCCCGAGCTGCGTTTCACGCCCTCGGGCGCTGCGGTTGCCAACTTCACGGTGGCCTCGACCCCGCGCAACTTCGACAAGAACACCAACGAGTGGGTCGACGGCGAGTCGATGTTCCTGCGCTGCTCCATCTGGCGGCAGGCGGCCGAAAACGTCGCCGAGTCGCTCCAGCGGGGCATGCGGGTCGTCGTCTCCGGCCGGCTCAAGTCGCGCACCTACGAGACCCGCGAGGGCGAGAAGCGCACCGTCTTCGAGATCGAGGTCGACGAGATCGGCCCGTCGCTGAAGTTCGCCACCGCCAAGGTCAACCGCACCAGCCGCCAGGGCGGCGGGGGCGGCTACTCCGGCGGTGCCAGCCAGGGCGGTGCCAAGCCGGCCGCGGCCGACGACCCGTGGGCCACCCCCGCGCCGGCCGCGGGAGGTGCCGGTGGCGCGGGTGCCGCGGGTGGCGCCGCCGCCGCCGGCAGTGCCCCCGCCGACCCGTGGGGCGCACCCGGCGTGACCAACGACGAGCCTCCGTTCTGAATCAACCGATCGGTGGTTGAGGAGGTCGCGCAGCGACCGTCTCGAAACCACGCAACTGACAATCCCAACGCAACCATTCCGACGTACGTCGGGCTTCTGAGGAGGAAGCACCACAATGGCTAAGCCCGTACTCCGCAAGCCCAAGAAGAAGGTCTGCCAGTTCTGCAAGGAGAAGGCGACCGCTGTCGACTACAAGGACACAGCGCTGCTCCGGAAGTTCATCTCCGACCGCGGCAAGATCCGTGCCCGCCGGGTGACCGGCAACTGCGTCCAGCACCAGCGTGACGTGGCCATCGCGGTCAAGAACGCCCGCGAGGTCGCCCTGCTGCCCTACACGTCCACCGGTCGCTGAGAGGAAGCCCTGCAATGAAGCTGATTCTCACCCAGGAGGTCACCGGCCTCGGCGCTCCCGGCGACGTGGTCGAGGTCAAGGACGGCTACGGCCGCAACTTTCTCGTCCCGCGCGGCGCCGCGATCCGTTGGACCCGCGGTGCCGAGAAGACCGTCGAGTCCATCAAGAACGCGCGCACCGCGCGTGCCGTCCGCGACCAGGACCAGGCCGAGGGCATCAAGGCCAAGCTCGAGGAGTCCCCGGTCCAGGTCACGGTCCGCGCGGGCGAGGGCGGCCGACTCTTCGGCGCCGTCACCGTGACCGACATCGCGGAGGCGCTCAGCAGCGCGTCCGGCCAGGAGGTCGACAAGCGGACCATCGCGGTCGGCAACCCGATCAAGTCGCTCGGCGCCCACGAGGTCACCGTCCGGCTCAACGACGAGGTCTCCGCGACCGTCGCGCTCAACGTCATTCCGGCCTGACTATCTGGCCACGATCGCGTCCACCGCGACCACCCCGCCGCTGGGCACCTTCAGCGCCTGGATCTGGATCGCGCCGCTGACCGGGCCCGACCGGGGACCACGGATCACGAAGACCTCGAGTTGCTTGGCCTTGGCCGACTTCAGGTCGACCTTCTGCCACTTCCCGTGGCCGACCCGGACGGCAACCTTGCCGAGCTTCGGGCCGGTGGGCGCGATCAGCCGCACCTCGCGGACGCCCTTGACCGATCCCACGGTGAGCACCGCGCCGCGGATCGACGTCGAGACGTAGTCGCCGGCGTACGCGCGGCGGCTCTTGACCGCCTTCCAGCCCGTGCGCTGGCCGGGCTTGAGGTTCACCGGGACGTAGAAGGTGAAGCTGGCGGGCGTGGCGTCGTAGTTGCCGTCGCTGTCCACGGCCTGCGCGACCAGTACCTGGTTTCCGGGCTTGAGTCCCGTGAGCACGTTGACGCCGGCCCGGCACGGGATCTTGCGCGCGTTGACCGCGCAGTTGAACGTCGCGGGCTCGCTGCTGGCCAGGGTCACCTGGGGGCTCCTGCTCAGTGCCACTGGTGCACCGGGGGTGATCCGGTCGTGGGGTCCGCTGATCTGGGTCTCGGGCTCCCCGTTCGGCCCGCCCGGCAGACCGCCGCCGCCCCCGCTGCCGATCGTGGCTGACGCGGTCTGGGGCGTCGCGTCGTAGTCCGGGACCTCCGGGCTGCAGTCGGCCAGGTCGCAGGCGCCCGGCCTGGCGTTGTCCTCGACGTCGACGGCACGCACCGCGAGGGTGTGCGCACCGGCGCTCAGGTTGGAGAAGGACGCGACCGGGTAGCACGCGGTCCACGACGCGCCGTCGAGCTGGCACTGGTACCCGAGCGTGTCCGCATCGGTGTCGGTGAAGTGTGCACTGGCGGTGGCAGTCAGCGTCGCCCCGGAGACTGACAGGGTGACCTCGTCGGTGACCGGCGGGTTCTCGTCGTCGCAGCCGACGGGGAAGGGCAGGGCTCGCTCGTCCTTGCAGCTGGCCGACGCCTCGGCGGGGGCGACGGTGGCGACCACAGGGAGCAGTCCGGCCGCCAGCCCGATGAGCGCGAGCAGCACCGTGCGCCGAACGGGGGAGGCGAGCATGACCAGCAGGTTAGATGTTGACCCTGCGGTTCGCCCTCGCGAACCCTGGGACAATCAACTTCACCTAGTCCCTGTAAGGGCCGCGAGCGGAGAGTGCTCGGCACCGTACTAGTCCGTGCACACCGGTGGATAATGGTGTGGATGAGCACTTTGTCGACAAAGCCACCTTGTGACGGGAAGGTGTCCGTCCGGTGAACGGACACCGGGACGAAGTATTTTGGCTCCACACCGGTGGATGACCGTTTGCGCAGGTCAGTGCGGTGGTGGCCGCGAAACTCGGGGCCAGGTCCACAGCCTTTTCCCCATCCTGTGCACAGGCCGGCGCGTGTCGTCCACGAGTTGTCGCGGGTTGTCCCCAGAGGGTGTGGATAGCGGGCTTCCCAGCAGGCCCGGACCTGCGTAGGTTCACCCGGGCCGGACCGCGACAGATACCCCTTGGACCCAGGGCTGTCGGCGGTCGGCCCTACCGTCGGCGACATCACCCTGTCGTCCCATCAGCCACACCTTCACCACCCCTCGGAGCCCGCGTGAGCCTGACCGAGTCCGACGCCTGGATCCCCGAGCCGGGATCCCTTGGCGACCGGACCCCGCCCCAGGACATGGCGGCGGAGCAGTCCGTGCTCGGGGCGATGATGATCTCCAAGGACGCGATCGCCGATGTCGCGGAGGTGCTCCGCGGGGTCGACTTCTACCGGCCCACCCACGAGACGATCCACGACGCGATCATCGACCTCTTCGGTCGGGGCGAGCCGGCCGACATGGTCACCGTCGCCAACGAGCTGCAGCGCCGGGGCGAGCTGCAGCGGATCGGCGGGGCTCCCTACCTGCACACGATCTCGGCGTCGGTGCCGATCGCGGCCAACGCGTCCTACTACGCCGAGATCGTGCGCGAGAAGGCGATCCTGCGTCGCCTGGTCGACGCCGGGACGCGCATCGTCCAATACGGCTACGCCGGCGAGGGCGAGGTCGACGACCTGGTCGACGCCGCGCAGGCCGAGGTCTACAAGGTCACCGACCGGCGCTCGAGCGAGGACTACGCCCCGCTCTCGGAGATCATGGACGGCGTCCTCGACGAGATCGAGGCGATCGGCAACCGGGAGGCCGGCCTCTACGGCGTACCGACCGGCTTCGCCGACCTCGACGAGCTGACCAACGGACTCCATGCCGGCCAGATGATCATCGTGGCGGCGCGCCCGGCCGTGGGCAAGTCGACCCTGGCCCTCGACCTCTGCCGCGCGGCCTCGATCCACAACAACCTGACCAGTGTCTTCTTCAGCCTGGAGATGACCAGGTCGGAGATCACCATGCGGCTGCTCTCGGCCGAGGCCAAGGTGCCGCTCAACCACATCCGCAACGGCCAGCTCAGCGAGGACGACTGGACCAAGCTGGCCCGCAAGATGGGCGAGGTCTCCAGCGCCCCGGTCTTCATCGACGACTCCCCGAACATGACGATGATGGAGATCCGGGCCAAGGCCCGCCGGCTCAAGCAGCGCCACGACCTGCGGCTGATCGTCATCGACTACATGCAGCTGATGACATCCGGCAAGAAGGTCGAGTCCCGCCAGCTCGAGGTCTCGGAGTTCTCCCGTCAGATCAAGCTGCTGGCCAAGGAGCTCGAGGTCCCGATCATCGCGATCTCCCAGCTCAACCGTGGCCCCGAGCAGCGCTCCGACAAGCGGCCGCTGCTCAGCGACCTGCGTGAGTCCGGTTCGCTGGAGCAGGACGCGGACATGGTGATCCTGCTGCACCGCGAGGACCTCTACGAGCGCGAGTCCACCCGTCCCGGCGAGGCCGACCTGATCGTGGCCAAGCACCGCAACGGCCCCACTCGCGACATCACGGTCGCCTTCCAGGGCCACTACTCCCGGTTCGTCGACATGGCGCACTAGCGACTGACCCGTTCGAACCATGGCTGTGACCCCCGACCTGACTTAGCCTCCGAAGATGCAGGGTGGGGTGTTCGTCTGCCACGCGGCGCCAGACGCTGGCATGGCCCAGCGCGTGGTGGCGGCGCTCGAGGCGGCCGGCGTGCCCTGTTGGATCGCGCCCCGCGACATCGACCCCGGAGAGAGCTACGCGCAAGCGATCCTCGACGGGCTGGACGCGGCGCCCGCGATGGTGCTGTTGTTCTCGGCCGCCACCAACAAGTCGCCGCACGTGATGCGGGAGCTCGAGTCGGCGGTCAGCGGCGGCATCCCGATCGTGCCGGTCCGTCTCGAACAGGTCGAGCCGTCGCGCGACCTGCGCTACTTCATCGGGCCACAGCAGTGGCTCGAGACCGGTGGCGACGCGGCCGAACAGTGGGAGCCACCGCTGGTCCGGGCGGTACGCCGCGCGGCCACCGTGGGCGGCCGGGGAACGCCCGCGACGCGCAAGATCACGATTCCCGAGGAACAGGACTCGACCGCCGCAAGCCTGCCGCGGCGCAGGCTGCCGTCGTTGCGCCTGATGGGGGCCGCCCTCGTTCTCGTGGTCGCGGTCGTCGTGGTCGTCGTGCTGCTCACCCGGCCCGGAGACGACGACCAGCCGGACGACACCGCTCAGGGCGCGGTGCCCGAGGGCCGAGCCGGCATGGCCAGCGTCTTCCCGTCGCTGACCGACGACTGCCAGGAGAAGGAAGACCCGGCGGTCGAGACGAAGACCGAGGTCTACATCTGCGGGACCAGGACCGACCCCTACCAGGTCTGGTACTCGCGCTGGGACGAGGACTTCGACTGGTCGAACTTCTTCGCCTCCGTCACCAGCGACGCGACCGACGTCCATTCGATCCACTGGATGGTGCGCGACCAGGACGTCGGGAGGGAGTGGACTTACCAGGTAGCTGACACGGACTACCCCTACCGATGGTCCGCGACCTACTACGAGCTGCCGTTCTCGGTCGACGTCCTGGCGGACTCGAAACGCTCGCGCACTCTCGGCATCGGCGCGGTCAAGCGCACCCCACCCGACGCGGTCGATCGCGAGTGAGCCGGCGCGTGGGAGCTCACCGCTAGCTAGCCCGACCGGGCCATGCCAGAACCACCCCATTTGGGTCCGGGATTCACCTGCCGCGCCCCGAATCCCCGTGACAGGATCCCGCTGTGGCCCGGACCCCGCCGCCGGCCGCGCGTGCGTGGCAACCCGACGCTGCGTTGCTGGACGGCCTCACAGTTGCCGCGGTGGCGCTGGACGCCGACGGCACGGTGGTCTACGCCAACCCGTCCGCTCTCGACCTGTTCGGGTCGCCGTTCGACACTCTGGTCGGCAGCGATGCCAGCACCCGGCTCTTCGACGAGCCGGAGCGCGGAGTGGTCGACGAGGTGCTGGCCCTGGTCCGGGGGAGCGGGGTCTGGACCGGTGACCTGGCCATGCTGTGTGGCGGTCACCGCATCGCCACCCTGGCCACCTCGTGGACGGCGGTCAGCCACGACGGAGTCGACGGCGGTGCGCTGCTGCTGGCCGAGGTGCCGAGCGGGTTTCCGCCGACCGGCGCCGCCCCCGATGACGAGCAGGACGCCGCCCCGCTGCCGCTCGGACGACGGCTGCGCCGACTCGCCTCGGTGACCAGCGAGCTGCTCAGCGCCGAGAGTGTCGAAGAGGTCTCGGCCATCGTCACCGACCACATGATGAACGCCGCCGGCGCGACGGTCGCCTCGATCTCGCTGCTTGTCGACGCCCACACGCTGGCGCTGATGGGCATCCGCGGCGGCCGCGAGGGTGTGGCCAGCCGCTGGGCGACGTACGGCCTCGACAGCAACACCCCGGCCGCCGAGAGCGCCCGGACCGGGCAGCCGCTGTACGTCGACCGCGAGGAGTTCGCCCGCCGATACCCCGACCTGGAGGCCGCGGGCCCGGGCAACAGGTCGATCCTCTGCCTGCCGCTCGCGGTCAGCGAGGGCCGGGTGCTCGGCGTCGTCTCGCTGTCCTTCCCGGGCCGCCGCCAGATCGACGAGGCGGAGCACCTGTTCCTGCGACTGCTCGCCGACACGTGCGCGATGACCCTTGACCGCATCGAGGCGCAGCGGGCGGCCGCCGACCGTGAGGCCAAGCTCAGCTTCCTGGCCGACGCGAGCGCCAAGCTGGCCAGCGACCTCGACTACGAGGGGACCCTGACCGCGGTGGCCGAGGCGGCGGTGCCGTGGTTCGCCGACTGGTGTGCCATCTCGCTCGAGGAGGACGGGGTGCTGCGCAGCATCGCGGTGGCGCACCACCACCCCGAGCAGAGCGAGCTGGTCACGGAGCTGCAGGAGCGCTACCCGGCCGATCCGGAGTCGGACGAGGGCGGCTACCGGGTGCTCCGGACCGGGGAGAGCCTGCTGGTGCCAGAGGTGGGCGACGAGCTGCTCGTGCAGGCGGCCCAGGACGACGAGCACCTGCGGCTGATGCGGATGCTCAACCTGCGCAGCGGGATGTCCTGCGCGCTCAAGGTCGGCGACCGGATCTTCGGGGTGATCACGTGGGTCGCCGGGGAGGAGGGCCGGCGCTTTTCCGAGGACGACCTGGCCTTCGGCGAGGACCTCGCCCGGCGCGCCGCCGTCGCGATCGACAACGCCCAGCTCCACAGTCAGGTCCGGACCGCCGCCTTGGAGCTGCAGCGCGCGGTGCTGCCCGAGAGGCTGCCGGAGGTCGAGGGCTGGTCGAGCACCGTGGAGTACCTGCCGGCTGGTCGCACCGACGCCGGCGGCGACTTCTACGACGTGCTGGAGCTCGAGGACGGCCGGCTGGCGATGTTCGTCGGCGACGTGATGGGCCGCGGCGTCGCCGCCGCGTCGGTGATGGCGCAGATGCGCTCGGCGATCCGGACCCTGGTCGCGGTCGATCCTGAGCCGACCGCCGTGCTGGCGGGCATGGACCGGGTCTTCGACGCGCTGCACCTCGAGCAGCTGGTGACCATGGTGTACGCCGTGGCCGACCCGGCACTCGACCACCTCCAGGTGATCAACGCGGGTCACCCGCCTCCGGTACTGCTCGCTGCCGACGGCCAGATCGAGGTGCTCGACCACCCGAGCACGCTGATCCTCGGCGTCGGCGGCGGCCAGCGCGCCATCCGGTCAGCGGAGTTCCGGCCCGGTGACGCGCTGCTGCTCTACACCGACGGTCTGATCGAGCGCCGCGGCGACGATGCCGACGCCGCGATGGCTCGACTGATCACCGCCCTCCGCACGCCGTGGGCCGGTCACACGGACCGCTGGCTGTCCGAGGTCGTGGAGGAGCTGCGAGACCCCACTCGCGACGACGACGTCGCCGCCGTGCTGGTCTCCCGGGACGCCGCCCGACCCGACTGACCACCCCCCGGGCAGGATGGGCCGGTGGGATCACACCGCGCCGACCGAAACCTCGGCGTTGGTCACGGTCACGGTCACGGGTCGGGGTCCGACGTCGAGCTCGAGGTGGCGCCGCTGCCCCGCGTCGTTCTCCTGGCGGCGCTTGCCGCGGTGGCGGTCGCGACCGTGGTCGGTGTGGTGCTGCTCTGGCCCGACAGCAGCAAGGTCGACGAGCTGAAAGGCTCGGTCGGGTTCGCAGCCGAGGGCGTCACCTTCCCGGAGGCGGTCATCGGCGAGGTGCAGCCCGCCTGTCCGCGGTCCGGACCTGACACGGAGCCGGATACGACCAACACCTGCGGCCGGATCGAGGTCACCGTCGCCGAGGGCGCGGACGAGGGCACCAAGGTGACGCTCGACGTCCCTCCCGAGGTCAGTGACGCCGGCCTGGAGCAGGGCGATCGGGTGATCCTGCAACACAAGCCGGCCTCGGAGGGGCAGCCGGTGACCCTCAGCTACTTCGAGATCAAGCGCACGACGTCGCTGTGGTTGATGGCGGGCCTGTTCGTCGTGGTGGTGGTGGCGGTGGCCCGGCTCCGCGGGCTGATGGCGCTGGTCGGCCTCGGCGTCGCCGGTGTCGTGCTCGGCGGCTTCGCGATCCCGGCGCTGCTCGCCGGTGAGGCCGCGGTGCCGGTCGCGCTGGTCGCAGCCGCAGCCATCATGTACGTCGTCCTCTACACCACCCATGGTGTCTCGCTCCGGACGAGTGCGGCGCTGGCCGGAACCCTGGCGGGGATGGGGCTGACCGCAGCAGTCGGCTGGTGGTCGGTCAGCTCGGCGCACCTGACCGGCGTGGTCGACGACGGCGGCCGGATCCTCACCACCTTCGCCGGCGAGATCAGCCTCCAGGACCTCCTGATCGCCGCCGTCATCATCGCCGGCCTCGGAGTGCTCAACGACGTCACCATCACCCAGGCCTCCGCGGTCTGGGAGCTGCGCGGTGCGGCGCCGACGATGACGAGGCGCCGGCTGTTCTCCAGCGCCATGCGCATCGGGCGCGACCACATCGCCTCGACCATCTACACCATCGTGTTCGCCTACGCCGGCACCGCACTGACCCTGCTGCTGGCGGTGTCGCTCTACGACCGATCCTGGTTCGACCTGATCGGCACCGAGGAGATCGCCGAGGAGCTGATGCGCGCGTTCGCCAGCAGCATCGGCCTCGTGCTCGCCGTACCGGCCACCACGGCCATCGCGGTCGCGACCGTGCCCGGGCCGCGGGAACCGCTGGCCTGACCGCTGCCCCGAGCCGTCACACCCAGTAGGTGTCGTGGCGGAGCATGAACTCCGTCCGCTCCTCGTCCGTCATCGGGTTCTCGGCCAGACCGGCCAGGGTCTCGAAGTAGTCCTCGCGCGGGGCGCCCGGGGTGAACATCAGCAGCATCTGCGCACGGTCGCCCCCCTTGAAGCCGTGCAGCCCGCCCTCGGGCACGAAGAAGAAGTCACCGGGCCCACCGGTCCGCCAGCCGCTGCCGTCGTACAGCCTCACCTCGCCGCTGAGGACGTAGAACGACTCGGTGATGGCCCGGTGGAAGTGTGGGTCGGGGCCGGACTCGTCCGGTCCGAACGTCCAGCGGTAGAGGCCGAACGTGGTGCCGGTGCGATCGCCGGTGGCGAGGTATTCACAGCTGCCGCCGGACCGGTAGCGGAGCTCGGGCTCGGCGTCGGCCGGCCGAAGCCAGGCCGACGCCTCACCGGTGGGTCCGCGATAGAGGTCCGGCGGGTAGGGCCGATGCAGCGGACCGCTCATGACCCACCGCTCCCGTAGGGCTTGGTGATGATCTCGAGCCAGTGCCCGTCCGGCCCTTCCCAGTAGAGGCCGCGTCCGCCGTCGCCGTGGTTGATCTCGCCCGGTCGGTTCTTGTGCGGGTCGGCCCACCACTGTCGGCCCTCCTCCCGCAGGCGCCCCCAGATCGCGTCGAAGTCGTCCTCGCCGACCAGGAACGCGTAGTGCTGCGCCTTGATGTCGCCGGTGTCCTCGATGAAGTCGAGGGTGGCGCCGTTGTCGAACTGCAGCACCGCGAAAGGGCCGTACGACGCCGGCTCGGCCAGGCCGAGCACGCCACTCACCTCGCGGGCGGCCGCCCAGGTGTCCTTCGCGTGGACCAGGGTGTGGTTGAAGTCGATGGTCATCCGATTCCTCCCGAGTGTTGTCGTAAGCCGCGCCGACGCCGGCCGGCAGCAGCCCGGCACAAGGAGAGAGTGTGCCCGTATGGTCGCAGTCATGGGCGGGCCCGAGTGACGCACGACGACCCGGCAGCCAGCGACCCGGCGCCCAGCGACCCGGTCCGGTTGGCCGTCCAGGCCTACGCCGCCGGCCACGCCGAGCTGGTCACCGCGGCCGCCGAGGCCGCCGCGCTGATCGCCTCGATCCTCGACGAGGCCGGCATCAACTACCTGTCCATCGACGGCCGGGCCAAGGCCATCGCCTCGTTCGCGGAGAAGGCGACCCGGGCCGAGGCCGGCCGCCCGCTCTACGTCGACCCGCTCACCGACATCGGCGACCAGCTCGGGGTCCGGGTGATCACCTACGTGCGCGACGACGTGGAGGCCGTCGCCGCCCTGCTCGGTGAGCAGCTCCCGGTCCTCGACGACCGGGACTTCGGCGAGCTCACGGCCAGCCAGGGCCGGTTCGGCTACGCCAGCAGACACCTGCAGGTCGAGATCGAGGGTCGCGTCGTCCAGGTCCAGCTGCGCACCGTGCTCCAGCACGCGTGGGCCGAGTTCGAGCACGACATCCGCTACAAGGGCACGGTCCCACTCGAGCACGCCAGCGAGTTCGACCGGCGGTTCACCCTGGCGGCCGGTCTGCTCGAGCTCGCCGACCAGGAGTTCTCCGAGATCCGCGACCGGCTGCGCGGCGCGGCGTCCACCGCGGTCGTCGACGACGACCCGAGGATCGCGGCCCGGGAGCTCGCGGCGTTCCTCGCCGGCCAGTACGCCGACGCGGGCTGGTCGCGCACCGACCACTACGCCTGGATCTCGGGACTGCTGCTCGAGCTGGGCATCACCACGCTCGAGGAGCTGGCCGAGGTGCTGCGGGCCGTCGACGAGGAGACGATCCGGGAGCGGATGGGCTACCGCTACCCACCGGGCGCGGTCCGCCGTCTCGACGACGCGCTGCTGTCCAGGTTCGAGGACCGCTTCGTCGGCCTGCACGGCAACGCACACCGGCGGGACCTGCTCACGGCGCGTCTCGAGCGGCTCCGCGGTGAGCGGGACTAGGTGTAGACCGGCTCTGGACCAGCGGACGTGAATTCCCTATGGTCCTTGGATGAAGAGCCGCCCCGCGGCTCTCGGGGGCCGCCAACGCATCGCACTGCTCGTCCTGACGATGGTCACGACCGTCCTGGTCGCCGGCGGTGGGGGAACCACCGCCGACGCCGCCGACACACTCCCAATAGACACCCCGATGACGGGGATCCTGCCGGTCTGCCCGGCCCAGCTGCACGACAACGTCTCCCATGACGTGTGGGTGGAGAGCGATCCGGGCGACCCGTTCGACCCCAACCACGAGGCCGGCCTGGACCAGAACTGCGCCTGGCAGAACATGCAGGACCGCACCGACCCCAATTTGTGGCCGCGGGCGCTCAACGCGCGCGCGCTCCCGGACACCGTGCCGATCAACGGCAACGCGACCACGATCCGGTTCACCGCCTCCGGGATGGCGGCGCCGGGGCCGTTCAATGCGACTGTCCCCGACTGCATGCCGCTGAGCACCCGGCCCGGCGGCTGCAGCGACAACGCCGCCGACCCGACCCCGTACGTCGCCTACCGCCTGGCCAACGGCGCCGGCCAGTTCGTGGGGCGGTGGAGGCTGGTCATCGACGCCGGCGACAACCCCTTCTTCGACCTGACTCGTAACACCCTCAGCTGCGCCGACAACTACCCGAACTGGAGCCCCGGAAAGGTGCACACCGGGCTGCCCTGCGACTACGTGCTGAACTTCGCCACCAGCGCCTCCGGTGCGCCCGTGCTCACCTCGGCGATGCAGGTGATCGTGGGGATCCGCTGGCTCTACGGCACATCGGGCTCGGGCGGCAACATCGGCCACGAGTACGGCTACACGGCCGTGGTGCCGATGCTCTTCACCCCCGGCGGCTCCACGTCGTTGAAGCTGGGTGCGCTGCCGAGCTCGGTCCCGTACGGCACCACGGTGTCGCTGCAGTCGACCGCCGTCGGCCCGCCGGCCGGGACCGCGGTGAACTTCTACCGGCGCGGGTCCAACGGAACCGCGGCGTTCGCCGGCCAGGCCCTCACCGATGCCGCCAGGGTCGCGACGCTCGACGTCACAGCCACCGGGAACGCCGAGTACTGGAGCCGGCTGGTCTCGGGTGGTACCGAGACGGCGCAGTCCGAGACCAGAGCCCTGGGAGTGACCAGAGGGGTGACGCTCACGGTGAAGAAGAAGGGCAAGAAGAAGGTGAGGTTCACCGCCGCCCTCACGCCCGGGAGCGGCGCGGGCTCGGTGCTGCTCCAGCGCAAGGACAAGGAGAAGGGCTGGGTGACGGTGAAGGCCGGGAGCCCGGCGGCCATCGTCGCGTGGACGCTCAAACCGCCCAAGGGGAAGTCGTGGTGGCGGGTGCTGCTTCCGAACGGCCCCGATTTCCTGGAGTCGGTGAGCGCCCAGGTGAAGGTCAAGCGCCCCAAGTAGACAATCTGCCACACTTGTCTCAATATTGAGGCGTGCAGACCACAACGTCGCAGCCGGCGTACTCGCCCGGCGGCGATGCGGCCTGGGCCAGCCCGTGGGCGATGTACGCCGCCCTGCGCGACCAGGACCCCGTGCACCACGTGGTGCCCGAGGACCGACCACACCACGACTACTACCTGCTCACCCGGCACGAGGACGTCTTCGCCGCGGCCGTGGACACCGTGACGTTCTCGAGCGCGCAGGGGCTGAGCGTTCAGTACGGCGAGCTGGAAATGATCGGGCTGGCCGACAACCCGCCGATGGTGATGCTGGACCCGCCGGAGCACACGGCGTTCCGAAAGCTGGTCGCGCGCGGGTTCACGCCGCGAGCGGTGCGAGAGGTGGAGCCGCAGGTCCGGGCCTACGTCGCCGGCCGCCTCGAGGCGTTCCGCGCCCAGGGCGGCGGGGACATCGTGACCGACCTGTTCAAGCCACTGCCGAGCACGGTCGTGGCCTACTACCTCGGCGTACCGGACGAGGGTCGGGAGCGGTTCGACGCGTGGACCGATGCGATCGTCGCGACGAGCTCGTCGGGTGAGTCCCTCGACGGGATCGCGGCAGTCGGCGAGATGCTGGGCTACTTCACCGAGCTCATCGAGTGGCGCCGCCGCGAGCCCGGCGACGACACCATCTCGGCCCTGGTCGCGTCCGGGGTGGCCGACGACGAGGCTGGGCTACTGTCGGTCCTGGCCTACGTCTTCACCATGGTCACCGGCGGCAACGACACCACCACGGGCAACCTCGGCGGGACCGTCCAGCTCCTCGCCCAGCACCCCGACCAGCGGGCCGAGCTCGCAACTGACCCCGCGCTCATCCGGGACGCCGGGGAGGAGTTCCTCCGGCTCACCTCGCCGGTCCAGCTCCTCGCCCGGACGGTCACCCGCGACGTCGAGCTGCACGGCGTGACGATCCCGGCCAGCAGGAAGGTGCTGCTGGGCTATGCCGCGGCCAATCGCGACCCGCGCAGGTACGGCCCCGATGCCGAGCAGCTCGACATCCACCGGAAGCCGTCGCAGATCCTGACCTTCGGCCAGGGCAACCACCACTGCCTCGGCGCCGCGGCCGCGCGGATGCAGGCCCGCGTGGCGCTCGAGGAGCTCCTCACCCGGATCCCGGACTTCGAGGTCGACGTCTCCGGTGTCACCTGGGCCGAAGGCCCCTATGTCCGCCGGCCCCTCACCGTCCCGCTGACGATCCGATGAACGACTGGCTCGCGAAGGACCGCAACCGGATCGCCGCCGAGCGCATCCTCGATGCCGCGGGCGAGCTGTTCGCCGAGCGCGGCATCGGCGGCGTCGCGATGGGGGACGTCGCCCGGGCCGCGGGCTGTTCGCGCGCCACCCTCTACCGCTACTTCGCCGACCGCCACGAGCTGCACCTCGCCTTTGCGCACCGCGAGGCGCGCCGGGTCGGCACGCTGGTGGCCGCCGATGCGGCGAAGGTCCGGGACCCCGAGCAGCGCGTGGTCACCGCCGTCCTCTCCGCCCTGCGCAGGGTCCGCGAGAACCCCAGCCTGGCCGCGTGGTTCGGCGCCGGTGATGCCGCCACCACCGCCGAGCTCGCCGAGGCCTCGCCGGTCATCGAGGCGCTCGGCCGGACCGCCGTCGACGACCCGCTCGCCGCCCGCTGGCTGGTCCGCGTGATCGTCTCGCTCCTCACCGCGCCCGGCCGGAGCGCGGCGGAGGAGCGGGCGATGGTGGAACGGTTCGTCGTACCGGCGCTCGTACGGCCGCAGCCCGGTCGCACCCGGCTTCGCTAGTGCGTCGGGCCTATTGCCTGGCGACCCTGAACTTCACCTTGGCCGGTGTCGGGTCGGCGATGCCGACGGGGCTGATGGCGGTGACCACGACGGTGTGCTTGCCGTAGCCGTAGCGCTTCTTGAACGGTGACGTGCACGGCTTGGCGGACCTGCCGTCGACCGCGCAGGTGAACGTGGCACCCGGCGCCGAGCTGAACTTGATCTTGGCCTCGCGCTTCGAGCTGCGCTTCGCAGGCTGCTTGGTGATGGTCGTGTCCGGCGCCGGGCATGCGACCTGCGTGCTCGCCGACTGGGGGCACGCGTCCTGGGAGACGTCGCCGAACAGGTCGTGGTCGGCGTCCGGCTCCCACACGGCGGAGAGGTTCAGTCGGCGGGTGGGGAAGGTGTTCGAGGGGGTGTAGTTGCTCGAGACGCTGGGGTCGAGGAAACCGCCCGCCAGCACGTCACCGGCAACACCGGTGTTGAAGAGACAACCCATGGAGGTCGCGCTGATGTGGATGCCGAGACCGGCACCGGCCGGGACCGGGAGCCGCACGGCGATGGTGTTGAGGGTGCCGGGTGTGACCGGCGTCTGGGCGCTGTAGGCCAGGACCGTGCGGTCGTTCGGCGCCGCGGCGGGTCCCACGACAACGGCACGGATCGAACCGGCGGTGCCGTTCGCGTTGTGCGAGAAGCTCGTGATGACCCCGGCCCCCGGCACGGTGTAGACCGGCGCGGCCGCGGTGGCGTACTGGACCCACATGGTGTTGGCGGGGCCGCACGGGACCGGGGCACCGGTCTGGCCGACCACGACCGCCGTTGCCGCGCGTGGCGTGGCCCCGGCACCGGGTGTGCCGGCCCTGCGGACCTCGTCGTCAGCGGTCGCCGTCGGTCCGGTGGCGAGCACCCCCACCGCCAGGGCAGTGCCCACGCTCATGACGATGAACCTGGTCCGCATGTGCCCTCCGACGGTCTGGGCCACCGACGCTATCGCCAGCGCCGACAGTCCTGGCGCGACCCGCCGCACTGCTCGGTGTCATCGGGCTAACGTCGAGTGGCATGACGCCCGCACAGCTCCTCATCGACGCCTTCGAGCGTGTCCTGCAGACCGCGTCCGGGGCCGTCGACGGCCTCAGCGACGAGCAGCTCGCGCACCGCCCGGGCCGCGACGCCAACTCGATCGCGTGGCTGGTCTGGCACCTGACCCGCGTGCAGGACGACCACGTCGCCGACGTCGCGGGCACCGAGCAGGTGTGGACGGCGCAGGACTTCGTGTCGAGGTTCGACCTGCCCTTCGACACTCGCGCGACCGGCTACGGCATGAGCGGCGAGGAGGTCGGTCACGTGCGCGTGGGCGCCGAGCTGCTGGCCGACTACCTGCGGGCGGTGCACGCGGCCACCACGTCGTACGTCGCGGGGCTGGGCCCCGAGGACCTCGACCGGATCGTCGATGAGCGGTGGGACCCGCCGGTCTCGCTCGCTGTCCGGCTGGTCAGTGTGATCAGCGACGACCTCCAGCACGCGGGCCAGGCGGCGTACGTGCGGGGCCTGGTCACGGCCGAGTGACGCGGGCGGCGCGCGCGGCGGACGTGACCCGGTAGCGGCGGTCGGCCCCGGGCGGCGGTGAGTGTGGGCCGGTTTGCCCGTCGCGAATGGGCCCTATCTCACCGCCGACCCGGGCCGCGCGCGGCGGACGTGACCCGGTAGCGGATGAACGCCGGCGCGGCCAGCGCGGCGAGCACCGTGCCGACCACGACCAGCACGCCACCACCGGCCGCGGCCGCGGCGGTCCCGACGGCCGCCGCAGTGGCGCCGTGCAGGACGTCGGCGATCCGGGGGCCACCGACCACCACGACGATGAACACGCCCTGGAGCCGGCCGCGCACCGCGTCGTCGGCGGCACTCTGGAGCATGCTCGTCCGGAACGCCGCCGAGGCCATGTCGGCCGCGCCGCCGACTACCAGCATCAGCAGCGCGAACACCAGCATCGGCGTCCGGGCGAGGTCGGCCAGGCCGACGGCGAGACCGAAACCGACCATCGCCGCTCCCCAGATCAGGATGCAGACGACGACCGCCCGGCCCTGCGCCGCCACCCGGGAGACCCAGCCGCTGAAGACGCCGCCGATGACCGCGCCCGCCGGGATCGCCGCGAAGAGCAGCGCGAACGTGAGACCGCCGGCCTCGGGACCGTCGAAGTCGAGGTGCGCGATCTCGGGGAAGAGCGCCCGCGGCATCCCGAAGACCATCGCGATCAGGTCCATCACGAACGACATCAGCAGCACCGGATGGTGGCGCAGGTAGGCGAACCCGTCGACCACCGCTCGGATTCCCGGGGTCGCGGCGAGGGCATCGACCACGGCGAGGCTCGGCAGCCGGACCACGGCGACCAGCGTGGCGAACAGCGTGACCGTGTCGATCAGGTACAGCCACTCGAGACCGATGACCGGGATCAGCACGCCGGCCATCAGCGGCCCGCCGATGGCGCCGGCCTGGAAGACCGTCATGTTGAGCGAGTTGGCCGCCGGCAGCAGCTCGAGCGGCAGGATCTTGGGCAGCACCGCGCTGCGGGTCGGCTGGTTGACGGCGAAGAACGCCTGCTGCACCGCGAACAGCGACAGCAGCAGCCACACGTTCGCACCGCCGAGGAACGCCTGGAGCCAGAACAGCGCGCTGGTCGCGATCAGCCCGGCGGTGGTGACGACGAGGATGGTCCGCCGGTCGAAGACGTCGGCCAGCGCGCCGCCGTACAGCCCGAACACGACCAGCGGCACCAGCCCGAAGACGCCGGTCAGCCCGACGTACGCCGAGGATCCCGTGTCCAGGTAGATCTGGGCGGGCACCGCGACGACGGTGAGCTGCGCCCCGACGACGGTGACGATGTTGGCCACCCACAACCGGCGGAAGTGCGCCTCCTGGAGTGGCCGGGTGTCGGCGACCAGGCCCCGGAGGTTGACCACCGGTCCAGTCTCTGACGTGCCGCGATGATTCCGGACGGCGGCCCCGGTCAGAGCGGCATGACCACGAAGCAGGGACCCCTCGCCGTCACGTTCGAGGCAGAGCTGGAGAAGTCCGACGCCAAGGGCGGCTGGACCTATGTCGTGTGGCCCGAGTCGGCCCGGTTCTTCGGAACCAAGGGGCTGGTGAAGGTGCGCGGCACCGTGGACGGCGTCCCGTTCCAGAGCTCGTTCATGGCGCTGGGCGACGGCAACCACAAGCTCCCGGTGAAGACCGCGCTGCGGCTGGAGGTCGACAAGAAGGCGGGCGAGACCGTCACCGTGCACCTCGAGGAGCGGCTGGGATGAGGTCGCGGTTCGAGGTCCGGACCCGCCGGCGGGAGATGGTGCTGGCCGACCTGCGGGGCTGATGGGGCAGTCGCCCCTACGATCCTCGCGTGAACAGTGCGGATCCCAAGGCGAGCGAGCGCATCGACCTGGCGCACTGGGCCATCCTCGCGGCCGGGGCGCTGTACGCCCTGGGTGTCGTGCTGCTGGCCCTCGCGGTGTACGTCGACCTGCCCGGCCCGCTCGACGCCTTCGGCGACCCGAAGGCCGGCTGGCCGGTGGGGGTCACCCTGGCGGCAGGCCTGGTGTCCTTCGGTGTCTGGCGGTTCGTCAACCGCCGCAACAACCGGCCGTTCGCCGTGGTGCTGCTCGCCCTCGGCATCCTGACCGTGGTGGTGCTGGCGTCGGCGGCGTACGGCCGCTGCCCGGACGCCGGGCTGAGCAGCGGCTGGAGCGTCGTGACCCGGGTGGTCGGGCTGATCACCAACAACTACGCCGTGGACATGTTCGGGCCAGCCAACGGCTGCGACGTCACGGGGGTGCCGCTGGCCCTCCAGTTCGCCCGGCTGGCCCAGCTGATCGTGCTGCTGGTGGCGGCGACGAGTGCGGTGACCGCGCTGTTGCGCACCCAGGTGGACCGGGTCGCGGTGCGGTTCTCCCCACGGCTCTCCGTGGTGCTCGGTGCCGACCTCACGTCCGCGCCGCTGCTCCCGGCCCTGGCCAAGGACACCGAGCGGTCCACGCTCGCGGTCGTCACCTCCGACCCGCTGGCACCGTGGGTGGGCCAGGCTCGCGCGGCCGGCTGGCGCGTCGTGATCGTCGACCCGCGCCGCCAGGCCTCGCTGACCCGGCTGCTGGTCCGGCCCGGACGACGGCACGCCCTGCGGCGGCTGGCGGTCCTGGCCCAGGACAGCACCGAGGCCCAGTCGCTGATGACCGTCGTGCAGAACGCGGTCGAGGACCGCAGGTCGGTCACCGGCAACCACCCGGTGCGGGCGCTGCTCCGGATGGACGAGGCGTGGCAGGCCGAGGACTGGCGGCGGCGCTACCTGAGCCGGATCCCCAGGTGGATCGTCGACACGATCAGCGAGAACGAGGTCACCGCCCGGCTCCTCGTCGACCACATGGTGGAGCGCGGGGTCGACCATGTGCTGCTCGCCGGACAGTCCGACCTGACGTTCGCGGTGGTCGCCGAGCTGGCCCAGCACAGTCGCGAGCGCGCGCTGATCCGTGACGAGACGCCGATCCCGTCGGTGACAGTCGTCGGCCCGTCCGCCGACGAAGTGATCGAGGAGCACGACCTCTCCCAGCGTCGGTTCGGCAACAGCCGCCTCGACCACGTGCGCGCCGAGACCGGCCGCGAGCTCGACGTCGTCGTACGTGATGCGGTCGCGGAGCACGTCGCGCCCGCGGTCGTGTTCAGCGGCGACGTCAGCGTCGCCGACCAGCGCTTCGCGTCCCGGCTCGGGGTGACCTACCCCGGGCTGCTCGTCTACTCCCGGCACACCGAGGTCACCGGCCTCGGCTCCGAGCCACTGCTCGCGCAGGTGCGCGCCTTCGGCTCGACCCTGGATGCCGGACAGGGTCGGCCGGTGGACAGCTGGGAGCGGATCGCGCGCCTGGTGCACGAGGACTACGTGCGCACCTATCCCGACCCCGACGACCCGGCCCGGCGGCCGTGGAGCGAGCTGGCGCCGTTCTACCGGGAGTCCAACGTCCGCCAGGTGCTGACCGTGCTCGGCTCCGCGGTCGCGGTGGGTCGCAGCTGGGGCGCCAGTGGTACGGCGGCCTCCCCGGTCACTGACGACCAGCTCGACAAGATGGCGCGCCGCGAGCACGAGTCGTGGCTCGAGCACCTGAAGCGGAACGGCTGGTCCTGGGCCGCGCAACGCGACCGCAACCGCAAGAAGCACCCCGACCTGCTGGCCTGGGACCAGCTGTCGGACCAGGCGCGCGAGAAGACCCGCAAGGGCGTCACCGACAGCCTCGCCCTGCTGGAGACGCTCGGCTACCGGTCCTTCGACGACCCGTACGCCAACTGGCTCCGGTTCCGCCGCAAGGGCGAGGTGACCGCCGTACGCCGGGACGAGCCGTGGACGTGGGAGACCTCCGACGGCACCGTGATGCACGGCAACGCCGGCGACTGGGAGGTCCTCGACGAGGCCGGCTCGCGGTCCGTGGACGCCGAGATCTTCGAGATGACCCACGAGGCGCTCGGTGGTGACCGCTGGCGCCGGGTCGGCGAGGTGCAGGGCCGCCAGGCCCGGCCCGGCGAGGTGGTGCGCAGCCTCGAGGGCACGCAGACCGCTCGCCCGGGTCAGTGGGTGCTCCGCGGTGTCGTCGGCGAGGAGTGGCTGGTTCCGACCGAGCACCTCGAGACGTCGTACGACCGGTTGGACGAGGTGGTCAGCTGATGCCGGCCTGGCGATCCAGCTCTTGCAGGAGGTCGTGGGCCGCGAGCTCGACGGCCTTGTGCCGCCACTCGGAGGCGCGGTAGACGCAGGCGATGAGCCCGGTGCGGTGGACGCGTCGGAGATCGCCGTAGACGAAGCCGTAGCGGGCCTTGGTCTCGTCGTTGGCGCCCTCGGTGAGGCCGAGGTGCCACCCGGCGTAGTCCTGCCACGAGTGCTTCTCGAGGTAGCCGTTCTGCGCCTCGGCGTTGGGCTGGACCTCGCCCCAGTCGGAGTCGAGGACGTACTGCTGGGCCTCGATCAGCTCGCGGCAACGGGCAACGGCGTCGTCGTTGACGGTGTAGCTGGCCATGACCCGACGCTAGCCGTAAACCACGATTCGTCTGCGGTCTCGCTGGTGTTCGGCTCCGTGCGGTCGCAGACGAATCGGAGGCATGGTGTCGTATCGGTCCTGGCGCGTTCGTGGAGAGGATGGGGCAGCCACCCGGGCCCGCCCCACCTCACGATGGAGGAGACCGAGATGACCCAGTACATGCTCACCGTGCACGGCACCGTCGACGACCCCGAGTTCGACCTGGAGGAGATGCAGCCCATCTTCGACGCGGTCGACAAGGTGAACCAGAAGATGAGGGAGGCCGGCGTCTGGGTGTTCGGCGGCGGGTTGGAGGCGATCGACGTGTCGACCACCGTCGACAACACCGGCGACGAGCCGATCGTCACCGACGGCCCGTTCGCCGAGTCCAAGGAGTGGATCGGCGGCTTCTGGATCCTCGAGCTGCCCGACCTCGACGCCGCCCTGCAGTGGGCCACCGAGGCGTCGAAGGCGTGTGCGGGCAAGGTCGAGGTCCGCCCCTTCCAGGCGGAGCCGGCCTGACGTCGCGGATGGACTCGTCCGACTCCACCGCCGCGATCGAGCGGATCTACCGCGAGGAGTACGGCCGCATCGTGGCCTCGCTGGTCCGCCGCTTCGGCGACATCGACATCGCCGAGGAGGCGGCCGGCGAGGCACTGCTGGCGGCGGTCGAGCGGTGGCCGCGCGACGGCGTACCGCCCAACCCCGGCGGCTGGCTCACCACGACGGCCGGCAACCGGGCGATCGACCGGATCCGGCGCGAGTCCCATCGCGACGCCAAGCATCAGGCGGCGCTCATGATTGAAGACGACTCTTCCCACGAGCCGACCGGCATCGTCGAGGACGACCGGCTGCGGCTCATCTTCACCTGCTGCCACCCCGCGCTGGCACCCGAGGCGCGGGTGGCCCTGACCCTCCGGCTGCTCGGCGGGCTGACGGTGGCCGAGATCGCGCAGGCGTTCCTGGTCCCGGAGACCACGATGGCCCAGCGGATCACCCGCGCCAAGAAGAAGATCAGCGTCGCCAAGATCCCCTACCGGGTCCCCGAGGCCGAGGACCTCGCCGGCCGGGTGGCCGGCGTGCTCGCCGTCGTCTACCTGGTCTTCAACGAGGGCTACCTGTCCACCTCGGCCGCCGCCTCGCCGGTGCGCGACGAGCTCACGGCGGAGGCGATCCGGCTCGGCCGGATCCTGCGGCGACTGCTGCCCGACGTCCCGGAGGTCACCGGGCTGCTCGCCCTGATGTTGCTCACCGAGGCACGCCGTTCGGTGCGCGTCGCCGGCGGCGAGCTGGTGCCTCTCCACGAGCAGGACCGTGGCGGCTGGGACCGGGCCCTCATCGCCGAGGGCCACGACCTGGTCCGCGAGTGCCTGGAGATCGGCCACCCCGGCCAATACCAGATCCTGGCCGCCGTCAACGCCGTCCACACCGACGCTCCCACCGCGTCCGCCACCGACTGGGGCCAGATCGCCACGCTCTACCAGCAGCTGTCCGCCGTCACGCCATCGCCGATCGTGGCCCTCAACCGCGCGGTCGCGGTGGCCGAGCTCGACGGTCCCGAGGTGGCCCTCGCCGAGGTGGACCGACTCGCCCTCACGACGTACCACCCCTGGCACGCCACCCGCGCCGACCTGCTCCGCCGGCTGGGCCGCAGCGCCGAGGCCCGCGAGGCGTACGACGCCGCGCTGGCGCACACCGACAACGAAGCCGAGCGGGCCTACCTCGCCCGCCGGCGGGGCCAGCTCGGCGGCTGAGGTCGGGTCCGGAATGAGGAGGCACCGACTACCGGGCGCGTCCTAGGGTTTCGGCATGACGCCGCCTGCCCCGTTGCTGCTGCCCACCTCCGACGAGGCTCTCGGCTGGGTCCGGCGTCGGACGTCGGACGGGCTCGCGCTCGCCCGTGAGCTCGTCGACCGGCTGCGCAGCGACCCGCCGAGCGGGTCCGAGGACGTGCTGCGCCGGTGGGACGAGGTCACCCTGACGCTGAGCAACGTGGGGGCGCTGTCGTCGCTGCTGTCCAACGTGCACCCGCAGCTCGACGTACGGACCGCGTGCGAGGAGGCCGAGGTCGAGGTCGACAAGCTGGTCACCGAGCTGCGCCAGGACCGCGGGCTGTACGACGTCTTCGCGGCCCTCGACCCGACCGGGCTCGACCCGACGGCGGCTCGGCTGCTCGACAAGACCCTGGAGGAGTTCCAGCGCGCGGGCGTCGACCAGGACGACGCGACGCGCGCGCGGCTCGCCGAGATCAAGGAGCGGATCACGACGATCGACCAGGAGTTCAGCCGCAACATCCGCGACGACGTCCGGACCGTCCGGGCCACTCCCGAGCAGCTGGCCGGGATGCCGGAGGACTGGCTGAGCGCGCACCCGGCCGACGACGAGGGACTGGTCACGGTCACCACCGACTACCCCGACGCGGTGCCGGCGCGGATGTTCGTCCGCGACGCCGACGTACGGCGCGCGGTCACGGTCGCCTTCCTCGAGCGCGGCTACCCGCACAACGAGCCGCTGCTGCGCGAGCTGTTCGACCTCCGGCACGAGTACGCCAACCTGGTCGGCTACAGCGACTGGGCGTCGTACGACGCGGCGGTGAAGATGATCGGGAAGGGACCGGCCATCCCCGAGTTCATCGAGCGGATCGCGCAGGCCGCGCAAGGGCCGATGGAGCGCGACCTGGCCGTGATGCTGGAGCGGTACCGCCAGGACGTGCCCGGTGCGGAGGCGATCGACGGCGCCGACTCGGCGTACTACGAGGAGCTGGTCCGCAAGGAGCAGCACGACGTCGACTCCCAGCAGGTGCGCACCTACTTCCCCTTCGAGAAGGTGCGGCAAGGGCTGCTCGAGGTAACCGGGCGGCTGTTCGGGCTGCGCTACGAGCCGGCCACCGAAGCCGTCGTCTGGCACGACGACGTCGCGGTCTACGACGTCTTCCCGACCGCCGCGGACGACGGCCAGAGCCTGGGCCGGATCTACCTCGACCTGCACCCGCGCGAAGGCAAGTACAAGCACGCCGCACAGTTCACGATCGCCAACGGCCTGGGTGGTCGACAGCTGCCCGAGGGGGTGCTGGTCTGCAACTTCAGCACCGGGTTGATGGAGCACGACCACGTGGTCACGCTGTTCCACGAGTTCGGCCACCTGGTCCATCACGTGCTGGGCGGGCACGTCGGCTGGACCCGGTTCTCCGGGGTCGCCACCGAGTGGGACTTCGTGGAGGCCCCGAGCCAGATGCTCGAGGAGTGGGCGTGGGACGCCGACGTACTGCAGACCTTCGCCACGAACTCAGCGAACGAGCCGATCCCCGCCGACCTGGTCGACCGGATGCGCGCGGCCGACGACTTCGGCAAGGGGACGCAGGCCCGGCAGCAGATGTTCTACGCGGCCATGTCGTACTGGTTCCACACCGAGCGGCCGGCCGACCTGACCGCCAGGATGATCGAGCTGCAGGAGCAGTACTCGCCCTACCGCTACGTCCCCGACACCCACCTGTTCGCCAACTTCGGCCACCTCGGCGGCTACTCCTCGGCCTACTACACCTACATGTGGTCGCTGGTGATTGCGAAGGACCTGTTCTCCGCCTTCGACCCGGACGACCTCTTCGACTCCGCCGTGGCGGGTCGCTACCGCGACTCGATCCTCGCCGCCGGTGGCACCAAGGACGCCGCCGACCTGGTCGCGGACTTCCTCGGCCGGCCCTACACGTTCGACGCGTACGCCGCCTGGCTGGCGCGGTAGCTCCCGCGCGCTCGGTTGTCGGAGTCCCCGGTCACCCGGGGACTCCCGCACTTCCCCGGCGAGATCTCACCCGAGAAGTGACAAAGTCACCGGCCCACCGGGGACTCCGACAAGCGAAGGTCCTTGCGCGCGCCGACAGGTCGGCGTACAGTCACGATATATCGCGAACAGTCGCCGACAGTCACACGACTCACCGGCCGACCGCGATACCCGAACACACAGACAGAGAAGGAGTTCCGAGATGGGACGCCCAGGATTCAACAGACAAGAATGGCCCGGCTCAGATGAGCCGGGTGGCGAGCAGAGCTGGCGCCAGCACCGGGGTCGCGGCCGAGGCCGAGGACCCGGGCCGTGGGGGGACTGGAGCGGCCACGGCTGGTCCGGTCGTCCGGGCCCGCCGCCGTGGGTCGCCGGCCTCTTCGGGCTCGGCCAGACCGAGCAGAAGCGCGGCCCGCGGGTCCGCCGCGGCGACGTCCGCTCCGCGATCCTCGACGTGCTGCGCACCGCAGCCGAGGCCGAGGGCCAGGAGCAGGTCAACGGCTACCAGATCATCCAGCAGATCAACGAGCGCAGTGGCGGCGCCTGGCGGCCCAGCCCCGGCTCGGTGTACCCGACCATCCAGCTGCTCCAGGACGAGGGACTGGTCGAGACCGACGACGAGCGTCCGCGCAAGACGCTGGCGCTGACCGCGGAGGGCTCGGCGTACGTCGCCGAGCACGCCGACGAGCTGGCCGCAGTGTGGGCGCCGTTCGAGCGCCACGAGCGCGACCAGCAGTCGTCCGGCTTCGGCGACCTCAAGCCCGAGATCGGACAGGTGATGGGTGCCGTGTGGCAGATCATCACCTCGGGCTCGGAGCAGCAGCAGCGTGCGGCGATCGACGTCCTCGTCGAAACCCGTCGCAAGCTCTACGGCATCCTCGCCGACGGTGTTGACGCCGAAGCCGGCGACGACGACGAGGAAGAGTCGTGACCGACCAGACCATCCGGCTCAGCGACACCGAGCGGGAAGCCGCGGCGGCCGACCTGGGCGAGCACTTCGCCCAGGGCCGGCTGACCGCCGACGAGCACGGCGAGCGGCTCGAGCAGATCTGGGCAGCGAAGACGCGGGGCGAGATCGCCCCCATCTTCCGCGACCTTCCCAGCCCGTACGCCGCGGCCGCGGCCGGCCCGCCACCGGGTGACCGCGGGCGCGACGACCGCTACTGGAGCTCGGGGCTTCGCCCGCTTCGCCGTGGGATACCGGGCCCGCTCCTGGTGGTGCTGGCCGTGCTGATCGTGGCGACCGCGGTCACGCACTTCCCGGTCTTCCTGCTCGGGTTCGCGGTGTTCTGGTTCGTGGTGCTCCGGCACTGCGGGCCGCGTCGTGCCTGGGTGCGGGGGCACGACAGCCGCGACCAGCGCTGGCGCTGAAGCTGCGCTGGCGCGTCGGGTCTGGGTCTGCGCTCCTGGCTCTCCGGTCCCGGCCCTGCGGGCCGGGACCACCCGCGACGCAGCGTCGCCGCGTCGCGGGGGTCGGTAGGTTCCCAATTGCGTTGGTCTGCCCGCGCGCCGCGCCTCCGTTTTAGCGTCGCGGGCGGCCCCGGCACCGCAGGCCGGGCCCGGACGGGCCGTCGTTCCGCCATCACGGTGGTGGGTGGGTGGGTCGGTGTCGTGGTCGGGCGAGGCAGCCGCGAAGCGGCTGACGAGCCCGACCACCCACCCACCGTGAGGGCGAGACGACGGTGATGCCTGTCGGTGCTGCGGGACGGGGTGCCCCGCGACGCTAAAAGAGCTTGGCCGCGGCGCGGGGCAGCGCTACGCAATGGGGGCGCAAGCCGTCCCCGCGACGCGCCGCTCCTGTCGGCGCGGGGCACCCCGGCCCGCAGGGCCGGCAGACGGTGCCACGAGGCGAGCAGCCAGACCCAACCAACCCAGGCCCCAGCTCCACCGTCACCCCTCCTGCGCCAGCAGCTCGTCCAGCCACGCGTGGCACCGCAGCGACAGCTCCTCGAGGGTGGCGGAGGTGACGCCGGGGACCAGTTCCTCGACCCGCTCGGCGACCTCTGCGGGCAGGTCCTCGCGCAGGTAGCGGACCCCGAAGTCGTGGCGCCAGGGACAGTGCTCGACCCGGAGTAGCTGGACCACGCTGTCGAGCGGGAACCGCAGGTACCACTGCACCGCTTCGGCGACGTGGCCTCGGTCGATGGCCCGGTTGACCAGCCACTCGCCGGTCACCCGGCGCTGGCGCACGTTGTCGACGTTGGCCGCCAGCGACTTCGACATGTCCTCGTCCTCGAGCACCACCAGCCCGTCCGGGTCGTGGAGCACGATCGGCGTCCCGTGCCGGCGTACGTCGAGGTGCGAGTGCTGGTCGGACAGGTCGGAGACGTGCACGTCGATGATGCGGGTCGGCTCGAGCAGCAGCCCGGGCCGGTCCTGGAGGTTGACGAAGCACTGCCTGCCGTCTGGCCACACGTGCTCCGGCACTTCCCAGACGTCGCGCACGTCGAAGTCCGTCCGTGCCTGCGCCAGCCAGCGGCCATAGACAGCGGTCGACGTCCCCGGCGTGCAGAGCAGGTCGACGTCGAGGTCGGACCACTCGTCGTACCCGCCGGTGGCGGCCGAGCCGGCCACCAAGACGCAGTGCACGTCCTCGTCAGCCTCGGCCTGCGAGGTCAGCCAGGCGGTCCAGTCGGCGTATCTCGAGAGGTCGGTCACGAAGACGGAGTCTGCTCCTTCGCCGCCTGGTAGCGCAGGTGGGTGACGCCGCGCCCCTCATGGACGACCGGGTCCGAGAGGCGCACCGGGCCCTGCGAGCCGGCGAACCACGGGATGCCCGCGCCGAGCACCACGGGCACGAGGCTGACGTCGATGACGTCGAGCAGCCCCGCGTCGAGCGCCTGCCGCGCCAGCGACGCACCGGCGATCACGACGTCCAGCTCCCCGGCGAGCTCGCGGGCCTGGGCGATCGCGGGCTCGATACCCTCGACGAAGTGGTAGGGGACGCCCTCCGGGTGCTGGTCCGGCGCGTGGTGGGTGACCACGACCATCGGGGCTTCGTTGCCCGGGTGACCGTTCCAGCCGTTGGTCATGTCGTACAGCCGGCGGCCCACGACGTGGCAGCCGACCCGCGCCACCGCCTCGCGGAAGAGCGTTGCGCTCGGCTCGTGCATGTGGAACGCCGGCCATCCGTCGGCGAGGACGAGCTCGACGTCTCCGTTGTCATAGAAGCCGAACAGGTCGTCGCAGCCGTCGTCCGGATTGGCGATGAAGCCGTCGATCGACATCGCCAGGTTGGCGATCACGTGTCCCATCGGGCACCTCCTCGTTCAGGTGTTCTCATGATCTGACCGGATAGAGGTTTGCAACTCATCGTTTTGGGGTTACCGGGGCGGATGGACCAACTCGGAGGTGCCTGATGTCTTCGTCCGCCCGCTGGACCCTCATTGTGGTCCTCCTCGCACCCGCAGTGATCCTGCCGCTGCTGGTGCCGCTATACGACACCGAGGACCCGACGCTGTTCGGGTTCCCGTTCTACTACTGGTTCCAGCTCGCCCTGATCCCCGTCGCGGTGGTGCTGACCGTCATCGCCTACTACCTTGCCAAGGCTGCCGATCGCGACCGGCAGGCGAATCGATGAGCAACGTCAGCACGGTCGCGTTCAGCGTCTTCCTGTTCTTCTTCCTGCTCGTCACGATCCTCGGCTTCGTCGCCGCGCGGTGGCGCCGGGCCGCCGACATGGGCAGCCTCGACGAGTGGGGCCTGGGCGGTCGCGGGTTCGGCACCTTCATCGCGTGGTTCCTCATCGGCGGCGACCTCTACACGGCCTACACGTTCGTCGCGGTGCCCGCCCTGCTGTACGCCGGCAGCGCGATCGGCTTCTTCGCCGTGCCGTACACGATCGTGGTCTACCCGCTGATCTTCCTGTTCCTGCCCCGGTTGTGGTCGGTCAGCCACCGGCATGGGTACGTCACCCCGGCCGACTTCGTCCAGGGGCGCTATGACAGCAAGCCGCTCGCCCTGGCGGTCGCGCTGACCGGAATCCTCGCGACCATGCCCTACATCGCGCTCCAGCTGGTCGGCATCGAGGTCGTCCTCGAGGTGATGGGCATCGGCACCGACGACGCCAACTGGTTCGTCAAGGACCTGCCGCTGTTCATCGCCTTCGCGGTGCTCGCGGCCTACACCTACTCCTCGGGCCTGCGCGCGCCCGCCCTCATCGCGTTCGTCAAGGACACGCTGATCTACATCGTGATCTTCGTCGCGATCATCTACCTCCCGACCCAGCTCGGCGGCTGGGACGACATCTTCAGCGCGGCCTCGAACTCGTTCGCCGCCCACAACGAGACCAACGCCGATGCCATCGCGGCCGGCGAGGTCGCGCCCAAGAGCGCCATCCCCGCGCCGCTGCTGCACTGGGCGTACGCGTCGCTGGCCCTCGGCTCGGCACTGGCGCTGTTCATGTACCCGCACTCGGTGACCGCGGTGCTCTCGACGCGGGAGCGGTCGGTGATCCGGCGCAACGCCGCGCTGCTGCCGGCGTACTCGTTCCTGCTCGGACTGCTCGCGCTGCTCGGCTTCGTCGCGATCGCGGCCGGCGTCAAGGTGACGAACCCCCAGCAGGCCGTGCCGCAGCTGTTCGAGAACGAGTTCCCCGACTGGTTCGCGGGCGTGGCGTTCGCGGCCATCGTGATCGGCGCACTGGTGCCGGCGGCGATCATGTCGATCGCGGCCGCGAACCTGTGGACCCGCAACATCTACAAGGCCTACATCAACCGGGAGGCCACCCATCCCCAAGAGGCGCAGCAGAGCAAGTACGCCTCGCTCCTGGTGAAGTTCGGCGCGCTGCTGTTCGTGCTGTTCGTGTCCACGACGTACGCCCTCGACCTGCAGCTGCTCGGCGGCGTCTGGATCCTCCAGACCTTCCCCGCGATCGTGGTCGGCCTCTACACCCGGTGGTTCCACCGCTGGGCGCTGCTCGCCGGCTGGGCCGTGGGCATGGTCTACGGCACGCTGGTCGCGTACGGGAACCCCAAGGTCGGCGATCCCGGCAGCCACTTCGGCAGTCCGCTCAACGAGTTCCCGTTCACCGACACGCTCGTCTACATCGGCTTCGTGGCGCTCCTGCTCAACCTGATCGTGACCGTCGCCCTCACCCTGGCCCTGCGCGCCGCTGGCGTCGACGAGGGCACCGACGCCACGAGTCCGGACGACTACGGCGCCGACCTGGGTGACGAGGGTGTCCTGCCGGAGCTCGATCCCGGGACGCCCGCGCACGCCTGACTCGCCGGTAACATCGGTGGGGTGAGCGACCCCGAGGGCGCGACGACGCCCAGCTTCGAGCTCGGCCCGGACCAGGTCGAGCTCCAGAAGTGGGTGCACACGTTCGCCGAGGACGTGATCCGGCCGGCGGCGGCCGAGTGGGACGAGAAGGAGGAGTTCCCCTGGCCGGTGGTCGAGGAGGCCGCCAAGATCGGGCTCTACTCGGTCGACTTCTTCGCGACCCAGCACTTCGAGGAGACCGGGCTCGGGCTGTCGGTGACGATGGAGGAGCTGTTCTGGGGCGATGCCGGCATCGGCCTCGCGATCGTCGGGACCGCACTGGCCGCGGCCGGGGTTGCGGCCAACGGCACGCCGGAGCAGATCGGTGAGTGGGTGCCGCAGATGTTCGGCTCGCCCGGCGACCTCCACACCGCGGCGTTCTGCTCCTCCGAGCCCGACGCCGGCAGCGACGTCGGCGCGATGCGCACCCGGGCGACGTACGACGAGGCGAGCGACGAGTGGGTCATCGACGGCACCAAGACCTGGGCCACCAACGGCGGGATGGCTGACGTCCACATCGTCACCGCCGTCGTCGAGCCGGAGCTGCGAGCCCGCGGCCAGGCCAGCTTCGTCGTCCCGCCCGGCACCAAGGGACTCAGCCAGGGCCAGAAGTTCGCCAAGCACGGCATTCGCGCCTCTCACACGGCGGAGGTGGTGCTCGACCAGGTGCGGATCCCCGGTAGCTGCCTGCTCGGCGGCAAGGAGAAGCTCGACGAGCGGCTGGCCAGGGCACGTGAAGGGACCAGCGCGGCGGGCAACGCCTCGATGGCCACGTTCGAGCGGACCCGGCCCGCGGTCGGCGCACAGGCGGTCGGCATCGCGCGCGCGGCGTACGAAGTGGCGCTGGACTACGCCAAGACCCGCGAGCAGTTCGGCAAGCCGATCATCGAGAACCAGGCCATCGCCTTCGCCCTGGCCGACATGAAGACCGACATCGACGCGAGCCGGCTGCTGGTCTGGCGGGCGGCGTGGATGGCCAAGAAGGGGAAGGCGTTCGAGGCCGCCGAGGGTTCCATGTCGAAGCTGTACGCCGGGGAGACCGCGGTCCGGGTCACTGGGCAGGCGATGCAGATCCTCGGCGGCAACGGCTACACCCGCGAGTATCCGGTCGAGCGGATGGCCCGGGACGCCCGCATCTACACGATCTTCGAGGGCACCTCGGAGATCCAGCGGCTGGTCATCGCACGGGCCATCTCGGGCAGACCCATCCGCTGACCCGACGATTCGTCTGCGGTTTGGCCTGCAATTTGCAGCGCGACGGGGTCAGACGAATCGAACCGTCGGGAGCTTCGTCACCCAGTCGGCGATCGTGCCGGCGACCTCGGGCCACACGGGCTCGAGCATCAGGTCGTGCCCGGCGTCGAACATGACCGCTGACGTGCCGTACGCCGCCGCCGTGGCATGCACGTCGGGAGGGGGGAAGATCGCGTCCCTCGAGGCACCGAGGACCAGGATCGGTGTCGTCACCCGGCGGGGCCGGGGCCGGTCGAGCAGGAGCATGTCGAGGAAGGCGAAGTACGACTCGTCCTGCAGGCGTGCCACGTAGTCGAGGGCGGTGGCCTTGTCGAGCAGGTCGCTGAAGAACAGGGCGCGGGCGTCGTGCGGGTCGGCGACGAGCGGGTAGAGGGACCAGGTCGCGTTCATCCTCAGAAACGTGAGCGGTTGCCGCCGGGCGATCTTCATCGTGATCCCGATGACCCCTCGCGGCGGACCCGAGGCGACAAGGACACCTCCCGGTGCGTCGTGCTCCTCGAGGTACCGCTGGACGACCATGCCGCCCATCGAGTGGCCGACGACGACCGGCCGCGTGTCGAAGGTGCCGGCGACCTCAGCGACGTCCTCGACGTACCCGCGCATCCGAGTCGTACGGAACCGACCCCGGCCCGGGGACGAGCCGTGGCCGCGCAGGTCGAGGGCCGCGACCCGGTGGCCGCATTCGGCGAAGAAGTCCAGAAAGTGCTCGTCCCAGCACCACGCTCCGTGCCAGGCGCCGTGCACGAACAGCAGGGGCATGGGGTGCGGTGTGCCGTGCGGCTCACGACGGATGACGTTGAGGGAGGTCATGCCTTTGCTCCCACGGGGAGGCTGGTGCGGGGCACGGGCACACCCTAAGGTGGGCCGTCGCCGGCCCGGGCGGAACATCTCGCGCCGCCTAGGCGATTCACGCCCGGTCCACGCACCCGGGGTGTAAGAATCGCGACGCCCAGTCTCGGGGCCTGTCGCGATTGGGGGAGATCGCGAGAGAAGAGGTCCGGATGTCCGTCGTCGTGGTCGCCGAGAACGACCCCGACGCGCTCGACCTGGCCCTGACGGACCTGCGCCTGGAGGGGCACGAGGTCTACGGCGCCCCCAACGCCGCCCGGGCCGAGGAGCTCGTCGCGCAGCTGGGTCCGGACAGCGTGGTCCTGGACCACCGCATGCCCCCGGGGGAGACCGGACTCTCGCTGGCCGAGCGACTCGTGGTCGAGCACCCGCAGGTCCGGGTCGTGATGTACAGCAACTACCAGAGTCCCGAGCTGAGCGCCCGTGCGGCGGCCATCGGGGTCACGTTCCTGGCGAAGGGGAACCTCCGGGCCCTGCGCGCCGCCGTGGCCGCCCCGTGACCCGGGACCCATCTCGGACAACGTCACTGTGGCTGACAGCCGCGGTCGCATGCGCCGGCCTGGCGGTCGCGCTGGCGATCCTGGTCGAGGCCGGGGCGCGCACCGAGGAGGAGGGCGCCCGCGATGCCGCAACGACGGCCGCGCGCGCCGTCCTGCCCGTCGCTCGGGCCATCGAGGACCAGCTGGACCCGGCGACGGTCGCGGCCGACCCGGCCACCCGTGACGTGACCGGCAGCGATCCGGAGGGCCCGTCGGCGGCGGTCGCGACTCTTGCCCGCGACACCGGGGCGCCGGTGCTCGACGATGCCCGGGGGGGCCTGGTCGTCATGGCGTGGTACGACCCGCCCGACCCCACCACGGTGGCGAGCCGCCGGGCCAGCCTGGTCGGCTACTCGGTGACTCCGCTGGACCTCGACCCGACGCTGGACTCCCTGCGCGAAGACGTCGGTACGGTCGCGGTGCTGGGGCCCAGCCATCGGGTCGCTGCCGCCACGGGCTTCCCGGGCGAGGGTTCGGACGGGGTGGCCCGGTACGACGTGCCGCTGGACGAGTCCGTGGCTCCGGGGTGGCGGCTGCAGGCCGCGGTTCGGCAAGACTCGCTGCCTGCGGGTGCATGGTTGGCGGCGCTCCTGGCCGCGCTGTCCGGTCTTCTGGGTGCTGGCTTCGTGGCGCACCGTGCCACCCACACCCGTCGACGTCGAGGCGACCTTCGCGGGCGCGCGCGGACCGACGCCACGCTCGCCGAGCTCGCCTCGATCGTCCAGTCCAGCCTCGATCTGGCCGAGGTGCTGCCCGCCAGCTTCGCGCTCCTCGAGTCCGACCTCGAGCTGGACGGCCTCGCTCTCCTCCGCTCCGGGGCAAGGCCGACGTTCGTGTGGCGCAACGCGCCCGAGGAGCACGAGCCGGCGTACCCCGCCCACGCGCCGATCCCGGCGGGAAGCTGTGTCGAGGTACCACTCGCCCGCGGGGGACGATCACTGGGACTGCTGAGAGTGCGCCCGCGGCGCGAGCTGGGCCAGGTGGACGTGGACACCCTCGTCGCGGCCGCCGAGACCCTGTCGTCCGCAATCGCCAACGCCGACGCATACGCGCACCAGCGATCCATGATCACGCGGATGCGCGACCTCGACCATCTGAAGACGGTGTTCGTGGCGACTGCATCGCACGAGCTGCGGACACCCACCGCTGCAGTCGTCGGTTACGCCAGCCTGCTCACCGAGAACTGGAACGACCTGGATCCGGAGACCGGCCGGCTCTACGCCGAGCGGGTGGAGACCAACGCCCAACGCCTGGGCGCCCTCGTCGACAACCTCCTGGACTTCGCCCGGCTGGAGCAGGGGAGCACCTTCACCGGCGAGAACGAGCTGCTGGACCTCGGCACCGAGGTGCAGTCGCTGATCGAGAGCCAGCCGGACCTGACGCCGGACCACGAGCTGCTCGTGGCCGTGCAGGCGGGCCTCGTCGTGGCCGGTTCCAGCCTGGCGATCGAGCGCGTCGTGACCAACCTCGTGAGCAACGCGGCCAAGTACTCCCCTGCGGGAACCACCATCCGAGTCCGGGTGGAGGGCGGAGATGCGGCTCACCTCATCGTCGACGACGAGGGCCCGGGGATTCCCCCGCATGAGCGCGAGCAGGTCTTCAGCCGGTTCTTCCGTGGTGGGGGTGACGAGGTGACTCGCACCCGAGGGGCGGGGCTGGGTCTGTCGATCGTGACCGAGTTCGCCACGTCCATGAACGGCGTCGTGTCGATCGCGACGGCGCCCGGCGGGGGGACCCGCTTCCAGGTCACCTATCCGCTGCACGTACCGGAGGCCCACGAGCCTTTGGCGGACCAAGGAGCAACCCATGACCCTGCGTGAACGCCTCGTGCCGGTGGCCGCCGCGGTGGCCGTCCTGGCCGTCGGACTGACGATGCTCCTGCTGCTGCGCGGCGCCACCAACGACGGCATCACGGCGCTGGAGGACGCCAAGCAGGCCCAGGTCTCCACGACCGCGCGCAGCTTCAACGCCCGGGTGGAGTCGAGTCTCGGCTCGCTCGGAGGCCTCGGGGCACGGCCGTGGGAGCTCGCTCGGGGCAGCGTTGCCGACCAGTCGGTCCTCGACACCTTCGCCGTGGACCCCGACGCGCGGTCCGGCAGCTTCCTGGTGAATGACAACGACACGATCACGGCCGGCGTGCTTCTCCGGCCCGGCGAGCTGGGCGGACAGTACGACGCGCCCGGATGGTCCGAGGCCAAGACCCAGCTGTTGACCCAGCCGGCGGTGGTCCTCCCCGTGACCGAAGAGGGCGTGACGACCGACCTGCCGAGCTACGCCTTCGCGGTCGCCATCCCGGGACCGACCCCGGGAACGCTGCGCGGTGCCCTGATCTTCGAGGCCGCCCTGACCGCGGACTCGCCGTTCAACCAGGAGATCCAGGCGCTGGCGGCCGACGACGACTCCTCGGCGGTGTGGCGGTTCGTCGACAGCAACGGGGTGGTGGTGGCCACGAGCGCGTCGTCCGGGCTCGGCGAGCCGGTGACCGACCTGGACGTGGCCAGCCTCGACGCCGGCCGGGTCACCGACGGCAACACCCTGGTGTTCGTCGCCGACGCGCCCATCGTCGGCTGGCGGGTGATCTTCACCCAGCAACGCAACGAGTTCGTCAGGCCCCTGGCCGGCCCGCTGCGAGTCGCCGGCATCGTGCTGGTCCTGTTGATGCTGGCGGTCGGTCTCGTGCTCGTGGGGATCCTGATCCGCCGGCTTAGCCAAGCCCGGGAGGAGGAGCGTCGGCTGCGGCGGCTGGCCCGCGCCCAGGAAGAGTTCATCTCCGTGGTCTCCCACGAGCTCCGTACGCCGGTCGCCGGGGTGCTGGGCTTCTTGCAGACCACCCTGGACCACTGGGAGGGCATGAGTGACGAGGAGCGGATGACCGCGGTACGCCGCGCCTTCGTCAACGCGCGTCGGCTTCAGGCGATGACCCGCGATGTCCTCGACACCGAGAGCATCGAGTCAGGCCGGTTCGGTTACACGATGACGGACCTGGATCTCGCCGCGGAGGTGACCGCCTCCGCGGAAGGGTTCCTCGGTGCGCGGGACCAGGTGCAGGTCGACCTGGGGGTCGACCGGGTGGACGTCCATGGAGACTCCGATCGCCTGCAGCAGGTGTTGGCGAACCTCCTGGACAACGCTCGCAAGAACGCGCCGCCCGACACGCCCATCCGGCTGGCGCTGGACCGCGTCGACGGCCACGCCCGGATCGTGGTCGAGGACGAAGGCGGGGGCATCGACCCCGACCAGATGGAACGCATCTTCGAGAAGTTCGTGCGGGGGCGCGACGGCAGCGTCACCGGCACCGGGCTGGGTCTCTACATCTCGCGCCGGATCGTCGAGGCCCATGGCGGGCGGCTGTTTGCCGAAGCACGATCGGGCGAGCGGACGCGGTTCGTCGTAGAGCTCCCGTGCCAGCCAAACCCTGACGACTAGTGTCATGCCCATGTCCACGGCGGAGACCACGGCACCGGTCTCGGTGCTGCTCGTCGACGACGAGGCATCCATCCGTGAGCTGGCCCGGCTGGTGCTCGAAGGGGCCGGTCACACCGTCCTCGACGAGGCCGAGGACGGCGTCATAGCGTTGGAGCGCTATCACTCGCACTCTCCACCGGAGCGGCCCCGAGTCGTCCTGCTGGACAACAGGATGCCGGGACTGAGCGGCCTTGAGGTCGCGGAGGCGATGCTCAGCGACTACCCCACACAGATCGTGGTGCTGTTCTCGGCCCACCTGGACGCCCAGATCATCGCCCAGGCCGAACGCCTCGGGATCGCTGCCTGTGTGCCCAAGCTGCAGGTCGGCAAGCTACCCCGCATCCTCGACGAGCTCCTCCAGGCCTCCTGACCAGGGGGCCGCTCCGTTTCCGGAGCGGCCCCGTCAGGGTGACGATGAGGTCAGGCGTTCTTGATGGCCGAGATGTCGAACGCGAGCTTGATCTTGTCCGACACCAGGACGCCGCCGGTCTCGAGTGCGGCGTTCCAGGTCAGGCCCCAGTCCTTGCGAAGCAGCGTGGCCGCGCCCTCGAAGCCGATCCGCGTGTTGCCGAACGGGTCGGTGGCCGAGCCGGTGAACTCGAACGGGACCGAGATCGGCTTGGTGACGCCCTTGATGGTTAGGTCGCCGGTGATCGTCCACTCGTCGCCGTCGCGGCTGACGTCGGTGGAGGTGAAGGTGATGGCAGGGAACTGCTCGGTCTCGAAGAAGTCTCCCGAGAGCAGGTGGCCGTCGCGCTGCTCGTTGCCGGTGCTGATGCTGTTGGCGACGATGCTGAGCTCGACCTTGGAACTGGCCGGGTTGGCGGTGTCGACGTGCGCGGTGCCGGTGAACTCGGTGAACTGGCCGCGGACCGTGGCGACCATCGCGTGCCGGGCGCTGAAGCCGAGCCGGCTGTGCGCCGGGTCGAGGGTGTAGTCGCCGGCGATGTCGGTGAGGACGGCGGTGGCGGGATCGAAGTCGATGGTGGTCATGCTGCGCTCCTTGTCGGTTGTCGGTCGATTGTTCAACCTTCAATGACACAGAACGGACCGCGGTCCGCTTCTATTCCCGCGCCGTGGCACCAGCGGCACAAATGACGGAAGTCCCCGGGAAGACCGGGGACTTCGTCGGAAAGCTCAGGCGGCGTGCGTCACTGCGGGGGCCGGAGCCGGCGCCGCGGTGCGAACGGCCATCCAGGTGGCCTCCATGCGCATGCGCCCAGAGGCGTCGAGCACCGGCAGCCAGCGCATCTCGAGCCGCTCACTCGCGTTGGATTCCATCATGGGACACCTCCCGTTCATGTGTTGTTCACCTAGCGTACCAATACTGTCCATCTTCGCTCTGGATCTGAGGCAATGCGGGAGTTTCTGCCCGATTTCGGGCAGAAACTTGCGCTTGACCGGACCAATCAACGACCGTGGGTGTCGTGCCCGTCGATCGGAGTCTCGTCGACCACCTGGTGAATTCGACCGAGCTCACCCCGGCCGAGGCGGCCCGGGTCGTGGAGGACGTCATTGCCTTCCACGCGGAGGCGGTCGAGGACTACGTCCGGCGTCGGCACGCGGAGCTGAAGACCCATGGCGACCGCAACCCGGAGATCTTCGCGCGCCTTGCCGAGGAGCTCGCCCAACGCGTCGTCGCCGCACCCGCGCTCAGCGAGCGGCAGCTGCGACGGATCGTCTACGGCTGACCGGTGGTTGAGGAAGGCGCGCAGCGCCTGTCTCGAAACCACCGCAAGGAAGGAACGAACTGAAATGTGCGGGATCGTCGGTTACGTCGGGGGCCAGCAGGCCGCGCCGCTTCTCCTGGAGGGGCTCGGCAGGCTCGAACACCGGGGCTACGACTCGGCCGGTATCGCGGTGCTCGGACCGGGGAAGGAGAGCCGACTTCGGGTCGCCAAGCGCGCCGGCCGGGTCCGCAACCTGGCCGACCAGGTGCCCAAGCGGTTCGCCGGCAAGGTCGGGATCGGTCACACCCGCTGGGCGACTCACGGTCCGGCGAACGACGTCAACGCCCACCCGCACACCGACACCAAGGCGGACGTGGCCGTGGTCCACAACGGCATCATCGACAACGCGGCCGCGCTGCGGGCCGGGCTCGCCGACGCCGGTGTGGACCTGGTCTCGGACACCGACACCGAGGTGCTCGCCCACCTGATTGGCCGCTCCGAGGCGGAGACCCTCGAGGAGAAGGTGGCAGAGGCGCTGGCCGTGGTCGAGGGCACCTACGGGATCGCGGTCCTGCACGCAGCGTTCCCCGACCGGATCGTCGTCGCGCGCAACGGCAGCCCGTTGATCATCGGCGTGGGCGAGAAGGAAATGCACGTCGCCTCCGACCTCGCCGCCCTGGTCCGCTTCACCACCCGGGTCGCGCACCTCGACGACGGAGAGCTCGCGACGATCACTGCCGACGGCTTCGCGACGTTCCGGCAGGACCTGACCAAGATCCAGCGCACCGCCACGACGATCGACGTCGACCCCGCCGCGTACGACGCGGGGACGCACGACTCGTACATGCACAAGGAGATGCTGGAGCAGCCCGAGGCCGCGGAGCGAGTGCTGCGCGGACGGCTGGACGAGCGGTTCGGCACCTCGCACCTCGGCGGCCTCGACCTCGATGCCCGGGAGCTGCGGGCGATCCGGCGGGTCAAGGTGCTGGGCTGCGGGTCGGCGTACTACGTCGGCGAGATGGGTGCTGGTCTGGTGGAGGAGCTGGCCCGGATCCCGGCGGACGCGGAGTCGGCCAGCGAGTTCCGCTACCGCAACCCGATCGTCGAGCCGGACACGCTCTACGTGGCGGTCAGCCAGTCCGGCGAGACCATCGACACCCTGCTAGCCGTGCAGGAGATCCGGCGCAAGGGCGGCCGCGTCGTGGGGTTGGTCAACGTGGTCGGCTCGGCCATCGCCCGTGAGTGCGACGGCGGGATCTACCTGCACGCGGGCCCGGAGGTCGCGGTCGCGTCGACCAAGGCGCTCACCACCATGTACCTGGCGTTCGCGCTGCTGGCCCTGCAGCTCGGCCGGGTCCGCGACCTGTCGATCGCGGACGGACGCCGGCTCGTGGACGGGCTGGCCCGGCTGCCCGCCCAGATCGCCGAGGTCCTCGACCTGGAGGAGGAGCTGGTCGAGGTGGCTGGGCGGCTGGCCGAGGCGCAGAGCCTGTTCTTCGTCGGCCGGGTGCGTGGCTATCCGGTGGCCCGAGAGGGTGCCCAGAAGTTCAAGGAGATCAGCTACCGGCATGCGGAGGCGTACGAGACCTCCGAGCTCAAGCACGGTCCGCTGGCGCTGATCGACAGCTCGGTGCCGACCGTCGCCGTCGTCCCGGACGACGAGCTGACCGACCGCAACGTGGCGGCGTTGCACGAGATCGCGGCCCGTGGCGGCCCGCTGGTGGTGGTGACCCACGCTGCCGTCGACCTCGGCGACCTGCCGGCGCAGGCGACCGTGCACCGCATCGACCTGCCGCGCAACGAGCGGGAGCTCGACCCGATCCTGATGACGGTGGCGCTGCAGCTGCTGGCCTACCACGCGGCACTCGCGCTCGGCCACGACATCGACAAGCCCCGCAACCTGGCCAAGTCGGTGACGGTCGAGTAGTCCTCGTCAGGCGGTCCGTCTGCGACCCGCGTTGAGCGCCGGTACAGCCGTGAGCACGGCGAGCACGACCAGCGCAGCGGCCAGGAGCACCGGTCCCCACGACATGGAGTCGATCGGGTCGTTGGCGACCACGAAGGCACCCACCACTGCGATGAGGGCGGTGAGCAGGATGACCGTCGTCACGGCCGCGCGGAACACGGTCGGCGTCGGCACCAGCTGGACCACCACCGCGAGCGCGATGCAGATCAGCACGCCGACGAACGCCACTGCGCCGAGGGGGCTGGAGATCCCGCCACCCTCCTCGAGCAGCCCGAAGGATTCGGTGCCGGATGGCCGGTCCACGGCCCCCCACGGCGTCACAGTCGCGGCGATGACAGCTACCAGCCCGGCTGCGCCAGCGACGGTGGGCCAGATCCACGAGCTTCGGGCGGGGGTGGTTGCCGGGGGCGCCGGTCGCGGAGCCGGCTGAGGAGGAGCCGGACGCGGCGAGGTCTGGAGAGTGGGGGTCGGATCGGGCACGGACTGCTGGACGGTCGGGGTCGGCTCGGGCACGGACTGCTGGACGGTCGGGGCTCGGCGTCGGGTCCGGAGGTGACCACGCGCCGGGCGCGGCCAGCAGGCCGTCGATCGTCGTGGCGGCCTCGAAGGTGATCTCGGGTCGCGCCCGCAGGGTGCCCAGCAGCTCGCGAGCGTTGCGGTCGTCGCGGGAGCCGAGCTTGCTGCGCAGGTCCGAGATCAGGGTCAGCTGCTCACCGCGACCGATCTCGGGGGCCTCGCGAAGCTGGCGGTCGATCGCATTGAGGTAGGTGAGCGGGATCTCGGGGCGCGACGGCGTGTCCTCTGGCGGTGTGACGGGCGGGGCGGCGGCCAGTCCGCGCGCGAGGTCGGCGAGCGAGCCGCGGAGGTTCGGGTCGTAGGAGATCCAGTTCGCCTCGGCGATGACCGGGTCGTAGAGCCCCGGCGACTGCTCGACCGTCACCATCGGCACGAACGGGATGCCGAGAGCCGCCGCCCAAGTGGCCTCGGCCTGGCAGGCCTGCGAGGTCCGGTAGTCGTCGGAGAGCACCGGCAGGAAGACGTCGGAACCCTGGATCTGGTCGAGCAGGGTGTCCCACCAACGCTGGCCCCCGGAGAGGTCGCGGTCATAGAACACGTGGTGCCCGAGCGCGTGACCATCCGCGACGAGGGCGTCCGCGATGTCCTTGTCGACGCGCGCGTAGCTGACGAAGAGCTGCACGTCGGCCCCCTCTCGCCATCGCTCCCCGGCAGGGTAGGCCCGCTGCCGGAACCCCGCCAGTAGCCTCAGCAGGGTGACTCCGACACCGCTGGCTGATCTTCTCGCTGCCGTCCAGTCGCTCGACGACCCGAACCAGCCCTTCACGTACACGGTCGAGGGGACGAAGATCGTCGGCCGCTGGGACATCGTCCGTGCCACCTCGCTCTACCCGACCGAGGTCACGCACATCGACAAGAAGTACGAGCTGACCGTCGAGCTCGACGAGGACAAGCACACCTATGACTTCGACGAGAAGAAGACCTCGTCCCATGTCGAGGCCGACGGAGGCGGGCTGCACTTCGGCACGGAGGGCTTCAAGGGAAAGTCGACGAGCAAGGAGTTCAGCTTCGAGTTCGGCGGCGTCAACAAGACCGACGAGGGCGTCTCGATGAACCCGGTCGCCTACTCCTTCGAGACCAGCCGGATCAAGGAGCCGCTCTTCGCCTTCCTCGAGCAGCACGGCTGGGAGCGCAAGAAGGGGCTGCTCGGGCGGCTCTTCGGGGGCTGAAGTCGGGTACCGCTCGCGCATGAGCCTGCTTCGCACCAAGTCGATCGAGCAGTCCATCGAGGACACCGACGACCCGGACCACAAGCTCAGGAAGGACCTCGGCGCCCTCGACCTGGTCGTGTTCGGGGTCGGCGTCATCATCGGCGCCGGCATCTTCGTGCTCACCGGCACCGTGGCCGCGTCGAACTCCGGTCCCGCCCTGGCGCTGAGCTTCCTCATCGCGGCGGTCGCCTGCGGCCTGGCCGGCCTCTGCTACGCGGAGTTCGCCTCGACGGTCCCGGTCGCCGGCAGCGCCTACACCTTCAGCTACGCGACGATGGGTGAGCTGATCGCGTGGACCATCGGCTGGGACCTCGTGCTGGAGTTCACCATCGGATCGGCCGCCCTGAGCGTCTCGTTCTCGGGCTACCTCCAGTCGCTGCTGGACGGCACGCCGCTCGAGGTGCCCACCGCGCTGGCCTCGGCCTCGGACGGCTTCATCGACCTGCCGGCCGTCATCATCGCGCTGGTGGTGATGGGGATGCTGATCCGGGGCACCAAGTTCTCCAGCCGGGTCAACCAGGTCGTCGTTGCCATCAAGCTCGCCGTCGTCGCCGCGGTGATCGTGGTCGGCGTCGTGTACGTCGACACGTCCAACTGGGTGCCGTTCATCCCCGAGTCGGAGCCGGTCCCCGACAGCGGCGGAGGCTTCGGCCAGACCCCGCTGATCACCTCGCTGCTTGGCATCGAACCGGCCGTCTTCGGGCTGGGCGGTGTGGTCGCCGGTGCGGCCATCGTCTTCTTCGCGTTCATCGGCTTCGACATCGTCGCGACCACCGCCGAGGAGGCCAAGAACCCGCAGAAAGACGTGCCGGTGGGCATCCTCGGCTCGCTCGCCCTGGTCACGATCCTCTATGCCGCGGTCGCCCTGGTCGTCACGGGCGTGCAGGACTACCGGGACATCGACCCTGAGGACGCCGCGCCACTGGCCACCGCGTTCTCGGCCGCCGGGGTCGACTGGATGGGCGACCTCATCTCGGTCGGCGCCTGCATCGGCCTGGTCGTCGTCGCGATGATCCTGATGCTCGGCCAGTGCCGGGTCGGCTTCGCGATGGGCCGCGACGGCCTGCTGCCGCGGGCGATCGCCAAGGTGCACCCGACCTTCGGCACGCCGTACCGGATCACCCTGATCACGGGGGTCGTCGTCGCGGCCATCGCCGGCTTCGTCGACCTGACGACCCTGGCTGACCTGGTCAACATCGGGACGCTCTTCGCATTCATCCTGGTCAGCATCGGAGTCGTGGTCCTGCGACGCACCCGGCCCGACCTCCAGCGGGCCTTCCGCGTCCCCGTGGCGCCGCTCGTGGCGACGCTCGCGACGGTCATGTGCCTCTACCTGATGCTCAACCTCAAGGGCGACACGTGGATCCGGTTCCTGGTCTGGATGGCGATCGGCTTCGTCGTCTACTTCGCCTACGGGCGCCGGCACAGCCGACTCAACCAGGCCGAGCCGCTCGAGCCCCTGGAGAGCGAGCGCACCGCTACCTGAGCTCTGCGCGATGCCCCCAGCCACCCATCGGCAGGGTGACCGAGCCCACCGCGACGAGGAATCGGGCACCCACGCGCGACGGCACTACCGTTGAGCGGTGAGCAGCACCGAGCCCGACGAGCAGACCTTCGCCGACCTCGGGCTCACCGGGCCCGTGCTCAGCGCGGTCGCCAGCGTGGGCTACGAGGCACCCTCCCCGATCCAGGCGGCGACGATCCCGCCGCTGATGGCCGGCCGCGACGTGGTCGGGCTGGCGCAGACCGGCACCGGCAAGACAGCGGCGTTCGCGCTGCCGATCCTCTCCCGGCTGGACCTGTCGCAGAAGACCCCCCAGGCACTCGTGCTCGCGCCCACCCGCGAGCTGGCGCTCCAGGTCTGCGAGGCGTTCGAGAAGTACGCCGCCGGCTCGCCCGGCATCAAGGTCCTGCCCGTCTACGGCGGGCAGGGGTACGGCGTCCAGCTCTCGGCCCTCCGCCGCGGCGTCCACATCGTCGTCGGCACGCCGGGCCGGATCATGGACCACCTCGAGAAGGGCACCCTCGACCTCACCGAGCTGCGCTTCCTGGTCCTCGACGAGGCCGACGAGATGCTCAACATGGGGTTCGCCGAGGACGTCGAGACGATCCTCGCCGACACCCCTGACGACAAGCAGGTCGCGCTGTTCTCGGCGACCATCCCCGCCCAGATCCGGCGGCTGTCGACCAAGTACCTGCACGACCCGGTCGAGATCACCGTCAAGGGCAAGACCCAGACCGCCGCCAACATCACCCAGCGCTACCTGTTCGTCTCCTACCCGCAGAAGGTCGATGCCCTCACCAGGATCCTCGAGGTCGAGAACTTCGAGGGGATGATCGTCTTCGTCCGGACCAAGAACGAGACCGAGACGCTCGCCGAGAAGCTGCGAGCGCGCGGGTTCTCGGCCACCGCCATCAACGGCGACGTGCCCCAGAACGTGCGGGAGCGGACCGTCAACCAGCTCAAGTCCGGGAAGCTCGACATCCTGGTCGCCACCGACGTCGCCGCGCGCGGGCTGGACGTCGAGCGAGTAAGCCACGTCGTCAACTACGACATCCCGACCGACACCGAGTCCTACGTGCACCGGATCGGGCGCACCGGCCGCGCTGGGCGCAGCGGTGACGCGATCTCGTTCGTGACCCCGCGCGAGCGCTACCTCCTCAAGCACATCGAGAAGGCCACCCGCAGCACCCTCGTCCAGATGCACCTGCCCAGCGTCGAGGACATCAACTCCACCCGGCTGGCCCGCTTCGACGATGCCATCTCCGCCGCCCTCGGTGCGACCGAGCGCGTCGACTTCTTCCGCGACGTGGTGGCCCACTACGTGCACGAGCACGACGTGCCCGAGGTCGACGTCGCGGCCGCTCTGGCCGTCGTGCTCCAGGGCGACGAGCCGCTGCTGCTCGACCCCGCAGCCGAGCGGCCAGCCCAGCCACCACGCGGCGAACGGCCCGACCGGGGCAGGGACCACGGTCCCCGCGTGGCGCGCGACGGCCGCCCGCTGGCGACGTACCGCATCGACGTGGGCAAGCGGCACAAGGTCGAGCCCCGTCAGATCGTGGGTGCGATCGCCAACGAGGGCGGGCTCAGCCGCCAGGACTTCGGGTCGATCAGCATCCGGCCGGACTTCTCGCTCGTGGAGCTGCCTGCGGAGCTGCCCCCGGGCACCTGGGACGCACTCCGGTCCACCCGCATCTCCGGAAAGCTGATCGGGCTGAAGAAGGACGACGGCCCGCGGGGCAGCCGCCCCAGCTCCGCCGAGGGTGGTCCGACGAAGAAGCCGCGGCACAAGAAGCGCTAACCTGCGCGGCCCGGGTGGCTGACTCGCGACACACTGCAACGAGCGTGTCGCTGTCGCGCTCATCGCCGGGCGGGTCGTGTGCCTGACGACGACATCGGACACGTCGAGAGGCACACGACCCGGCCCACGAGTGCTCGCGGCCTCGCGCCAGCCGGTGGCAAGGGGTCGCCCCGGTCGCCCCGGTCCTGGGCACGGGTCGTGTGCCTGACGACGACATGGGACACGTCCAGAGGCACACGACCCCTCCACGAGTGCTCGCGGCCACGCGCCAGCCAGTGGCACGGGTCGCCGCCCCGGTCCACGAGTGCTCGCGGCCACGCGCCAGCCAGTGGCACGGGTCGCCGCCCCGGTCCTTGGCACGGGTCGTGTGCCTGACGACGACATGGGACACGTCCAGAGGCACACGACCCGGTCCACGAGTGCCCGCGGCCACGCGCCAGCCGGCGGCAAGGGGTCGCCCCGGTCGCCCCGGTCCTGGGCACGGGTCGTGTGCCTGACGACGCCATCGGACACGTCCAGAGGCACACGACCTGGCCCACGTCCGACAACGATCGCGGCGAACCAGCGCGTCTGTCAGGCCATGCTGAAGATGGGCAAGATCGATGTCGCCGAGCTTCAGACGCCCTACGACGGCGCTGGCTGAGCCCGCTCAGAGCAGGAACGCCACCAGCGCCGCCGCGGCGGCCTGGCCGGACGCGGCCGCCGACATCACGGAGGCCATCGGCTTCGGCAGTGCGGCCAGGTGCGCCATGTCGCCGGCCGCATGGACGCCGGGCAGGCTGGTGCGGCCGAACGGGTCCACCTCGACGCAGCCGGACTCGAGCATGGTCAGGCCCAGCTGCTCGGCGAACGGCGCCCGCTGAGCGAGCTGCGTGGTGACGAACAGGCCGGCCACGTCCTCGGGCGGACCGACCTCGAAGCTGATCGCGGCGCCGAGCGAGCTCGGGCACACGCCGGTGACGCGGTCGGCCCGGACCCTCACGTCGGCAGGCAGCTCGGTGCTGAGCTCCTCGCCGTCGGTGAAGATCGTGACCTCGGAAGCGATCGGGGCAACCATCCGCGGCAGATGAGCAGCCGCCGCGCCGAGGATGCCGACGGGTCGGCCGGCGAACTCGTGACCGTGGCAGAACGGGCAGTGCGCCACGACCGAGCCGAACAGGGCAGCCAGCCCGGGCTTGTCGGGCAGCGTGTCGGTCAGGCCAGTGGCGAGCAGGACCGTGCGCGTGGTCACGAGCTCGTCGCCGAGCGCCACGTGGAAGCCGCCAGCGACGGCGGCCACCGACGTCGCGGCCTCCTCGCGCACCGAGACCGTGTCGTACGCCGCGAGCTCCTTGCGCGCGGACATCCGGAACTCCGTCGGCGGCGCGCCGTCGTGGGTCACCACGTTGTGCATGTGCGCCGCCGGGTCATTTCGGTAGCTCCCCGAGTCCAGCATCAACACGCGCCGGTGCACCCTGCCCAGGGTCAGGGTGGCCTGCAGGCCGGCCGGGCCGCCGCCGATGACGACCGCGTCGTACTTGGTGTCCATGTGTCCTCCTCGTGCGCGAATCAGTCTCGAACTTGTCTCAACCACAAGGATGTGACTTCATGTTGACATGAAGTCAAGCCGCGGACTGAAAAGAGAGAGCCTGGACTGGTCGATCGGCGAGGTGGCGGACCGGTTCGGCCTCGAGACCCACGTGCTCCGGCACTGGGAGGACATGCGCCTGCTCGCGCCCGCCCGCGACGCGGCGGGCCGGCGCCGGTACGGCCGTGACGACGTGATCCGGGTCGCCACGGTGATCCGGAGCAAGGCCGCCGGGATGAGCCTGGACCAGATCCTGGTGCTGCTCGACGCCGGGGCAGCCGACCGGCACCAGGTGCTCATGGGCCACATTTCCGACCTAGACAGGCGGATGGAGGAGATGCGCCGCTCCCGTCAGATGACCGAGCACGCGATGCAGTGCCGCGCCCACGACATCGCCACCTGCCCGGGGTTCAGCGCCATCGTGGAGGACCTGATCTCGGGCGCGCTGGGCGCGTTCCCGACCGGCCACTCTGGACACCACGGTCCCTGACGGCTTGGCTGATGGAGGCCACATCGGGGTGGCCAGGTCAATCTCGGAGGCCTGATGCAGCACATTTGGCATGCCACAACGCGGCTCGGAGCCGCTCTCGCCACACTCTCTGTCACGATCGCCGTCCTGGCGATCACGCCACCCGCCCATGCGGCGGGCGAGTCCTACGTCGCTCTCGGTGACTCCTACTCCTCGGGGGTCGGCACGCGCAGCTACATCGACGACGGCACGTCCTGCCAGCGCTCAACGCTGGCCTACCCCAGCCTGCTGTCGGCGCAGCGGGGCTACGCGCTCGACTTCCGCGCCTGCTCAGGCGCCACCGTCGCCGACGTGAACAGCACCCAGCTCGGCGCCCTCAACAGCGGTACGTCGTTCGTCACGATCTCGGTCGGTGGCAACGACGCCGGCTTCGCGGACGTGCTCACCGAGTGCGCCTTCCCCTGGTGGGCGAGCGACTGCGACGGCGCCATCAACGGCGCGCAGGCCTACATCAATGGCACGCTGCCGGGCAGCATCGACGGCCTCTACGGATCGATCCGCAGCCTGGCCCCTTCGGCGCAGGTCGTCGTGGTCGGCTACCCGCGGATCTTCATGGGTGAGGACTGCAATGCGGGCACCTGGTTCTCTCCTGAGGAGCAGGCCCGGCTCAACCAGACCGCTGACCTGCTCAACAGCAAGCTCGCCGCGGCCGCGGGCGCGCACGGCTTCGGGTTCGCCAACCCGACCAACGCGTTCATCGGCCATGCGGTCTGCGACGACCCCGAGTGGATCAACGGGTTGTCGAACCCGGTCAGCGAGAGCTACCACCCCAACTCACCGGGCCACTCGTCCGGGTACGCACCGGTGGTGGGCGGAGTCCTCGGCTTCACCTTCCGGGCCAGCCCGGCCGTCCAGCGCGAGGCCCGCGCCTCGGCCCGCACCATCGCCGCGCGCAACCAGCAGTACGCCGCGGCTGACCGCCGGATCCGTCCGGAGGTGTTCCGGGTGCCGAACCTGTACAGCCACCGCGTGCGTGCGGCGGCCCGGGCACACGGGATCAACTGGGCGCGCTGGATGGCACAGCACACCTGACGGATCGTGAGGGCGGGGCCTGTACAAAGGTCGCCATGACGCGACCTCGGGCTCTGGCCGTCACCGTTCTCGCTCTCGCCCTCGGGGCCGCCGGCTGCACCGGCGACTCCGGGGGCGACGGGCCGGAGGGTCCCGACCCCCAGGCCGCGCTGACCGCGCTCGCGTCGGGGCTGACCGCCAAGGACCTCTCGAAGGTGACCTTCACCGACGCCACCGCGACCAGCGCGCAGGCGTCGTACGACAAGATCGTCACGGCGCTCGGGGACACGACACCGGCGGTCGACACCGGCGAGGTCCAGGAGGCAGAGCAGGGCGAGACCGCTACCGCGACCCTGCACTGGGCCTGGGACCTCACCTCGGCGACCTGGGAGTACGACGCCCCGGTGACCCTGCACCTCTCCGACGACGGCGAGCAGTGGCAGGTCGCCTGGGCACCGTCGGTGGTCGAGCCCACCCTGGAGGAGGGCGATGCCCTCGACGTCTCGTCGGTGCTCGCCGACCGCGGCGACATCCTCGGCGCCGGTGGCCAGCCGATCGTCACCGAGCGACCGGTCTCGCGGGTGGGGATCGACAAGCCGAGCCTCGAGGGCGCCGACCCGGCCGGCTCCGCACGGGCGCTGGCCGGCCTGGTCGGCATCGACCCCGGGCCCTACGTGAAGGCGGTGCAGGCCGCGGGTGCGCAGGCGTTCGTCGAGGCGATCGTGTTCCGGCGCGAGGAGCTTCCAGCCGCGGTGACGGACGGCGTCAAGGCGATCCCGGGCGCCCGGATCATCGCCGGGAACCTGCCGCTGGCGCCGACCCGCGACTTCGCCGCAGCCCTGCTGGGCCGGGTCGGCGAGGTCACCGCGGAGCTCATCGCTGAGCACCCCGAGTACCACCCCGGCGACCTGGCCGGCCTGTCCGGGCTCGAGGCGAGGTACGACGAACGACTGCGCGGGACGCCCGGCGTCAACGTGGTCGCCGTACCGGACCAGGGCGCGGTGCGCGAGCTGTTCCGGACCGAGGCGACCCCCGGCGACCCGCTGGTGCTGTCGCTCGACGTCGACCTCGAGACCAAGGCCGAGCAGCTGCTCGCCGGCGTCGGCCCAGCCAGTGCCCTGGTCGCGATCCGGCCGAGCACCGGCGAGCTCCTCGCGGCAGCCAACGGGGCCGGCACCGGTGGCCAGAACCTCGCGACGTTCGGCCAGGCCGCGCCCGGGTCGACGTTCAAGATCGTGAGCACGCTCGCGTTGCTGAGGGCCGGACTGACCCCAGACACCGTGGTGCCGTGCCCGCGGACGATCGTGGTCGACGGCAAGCAGTTCAAGAACTACTCCGACTACCCCAGCAGCGCCCTCGGCGACATCCCGCTGCGGACCGCGGTGGCCCACTCGTGCAACACCAGCTTCATCTCGCAGGCGACGAAGCTGTCGGGCACCAACCTGTTCGACGCCGGGGTCTCGCTGGGGATCGGGCTCGACCACGACCTCGGCTTCCCGGCGTACTTCGGCAAGACCGACCCCGACACGGCCAGCGAGACCGGCGCCGCGGCCCAGCTGATCGGGCAGGGCACCATGCTCGCCTCACCGATGGTGATGGCCACGGTGATCGCCTCGGTGCAGCAGGGGTCCCTGGTGGTGCCGCGGCTGGTCGAGGGCGTCGACGTGACCGCACCCGAGGGTGCGCAGCCCCTCGCGGAGGGTGAGGTCTCCGCGCTGCAGCAGATGCTGCGCGGCGTCGTCACCGACGGCAGTGGTCGGGGCCTCGTCGACGTCCCGGGCCCGCCGGTGATCGCCAAGACCGGCACCGCCGAGTTCGGCACCGGCACCGACCTGCAGACCCATGCCTGGATGATCGCGGCCCAGGGCGACCTCGCGGTCTGCGTCTACGTCGACGTCGGTGACTCCGGCAGCGAGACCGCCGGGCCCATCCTCGAAGCGTTCCTGCGGGCGGCGCGTAACTGAGCCGGGCGGTTCGACGGAGCCGCCCAGACCTACGGGCAGAGAGCGGACCCCCCGCCGCATGGGGTCAACGAGGGGCCCTCGCCGATTTCGCAGTGCTCCCTCCGAAGTCGACGGGGTAAATGAATCACACCGGGGCCATGGCTGTCATCGGGTTCCGGCCGGTGAGAAAGTGGCATTCATGAACGGTCTGGACTTTCTTGTCACCGAACAGCGGCGCCTCTTCATCGGCGGTCAGTGGACCGATGCGGAGGACGGGTCGACCTTCGACGTCCTCGACCCCGCGGACGGCTCGGTGTTGACTCCGGTGGCCGACGCGACCGTCGCGGACGGGAAGCGGGCGCTCGAGGCCGCGGTCGCCGCACAGGACGACTGGGCACGTACGCCGGCCCGAGATCGCGGTGAGGTCCTGCGCCGCGCCTTCGAGCTGGTCGCCTCGCGCAGCGACGAGTTCGCGGGCTTGATGAGCCTCGAGATGGGCAAGACCCTCAAGGAGGCCGCCGGCGAGGTGACCTACGGCAACGAGTTCCTGCGCTGGTTCTCCGAGGAGGCGGTCCGCATCCACGGTCGCTGGATGAACGCGCCGGCGGGCGGCCCGCGGCTGCTCACCATCAAGAAGCCGGTCGGGCCCTGCCTGTTCGTGACGCCGTGGAACTTCCCGCTCGCGATGGGCACCCGCAAGATCGGGCCGGCGGTCGCCGCGGGCTGCACGATGGTGGTCAAGCCGGCCCAGCAGACCCCGCTCACCATGCTGGCGCTGGCGGCGACCTTTGCCGAGGCCGGGCTGCCCGACGGTGTCCTCAACGTGGTGCCCACGACCCACGCCGGCGACGTGAGCGCCGCGATCATGGCCGATGCCCGGCTGCGCAAGGTCAGCTTCACCGGATCCACCGGGATCGGGAAGATGCTGGTCAAGCAGGCCGCCGACCAGCTCCAGCGGGTCAGCATGGAGCTCGGTGGCAATGCGCCGTTCCTTGTCTTCGACGACGCCGACGTCGACGCGGCGGTCGACGGAGCGATGATCGCCAAGATGCGCAACATGGGCGAGGCCTGCACCGCCGCCAACCGGTTCCTGGTGCACACGGCGGTCGCCGACGAGTTCGCCAAGAAGCTGGCCGACCGGATGGGCGCGCTCTCGCTCGGCCGCGGCCAGGACGACGGCACCGACGTGGGACCGCTCATCGACGAGAAGGCCGTCGCGTCGGTCACCAAGCTGGTCGACTCGGCCGTCGAGGCGGGCGCCTCCGTCGTGGTTGGCGGCACGGCCCGGGGCGGCCCGGGCTTCTTCTACCCCCCGACCGTGCTGGTCGACGTACCGCACGACGCCGAGATCAACCGCGAGGAGATCTTCGGTCCGGTCGCCCCGATCACCACGTTCGACACCGAGGACGACGCGGTGCGGATGGCCAACGACACCGAATACGGTTTGAGCTCCTATGCGTTCACCCGCGACCTGGCCCGCACGATCCGGCTGGCCGAGGCGCTCGACTTCGGCATGGTCGGCGTGAACACCGGGCTGGTGTCCAACCCGGCCGCGCCGTTCGGCGGTGTCAAGGCCAGCGGCTTCGGCCGCGAGGGTGGCTTCGAGGGGATCGAGGAGTACCTCGACACCACCTACGTGGCGCTCAACGTGGACTGAGTTGGAGCCCTACGACGGCGTCGCCGCGCAGTACGTCGACTTCGCCGAGCACTGCGAGGGCGAGTCGCCCTGCTTCGTCGAGTGGGGCCGCGGGGTGGCCGCCGACCCGGAGGTGCTCGCCTGGGTCGACGAGCTGCCCGGGTTGAAGAAGCAGCCGAACATCGTCTTCGCCGCCGCCCGGTGGCACGGCGTCCCCGCACCCGGCCCGTACGCCGGCCTCCGCGACGCCCTGCTCGGCGACGACGGCACGATCCGGGCGACGATCATGGCCCGGTCGACCCAGACCAACGAGGTCGGCAGGCTGGCCACCCTGCTGCCCGCCTTCGCCCAGGCGGTGCCGTCGGGACCGGTCGCGCTGATCGAGGCCGGCGCGAGCGCCGGGCTCAACCTGTTCCCCGAGCGCTGGGGCTATGCCTGGTCCACGCCGGAGGGTGTGGTCGAGCTCGGTGGGCCGCCGTACCTGCCGTGTGTCGTGACCGGCCCCGCACCGCTCCCGTCCACGTTGCCCCTGGTCGCCTGGCGGGGCGGGGTCGACCTGAACCCGCTCGACGTCACCGACCCCGAGGCCATGCGGTGGCTGGAGACGCTGGTCTGGCCCGAGGAGGACGACCGCCGTGGGCGGCTGCGTCACGCCGTCTCGGTCGCCGCGACGGACCCACCGCGGCTGGTCCGGGGCGACCTGATCGAGGAGCTACCCGCCCTCGTCGCCGAGGCATCGGCGCACGGGACCGTCGTCGTCTTCCACAGCGCAGTCGCGGCGTACCTGCCCCTCGAGGCCCGGGCGCGGTTGCAGGAGCTGATGCTCGGGCTGGTCGCCGACGGTGCCTGCCACTGGGTCAGCAACGAGGGTCCGAACGTGCTGCCGGACGTCACGGCCACCGCGCCCGACGCCGAGCGACGGGCGCCGCACTTCGTGCTCGGCCTGGACGGGCGGATGGTCGCCCGGACTCATGGCCACGGCTCCTACTTGCACTGGCTCTGAGCCGGGCCCGGTGCCACGGTGGTGCGATGCACGTCGACGTGAACGGGACCCGGCTCTGGTTCGACGTGGCCGGACCGCTGCTCGTCCCGGACCACGACACCATGCGCCGCCGTCCCAGCGTGGTGCTGCTGCACGGTGGCCCGTTCGGCTACGACCACTCCTACTTCAAGCCGCACCTCGACTGGCTCGCCGACCACGCCCAGGTCGTCTACCTGGACCTGCGCGGGCACGGCCGGTCGGCTCCGACCAACCTGGACGAGTGGAGCCTGGAGCGGTGTGCCGACGACGTCGCCGCCGTGTGCGGACTCGTCGGCGTGCACAGGCCCGTCGTCCTCGGACACTCGATGGGTGCGCCGGTGGCGCTGCTGTGCGCGATCCGTCACCCGGAGCTCGCCGGCGGCGTCGTGGTTGTCTCCGGGTTCGGACGGTGGGACCACGCTCGGCTCGTCGAGGCGTTCCGTGCCGTCGCGGGGGACGAGGTGGCCGCGCTGGCGGACCGCAGCTACGCCCGCGGCGGTGAGGTGAGCGACGAGGAGTGGGCGCGCGTCTTCGCCGCCTTCGGCCCGAGCGTTCCCGATGCCGAGACGCTCGCTCGACGGGTCGGCCACCCCGATCTGGGTCCCGGCGGCATGGACCGCGTGCTCGAGGTCGACCTCCTCGATCAGCTCGCTGACGTCGAGACGACAACCCTTGCCGTGACCGGCTCGGCGGACCCGGTCACGCCGGTCGCCGCGGCGGAGGAGATCGTCTCCTCGCTGACGCCGGGCCGGGCCAGGCTTGAGGTGCTGCCCGGAGCCGGGCACTTCCCTTGGCTGGACCGACCCGACGAGCTGCGCACCGTCCTCGCCCGCTTCCTCGACCAGGCCGGCGACGCTTGACCTCAACCTGACTCGAGCTGGTCCCATGGCCGGGGCCGATGAATTCGGTCGAGGTTGTCGGTCCATCCGGGCAGACTCTGAGGAGGAGGTTCCCATGAGCGAGGCGAGCACGACCGGCAGGCAGCTGCCCCGGGCGCTGAGGCCGTTCCGGCACGCCGCCTACCGGCGGCTGGCGATCGCGCTCAGCCTCTCGACCTTCGCGTCCGGCGTCTGGATCGTCGGTCTGATCTGGGAGGTGATCCGGATCGACGGCGGTCCGGCCCAGCTCTCGGTCGTGTCCACGGCGGGGGCCGTCGGCGTACTGCTGCCCGCGCTGCTCGGCGGCGTGGTCGCCGACCGGATCCCGCAGAAGCTGATCCTGCTGGTCGTCGCGGCCATCGAGCTGGCCGGCATGGCGCTGGTGGCCACGCTGTCCTTGACCGACAACACCGCGCTGTGGCACCTCGCCACGGTGTCGTTCGTCGCCGGCATGGGCCTGTCGTTCTACTACCCGGCGTACACGGCCTGGCTTCCGGCGCTGGTCTCCGAGTCCGACCTGATGGCGGTCAACGGTTTCGAGGGCATGGTCCGCCCGACCGTCGGCCAGGTCATCGGCCCGGCCGTGTCCGGCGTCGTGGTCGGCGCGGTCTCGTCCGGCGCCGCCATCGGTGTGGCCGCGGCCGCCTCGTTGCTCGGGCTGCTCGCGCTGACGACCGTGCCGCTGACTCCGGTCCGACGAGACTTCGAGGCCGAGGGGGAGCGTGGCAACCCGGTGGTCTCGGCGCTCGTCGACGTGCGCGAGGGCTTCAGCTACATGGTCCGCACGCCCTGGCTGCTGGCCACGCTGTTGTTCGCCTCGCTGATGATCCTGGCGATGATGGGCCCGTTCGAGGTCCTCATCCCGTTCCTCATCAAGGACCGGCTCGGCGGCGGGCCCGGCGACCACGCCTTGGTCTTCGTCGCCTTCGGCATCGGCGGTGCCCTCAGCTCGATGGCGATGGCGTCGGTCAAGATGCCGCGTCGCTACTTGACCGTGATGAACCTGATGTGGGGCGTCGGCTGCCTGCCGTTCCTGGTCATCGGCTACGCCACCGCGGTCTGGCAGGTCGTGGTCTCGGCTTTCGTGCTGGGCGCGCTGTTCTCGGCCCCGATGGTCATCTGGGGCACGCTGCTCCAGCGTCGGGTGCCCGCGCACATGCTGGGCCGGGTGGCCTCGCTCGACTTCTTCGTCTCGGTCAGCCTGATGCCGGTCTCGATGGCGCTGGCCGGCCCGGTCTCGGAGGCGATCGGGCTGCGGGCGACGTTCGCGATCGCCGGCCTGGCTCCAGGGGTCTTCGCGATCGTCGCGGTGATCTGGGCGCGGCTGCCAGCGGACGAGCTGGCGCATCCGCTGAGGGACGACGACAGTGCCGCCGAGGACACCGAGGTCGTCGGCGTATAGCGCCCGCTGACGCGTCGTCCTCGAGCCAGCTCGGGTCAGACCGAGACGCCCAGGGTGTCGGCCAGGTTGGTCCGCGAGGCGATGCCGAGCTTGCGGTAGACGTGCGAGAGGTGCCATTCGACGGCCTTGACCGTGACCACCAGCTCGCTGGCAATCTGGCGGTTGGTGAGCCCGTCGGCGGCCATCCGGGCGACCCGCCGCTCGGAGACGGTGAGTGCGGCCATCGCCTCGGTCTGCACCTTGCGCGGCGGCTCGCCGAGCCGGTCGAGGAGGCGGCGTACCCGGCTTTGCAGCGGCCAGAGCTCCTGCCGGCCGGCGTGGTCCTCGGCCGAACGCAGCAGCGCCAGTGCGCGCTCCTTGGCGTCCTCCGCGTGGGTGAGCAGCAGCAGCCCGGCCAGGTCGGTGTCGATCTGTGCGGAGAGGCGCTCGGCCGCGCTCCCGGCCAGCACCGCCCGGGCGCGGAGCAGGTGCTGGATCCGGTCCGGGCCGGCATCGACCGCGGCCAGGGCACGCAGCGCGCCGGCCATGGCGTACGGCGAGCCGGTCTGGCGGGCGAGCTCGACGTTCGCGCGGGCCAGCTCGCTCGCGGCGCGGCTGTTGCCGGAGCGCAGCTGAGCCAGGGCGGCGCCGCCCCGCCAGGGCAGCACGTCGATGCCCGCGTCCGGCGCGAGCTGTCCGGCCTGCACGAAGTGCGCGACAGCGGCCTCGGAGTCGCCGAGCGCCGCCGCCAGCTCGCCCTTGGCCTGGTGGGCAAGGGCGGCCGCCAGCCCGGAGCCCTCCAGCAGCGCGTTCAGGTCGTCGCCGAGGATCATCGCGTTCGCGAGGTCGCCGCGTGCCAGCCGGCAGTCGACCAGGGCACCCAGGAGGGTGGCCAGCTCGACGTCCGGCAGCGGCTCGCTGGACCCCGGGCCGTGAGTGGCGTAGAGCGCGAGCAGCTGCTCGAGGCCTTCGCTCAGCGTTCCCGCGCGTACGTGCTCGATGGCACTCACGAGCGACGGGACCCCGGACATGGGATCAGGTTAGGAAGCCATGCCCCCACGCGTGGGGCGTTCGGCCTGTTTGGCCGAGGGTGGACCAGTCATGTGAGCCGGAGCACGGCCCGTCCAGGCGAGCAGCCGCTCGTCGGCACCGGCCGCCGCCGTGGTCGGACGAGGGGTCGCGAATCGCGGCCCGCGGTCTTCGGCGTCGATCACTTGATGGGCGATCGCCAGCAGGCCGAGAGCCAGGTCGTCGGGGATGCGCGTACGTCGCCCGGTCGCCTGGCCGACGTCCCAGCCGTGCACGGTGATCTCGAGCGCAGCGGTGGCGACCAGCAGCGGCGCCTCCATGCCGACATCGCCGACCGCCACGCGGTCCGATGCGGCCGGCTGTGCAGCGGTCCAGGCGCCGAGCAGCGCGCAGGCCTTCTCGCGCAGCGCCTCCACGCGCGTGTCGGTCTGGGGCACCGGGTCGATCTCGACCCGCCCGGCCGCCGCCTCGGTGAACGCGTCGAGCGCGTCCTCCATGTGGGCGAGGAGACGTCGGAGGTCCCAGCCGGTGCACGGGGTGCGCCGATCGAGGTTGTCAGCCGTGACGTCGGCGAGCATGACCCGCGTGTAGGCAAGCGAGCGGTCCAAGAGCTCGACGGCGCCGTCGAGCGCGGTGGTCACCGGGTGAACGCCTCGTGTCCGGACGGGACGTGGTCACCTCGGGCGACATCGGCGTCGGCCGGGATCGGGTCGCCGGGCTTGAAGTCGGCGGGCAGCCGGGCGGGCAGCCCGAACGTCATGAACAGCGAGGGCTCGAAGAACGCGCCGACGTGGGCCACCTTCCCGTCTCGGATGTCGAGGACCTGGAGGTGGAAGGGCTCGAAGTCGCCGTCCTTGGTGCGCATGTAGAGGCCGAACGCCGGCTGGCCATTGGCCCGGGTCTCGACCATCGGCATGTCGTTGATCCCGCCGGGGCACTGCGTGGCGATCAGCCGGCCGATGTTTTCGTTGCCGAGGTACCAGCTGGTGAACGGCGGCATCTCCCACGTCGCCTCGGCCTTGAGCAGCTTCGCGATCGCGTCGATGTCCTTGCGCCAGAACGCGTCGACGTATTGGTCGAGCAGGATCCGCTGCCCGTCGTCGAGACCCTCGTCGACGGTGTCCTCGGTCAGCCCACGGTCGTTCATCTGAGCGTGCGCGCGCTGGAGCGCGGAGTTGACCGCGGCCACCGTGGTCTCGAGCGACTCGGCGACCTCGGCGGCGGACCAGCGGAGCACGTCACGCAGGATCAGCACGGCGCGCTGCTTGGCAGGCAGGTGCTGGAGGGCAGCGACGAAGGCGAGCCGGATCGAGTCGCGCTCGGCGACCACGACCGCGGCGTCGGGCACCGGCTCGAGCCAGGCGATCTCGTTGTCCCACTCGAGCGCGTCGCCGGCCATCTGGTCGGAGGTGCCGAGGCCCGCGGGCAGCGGCCGCCGGGGCCGCCCCTCGAGATTGGTCAGGCAGACGTTGGTGGCGATGCGGTAGAGCCAGGTGCGGACCGACGACCGGCCCTGGAACTTCGCCGAGGCCTTCCACGCGCGCAGGAAGGTCTCCTGCACGAGGTCCTCCGCCTCGTGCACCGAGCCGCTCATGCGGTAGCAGTGGGCGAGCAGCTCGCGCTCGTATCGCTCGGTGAGCGTGGGGAAGTCAGCGAGCTCCGCGGTCGGGTCCTGCCGGTCGGTCTCCTGCGCAGTCACTGGTCTCTCCTGCACCGTCGTCACGGGTCACTCCTCTTGCTCGCCAGTCTGCCTGCACGTACCGACATGGGTCGAGGCGGTAACTCATCGGTGCCCGTCGCGCGAACTTGCAACTCCGTGTTCGTGTCGCTGGACGGGTGTTTGAACACGGAGGTAGATGCACGAACACGGAGATACCTGAACGCGTGGGGCTAGTGGTGCGCGGCAGCGAGCGCCAGCGCCCGCTCGGCGGCGGGTACGGCGAGCGGCCGGTCCGCGGGGACCAGACCGACCCGGGTCCGTCGGTCGAGCAGGTCGTCGACGTCGGCAGCCCCCTCGTGGGTGACGCCGAACACGAGCTCGGCGAGTGTGGCCGGGATGCACTCGGCGACCGGTGCGAGCAGTTCGTCGTCGCCCAACCGGGTGGCTGCCCGCGCGTTGTCGAGCACGAGGGCGGCGTCGGTGCCGAAGCGGCGGACCAGCCTTGACGGCAGCTCCAGCCTGGCCAGCGTTGACCGGTCAGCCGCGCCGAGCAGCGGGAGGGCGCGGGTGCGGCACGGCGCGGCGTCGATGCCGGCATGGGCGAGCGCGGCGTCGACGGCGTCCTCGGCCATCCGGCGGTACGTCGTCAGCTTGCCGCCGACGATCGTGACCACGCCGGTGCGGCTGGTGAGGACGGCGTGCCGTCGCGAGATGTCGGCGGTCTCGCCGTCACCGGGCACGTCGAGCAGCGGACGGAGCCCGGCGAACGCGCCCACCACGTCGCTGCGGTGGATGGGCTGCTCGAAGGCGGCCGAGACCACGTCGAGCAGGAAGCCGATCTCGGGCTCGGTCGGCTGGGGGACGTCGGGCACCGGCCCGTCGGTCGGTTCGTCGGTGAGCCCCACGTAGATGGTGCCGTCGGGTTGCGGGAGCACCAGCACGAACCGGTTGAAGGTGCCCGGGATGGGGGCGTAGACGACGACCCGCAGCCCGGGAAGGGTCTCGCCCCGCAGGACCAGGTGGGTGCCGCGGCTCGGGCGCAGCTGCACCTCGTCGACCAGGTCGCCCGCCCACACGCCGGTGGCGTTGACCACGGTGCGGGCGGTGACGCTGTGGGTTGCTCCAGTGAGCTCGTCGCGCAGCTGCACGGAGGTGCCGGTCGTTGAGACCACGCGGGCGTGGGTCCGCACGTGCGCGCCGTACGACGCGGCCGTGCGGGCGACGGTCGTCACGAGCCGGGCGTCGTCCTCGAGCTGGCCGTCCCAGCCGAGCATCGCGCCGCGCAGGCCCTGGCGACGCAGCGAGGGTGCCAGCTGGAGGGCCTCGGTCCCGGAGAGATGGCGGGGGCGCGGCAACGTCCGCACGCTGGTCCGCGCGCCGCGGCGCAACAGGTCGCCGGCCCACGTCGCCCCACGGGCGGCGATGGCCTGGTGGCGCGGGACGCTCGAGCTGAACGGCATCAGCGTGGGGACCGCGTGGGTGAGGTGCGGGGCGGTGACCTCCATCAGGAGCCCGCGCTCGACCGCGCTCTCGTGGGCCACGCCGACCTGCCCGGCGGCGAGGTAGCGGAGTCCGCCGTGGACGAGCTTGGAGGACCACCGCGACGTACCGAAGGCGAGGTCGTGCGCATCGACCGCGAGCACGGACAGGCCGCGGGTGACGGCGTCGAGGGCGACGCCGGCACCGGTGATGCCGAGACCGATGACGACCATGTCGACCTCGGTCGGGGCGCCGGCCAGACCTGGCGTGATCCGGGTGGTCATGGCTGCAGCGTCCGCGTGATCAGGGTGGCCAGCTCCTGGTCGAGCTCGGCCTCGGAGACCCCGTCGTCGACCATGGTGTGCACCGACAGCACGAAGCCGTGGGTGGCCAGGAGCAGCGCCCGGGCCAGGGCCACCGGGTTGCCCGCACGGATCTCGCCGGCCCGCTGGCCCTCGGCCACGGCCTCGGCGGTGAGGGCGAGGATGAGGTCCTGCGAGCGACCGCGGCGGGAGAAGAGGTAAGGGAGGATCAGCTCCGGGTCGAGCTCGACGATCCGGACGAACAGCTCGTTGCGGCGCAGCGCCTGGACCGTGCCCACGATCGCGTCGACGATCCGCTCGATGGCTGGGCGGTCGACGTCGCCGTCCACCTGCGCGGTCACGACGCCCTCCCACTCGCGGGTCATCAGGTCGCTGAGCAGCGTCGGCATGTCCGCCCAGGTGCGGTAGATCGTCATCCGGGAGACCCCCGCGCGGCGCGCGACCTCCGTGAGGGTGGTCCGGCGCCAGCCCACGTCGAGGATGCAGTCGCGCGCCGCATCGAGGTAGGCGTCGCCTGGCTCCCGGGCACTCTCGATCTCGGCGGTGTTGTGACGAAGTGACGTCATATGTCACACTGTAACACATGCCGAACATGACGCAGGTCGAGATGCACCCGTCCCGCTGGGGAGACCCGGCCTCCGCCACCGCCTTGCCGGACTCGGCGCGCGGCCTGATCGAGATGGCCTTCGGTCTCGAGGAGCGGCGGGCTCTCAATGAGGTGACCGTGCCGCCGTCGGCCCTGTCCGGCGAGCTGCTCGAGTCGCTGCGCGGGGTGCTCGGGGAAGAGCACGTGCTCACCGACGACCAGACCCGGCGGCTGCGGACCCGGGGCAAGTCGACCCCTGACCTGCTGCGCGCCCGCGCCGGCGAGCTCTCCGACGCGCCGGACGCCGTCGTACGCCCCGGCTCGCACGACGATGTCGCGGCGGTCCTGGCCTGGGCGGTCGAGCACTACGTCGCCGTGGTGCCGTTCGGTGGCGGCACCTGCGTGACCGGCGGCCTGGCCGCACGGCGGGACGGCTTCGCCGGCCTGGTCTCGCTCGACCTGGTCCGGATGAAGCGGCTGCTGGCCGTCGACCACGAGTCGATGACGGCGGTGCTCCAACCGGGACTGCGCGGGCCCGAGGCCGAGGCGCTGCTGACCGAGGAGGGCCTGGTGCTCGGCCACTACCCGCAGTCCTTCGAGTTCGCCACGATCGGCGGCTTCGCGGCCACCCGGTCCTCGGGCCAGTCGAGCGCCGGCTACGGCCGTTTCGACGCGCTCGTCGTCGGGCTGCGGATTGCCACGCCGCGCGGCGAGCTCCGGCTCGGATCCGCCCCGGCGAACGCCGCCGGGCCGGACCTGCGGCAGCTGTTCCTCGGCTCCGAGGGCGCCTTCGGCGTGATCACGGAGGTGACCGTCCGGGTCCGCCGCCTGCCCGAGCTGAAGGTCTACGAGGGATGGCGCTGGGAGTCCTTCGCGGCCGGTGCCGACGCGATGCGCACGCTGGCCCAGGCCGGGCTGCTGCCCACGGTGCTGCGGCTCTCCGACGAGGCCGAGACGGCGATCAACCTGGCGCGCCCCGACGAGATCGGTGCCGAGTCGGCCGGTGGGTGCCTGATGATCACCGGTTTCGAGGGCACGCCCGACGCCGTGGCCGCCAAGCGGTCGGCGGTCACGGCGCTGCTCGACAGCCTGGGCGGTACGTCGGTCGGCGAGCCGGCCGGTGCGGCGTGGGAGCACGGCCGGTTCAACGCGCCGTACCTCCGCGACTCGCTGCTCGACGTCGGTGTCCTGGTGGAGACGCTGGAGACGGCGACGTTCTGGTCGAACCGGCAGGCGCTCTACGACGGCGTCAAGACGGCGCTCGAGTCCGCCCTCGGCGAGGGGACTCTGGTGCTGTGCCACATCTCGCACGTCTACGAGACCGGGTGCTCCCTCTACTTCACGGTCGCCGCCAAGGCGTCTGCCGACGACCCGCTGGGCCAGTGGCTGGCTGCGAAAGCCGCGGCGAACGACGCGATCGTGGCCGCCGGTGCGACCATCACCCACCACCACGCCGTCGGCACCGACCACCGACCGTGGCTGTTCCACGAGATCGGCGAGCTCGGTGTCTCGGTGCTGCGCGCGGTCAAGGCCGACCTCGACCCGACCGGCGTGCTCAACCCCGGGGTCCTGATCCCGTGACCCCTCCGGCCAAGGCAGCGCGCTCCTTCACCTTCCTGGTCAACCCGGCCTCCGGCGGGGGCGCCGCACCGGCCGCCGTGGTCCCGGTCGCCCGGCTGATCCGCGAGGCCGGTGCCTCGGTCGAGGTCACCTACTCGCCCGGGCCGATGGCCATGGGTGCCCTGGTCGTGGCCGCGGTCGAGCAGGGCGACGTCGTGGTGTCGGTCGGCGGCGACGGGATGCTCTCGTCGCTGGCCGGCCTGGTCTCGGCTGCCGGAGGCACGCTCGGGGTGGTGCCGGCGGGCCGGGGAAACGACTTCGCCCGGATGCTGGGGATCCCGACCGATCCCGCCGAGGTGGCGACGCTGCTGCTGAACGGCGAGGTCCGCAAGGTCGACCTGCTCGCGCTGGCCTTTCCGGATGCCGAGCCCCGGATCGTGGCCGGTTCTGTCTACTCCGGCGTCGACGCCCGCGCCGGCGAGATCGTCGACCGCGCGCACCGGCTGCCGCGCAAGGCGCAGTACCCGTACGCCGCGCTGCGCGCCCTGGCGACGTACCAGCCCGCCCGCTACCTCGTGTCGGTGGACGGCGTCGAGCAGGAGTACGCCGCCGCGAACGTGGTTGTCGCCAACTCGGCGTACTACGGCTCGGGGATGAAGATCGCGCCCGCCGCCACCGTCGCCGACGGCATCCTCGACGTCGTGGTCATCGAGGCCGCCTCCAAGCTGGCCCTGATGCGCTCGCTGCCGAAGGTGTACGACGGCGCCCACGTCGACCTCCCCGAGGTCACGCTGCTCACCGGCCGGCGCGTCGAGCTCCGCGCTGACGCGAAGCGCCCGGTCCCGGTCGGCGGCGACGGCGAGCCGCTCGGCCGGCTGCCCGGCCTGGCCGAGCAGCCGGCCGTGGTTGAAGTGCAGCCCGGCGCGCTGGCCATCATCTGCTGAGCCTGCCGGGCTCCCGCTCGTATGCAACTCCGTGTTACGTCGTCTACCCCGGTGTTAGGACACTGGTGTAGATGCACGAACACGGAGTTACATGTGCGGGCCGCAAGTTCACTGCGGCTGCAGCGCCGCCTCGATCGCGACCTCGGTGGCGGCGAGCTCCTCGGTCGGGCTGAACATCAGGAACTCGGTGCCGGCGGCGATCTCGGGCACGTGTCCGGGCGCCATGTAGTACGCCTGGCCGGCCTCGATCACGTCGTCGTGGTCCTCGTAGTGCACGACGACCTGCCCGCTGAGCAGCTGTCCCCAGTGCGGGCAGGAGCAGCGGCCGCCGGGCAGGGAGGCGAGGACCGGCGCCATGTCCAGGGCCTCGTGGAACGTGGTCCAGTTGACGGTGTAGCCGCCGTCGAACCTGGTGGTGCGGTCCTCGACCGGTCCGTAGTCGGCGACCTCTTCGGCGGTGTCGCGGGTGGCAGTTCTGGTCATGGTGACCTCCTCGGGTAGGTGCTGTCCCAGCAAGGTATGGATCGGACCCGGGTGGCCGCGTGAGGCGAATGCCCCATCTTCGGAGCCTCACGAAGCAGCGAGGCGCGTAGATTTCGCGGCGTGGGCGTGGACCCCGGCGACGAAAAGGTCCGGCTCGCCGAGCTGGTGGCGGCCCTCTCGCTGGGCGTGGACCTCGGCTTCGGCCAGCCGCTGGAGCACGTCCTGCGCCAGTGCCGGATCGCGCTGGGGATCGCCGAGCTGGCCGGGCTCGACGAACAGGCCCGGTCGGCGATCTACTACTCCGCGCTCCTGGTGAACGTCGGCTGCCACAGCGATGCTCACGAGCAGGCCTACTGGTTCGGCGACGACATCGCCCTCAAGGCCAGCAAGTACGACGCCGAGCCGTTCTCGGCAGCGGACGTGCTCGGCATGCTCCGCATGCTGGGCTCCGGCAGCACACCTCTGCACCGGCTGCGGATCGGCCTCGACTTCCTGGTGTCCGGTCGCAAGGAGCTGGACCTCATGGTCGCCAGGCACGCAGAGATGGCCCATGCGCTGGGCGAGGAGCTGGGCCTCGACCAGGCCGTGCTCGACGCGCTCGCCGGGTCCTACGAGCGGTGGGACGGGAGAGGCGTCCCCGATGGTCTGGTCGGGGCCGACATACCCATGGCCTCGCGCATCGCGCAGCTCGCCGAGTTCCTCGAGGTGGCCTACCGCACCGAGGGCGTGGAGGCGGCGGTCGCGCTCGGGCGCCGTCGCTCGGGGTCCCAGTTCGACCCCGCCCTCGTCGAGCTCGTCGAGGCCGATGCGGAGAAGGTCTTCCACCAGCTCGACGAGCTCGACTCCTGGGACGCGGTGATAGACGGCGAGCCAGGCCTGGCTCGCACGCTCTCCTCCGGGGAGTGCGACGAGGCGCTGGCGGCGATCGCCCGTTTCGTCGACCTGAAGTGCCCGTCCACGCTTGGTCACTCGGAAGGGGTCGCGCGGCTGGCCGCCGCGGCCGCCGCCGAGATCGGTCTCTCACCCGCGGAGCAGCGGCTCGTGCACCGGGCCGGGCTGGTCGCCAACCTCGGCCGGCTCGGCGTCTCGAACGCGATCTGGGACAAGCCCGGTCCACTCAGCGCCGCCGAGTGGGAACGCGTGCGGCTCTACCCGCACTACACCGAGCGGATGCTGCACCGGTCCAGGGCGCTCGCCGCGGCGGGCCGGCTCGCCGGCCAGGTCGCCGAGCGCCTCGACGGATCCGGCTATCCCGGTGGCCTGTCGGGCTCCGCGCTCAGCCTGACCAGTCGGATCGTGGCCACCGCCGAGCTGTTCCAGACCAAGCGTGAGCCCCGACCGCACCGGGACGCGCTCTCTGTGGCCGACGCCGCGAAGCTGCTGCGCGACGAGGTGCGCGCCGGCCGGCTGGACGGCACGGTGGTCGACGCGGTGCTGCGCGCTGCCGGCGAGCGGGTCCAGCGACGACCGGGCGGCCCGGCCGGCCTCACCGCCCGGGAGGTCGAGGTCCTGCACTGCCTGGTGCGTGGCCAGTCGAACCGCGAGATCGCGAAGACGCTCGTGATCAGCCCGAAGACCGTCGGCAACCACGTGGAGCACGTCTACACCAAGATCGGCGTCAGCAGCCGGGCGGCGGCCAGCCTCTTCGCGATGCGGCACGGGCTGGTCCCGGAGACGTGACCCGAGTCGGTCAGCTGAAGCTCCACACCAGCAGTTCGGTCGGCACGCCGGCGGTCAGCTCGTGCGCCGGCTCGTCCGTGAACAGGAAGGCGTCGCCGTCATGGAGCGGCTCGGCGAGCGAGGAGCGAAGCAGTGCGCCCCGGCCCACGTAGACGTGCGTGCGGGGCGCCGACGGGATCGTGACCGTCTGGTTCCCCTCGAGGCGGGCGATCGAGAAGACCGAGCCGGGGACGGGCTCAGCCGCGCGGACCGGCTCGCCGACCGGCAGGTCGACCGGGGTGACGTCGTACGACGGCGCACCGCCGGGCTCGGCTGGGGTGAGCCAGACCTGGACGAACCGGGTCTGAGGGGCGGCGGCGACCTCCGCGTGGTCGACCCCACTGCCGGCGCGGAGCACGGCGACCTCGCCCGGTGACACCGTCGCTGGGCCGGTCGGACCATCGTGGGCGAGGGCACCGGAGAGCATCCACGTCACGATCACGAGATCGGTGTGCCGGTGGCTGGGGAAGCCCTCGCCGGCCCCGAGCAGGTGGTCGTCATGGCAGACCATCGGACCGAACCGGACGTGCTCGGCGTCGTACGTCGAGCCGAACGAGAACGCGTGCGCGGTGAGCCGCCCACGCTGCCGCTCGATGAATCGGTCGGTTCCCCGACGAATCGCGACGGCCACATGACAGATTGTGCCCGTGGGGGAGACTCGGCCCAGCGGCATGCCCCGGTTCCCGCCGGGGTTCCGTTTCGGCACCAGCACTGCGGCGTACCAGATCGAGGGCGCCGTCAGCAGCGACGGCAAAGGCCCCAGCATCTGGGACACCTTCACCGCCAAGCCCGGCTCGATCGTCGACGGAACATCTGGTGCGCAGGCCTGCGACCACTACCACCGCTACGCCGAAGATGTTGCGCTGATGGCGCGGCTCGGGGCCAACGGCTACCGGTTCTCGATCTCGTGGCCGCGGATCCAGCCGTCCGGTAAGGGTCGGCCGAGTCCCAAGGGCCTTGCGTTCTACGACCGGCTGATCGACGAGTGTCTCGAGGCCGGCGTGCAGCCGATGGCCACGCTCTACCACTGGGACCTGCCGCAGGCGCTCGAGGACGACGGCGGCTGGCTCAACCGCTCCACGATCGAGCACTTTGCGGAGTACGCCGCGATCGTCGGTGAGCGCTACGGCGACCGGGTCGAGCACTGGGTGCCGATCAACGAGCCGAACGTGGTCTCGCTGATGGGCTACTGCCTCGGGATGCACGCGCCCGGCCGGGCGATGCTGTTCGACGGAATTCCGGTGGCACACCACCTGCTGCTCGCCCACGGCCGTGCGGCGATCGCGTTGCGCGCGTCGGTCCGCGGCCGGATCCCGAGCATCGGCTGCGCCAACAATCACGCCCCCATGTGGCCGGCCAGCGACGACGAGGCCGACGTCGGGGCCACCAAGCTGTTCGACGCCCTCTGGAACGGCATGTTCATCGAGCCGATGCTGCTCGGGCGCTACCCGCTGGACATCCTGCCGCTGGTCGCGGACGTCATCCGGGACGGTGACCTGACCACGATCCGCCAGCCGCTCGACTTCTACGGGCTGAACTACTACAACCCGATGCGCGTCGCGGCGACCGAGGAGGACTCGGAGATGCCGTTCGAGCTGCGCGAGGTGGTGGGCTTCCCGGTGACCGACTTCGGCTGGCCCGTCGTACCCGAAGCGCTCCGGGAGTGGCTGGTGATGACCCGCGCCCGCTACCGCGCCGCGCTGCCGCCGATCCTGATCACCGAGTCCGGCTGCTCCTACGGGATGGGGCCTGACGAGAACGGCGTCGTCGACGACCAGCCCCGCATCGACTATCTGGAGGCGCACCTCAACGCGGTCGCCGCCGCGATCCACCGCGGTGTCGACGTCCGCGGCTACTACGCCTGGTCGCTGCTCGACAACTTCGAGTGGGCCGAGGGCTACACCCAGCGCTTCGGCCTGGTCCACGTCGACTTCGCCACCCAGAAGCGCACCCCCAAGCGCTCCTTCGACTGGTACGCCGCCCTCATCGCCGCCCAGGGCGAGCGCGTCGACTAGGCCGGCGGTTGAGGAAGGTCTTCTGCGCCCCCGCCGGTGGTTGAGGAGGGCGTTCTGCGCCCGTCTCGAAACCACCTACGCCCGGGCTGGGACGCAAGTCCCGCCCATCGAGCATGTCGAGCTGTCCGCAGGGTGTCGGTGGTTGAGGAAGGCGTTCTGCGCCCGGCCGGTGGTTGAGGAGGGCGTTCTGCGCCCGTCTCGAAACCACCTACGCCCGGGCTGGAACGCAAGTCCCGCCCATCGAGCATGTCGAGCTGTCCGCAGGGTGTCGGTTGGTTGAGGAAGGCGTTCTGCGCCTGTCTCGAAACCACGCAACTCGAGGCTGGAACGCAAGTCCCGCCCGTCGAGCATGTCGAGATGTCCGCAGGGTGTCGGTGGTTGAGGAAGGCGTTCTGCGCCTGTCTCGAAACCACGCAACTCGAGGCTGGAACGCAAGTCCCGCCCGTCGAGCATGTCGAGATGTCCGCAGGGTGTCGGTGGTTGAGGAAGGCGTTCTGCGCCTGTCTCGAAACCACGCAACTCGAGGCTGGAACGCAAGTCCCGCCCGTCGAGCGTGTCGAGATGTCCGCAGGGTGTCGGTGGTTGAGGAAGGCGTTCTGCGCCTGTCTCGAAACCACGCAACTCGAGGCTGGAACGCAAGTCCCGCCCATCGAGCATGTCGAGATGTCCGCAGGGTGTCGGTGGTTGAGGAAGGCGTTCTGCGCCTGTCTCGAAACCACGCAACTCGAGGCTGGAACGCAAGTCCCGCCCATCGAGCATGTCGAGATGTCCGCAGTGTCGGCTCCCAGCCTTCGCTGCGGTGGTCTCGACAGGCTCGACCGGCGGTGGTCGGCTCCCGACCTTCCCTGCGGTGGTTTCGAGACGGTTGCTAGCGCAACCTCCTCAACCACCGGCGGCTGCGGTGGTTTCGAGACGGTTGCTAGCGCAACCTCCTCAACCACCGGCGGCTGCGGAGGTTTCGAGACGGTTGCTAGCGCAACCTCCTCAACCATCGGGCGACCGAGACCGGCCATTAGGCTGCCTCTCGTGTCCGAGACCCTGCCCGCGACGACCCCCTCGCGGCGGCGCGTGGTGTTCGTGGTGGGCTCGGGGCGGAGCGGCACCAGCACGATGGCGGGGGCCCTCCAGGCGCTCGGGATGCACGTCCCGCAGCCGGAGGTGCGGGCCGACGAGACCAACCCGAAGGGGTTCGCGGAGAGCAAGTGGGTCGTCGACTTCCACACCGAGCTGCTCCAGCGCTGCAACGTCCAGGTCTCCGATGCGCGGCCAACGGCCTGGTACGAAACCGGCAAGGCGAGCGCGTCCGGGATCACCCGGGCTCGGCTCACCGACTGGCTCGGCCCGCAGTTCCGGGAAGCACTGGTCACTGAACTGGGCGAGGAGCCCGCGATCGACGAGCTCGTGGTCAAGGACCCGCGACTGGCGTGGTTCCTCGGCCTCTGGAAGTCGGCCGCGCTGCGCTGCGACGCGCAGGCGTCGTACGTCACGATGCTGCGCCACGTCACCGAGGTGGTCGGCAGCAAGAAGCGCTACTACGCACCCGGGCAGACGGGCAGCGCCTTCAGCGAGGTCCAGCGCACCGCCGCGTGGGTGAACATGATGCTGCACACCGAGCGCGCCACCCGCGGCGCGACCCGCGCCTTCGTCCAGTACGACGACCTGCTCACCGACTGGACCATCCCGGTCTTCCGGCTCGGCCAGGAGCTCGACCTGCGCCGCGTGCAGCAGGCGAGCGCCAACGACATCCGCAAGGTCCACCAGTTCATCGACCCCGACCTCCGCCGGGTGCAGTCCACGTGGGACGACGTCGAAGTACCCGGGCGGCTGCGCGAGATCGCCGAGGAGACCTGGCGCGGCCTCGGCAAGCTGGCCGAGCCCGGCGGCGACACTCCCGACGTGCACGCGTTGCTCGACGAGGTCCGCGAGTCCTACGTCGCCCTCTACGACGAGGCGGAGGCGATCACCCAGTCGAGCTCGATCGCCGCCCGGCGTCAAGGCCGGGCCGAGGCGATGGAGCAGCAGCCGCACCGCGCGCCCGGCGTCCGCGCTCTGGTCCCGGACCGCGCGAAGCGGGGGCTGCGCAAGGCGCTCGGCCGCGACCGGTGAGCATCGACCCCGGCCCGGCGGTGCGCAACCGCGAGGGCGAGACGGCGTTCGACCTCCACTGGCCCTGGCTGGACCGGCCGCCGACGCCCGGCCTCACCTGTGTGTTCCGGGTCAAGAACGAGGCTCGCAACCTGCCCTGGGTGCTGCCGCCGATGCTCGACGCGGTCCAGCACGTCGTCCTGGTCGACAACCAGTCCGACGACGACACCGCCGTGGTCGCGCGGCAGGTCGCCGAGCAGCACGGCGCGGCCGACCGGTTCACCCTCGCGTCGTACCCGTTCGACGTCGCCCGCGCCGGCACCGAGCACCTGCACACGCCGCCCGACTCGGTCCGCTCGCTCACCTGGTTCTACAACTGGTCCTTCTCGCATGTGCGCACGTCGTACTCGATGAAGTGGGACGGCGACATGGTGCTCACCGCCGAGGGCGTCGAGCTGCTGCGCGACCTGTCCTGGCAGCTCGAGGACTCCAACGCCGTGGTCGCGATCCCACGGCACCCGATGTCGGTCGAGAGCGAGTCGGTGGCCTGGCTCGACCTCGGCTACCGGTTCCTCGAGCCGTGGGTCTACCCGATGGGACCGGAGTTCACGTTCGTGAAGGCGTTCGAGTGGGAGGTCCGAGAGTTTCCGGCCACCTCGGAGCGGATCGTCGCCCCCGAGGGCATGTGCGTCGAGCTGAAGTGGCTCGACCAGGACGAGTTCGCACACTGGAGCGACACCGACTTCGACGCCGTACGCACGCCGCGCAAGGCGCGCGAGCTCGAGGTGAACCGCGCGCTCCACGAGGGGCGCGGCCACGAGATCGAGGGGCTGAAACGGATCGAGGCGCCGGCCGGTGTGCACGTCGTCGACTACGTGACCAAGCAGTGGATGCAGCTCGAGCCGCGGCCGCTCACCCTGCGGCTCGAGCTCCAGGAGGGCTAGTGGCCAGCCCCGGACGTACATGCGCGCTTCGCGCGCCCGTAGCACGCACCTCGCGGCGTTGCCGTCGCTCGCTGGACGACCAAGTACGGCTTCGCTCCGGCGCCTTGCGATGCACGCACTCTGAACACGCCAAGCAAGCACGTACGTCCGGGGCGGGCCACTAGTGGGGCCCGGTCCCGCGCTCGATGCGTTCCTCGAGGAAGCGCCGCGCTCCCAGGTCGTGATCGGCCCCGACGGCGAGGTGAAGCCCGGGAAGTACGAGCGGGTCGCGGTCACCGTCCGCGACCGGGCCGAGCTGCGCGCGGTCCGCATCCCGCGTGGGGTCCGGACGGCGGCGCTCGCGGTCTGGCTCGACGAGGGCGTCGCCGCGCTGTCGTTCACCCCGCGGCCGGAGTGGCCGCAGCTGCACCTGATCCGGTCGCGGGCGGTGGACGGCGGCTGGCTGACCGTGGTGCGGTTTGCGTCCTTCGTGCCCGTGCGCCGTGTGGTGGCCGAGCTCGGCCGACAGGCGGTCTGGCCCGACCACTCGGGGCAGCACGGTGTGGTCGTCGACGACGAGGCCACCGACAAGGTGGAGCCCGACCTCTCGCTGGAGGTCACCGACCCCGACCCGGTGCTCGCGCTCGGCCCGCTCGACGAACGGATCCTCAACCCGACCGGCTTCGAGCGCGAGGCCACCGAGCCGCTGCTGGACCTCTCCGGGCTCGACTGGGGCCGCGGCCCGACCGAGGCGCTCGTACGCCGGCTGCGACCGGTCGCCGGCGTTCGCGCCGACCTGCCGCAGGCCACTCCGCTGCTCGCCGCCCGCGTGATGGCCGGGCTGGCCATGGCCGGCGTGCCCCTGGTCGCCGACCGGATAGACCCCGAGGTCGCCGGGCATCTGGGCCCTGCCGTGACGGAGGCTCTGACCGCCGAGGTCGACGTCACCGACGCTGCTGCCCGGGAGGAGCACAGCGTGCTGCTGCGGCGTGCGGCGCTCAACGAGTTCTCCGCGGCCGCGTGGCGACGTCGGCTGGGTGCGCTGGCCGGCGTACGCGTCGCTCACCAGCCGGCGGTCTCGGTGGTCATGGCCACCCGCCGGCCAGATCTTCTGGGGAGCGCGGTCGCCCAGGTGGGCCGGCAGCGCGGCGTCGATCGGCTCGAGCTGGTGCTGGCTCCGCACGGCTTCGACGTCGACGCGGCCCGGGTCCGCGAGCTGGCCGGTGGCCGCCCCGTCGAGATCGTCCCCCAGTCGGACGACGTCCTCTTCGGCGACGTCCTGCACGCCGCCGCCGAGGCGGCGTCCGGCGACGTGGTGCTCAAGATGGACGACGACGACTGGTATGCCCCCGACGTGGTCGCCGACCTGCTCCTCGCCCGGGCCTACAGCGGCGCCGAGCTGGTCGGCATGCCCGACGACGTCTACTTCCTCGAGCCGCGCAACGAGACCGTCCGGCTCGGCCAGCCCAGCGAGGTGTACCGCCAGTTCGTGGCGGGCGGCACGCTCATGGTCGAGCGTGGGCTGCTGCACGAGGTCGGCGGTTTCCGGTCCGTACGCCGGCACGTCGATGCCCAGCTGATCGCCGCGGTCCGCGCGGCTGGCGGTGCGACGTACCGCACCCACGGCCTGGGCTACATGCTCCGCCGCACCGACTCCGGCCACACCTGGCAGGCCGACCTCGAGGAGCTCGGGACACGGGCGGTCGAGCGCTGGCCGGGCTTCCACCCCGGCCGCCTCATGGAGCTCTGACCCGCGCGCGCCTACGATCACGCCCATGCGCGTTCGTGCCGGTCTCGCCATCCTGCCCCTGCTCCTGGTCCCCGTGGCCTGCGCGCCCGAGGACGAAAACTCGTCGGCCGATGACGGCGCCGACCCGACGCCGACCACGAGCGACACCGCGGCGACCCCGTCGGCCACCCCCGTCGACGCCTGCGCGGTCGACCAGCTCCCGCTGCTCACGCCCGGCACGCTGACGATTGCCACCGACTCGCCGGCGTACGAGCCGTGGTTCGTCGACAACGACCCGACCAACGGGCAGGGCTACGAGTCGGCGGTGGCCTACGCCCTCGCCGAGCAGCTCGGCTTCAGCCAGGACCAGGTGTCCTGGGTCAAAGTGCCGTTCAACATCTCCTACAAGCCCGGCGAGAAGGACTTCGACTTCGACATCAACCAGATCTCGATTTCGCCTGCGCGGGCGAAAGCCGTGGATTTCTCCGACGGCTACTACGCCGCCGCGCAGGCCGTGATCGCACTCAAGGGCTCGCCCGCCTCGGCGGCGGCGAGCATCGCAGAGCTGGCCGACTACAACCTCGGCGCCCAGACCGGCACCACGTCCCTCAGCGCCATCCGCGACGTGATCAAGCCGGCCAACGAGCCCGCCGTCTTCGAGGACACCAACGCCGCGAAGCAGGCGCTGCTCAACGGCCAGATTGACGCGATCCTGGCCGACCTGCCGACGGCGCTCTACATCACGGCCGTCGAGATCCCGAAGGGCACGATCGTGGGCCAGTTCCAGCCCGTGACCGGCAAGCAGGAGGAGTTCGGCCTGCTCTTCGAGAAGGGCAGCGAGCTGGTCCCGTGCGTCAACGACGCGCTCGGGGTGCTGCGTGACGGCGGCACTCTCGACCAGCTGCAGCAGGAGTGGCTGTCCGACGCGGCGGGCATCCCCGTGCTCCAGTGAGTGACGGCTGGGCGCCCAGCACCCGCGAGCTCGAGCGCCGGGCCGCACGCCGCCGGCAACGTCTGGTCTCCATGACGGTCGCGGGCCTGGCGACAGCGCTGGTCTTCGGCGTCGTGCTCGCGGTGCTGCTGTCCTCGCCCGGCTGGCCGCGGGTCCACGAGACGTTTTTCAACGGGTTCCACGCTCGAGAGTCCTTCGACGGGATCCTGCACGGCTTCTGGGTCAACGTGAAGCTGTTCCTCATCTGCGAGCCGCTGATCCTCGTCATCGGGCTGGCGGTCGCGCTGGCCCGCACCGCACGGGCGCCGTGGTTGCTGCCGCTCCGGCTGGTCGCGGTCGGCTACACCGACCTGTTCCGCGGGGTCCCGACCATCCTTCTTGTGGTCCTGTTCGCGTTCGGGATGCCGGCCCTGCGCCTGCAGGGCATCCCGGACAGTGCACTGTTCTGGGCCGGCGTCGCGCTGGTCGCCTCCTACGGGGCGTACGTCGCCGAGGTGTTCCGGTCGGGGATCGACTCCATCCACCCTTCGCAACTGCAGAGTGCCGCGGCGCTCGGGCTCAGCCGCGGCCAGACGATGCGCCACGTCGTCGTACCTCAGGCCGTACGGCGGGTGATCCCGCCGCTGCTCAACGACTTCGTTTCTTTGCAGAAGGACACCGCCCTGGTTGCCGCCGCCGGTGTGTTCGACGCGGTCTTCGCGGCCCGTGACTACGGAAACTTCAACTTCAACTACACCCCGTTGGTCGTGGTGGCCGGCTTCTTCGTGGTGATGACGGTGCCGCTGGCGCGGTTCTGCGACTGGCTGCAGCGGCGTTGGATGGAACGCGAGAGAGCGGGTGCCCTGTGACGGCCCTGCTCGAGGTGTCAGACCTGCGCAAGTCGTACGGCGACCGGGTCGTGCTTGCCGACATCGACCTGACCGTCCCCAAGCACGACGTCGTGTGCTTGATCGGCTCCTCGGGCTCGGGGAAGTCAACGCTGCTGCGTTGCCTCAACCTGCTCGAGCAGATCGATGACGGCGTGATCAGGTTGGACGGCGTCGAGATCTCCGACCCGCGCGTCGACCCGCGCACCGTCCGCCGCCGGATCGGCATGGTGTTCCAGGCCTACAACCTGTTCCCACACCTCACCGTCCTCGACAACTGCGTGCTCGCGCCGATCCGCGTGCACGGCGTACCTTGGGCCGAGGCGGTGCAGCGCGCCCGCGACCTGCTCGCGCGCTTCGGTCTCAGCGACCAGGTCGACAAGCACCCGGATCGCCTGTCTGGTGGCCAGCAGCAGCGGGCCGCGCTGGTCCGGGCGCTGTGCACCGAGCCGGAGCTGCTGCTCCTCGACGAGATCACCGCGGCGCTCGACCCCGAACTGGTCGGCGAGGTGCTCACGATCGTGCGCGACCTCGCCGAGGCGGGCACGACGATGGTGCTGGCCACGCACGAGATGAGCTTCGCGCGCGAGGTCGCCACGACCGTCTGCTTCCTCGACGGCGGCCGGATCCTCGAACAGGGGCCGCCGTCGGAGTTGCTGGTCGCGCCCAGGGAGGAGCGGACCCGCCAATTCCTGCGGCGGGTGCTTCCGCCATCCGTCTAGACCGGCGACGTACATTCGGGGCGTGCCTCGTCCTGGACTTCTCGCCGTTGCCCTCGTCGTCCCGGCCCTCCCCTTGCTGGTCGTCGCTCCCGCTCACGCGGCGAGCGTCACGTTCTGCGTCAACATGGGTAGTGCCTGCCCGGTCGGCGCCACGCCGCAGACCACGATCCAGGCCGCCATCGCCGCCGCGAACAACCCGGCCAACACCTACATGATCCGGGTCGGGTCTGGCGCCTACACGGACGGTCCCTACGTCCTTCCGGCCGGCGTCAGCCTCCGGGGCTCGGGAGCCGGCACCGGCGCCGGCGCGACCAAGCTCGGTCCGGCGACGGGAGCGCAGACCTACGTGACCGTAAACGGGGGCACGGTCGCCGACCTGCGCGTGGAGCTGGCCGCCGGCAGCGGCGCGACCGGCATCGCGGCCAGCAACAACGCGATCGTGGACAACGTCGTGGTCTTCGGCCCGGGCGGCATCAATGCGAACGGGCTCCAGTTTGACAGCTCGACGGCCCGAGATGTCACCGTCAACGTCACCGCCGGCTCGGGCAACATCGCCGTGAAGGTCACCGGTGGCACCAACACCCTCAGCGACAGCACCTGGAACGGCGGAGCGACCGGATACCTCCAGGCGGCCGGTACGTCGACAGTCCAGCGCGTCACCGTCCAGCAGGCGACCACCGCGGTCTCGGTCGAGGGTGGCACCCTCAACATCGAAGACTCCGTCCTCGACCTCGGCACCTCCGGGACCGCCGGCCTGCGGGCCCGCCCGCCTGCCTCCGGGACTGCGAGCGTCCCCACGGCCAATCACCTGACCGTCGTGGGTGGCGCGGCCGGCTCGACGGGCGTGGTCGCCGACGCCACCGAGGCAGGCGCGACGGCCACCGTTTCGCTGAGCAACTCGATCGTGCGCGGACCAACGACCTCGCTGGTGAACGACGCCGGCTCTGTCACGGTCAGCCGGTCCAACTACCAGACCACCCAGGGCACCGTTACCAACGGTGGATCAAACCTGGTAGGCGTCGACCCGAGCTTCATCAACCCGGCCGGCGACTACCACCTGCGCGCCACCTCGCCCCTGGTGGACAAGGGCGCCGTCACGGGCGCCTCGTTGGACCGCGACCGCAAGGGCCGGTCCTTCGACGGCGACAAGAACGGCGTCCCGGTCCCCGACATGGGCGCCTACGAGCTCCGCGACGTGACCGCCCCGCAGACGACGTTCACGTCCGGCCAGAGCGGAGCGATCAACGACAACACACCCGTCTTCGCGTTCCGGAGCGAGGCCGGTGCGAAGTTCGAGTGCCAGGTCGACGCGGGCGCGTGGCAGTCGTGCGCCAGCCCGACAACGACGACGCCGCTGGCCGACGGTGTGCACAGCTTCTCGGTGCGGGCGACGGACGAGGTGTTCAACGTCGAGACGACGCCGGCGGTTCGCAGCTTCACCGTCGACACGGCTGTCCCGAACGCGACGATCACCAAGAAACCGCCGAAGCGGTTCTTCAAGAAGCGGGTCAAGTTCAAGTTCGCGACCGACGAGCCCGGCGCCACCTTCCAGTGCCTGCTCGACAACCGGGCCTGGCAGAAGTGCCAGCCGACGTTCCGGTTCAACGTGAAGGTCGGCAAGCACCGGCTCCTGGTCCGGGCGGTCGACGCCGCCGGCAACGTGGACCCGACGCCGCAGCGCTACCGGTACAAGCGGGTCCAGCGCCGTCGCTGACCGAGGCGTGAACCTTCGGACGGCGGACGCCTGACACGCCCGCCGCGGCGCGGTGGTCATGGCGTCGCCGCTGAGGATAGGTTTCGGTGGTGGCAGTCTCGGAGGGCATGACGTCTGACCAGGCCCTGGGCGCGCCCCTCGTGGTGCTCGACGGCGTCAACAAGTGGTTCGGCGAGCTGCACGTCCTCAAGAACATCAACGTCACGGTGTCCCGCGGTGAGGTCGTCGTCGTCATCGGACCGTCGGGCTCGGGCAAGTCGACGCTGTGCCGCGCGATCAACCGGCTGGAGACGATCGACGAGGGCAGCATCAGCCTGGACGGCACTCCGCTGCCCCAGGAGGGGAAGGAGCTGGCCAACCTGCGCGCCGAGGTCGGCATGGTCTTCCAGAGCTTCAACCTGTTCGCGCACAAGACGATCCTCGAAAACGTCACCCTCGGCCCGATCAAGGTCCGCGGCGTCAAGCCGGCCGAGGCCGAGGCCAGGGCGCGTGAGCTGCTGGACCGGGTCGGCGTCGGGGTGCAGGCCGGCAAGTACCCCGCCCAGCTGTCCGGCGGGCAGCAGCAGCGCGTCGCGATCGCCCGGGCGCTGGCCATGGAGCCGAAGGTGATGCTCTTCGACGAGCCGACCTCGGCGCTCGACCCGGAGATGATCTCGGAGGTCCTCGACGTCATGGTCGACCTCGCCAAGCGAGGCATGACCATGGTGGTCGTCACCCACGAGATGGGCTTCGCCCGCACCGCCGCAGACCGGGTGCTGTTCATGTCCGACGGCGCCATCGTCGAGGAGAACACCCCCGAGGAGTTCTTCACCAACCCACGATCGGAGCGTGCCAAGGACTTCCTCGGCAAGATCCTGAGGCACTGAGCACCACCCGCGGGACCGCACAGCTGGAGCACGACTCATCTGGAAGATCGGGAAGAAGGAGCGAGAGATGCGATTCATCAGAGCGAAGGCGGTGGTCGCCGGCCTCGGCCTGGCGTTGAGCCTGGCGGCCTGTGGCGACGCCGGTGACGACGACGACGGCGGCGCCGACGTCGAGGTCGAGGAGAACGCCGCCGACCAGTTCGACGACGGCACCCGGATGAAGGAGCTCGCCGAGGCGGGCAAGATCACCGTCGGGGTGAGGTACGACCAGCCTGGCCTGGGCTTCAAGGGCGCGACGGACGACATCCCGGCGGGCTTCGACGTCGAGATCGCCAAGCTGCTGGTCGCCGACCTGGGCATCGACCCGGAGGACACCAGCGCGGTCACCTACGAGGAGACCATCTCCGACAACCGCGAGCCGTTCCTGGAGCAGGGCAAGGTAGACCTGGTGCTGGCGTCGTACTCGATCACCGACGAGCGACGCGCGATCGTCGGCCAGACCGGACCGTACTTCCTCACCGGCCAGCAGGTGCTGGTCCTCGCCGACAGCGAGGTAGAGAGCATCGAGGACCTGGTCGGGCAGGAGGTCTGCTCGGTGACCGGGTCGACGTCGATCGACCGGATCAACGAGGTGGGCGCCAAGGGCGTCGGCTTCGACACCTACTCCGAGTGCGTGGAGAAGGTGCTGGACGGCTCGGTGCCGGCGATGTCCACCGACGGCACGATCCTGGCCGGGTTCGCCGCGCAGAACGAGGGGCAGCTCAAGGTCGTCGGCGAGGAGTTCTCCGAGGAGCGGATCGGCGTCGGGTACAGCCTCGAGCATCCCGAGATGTGCGAGTGGATCAACGGCGTCCTGGAGGAGTCCTTCGAGGACGGCTCGTGGGAGGCGGCGTTCGAGGGCACGCTCGCCGCCTCGGGCGTCGAGACCCCGGAGCCCCCGGAGCTCGACGAGTGCCCCGCGGCCTGAGATTCCGCTGACGTCCGGGCGGCCCGCCGTGGGCCGCCCGGACGCAGTTCCCCTGGAAGGAGCGAGACCTGAAGGCCGTCTTCGACAACTTCGACGCCTATCTCCAGGCGTTCGGCTACACCTTCGCCCTCTTCCTGGTGTCCTTCGTCCTGTCGATGGTCCTGGGCACGGTCCTGGTCGCGATGCGCGTCGGACCGGTGGCCGTCCTCAGCAAGGCCGGCGCGACCTACGTCACCGTGGTCCGCAACACGCCGCTGGTCATCGTCTTCGCGTTCTTCACCTTCGCCGCGCCGGCCCTCGGCATCCACTTCAAGTGGCTCGACGTCCACATCGGCGACTTCGACTTCACCACGTTCTTCGGTGCCGCCGTCGTGTCGCTGACGCTCTACACCTCGACGTTCGTCTGCGAGGCGCTCCGGTCCGGAGTGAACGCAGTCCCGCTGGGCCAGGCCGAGGCCGCCCGCGCGATCGGCCTGACCTTCACCGGTGTGATGTCGCAGGTCGTGCTGCCGCAGGCGTTCCGCGCCTCGCTGCCGCCACTGGCCAGCGTGCAGATCGCGCTGATCAAGAACACCTCGGTGGCAGCCGTGTTCGGCGTCGCCGAGGCCGCATCGCGGATGCGCATCTTCACCAACAACTTTCCCACCCAGCGCATCGGCATCTTCATCTGCTTCGCCGCCGGCTACATCGTCATCGTCGAGGTCTTCTCGTTCGTCGCCAACAGGCTCGAGCGGAGATGGCGGGTGGCGACATGACCGCCAGTGTTCTCTTCGATGCCCCCGGGCCACGGACGATCCGCCGGCACCGGCTCTACGGCGTGGCGGGTCTGGTGGCCGTGGCCGGCGCCCTCGCGTGGGTGATCTGGCGGTTCTACGACGCCGGTCACTTCGAGGGCGACAAGTGGGAGGTCTTCGTGACCCCCGACTACGTCCGCGTCATCCTGGTGGACGGACTCCTCAACACCCTGAAGATGGCCGCGGTGGCGATCGCGGGGGCGTCGGTCCTCGGCTTCGTGCTCGGCGTGGGCAAGCTGTCCGACCACGCGTGGGTGCGCTGGCCGGCCTGGGCGGTGGTTGAGTTCTTCCGAGCCATCCCCGTGCTGCTGCTCATGGTGTTCCTCTGGTACTTCATTGGCATTGCCAGGTCCGGGTCGTCGTTCTGGGCCGTGGTGATCGCGCTGACCCTCTACAACGGGTCGGTGCTGGCCGAGGTTCTGCGGGCCGGCGTGCTGGCGGTCCCCAAGGGGCAGCGCGAGGCGGCGTACGCCATCGGCATGCGCAAGACGCAGGTGATGAACATCGTGCTGATGCCGCAGGCCGTCAAGATCATGATTCCAGCGATCATCAGCCAGTGCATCGTCGCGCTCAAGGACACCGCGCTGGGCATCTACGTGCTCGCCCCTGGTCTGACCGCGATCTACAAGCGGATCTATGGCGAGTTCGACAACCGGGTGCCGACCATGATCGTCGTCGCCTCGCTCTACATACTGGTCAACCTGCTGCTCACGGCGCTGGCAACCTGGGCGCAGAAGCGGTTCGTCGGCGAGAAGAAGCCGCTGGAGGTCTCGCAGGTGGCCGACACCAGCACCAAGGCCGGAGTGACGCCCGGGACCTGACCGGCAGCTCAGCCGCTGAGCGCGGCCGCCATCCGCCGCACGATCTCGGCGAGCCGATCCGGGGAGGTGGCGATGTTGAGCCGCACGTGGCCGGTGAGCCCCGGCCAGTAGATGTCGCCCGGGGAGACCCGCACTCCTCCGCGGCGTACGACGGCGGCGGGGTCGTCGTGGCCGTAGCCGCGCAGGTCGAGCCAGACCATGTAGGTGGCCTCGAGAGGAAGCATCCGGGCCAGGGGAAGGTGCGCGGCGAGCAGCTCGGCGAGGAGCGTGCGCTGCTGGTCGAGCCGCTCGACCAGCGCGGCCAGCCACGCGTCGCCGTCGGTGTACGCCGCGACGGCGGCCACGACCCCGAGCGAGCCCCACGAGTCGTTGTGCGCCATCGGGATCTCGACCAGGCGGTCGCGGGTTGCGTCGTCGCCGGTCAGGATCTGCGCGCACTTGAGCCCGGGGATGTTGAACGCCTTGGACGCGGCAACCACCGCGACCGCATGGTCGGCGGTGCCCTCCAGCGTCAGGTAGGGCACGTGGTCCGCGCCGGGGAGCACCAGCGGTCCGTGGATCTCGTCGCTGACCACCCGGCCGCCGTGCTTGGTAATGACCTCGCGGATGCCCTCGAGCTCGGCGCGCGTGTGCACGTGGCCGCCGGGGTTGTGCGGCTGGGTCAGCAGCAGGGTCCGGGCGCCGCGGGCGAACAGGCCGTCGAGCGCGTCGAGGTCGACGGCGTACCCGTCACCGTCGGGGTCGACTGGCAGGTCCCACTGCTCGCGGCCGGTGATCTGGGCCAGCCCGTGCTGTGGGTCGTACGCCGGCAGCGGCAGCACCATCGGCCCGGGCTCGCTGAGCACCTCCAGCGCGATCCGCACCCCGACGGTCACGTCCGCCGTGGGCAGCACTCGGTCGGCCGGCACGGCCTGACCGAAGTGGCGCTCCGCGAACCCGGCGTACGCCGACCCGAGCTCGCCGCCGCACCGCTGGAACCGCGGGTAGCCGAGCTCGCCCCGCTCGACGGCCTCCCGCACTGCCGCCGCGACCGGCTCGGCGACGGCGTAGTCCATCTCGGCCACCCACGCCGGGATCACGCCCGGCTCGGTGTCGCCCCACTTGAGGACCAGGGCAGCCCGGGCTTCGTCGTCGGTCAGGTCGCGGATCAGCTCGCGGCTCGGGTCGGTCACGCGGTCACGGTGTCACGAGGCCGTGCTGGTGGGCGAACACCACGATCTGGACCCGGTCGCGCAGCGACAGCTTCCGCAGGATCGCCCCCACGTGGGTCTTCACCGTCGACTCGCTGGCGAAGACGAGCCCGGCGATCTCGGCGTTCGTCAGCCCTCGGGCGACCGAGTCGAACACCTCGCGTTCCTTTTCGGTGAGCCCGAGGTACGCCGCGGGCGGAGGCACGACCTCGCGGAACTGCCCCTCGAGCAGCGAGGTGAGATCCTCCGGCGCGAGCACCGCGTTTCCCGCGTGCACGGTGCGGATCGCGTCGCGCAGCATCTGGGGAGTCGTGTCCTTGAGGAGGAAACCGCTCGCGCCGTACCGGATCGCCGTCGCCGCCCGGTCGTCGAGGTTGAAGGTGGTGAGCACGATGACGCGGACGGGTCGCGTGCGTCGGGCCACGCGATCGGGCAGGAACAGTTGCCGGGTCGCCTGGACGCCGTCCATCTCCGGCATCCGGATGTCCATCAGCACCACGTCAGGTGCGAGCTCGTCCACGAGTCGTACCGCTGCGAGCCCGTCCCCGGCCGAGCCGACGACCGACATCCCCTCCTGGGCGTCGACGATCACCTTGACCCCCTCGCGGAACAGCTCTTGGTCGTCGACCAGGAGCACCCCGATCTCCTCGGTCACCGCGGGGCCACCCGGACCGGCACCCACGCGGTGGTGGTGAACGTCGGTCCCTCCGGGTCGTCGCGCCGGCGGACGTCGATCCGGCCGCCCACCGAGTCCAGCCGCCGGCGCATGCCGTCGAGCCCCTGCCCTGCGAGCAGGTGGTCGGCCGCGACGGCGTCACCGAGCTCGGGGTCGATGGGACGGACCGGATGTGTCTCCTCGATCGCCCGGTCCTCCACGTTGCGGACCTCGATGCGCAGGTCGCGGTCCCAGCTCCCCTCGGGCCAGTGCCGCTCGACCTGGACCGGCTCGCCCCGTCGCCCGTGCTTGATGGCGTTGGTGAGCATCTCTTGCAGCACCCGGAACGCCACCACCTCCAGGTCGGGCGGGAGCGGCTGCGGCGTGCCGATCTCGGTGGTGACCACCTCGTGTCCGCTGGCGCGCACGCCCTCGATGAGCGTGTCGAGGCCGCCGGTCCGCCCCGACGCGGGGTGCTCGGGGCCGGCGAGGACCTGGCGGACGTCCTGCAACGAGCCCCGGGCCGAGGTGGCGATCGTCGCCATCGTCTGCTTGAGGCCCTCGGGGTCGTCGGGCAGGTACTGGGCGGACTCCGCCTGGGCGAGGATCACCGCCAGCGAATGACCGACCACGTCGTGCACGTCCCGGGCCATCCGGGCCTGCTCGTCGCGCAGGCGGGCGATCTCCCGCGCCTGCTCGGTCTCCCGCTGCGCCCGTGCGGCGACCTCCTCGGCCGCCACCTGCTGGACCTCGGAGCGCCTGGCGCGGGCCACGAAGCGGAGCGTCAGGCCGGCCAGCCACGGCACCCCCAGCAAGGCCATCCCGATGATGACCGCGCCGACCTCCCAGCTGTCGCTGACGCGGTACGCCGCGTCGATGAGCTCCTCGTAGCCACCGGTCGCGCCGAAGCCGCGGTAGATCGACCCGCTAAGCACGCCGAGCACGCCGATCAGGGCGCAGGCCGGGATCGAGACCGCGCTCAGCACCAGCGTCGCGGTACTGCCCCAGCGCGCGGTGGCGAAGGCCACGATCGCGATCGAGCTCTGGACATAAAGAAGCTGAAGCTCGTTGCCCGCCTGCAGCGCGCAGGTCACCCAGACCAGCGCCAGCGCCCACGCCGGCGCGCGCCGGCACAGGCCGACGGCGGTGGCGAAGGCCAGGGCGACCAGCACCAGCGGCACCTGGTCGGCTCCGCCGTCGTACGGCGTGGACGAGATCTCGTAGAGCCCCAGCGCCAGCACCACGGCCGCCGGCACCACGTCCGGTGCCCAGGCCCGCCACCAGGGAGTGCTGCTCATGCGGCCACCGCGCGGGGCACCCGGTGGGCCTGGAGCGGTCGCTCGGCGGCGATGGCCGGGCCTCCTGCCAGGTAGGTGAGGGAGTGTCCACGCAATGGAAGCACGGAGCGGAGCGGCGCCAGCCCGATGGTGATCCCTCGGAGCAGGTCGAGTCCGTCGCTGTGTCTCACGCCGCGAGGACGTCGCGGACCAGCAGGTCGAGCAGGGCGGCGTACGACGTCCCGGCCGCGGCGAACATCTTCGGCACCTGCGACTGCTCGGTGAAGCCCGGCATCGTGTTCACCTCGTTGAGCACCGGCCCGTCCTCGGTCACGAAGAAGTCGACCCGGGCGATGCCCGCGCAGCCGAGGGCGTCGTACATGGCCACCGCTGCGTCCTCGAGGGCCTTCCGTTCCGAGTCCGCGAGCGCAGCAGGCACCCGGAAGTCGGCGCTCCCGTCGTACTTCGTCGCGTGGTCGAAGATCCCCTCGGTCACGATCTCGAGGGCTGGCGCCACCACCCGGCTGCCGTCGGGACGGCCCAGCACGGCGAGGTCGACCTCGCGGCCCGGCACGACCGCCTCGACCAGGACCCGGTCGTCGAGAGCGAGGGCCGCGGCCAGCGCCGGGCCGAGCTCGTCGGGCTGCCGGACCAGGGCCACGCCGTGGCTCGACCCGGCGGACACCGGCTTGACGACGACCGGCTGGGAGAAGACGTACGCCGCCGCGGTGGTCGCGGTGAGCAGCACGTCGTCGGCCACCGCGAGACCGAGCCCCCGCGCGACCAGCTTGGTCGCCCACTTGTCCATGGCCAACGCGCCCGCGCCGACCCCCGAACCGACGTACGGGATGCCGGCCAGGTCGCACAACGCCGCGAGCGTGCCGTCCTCCCCGCGCGGGCCGTGGAGGACCGGGACGGCCACGGCGCAGGTGCGCAGCACGTGCACCGCGCCGGCCAGCCCGATCGGTCGCTGCTCGCCGTCGCGCCACCCGCCCTCGGGGTCGATGGTCAGCGCGACGACGTCGTACGGCCCGGTGGCCAGCGCGGCCGCGACGGACGACGCGGAGGCCAGGGAGACCTCGTGCTCGCAGCTCTGACCGCCGCCGATCACCGCGACCCTGGTCCTCATCGGACGCTGTGCAGGGCGACGGGACGGGTGGTGCGGTGCAGCCGGGCGCCGAGCCCGGTCACGATCTCGTGCGCGATGGTGCCGGCCCAGCCGGCCCACTCGGCCACCGTGGGCTCGCCCCGGTCCCCCTGCCCGAAGACGGTCACCGGCTCGCCGGGTACGGCGCCCTCCGGGCCGAGGTCGACGACGGCCATGTCCATGGAGAGCAGGCCGACCAGCGGGCGCCGCCGGCCCCGGACCAGCACCTCGGCCCGTCCGGACGTGACCCTGGGCAGACCGTCGGCGTAACCGAGCGGCAGCAGTCCCAGCCAGGTGGCCGCCGGCGCGATCCAGGTGTGGCCGTAGCCCAACCGGAGTCCCCGCCCGGACCCGGCGGACGCTGACGAGTGGAGCAGTGAGGGTGAGCGCGGCGCGCAGCCGGGTCGTACCCGACGGATCGATGCCGACGAGGCCCGCGCCGACGCGGCACATCGAGTGGTGGCTCAACGGGTCGGTCAGCGTGGCCGCGGTGGCGGCCAGGTGCCGGTGCGCCGGCCGCAGCCCGGCGGCCCGCGCGGTCTCGACCCCCCACGCGAACCGGGCCCGGCCCGACGCGTTGGCGCCGTTGCGCGGCTCGTCGGCACTGGGGAGGTGACCCATGACGCCGAGGACCCGGATCAGCCCGCGCCGCTCGGCTCGCCGCGCCGCTCGGCAGAGGTCCGCCCAGCTGCTGGGCGCGGCTCCGTCGCGCGCCATCCCGGTGTCGAGGTGCAGGTGCACCGACGCCCCCGGGGCGCGGCCCACGATCGAGTCGAGGTGGTCTCGGTCCGGTACGGCGAGCTCGACGTCGGCGCCCAGGGCGCTGGTCACGTCCGCGTCCAGCGGGTTCAGCCAGCTCAGGACCGGTGCGTCGACCCCGGCGGCACGAAGTGCCAGGGCCTCGTCGATGGAGGTGACCCCGACCCGGGTGGCGCCGTGGGCCAGAGCGGTCCGGGCCACGTCGACCGCACCGTGGCCGAACCCGTCGGCCTTCACCACCGCCATCAGCTCTCCGGTGGCCCGCCGCGCCAGGAGCGAGGTGTTGTCGGCCACTGCGGTGAGGTCGACGACGAGCTCCGGTCCCGTGGGTTGCCGGCTCGTGGGGAGGGGCAGCGCGATCATGCCGCCCCCGAGTCCGTGACGACCGGGCCGCCAAGGGGTCCGTAGACCGCGCCGGGGGCGCCGGTGACCAGGGCCCAGTATCGGTCCCCGTGGGACCAGTGCCACCACTCGGTGGGGTAGTTGACGAACCCGACCGGGGACAGCACCGCCGCAAGGAGCCGGCGGTGCGCCCGGGCGTCGGCACCGATGCCGTCCGCGGCGAACCAGCAGGCGCCGTCGGACTGCTCGGGGGTGGCGTCGAGCGGGGTGCCGAGGTCGAGCTCCTCGCCCAGCGCGTCCACCAGAGTCAGGTCAACGGCGGCGCCCGCCAGGTGCGGCGCCACCTCGACCGGCGAGACGAAGCGGGACACCAACCGGTGCAGGTCACCGGGTGAGACGCCGGGTCGCGCGGCGCACAGCTCGGCGGAGTAACGGGCGATGATGGCCTGCTGTGCCGCGACCGAGCGGTGGCCCTCGACCACGCGCAGCCCGATCCCGCGCGGCAGCAGGTCGCGGGCGGCGGTGAGCCGGGCGGCGACCCCGGCGCGGACCAGCGCGCGGGCCGGGCCGAACGACGGGTCGAGGACCACGAGCGGCTCGCCGTTGTCGCACACCGGCACCGCGCTGACCCGGGGGTCCGAGAGGAGGATCGTCATGGCCTCCACGATCCTGGGCGGCGGGGTTGCCACGCCTCCACCTGAGGTGCCGGAGTTCTGGCCGTCAGGACGAGGTCCTGGCCCGCGGGACGACGCGCAGGGGCGCTCCCGGGTTCGACTCTGGAGACATGATCCCGATGACCCTGCGCGAGATCGCGCACGTCACCCACGGCCAGGTCGAGGGTGACCCGAACGTGGTCGTCAGCGGGTCGCCGTACCTCGACAGCCGGTCCCCGGTCTCCGCCGGGATGTTCGTGGCGGTCGTGGGCGACCGCGTCGACGGCCACGAGTTCGCGGGCGCGGCGCACGCAGTGCTGGGCTCACTGCCGACCGTGGCGCCGACGGTGGTGGTCCGGGACCCGGTCGTCGCCCTGGCTCGCCTTGCCCGGCACGTGGTCCGGGCCGTTCGGCCCACGGTGCTCGCCGTCACCGGGTCGCACGGCAAGACCGGCACCAAGGACTACCTCGGCGCGCTGCTGCCGGGTGCCCTAGCGACGTCGGGCAACCTCAACAACGAGCTGGGTGTTCCTCTCACCTGCCTGGGGATATGCCCCGCCACCGAGCACCTGGTCCTCGAGATGGGTGCGCGCGGTGTCGGCCAGCTGTCGTGGCTGTGCGACATCGCGCCGCCGAGCGTCGCCGCCGTGCTCAGCGTGGGGAGCGCCCACGTCGGGCAGTTCGGATCGACCGAGATGATCGCGCAAGCCAAGGGCGAGCTCGTCGAGGCCCTTGGCGCCGGCGGGACCGCCGTCCTCAACGCCGACGACGCCCGGGTGGCGGGGATGGCCGCTCGCACCGTGGCGCGGGTGCTGACCTTCGGGGTCGCCGGCGAGGTGACCTGGCGGGGGGTGTCGCTCGACGAATCGGGCCGGCCGTCGTGCGAGCTCGGGTACGCCGGCAGCTGGGCACCGGTCCGGCTGCCGAGCGTCGGCGTACACCAGGTCGCCAACGCCGCGGCCGCGGCCGCGATGGCGCTCGCGGTCGGTGAACAGCTGGACGGGGTCGCCGACCGGCTCTCGCGCAGCCCGGCGGCGGGCCGGCACCGGATGGAACCGCGCCGGCGCGCGGACGGACTGCTCGTCATCGACGACACCTACAACGCCAACCCGGAGTCGGTCACGGCTGCGATCGACTCCGCTGGTCGCCGTGGGCAGCCACACTCCGGGTCGGACGGTCGCCGTGCTGGGGGAGATGTGCGAGCTCGGGCACCGAGCCCCGGAGGCGCACCGGGCGGTCGGCGACCATGCCTGTCGGGCCGGCGTGGATCTCGTCGTCTCGGTCGGGGCGGGGGCGGATGGAATCGCACTGGCCGCCGGGGGCGTGGCGGTGACCGGACGTGAGGAGGCTCGGTCCTGGCTTACGACCGAGCTCGCACCGCACGACGTGGTCCTGGTCAAGGCGTCGCGAGCCGGGCGGCTGGACCTGCTCGTCGAGGCGCTGCTGGGTGACGACGCAGTGATCGCGCGGGAGCGCGCTCCTCAGCCCTTGTCGGGCGACGTGGGTGGTGGCGCGACCGGCCGACCTGTCTGACTCGTGACTGGCCGTACTGGCCTCAGCCCCCCGAGAATCATGCAAGGAAAGTACCCGTTCGGCTGATCCGATGATCACACCCCGAAGGTGGATGATTCCTCCGCTTTCCTCAGGACCCGAGCGCTCTGCGATCATGCGGCCCATGACTCTGGGGCTGGAGCTGGGGCTGGGGACCGGCCCGCTGCGCGGTGTCAAGGTCGTCGAGATCGCCGGGATCGGGCCAGGGCCGCACGCGTGCATGATCCTCGCCGACCTCGGCGCCGACGTGATCCGGGTCGAGCGACCCGGCGGCCAGCTGCTGTCGGGTGGCGCCACGATGCTCCTCAACCGGGGCCGCCCGAGCGTCGCGCTCGACCTCAAAAGGGCCGAGGCCGCGGCCACCGTGCTCGACCTGGTCGCCGGTGCAGACCTCCTCGTGGAGGGGATGCGGCCGGGCGTCGCCGAGCGGCTGGGGATCGGGCCCGAACAGTGCCTCGCGGTCAACGAGCGGCTCGTCTACGGCCGGATGACCGGCTGGGGCCAGGACGGCCCGCTCGCCGAGGCCGCCGGCCACGACCTCAACTACATCTCCGTGGCGGGCGCGCTGTTCGGCATGGGCCAGACCCCCGAGCGGCCGCAGTTCCCGGCCAACCTGGTCGGCGACTTCGGCGGCGGGTCGACGTACCTCGTGATCGGGCTGCTCGCCGCGCTGCTCGAGGCGCGGGTATCGGGGAAGGGGCAGGTGGTGGACGCCGCGATCGTGGACGGCACCGCCCACCTCAACGCGATGACGGCGGCCATGCGGGCCAGTGGCGGCTACCGCGAGCAGCGCGGCGCCAACCTGCTCGACGGTGGTGTCCCCTTCTACGACGTCTACGAGACCTCCGACGGCAGGCACATGTCGGTGGGCGCGCTGGAGCCGCAGTTCTACGCGACGCTGCTGCGCATCCTCGGCCTCGAGGACACCGCGCCGGGCCAGGGCGACCTGGACCGGTACGACGAGCTCCGGGCCCTGCTCACCGACACGTTCAAGCAGCGCACCCAGGCGGAATGGGTCGAGCTGTTCGAGGGGACCGACGCCTGCGTCGCCGGCGTGATCCCGATCAGCGAGGCGCCCGACCACCCGCACCTGAAGGCCCGGCGGACCTTCGTCGAGCACGAGGGGCTGGTGCAGCCGCAGCCAGCACCGCGGTTCTCGCGCACCGACGCCACCCTCTCTCTCCCGCCGTCCCCGGCCGCGGGGACCCACACCCGGGAGGCCCTGACCGCGTGGGGCATCCGCGACGTCGACGGGCTCATCCAGCGGGGCGTCGCGGTCCAGGTCTGAGACGAGACATGAAGCCCTTCCTGTTCCTGGGCATCCGCGCCCAGGACGCCGCCGCGGACGACGAGTACGCCGCGGTGCTGCGCTGCGCCGGCCTCGACGAGTCCGACGTACGTCGGGTGCGCCTCGAGCGCGACATTCTCGCCCCGGTCGACCTCGAAGACTGGTCGGGGATCGTGGTCGGCGGCGGGCCCTGGAACGTGAGCGACCCGGAGGAGTCCAAGAGCCCCGAGCAGCGCCGCGGGGAGGCCCGGCTCCGCGAGCTGGCGCTGCAGGTCTTGGAGGTGGACTACCCGTTCCTCGGCGCCTGCTACGGCGTGGGCACCCTCGGCACCCTGGCCGGCGGGGTCGTCGACCGCACCTGGTCCGAGCCGATCGGCGCGGTCACGATCTCGCTCACCACGGACGGCGCGGCCGACCCGCTGCTCGGCGGGCTGCCGCCGGTCTTCGACGCCTTCCTCGGCCACAAGGAGGCGGTCTCGACCCTCCCCAATGGGGCAGTGCTGCTGGCGTCGTCCGACACGTGCCCGGTGCAGGCGTTCCGGATGGGGCGGCGGGTGTACGCCACCCAGTTCCATCCCGAGCTCGACGTCGCGGGCCTGGTCACTCGGATCGAGACCTACCGCCACTTCGGCTACTTCGAGCCCGACGAGGGCGACGAGCTGATCCGACTGGCCCGCGCTGCCGTGGTCACCGAGCCGCCGAGGATCCTCGAGCGGTTCGTGGAGCTCTACGCGCGTGGTTGATTAGTCGGTCCCAGGCGGCGGTGAGCCTGGGCCCGTTCAGGGCATCGAGATGGGCGCTAGCTCACCGCCGCCGGGGCCGGGCAGCGGTGGGCGGTGAGCCTGGGCCGGTTCAGGGCATCGAGATGGGCCCTAGCTCACCGCCGCCTGGGCCCGGGCGGCTCACGACACGGCTAGTTTTGCCGTCGTGACCCAGCCGACCAGCCCCGAGCACGTCGACGTCCTGATCGTCGGCGCCGGTCTGTCCGGGATCGGCGCGGCGTGCCAGCTGCGCGCGCACCTGCCCACCAAGTCCGTGGCCGTGCTCGAGGCCCGCGAGGCCAGCGGGGGCACCTGGGACCTGTTCCGCTACCCGGGCATCCGCTCCGACTCGGACATGTTCACCTTCGGCTACCGCTGGCGCCCCTGGCTGGGGGACCGGGCGCTCGCCGACGGCCCGACGATCCTGGAGTACCTGCGCACCGTCGCTGCCGAGTACGGCGTCGATGAGCTGATCCGCTACCGGCACCGGGTGGTCCGCGCCAGCTGGGACTCGGGTACGGCGACCTGGACGGTCGAGGTCGATCATGACGGCGAGCGGGTGGTGATCACCGTCGGTGTGCTGTGGTGCGCCAGCGGCTACTACCACTACGAGGAGCCGTTCGCGCCGGTGTTCCCGGGCGCCGAGGAGTTCACCGGCCGGATCATCCATCCGCAGCACTGGCCCGAGGACGTCGACGTCACAGGTAAGGACGTCGTGGTGATCGGCAGCGGGGCCACCGCGGTGACGCTGGTGCCGGCACTGGCCGCCACCGCCGGCCACGTGACGATGCTGCAGAGGTCGCCGTCGTACGTCCTCTCGCGGCCGGCTCGGGACCGGCTGGCCACCCGCCTCGAGAAGCTGCCGCCGCGGGTGGCGTACCCGATCATCCGCTGGGCCAACATCCTGCTCAGCATGGGCTTCTACTCACTGTCGCAGCGTCGACCCGAGCTGGTGAAGAAGCTCATCCGGAAGGGCACCCAGGCCCAGCTGCCCGACAGCGTCGACGTGGACGTGCACTTCAAGCCGCGCTACGACCCGTGGGACCAGCGGCTCTGCTTCGTCCCGGACGGCGACCTGTTCGAGGCCTTGAAAAGTGGCCAGGCATCCGTCGTCACCGACACGATCGACACCTTCACCCACACGGGCCTGCGGCTCAGATCCGGAGCGGAGCTCGAGGCCGATGTGATCGTCTCCGCGACCGGGCTCCAGATCCTGGCCTTCGGCGGCGTCGAGCTGGTCGTGGACGGCGAACGGGTCGACCTGGCACACACCATGGCCTACAAGGCGCTGATGCTCAGCGGCGTGCCGAACCTCGTCTACACGATCGGCTACACCAACGCGTCGTGGACCTTGAAGGCCGACCTGGTCTCGGACTACGTCGTCCGGCTGCTCGGTCACATGGACGAGATCGGCGCCCGCTCGGTGGTGCCGGTGCGTGAGCCGGACGTCGAGGAGCGTCCCTTCATGGACTTCACGTCCGGCTACGTGCTGCGCGCCCTCGACCAGCTGCCCCGGCAGGGCAACCGGGCACCGTGGCGGCTGAAGCAGAACTACCTCACCGACCTGCGGATGATCCGGCGGGGCCGGATCGACGACGGGGTGCTGGCCTTCGACCGGACCCTCACCCCAAGGGGTGATCCGGCTCTCACCGGCGTTTGACGCCCACCGCCGTGGGCAACCGGCTGGGGGACCACAACGCACGGAGGTGCACGATGGGTTTCGACGACAAGGCCGAGAACAAGGCCGAGGACCTCAAGGGCCGGGCCAAGGAGGCCACCGGCTCGATCACCGGCGACGACGACCTGAAGCGTGAGGGCCGCGCCGACCAGGCCGAGTCCTCGGTCAAGCAGGCCGGGGAGCACGTCAAGGACGCCGCCAAGGACGCCAAGGATGCGTTCAAGAAGTAACACACGTCACTGACGTCACTTCTCCGCGGATGCGGAGAACCGCGGGCCGCCCTCCTACACTGGGAGGAGCGGCCCGTTCAGTCTTGCCCCGGGCCAGCCCCCGCCCTCGCAGGCGGCTGGGCCACCACAGAACTTCCTCTGGTGAGACACCACCATCGAGAGTGATCTCCCTTGTCCTCGTCTGTCCCCACGCCCGTCCCCGCGTCCTTCGCGGACCTCGGCGTCCCCACCCAGCTCGCCGCCGTACTGGCGCAGCGCGGCATCACCGCGCCCACGCCCATCCAGGCCGCCACGCTGCCCGACTCGTTCGCCGGCCGTGACGTCCTCGGCCGCGGCCGCACCGGCTCCGGAAAGACCTACGCGTTCCTGCTGCCCCTCGTGGCCCGTCTGTCGGCCTCGGGCCGGCCGCGCCGCCCCGGCCGCCCGCGCGCGCTGGTGCTCGCGCCCACCCGCGAGCTGGTCGGCCAGATCGAGCAGGCCCTTGTCCCCCTCGCCGAGGCAGCCGGGCTGACCACCCGCACCATCTTCGGCGGTGTCGGCCAGCACCCGCAGGTGCAGGGCCTCCGGCGCGGTGTCGACATCGTCCTGGCCTGTCCCGGTCGGCTCGAGGACCTGATCGGCCAGGGTCACTGCGACCTCGGCGCCGTCGAGGTCACCGTGCTCGACGAGGCCGACCACATGGCCGACCTCGGGTTCCTGCCGTCCGTACGCCGGCTGCTCGCTGCCACCCCGCCGTCCGGCCAGCGGCTGCTGTTCTCGGCCACGCTCGACCGGGGCGTCAGCGTCCTGGTCAAGCAGTTCCTCTCCCAGCCGGTGACCCACGAGGCGGACTCGGTCCAGGGCCCCATCGCGTCCATGGACCACCACGTGCTCCACGTCTCCCGTGAGCAGCGGGTGCCGGTGCTGGTCGACCTGACCAGCGCCCCGGGCCGCACCATGGTCTTCGCCCGCACCAAGCACGGCGCCAAGGCACTGGCCCGACAGCTCAACCGCAGCGGCGTGCCCACCGTCGAGCTGCACGGCAACCTCAGCCAGGGCGCCCGTACGCGCAACATGGACGCCTTCCACTCCGGCCGGGCCACCACGCTGGTCGCGACCGACATCGCCGCGCGCGGTATCCACGTGGACGACGTGGCGCTGGTCGTCCACGCTGACCCGCCGGCCGAGCACAAGGCCTACCTCCACCGCTCGGGCCGTACGGCGCGCGCGGGCGCGGCCGGCACGGTGATCACGATGATGACCGACGCCCAGGTTCGCGACGTGCGCGACCTGGCCCGGGCAGCGGGCGTGAAGCCGACCATCACCAGGATCGACGGACCTCGGCACCCGATGCTGACCACGCTCGCCCCCGGCGAGCGGGTCCTCGTGGCCGGTGGGCTCGGCGTCACTGCCGAAGAGCCCACCCACAGGTCGGGTGGCGGCCGCAACCGCGGTCGCTCCGGCGGCCAGCGCCGCTCCGGTGGCCAGCCCCGCTCCGGTGGGCAGCGGAGCTCGGGCACCAAGCAGGGCTCGGGCTCGGGCGCCCCGTCCGGCGGCAACCGCTCGCGTCGCCGCGGCGGACAGTCGTCCTCCGGTGGCCGCAGCCACAGCGCGGCGTCGTTCAGCTCGGGCCGCCGCTGAGCGGCTACTTCCCTAGCATTGAGGCGATGACTCAGCTCCAGCTCTGGGTGCGACGCGCCCTGTGGGACGTCGTACCCCGGGACCACCAGCAGAACGGCCGGGAGCTGCGACGCCGCCAGCTGGTCACCATCGGCTTCGTGCTGCTGGGGGCGGTCGTCCTCGGATTCTCCCTGCGGCTCGACCCCGGCAGCAGGTGGTTCTACCCGGCGACGCTGGGGCTGGCCGGGGTGTGGACCGTGGGCGCGTTCGCCTCCGGTCCACTGCACCTGGGCCGGATCCCGTTCCGTGAGCGCACCCCGCGGCCGGTCTTCACCCCGATCCTGCTCGGGCTGCTCCTGGCGGCGGTCTTCGTGGTCGGCGCGTTCCTCGTGCGCACGGTCGGCTTCCTCGGTGGTCTCGAGGGCCAGGTCGTCGAGGTCACCGACTACGCCGACCAGGGATCCCTGCCGATCCTCGTCGTCATCACCGCCGTCAACGGCATCGCCGAGGAGCTGTTCTTCCGCGGGGCGGCGTACGCCGCGATCACCGTCCACCCGGTGTTCTGGACGACGATGGCCTACGCCGTCGCCACCCTCGCCACCGGCAACGTGATGCTCGCCTTCGCCGCGGTGCTGCTCGGCGTCGTGGTCGGCCTGGAGCGTCGCGCCTCGGGCGGCATCCTCGCGCCGATCCTCACCCACTGCACCTGGTCGCTGACGATGCTGTTCGCCCTGCCGATGGTGTTTTCCTGAGCGGTCAGCGGGCAGGCATCGAGCCGCCCCCTACACTGCGGCGGGTGCCTGAAGCCCCGGTGGTTCCGTTCAACCACCCTCACCGGACGGGGCGTGAGGAGGAGTTCTTCGCGCAGGCCCTGGCGACGGGTCTACTGACCGGTGACGGGCCGTTCACCCATCGGGCTGCCGCGTTGCTGTCGCGACTCGTGGGCGGGAGTCCGTGCCTGCTCACGCCCTCGTGCACGCATGCCCTGGAGATGGCGGCGATGCTGCTCGACCTGGGGCCGGGAGACGAGGTGATCGTCCCGTCCTTCACCTTCGTCTCGGTGGCCAACGCGATCGTGGTTCGAGGCGCGGTGCCGGTCTTCGTCGACATCAGGCCGGACACCTTCAACCTCGACGAGCGGCTCGTCGAGTCCGCGATCACCGACCGGACGCGAGCCGTGCTGGCAGTTCACTACGGCGGCGTGGCATGCGCGATCGACGAGCTCGTCGCCCTCTGCGAGAAACACGGCCTCGCGTTGGTGGAAGACAACGCGCACGGGCTCGGTGGCACCTACCGAAGCGAGCCGCTCGGCTCGTTCGGCCGACTCGCCGCGCAAAGCTTCCACGCCACCAAGAACGTCCAGTGCGGCGAGGGCGGGGCGCTGGTGGTCAACGACCCGGACCTGATGGAGCGCGCGGAGATACTGCGCGAGAAGGGCACGGATCGCAGCCGTTTCCACCGCGGACAGGTCGACAAGTACTCGTGGCGCGACATCGGCTCGAGCTACCTGCTCTCCGACCTGCTCGCGGCGGTGCTGTGTGCCCAGTTGGAGAGCTTCGACGCGATCCAGGCCGCCAGACACCACATCTGGCGTTCGTACGCCGACCGGCTGGCTACGTGGCGGGCAGCCAACGGAGTGGACGTCCAGCAGATCCCCGAAGGGAGCCAGCACCCGGCACACGTCTACGCACTGCTGATGCCGAGTCGTCTCGACCGCAACAGGCTGATCGAGCGCCTGGACCGCCGGGGCATCGTGGCCACGTTCCACTACGTGCCCCTCGACTCCTCAGCCGGCGGCCTCCGCTTCGGCCGCGTCGCCCCCGGTGGCTGCCCGGTCACGGCGGACGTCTCGCACCGGCTGGTGCGGCTGCCGTTGTTCAGCCAGATGAGTCGCGAGCAGCTGGATCTCGTGGTCGACGCCGTGACCGGCTACCAGGCGTGCGGTGCCGGATGAGGTGGCGGCTGCGCGCACTTGGTGGGGTACAGATCGCGGCAGGCGTTGCGTCCGCGGCTTTGGTGGTGGCGGTACTCGTGTTCGCCGACCGTGGCTACGACCTCACCGACGAGGGTTTCTACCTCAACTGGATCTCGAGACCAGACCTGTACTCGACCTCGACGACGTTCTTCGGGTTCGTGTACCACCCGCTGTACGTCGTGGTCGGGGGGGACGTCGCTCTCCTTCGCCAAGTCACGGTGGTGATCACCCTAGGGCTGGCCTGGATCGCCGCCTACGTGGCCGTCCGCCCGGACCGGCGGTCGTGGCCTTGGCCGGTCACCCTCGCCGTCACCACGGCGCTGGCCGTGTTCGCGCTGAAGGTCTACGACCGCTGGTTGCTCACGCCGAACTACAACATCCTGGTGATGCACGGGCTGCTCCTGGCGACGATCGGTCTGTTGCTCATGTGGTCGACTCACGACCCCAGCGACGAGACCTCCGATCCGTCGGACCGTCCAGCGTGGCCGGGGTTCGTGCTGCTGGGGATCGGCGGGGCGCTGCTGTTCCTGGCCAAGCCGCCGGCGGCCGCGGTGTCGGGGCTGCTCGTCGTCGCGCTGCTCGCCGTGGGAGGGCGATTCCGGCTGCGGCACGTGCTGATCGCAGCGGCATCGGCATTCGGACCGCTCGCCGCCATCCTGCTCGCCATCGACGGCTCTCCCGCGGCGTCCGTACGGCGGATGCGCGGTGGTGTGGACGAGCTTCAGGCCTTCGACCCCGGACACTCCTGGGGCCAGGTGCTGAGCCTTGACGCTCTGCATCCCACACCCGTGAGGCTCGCCCTGGGTATGGGGACTCTGACCGCGGTCGCAGCCCTGACCTGGTGCCTGGCAGCGACGCCGGGCCGCCGCGAGCGCTCGCTCATGGCTTTGGCGGGCGGGACGGCCCTGCTGCTGACGGTGCTGGTGGTCGCGCTCCGGCCGTCCGCTGCCAACAGCCTCCATGCGGCGGCCTTCCTCATGCCGATCGCGGTGCTGGCCTCCGCACTGCTCTGCCGTCTGGCCTGGAGCTTGCGCTCCTCGGCAGGGACTCGCGTGGGCCGGAACGAGCTGGTGCTCACCGCGGGCCTCCTGCTGCTGCCCTTCGCCTCGACGGTCGGGACCGCCGCCGACACCTGGCGGGCGGCCAACCACTACGCCGTCTTGTGGGCGATCGCCGCTGTCGTGTTGCTGCGGCCGGTGGTGGCGGTGGAGGGCTGGCAGATCCTGACTCCGACCGTGGCCGCCACGAGCGCTCTGGCGATCCTGCCGACCGCCCTGGCCATGGACCAGCCCTACCGACAGCCCGGTCCCGTGTGGCGCTACGACGCCGTCGCCGTCGTCGGCACCGACGCCACGCTCAAGCTGTCCGATCCCACCGCTCGGACCCTGACCGAACTGCGAGCCATCGCCGGTGACGCTGGCATGGTGGCGGACGATCCCGTGATCGACCTGACAGGCGAGGCCCCCGGCCTGGTCTTCGCGATCGGCGGCCAGGCCCTCAACAGCGCGTGGGTCCCCGGCAACTACCCCGGGTCCGAGGGCTTTCTCCGCACCTCGGTCGATCAGCTGTCCTGCCGGCAGCTCTCCGATGTCTGGCTGCTCGACCAGCCGGGCGGGATCCGAAGCGTGGCCGCTGCGTACTACCCGGCTGTCGGCGCGACTCCCGACGACTTCGACGTCGTGGGGTCCGTCGACGTGCCGCCGATCGGGATCCCGAACTCTCCAGTCGAGCCGCCGATCAGGTTGCTTCGTGACCGGCGTGCCCCGGCTCTCGCCGAGCGCGCCTGCCTTGCTGCACGGGAGCAACGATGAGCGACCTGTTCGACGACACAGAGGTCGACTACGCGCACTCCGAGGTCGAGTCGCGACGGTTCGGCAGGTCGGTGGCCCGGCTCACCGTGCCTTTCGCAGCCGACCTGGATGCGTCCCTGCCGCGAGTGATGGAGCTGCTTGCGTCCAGTGTTGACGACGTCGTCATCATGCGTTACCCCTCATCCCAGGCGACCTGGTTCGCGACCCTTCTCGGCACCGGCCGAGACCTGCTGTACGCCGACGCGATGGTGTACTTCGAGCGCGCGCTCGCCGAGTCGGTCCCCGAGTTCCCGGACGGTTGGGACGCGCCAGACCTGCGGCTGGCCGAGGGGCACGAGGTCGACGCCGAGGCACTGGTGGGAGTGATCCCGCAGATCTTCGATCAGTTCGTCAACCACTACCGCGCCAATCCGATGTTCGACCCTGATGCCGCGGTGGCCGGGTACCAGGAGTGGGTGCAGAACTCGCTGCGGCGCGACCGGGTCGTGTGCGTGATCGACGAGCGGTCCGGTCCCCAGGGCTTCCTGGCACTCAATGTGGACGCTCCGCGGGCCGAGCTGCTCATCGGCGGCGTCGCGCCCCCGGTGCGGCGGCGTCAAGCGTTCACCGCGATCCTGCTGAGGGCGGCCCGGGTTGCGCGCGAGGCGGGATGCACGTCGGTCGTCGGACCGACCCACGTGCAGAACGTTGCCACGCAGCGAGTCTTCGGGGCAGCCGGCTACCTTCCGGTCGCGAGCGTCACGACCGTGCATGCCGTGCGTCCCGGCCTGCTCAGCCCTCGTCGCGCGTGATCACGTAGGCCGGCTGGCCGGTCGTCCGGACGTGCACCCGCGCGACGTACTCCCCCACGACGCCGATCGCGAGCATCTGTGCCCCCGAGAACATGGCCACCAACGAGACGATCGTGGTGAAGCCCGGCACCGCCGTGTAGCCGACCACGTAGGCGGTGAGGGCGAAGGTCAGGAAGGCCAGCCCGACGAGGCCCAGGAGCAGGCCGAGATAGCTGACCAACCGCAGCGGGAGGGTGCTGTAGCCGAAGACGAGATGGAAGAGCTGCGCGAACAGGGTGCGGGTCGTGTAGCCGGAGCGTCCCTTGAGCCGGGGATCGACGGTCACCCGCACCGGGCGGACGTAGGTCGTCGTCCACGAGAGCGCGACGTCGATCGAGATGTGCGGTCCGTCCAGGTTGGCGAACCCGTCGCGGAGCCGCGTCCGGAAGACCCGGAACGCGCTGATGTGGCGGGCGTGCGAGACCCCGAGGACGCGGGTCAGGAAGCTTCGCCCGAGCCGGGAGCCGACGCCGCGCACCCAGCCGTTGTTGGCGTGCTGCGGCACGCCGTACACGAGGTCGACGTCGTCGGTGAGGGCGGCCAACAGGCTCGGGATCTCCTCCGGGCGGTGCTGGAGGTCGTCGTCCATGGTCACCACGAGATCGCCGCCGGCGGAGCGGATCCCGGCCAGGAGGGCGTTGTGCTGTCCGAAGTTCCGCGACAGCCGGATCGCCTCGACCCGGTCGTAGCGGGTGCTGGCCGCGCGCGCGACGTGCCAGGTGTCGTCCGGGCTGCCGTCCACGACCAGGATCACCTCGCATCTCTCGGCGCACTCGTCCAGCACCGGGTGCAGACGCTCGAGGAGTGCCGGGATCGTGGCCGCCGATCGGTAGCATGGGATGACCACCGAGATGGTGGGGCGAGCAGTTCGAGCGGGCTCGCTGGTCATGGGCGGGATCCTGTCACAGCGTGGTCGCTGCGCCCGGAAGCGTGATGAGGACTCGTGCCATGGAGACGTCGGTCCCCGGACAGGGCTACGCGCCGGAGTTCTTCGACGAGATCGCGGTCCTCGAGGACCGGCACTTCTGGTTTCGGGCGCGGGACCGGCTCTTCCTGTGGGCGCTCGGGCGGTACCAGCCCTCGGCGCGCTCGATGCTCGACGTCGGGTGCGGCACCGGACATGTGCTCGACCAGCTTCACCAACGGCTGCCGAAGCTGCGCCTGGCGGGGTCGGAGCTGTTCGCCGAAGGGCTCCAGCACGCGCGGCGGCGGGTCGGACGCGACGTCGACCTGGTGCGCGCAGACGCCCGGCGCCTGCCGTTCAGCCAGACCTTCGACATCGTGGGCGCTTTCGATGTGCTCGAGCACATCGACGACGACGCCCGGGTCGTCGGCGAGCTGTTCCGGGTCGTCCGCCCGGGTGGGCACCTCCTGGTGACGGTGCCGCAGCACCGCTGGCTCTGGAGCAACGCCGACGTCCGGGCGCACCACGAGCGCCGCTACACGACGCAGACGCTGCACCCGCTGCTGGAACGCGCGGGCTTCGAGATCGTCCGGTCCACCTCTTTCGTCTCGCTCCTGCTCCCCGCGATGCTGCTGTCGCGGCTGCTCGCCCGCGGCTCGTCGGGTGACCTGCACGCTGAGCTCCATGTTCCGGGCTGGCTCAACGCGGTGATGGACCGCGTCATGCGGCTGGAGCTGGCATTGATCCGGTGGGGTGTCGCATTCCCCGTCGGTGGCTCGCGATTCGTGGTGGCGCGTCGCCCGACGGCCTAGGGCCTGTCCCGCGGGTTGCGCTCCTCGGCGATCGCACGCTCGACGGCCTCGCGGTAGGACAGCGGCTCCCCGGGCACGATGTCCTGGATCGCGTAGTCGGTCTGCAGCACCTCGGTGCTCATCGAGTCGATGAGGTTGCCGGCAGTGGTGGCGTCGACGTTGGTGACCAGGCCGATCCAGAGCGAGGACAGTCGCGGGGTGAGGACGGGGACGGTGACGATCGGCACCCGCCGGCCGTTGAGGACCTCGGCCGCCTGCTGGAGCATCTGCACGTAGGTGAGCCGGTCCGCGCCGCCGGTCTCGTAGACCTGGCCGTAGGTCTTCTCGACCCCGATCACGCCGGCCAGGTAGCGGATCACGTCGTCGAGGGCGATCGGCTGGGTCTGGGTGTCGGCCCAGCGGGGCACCACCATCGCGGGCAGGTTCTTGACCAGCTGCCGCGTCATCTCCCACGAAATGCCGCCGGCCCCGACCACGATCGCGGCGCGCAGCACCGTGACGGGGACGCCGGAGGAGCCGAGCAGCTTCTCGACCTCCCGGCGGGAGCGCAGGTGTGGGGACAGGTCGACGTCGTCCTTGCCCAGGCCACCCATGTAGACGATCTGCCGGACCCCGCTGGCCGCCGCCGCCAGCCCGAAGCTCTTGGCGGCGTCGGCGTCCATGCGCTCGAAGTCATTGTCGTCGAGCGAGTGCACCAGGTAGACCGCGACGTCCACGCCCTCCATCGGCTCGGCCAGGGTCCCCGGGTCGAAGACGTCGCCCCAGACCGGATCGCCCAGTCCCTCATAGTCGTCGGGCTGTCGGGTCATCGCCTTGACGGTGTGCCCCTCGGCGACCAGCGCCGGCACCAGCCGACTGCCGATGAAGCCGGTCGCGCCCGTGACCAGGACGCAGAGGCTCTCGGGGTTTGTCGGCTCGCTCATCGGAGTGATCCTAGGGACACGAGGACAGGTACCCGATCCTGACCCGGCCCGCGTATGAGGGCGACCCCTCGGCACCGTCTCAGGGGCTGCCCCGACGCGGTTGAGCCCGAATGGGCGCATGCTCACCCCCATGGACACTCGCCGGGCACTGGCCATCTCCAAGCGGATGGTCGCCGTTGCCGTGGTGGTGGCCGTCGTTGCCTGCACCGCACCGGCCGACGATCCAGCCCCCCGGGACGAGCCCAGCGCGGACGCCGTCGCGCCCGGGACCGAGGACGAGCCCAGGGTCTCCACGGCGATCGAGGACGACGAAATCGTCACGGCGGTGACCTCGGCCGGCATCCGCATCGTCGCCGCGGACGGCAGCACCGCCCACGCCGCGGTGGCGCCGGCCTCGGGGATCGAGGTCGGGGAGGAGGAGCTGGCGGGACTCGTGGCGCAGGGCAAGGCACACAGTGGGACCGTCGGCGCGACGCTGGACTCGCTGTTCGACACGGAGATTCCCCTGTCGGCGTTCCTGGTCGGGTACGCCCGCGGCGCGAGCACTCCGGCCGCCCACCTGGCCGCGAACCTCCTCGAGGGGCAGGACCTCACCCATCCGGACCAGGTCGTGTTCCCGGCCCTGGTGCCGATGGTCTTCGCAGCCGACCTGGCGCACGCCGCCGGTGACCCCGCGGCCGTGGCTCTGGCACCGTCGGCGTACCACGCCGGGGGGCTGTGCAGCAGCATCTCGGCGTCCATCACCCGTGGCATCAACGCTGTCTTCGACGCACTGCACGTCAACCACGTCGACATGCCCAAGACGGGGGTCGGGCTGCTGGACGAGATCATCCAGGGAATGGCGAACCTCGTCGTCGCCGGCGTGAACATCGTCGTCGAGGCGGGCCGGATCCTGGTGCTCGGCGTGAAGAAGTTCCTCATCGACCAGGTGCTCGCCGTCGTGGCCAAGGTGGCGGCGATCGCCTCCATGGTCGCGAACTTCGCGGGGTACGTGCACAAGGTGGACCTGAAGATCGACTTCGGCACTGAGGCGGTGTGGAAGGGGGAGGAACCCACCGGCAACCCGGTGACCGCCACCCTCACCGCGTCGACCGACTACGGCTACGGCCCTGTCGACTGGCCGCCCGAGTTCGTGGACTGCGCGAAGGAGGCCGGCGTGACACTGACGCCGCTGAAGCCGGTGGGCGAGCACGTGCGCTGGAAGCTGGACGCCGACCCGGAGCTCCTCAAGTCGAGCAAGCCGGGCGCCGACACCCTCGGGGAAGGCGGCTACGGCCTCGCCACGGCCACGTGGGACCTGGTCACCGGGACGGAGAAGCCGGGCCTGACCGGCGAGGGGATCGAGGAGACGGCGACGGTCAGGGCGAGCGTCGAGCGCACCAAGGTCAAGCAGCTGCTCCAGACCCTGGTCGCGATGGCCGGGCACTGGCTCGCCGGCCCGCTCCCAGCGTTCATCCGCCAGCCGCTCGAGGCCGCCGTCACGGAGGGCGTGGGCTCGCTGCTGAAGGAGTTCGTCAAGCTGATGGATCTCCAGACCAGCCGGAACATCACGGTCATCTACCACTCGCCGGACAAGAAGTCGAAGAAGAAGAAGGAGACCTGGGACGGGACCTGGGCGAACCCCGGCTTCGGTTCCTCGGGCACCTTCCACATGGACGTGACCCGGACGTCGGCGACCATGGCCGGCTCCCTGCAGGTGTACGGCGCGGAGTGCCTCTCCGCCGGGCACTTCGTCGCCGACGTGAACGGCGACCACGTCACCTTCGGACTGGTCTCCGGCGGGATCGACACGATCAGGTTCCAAGGGGAGGTCAGTGGTCGACAGGTGGCCGGGACCTGGGAGGCGGGCCCGGGCTGCGGTGGCTGGACAGGCCCGTGGGAGGCGACAATCACGCGACCCAACAAGTGAGGCGGGTCAGCGGGTGCGGCGGGCCACGCCCTCCCGTTTGGTCTCGTCCATGCCGGCTTCGTACGCCGACACCAGCGCGGCGATCGAGAGCGGCTTGATCTTCTCCACCACCTGGCGCACCGTCTCGGGCGAGGCGCCCTGCTCGCGGTAGACCGGCCAGACCATGGTCCGGAACACGTCGTAGAGCTCCTTGGCGATCTCGCGGCCGTGCCGGGCGTAGAGGTCGGCGGCGGCCAGCGCCGCCTCGGTCGGGAAGCCGAGGTCGAGCATCCCGAGGCCGACCGAGAGCTGGGAGACCGCGACCTGGTAGTGACCGCGCTTGAGCGGGAACACCACGCCGAGCGCGGCCAGGGTGCGCAGGTCGTCGTCGGTGAGGTCACGACCGGCACGGGTGCAGAGCTCGCCGCGGCTCATCTCGATCGGCCGCTCGACGTCCCAGGGCGCGAGCATCGTGCGGGCCAGTGCCAGGTCCTCCGGCGTCGCGTCGGCGGGGATGCCGGCGACGTACTTCTCGATCGCGGAGAGGGTGAAGCCGTGGCTCTGCAGCTCCTGCGCCAGCTCGAGCCGGCCCACGTGGTCGCGCGAGTAGAAGCCGGAGCGGCCCTTGCGGATCGGCGGCGGCACGAGGCCGCGGCTGGTGTAGAAGCGCACATTGCGCACGCTCATGCCGACCCGCTCGCACAGCTCGTCGAGTGTCAGCAGGGTCTCGTCTCCCATCGCGACCTCCTTCCGCGCCGTACGCCGGGTGAGTCAGACCACACCACCTGCGCTGTTGATCGTGACACTAATGGTGTCACAATCACCGCATGCCACTTTCATCTGGGCAAGAAGCATTCGTGTACGACCATCTCCGCACCCCGCGTGGCAAGGGCAAGGCCGCGGGTTCGCTGCACGAGGTGAAGCCGGTCGACCTCGTGGTCGGACTGATCGGCGAGCTCGAGCGCCGCAACCCCAACCTGGACACCACCCGGATCGACGACGTCGTCCTCGGCGTGGTGTCGCCCGTGGGCGACCAGGGCGGCGACATCGCCAAGACCGCGGCGCTCGCCGCCGGGCTCCCGGAGACCACCGCCGGCGTCCAGCTCAACCGCTTCTGTGCCTCGGGCCTGGAGGCGGTCAACCAGGCCGCCTCCCGGGTCCGCGGTGGCTTCGAGGAGCTGATCCTGGCCGGCGGCGTCGAGTCGATGAGCCGGGTGGCGATGGGCTCGGACGGGGGCGCCTGGGCGTCCGACCCGGCGACCGCGCTGACCACCGGCTTCGTGCCGCAGGGCATCGGTGCCGACCTGATCGCCACCCTGGAGGGCTGGACGCGCGACGACGTCGATGCGTACGCCGCCGAGTCCAACCACCGCGCCGCCAAGGCGTGGGCCAACGGCTACTTCGCCAACTCCGTCATCCCGGTCAAGGACCGCAACGGTGTCGTCGTGCTCGACCACGACGAGCTGATCCGCCCCGACACCACGCCCGAGGGGCTGGCCGGCCTCAAGCCGAGCTTCGCCCAGATGGGCCAGGACGCCGGTTTCGACGACGTGGCGCTCGAGAAGTACCACTGGGTGGAGAAGATCAACCACGTCCACCACGCCGGCAACTCCTCGGGGATCGTCGACGGGTCGGCCCTGGTCGCGATCGGCAACGAGCAGGTCGGCACCGACCTTGGCCTCACCCCGCGGGCCCGGATCATCTCGGCCGCCGTCTCCGGCGCCGATCCGACGATCATGCTCACCGGCCCGGCACCCGCGGCCCGCAAGGCGCTGGCCAAGGCCGGGCTCGAGGTCAGCGACATCGACCTCTTCGAGATCAACGAGGCGTTCGCCGCTGTCGCGATGCGGTTCATGCGCGACCTGGACATCACTCCGGAGATCACCAACGTCAACGGCGGCGCCATCGCCATGGGCCACCCCCTGGGCGCCACCGGCGCGATGATCCTCGGCACCCTCATCGACGAGCTCGAGCGGCGCGACCTGCGCCGCGGCCTTGCCACGCTGTGCGTCGGCGGCGGCATGGGCATCGCCACGATTGTCGAGCTCGTCTAGTTCCAGCCCCGGCTTGCGTGGTTTCGACACGCTCGCTGCGCTCGCGGCTCAACCACCGGACACAACGAAGGACCGTGATGAGCTCCACCACTGACCAGCAGACCGCCGTCCGCTACGACAAGGACGCCGACGGGATCGTCACGCTGACCCTCGACGACCCGACGGCCAGCGCCAACACCATGAACGACCTGTACGTCGAGTCGATGGCGGCCGCCGTCGACCGGCTGTACGAGGAGGCTGCCAGCGACGACAGCAGCGTCACCGGTGTCGTCGTGGCCAGCGCCAAGAAGACGTTCTTCGCCGGCGCCAACCTCAACGAGATGGTCAAGGCCGGGCCGGACGACGCCCAGACGGTCTTCGAGCTCGCCGAGCGCGTGAAAGCGTCGCTGCGCCGCCTCGAGACCTTCCCCAAGCCGGTCGTCGCCGCGATCAACGGCGCCGCCCTCGGTGGCGGCTTCGAGATCTGCCTGGCCTGCAACCACCGGGTCGTGGTCGACGGCCGCTTCGAGGTCGGCCTCCCCGAGGCCAGCCTCGGTCTCCTCCCCGGCGGTGGCGGCGTCACCCGGATCATCCGCCTGCTCGGCATCCAGAGCGGCCTGATGGACGTCCTGCTCCAGGGCAGCACCTTCAAGCCGGCCCAGGCCAAGGAGAAGGGCCTCGTCGACGAGGTCGTCGCCAGCCAGGACGAGCTGCTCTCGGCGGCCAAGGCCTGGATCAAGGCCAACCCGGACGCCGTACAGAACCCGTGGGACGCGCCCGGCTACAAGATGCCCGGCGGTACGCCGAAGACGCCGGCGCTGGCCAGCTTCCTGCCGGCGTTCCCCGCGCTGTTGCGCAAGCAGACCAAGGGCGCGGTCTACCCCGCGCAGCGGGCGATCCTGTCCGCGGCCGTCGAGGGCGCGCAGGTCGACTTCGACACCGCGTCGCGGATCGAGTCGCGCTACCTGACCAACCTGGTCGTCAACCAGGGGTCGAAGAACATGATCCAGGCGTTCTTCTTCGACCTGCAGGCGATCAACGCCGGCAAGCTCCGCCCGCAGGGCATCGAGCCGTGGCAGGCGACCAAGGTCGGCGTGCTCGGCGCCGGGATGATGGGCGCGGGCATCGCCTACGTGTGCGCCCGCGCCGGCATGGAGGTCGTGCTCAAGGACGTCGCCGTCGAGAGCGCCGAGAAGGGCAAGGCCTACTCGGAGAAGCTGCTCGACAAGGCGATCACACGCGGCCGCTCCACCGAGGAGAAGAAGGCCGAGCTGCTCGGCCGGATCACCGCCACCGCCGATCCTGCCGACCTGGCGGGCTGCGACCTGGTGATCGAGGCGGTCTTCGAGGACCCGTCGCTCAAGCACCAGGTCTTCGGCGAGATCGCGTCGTACGTGAACCCTGACGCCCTGCTCTGCTCCAACACGTCGACGCTGCCGATCACCGAGCTCGCCGACGGTGTGGACCGGCCTGAGGACTTCATCGGCCTGCACTTCTTCTCGCCGGTGGACAAGATGCCGCTGGTCGAGATCATCCGCGGCGCCAAGACCTCGGACGAGGCGCTGGCCAAGGCCTACGACGTCGTCCAGCAGATCAAGAAGACGCCGATCGTGGTCAACGACAGCCGCGGGTTCTACACCTCGCGGGTGATCGGCACGATGGTGAGCGAGGGCCTCGCGATGCTCGCCGAGGGCGTGCATCCGCTCTCGCTCGAGCGGGCCGCGACCCAGGACGGCTACCCGGTCGGCCCGCTCCAGCTCAGCGACGAGCTGAACATGGAGCTGATGGCCAAGATCGCCAAGGCGGCCAAGGACGCCACCGAGCGCGCGGGCACGCCGTACGTCGAGCACCCGGGCAACCTCGTCGTGCAGAAGATGATCGACCTCGGCCGCCCCTCGCGGCTCAAGGGCGCCGGCTTCTACGACTACGACGAGAACGGCGCCCGCCAGGGCATCTGGTCCGGGCTGGCCGAGGAGTTCCCGGTCGATGCCACGAAGGTGCCGTTCCGCGACGTGAAGGACCGGCTGCTCTTCGTGGAGGCGCTCGAGACCGCGAAGTGCTTCGAGGAGGGCGTCATCGAGTCCGCCGCGGCCGCGAATATCGGGTCGATCATGGGCATCGGCTTCCCGCCGATGACCGGGGGCGCCGCCCAGTTCATGACCGGCTACCAGGACCCGGAGAACGCCGATGGCCCGATCGGGCTGGCCGCGTTCCTCGAGCGCGCCGACGAGCTCGCCGCGGCGTACGGCGACCGGTTCCAGGCCACCCCCTGGCTGCGCGACCTGGCGGCGCGAGGCGAGGGCTTTCCCGCCTAGGCCGGTGGTTGAGGAGGTTGCGCAGCAACCGTCTCGAAACCACCAAGCCTTTGCTGGGACGCAACCACTGTCGTTGCGTCCCAGCGGCATCCTCGGTGGTTTCGAGACAGGCGCCAGCGCGCTTCCTCAACCACCGGAGGGCATCAGCCGGCGCTCGCGAACCAGGGATTCCTGAGGTCGTAGAACGTCGCGCCCTGCATCGCCCACTCGAGCTCCTCGCGGATCTCGGGTGGCGGCTCCGCGCCCTCGCCCTTGCGCGCGCTCTCCTCGTCGGTGAACGCGATGGTCTCGGTGTAGGTCCCGTCCGGCTCGATGGCCAGCGTCGCGCCGAGGATGTCCGGTCGCATCTCGTGGAGCGCCTCCGGGTCGGACGTCATCACCGTCCGCAGCCGGGCTGCGTCGTCGACCTTGCCCCGGATCACCTGGACGAACCGGGCCTCGTCGGAGCCGCCGTTGAACAGCAGCGACACGTCGTCGCTGTCGTGGAACTCGATGGGTCCGTCGAAGAGCGCCGCCATCCGCTCCGACCACTCGCCCTGCTCGGGGTCCTCGGAGTTGGCCATGGCCTTCTCACGGTCCTCGAAGCGGACCACGCCGACGAAGGTGCCGTCGTCGGTGAACCCGTAGGTGCCGCCGAGCCAGCCGTCGACGCTGGAGCCGCGCTGCTCGACCCACTCGTCGGACAATGCGCGGAATTCATCCTGACGGTTGCATCTGCCCTGGATTACCTGGATGAACAAAGTGGCCTCCTCGGGTCGGGCGGCCGCCTCCGGGGAGGTGGTCGTCGGGTTCAGCTCCCGACGCTAGAACCGCGGGGCGCGTGGGTCCATAGCGCAGAAGGGGGGCACCCGGCGGTTCGTCCTTTCGGTCAGAAATGCCAAACCGATATCGGCGAATGTCTCCATTCCGTCCTCGCGCACGCCCGCCCGTAGGGAGGATGCGAGGGTGACTACCCGCGTTCCCGTGATCGACGTCCGGAGCCTGCACGTCCGCTTCGGCGCGGTCGAGGCCGTCGCGGGCGTCAACCTGACGGCGTACGCCGGCCACTCGACCGCCCTCCTGGGCCGGAACGGCGCCGGGAAGTCGACGACGATGCGGGTGCTGGCGGGCGTCGTGCCGCCGACCGCGGGCACCGCGATCGTGGCGGGGCACGACGTCCGTACCGAGGCGCTCGCGGTGAAGCGGGCAGTGGGCTACTGCCCCGACGTGGGAGGCCTGGTGCCGCGCGCGACGCCGTGGGAGCACCTGCAGCTCTCGGCGCGGCTGCGCCGGCTCAGCAACTGGGAGGAACGGGCCCGCGACCTGCTCGAGCGGTTCGAGCTCGGCGACGTCGCACACCGGGTCACGACCGGCTTCTCGCACGGCATGGGCCGCCGGCTCTCGGTCTGCCTGGCTGCGCTCCACGAGCCCGAGGTTCTCCTCCTCGACGAGCCCTTCGACGGCGTCGACCCGATCGGCGTGGAAGCCACCTTCGACGTCATCAACGACGCCCGGTCCCGCGGCGCCTGCGTGCTCCTCTCCACTCACCTGCGCGAACTGGCCGTCGAGGCCTGCACCTCGGTGCTCGTCCTGCGCGGCGGGGCCCAGGTCGCCATCGCGACCTCGCTCGAGATGGCCGGCGAGGAGGGGGCCCGTGCCTACCGCAGCCTCCTGGACTGAGGTACGCCGCGCGACTCGGGACGTCGGGCACCTGGTCTCCTTCCGCACCACGACCCTGCGCCGGCCGCGCGCCTTCGCCATGGTCGCCTCAGGCTTCGCCGCGCTCACGGTGGCCTTCGCCGGCGTGCCGGCCCTCCTCGAGGGCGCCGGTAGCAACCGGGGCTACGCGCTCGACGCGCTGGTCGTGCTGCCGACCGCCATGGCCGGCTTCCTCGTGCTGGCGATCGCCTCGGCTGTGGCGTCCGGCGGTGGCCGCGAGCTGCTCAGCCGCGAGCACGAAGTGACCTACCCCGTCAGCCCCACGACGGACCACCTCGGCGCCCTGCTGCTCGCGCCCCTCAACATCGCCTGGCTGCTGCAGGCGTGGGTACTCCTGGGCGCCACGTCGTACGGCGTCCCGCGCGAGTTCCTCGTGCCGGCCCTGGTCGGCGTGCTGCTGTGGGTGGTCGTCGCCACCGCGCTCGGCCAGGTGGTCGCCTGGACCATGGAGGCGATCCGGCGTCGCCAGCACGGCATCGCGGTGGTCCGCGTGGCCGCCGGGCTGCTCGTTGCCGGCGCCGTCGCCATCCAGCTGACCGGCAACCTGGGGGACGTCCTCGACGCGACGCCCAGCGCCTGGTTCACGGCCGGCCTGGTCAACGGGTTCGGCTTCCGGTGGGTCGGCACCGTGCTGCTCGAGATCGTCATCCTCTTCGTGGCCGTCGCCCTCGGCGCCGTCCCGGCGCACCTGGCCGCCCGGCGCGCGCCGCGCGACGAGCTGCGCGTCGAGTCCGGCACCTACCCCGCCCGCCGGCCGCCGCGCTCCCCGCTGGCCGGGCTGGTGCGCACCGACCGTGGCTCGGTGTGGCGGGCCGTGCCGATGCGGCGCGGCCTTGCGGTGCTGGCGATCGGCCCCGGCGTCGTCGCCCTGGCCGGCAACCTGGCCTGGCCGCAGATGACGATCCTTCCGGGCCTGGTGGCCTCGGGTGGCGCGCTGCTGTTCGGTGTCAACGCCTGGTGCCTCGACGCCCGCGGCGGTTTGTGGCGCGAGAGCCTGCCGGTACCCCCGTGGGCGGTCTTCGCCGCCCGGACGTGGGTGCTGACCGAGTTCCTGCTCGTGGCGTCGTTCGTCACGATGGTGCTGGCCGGCCTGCGGGCCGGGCTGCCGAGCGCCTCCGAGCTGACCGCCCTGCTGTGCACCTGGGTGGTCGTCGTCCTCCAGGTGGTCTCCGCGGCGATGCGCTGGTCGTCTCGACGACCGTTCTCGGTCGACCTGCGCTCCGCGCGGGCCACCCCGGCCCCGCCGCTGGTGATGGTCGGCTACTCCACCAAGCTCGCGGTCACCACGACGCTGACCAGCCTGATCTTCTCCGGTCTCGCGAGAGTGGAGCACCCCTCGATCTCGGTCCTCGTCGCCGCGCCGTTCCTCGTCTGGTCGCTGGTGCGGCTCCTGCATGCGCGCGACGCGTGGACCGACCCGATCTCCCGTGCCCGCGTTGTGACCACTGTGGCGGCCTGACGACATGAGTTGGGAGAGGATGACCCCATGGGAGTCGTGATGCTGGTCCGCCACGGCCAGGCGTCCTTCGGCACCGAGGACTACGACGTCCTCTCGCCGCACGGCGTGAGACAGAGCTGGAAGGTAGCCGAGACCCTGGCCGGGTACGGCGTGTCGCCCACCACGCTGATCCACGGCGGGATGCGGCGCCAGCGGGAGACCGCGGAGGCGATCCTGCATCGCTCCGGCTGGCAGCTGGCGCCCGAGGAGGACGCGCGGTGGCGTGAGCTCGACCACCTCGCGGTCATCGGCGCCTACCCGACCCTGACCGACCTCGAACGCGACCAGCTCCGCACCGGCCGGATGACGCTGCGTGCCTTCCACGAGCTCTACACGCAGGCCACCGCTCGCTGGACCTCCGGCGCCTACGACGCCGACTACCCGGAGTCGTTCGCCGACTTCATCGGGCGGACCCGCGACGCCATCGGCCACGCTGCCCGCCAGGCCGGCGAGCGCCGTACCGCCGTCGTGGTCACCTCCGGCGGCCCGATCGCGGCGGCCTGCGCGATGCTCACCGAGGTGGGTGAGGAGCCGCGCCGCCTGGCGGCGTCCTGGGCCCGGTTCAACACCGTCGTCGTGAACGCCTCGGTGACCCGGGTGGTGGTCGGTTCCAGCGGGGCGCGCCTGCTCACCTTCAACGAGCACTCGTGGCTCGACCGGCAGCTCGTCACGTATCGCTAGGCACCAGCACGAGGCGCCCGGTGGTCCGGCCCTCGGCCTGACGCCGCCAGGCGTCGGCGGCGTCCTCGAGCGGCACCACCTCGTGGGCCACGGCCAGCTCCCCGTCGACGGCGTGCTGCGCGACCGTGGTCATCGCCGCTGCCTTCTGCTCGCGGGTCAGCTCGTTGTTGGTGTAGCCGAGCACGCGCAGTGACCGGCTCCGGATGGTCGAGGAGTCGAGCGGGCTGTGCTCGTCGGCCGAACCGCCGAGGTTGACCAGCCGGCCGCCGGCCCGCAGGCATCTCGCGGCGGCCGCGGCCGGGACGCCGAACAGCGGATCGAGCACCAGGTCGACCGGACCGTCGAAGGCACTGCCCAGGCTGTCGGCCAGTTCGGCGACGTCGTCGGTGTCGAGGGCGACCACGGCGTCCGCCCCGGCGGCCAGCGCGCGCTGCTGCCCGTCATGCGAGCGGGCCGCCCCCACCACCCGTTCCGCCCCGTACAGCCGAGCGAGCTGGATCGCCGCCTGGCCGACCACGCCGCCGGCACCGAGCACCAGCACGGTCTCACCCGCGGCCAGCTCGCCGCGCCAGGTCAGCGCGAGGTACGCCGCGACCGCGGACAGCCCGAGCGCCGCCACCTCGGCCGGCTCCACGGCCTCGGGCAGTGTCACCAGGTCGGCCTCGGCGACCAACACCGCCTCGGCCATGCTGCCGTCACCGGGGGCCATGCCGGCCGAGGTCGGGAACCACACCACCCGGCCGTCCACGGTGCCCACGCCCTGCACTCCGGGGACGTACGGCGTCCGCGGCACCCCGAAGTAGGACCGGCCGGAGGCGCAGAGCAGGTCGAGCGGGACGATCGGGACGGCGGTCACCCGGACCAGCGCCTCGCCAGGGGCGGGCTCGGGGACGGGGCGGTCGACCACCACCGGCGGCTCGCCGGGGACCTGCAGCTCGACGGCGCGCATCGTCATCAGGCCGGCTGGAGGACGAAGTCGTAGGTCGCCGAGACCCAGGGCCGGTCGAGCTGGCCGCCGTCCGGCGTGGGCCCGGGCTCCTGGTGCTGGAAGCCCACGACGAGCTCCTGCTTGGTCCCGAAGACCACGTCGCTGTCCAGGAACTCCGCACCTTCCTCGAACAGGTGGGTGATCAGCGGCCGGAAGCCCGGCACCGCGAGCAGGAAATGCACGTGCGCCGGTCGGAAGTGGCTGATCTCGGTCTGCCGGATCAGACCGCCGACGGGCCCGTCCATCGGGATCGAGTAGCCCTTGGGCGCAATGGTCCGGATGCAGTAGCTGCCGTCCTCCCGGGCGGTGTACTTCGCCCGCAGCCGGGCCTCGTCGACCTCGAGCTGCGCCTCGTAGGCGCCGTCGTCGTCGGCCTGCCAGACGTCCAGCACGGCGCCGCCGACCGGCGCCCCGTCGAGGCTGCGGACCGTCCCGGTGACGAACAGCGGAACGCCGGCGAGCCCCTGGGACATGTCGCCGCCGTACGCCAGCTCGGGCGAGCCGTCGATGTGGAACGGCCCGAGCACGGTCGCGGGCGTGGCCGCGGGGTCGAGGCGGTGGTTCATCTGCACGACGAGCATCGAGAGGCCGAGCACGTCGGAGGCCAGGATGAACTCCATCCGCTTCTCGTCGCTGACCTGGCCGGTGCGGGTCAGCCACTGGATGGCGGCCATCCACTCCGCCTCGGTGAGCCGCACCTCGCGGGCGTAGTCGTGCAGGTGCTGCACCAGGCCGGTGAGCAGCTCCCGGGTCCGCTCGGCGTGGGCGGTGCCCCACCGCTGCTTCGCGAGCTCGGTGATGTTGTCCTCGGTGACCAGCTGCATGAGCCTGCCTTTCGTCACTGACGGGGGAGGGGGTCGGGGTCGACCGGGCGGTTGTTGAGGTCGACGGAGAGGAAGACATCGTTGGCGACCGGGTGCCGGAGCTCCTCGGCCAGCTGTCCGATCAGCCCCGCCGTACGGGCCAGCAGCGCGAAGCCGCGCAACAGCTCCAGGGGTAGGTCGAGATCGGCGAGCGCGGCGCCGCAGACGCCGGCGCCGTTGAGCGGCAACGTCTTCCCGAGCACCTGCGGATGCGTCCGGCCGATCGCGTCGAACAGCGCGAGGTGCGGCCCGAACTGCCCCTCCTCGCGGGCGATCTCGAAGAGCCGCGGCGTCCGCGGGTCGCCGTCCTTGTGAACGTGGTGGCCCAGGCCGGGGACGAAGAGTCCGGCCTCGCGCTGGCGGCGTACGACGTCGAGCGCGAGCGCGTCCCAGCCCTCAGCGCTGGTGGGGAGGCCTGCGGGGACGGTGTCGAGCCCCGCGACCACGTCGTGCAGGAACCGGCCGCAGTCCTCGGTGACCCCGAGGAAGCGGGACCCGCCGCCGAGCAGGCCGGCCGCCAGCGCGCCCTGCACCGAGTCGGGTGCGGACAGGTAGGTCAGCCGGGTCACGATCGCCGTCGGTGTGAAGCCGTGGTCGGCCAGCGCCGCGAGCACCGCCTCGAAGACCCGCACCTCCCCGGGCTCGGGCCGGCGCTGGGTGGCCAGCCAGAACGCGAGCTCGCCGAAGCCGACGGTGCCCATCACGTCGCGGGCGAGGTCCTGGCCCAGGAGCGTGATGGTCTCCCGGCTGGAGGCACCCAACGCCGTGGGGTACGTCGGCTGCTCGGTCATGACGCCGCCTCGCCCAGCCAGGACCGCAGCTCGGCGCCGTGCTCGTCCAGCTCCGGCGGTGGCAGCGAGTAGCTGACCGGGGTGTCGGAGAACCTGATCGGGTGCCGGGTGGTCGGCAGGGCCCGTTCACCCTGGCCGACCTCGACCACCGGCTCGAGGCCGAACCGCTCGGCCGCGGCGAAGCCGTCGTCGATCGTGTTGATCGGCCCGCACGCCACGCCGGCGTCGAGCAGCAGGTCGAACCACTCCTGCGCCGGGCGCTTGACCAGCTGCTCCTCGAGCAGCGGCCGGAGCTCGTCGCGGTGCTCGGTGCGGTCGCCGTTGTGGAGGAACCGCTCGTCCTCGGCGACCTCGGGGATGCCCAGCGCGGAGCAGAGCCGCTGGAACTGCCGGTCGTTGGCAGCGATCACGATCAGGTCGGCATCCGCGGTCGGGAACGGCTCGTAGGGGAAGACGCTCGGGTGCGCGTTGCCCATCCGGTAGGGCACCGTGCCTCCGGCCACCCAGGCCGAGCTGTGGTTGACGAGCCCGGTGAGCGCCGAGGAGAGCAGGTTGACCTCGACGTGCTGCCCCCGACCGGTGGCGTCGCGGTGCCGCAGCGCCGCCAGGATGCCGATCACCGCGTGGTTGCCCGCCATCACGTCGAAGACCGAGATGCCGGCGCGGTAGCCGGGGCCGTCCGTCGACCCGGTGAGGCTCATCAGCCCCGACATCGCCTGCACCAGCAGGTCGTAGCCGGGCACGTCGGCGCCGGGTCCCGAGCCGAAGCCGCTGATCGAGGCGTAGACGATGCCCGGGTTGTCGACGCGCACCGACTCGAAGTCCATGCCGAACTTCGCCATGCCGCCCGGCTTGAGGTTCTCGATCATGATGTCGGCCCGGCGGACCAGCTCGCGGGCCAGGGCCAGGTCTTCCTCGGCCCGCAGGTCCAGCACGATCGAGCGCTTCCCGCGGTTGATGCCGAGGTAGTACGTCGAGACACCGTCTCGCTCGGGCGGCGTCCAGGAGCGGGTCTCGTCGCCGTCCGGCGGTCCCTCGACCTTGACCACCTCGGCACCCAGGTCGGCGAGGAGCATCGTGGCGTAGGGGCCGGCCAGCACCCGGGAGAAGTCGGCGACCAGCAGGCCGTCGAGCGGTCCGGTCATGACACCGACCTCCTTAGATGACCGTCATGCGGACGAGTGTCCGTTTGGATCATCGCACCACCTGGGGCAGGCTCCGCAACCGAGCGAAGTCGGCGCCGATCTCGCCGGCCGCGCGCAGCAGCAGCGGCAGATGGTGTTCGGTCAGTCGCTCGACGGTGGTCTCGGCGGCGTGCGTGTTCACGTTGACCGCCGCGATCACCCGCTCGCCGTCGCGGATGGGTGCGGCCACCGAGCGGATCCCGAGCGCGAGCTGCTGGTCGGTCAGCGCCCAGCCGCGGGCCTGCACCTGGCGCAGCTCCGCGTCTCGCTCCTTCGCCGTGGGCTGCCACAGCGGGGTGAGGCCCGACCGGCTGGGCTCGGCGAGCACCCGCTTCAGCTCGGCAGCGTCGAGCTCGGCGAGCAGCACCTTGCCGAGCGAGGTCTGCAGGGCCGGGAAGCGGGTGCCGATGTGCACCGAGAGCCCCACGATCTTGGGGACTGCGGCCCGGGCGACGTACACGATGTCGGAGCCGTCCAGCTGCGCGATCGAGCACGACTCGTTGGTCTTGGCCGACAGCTCCTGGAGATGCGGGCGGGCCACCTCCCACAGACCCTGCGACCCGACGTACGCCGCACCGAGCTCGAGCACGCGGGGCGTCAGGGTGTACCGGGAGCTGTCGGCGCGGACGTAACCGAGCTCGACCAGGGTGAGCAGGATCCGCCGCGCGGTGGGCCGGGCCAGCCCGGTCGCGGTCGCCACGTCGCTCAGCGACATAGTGTCCCGGCCGGGCTGGAAGGCGGCGATCACCTCGAGGCCGCGGGCCAGCGACTCGATGAAGTCGGGGCCGGTCCCGGTGCGCGGCATGGGCCCACCTTGGCACGTGCCGGCATCCGTTGACACGCCCGAGCGCCCGGTCCAGAGTGTCAAACATTCAATCAGCGACCGGACAGCGGACAGGCGTCCGATCTGCGTTGGACGTCGAGTGAGGGGTGGGAGATGGCTGACCAGGGTGCGCGACCGCCGGTGGTGCTGCGCGGGGCCACGGTGCTGGTGATGGACGACGCGAAGACGGTGCTCACCGGTGCCGACGTCCTGACCCAGGATGATCGGATCGCCGCGGTCGGCCAGAACCTCGACGTACCGGAGGGCACGGTCGAGATCGACGCGTCGGGCGGTGTCGTGATGCCGGGGATGATCGACACCCACCGGCACATGTGGCAGACCGCGATGCGCGGCTACGGCGCCGACTGGACGCTCACCCAGTACTTCGTCTGGTACTACCTCGAGAACGGCAAGCACTTCCGCCCCGAGGACATCCATGCCGGCAACCGTCTCGCCGCCGCCGAGGCGATCGACGCCGGCGTCACCACGTGCGTGGACTGGTCGCACGGGCTGCAGACCGTCGACCACGCCGACGCCGCGGTCGACGCGCTCCAGGCCGTGCCGGGCCGGTTCGTACTGGCCTACGGCAACATTCAGCAGCCGCCGTCGGAGTGGTCGGCCGCGCCGGAGTTCCGCGACTTCGTGAGCCGGCGGATCACCGGCGACGACATGCTCGGCTTCCAGATGGCCTTCGACGTCCCCGGCGACCCGGCGTTCCCGGAGCGCGGCGCGTTCGAGGTGGCCCGCGACCTCGGTGTGGCCGTGACCACCCACACCGGCGTCTGGGGCGCCACCAACGACGACGGCGTCCGCCTGATGCACGAGAACGGCTTCATGAAGCCCGAGTCGATCTACGTGCACGCGGCGACGCTCACCGAGGACTCCTACCAGCGGATCGCGGCGACCGGTGGCTCGATCTCGGTGTCGACCGAGAGCGAGCAGAGCGCCGGGCAGGGGTACCCGCCCACCTGGGCGATCCGCAAGCACGGCATCCCGGTGTCGCTGTCGATGGACACCAGCGTCTGGTGGAGCGGCGACCTGTTCACGGCCATGCGGACCACGCTCGGCGCGGACCGCTCCCGCGAGCACATGGAGGCACACGGCAAGGGCGACACGGTCACGCACAGCGCCCTGCGCGCGGTGCAGGTCGTCGACTGGGCGACCCGCGGTGGCGCCAAGGCACTCGGCCGCGACGACTCGCTGGGGAGCGTCGAGATCGGCAAGAAGGCCGACCTGGTGCTGCTCAAGAACGACGCGTCGCCGGTCTCGTTCCCGATCCTCAACCCCTACGGGCACGTGGCCTTCCAGGCCCAGCGTGGCGACGTACACACGGTGCTCGTCGACGGCCGCGTGGTGAAGCGCGACGGCGCGCTGGTCGACGTCGACCTGGCCGCGATCCGCCGCGACGTGGAGGCGACCATCGACTACCTGCGTGGCGTGATGGGCGACGAGGCCTGGGAGCAGGGGATGAACCCCGACGTGCCCGAGACCGCGCTGGCCGAGAACCCCTACCAGTACACCGACTACAAGAGCGACGCCCCGCGCGGTCCGGTGGAGGCCTGATACTGGTCGCGTGAAGCTCGGCGAGGCGCGGACGGCGTACGCCGAACGCGCCTGGCAGCGCGCCTACGAAGCGTTCGCCGCAGCGGAGACCGAGGCTCCGCTCGAAGCCGAGGACTACGACCGGTTCGCGGTGACCGCGCATCTGCTCGCGCGGTTGTCGGACTACTACGCGATCCGGGAGCGGGCCTACCAGAACCTGCTCGACCGTGGCGAGCGGCTCGCGGCGGCCGAGGCGGCTCTGTGGCTCGGCACCCAGAAGATCGTCTACGGAGAGGTCGCCGAGGGTGGCGGATGGGTCGCTCGGGCCGCGCGGATCATTGCGGAGGACGGCACCGACTCGCGAGCGGCGGCATTCCTCAACGTCGCCAGCGCCTTCGACGCGGCGGCCAGTGGAGACCTCGAACGTGCCGCAGAGATCGCCGAGGAGTGCGTTCGCGCCGCTCGGCGGCACGGATCCGAGGAGTACGCCGCGTTGTCCCTCCATCAGCAGGGCCTCTTCCTGTTGGCGGCCGGCCACACCGACGACGGACTCGCCTGTCTCGATGAAGCGATGCTCGGCGTCGCCTCCGGTGCCTGCTCCGCGATGGTGGAAGGCATCATCTACTGCGGTGTGATCGAGGGCTGTTGGTCGATCTACGAGCTCACTCGGGCGCAGCAGTGGACCGCCGCGATGACGAAGTGGGTCGCCGCGCAGCCAGACCTCGGCTTCTTCACCGGCGAGTGCAAGGTGAGGCGGGCAGAGCTGAAGCAGCTCAACGGTCAGTGGCCCGAGGCGCTCGTCGAGCTCGGCGCGGTGAGTCCCGCGGACCCGGACAGGTGGGCTTCCGGTCGGGCCGCCAGCGTGCGTGGGAACCTCGACCGGCTGCTCGGCAGGTTCGACTCGGCCGAGGAGTGCTTCGCGCTCGCGTCGAAGCTCGGCGAGGACCCGCAGCCAGGGCTCGCGCTGCTCCGTCTGGCCCGCGGGAGCGTGCAGGCAGCGGCCGCCATGGCACGGCGCTCGCTCGCGGAGGTCCACCAGACCGGGCAGCGCATCCAGGTGCTCGCCGCCGCGACCGAGATTCTGCTCGCCGTCGGCGAAGCCGAGGCGGCCGAGGCCACCGCTGGCGAGCTACGGGACCTCGCGACCGCGAACCGCAGCCCCGTGGTGATCGCGATCGGCCAGCAGGCGCAGGCATCGGTCTGTCTCGCGCGCGGTGCCCCGGCCGAGGCGCTGCCGCTGCTTCGTGAAGCGCTGGGGACCTGGATCCGAGCACGGGCGCCGTACGAGGAGGCACGCACGCGCGTCCTGCTCGCCGATGCCTGCCGTGCCCTGGGCGATCGTGAGTCGGCTGATCGCGAGGTGGACGCCGCGCGGGCAATCTTCGAGGCCCTCGGCGCGTTGCCGGACCTGGCCCGGCTCACCGGGAGCGACGAGCTGCTCAGCCCGCGCGAGCTCGAGGTGCTGCGGCTGGTGGCTACCGGCGCCACGAACCGCGCCATCGCCGAAAAGCTGGTGCTGAGCGAGCGAACCGTCGACCGGCACGTCAGCAACATCTTCGGCAAGCTCGGCGTCTCGTCACGCGCAGCGGCCACGGCGTACGCCTTCGACCGCCAGCTGGTGTGACGACTCCTCGCGCGACGGTACCCACTCCCGGGTAGTCGCCGAATGGGTGGTTTCGCCGACGCGGTGCCCCTCCCGCGATTCCTACCGTCGACGCATCGCAGTCGACCCAAGGATCCCCAGGAGGCAGTCATGTCGGAGAAGTTCGACACCATCGTCATCGGAGCGGGCCAGGCCGGTCTCTCGGCCGGCTACCACCTGGCCAAGCGGGGCAAGCCGTTCGTGATCCTGGACGCCGCGGACCGCGTCGGCGGGTCGTGGCGGAACCGCTGGGACTCCCTGAAGCTGTTCACGCCGTCCATCCGGGACAGCCTGCCCGGACTGGAGATCGGCGGTGACTATCGCTTCCCCACCAAGGACGAGCTGCTCGACTACCTCGAGCGGTACGTCGCGACGTTCGAGCTGCCGGTGCGGCTCGGCGTGAAGATCGACGGGCTGTTCCGCGATGGCTCGGGCTTCCGGGTCACCGCGGGCGCGCAGGCGTTCGACGCGGACCACGTGATCCTCGCGACCGGCGCGCACCGGGTCCCGCGGACGCCCTCATTCGCCGACGAACTCTCCGACGACATCGTGCAGCTGCACTCGGTGGACTACCGCAACCCCGGACAGCTCAATCCAGGCCCGGTGCTGCTGGTGGGCGCCGGCAACAGCGGCGTCGAGATCGCCATGGACCTGGCGCCGACACACGGCGTGCTGATGGCCGGACGGACCGTCGGTGAGATCCCCATCGACATCAGGGGCTGGCAGGGACGGCTGATGTTCCCCGTGCTTTGGTGGGTGTGGGAGCACATCCTCACCGAGCGGACCAGGCCGGGCCGCAAGGTGCAGGCCGAGGCGGTCCAGGGCCAGGCCGATCCGTGGATCCGTCAGAAGGAGAAGGACATCCGGCAGGCCGGTGTCGAGCGCACGTCTCGGATCACCGGAGTGGTGGATGGCCGGCCGCAGAACGAGGACGGCGAGATGCTCGACGTCGAGAACGTGATCTGGTGCACCGGCTTCGAGAAGGACTTCGGCTGGATCGACCTGCCCGGCCTGGACTCGTCCGGACGGCTCGACAGCGAGCGCGGCGCCGTGGTCGGCCAGCCCGGCCTCTACGTGCTGGGCCAGGAGATCCAGTACATGTTCAACTCGCACACGGTGGGCGGCGTCGGCAAGGACGCGGCGTACGTCGTCGAGCACCTCGACCGCGCACCGGCAGCAGCCCCCCGCGAAACAGTCGTGGCGTCGTAGCCACTCCACCGTAGGGTCGCGCCGTGGGCGACCAGGCGACGAACGCGCTCGTCGCCATCGCCCTCGGTTCGGTCCTGGCGGTGCTGCTGCTGATCCCGACCGCCGCCGTGCAGTACCGGCTCGACGGGCGTCTCGGGCCGATGGACCTGACCATCCTGGTCACCTCGGCGATCTACGCCCTGGCGATCTGGACCTACACGCTGCTGCCGATGCCGGTCGACGGCACCTTCGCCTGCAGGGGCAGCCAGCTGCGGGTGCTCGGCTCGCTCGGGCTGATCCACGTGCCCGACCGGGGCGGACCGCTCGCCCTGCTCCGCGAGCCGGCGTTCCTCCAGATCGTGCTGAACGTGCTGCTCTTCGTGCCGCTCGGCTACTTCGTGCGCGTGATCCTGCACCGCGGCGTGGTGCTGGCGACGGTGCTCGGCCTCGGCCTGTCGCTGCTGGTCGAGCTCACCCAGAAGACCGGGGTCTGGCACCTCTACGACTGCGCCTACCGGTTCTTCGACGTCGACGACCTGATCGTCAACACCCTGGGTGCCACGGTGGGCTCGCTGCTCTCGATCCTCGTCGTACGCCGGCACCGCCCGGACGTGGTGCTGCCCACGAGAATCTCGTTCGGGAGACGCCTGGTCGGGTTCGCCTCGGACGTCGTGTTCATCGCGCTCACCGGGGCGCTGGCCGCGCTGGCGTGGCGCGGGTGGCAGCTCTACGTGCTCGAGCGCCGGACCGGCGACTTCGATCTCCACACGCAGAACCTGCTCCAGTGGGGGCTTCCACTGGCGATCGAGGTGGTGCTGGTGCTCGGCTTCGGCCGGACCGTGGGCGAGCTGGTGGTGTCACTGCACACCGTGCCGCGGCGCCGGGGGCTGCTCGTGCCGGGCCGGCTGGTCAAGCTCGCCACCGGGATCGCTCCGGTGTTCGCGCTGGCCGTGCTCGATCCGCGTCTCGGCGTACCGCTGGTGGTTGTCTTCGGGATCGTGACCGTCGTGGCCGCGTGGCGGACCAAGGCCCACCGCGGGCTCAGCGGCGTCCTCGGCCACCTCGACCTGCGCATCGGCGACGACTCCGACGCCGACGAGTCACCCGTGGAGGTCGCGGCGCGGGGATAGTCCGTCACATTTGTGTAGGTCCGATCGCACTTCGACCTACACAACCGTGACGGACTATCCCGGCCGAGGCCCTCAGAGCAGGCGCTTGAGCAGGGGCAGCGGGGTGTGTTTCATGACGGGGGCCAGGGCGGTCCAGGGGAGCGTCGGCACGTAGGCGTGCGCCTTCTCCTTCTCGATCGCGTCGACCATGGAGCGGACGCCGTCCTCGGTGGAGACCATGAACTTCACCTGCTGCTGGACCTTTTCGTTCATCTCCGAGGCGATGTAGCCGCAGTGCAGCACGGTCACCTTGATCGGCTTGCCGATCAGCTCGTACTGCAGACCCTCGCCGAGGTGAGACAGCGCGGCCTTGGTGGCGGCGTAGACCGTCATCGACTTGGGCATGCCGCGCATCGCGGACATCGACGAGACCAGCACCAGATGCCCGGAGTCCTGCGCCCGGAAGATCTCCATCGCCGCCTCAGCCTGGGCCAGCGCGGCGACGAAGTTCGTCATCGCGGTCTCCCGGTTGGCGTCGTACCGGCCGGTGCCGAGCGGGGCGCCCTTCCCGATCCCCGCGTTGACGATCACCCGGTCGAGCCGGCCGAAGTCGCCGCGGAACGCTGCGAAGACCTCGAAGACCTGGGCGTCGTCGGTGACGTCGAGCGCACGCAGCTCGATCCGTCGGCCCGGGTGGACGGCGAGCACCTCGTCGCGGAGCCCCTCGAGTCGGTCGGTACGCCGCGCGCACAGAGCGAGGTCGTGGCCCTTCGCCGCCAACTGGCGGGCCATCTCGGCGCCGAGTCCGGAGGACGCGCCGGTGATCAGGATCGTCGACATGAGGGCCAGTGTGGTGCAGCCGCTCTGGCCCGCCCGGCGCCGGGGCGGTCATCAGCGCTTGCCACCGCAGTACATACGGGGTATACATACCCAGTATTCACCCGATCCTGAGAGCACGAGGAGCCTGGATGTCGGTGCGTCAGGCGCTGCTGGCCCTGCTGGAGCAGGGGCCGATGTACGGCTATCAGCTGCGGTCCGAGTTCGAGCGCCGCACCGGCTCGACCTGGCCGCTCAACGTCGGGCAGGTTTACACCACCCTGACCCGGCTCGAGAGGGACGGGCTGGTCGCCGAGTCCGGTGCCGACGGCGAGGGCCACGTGGTCTACCGGGTCACCGATGCCGGCCGCGAGGAGGTGGCGGCGTGGTTCACCACACCGGTCGAGCGGACGCAGCCACCGCGTGACGAGCTTGCCATCAAGCTCGCCCTGGCGGTGACGGTCCCCGGCGTCGACGTCGGCACCGTGATCCAGCAACAGCGCAGCGCCACCATCGCGGCGCTCCAGGACTACACCCGGCTCAAGCGGGCCGGCCGGGCGGCCGAGCCCCGGGAGCCGAGCGACATGGCGTGGAGCCTGGTGCTCGACTCCCTGGTCTTCGCGGCCGAGGCCGAGGTCCGCTGGCTCGACCACTGCGAGGCCCGCCTTCGCCGTGCCGAGCTCGACCGACGCGACGACGTACCCACTCCCCACCCCTCCTCTCGGAAGGAAGCCAGCCGATGAGCTCCCCTGCTGACCCGGTTCTCCAGCTCGACTCCGTCTCGCGGGTCCACGGCCAGGGCGAGACCACCGTGCAGGCGCTGCGCGGGGTCTCGTTCGTCGCGCACGCCGGTGAGCTCGTCGCGATCATGGGTCCCTCCGGATCCGGAAAGTCCACCCTGCTCACCCTGGCCGGCGGGCTCGACCAGCCGACCTCCGGCACCGTCTCGGTCGAGGGCACCGACCTCGCCTCGCTCGGCGCCAACGGCCGCGCCCGGATGCGGCGTACGTCGATCGGCTACGTCTTCCAGGACTTCAACCTGATCCCGGCGCTGACCGCCGCCGAGAACGTCGCGCTGCCGCGTGAGCTGGACGGCGAGAGCAGCCGTGCGGCCCGCAAGCTGGCCCGCGCCGTTCTCGAGGAGGTCGGGATCGGCGACCTGGCCAACCGGTTCCCCGACAGCATGAGCGGCGGCCAGCAGCAACGCGTGGCCATCGCTCGCGCCGTGGTGGGCGATCGCCGGCTGATCCTGGCCGACGAGCCGACCGGCGCCCTCGACACCGAGACCGGCGAGGACATCCTGCGACTGCTGCGGGCGCGCTGCGACGCGGGGGCGGCGGGGGTGCTCGTCACCCACGAGGCCCGGCACGCCGCCTGGGCCGACCGGGTGGTCTTCCTGCGCGACGGCGTGGTCGTCGACGAGACGGGCGCCGACCGTGTCGAGGCGCTCGTCGACGCGGGCACGGCCCGGTGAACCCACTGACCACCTGGCGGCTGCCGCTTCGGCTGGCGCGCCGAGATGCGCTGCGCCATCGCGCCCGCTCCGTGCTGGTGCTGGTGATGATCGCGCTGCCGGTCCTGGCGGTCACCGCCGCCGACGTCCTCGCCAGCACCGCCGACGTCTCCGGCGCCGAGTCGGTCGACAGGCGGATGGGCTCGGCCCAAGCCCTGGTCACGGTCGCGGACGGCATCGACAACGTGAAGCAGCCACCCGACCCCGACGACTGCTGCGCGATCACTGACGGCGACGGCAGCTCCGCCGCGCCGACCGCCGAGCAGGTCTCGTCGCTGCTTGACGGCGCCCGATTGCTGGAGGTGCGGCACGGTCAGGCCCAGGTGGCCACTGACAAGGGGCGTACGTCGGCCGAGGTGACCGAGGTCGACCTCAGAGACCCGGCCTCCGGCGGACTCTTCGACCTCGCGTCCGGCCGGCTGCCGCGCTCGGAGCACGAGGTCGTCGTCAACCGGGCGCTGGCTGACAAGGGCTACCGGGTCGGCGACCGCCTCGACCTCACCGCAGACGGCGCCCCGGACGACCCGACCGTCGTGGGCATCGCCGAGTCGACCACGGCGCGCAACTTCCCGGTCGCCGCCGGACCGTTGGGCGCCTTCGGAGTGGACGCCGGCGCGAGCCGCTCGTGGCTGGTCGACGGCGGCCCGGTGTCGTGGGCCACGGTCCTCCAGCTCAACGGCATCGGCGCCACCGTCGCGTCCCGGGCCGTGATCGAGCACCCGCCGCCGGCCTCGGAGATCCCTGCGGGTGTCACGCTCGGCAGCACCGACGACGCCACCATCGCCGTCCTGGCGCTGATCGTGGTGATGGCGCTGATCGAGGTGGTGCTGCTGGCTGGGCCGTCGTTCGCGGTCAGCGCGCGCAAGCTGCAGCACAGTCTTGCGCTGTTGGCGGCGACGGGCGGTACCCCGGCACAGTCACGCCGGGTCGTCATCTCCGGCGCCCTCGTGCTCGGCAGCGCTGCGTCCGCACTCGGGGTCGCGCTCGGCATCGGCGTGGCCCGGTTGCTGGCACCGCTGCTCCAGCTCCGGTCCGACAATTTGTTCGGCCCGTTCCAGGTGCCGTGGCCGCACCTGCTCGGTGTCGCCGCCTTCGGGTTGCTCAGCGCGTTCCTCGCAGCGGTCGTCCCGGCCTGGATCGCGTCGCGCCAGGACGTGGTCGCCGTGCTCGCGGGTCGACGCGGTGACCGGGCCCCGTCGCTGCGCTCGCCACTCCTGGGGCTGGTTCTGCTCGGGGCCGGCATCGCGGGGTCGGCGTACGGCGCCCGATCTGAGTCGGGTGGCGAGTTCGCCATTGCGGTCAGCGCCATCCCGGCCGTGCTCGGGATGATCCTTCTGGTGCCGGTCGTGCTGGCCATGCTGGCCCGCGTGTCAGGCCGGCTGCCGCTGGTGCTCAGGTACGCCGTTCGCGACGCCAACCGCCACCGCACCCGCACCGTCCCGGCGGTCGCCGCCGTGGCCGCCACCGTTGCGGGCGTGGTCGCCCTCGGGGTCGGGCTGAGCTCGGACCAGGCGGAGAACCGGGCGACGTACATCCCCTCGGTCGCCGCCGACGTAGGCATCGTTGACGACTACGGCACCGACGTCAGCTGGGAGCGGTTGCGGGGAGTGCTCGAGCGGGAGGTGCCAGGCGCGACTGTCACCGAGCACCGGGGGTTGGTGGACGAAAACAGCTACACCGAGGTCTTCGGACCGAACGGCCAGACCATCCTGCTGAGCTCGGGCAGCTCCCTCGGTGCCAACATCATGGTCTCCGACGAGTCGCTGCCGGTCGGACTGCTCGGCGTGGCGCCTGGGGACGTGGCCCCCGCGGAGCGGACCCTGAGGGCCGGCGGCATGGTCGCCTTCGTGTCCCCCGGCATCGAGGTGAGCGGCACGACGGCGCAGATCGCCCGGACCACCTACGACCCGGAGACCGGTGTGGACCGTGACCGTGACGAGGCGGACCTCCCGGCGTTCTTCATGACCCTGGCCCAACCGTGGGCGGGCCCCGCCGCGGTGCTCTCCTCGGCAGCCGCCCGCGAGCTGGGTGCGGAGCCGGAGACGGTCGCACTGGCCGTCGCCGGCGAGGTGAGCGAACAGCAGGAGCAGGACATCAACGAGATGCTGGCCGCGATCTCCTCGAACGCCTCGATGTACGTCGAGCGCGGCTACCAGGCAGACGACGAAACCGTGATCGCCCAGTTGGTCCTGATCGCACTCGGCGGTGTGCTGATGCTCGGTGGCACCCTGACCGCCACGTTCCTCGCCCTGTCCGACGCCCGTCCCGACCTGGCCACGCTCTCCGCCGTCGGCGCCTCGGCCCGCACTCGACGCGGCGTGGCCGCGGCGTACGCCGTCGTGGTCGGCCTCGTCGGCGCGGTCCTGGGCGCCGCCGTCGGGTTCATACCGGGCATCGCGGTCGCCTGGCCGCTCACCACTCAGTCGGGAGACAGCTGCATCGGCGAGGGGACCGGCAGCTGCACGGCCACGGGCGTGACAGTGGGGCCGTTCCTCGACGTGCCCTGGCTGATGGTGCTCGGGCTGGTCGTCGTACTCCCGGCGCTGACCTCGCTGGTGGTCGGCGGCTTCGCGCGCTCCCGGCTGCCGCTGGTGGCGCGGCTCGACTGAGCCGGTGCCCGGGCCCGCCACGGGGCGGTGAGTTAGGGCCCATTCGGCGGGCTCGAATGGGCCCAGACTCACCGCCGCCTCGCCCGGGCCCGCCTCGGTCGGCGAGGGCCCCTTTCCATCCCCAGGCAGTCACCGACGGGGCGTCCTCCACAGGTCGGCTCGCAGCTCCAGGCGTGGGTGCCCATCTGGGCTGCACTGCGGTCGTGAAGCCAATCCCAGAAGCCTTGACGTCTGGTCCGTTCCTGCGGCCGCACGCCCTCGAGGTCGGCGCGACACCGAAGATGCTGCGCGGTCAGCGCTTTGTGCGGCTGCATCCCCGGGTGTACGTCGTGCGCGACCACCCGATGAATTGGGACGACCTGGTCCTGGCCGGCCACCTGGCCCTGCCGGACCGAGTCCACCTGACGGGGCTCAGCAGGATCCGTGCCTGCGGTCTCGACTACGGACCGCAGCTGCCGGTGCGCTTCGTGATCCAAGGGGACCACCATCTCGCGATCGACGACATCTTCCTGCATCGCACCAAGCGGTTGCCGCCGCTCGACGACGTGGGCGTGACTGTCGAAGCAGCCTTTGTCTTCTACTGCGCCCAGGCTCGGGTGATTGATGCGATCAAGGTCGGCGACTGGTTGCTGCATCACGAGCACATGGACCTCGCCGTGCTGCAACGGCTCGCGATCATGGAGCTGTGGCGCCCGGGCGCCCATGAAGCGCTCTGGGTCCTCGAGCACCTCGACCCGGACTCTTGGTCCTTGAAGGAGTCAGAGACCCGCGCCGTGCTGACGTTCGCCGGTCTGCCCCGCCCAGAGTGCAACCGGGGACTGGAGCTCGGCAGCGGGGCGTCGTTGACACCGGACCTGCAGTATCGAGAGTGGGGCGTCTACATCGAGTACGAAGGGGGCCACCACCAGGTGGATCGGGGTCAGTACGTGTCAGACCTGGATCGCTTTGAGCTCTACCGCTCCCACCAGTGTCGCTACGTCCAGGTGACAGACGAGCGGCTCCGGCGACCGCGCCGGCTCGTCCAGCGAGTGCACCAGGAGCTGTGTCTCGCGGGTTACGACGGTCCCGCTCCTGTCTTCGGCGAACAATGGCGCATCCTCTTCGCGCGACTGTCGACGGTGCTCGGTCCACGCCAGCCCGGTGGCCGGTGAGCCTGGGCCCATTCCTCGCCCGAAAATGGGCCCTCACTCACCGCCCACCAGGAGTGGCGGGCAGGCTGGGGGCGTGCCCGACCCCGAGCCCGAGAGCTGGCTGCATCCCGACCTCGAGGTGCGCAGGTCCGAGATCGCCGGGAGTGGGCTGTTCGCCCGGGTTGCGATCCCGGCGGGCACGATCGTGGTCCGGCCGGGCCCGGCCGCGGTCACCGAGCGTGGCCTCCTCAACCACGCCTGCGATCCCAACCTGGGCTGGGCCGACGAGCACTCGCTGGAGACCCTGCGTGAGCTCGTGGCCGACGAAGAGCTGGTCGTGGACTACGCGATGAGCACCACCGACCCCGACTTCATCCTGCGCTGCCACTGCACGTCGTACCGCTGCCGACAGATGGTCGAGGGCGGCGATTGGGAGATCCCCCAGCTGCAGAAGAGGTACGCCGGCCACTGGGCGCCCCACGTCCAGCGGCTGATCGACGACACCCCAACAAAAAGTCAGGCTTGACTGTTTGTTACGGGGCAGCCATCCTGACCGGGTGACCCAAGCCCCCGTGCGCGTCTCGCAGGAGGAGCGCACCCGCGCGATGCGCGCGCGGCTGCTCGAGGCCACCGTCGAGCTCCTCGTCGAGCGCGGGTACGCCGGCACGTCGACCACGCTGGTCAGCGAGCGGGCCGGGGTGAGCCGGGGCGCACAGCTGCACCACTTCCCCACCAAGCAGGACCTCGTGGTGGCCGCCGTGCGCCACCTCACCGAGGTGCGCGGCGCCGAGCTGGTAGCGGCGGCGAAGGGGCTGCCCAACGGCGCCCGGCGTACTCGAGCGGTGATGCGGATGCTGGGCGACCACTTCACCTCCCCGGTCTTCACCGCCGCGCTCGAGCTGTGGGTCGCCGCGCGGACCGACGAGGCACTCCTCGCCGAGGTCGAGCCGCTCGAGCAGATGGTCGGCCGGGAGACGCACCGACTGACCGTCGACCTCCTCGGCGCCGACGAGGCCCGGCCCGGTGTGCGCGAGCTGGTGCAGGCCACACTCGACCTGGTCCGCGGACTCGGCCTGGCCAACACCCTCTCCGACGACCGCCTCCGCCGGACCCGGATCCTCGACCAGTGGGCGCAGACCCTCGACCGCGCCCTGGAGGCCTCATGACCGACCTGCTCGAGGGGCTGCTCGACGACCTCACCGCCGAGGGCGATCAGCTCCGCGCCACGGTCGAGCGGCTCGGCGCCGACGGCTGGAGCGCGCCCACGCCCGCTCCGGGCTGGACCGTCGCCACCCAGGTCGCGCACCTCCTCTGGACCGACGAGGTCGCGGTCGTGGCTGCGCACTCCCACGAGTCGCCGGCTGCCAAGCAGGCCTGGGACGACATCGTGCTCGCCGCGATCAACGACCCGATGGGGTACGTCGACGTGGGCGCCCACGAGGTGGCCGCGCTGCCACGCGACGAGGTGCTCGAACGCTGGGCGGACGGCCGCAAGGCGCTCCGGACCACCCTCACGGACCTGCCGGCCGGCCAGAAGATGCCGTGGTTCGGCCCGCCCATGTCTGCCGCGTCGATGGCGACTGCGCGGTTCATGGAGACCTGGGCGCACGCGCTCGACGTGTACGACGCCGCTGGCGAGCGTCCCGACCCGACCGACCGGATCAGGCACGTCGCCCACCTCGGCGTGCGCACCCGCAACTACTCCTACTCGGTGCACGGCGAGGACCCGCCGGCCGAGGAGTTCCGGGTGGAGCTGACCGCGCCAAGCGGCGCGCTCTGGGCGTGGGGGCCCGACGACGCGGCACAGTCGGTGTGCGGGCCGGCGTACGACTTCTGCCTGCTGGTCACCCAGCGGGTCAACCGCGCCGACACCTACCTGGTCGCGGTTGGCGACGACGCCCAGCACTGGCTCACGATCGCCCAGGCGTTCGCCGGCCCGCCCGGTGCGGGAAGGGGGTCGACCACATGACCGACGCCCTGATCGTCGGCAACTGCTCGGGCTTCTACGGCGACCGGCTCTCGGCGATGCGTGAGCAGCTCGAGGGCGGGCGGCTCGACGTGCTCACCGGCGACTACCTGGCCGAGCTGACCATGCTCATCCTCGGCAAGGACACGATGAAGGACCCCGCACTCGGCTACGCGCGCACCTTCGTCCGCCAGCTCGAGGACTGTCTGGGCCTGGCCCTCGAGAAGGGTGTGCGGATCGTCAGCAACGCCGGCGGCCTCAACCCCGCCGGCCTGGCCGACAAGGTCCGCGAGGTCGCGCACGGCCTCGGCCTCGACCCGAAGGTCGCGCACGTCGAGGGCGACGACCTCCGGCCTCTCGGCCTGTACGACGGCGCGCTGACCGCCAACGCCTACCTCGGCGGCGTCGGCATCGCGGCGGCCCTCGGCGCCGGCGCCGACGTCGTGGTCACCGGTCGGGTGACCGACGCGAGCGTGGTGGTCGGACCGGCCATCGCACACTTCGGCTGGACCCCCACGTCCTACGACGAGCTCGCAGGTGCGGTGGTGGCCGGTCACGTCATCGAGTGCGGAGCCCAGGCGACCGGCGGCAACTTCTCCGGGTTCCGCAGCCTGGTCAAGAACGGCATGGATCCGGCTCTGCCGTTGGGTTTCCCGATCGCCGAGATCGCCGCCGACGGCTCGAGCGTGATCACCAAGCGCGACGGCACCGGGGGCGCGGTCACGGTCGACACCGTCACTGCCCAGCTGGTCTACGAGATCCAGTCGACCCGCTACCTCAACCCCGACGTGACCGCCCACCTCGACACCGTCCGGCTCGGCCAGGAGGCGCCGGACCGGGTCGCCGTCACCGGTGTGCGCGGTGAGGCGCCACCCGAGCGGCTCAAGGTCAGCGTCAACGAGCTCGGTGGCTTCCGGAACTCCGTGGAGTTCGTGCTCACCGGCCTCGACGTCGAGGAGAAGGCCGAATGGGTCCGGGACCAGCTCACCCCCTCGTTGACCGCCGCCGACGTGAACTGGTCGCGGGTCTCGCTGCCGACGCCGGACGCCGACTCTGAGGAAGCCGCCTCGGTCCTGTTCCGCTGCACGGTGATGGACCCCAGCCCCGACCCGGTCGGCCGAGCCTTCACCGGGCCCGCCGTCGAGCTGGCCCTCGCGTCCTACCCGGGCTTCACGATGACCGCCCCGCCGCAGCAACCGACTCCCTACGGCGTCTACCGGCCCGAGTACGTCGACCGCGCCCAGGTCCAGCAGGTCGTGGTGCACGCGGACGGCCGCCGCGAGGAGGTGGCCGACCCCACCGAGTTCGCGGTCGCGGACACCGACCATGGCCGCCGGCCCTCGCCGTACCCCGCTCCGGCTGACTCGCTGAACCGCCGGATGCCGCTGGGCACCTTCGTGCACGCCCGCTCCGGCGACAAGGGCGGCGACGCCAACATCGGCCTGTGGGTCAGCCACGACGGGCCACCGGACCTCTACGACGCCCGCGTCACCTGGCTGGCCAAGCTGATGAGCCCACGCAAGGTCCGCGAGCTGATCCCCGAGGCGCGCGACCTGGACGTCGACGTCTACGTGCTGCCGAACCTCGGCGCAGTCAACGTCATCGTCCGCGGTCTGCTCGGCCGCGGGGTGGCCGCGTCGTCACGGTTCGACCCGCAGGCCAAGGGGCTCGGTGAGTGGCTGCGGTCCCGGGTCGTTCATGTCCAGGAGGGGCTCCTGTGAGCGCGCGGGACGAAGCCCCGGGGTTTCGAGACGGGCGCAGAACGCCCTCCTCAACCACCGGGGCCCTGCGAGCCCTGGGGACCGAGTTCGTCAGACGGGAGGTGGCGCCGTACCTCCAGGAGTGGGAGGACGCCGGCACGATCCCGCGCGAGCTGCACCTGGCGGCCGGCAAGCAGGGGCTGCTCGGGATCGCGTTTCCCGAGCAGGTTGGCGGTGAGGGCGGCACCCTGCTCGACTCGGTCGACCTGGCCGAGGCGATGTTCGAGGCCGGTGCCTCGAGCGGGCTGATGGCCGGGCTCTTCACCTCTGGCATCGCCCTCCCGCATATCGCGGCGTCCGGCGACACCGACCTGATCGACCGGTTCGTCCGCCCAACCCTGGCGGGGGAGACCATCGGCTCGCTCGCGGTCACCGAGCCCGGCGGCGGATCTGACGTCGCCGGCATCCGCACCACCGCGGTCCGCGAGGGAGATGCCTACGTCGTCAACGGCGCCAAGACCTTCATCACCAGCGGCGTCCGCGCCGACTTCGTCACGACCGCCGTCCGCACCGGCGGTCCCGGCCACGGGGGCGTCAGCCTGCTGGTCGTCGAGGCGGGGACACCGGGGTTCACCGTGGACCGGTCGCTGCGCAAGATGGGCTGGCACTGCTCCGACACCGCCGAGCTGTCGTACGTCGACGTCCGGGTGCCTGCGGCCAACCTCGTCGGCGAGGAGAACACCGGCTTCTACCAGATCGCCCAGCAGTTCGTGGTCGAGCGGATCGCCCTGGCCGTGCACGCGTACGGCATCGCGGCCCGGTCGCTCGACCTGACCGCGGCGTACTGCCGCGAACGCGAGACCTTCGGCAAGCCGCTGATCGCCAACCAGGTGGTCCGCCACCAGCTGGTCGAGATGCGCCGGCAGGTCGAGGTGGCCCGCACCTACACGCGCGAGGTGGCCCGCCGTCACGTCGACGCGCAGGAGGATGGGCAGAGCAACGTCATCGCCGAGGCCTGCCTTGCGAAGCAGACCGCGTGCGACGCGGCGACGTACGTCTGTGACAAGGCGGTGCAGCTGCACGGCGGCGCCGGCTACATGCACGGGACCGAGGTGGAGCGGCACTACCGCGACGCCCGGATCCTGCCGATCGGAGGAGGAGCGACCGAGGTGCTCACCGACCTTGTTGCCAAGTTGTTGGGTTACACCGGTGGTTGAGCCCGGAGGCGCGCTAGCGCCGACGGTGTCGAAACCACCGCAAGCAGGGCTGGAAGGCAACCACCGTGGTCACCTCCCAGCACCGGGTTACGAGGTTTCGACACGCTCGGTCGCTGCGCGACGCTCGCGACTCAACCACCGGAGCGACCAATGACCCTGTTCCGACCGCTTGGCGGCGAGGTGTCGCTGTACATGGACGCTCCGCCGGAGAAGGTGTGGGCGCTGGTCAGCGATGTGACCCGGATCGGCGAGTTCTCGCCGGAGACCTTCGAGGCGCGCTGGACGCGCGGCTCGACCGGACCGGAGGTGGGCGCGTCGTTCAAGGGGCACGTACGGCGCAACGGTGTCGGGCCGACGTACTGGTCGACCTGCCAGGTCACGCAGTGCGTGCCCAACGAGGTCTTCGAGTTCGCCGTGGGCACCGACGACGTGACCGTCAACAACTGGGGCTACCGGCTCGAGCCGGACGGCGGCGGGACCACGGTGACCGAGTACTTCCGGCTCGAGCCGTCGCTGCCGCTGCGGCTGTACTGGACCTTCCTCGGCCCGCTGCGGGGCCGCACCAACGAGAAGGGCATGCGCACCACGCTGGAGCGGATGAAGGCGGTGGTCGAGAAGTGACCAACCGCGAGGCGATGCTGGAGAAGCTCGCCGACCTCGGCGCCGAGCACGCCAAGGCGGTCGGCGGGGGCGGCCCCAAGTACGTCGACCGCCACCACGACCGCGGCAAGCTGATGCCCCGCGAGCGGATCGAGCTGCTCGTCGACGAGGGGTCGGCGTTCCTCGAGCTGTCGCCGCTGGCCGGCTGGGGCTCCGACTTCGCGGTCGGTGCATCGGTCGTGACCGGCATCGGCGTCATCGAGGGCGTCGAGTGCCTGATCACGGCCAACGACCCGTCTGTGAAGGGCGGAGCCAGCAACCCGTGGACGGTCCGCAAGATCTTCCGCGCGTCGCAGATCGCCGAGGAGAACGGGCTGCCCACGGTCGCTCTGGTCGAGTCCGGCGGTGCGGACCTGCCGACCCAGAAGGAGATCTTCATCCCCGGCGGCAAGCTGTTCCGCGACATCACCCGGTCCTCGGCCGCCAAGCAGCCGACGGTCGCGCTGGTCTTCGGCAACTCCACCGCCGGTGGCGCCTACGTGCCGGGCATGTCCGACTACACGGTGATGGTCAAGGGGCAGGCCAAGGTGTTCCTCGGCGGGCCGCCGCTGGTGAAGATGGCCACCGGCGAGGAGTCCGACGACGAGTCGCTCGGCGGCGCCGAGATGCACGCCCGGACTTCCGGACTGGCCGACTACCTGGCTGAGGACGAGCGGGACGCGATCCGGATCGGCCGCCGGATCGTCGCGCGGCTCAACTGGCGCAAGGCGATCGCGCCGCCCCCGTCGTGGGCAGAGCCGGATGCCGACCCCGACGAGCTGCTCGACCTGATCCCGACCGACCTCAAGGAGCCGTTCGACCCTCGCGAGGTGATCTCACGCATCTGCGACGGCGTCTCGCCGACCAACGCGGTCGCGTTCGACGAGTTCAAGCCGCTCTACGGCTCGTCCCTCGTCACCGGCTGGGCGAAGCTGCACGGCCGACCGATCGGCATCCTGGCCAACGCGCAGGGCGTGCTGTTCAGCGAGGAGGCGCAGAAGGCGACCCAGTTCATCCAGCTCGCCAACCAGGTCGACACCCCGCTGCTGTTCCTGCACAACACCACCGGCTACATGGTCGGCGCGGAGTACGAGCAGGGCGGGATCATCAAGCACGGCGCGATGATGATCAACGCGGTCTCCAACTCCAGGGTCCCGCACCTGAGCGTGATCATGGGGGCGTCGTACGGCGCCGGCAACTACGGCATGAACGGCCGCGCCTACGACCCGCGCTTCCTCTTCACCTGGCCGTCCGCGAAGGCCGCGGTGATGGGCCCGGCCCAGCTGGCCGGCGTCCTCTCGATCGTCGCGCGGGCCGCCGCCGAGGCGCGCGGCGCCGACTACGACGAGAAGGCCGACGCCGAGATGAAGGCGTTCGTCGAGTCGTCGGTCGAGGAGCAGTCGCTGCCGTTCTTCCTGTCCGGGATGCTCTACGACGACGGCGTCATCGACCCGCGCGACACCCGCACGGTCCTGGGCATCTGCCTCTCGGTGATCGAGAACAAGCCGTACGCCGGCACCGACCGCTTCGGGGTGTTCCGGCCGTGAGCGCGCGGACGGGCTCAGTCCACGGGCCGGGTGTGCCAGATCGCGACCGGGCACTGGGGGAGCGAGCCGAGGTTGTTGGTCAGGTCGCTGTCCGCCGTTGTGGTGAGCGACGGGAAGTACGGGTTCAGCGGCTCGGGCTCGATCTTCACGTCGGCCTCGACGCCGCTGCTGCCGCGCACGAAGAAGCTGTGCGACCCGGCCACCAGGAAGTCCATGACCTGGCCCTTGGCGAGGAGCCACGGCGAGCCGTCGGTGAACTGGCCGCCGAGGGAGCTGATGAACGTCTTGCCCGGCGCCCTCCCGCTGCGACTGACTCCGGTGACCTGCCACCGGCCCGGCGGGACCTGGTCGGTGATCGGCGTGGAGTAGTCCTCGACGCGCCGCCACACGGCACCGTGCAGGTTGAAGACGTAGTCCGAGGACTCGAGGTGCGCGACGCCCGGCTGGGCGATGGTGTCGGTGAACTCGAGCCACTCGTCGTGCTGGGTGGCGGCGAGGTCCACCTCGGTGTAGATGTGCACGCCGACGCCGAGGAACTCGTCGGGGTCCGCGCCCTCGGGGATCGCGCCGAGTCCGCTCAGGTTGCTCACGATGGCGTCGATCGCCACCGACCGCGCGTACCGCTGGATGCGGTCGACCAGTCGCTGCATCCGGGCCGTGAAGACCGTGCGCGCCTCCTGGGCCGGATCGCGGCCCTCGCTGACCGCCTGGAGCACCTGCGCCCCGAGCCCGGCCAGGTTGATGTCGGCGACCGCCTCGTTCATCTCGACGGTGACCAGGTTGTTGATCGCGTTGTGCGCGGCCGTGGACCCGACGTCGGAGGTGGAGTCCTCCTCCAGCAGGATCGCGATCATGCCCAGCGTGCCGGGCACCTCGACGACCTGGCCTCCGACGGTGAGCACGATGGGCTGCAGTGTCGTGTCGAAGCGGCCGACGGCAGGCGGGATGGTACGGGTGCTGCCGATGCCCATCGAGCCGCCGATGTTGTCGTGGCTCCCGGCCGAGTAGAAGAACGCGGGTCCGCCGGTCAGCGTCGGCGCGTCGGGCGTGTGGGTCACCGTGCGGCCGTCGATGGTGAAGCCGACGGCCCACAGGTACGGCTCGGAGTCGCTCTCGCTGTCGGAGCCGTGGTAGCAGAACAGCCTCTGCAGGGCGATGGTCACCGGTACGGCGTCCATGGCCACCTCCTCGGGAACGCGGTCCTCGTGCGTGCCTCCGATGGTCGCGTCCACCGGTCCCGGCCGAACATGGCCCTGAAGGGTGCTTGACATGCCCCGACACATCCAGCGGCTGATGGTCGCCAACCGGGCCGAGATCGCGTCCCGGGTGTTCGGCACCTGCCGGACGCTCGGCATCTCGACGGTCGCCATCCACTCCGACGCGGACGCGGCGCTGCCCTATGTCCGCGAGGCCGATGTCGTCGTACGGCTGCCCGGCAACACCCCAGCAGAGACCTATTTGAACGTCGACGCCGTCCTGGCGGCGGCGACGTCCGCTGGTGCCGACGCGATCCACCCCGGCTACGGCTTCCTGTCCGAGAACGCCGACTTCGCCCGCGCGGTGATCGACGCCGGATTCACCTGGGTCGGGCCGGCGCCGGAGTCCATCGAGCAGATGGGCTCCAAGGTCGAGGCCAAGAAGCTGATGGAGGCGGCCGGCGTGCCCGTGCTCGGCAACGTGTCCGTCGAGACGGCGACGGACGCCGACCTGCCGCTGCTGGTGAAGGCGAGTGCCGGCGGCGGCGGCCGCGGCATGCGCATCGTCCGGCAGCTCGCCGACCTCCCCGCCGAGGTCGCGGCGGCGCAGGCCGAGGCCGAGTCGGCGTTCGGCGACGGCACCGTCTTCGTGGAGCCGTACGTCGAGCGGGGCCGCCACGTCGAGGTGCAGGTGGTCGGCACGACGTCCGGCGTCCTGGTGTTCGGCGAGCGGGACTGCTCGCTGCAACGCCGGCACCAGAAGGTGGTGGAGGAGGCCCCCGCGCCCGGGCTCTCCGAGGAGGTCCGGTCGGCGCTGCACGAGGCGGCACGCAACGCGGCTGCGGCGGTGGACTACCGCAGCGCCGGGACGGTGGAGTTCCTTTACGACCCGGCGACCGAGCGGTTCTTCTTCCTCGAGATGAACACCCGACTCCAGGTGGAGCACCCGGTCACCGAGCTGGTGCACGGCGTCGACCTGGTCGCGCTGCAGGTGGAGGTCGCCGAGGATGGGTCGTGTGCCCCAGAACGCGCCATGGACCGTCCTCAGGCACACGACCCGTCGCCCGGCGGATACGCGATCGAGGTCCGGCTGTACGCCGAGGACCCGGCCACCGACTACCAGCCGCAGAGCGGGACCCTGACCCGCTTCGAGATCCCGGCGCAAGAGGGCATCCGGGTGGACGCCGGCTTCGAGACCGGCAGCGAGGTGTCGACGCACTACGACGCGATGCTGGCCAAGGTCATCGGGCACGCGCCGACCCGCGAGCAGGCCGCCCGCAAGCTGGCCGACGTCCTGTCCCGCGCCCGGATCCACGGCGTCGTCACGAACCGCGACCTGCTGGTGCGGGTGCTGCGCGACCAGGCCTTCCTCGCCGGTGAGGTCAGCACCGACTTCCTCGGAGGTTTCGAGACAGGCGCCAGCGCGCCTTCCTCAACCACCGAGGCCGCGGCGACGGCGGCCGCACTCGCACTGGCAGAGCAGGCGCGCGAGGCCCGGACCGTCCAGCAAGGGATCCCGGTGGCCTGGCGCAGCGTGGTGTCGCAGCCGCAAGTGACCGAGTTCGAGGCCCCCGACGGACAGAGAATCTCGATCAGCTGGTGGGGCAGTCGCGATGGTTACGTCCTCGAGGACGCGACGGTGGTCTCGACGAGCTCGACCAGCGGTGCTTACGACATCGTTCTCGAGCAGGACGGCGTCCGCACGACGTACGCCGTCAGCGTCGTCGGCGACGCCGTCGACGTGGACTGGCCGGGCGGTCACGCCGCGCTGCGCCGGAAGCCGCGGTTCGTGGACCCGGCCGACGCAGTGGCCAGCGGCAGTCTGCTGGCGCCGATGCCCGGCACGGTCGTGAGCGTGGCGGTCGAGCAGGGTCAGCGGGTCGACGCCGGACAGCCGGTACTGGTCCTCGAGGCGATGAAGATGCAGCACACCGTCCGCGCCCCCGGTGCCGGCACGGTGACCGAGATCGACGTCCAGCCCGGCGCGCAGGTCGCCGCCGGAGAGGTCCTGGCCGTGGTGGAAGAGGAGTCGGAGTGAGCAACAACTTCAGCGAGTCCGAGGAACGAGTGGCGCTGCGCAAGGAGGTGGCGAAGCTCGCGTCGAAGTACGGCCGCGAGTACTTCACCGAGAAGGCCCGCTCGGGTGGCAAGACCACCGACCTGTGGCTGGAGATCGGCAAGAACGGCTACCTCGGCATCAACATCCCCGAGGAGTACGGCGGCGGGGGTGGCGGCATCGGTGACATCGCCGCGGTCTGCGAGGAGCTGGCCGCCCAGGGTTGCCCGCTGCTGCTCATGGTGGTGAGCCCGGCGATCTGCGGGACCATCATCAGCCGCTACGGCACCGAGGAGCAGAAGCAGCGATGGCTGCCGGGGATCTGCGACGGCACCTCGACGATGGCCTTCGCGATCACCGAGCCGGACGCCGGCACCAACACCCACAACATCACCACGACCGCGCGCCGGGACGGCGACGAGTGGGTGCTCAACGGGCGCAAGGTCTACATCTCCGGCGTCGACGAGGCCGACAACGTGCTCGTGGTCGCACGTGCCGAGGACGCGAAGACCGGCAAGGTCAAGCCGGTCCTCTTCGTGGTGCCGACCGACTCGGCCGGCTTCGAGTACAAGAGCATCCCGATGGAGATCGTCAGCCCCGAGCTCCAGTTCACCGTCTTCATCGACGACGTCCGGCTGCCCGCCGACGCGATCGTCGGCGACGAGGACGGCGGCCTCGTGCAGCTGTTCGCCGGCCTCAACCCCGAGCGGATCATGGCGGCGTCGTTCTCGACCGGGCTGGCGCGGTTCGCGCTCGGCCGCGCGGCGGCGTACGCCAAGGAGCGAGTCGTCTTCAAGGACGCGATCGGCTCCCACCAGGCCATCGCGCACCCCCTCGCCCAGACCCACATCGAGACCGAGCTGGCCCGGCTGATGACCCAGAAGGCCGCCGCCCTCTACGACGCCGGTGACGACATGGGCGCCGGCGAGGCCGCGAACATGGCCAAGTACGCCGCCGCCGAGGCGGCCTGCGACGCCGCGGACCGCGCCGTCCAGACCCACGGTGGCAACGGGATCACCCAGGAGTACGGCATGGCCGGCCTCCTGGTCGCCACCCGCGCCGGCCGGATCGCCCCGGTGAGCCGCGAGATGATCCTCAACTTCATCGCCATGCACTCGCTGGGGCTGCCGAAGTCGTACTAGACAGACACTTACTGGGGCCTGAGCTTCGGACCGTACTTCCAGTGGTCGCGGCCGACGCCTTCACGGCGGGCGTCGTCGGTGTACTCCCGGGTGGCGGTGTAGAAGAAGACGCCGTTGCCCACCTTCACCCAGTCCGGAGTGCCCAGGCAGGAGGCCGGGATGGTGAGCGTGACGGTGCGCTGAGCCCGGTTGAGGACCGCCTTGCCGCAGTCGGGCTGGTAGGCGACCGGGTCGAAGAGCGAGAACCTGCCCTTGTCCTTGCCCGCGGCGACGAGCAGGTGCGCGATCCAGTTGAACTCGTCCTCGGACGTGAGGATGAACCAGGAGTACTGCTGCTGACCCTTGGCAGCCAGGTTGCGGAACTTCGTGGTCACCACCAGGTCCGTGCCGAACGAGGCCGAGTTGGCGACGATGTCACCCAGGCGCCGGGCCGGCTCCACCTTCGTCGGCGTAGCGTCGTTGGTGAGGGACCGGCTCATCACGTCGCCCGGCGCGTCACGACCGGCCTCGGACAGAGCCAGGGACGGCTCGGCGGGCGCGACCACGACGAACGCCGCCACGAGGATCGTCAGAACGCTCTTCGGGACCGGCATGCGCCGAGGCTAACCTCCAGAGCCGCCCCCTGATGCCCACCGATCTGCGAGAGTTGGGGTTGATGACAGTGGACGTGAACGACAGTGGCACCGACAGCCTGACCACAGCGGGCTGGTCGTCAGGCGGGGCCGCGACACTCCAAGAACTCGCTCCCGACGCCGCGAAGGCGTTCACGCTGGTCGTCTCGGTCCGGCCGTCCGGCGTCCATGACGAGCTGCTCGAGAGCCCGGCGGTCCGGGCCTTCGCCGAGCAGTTCCGCGTCGACGTCTCGGGCATCGACGACGCGATGAGAGCGGAGTTCGCGGAGGCGACGAAGGACCACCAGGTGGCCGTCGTGCAGATGATCTGGATCGGCGACGTCGCCCCGCGGCTGCGCGCGACCGTCGACCGGCTGTTCGGTCAGTCCGAGTGGCCCGCCCCCCGTCGCCACCCGGTGCGCGAGGTGTGGGAGACCATCGACGAGTTCATGCGCACGGTGGCCCATCACCACGCCCTCGACCCGACGACCACCGAGCTGGTCCGGCTACGTGGCGCCCGTCAGCACGACTGCCGGGTCTGCATGTCGCGGCGTTCGGTCGCGGCGATCGAGGCCGGCGCCGACGAGGCCGTCTTCACGTCCGTTGACGACTACGCCAGCAGTGACCTGCCGCCCGCCACCAAGGCCGCGCTGGCACTGGTGGACGCGATCATCTGGACCCCCCAGGACATCGGCGACGACGTGGTTGCCGACGTCCGCGCGCACCTCACTCCCGAGGAGGCCGTCGAGGTCGTGCTCGACGTGGTCCGCAACGCTGCCAACAAGATCGCGGTCGCGATGGGCTCCGATGAGCCCGAGGTGACCGAGGGCGTGCAGCTGTTCGTGACCGACGGCGACGGCGTGCTGTCGACCGTCTGAGCCCCTCGTCGGGCCGGGTCCCAGGCGAGTCGGCACATAGCCTTGCCCCCGTGGGGTTCGTCGACACGCTCGACCGTGCGCAGCGCAAGCGGTCCTTCTTCGGGTTCCCCGTTGCGACGTTCTTCAAGTTCGTCGACGACCAGGGCGCCTACCTGGCGGCGATCATCAGCTTCTACGCGCTGCTCGCGATCTTCCCGCTCCTGCTGCTGGCAGCGACCATTTTCGGTTTCGTCCTCCAGGGCAACCCCGAGCTCCAGGAGCGGGTCCTGGACTCGGCGCTCAGCACCTTCCCGATCATCGGCGACGAGCTCGGCCGGCCCGACGCGCTGCAGGGCTCGAAGGTCAGCACCGTGGTCGGGGTGCTGGCGGCGATGTACGGCTCCCTCGGCCTGGGCCAGGCGCTGCAGAACGCAATGAACGTCGCCTGGTCGGTGCCGCGCAACATGCGGCCCAACCCGGTGCGGCTCCGGCTCAAGAGCCTGGCGCTCCTGACCATCGCCGGGGTGTCGGTGCTCGCGATCACCGTCGTGTCGACGATCGGCAGCGAGACGGACGTGTTCGGGCCGCGCCTGGACACCACATTGCGCTGGCTGATCAGGCTGGTGACCGTCCTGCTCACCGGGCTGGTGCTCACCGCGGTCTTCCGGCTCGCCGCCGCCCGCCGACACCACCTTGGGCGGGCGGCGCCCGGCGCGTTCACGGTCGCCGTTCTCTGGCAGGGGCTGCAGTACGTCGGCACCGAGTTCACCACTCGGGTGCTGACCGAGACCGATGACATGAGCTTCGTCTTCGCGTTGGTGCTCGGCCTGATCGGGATCATCTACGTCGCCGCCTTCATGGGCGTGATCGGCATCGAGGTGAACGTCGTGCTGGCCCGGCGGCTCTGGCCGCGGTCGCTGCGCACCCTGTTCGTCGACCGCGGCGAGCTCACCGACGCGGACCGGCGCGCCTATGCCAGCTACGTCCGCGCCCAGCAGCACAAGCAGGTCGAGATCGTCGAGGTCAAGTTCGAGGACCCGGCGACCGGCGAGCAGCAGGTCGTCGACGACCCCGGACCGCGCGGCAAGATGGGCCGCTGAGCCTGGGGCGCGGTGAGTCTGGGCCCATTCAGGCGCCCGGAACGGGCCGTGGCTCACCGCCGCCTGGGTCGCGCTGCTTGGTCACCCGCGGACCCGGTCGCGGAGCCTGACCAGGTCCGCGTCGTCGAGACCGAGGCCAATGCGCAGGTACCCCTCGCGCGAGCCGTACGCCGCCACCGCCGCGTCGTACCCGGCGTGCAGGTACTCCTCGTCGGCCACCATCACCCGCTCGTAGACGTCGACCTTGTCGGCCCCGAGGTGCTCACGGACCAGGCCGAGGTACTTCTCCCGGGTGGCCGAGGAGAAGGTGTTGGTGAGCAGGTAGTCCTCGAGGATGGTCGCGTCATCGACACCTGCCAGGTGCAGCAGCAGCGCCGCCGCCCAGCCGGTGCGGTCCTTGCCGGCGGTGCAGTGGAACAGCACCGCGCCGTCGGCCTCGGCGATCCGCCGGAACAGCGTGGCGAAGGCGGCGCGGGCGCCCTCGGCGTCGACGAACCCGCGGTAGACCTGAAGCATCACGTCGTGGGCAGTGTCCCTGTCGGCGAGGTCGCTGACCGCGTCCATCGGGATCCCCCGGACCTCGAGGTGGGTCCAGGTCGCGCCCGGCACCTCGGCGTCGGGATGCGCGTCGATCTCGTGCTGGGACCGCAGGTCGTAGACCGCCGTCACGCCGAGCCGCCCGAGCGAGCGCGCATCCGCGTCGGTCAGCTGCAGCTCGTTGGAGCGGTAGACCACCCCGCGGCGCAGGGCAGCACCGTCGCCGGTGCGGTACGACGCGTCCGGGCCGGTCACGTCGCGGAAGTTGTCGGCCGACGCGAGCCGGACCAGCTCCTCACCGAAGGCGGGGTCTGACACGGTCGCAAAGTATGCCGGTGGTTGGTTTCGAGGCAGGCGCTAGCGCGCCTTCCTCAACCACCGCGGCCGGGCACTCACCGGAGCGGCACGAACCGGTAGCCGCCGTGCCTACTGATAGCCGGTCCGTCGGGTGTAGCCCGGACCAGCAGCATCGTGCCGGCGACCGGGGCCACCATCCGGCCGTCCGCAGCCAGCTGGTCGACCAGCGGCTGCGGCAACGCGTCGGCCTGCGCGGAGACCAGGACCCGGTCGTACGGCGCCTCGGCCGGCCAGCCGAGCCGATCCGGGTCGGCCTGCTCGATCCGGGCCCAGGGACGGGCAGTGCGGGCCAGGTTGGCGCGGCCGAACGCCACCAGCTCGGGCTCGAGCTCGACGCCGACGACCGTGCCGGTGGGCCCGGTCAGCTGCGCGAGGAGCGCGGTGCTCCAGCCGGAGCCGGACCCGACGTCGAGCACCCGGTCACCCGGCCGGACCGCGAGCAGGGTCAGCATGTCCGCGACCGTCCGCGGCTGGGAGTTCGTCTGCCCGTGGCCGATCTGGATCGGGCCGTCGAACGACGCCCGCCAGCGCGCCCGCCGCGGCAGGAACCCGGCACGCGGGGTCGCGGCGAAGGCGTCGGCCACGGTCTCGGCCCGCTCGTCCACCCCTGTGAGTCTGGCACTTCACCCTCGGTGGTCGAGGAGGTCGCCCCGCGCCGGTCGCGACGCCGGTGGTTGAGGAGGTCGCTCTGCGACCGTCTCGAAACCACGCAACCCAGCGCTGGTACTCAACTCATCCGCTCGGACGTAGCTAGCTGCGTTGGCGGAGCCCGAGCCAGGTGAGCACGGCCAGCACCCGGCGGTGCTCCTCGTCGGACTCGTGCAACCCCAGCTTGGCCATGATGTTGGCGATGTGGGTCTCGACGGTGCGGTCGGTCAGCCACAGCCTGCGGGCGATGCCGATGTTGTTGCGGCCCTCCGCCATGAGCGCGAGTACGTCGCGCTCGCGCGGGGTGAGGTGGGCCAGCGGGTCGTCCTCGCGGCGGGGACCGAGCAGGGTCGCCACCACCTCTGGATCCAGCGCGGACCCGCCTGCCGCCACCCTGCGTAATGAGTCCATGAAGTCGGCACCCCGACCCTGTCGGTCGCCCTGGCCCGCGCCAAGGCCGTGCCGCTCGCCGCTGTGATCGGCTTCCTTGCCCTCACTGTGGGGCTGTTCCTGCCGCTCCCGGGACGCGGCATCGACGTCGTTCAGGCCGCCCAGATGCTGCTCGTGGGCGCGCTGGCTGTCCCGCTGTGGCGGCGGGCCGCGGGCTGACTCAGCCGGGCCTTGGCAGTCGCGACCTTCGTCGTCGTACTAGGCGTCGAAGGAGAACAGGGCGACGACGTCGTCGCTGGGCTCGGTGGGCTCATGATCCGAGGCCTCGACGGTGATCCCGGCGCCGTTCGCGCTCGCCGCATCGCCGCTCAGGAGGATCTCGTTGTCCGAACCCTCGGGCATGATCCCGGCCGGGACCATCACGTCGTCGTGCTGGAGCCACAGCGCGTAGGCGTGGCCGTCGGGCGGGGCCGGCATGTCCTTGGTGACCAGCACCGCCTTGTTGAGCTCCTTGGAGCGCACCACAGTCGCGGTCGCGCCTCCATCGAACTCGACGGTGAAGCGCTGCGCGTCACCGGCCTCGATCACTTGCTCGATCCGGCTGGGGTCGTCGTTCACCTGCTGCCAGACGATCCCTCCGGTCCCGATCGCCACGGCCGCCGCGGCCGCTGCCAGAAAGGTGAGGGCCCGGCGGCGCCGGCGGGGCGCCAGCACGGTGACTGTGGAGGCCCCGGTCACTTCGGCGGTCACTTCGGCGGTAGCTTCGGCCGTCACCGGTGGCAGCGGACGGACCGTGCTGATGCCCGCGAGCACCCGGTCGCGCAGCTCGTCGGACGGGGCCGAGACCGTGGTCTCCGCCAGCAGTGCCGCCGCCTCGCGCAGCGACTGGACCTCGGACGAGCAGGCCTGGCAGTCGGCCAGGTGTCGCTCGAACTGGGCGCGCTCGATGTCGTCGAGGGCATCGACGGCGTATGCCCCTGAAAGAGCATGGATGTCGCTCATACACCCACCCCCATGGTGTCGCGAAGCCTGATGAGTCCGTCTCGGATCCGGGTCTTGGCGGTGCCGACCGGTAGTTCGAGCATGGTCGCCACTTCCGTGTGCGTGTAGCCCCCGAAGTACGCGAGCTCGAGTGCCTCGCGCTGGACGTGGGTGAGGCTCTTCAGGGCCGCGCGGACCCGTCGTGCCTCGAGCGAGGCGTGGGCCGCCTCCGTGGTCGTGTCGTGATCGATCGGCTGGTTCTGGTGGTGGTACGACAGGTCCCGCCGGGTGGAGGCCTCTGCGGACCGGACCCGGTCCACGGCCTTGCGGTGCACGATGGTGAGCAGCCAGCCGAGGGGGCTGCCCTTGGCCGGGTCGAACCGCCCGGACGAGCGCCAGATCTCGAGGAACGCCTCCTGGGCGACCTCTTCCGCCTGGGCCGGGTTTCGAACGACCCGGACCGCGAGGCCGACGACCCGGGACGACGTCGCGTCGTACAGCGCGGCGAAGGCGGCCTGGTCACCCTTCCCGCAGGCCTTCAGCAGGCCCGCGAGGTCGGGCCCGGGCGGCGCCACCTCTCTCGAGGCGGCGCCGCTCGGCACGGGCCTGAGCTGGTCCACGTGAGTTATCTTCTCGCCAAACTCCTCGATCAGGAACCGCTACTTGGTCGGCGTCAGGACCGAGTCGATGACGTAGACCGTCGCGTTCTTGGTCGGGATGTTGCCGCAGATGACGTTGGCCGCGCCGCCGTCGACCGTCAGGCCGGCGTCGGTGTCGCCCTCGACGGTGACCGTGTCGCCGTTGAGCGTGTCGTGGTCACCGACCAGGGCCTCCGGCTCGAGGTTCTCGCCGATGACGTGGTGCGACAGGATCGCGGCCAATGTCGCCTGGTCGGCGAGTACCGCGTTCAGGTCCTTCTCGGGGATCTTGGCGAACGCGTCGTCGGTGGGCGCGAACACGGTCAGCGCCGGAGCGGCGTTCAACGTGTCGCCCAGGCCCGGGACGGCACCGACGGCGGCGACCAGGGTGGTGAGAAGCGGGTTGTTGCTCGCGGCGGTCGCCACCGGGTCGGTGACCATGCCGTTGAACGAGCCCTTGCCGTCGGTCGGGATGGCCGAGCAGCCGGGACCGAAGGTCTCGGCGCCGGCGTCGGTCATGGTGGCCTCCGACGCATCGCCCGAGGGCGCCGGAGCAGCGCTGGTGTCGTCGCCGGCGCTGCTGCCGCTGTCGGAGTCGTCGCCACAGGCGGCGAGGCCCATGGAGAGGGCGATCACGGCGATGCCGGCGGCGCCGGTGCGGCGGAGGGAGCTGGGGTTCATGGCTGGTGGTGCCTTCCGTTTTTGGGTGGCTTGCATGAGGTGTTCGGTGCTGTGGGCTCGGGTGGATTGGGTTGGGTCTGGGGCTGCTCTCGTGGCTCTCCGGGTCCGGCCGTCGTTCCTCCGTCACGGGTGGAGGAGGGCGTCGGGCTCGTCAGCGCTTCCTCGCCCGCCACCGGTGAGGCGACCACCGGTGGTTGAGGAGGTCGTCCTGCGACCGTCTCGAAACCACGCAAGCCGGGGCTGGGACGCAAGGGCAGCTGGTCGAGCTTGTTGAGACCCACCGCAACCTGCGCAGGGAGGCTGTCAGGCGACCTTCACGATCAGCTGCTGGATGCCGGAGGAGCCTTCGGGGAAGGGTTCGGCTCGGGCGGGGGTCTGGGTGTTGCCGTTGCCGTCGATGACGCGGCAGGCGATGTTGCGCTGACCGGGTTCGGCCCGCCAGGGGAAGTGCCACTGGCGCCAGTAGTCGTTGCCGGCGGAGGGGCCGAGCTCGGCGTCCTGCCAGGGGCCGCCGTCGACCTGGACCTGGACGTTCGCGACGCCGCCGTTCTGCTGGGCCCAGGCGACACCGCCGATGAATGTGTCGCCGGCCTTGAGCTCCTCGAGGACCTTGGGGGTGTCGATCCGGCTGGAGATCTTGATCGGGGCGTGCGTCGCCCAGTCGCGATCGGTCCAGTACGAGTCCTGGTCCGCGTAGGTCGTCAGGTTGATGTTCGAGATCCACTTGCAGGCACTGATGAAGCCGTACAGCCCGGGCACCACCATGCGGGCCGGGTAGCCGTGCTCACGGGGCAGCGCCTCGCCGTTCATGCCGAGAGCGATCATCGCGTCGCGGCCGTCGGTGGCCAGCTCGTACGGCGTCCCGATCGTCATGCCGTCGACGTCGGTGCTGAGGATCTGGTCCACGCCGTCCTGGACGCCCGCCATCTCGAGCAGGTCGGTGAGCCGGACCCCGATCCAGCGGGCCCCGCCGACGTAGGGGCCGCCCACGCTGTTGGAGACGCAGGTCAGGGTGATGTCGCGCTCGATCAAGGGCATCGCGAGCAGGTCGTCGAAGCTGAACTCCAGCCTTTTGTCGACCATGCCGTCGATGGTGAGGGTCCAGTCGTCGATGTCGACGATCGGGACGTCGAGGCGGGTGTCGACGCGGTAGAAGTCGCCGTTGGAGCTCCGCAACGGCGTGATGCCGGGGAACTGCCTCTCGATCCCGGCCGGGAACAGCGGCGCGGGGTCAGCAGGCTTGGGGAACGCGATGTCCATCAGCCGGCCGCGGTAGGTGCCGATGAGGCGGCCGGCGCTGCCCATCGCCGCGGCGGCCAGCGTCAGCGCGGCGCCGGCGACGAGCACGCCCCGGCGCGAGGGGCCGGCCGGGCTGGAGCCGGACACGACCACGTCGCCCGTCTGGGTGTGCTTGCGGTGGAGCAGCCACAGTGCGCCCAGGCCGGCGCCCGCGGTGGCCAGGCTCGGGACCGCGTCGACGAGCTCGGCGGCGGGACGGTTGAGCGCGGTGAACGCCGCGACCGCGACGAGTACGACGAGCAGGCCGGCGCCGTACCGGAATCGCCTGCGGGCCAGCAGCCCGGCGACCGCGGCCAGCGCGAGCACCCCGCCCATCACCGACCCGATCAGGATCGGCTTGTCGTTGCTGCCGAAGTTCCGGATCGCCCATTCCTTCATCGGCGTAGGCGTCAGGTCGATCGCCTGGGAGCCGACGGCCAGCACCGGCGACGACGCCGGGTTGAGCAGCGAGGCCACGAGGTGACCGGTCGCCACTCCGACCAGGGCCGCGAGGACACCGAACAGGGCATAGGCCAGGCGGGTCCGCATGACTCCTGTTCGGAGCGGACGCCAATCCGGATGGACCCGGTGGTTGAGCCCGGAGGAAGTCCAGCGACGACGGTGGGCTCGCTTCGCTCGAACGTGGTTGCGTATCCGGTGGTTGAGGAGGTCGCGCAGCGACCGTCTCGAAACCGCCGCAGGGAAGGCTGGGACTGAACCTAGGTTCCCAGCCCCGCCGTACGCGGTCCCGACACGCTCGCTGCGCTCGCGGCTCAACCACCGGAAGCCCCGGCTTCCGAGGTTTCGACACGCTCGGTCGCAGAGCGACACTCGCGGCTCAACCACCGGCGTTGCGGGGGTCGAACCGGATGGCTACTTCGGCGGCAGGCTCCCGGCGTACGTCGTGCTGACCCGCACCCACTCCTGCAGCACGGCGTCGTCGGCGACGGCCTCGGTGGTCACCCGCAGCCAGCCGTCCATCTCCTTGCCGCGCATCTCCATCCGGCTGGCGCCGGGCTCGCCGACTAGTCGCTCGCTGTCGGCGGGATCGCACCGCACCATCAGGCCGCCCCTGCCGCTCGCCGCGACCGCCATGTGGCCGCCGATGAGGAAGGCAAGGCCGCCGAACATTGTCTTCTCGGTGACCGGCTCGTCGGGCAACAGCCCGCGGATCCGCTCGGCCAGCTCCTGGTCGTAGGCCATGCGCGGATCATGGCACCGGCCACGGACAGTCCGGTGACCCGCTGCGGCAGGATGCCCACCATGACCGATGCCGCCGCCGACCAGCCGACCGAGCTCGTCCACCTCGAGGTCGATGCCGAGGTCGCGACCATCACCCTGGACTCACCGCACAACCGCAACGCGCTCTCGCGCCAGCTGGTGACCGAGCTGTTCGAGCGGCTGGAGGCGGCCGAGTCGGACGCCGCCGCCAAGGTGGTCGTGATCCGGTCGTCCGGCCGGGTGTTCTGCTCCGGCGCCGACCTCTCCGAGGCGACCAGCGTCGGCATGGAGGAGGGCGCCAAGGCGATCGTCAGGCTGCAGCGGCTGATTGCGACCATGGCCAAGCCGGTCGTGGTCGAGGTCGGCGGACCGGTGCGGGCCGGTGGCATCGGGATCGTGGCGACCGCGGACATCGCGATCGCCGCCGAGGACGCCACGTTCGCGCTCACCGAGGTCAAGCTCGGACTGGCCGCGGCGATCATCTCGCTGACCGTCCACCACCGGATGCACCCGCGGGCCGCTGCGCTGACCACGCTCGGCGGCGAGGTGTTCAGCGGCACGGAGGCAGCGGCGTACGGGCTGGTGACGCGGGCGGTCCCGGCCGCGGACCTCGTCGGCGAGGTACGCCGCCTGTGCGCAAGCGTCGCTACCGGAGCTGTTCAGGGGCTGCGTGAGTCGAAGCGAATCCTCAACCAGGAGCTGGTGGCGCGGATCGATTCCCGCGGTGCCGAGATGGCGGCGCTCAGCGCCACCCTGTTCGCCTCCGACGAGGCGCGCGAGGCGATGACGGCCTTTCTGTCCAAGAAGGCCTGATCCGCCCCGATCTGATTGGGCGGTCCCCAGCGCCGTGATGCGAGATAGGCTTGGGAGCTTGTCGCAAACGTGCGGCGGCACCCAATCCACCGGATGAGCCGAGGGGACGACTCATTGACTGACGAGCTGGTCGAGCAGGATCCGGCCGAGCAGGAGATTCGGCACGAGCAGGAGTTCGTGGACCGGGTCTACGTGCAGCTGGAGGAGTCGGCGCGGGCTGCCCAGCAGCTGGCGAAGGAGGGCCACGACCGTGGCCGGCTGGGCCACGAGGGCGGCCTGGTCGAGCGGGACGCCATGGTCTATCAAGCGGCGCGACGGATCGCGCAGCTCGACGCCGCGCACGAAGGTCTGGTCTTCGGACGCCTCGATATGCAGGCCTCGGTCGACCGGAAGCCTCGCTACATCGGGCGGATCGGGCTGCGCGACGAGCGCCGCGACTCGCTGCTCATCGACTGGCGGGCACCTGCGGCCGCGGTGTTCTACCAGGCCACCGCCGCCGCCCCCCAGCGCGTGGTCCGCCGCCGGGTGCTGCGCTCGTCCGGACCGACCGTGGTCGGTGTCGAGGACGAGCTGCTGGACTCCGAGGCCCTGGCGGTGTTCGAGGCGGACGGCGCCGAGCTGCCGATCCTCGGCGAGGGCGCGCTGATGGCCCAGCTCTCCCGGGCCCGGGACCGCTCGATGCACTCCATCGTCGCGACCATCCAGGCCGAGCAGGACCTGGCGATCCGGGCACCCAGCCGGGGCGTCGTGACGATCGGCGGCGGCCCCGGCACCGGGAAGACCGTGGTCGCGCTGCACCGCGCGGCGTACCTGCTCTACACCGACCGGCGCCGCTACGAGACCGGCGGAGTGCTCGTGGTCGGGCCGAGCGGGGTCTTCATGCGCTACATCGAGCGGGTGCTGCCCAGCCTCGGCGAGACCGCGGTCGCGCTGCGCTCCCTCGGAGAGGTCGTCGACGGTGTCCGCGCGACCCGGCACGACGAACCGGCCGTCGCCGACATCAAGGGCTCGGCCCGGATGGCGACGCTGATGCGGCGGGCGGCCCGGGTGCCGGCGCCCGGCAGCCCCGAGCAGTTCCGCGTCTTCTGGCGCGACGACGTGCTGACCCTCGACCCCCCAGTGCTCGGACGGGTACGTCGCCAGCTGATGGCCCAGGGCCGGCGCAACCGGCAGCTGCCCCGGGTTCCCGGCGCGCTCCTCGACGCACTCTGGAGCCAGGTCCGCGGCGAGCGCGGCCGCGACCGGGGGCGAGACGCGTTCGACGACGACCTGCTCGGCGACCACGAGTTCCTCGACTTCGTGCTGGCCTGGTGGCCGCCGCTGGAGGCCCGGCAGGTGCTCGGCTGGCTGCGTGACCCCGAGCTGCTCGCCCGGGTCTCCGACGGACTGCTCACCGCCGAGGAGCAGCGGCTGCTGGCCAAGTCATGGAGCGGCGGCACCGACCCGGACCTGGGGCAGGTCGCCCGGCTCACCCTCTCCGTCGAGGACGTCGCGCTCCTCGACGAGCTGCGCTACGCGCTCGGCGACGTACCGGTCCGCACCGAGGACGAGCGCGACCTCGACGAGACCTCGCTGCTCGAGGGCGGCGTTGACATGCAGGAGCTCATGACCGCCGCGGACCGTGAGTTCGCACCGTCCGGGCGCGCGTGGGCAGCGCCGACGCACCGGCTCGAGGACGACCCGTTCGCCCACATCCTGATCGACGAGGCCCAGGACCTCACGCCGATGCAGTGGCGGATGGTCGGCCGCCGGGGCCGCACCGCCTCCTGGACGATCGTCGGCGACCCGGCCCAGTCCTCGTGGCCGGACCCGGATGAGGCCGCGGTCGCGCGCGCCACCGCGCTGGAGGGCAAGCAGCTGCACGAGTTCCATCTCTCGACCAACTACCGGAACTCCTCGGAGATCTACGAGCACGCCGCGGCCTACGCCCAGCGCGTGGGGCTCGACGCGGACCTGCCGACCGCGGTCCGCTCGACGGGCATCGCGCCCCGGGTGGTGACCGGCGTGAGCGACCTGGAGTCCGCAACCCGCGAGGCGGTGCTCGACGTCGTCGGTCGGGTGCCGGGCACCGTCGGGATCGTCGTACCGGTCGCCCGGCGCTCGGAGGTCAACGCTTGGCTCGCGTCGTGGCCCGAGCTGGTCGAGGACGCCGCCGGGGCCCGCGCCGCCATCGACTCCTCGGTCGCGCCGTCGGGCGAGGATCGCGTCGTCGTGCTCACCGGCCTCGACACCAAGGGACTGGAGTTCGACGCGATCGTCGTGGTCCGGCCCGAGGAGATCGAGGCCGAGTCGGTGACCGGGCGCTCGACGCTCTACGTCGTCCTCACTCGCGCCACCCAGCTGCTGACGACCATCTCCTGAGCAGCGCACACACCACCTCGCTGACTTGGTCCGTCGGGGGGCGTGTGCGAAAGTCTGGGGGCGCCGCCAGTGAGGTCGGCGCACTTCCCCTCCGACTCTGCCCTCCCGCCCTCAGCTCCCGGAGACGACACATTGATCCTCGTGCGTCGTGCCGCCGCACTCCTGCTCGCCCTGCTGTTCGTGGTCGTGTCGCTCGGTGTGGTGGGCATCGCCTCGGCGACCGACCCCGCTGAGACGGACAGGGGAGTCGAGGTCGACCCGCGGCTCAACCAGCGTGAGTGCAACCTCACCGGCCGGGTCTGGGTGCCCGGGCGTGGGTGCGCGCGGCACCGCTGCGTGTCCGGGTCGGTGATGTTCAAGGAGGGCCACGACGCCGAGCTGTGCCGGCTGGCCGGCCGCCACGGGGCCGAGTACGCCCGGCCGATCGACTCCGGCCGCTGCGCCGACCTGAGCCGGATCTGGCTCGGCGAGATCAACTCGTGCGCCTCCAACCCCAACCGCGCCCGGCGGGTGGTCGAGCACTCCGCGCGCTGCAAGGGTGCCGCGTCGACGTACATCAACCACCGCGAGGAGGAGGGCTTCTACGACGAGTGCCTCACCCCGCACCGGGTGGCCAAGCTGCGCCAGATCGCCAAGCGCAAGCGGGTCTCGATCAACCAGGTCGCGCTGGACCGGTCCCGGTTCAACTGCTCCTACCGCGGCGGAACCGTGATGAAGGACGGGGTCTGCGTCCCACGCTCCGGCCCGCCGCCCGCGTCCGACCTCGGTGGCTTCTACATGGTCGGTGACTCGGTGAGCTGGCGTGCCGACAACGAGCTGGCCCGGCGCGCGCCCGGCTGGGAGCTCGACCTGCGCCCGGGCCGCCGGCTCGACGAGCTGCCGGCGCGGCTGGACTGGTACCGCTCCGACCACGGCGACCCGAACCAGATCCTCATCCAGCTGGGCACCAACCGCCGCAAGGGCTTCAACGAGGGCGACTTCCGCGCCGTGATGGCCTCCGTGCCGGCCACCACTCCGGTGCTGTTCGTGCTGCCCTACCGCAAGTTCAGGGGCGACAACGCGGGCCCGGTCGCCGCCACCAAGAAGTACGCCAGCTGGATGCGCCGACTGGCCGCCGACCGGCCCCTGACCTGCCTGGCCGACTGGCCGACGTACGCCGCGAACCACCTCTCCAACATGGTCGACGGCGAGCACCCCGACGCTCGCCACGAGGACTGGTACGCCCGCTACATCGTCAAGGCCTGGGGCAGGTGCGCCGACCAGCTCGGCCTCTGACCTACTCGATGGTTGAGGAAGGCGTGCTAGCGCCTGTTTCGAAACCACCGCAGGCCGGGCGGGACGCAATGGTCGGCGGGGTCACGTCCCTGCCTTCCTTGCGGTGGTTTCGAGACGGTCGCAGAACGACCTCCTCAACCACCGATGTCGCTGGGGTGCGGCTGCCAGCGGGGCCCGGCGTAACGTCATACGGACAGAGCACCCGTCTGCTCCGTCCGTATGACCTAACGAGCCCGCTCCACGCCGCATCTAGGCTTCGCCCATGGACCCCTCGACCGATGCCCGGGCCGCGATCGCCGCGCTCCAGGGGCACGAGGCGTGGGCGATCATCCGCCGGTCGACACGTGCGGGCGACCGGGACACCGTCGGGCTGGTGGGCGGCCGGCGTCGCGTCGTCGAGTCGCTGCTCGACGTGCCGCTCGAGACCGGGGAGCCCGCGGAGGGGCACATCGCCGACCGGCTGCTGGCGATCCCGTTCCGGCAGGTGCGCGAGCGAGGATTCGAGGCGCACGACGACCAGACGCCGCTGGTGGTGGTCGATGTCGAGACCGAGCTGGAGTTCTCGGTCGAGGACGTCGTCGCGGCGATCGACGACGCCGGGGTCGAGTTCTCGGACCGCGGCGGCTTCGACACCGACGACGAGGAGTACGGCAAGCTCGTCGCCGCGATCATCCAGGATGAGATCGGCCAGGGCGAGGGCGCGAACCTGGTCATCGGCCGCCACTACCGCGCGACCGTGGCCGACTGGGGCGCCGACAAGGCGCTGACCGTGCTCAAGCGGCTGCTCGAGCGGGAGCGCGGCGCGTACTGGACCTTCTTGTTCTTCACCGGCGACCGCTACCTCGTGGGCGCGAGCCCCGAGCGGCACGTCTCCATCCACGGCGGCGACGTGCGGATGAACCCGATCAGCGGCACCTTCCGGCTGCCCGTCGCCGGCGAGGAGACCGGCGACCTGCAGGGGCGGCTCCTCGACTTCCTCCACGACGAGAAGGAGATCTACGAGCTCTTCATGGTCGTCGACGAGGAGCTCAAGATGATGTGCGACATCTGCCACGAGGGCGGGCAGGTGCTCGGGCCGTTCCTCAAGCCGATGAGCCGGCTGGTGCACACCGAGTACCTCTTGGCCGGGCGTACCGACCGCGACCCGCGCGAGGTCCTCCGCGACACGATGTACGCCGCCACGGTGACCGGCTCGCCGGTCGAGAACGCCTGCCGGCTGATCAAGCAGTACGAGTCGGAGGGTCGCGGCTACTACGGCGCCGCGCTGGCGGTCCTCGGTCGCGACGCCCAGGGCGGTCCGGTCGTGGACAGCCCGATCGTGATCCGGACCGCCGACGTCGACCTCGACGGCCGGCTCACCGTGACCGCCGGCGCGACGCTGGTGCGCGACTCCGACCCGGCGTACGAGGTGGCGGAGACGCACGCCAAGGCGGGCGGGATCCTCAGTGCGTTCGGTCTGGTGCCGCCGGCGCCGACACCGACGGTGAACGTCGCGGACCTGGTCATCGACGAGGACGTTCTGCTCGCTCTCAACCAGCGCAACCGGCGGCTTTCGTCGTTCTGGCTCACCGACCAGGCCGGTTCGCCACCGGACCCGCGGCTGGCCGGCCTCAGTGTCGTCATCCTCGACGGCGAGGACGACTTCGTGAACATGCTCCGCCACGTGCTCGGCGTGCTCGGGCTCTCGAGCACGGTGGTCCGCCACGACGACTACGTCGAGGGCTGTCTGGACGGCTACGATCTGGTGGTCGTCGGCCCCGGGCCGGGTGACCCGCGCGACGACGCCGACGAGAAGATGGTCACTCTGCGGACGGTGACGGCCGGCCTGCTCGCGCAGCGGCGGCCATTCCTCGCGGTCTGTCTAGGCCACCAGGCGCTCTGCCACGAGCTCGGGATTCCGCTGGCCTACAAGGACATCGTCTTCCAGGGCACCCAGTCGCCGGTGGAGATCGACGGCCGGGTCGAGCGGGTCGGGTTCTACAACACGTTCGTGGGCCGGGTCGAGCCCGGGACCGCGCTGCCCGAGGGGGTGCGTGTCGAGGCCGATCCGGACACCGGAGACATCCATGTGCTGTCGGGTCCGCACTACCGTGGCGTGCAGTTCCACTCCGAGTCGATCCTCACCGAGCACGGCTACGACCTCGTGCACCGGCTGGTCTCCGACCTGCTCCTGGACTGACCATTCCGGCTCTCGGAGCGGGATGGGTGATCTGGACGGGATCGGGGAACCGGGTGTCTTTTGCTGCATGGAACCCCCGACGGGTGGTCGAATAGGTGCAGGGCCCGATGGTGACTGCCCCCCAGCGCCATCGGGCCCGCTCACGTCCACGTGCCCCAGCGGGGCCGTGAAACCGGCGCCGCTCTCGCGTGCCGACGGGCTAGTGGCGACTAGGTTGTGCGCGTGGTCCCCGACGTCGTGGTGGTCGACCACCACGACTCCTACACGTGGAACCTGGTCCACCTGGTCGCCTCGGTGACCGGGGTGCTCCCGGCGGTCGTGCAGCACGACGAGGTGGAGCCGGACGAGGTGCTGCGCCACTCGCACGTCGTGCTCTCGCCGGGTCCGGGCACGCCGGTTTCCCCGGCGGACTTCGCAGTGGGGCGTGAGGTGCTGCTGGCCGGGTCTCGTCCGGTGCTCGGCGTCTGCCTCGGCATGCAGGGCATGGTGACGACGTACGGCGGCACGGTGGATCGGGTGGCACCGGCACACGGGGTGGTCGAGCGGATTCGACATGACGGGTCGGGCGTCTTCGACGGACTGCCGCAGCTGTTCGCGGCGGTGCGCTACCACTCGCTGGCGGCGCTGGACCTGCCGCCCGAGCTGGTCGTCACCGCGTCGGACGCGAAGGGCGACGTGGTAATGGGGGTCCGGCACGTCGCGCTGCCCCAGGAGGGCGTCCAGTTCCATCCCGAGTCCATCCTGTCGGAGCACGGTGCCGCGATGGTGGCGAGCTTCCTGGGGTTCTCGTGAGCGCGGTCGACGCGTTCCGCGAAGCGGCAGCGGCGCACGAACGCTGCTTCTGGCTGGACGGCGGTGGTGCGCGCGAGTGGTCGGGTCACCGGTCCCTGGTCGGCATCCTGGAGCCGGACGACGTGTCGCTGACCTACTCCGCCGACACGGGCGCGGTCACCCGGCACGTCGACGGCGAGTCCGAGGTTGTCGGGACCGACGTGTTCGCCGTGCTCGAGGAGGAGCTGGCGGCCGGGTCGCGCCGTGACCAGTGGTTCGGGTACTTCGGCTATGCGTGTCGGCCGGACCTGCCCGCCCTGCGCGCCGCCGGACCCGACGTACCGGACGCGGTCTGGATGCGGCCGAGCCATGTGCGGCTCTTTGACCACCAGCCTGGCGTACGGAACTCACGCCTGGCCGATGAACCTTCGTACGCCAGGCGTGAGTTTCACCGGCCGGCCGGTGAAACTCCCGTGAGGTACGCCGACGCCTTCGCAGAGGTCCAGGAGCACCTGCACGCCGGCAACAGCTACGAGGTCAACCTCACCTACCGGCTCGAGACGGACAGCGAGCTGGACCCGGTGGCGGCATACCTGCAGCTGCGGGCGCTCAACCCGGCGCCGTACGCCGGCTTCCTCCAGCACGACGTTGATGGCGCCCGGGGCTGGTTGCTGAGCTCGTCGCCGGAGCGGTACGCGCTGGTCACCCGCGAGGAGGACGGCACCAGGACGATCGAGACCAAGCCGATCAAGGGCACCACCCCGCGAGGCGCCACTCCCGAGGAGGACGACAGGCTGCGGGACCAGCTGGCCACCGAACCCCGCTTCCGCGCGGAGAACCTGATGATCACCGACCTGCTCCGCAACGACCTGGCGATGGTCTGCGAGGTCGGGAGCGTCCAGGTGCCGTCGCTGCTGGCGGTCGAGTCCTACCAGACCGTGCACCAGCTGGTCTCGACCGTGCGCGGCGGGCTGCGCGACGACGTCACCACGGTCGGGGCGCTCCGCGCGCTCTTCCCGGCCGGCTCGATGACCGGCGCACCGAAGCTGCGGACGATGGAGGTGATCACCGAGGTGGAGGAGACGCCGCGCGGGGCGTACGCCGGCGCGTTCGGCTGGCTGGCCGCCGACGGCCGGGCCGACCTCGGCGTCGTGATCCGAAGCCTGACCACGACCGGTGACGGCACCTACCGGCTCGGCACCGGCGGCGGCATCACCGTGCACTCCGCGGTGGAGGACGAGTACGCCGAGTCGCGGTGGAAGGCCGAGCGGCTGCTGCGTGCACTGTCCCCGCAGGTCAGCGCGTAATACCGTGGCAACTTGTGGCGACTAGCGTCGATGCAGTGACCGCTCCGCACGTCATCGTGCTCTTCGGTGCGACCGGCGACCTGGCCCGCCGCAAGCTGCTGCCCGGGCTGCTGCGGCTCACCCAGGCCGGGCTGCTCAAGGAGGCCCGGTTCGTCGGGACCTCGCTGGAGGACATCGACACCGACGAGTTCCTCCGCCGGGCGCACGACGCCTGCGCGGAGTTCGGCAAGGGCGACCTCGACCCGGAGAAGTGGGCTCGGTTCGCGTCGATGCTCACCTACGTCCCGCAGAGCAGGGGGCCGCACCAGCTGGCGGAGGCGGTGCACAAGGCCGAGGCCGACCTCGGTGCTGACCGCGAAGTACGCCGGCTGCACTACCTGAGCGTCCCGCCCAAGGCGGCGCTAGACGTCATCCACCAGCTCGACGAGGCCGGGCTGGTGGAGCGCTCGCGCATCATCATGGAGAAGCCCTTCGGCACCGACCTGCAGAGCGCAGTCGCGCTCAACCACGAGGTGCACGAGGTCTTCGACGAGGACCAGATCTTCCGGATCGACCACTTCCTCGGCAAGGAGGCCGCACAGAACATCCTGGCCTTCCGGTTCGCCAACGGCCTGTTCGAGCCGATCTGGAACCGCAACTTCATCCAGCACGTGCAGATCGACGTACCTGAAACCCTTGGTCTCGAGGGACGCACCGCGTTCTACGAGTCGACGGGCGCCTACCGCGACATGGTGGTCACCCACCTGATGCAGGTGCTGGCGTTCATGGCGATGGAGCCGCCGACCTCGCTGGCGCCGGGACCGATCAGCGACGAGAAGCTCAAGGTGTTCCGCTCGATGAAGCCGATCGAGCCGCACGACGTGGTCCGCGGGCAGTACAGCGGCTACCGCGGCAAGGAGGAGGTGGCCGAGTACTCCGACACCGAGACCTTCGTCGCCCTCAAGATCGAGATCGACAACTGGCGCTGGGCCGGCGTGCCGTTCTTCCTGCGCACCGGGAAGAAGCTGGCCGAGGGCGCACGGGTCATCTCGATCGCGTTCCAGGAGCCGCCGCTGTCGATGTTCCCGGCGGGCTCCAACGCCGGCATGCAGGGCCCGGACCACCTCACCTTCGACCTGGCCGACCAGTCCCGGATGTCGCTGTCCTTCTACGGCAAGCGCCCCGGTCCCGGCATGCAGCTGGAGAAGCTGTCGATGCAGTTCGCCACCCACGAGACCTTGTCGTCCGGCGAGGTGCTCGAGGCCTACGAGCGGCTGATCCTCGACGCGATGCGCGGCGACCACACCCTGTTCACCACGGCCGCCGGCATCGAGACGCTGTGGGAGAAGTCGGTCCCGTTGATCCAGAACCCGCCCCCGGTCCGTGCGTACTCGCCCGGCTCCTGGGGACCCAACGCGATCCACCAGCTGATCGCGCCGCACGCGTGGCGGCTGCCGTTCGAGCGGTCCTGGCGGGACCCGAACGCCGGCGGCCAGTAGCGCCAGCCGGCGCATGTGACTCCGTGTTCGTGCATCTAGGTCGGTGTCCTAACACTGTGGTAGATGCACGAACACGGAGTTACAAGCGGGCGGGCGGGAGTACGACGGCCGGCGGCTCGGCCGGCTTGGGCGCCGCGGCACCGGGTAGCCGCAGGGTGACCCGGGTGCCGCCGGAGGGCGACCGGCCGGCGTCGACCGTGCCGGCATGCCGCTCGGCGACCTGGGCCACGATCGAGAGGCCGAGGCCCGAGCCGGGCATCGCGCGGGACTCCGAGGAGCGGTAGAACCGTTCGAAGACGTGCGGCAGGTCTGCCTCGGCGATGCCCGGGCCGTCGTCGTCGACGATGACGGCGCCCTCGTGCAGCGTGACCCGCACGGTGCCGGAAGGCGGGCTCCACTTCGCGGCGTTGTCGAGCAGGTTGGTCAGCGCCCGCTCGAGCGCGCCGGCGTCGCCCTCGACGTACCAGGGGTCGGCCTCGATCGCGAAGGCGATCGACGGCGCGCGGCGGCGGACTCGAGCCACCGCGTGGTCGAGCACCTCGTGCAGCTCGACGGTGCCGACCACGTGCGGGCTCGGGTCGTCGCGAGCCAGCTCGACGAGGTCGATGACGAGGGTGGACAGCTCCTCGAGCTGCGCCCGGACGTCGGCCAGCAGCTCGGTGCGGGCCTGGGGCGGCAGCTCCGCCCCGGCCTGGGTGAGCAGGTCGATGTTGGTGCGCAGCGACGTGAGCGGCGTGCGCAGCTCGTGGCCGGCATCGGCCACCAGGCGGCGCTGCCGGTCCCGCGAGGCGGCGAGCGAGGCCAGCATCTGGTTGAACGCCGTCGCCAGCCGGGCGATCTCGTCGTCCCCCTCGACGGGGATCGGTTCGAGCCGCTCGGTGCGGGCGATGTCCTCGGCTGCCGCGGTCAGCCTCCGGACCGGCCGCAGCCCGTTGCGGGCCACCGCCCAGCCGGCCACCCCGGCAGTGATGATCCCGGCGATGCCGAACAGCAGCGTGACCAGGCCGAGCTTGGTGAGCACCCGCTGCTGCGGCTCCAGCGACTGCGCGATGACCAGGGCGATGCCCTCGATCGTGGTCGGCACCGCCACCACCCGATAGTCCACCCCGCCCGCGCGGACCGTGCGCAGGCTGCGCACGGCGTCCCCGCGGGCCACCGCGAACTCGTGGTCGTCGAGGCGGATCACGTCGCCCGTGTCGAGGAAGCGGACCTGCCCGTCGTTGACGAACGCGATCCGCACGTCGGAGGCGCCCAGCATGAACGACGGGATGTCGTAGTCGTCGGTGATCTGGGCGAGCACCGGTTGCCTGGCCGCGGCTTCCGCGCGGTCCACGAGCGTGTCGTCCAGCGAGGACTGCAGCTGCATCCGCACGGTGACGAACGCGCCGAGCGCCACGATCGTGACGGCCAGCCCCACGGCCATCGTGGTGAGCAGCGTGACCCGGCTGGCCAGCGACCGGCGGTAGTGCCAGCGGCCGTCGGGGTCGAACAGGGTCTCTGAGGAGCTCACGTTTCCTTCAAGACGTAGCCCACACCGCGCACGGTGTGGATCAACCGGGGCTCGGCCTCTGCCTCGGTCTTGCGGCGCAGGTAGCCGACGTAGACCTCCAGCGAGTTCGCCGTGGTCGGGAAGTCGTAGCCCCACACCTCCTCGAGGATGAAGCTGCGCTCGAGCACCCGCCGCGGTCGGCGCAGGAACATCTCCAGCAGCGTGAACTCGGTGCGGGTCAGCTCGATCGGCCGGATTCCCCGCCGGACCTCGCGGGAGGCGGTGTCCATCGACAGGTCGGAGAACGTCAGCACCTCGTCGGCCTCGCCCGGTGGCACGGTCGACCGCCGCATCAGGGCCCGCAGCCGCGCCAGCAGCTCCTGGAGCGCGAACGGCTTGGTCAGGTAGTCGTCGGCCCCGGCGTCGAGGCCCTCCACCCGGTCACCCACGGCGTCCCGCGCGGTGAGCACCAGGATCGGTACGTCGTTGCCGGCGGCCCGCAGCGCCCGCGTGGTCTCGATCCCGTCGAGCCGCGGCATCATCACGTCCATCACGACGACGTCGGGAGCGGACGACGGTCCCCCCGCGCTCAGCCCGGCCAGCGCCTCGGCGCCGTCGGAGGCCACCGAGACGTCGTACCCGTTGAACTCGAGGGACCGGCGCAGTGACTCGCGCACGGCCCGGTCGTCGTCGACAACCAGCACGCGCTGCTTCGAGACGGCGGCCGCATTCACGGCACCACTCTGCCAGCCGCGCCTGAGTCCGGGCTGAGAGCGCGCAGGTCAGGGCGGTGTCTGACCCCGGAGGCTGGCTGGACCACCGCGCGTCCGGAAAGCCCCCATCGATCGGTCGCGGGCTTATCCTGCGAGTGGTCTCGGCGGACATCTTGGGGAGAGCATGGGGACAGCAGGACGTCGCTCTGCGCTCACCACGGCGCTCGCGCTCGTAGCAGCGCTCGTCGCCTTCCTGCCCGCCACCGCGACGGCGCACGACGGTCACGGCGACCACGCCACCGACCACGCCGACCCCCAGAACTCGATCGCCGCGGCGGCCCAGGCCGCGGTCGCCGCCGACGGCGCGGCACCGGCCGAGGGGCCGACCCTCCCGCCCGGGTTCGCCGACGTGGAAGCGATCGGCGACCTCAGCGAGGCGATCGCGGTCTCGTTCGCGCCCGACGGGACCGCGTTCATCGCGCTCAAGACCGGTGTGATCAAGTCCTTCGACTACAACGCCGGCACCGGTGAGTTCGAGCCCCTCGCGACGTCAACGCACTTCGCTGACCTCAGCCGGCAGGTCAACAACTACTGGGACCGCGGGCTGACCGGCATCGCGGTGGACCCGCAGTTCGGCACCTCCGGTCACAACTACGTCTACGTCAACTACACCTACAACCGCGACCCGCGCGACAACCCTCCGGTGGTGCCGAAGTGGGGCGATCCGAGCCAGCAGTACGACGAGTGCCCCGAACCGGCCGACCCTGACGACACGAGCATCGCCGGCTGTGTCGTGATGGACCGGGTCACCCGGCTCACGGCCCAGCGCCTGGGCGGCTCCGACGGCTGGACGATGGTGCCCAACAGCGAGCTCGAGCTCCTGGCCAGCGGCTGTTTCCAGTTCGGCAGCCACGCGTCCGGCGACGTGGCCTTCGGCCCCGACGGCTTCCTCTACGCCTCGGCAGGCGAGGGCGCCAGCTTCGACAGCCTCGACTACGGCCAGTACGCCAACCCCTGCGCCGACCCGGGCAACGAGGGTGGCTCGCTCCGTTCCCAGGACTACCGCACCAGCAGCGACGTGCTGGGGGTGGACGGGACGGTGTTCAGGATCGACCCGGCGACGGGGCTGAACCCGACCCAGGCCACGGCCGACGAGTGGCTGGTGGCCTACGGCCAGCGCAACCCGTGGCGGCTCGAGTTCCGGCCCGGCACCGACGAGCTCTGGTCCCGCGACGTGGGCGCCAGCCTGTGGGAGGAGGTCAACCGCATCCCGGACGTCGGAGACGTGGCCTCGCCGATCAACCGGGGCTGGCCCTGCTACGAGGGCAGCCACACCGGCTCGTTGGTCCAGCCCGGCTGGGACGCCCTCGACAAGCCCCTGTGCGAGTCCCTCTACGCGCAGGGCACCTCGGCCGTGACCGCGCCCTACTTCAGCTACGAGACCCGGGGCCCCAAGCTGACCGGACCCGACGAGGACTGCTTCAACTCCACCTCGGCGGGCTCGGGGGTTGCCTTCGGGTCCTCGGCCAGCAACTACCCGGCGGCGTACGAGGACGCGATGTTCTTCTCGGACTTCGCCAGGTCGTGCATCTGGGTGCTCGGCAAGAAGCCGAACGGCGACCCCGACCCGACCGACATCCAGCGGTTCGTGGAGAACGCCGAGACGCCCGTGGACCTGGTGACCGGGCCCGGCGGGGACATCTACTACGTCGACTACGGGCTCGACGACCAGGGCGTCCCGACCGAGGGCGAGGCCGGCGTGCACCGGGTCGTCTACACCGGGAGCAACGCGACTCCGACGGCAAGGATCGTGGCGGACCAGACGTCCGGCCCGGCGCCACTGACCGTCAACTTCGACGGGACGACGTCGACCGACCCCGACGGCGACACCCTGACCTACGCCTGGGACCTCGACGGCGATGGACAGTACGACGACAGCACCGCCGCCACGCCGTCTCGGACCTACTCCGTCGGCACCTACGACGTGGGCCTTCGGGTCGACGACGGCCATGGGCACACCTCGACTGCGACCCAGCAGCTCCAGGCCGGCAACTCACCGCCGGTCCTGGGCACCGTGACACCGGCCGGGACGCTCACGTGGGCGGCCGGCGACACGATCGACTTCTCGGCCACTGCCACCGACCCGCAGCAGGGCACGATGCCGGGCTCGTCATTCAGCTGGAACCTGGCGATCCGGCACTGCCCCAACGACGTCTGCCACACCCACAACCTGCAGACCTACCCGGGCGCCTCCTCCGGCAGCTTCCAGGCACCGCCACACGAGTACCCGTCGCACCTGCTGCTCACCGTCACCGTCACCGACGACGGCGGGCTCACCGACACGCAGACGATCCAGCTGAACCCGAAGACGGTGTCGCTGTCGTTCGCCAGCGTGCCGAGCGGGGCCATGGTGACGATCGATTCGACCGACCGCACGACGCCGTACTCCGAGACCTTCATCCAGGGTGCACCCGTCACGGTCACCGCGGCGCCGACCACCGGCACCGGCGCCACCATCGCGGCCTTCAGCAGCTGGTCCGACGGCGGCGCCCGGTCGCACACGGTGACCCCGCCATCGACGGCGACGACCTACACCGCGACGTACACCCGGCCGACCGCTGCGCTGGCGGCCGACCCGCCGTCCGGCCCCGCGCCGCTCTCGGTGACCTACACCGCGAGCGCCACCAACGCCCCCGGGGCCAGCGGTCCGTTCACCTTCGCCTGGGACCTCGACGACGACGGCCAGTACGACGACGGCACCGGCACCACCCAGAGCCGCACCTACAGCTCACCTGGCTCACCCGTGGTCTCGGTGCTCGCCACCGACTCCCGCGGCGCCACCGACGCGAAGTCCGTCACCGTGACCGTCGGGCCGGCGAACCGCAACCCGGTCGCCGCCATCTCCGCCGACCCGACCTCCGGTCCGGCTCCCCTCGCCGTGTCGTTCAGCGCCGCGGGCTCGACCGACCCGGACGGCGACCCGCTGGGCTACGCCTGGGACCTCGACAACGACGGTGCCTTCGACGACGCCACCGGCCTCACCGCGTCCAGGACCTACAGCGGCGTCGGCCAGAAGACGGCGAGCGTCCTGGTCACCGACGGACGCGGCGGGTCGGACTCGAAGTCGGTCAACTTCACCGTCACCAACCGACTGCCGGTTGCTGCCGCCGCGGCGACGCCGAGCTCGGGTCCTGCGCCGCTGGCCGTCTCGCTGAGTGCGGAAGGTTCGAGCGACCCGGACGGGACGGCGTTGAGCTATGCGTGGGACACCGATGACGACGGGCAGTTCGACGACGCGACCGGGCTGACGACGAGCGCGACCTTCACCGGGGTCGGCCCGCACGTGGTGACGGTGCGGGTGACCGACGCCGATGGTGGGTCGGCGACGGACGCCGTCACGGTGACGGTGACCAACCGCAACCCCACAGCGGAGGTCGCGGCGACGCCGAGCTCGGGCCCTGCGCCGCTGGCCGTCTCGCTGAGTGCGGAAGGTTCGAGCGACCCGGACGGGACGGCGTTGAGCTATGCGTGGGACACCGATGACGACGGGCAGTTCGACGACGCGACCGGGCTGACGACGAGCGCGACCTTCACTGGCGTTGGCCCGCACGTGGTGACGGTGCAGGTGACCGACGCCGATGGTGGGTCGGCCACGGACGCCATCACGGTGACGGTGACCAACCGCGACCCGACCGCGGCGGTCGCCGCGAACCCGACCTCGGGGAACGCTCCGTTGGTGGTGTCGTTGAGTGCGTCGGGGTCCTCGGATCCGGACGGCACGGCGCTGACCTATGCGTGGGACACCGATGACGACGGGCAGTTCGACGACGCGACCGGGGTCTCCACGAGCGCGACGTTCACAGGCGTCGGTCCGCATGTGGTGACGGTGCGGGTGACCGACGCTGATGGTGGGTCGGCCACGGACGCCGTCACGGTGACGGTGACCAACCGCGACCCGACCGCGGCGGTCGCCGCGAACCCGACCTCGGGGAACGCTCCGTTGGTGGTGTCGTTGAGTGCGTCGGGGTCCTCGGATCCGGACGGCACGGCGCTGACCTATGCGTGGGACACCGATGACGACGGGGAGTTCGACGACGCGACCGGGGTCTCCACGAGCGCGACGTTCACAGGCGTCGGTCCGCATGTGGTGACGGTGCGGGTGACCGACGCTGATGGTGGGTCGGCGACGGACGCCGTCACCGTCACCGTCACCAACAGCGGGCCGACCGCCCGGATCACGTCGACGCCCTCACCGGCGACCGGCAACGCACCGCTCCTCGTGGACTTCGACGGCTCGACCTCCAGCGACCCGGATGGCGGAACGCTCACCTACGAGTGGGACCTCGACGGCGACGGGCAGTACGACGACGCCACGGGCGACAGCGCCAGCCGCACCTACGGCGTCGGCAACGTGACCGTGGGGCTCATGGTCACCGACGTCGACGGGGCGAGCAGCACCGCGTTCGTACCGGTCACGGTGCCCAACCGGCTGCCGGACGTCGTGTTGAGCGCCGATCCGACCACTGGTCCGGCGCCGCTCGCGGTGGCATTCAGCGCGGACGGCTCCAGCGACCCCGACGGCACCGTCCTGACCTACGCGTGGGACCTGGACGACGACGGCGCGTTCGACGACGCCACGGGCGTCACCGCGAGCCGCACGTACAGCGAGGTGGGCCCGCACCAGGTCACCGTGCAGGTGACGGACGCCGACAACGGCGCCACCACCGAGTCGGTGACGGTCACGGTCACCAACTCCGGCCCCACCGCCGTCATCACCACCAGCCCGGACCCGGCAACCGGGCCGGCCCCGTTGACGGTGGCCTTCGATGCCTCGACCTCCAGCGACCCGGACGGCGGGACGCTCACCTATGGATGGGACCTCGACGGCGACGGGCAGTACGACGACGGGACCGGCGCGACCGCGGCGAGCACCTACCCCGTCGGGACCGTGACCGTCGGGCTGAGGGTGACCGACCAGCAGGGGAGCAGTGCGACCACGACAGCGACGGTCACCGCCACGAACACCGCCCCGACCGTGACCCGGGTCAGCACCTACCCGGCAGGCACCTGGTACGTCGGGCAGACCCTCGGCTTCGACGCGGCGGCGACGGACCCGCAGCAGGACCTGCCGGAATCGGCGTACTCGTTCGTGATGGAGCGCCAGGACTGCGACAGCGGCTGCCCGCGCGTGGTGGTGCAGCGGTGGGCAGGCGTGAGCACCGAGCGGTTCGTGGTGCCGGCGATGCCGTACCCGTCGCATCTCTACCTCACGGCGACCGTCACCGACGACCACGGTGCGACCGACTCCCGTACCGTCCGGATCGAGCCCAGGCAGGGCTCGCTGACCGTGGAGACCCGGCGCGACAAGCTCAAGGTCAAGGTGGACGGCGTCAAGCGGAAGGGCGGCTGGACCCAGACGGTCGTCGTGGGCAGCACCGTGCGGCTGGTCGCGCCGCGCACGCAGGTCAAGAAGGGCCTGCGCTACGTCTTCGTGCGGTGGACCGACGGCGGGGCACGCAAGCACGAACGCGTGGTCGGGGAGACGCCAGTGACGTTGCGGGCGGTCTATCGGCGGGCGCGCTGAGCCGACCCCTCGGCAGCGGGGCGGCCGGGCAGCCGCAGCTCAGGCGTAGCGGGCGGCGGCCTCGGCGGCCCGGGTGCCGTAGCCGCCGCCGAACAGCGCGGCGTGCACCAGCAACGGGAACAGCTGGTGCAGGGGGATGCGTTCCTCCCAGCCCTCGGCGAGCGGGGTCCGCTCCTGGTAGGCCTCGAGCACCCGAGGCAGGTGCGGGAGGCCGAACAACGTGAGCATGGCCAGGTCGAGCTCGCGGTGGCCGCCGTACGCCGCCGGGTCGATCATCCAGACCCGGCTCTCCTGGCCCCACAGCACGTTGCCGTTCCAGAGGTCGCCGTGCAGCCGGGCCGGCGGCTCCTCGGGCAGCAGCTCGGTCAGCTTGCCGATGACACCCTCGACCAGCCCGGCCTCGGCCTCGCTCGCCGCACCGCGGTCCCGAGCCAGCTTGAGGTAGGGCAGCACCCGTCGGACGGCGTAGAACTCCGCCCACGAGTCGCACGGCGTGTTGGGCAGCGGCAGCTTGCTGATGAAGCCGTCGGACTCGCCGCCGTACGACGGCGCGCCCGTGGCGTGGGTGGCCGCGAGCGCCTGCCCGAAGCCGACCGCGCCGTCGGGCGACGCCTTACCGGCCTCGACCCACCGGAGGATCAGGCACTCCTCGTCGACCGCGAGCACCTCCGGCACGGGTACGCCGCCGTCGGCCTCGGCCAGCCACCGCAGCCCGGCCGCCTCGCAGGCGAAGAAGCCGGCTGGCGGGTGCGCGTGGGTCTTCATGATCGCGGTGGTGCCGTCGGAGAGCCGGAGCTTCGTCGCGGACGAGGTGTCGCCGCCGGCCAGCGGCGCGGTCGCGACCACGGAGGAACCGAGGAGCTCCTCGGCGTGGTGGGCCAGCACGGGTTGACGGGTCACGAGCCGGCCGGGCCCGATGCCTCGAGGCCAGGGGTCTGCTGGAGCGCGGAGACCAGGACCGCACAGGTCCGTTCCACCATCGCCAGCACCTCCTCGAAGCCCTGTTCCCCACCGTAGTACGGGTCCGGTACGTCGCCACCAGGGTCGACCGGGTCGAAGTCGCGGAACAGCCGGACGCGGCCCGGCGACACCTGAGGATCGGCCCGGCGGACGTCGTCGAGATTGGTGCCGTCCATGGCCAGCACCAGGTCGTTGGCCTCCAGCCAGGTGGCGTCGAACTGCCGCGCGCGGTGCTGGCTCGGGTCGTAGTCGTTGGCGACGAGGGTTGCCGCGGCCCGCCGGTCCATCGGGTGGCCGACGTGCCAGTCGCCGGTGCCGCAGCTGGACACGGTCACCCGGCCGGCCAGCCCGGCGTCGTCGACGCGTTGGGTCAGGACCACGTCGGCCATCGGGGAGCGGCAGATGTTGCCGAGGCAGACCAGCGCGACGGCGTACCTGCCCTCGGTCCGCGGCGGCGGGAGCTCGGGGGTGGTTCCGCTTATCGCGAGTCCCCGATCAGCCCGTCCACGATCCAGGTGACCACCGTGATCACGATGGCGCCGCCGACCGCGGGCCAGAAGCCGGTGACCCGGAAGCCGATGTCGAGCTGCTCGGCCAGCCAACCGGTGAGCAGCAGCAGCCCGGCATTGATGACGAGCAGGAAGAGCCCGAGCGTGATGATGATGAACGGGATCGAGAGGACGGTCAGGATCGGCTTCACGAACGAGGTGATCACCCCGAAGATCAGCGCGACCAGCAGGAGTGGGACCAGCTTGTGCTCGATCTCGTTCTGGCCGTGCACCGGCCCCGTGAAGCGGATGCCGTCGATCAGCAGCGTGGCGACCGCGAGCGCCAGAGCTGTCGTCACGAGCCAGGACAGGAACCTCATCACACGGGGAGTCTGTCAGGTAGGCCCAGGGACTAGACGAGGTCGAGCGCTTCGATGATCTCGTCCTCGGCGTCGGCGAGGTGCCCGACGAGGAACGCGTGTGCGGCCTCGGTGTCGCCGTCCTCGAGCAGCCGGACCAGAGCCGCGTGCGAGTCGCCCTGGTCGTGGGCGTTGCGCCGGATCCGGTCGACCTGGGCGAGGGCGAGCTTGAGCTCGGTGACGAGGTTCTCCTGCATCGAGACCAGGCGCGGGGATCCGGTCAGGCCGACCAGTGAGACGTGGAAGGCCAGGTGCCGTTCGTTGAGCTCCTGGTACGACGCCTGCTCGTGGATCGCCGTGATGTACGCCTCGAGGGTGCTGCGGACCAGAGCCCGCCGCGCCTCGCCGGCTTCGCGCCAGCACCGGATGCCGGAGCCCTCGAGGACCAGCCGGGCCGCGCACACGTCGCGGACCGACTCGGCCTCGGGGCTGGCCACGGACACGCCACGGTTGGGCTCGCGGGTCGCGAGTCCTTCGGCGACCAGCATGGTGAGGGCCTCCCGGACGGTGGGTCGGGACACGCCCAGCGACGCCGCGATCGCGACCTCCCGGAGCGGCGTCCCGGACTCCAGCTCCCCGTCGAAGACAGCGCGCCGCAGCTCCGCGGCGACCCGGTCGACGGTCGAGGCGTGCTCGACGTGCAGGGTCCCGAACGGCTGCGCGGTCCGCTCGCTCGTGGCCGTGCTGGTCGGCGTGCTCATGGACGTGCTCCTGCTCGTCGTACCCCTGGTCTGGATGGACCACCCGTCGGCTTGCCGGGGGTCGTCCTCGTACGCCACACTAGGGCAATGTCAGATTGTCTGACAATCTTGAGCACCCGAGGAGGGGAACAATGTCGCTGGCCTGGGGCCGCCACTACGTCATGGTCGAGCCGAGCCATTTCCGGATCGACTATGCGATCAACCCCTTCATGGACCTCTCCGACCAGCCCGATCGGGAGCTGGCGCTGCTGCAGTGGCGCACCCTGGTCGAGACCATCGAGCGGCTGGGCGGCACCGTCGACGTGATCCCGCAGCGACCCGACGCCCCGGACATGGTCTACGCGATGAACCTCGGGCTGGCCGTGGGTCGCCGGCACGGCGACGGCGGGGTCGAGCGGCACGTGGTGATGTCGCACATGCGCTACCCGCAGCGGCAGATGGAGACCGCCTCGGCCCAGCCCTGGTTCGCCGCGAACGGGTACACGACGTCGTACGTCGGCCGGCACGGTGTCGGCGCCTACCTCGAGGCGGGCGACGTGTTCCCGTTCGGCGACGGCCTCGTGGTCGGCTACGGGCCGCGGACCGAGGAGCTGGCGCTCAAGCACCTGGCCGAGGACCTCGCCGTCCGGGTCCGCGGGCTGCGGATCACCCACCCGGGCATGTACCACCTCGACCTGGCCTTCTGCCCGCTCGACGACCGCCGGGCCATCGTCTGCCTCGACGCGCTCGACCCGGCGTCGGCCGAGACCCTGCTGGCCCTGGTGCCCGAGCCCCTGGTGCTCACCGAGGAGGAGGCGCTGACCACCTTCGCGGCCAACTCGATCGTGGTCCCGTCGGCCACCGGCGGTCCGGCCACCGTCGTGATGCCGGCCGCTCCCGACCACGTGCGCGAGCAGCTGGAGGCCTGGGGGTTCGCCGTCGAGCTCGTGGACGTCTCGGAGTTCCACAAGGCCGGCGGCTCGATCCGCTGCCTCACCAACCCGGTGGACATCCAGGTCGGGCGCGACCTGCCCGTCGTGACCGGCGGCAGCGTGGTGCTGCCGCCGGTCTGAGCGAGCCTCCCGACACGTGTGTTGGGGCGCGGTCGCCCTCGCGTCCCTCAGCCGGCGAACGTGGTGGGCGACCAGTTGCCGTGGAAACCGGCGGGCACCCGGACGGGCAGGTGCACGGCGGCGACGTCCTCCAGCGTCCCGGCGTCGAGCAGACGCAGGTCGCTGCGTCCGGTCTCCCGGTCGAAGACGTAGCCCATCAGGACGCCGTCGTCCTCGGCCGAGGTGTCCGAGGACGGCACGAAGCAGAACTCGCCGGCCTCCGTGTCGGGGCCGAGGTTGCGGACCTGCGTGGTGCCGGCGACGACGTCGTGCTTGAGCACGTGGTCGCCCGGGATCGACCCCGCGAAGCCGACCGAGTAGCCGTAGCGGTGCTCGCGGCCGGTGACGCGCTCGTCGTACCGCGGGAACTCCTGGGCGTGTTCGTCGAACCGGTGCTCGCGCACCTTGCCCGCCGTCAGGTCGATGCTGAACCGGACCAGCGAGGCCGGGCCCTCGTTGGGGCCGGTGAAGTCGGTGGCGAACATCCGGTCGTGCCGGACGGCGTCGATCACCACCTCGCCGGTGGTGTGGTCCTCGTAGGCGTTGAGGGTGTGGAAGACGTAGCAGGGGTCGATCTCGAACCAGCGCACGTCCGCGGCGGTGCCTTCGCGGGGCAGCAGCCCGATCCGTGCGGGGTAGTCGGCGTTCCAAGAGTAGGGGAGCACCGACGACTGCGACGACGCGGCTCCGCGGGCCATCCGGTCCACGATCCGGTCGGGCAGCGGGTTGCGGCCGATCACGCGGTTGAGCATCAGCTTCGCGGGCAGCCGTGCCGGCCAGGGCATCCGACGGGTGACCATGCCGATGTCGAAGGTGACGGGCAGGTCGTAGATGACGACGTAGCTCTCGGTCAGCGCGCAGTCGTGGATCATCGGGCTGCCGGTGACCTCGACCTCGACCCGCTTGCGGATCCGGCCGGTGGTGTCCAGGACGGTGTAGTCGACCCGGTTGCCGCGGGTCCAGCTGTAGGAGATCGCGTGCAGCTCGCCGGTCTCGGGGTCCTCGTGCGGGTGCGCGGTGAAGCCGGTCGGTCCCACGGTGAGGCGGGTGCCCTCGAAGTCGCAGCGGCCCAGGGTGTCGAGCTCGTCGGTCAGCTCGTACGGCGGCGAGCCGGCCTCCACGAGGGCCAGCGTGCGGCCGGCATGCTCGAGCACGTTGGTGTTGGGGGCGAAGTCGCCGTCGGTCGGGCGGACCCAGCGGTTGCGGTACCACTGCGCCTTGCCCTCCGCGAGCCGGACGCCGTGGACCATGCCCTGGCCGAGGAACCAGTGGTACGCCTCGCCGGGGTCGTCGGCAGGGTTGGGTCCGATCCGCAGGTAGCGACCGTCGAGATGATCGGGGAGCGTTCCGGTGACCGGCAGGTCGTGAGCGGTCAGCTCGTCCTGCACCGGCGCGAAGTTGTCCTCGAGATACCTGTTGGCCATGCCGACCTCCATCCATAACGCTGTTATTGTCGAACGATAACGGTGTTATGGCAGGCTGGCAAGGTGCCTGACGCCCTGGATCGTGACGAGTCCGACGTACACCGCCGGCTGCTCGAGTCCGCAGCGCACCTCCTGGGTGAGGAGGGGCCTTCCGCGCTGTCTGCCCGGCGGCTGGCCGCCGAGGCAGGCACGTCGACCATGGCCGTCTACACGCACTTCGGCGGGATGCCGGCTCTGGTGCGCGCCGTGGTCGCCGAGGGGTTCCGGCGGCTGCACGAGCGTGTCGGTGCGGTGCCGGTGACGGACGACCCGGTGCACGACCTGCACCTGGCGGGAGTGGCCTACCGCGAGCACGCGCTGGCCAACCCGCACCTCTACGCGGTCATGTTCGGCTCCGCGTCGCTCGGTGACTACCGGCTCCACGACGAAGAGCTGGCCGTCGGACTGGAGGCGTTCGGCCAGATCGTGGACTTCACGCGGCGAGCCGTGGACGCGGGCCGGTTGCAGGCCGACGACCCGGTGGCACTGGCCGGTCAGTTCTGGATCGCGCTGCACGGCTACGTGATGGCCGAGCTCGCGGGCTTGCACACCGTGGTCGACGACCCGGAGCAGCAGATTCTCTGGCCGATGCTGACCCACCTCCTCGTCGCTCACGCGCCACCCGCGCCGTGAGCTCCGCCCGCCCGTCTCGCTTGTAACTGACTGTTCAGCCCACTGGCCTGCGCGTATTCGCGCAGGCCAGTGGTCGCAACAGTCAGTTACAAGTGGCGCGGGCCGCGCACACCAGCCGCCCACGTAGCGTCGACGCCATGTTCCCGGTCGGCGGCGTGGGCGTGATGCTCGTCCTCATCGCGGTGGCCGGGGTCGTGTCGGCGCTGCTCGCGCTCGCCCTGCGGCCGCACTTCGGGTGGCCGTGGTCGGCGCTGTGCGGCCTCCTGCTGTGGTCGGTGGTGGTGATCGGCGTGCTCACGCTGATCCCGGCGAACGGCGCGCCCGGGATCGTGCCCGCCGAGGGCCGGCTGACTGAGTGCTCGTGGGACATCGGCGGCCCGGCGCCCGACGGGTTCTGGATCCTGCCGGGCCAGCAGCGGTTGCTGAACGCCGTCGTCTTCGTGCCCTCGGGCGTGCTGCTGGTGCTGGTCGCGGCGCGCCGCTGGTGGGCCTGGGTCACGGTGCCCGTGGGGCTGGCGGCGCTGGCGGCGTACTCCACCCTGATCGAGCTCACCCAGCTCTCGCTGGCCCGGATCGACCGGGCCTGCGACGTGACCGACATCATCGACAACGTGACCGGGGCGGGCACGGGAGTGGTGGTCGGCTTGCTGCTGCTGCCGGTGGTCCGGCCGTGGCGGCTCCGATGAGTCGTGCCAGGCCACAAGGTCGGTACTGATCATGCGCACTCTTGCGATCACCCAGAGCATGACCGTCGACGGCTCGATCGAGTTCCTCGGGGACTGGTTCGACCCGACCGCGGCCGCGAGCTCAAGGAGCAGGACGGCGGCGAGATCGTGACCACCGGCAGCATCGCCCTCTGCCCGGCGCTGATCGAGGCCGGCCTGGTCGACGAGTACCGACTCTTCGTCTACCCCGTGGTCCAGGGCCGCGGGCGGCGGCTCTTCCCGGAGGGCGACGAGACGCCACTCCGGCTGCTCGAGAGCCGGTCGTTCTCCAACGGCGTGCTGCTGGTCCGCTACGCGCCTGCATGAGGGGCACTAGGTTGGGCCGGTGACAGGTCCGCAGCCCCGGCCCAGCGTCGCCGCCATCCCGGCCTATATCGCGGGCAAGCCGCCCGCGGCGCGGCCGGGGATGACGTCGTACAAGCTCTCCTCGAACGAGAACCCGTACCCACCGCTGCCGGGCGTCGTCGAGGCCGCGCACCGCGCGGTCGAGGTGATGAACCGCTACCCGGACATGGGCAACACCGCCCTGTACGACGCGCTGTCCCGGCGTCTGGGCGTCCCGGTCGCAGACCTGGCCGCCGCCACCGGGTCGGTCGCGCTCATCTACCAGCTGCTCGCCGCGTTCTGCGAACCCGGCGACGAGGTCGTGCACGCGTGGCGCTCCTTCGAGGCCTACCCCATCGCGATCGCCGCCGCGGCGGCCAGGTCGGTGCCCGTGCCGGTCACCGCCGACGGGGAGCACGACCTCGACGCGATGGCTGCGGCGATCACCCCGCGCACCCGATGCGTGCTCGTCTGCACGCCCAACAACCCCACCGGTCCGGCAGTGACCCGCGCCAGCCTCGACGCGTTCCTGGCCGCAGTGCCCGAGGACCTGCTCGTGGTCGTGGACGAGGCCTACGTCGAGTTCGTCCGCATGGAGGACCCGGTGGACGGCATCGCGACCTACCGGAAGCACCCCAACGTCGTGGTCTTCCGCACCTTCTCCAAGGCCTACGGGCTGGCCGGCTTCCGGGTCGGGTACGCCGTCGCGCAGGAGCCGGTCGCCGCGGCGCTGCGCGCGGTCTCGTTGCCGTTCGGGGTCTCCGCGGTCGCCCAGTCGGCCGCGATCGCCTCCCTCGACGCCGAGCCGGCGCTGCTGGAGCGGGTCGACGCCCTGGTCGCCGAGCGGGACCGGGTCGTCGCCGGGCTGCGGGAGTCGGGCTGGCTGGTGCCCGAGCCGCAGGGCAACTTCGTGTGGTTCGACCTCGGCGACCGGACCGGCGAGTTCGCGGCCGCGGCCGACGAGCTCGGCATCGTGGTCCGGCCGTTCGCGGGCGAGGGGTGCCGGGTCTCGATCGGCGAGGACGAGGCCAACGACCGGGTGCTGAAGCTGGCTCGCGACTTCGAGCGCTGAGCTCGGTCGCCCTACCGTGGGACTCGTGGACCACGGTCGGGCGACCCGCTTCCTGCTCACCCTGCTGGCGGTCGCGTTCGCGGTGTCGGTCGTGCACTACACCGACAACTACGTGAACTACCAGGACTACCCGGCGGACGCGGATGTCCCCGCGCCGTCCGCCACGATGGTGGGGCTCGGCTGGTTCGTGTTCACGGCGTCGGGGGCGCTCGGCCTGTGGATGTGGTTCCGCCACCGGATCACCGCGGCCGCCGGCTTCCTCACCGGCTACTCGGTCAGCGGCCTGATCGGGTTCGGGCACTACGCGGTGCAGGGTGCGACCGACATGGTCTGGTGGCGACAGCTCCACGTGGTCGTCGACATCGGTTGCGGCATCGCGGTCCTGTGCTTCGCGATCTGGGCCGAGCGGCACGCCGAGCACCTGGGTCGTGTGCCCCAGGACGCGCTATAGGGCGTTCTCAGGCACACGACCCGCCTCGGGAGGCACCGGCTCGGGCCTCTGGGTCCATCTCCCGCCACTGGCATGAACCCGGCAGCCCGGCTATCCATCCGAAACACCGGGCGGGCAGGCTGGGGCCATGTCGGTCAAGGTCGCGCTCGAGCACCGGACCACCTACGAGTTCGCGCATCCGGTGACGGTGGCGCCGCACGTGGTCCGGCTGCGCCCGGCGCCGCACTGCCGGACGCCGATCGACGCGTACTCGTTCGAGGTCACGCCCAAGACTCACTTCCTGAACTGGCAGCAGGACCCGTTCGGCAACTGGCTGGCCCGGCTGGTCTTTCCGGAGAAGACCGACCGGCTCGAGATCACCGTCGGCCTGGTTGCCGACCTGATGACGATCAACCCGTTCGACTTCTTCGTCGAGGAGTACGCCGAGCGCTTCCCGTTTGCGTACGAGCAGACCTTGGCCGCCGACCTGGCGCCGTACCTCCGCCCGGTCGACGGCAGCGCCGACGCGGACCAGTGGCGGCAGGCGCTGCCGGTGCTGCCCGCCGAGGGCATCGTCACCGTGGACTTCCTCGCCGACCTCAACGCCGCGGTCAACCGCGACGTCGCCTACGACGTGCGGATGGAGGCCGGCGTGCAGACTCCGGACGAGACCCTGCAGCGCCGGATCGGGTCGTGCCGGGACAGTGCGTGGCTGCTGGTCAGCCTGCTGCGGCAGTACGGCCTCGCCGCCCGGTTCGTCTCCGGGTATCTCGTGCAGCTCAGCTCGGACCCCTACGTCGTGGAGCACCTGGACGGGCCGAAGGGGCCGAGCCAGGACTTCACCGACCTGCACGCGTGGGCCGAGGTCTACGTTCCCGGCGCCGGCTGGGTCGGCATGGACCCGACCAGCAGCCTGTTCGCCGGCGAGGGTCACATCCCGCTCAGCGCCACCCCGCACCCGAGCAGCGCCGCGCCGATCGAGGGCGCCACCGACCCGGTCGACGTCACCTTCTCCTTCGTCAACGAGGTGACCCGGATCCACGAGGACCCGCGGGTCACCAGGCCCTACTCCGACCATGCCTGGGCCCGGATCGACGCGCTGGGCGAGGAGGTCGACGCCCGCCTGCTGGCCGGCGACGTCAGGCTGACGATGGGCGGCGAGCCGACGTTCGTCGCCCGCGACGACATCACCAGCGACGAGTGGAACACCGACGCCGACGGCCCCGGCAAGCGGACGCTCGCGACCACTCTCGCCGAGCGGCTGCGGACGACGTACGCCGAGGGCGGCGTGGTCCATCGCGGCCAGGGCAAGTGGTACCCGGGCGAGCCGCTGCCGCGCTGGAACATCGCGCTGCAGTGGCGTACCGACGGGGTCCGGCTCTGGCGCGACCCGGACCTGTTCGCCGACCCCTGGGACGAGACGACCGCCGACCCCGAGGCGCCGGCCACGGCCGAGGCCCTGGCCCGACGCCTCACCCAGGTGCTGGCCCTGCCGGACGACCAGCTGTGGCCTGCCTACGAGGACCCGTTCGCCGCCCTGGCCGACCACGTGCGGCTGCCGCACGGCGAGCAGCCCGGCGCGGAGGACCCCGAGCTGGCGCTCGTGGCCAAGCTCGACGCCGACGTCACGACGCCGACCGGATGGGTGCTGCCGCTGGTGACCGGCGAGGAGTGGGCCAGCCCGGTGTGGCGGTTCCGGCGGGGCCGCCTGGTCCTCACACCGGGGACCAGCCCGGTCGGCCTCCGGCTGCCCCTCGACTCGATCGCCTGGGAGGACCCGGACTTCGTCGGTGAGCCGTCGTACCTCGAGGCCGGGCCGCCCCTGGATCCGCAGGTCCCCACCGTCCAGCTCACCGACCCGAAGGACGCCCCCACCACCGCGCTGACCGTGGAGGCGCGCGACGGGCACGTGCACGTCTTCCTGCCGCCGACCGAGCGGCTCGAGGACTACGCCGACCTGCTCAAGCTGGTCGAGGTGGCCACCCGGAAGGTCGGTGCCCGGGTCGTGCTCGAGGGATACGGCCCGCCGCCCGACTCCCGGCTGACCCAGCTCGTGGTCACCCCGGACCCCGGCGTCATCGAGGTCAACGTGCAGCCCGCCCGCAGCTGGGCCGAGCAGCGCGAGCTGACGACGACGCTGTACGACGAGGCGCGTCGCGCCGGTCTCGCGACCGAGAAGTTCGACCTCGACGGGCTGCACACCGGCACCGGCGGCGGCAACCACCTGACCCTCGGCGGCTCCCAGCCGGTCGACTCGCCACTGCTGCGCCGGCCGGATCTGCTGGTCAGCCTCATCACCTACTGGCAACGGCACCCGGCGCTGTCCTACCTCTTCTCCGGGCGGTTCATCGGGCCGACCAGCCAGGCGCCCCGGTTCGACGAGGGCCGGCCCGAGGCGACGTACGAGATGGAGATCGCGTTTGCCGAGATCGCCCGGCTGACCGCGGAGCAGAGCGCCGGCGGGCTCGACCTCGACGGCGAGGAGGACGAGGTCGCGGGACCCCGGCCCTGGCTGGTCGACCGGGCGCTGCGGCACCTGCTCACCGACCTGACCGGCAACACCCACCGCGCCGAGTTCTGCGTCGACAAGCTCTACAGCCCGGACTCCTCGCGCGGCCGGCTCGGCCTGCTCGAGCTGCGCGGGTTCGAGATGCCACCGCACCCGCAGATGGCGCTGGTCCAGGCGCTGCTGGTGCGCAGCCTGGTCGCGATGTTCTGGGAGCGGCCGCTCAATGCACCACTGGTGCGGTGGGGGGCCGCGCTCCACGAGGACTTCCTGCTGCCGTACGGCGCTACCCGCGACATCGGCGAGGTGACGGCCGACCTGCGCGCCTTCGGGATCGGGTTCGAGGACTCCTGGCTCGACCCGTTCACCGAGTTCCGGTTCCCCAGGATCGGGGTCGCGGAGGTCTCGACAGGCTCGACCAACGGCGGCCCGATCACCCTGGAGCTGAGGCAGGCCGTCGAGCCGTGGCACGTGCTCGGCGAGGAGGCCACGGCCGGTGGCACCGCGCGGTACGTCGACTCGTCGGTCGAGCGGATCCAAGTGTCGGTCCGCGGGATGGACCCCGAACGCCACCTCGTGACCTGCCAAGGTGTGCCGGTGCCTCTGACCCCCACCGGTCGGCCCGGCGAGCACTACGCCGGGGTCCGCTACCGCGCGTGGCAGCCGTGGTCGGCGCTGCACCCGTCCATCGCGGTGCACGCGCCGCTACGGGTCGAGGTGGTCGACGTGCCGAGCGCGACCAGCCGGGGCGGCGCGACGTACCACGTCGTGCACCCGGGCGGTCGCTCCTACGACCACCCGCCGGTCAACGCCAACGAGGCCGAGGCCCGCCGGGCCAGCCGGTTCGAGCCGTTCGGTCACACCGCGGGCACCCTCGACGTCGCCGCGATGCGGGAGGCCGGCCGCCGGGCCGCCACGGCGGAGTATCCCCGGACCCTGGACCTGCGCCGGGTGCCCGAGGGCCGAGCGTGAACACCCCGCCGTGACCGTGCTGCGGGACTACGCGACCGCGCTCTCCCAGCCGGTCCTGGTCGGTGATGTCGGGGGAGAGCCGGCCCGCTACGACGAGGTGATCGGCCCGGACGGTGCGCTGCGCCCAGCCTGGAAGGGCCTCGCCGAGACCGTCGTCCGGATCACCGCCGGAGACCTGCGCCGGGCCGACGGCGACATCCTCGCCATGCTCGCCGACGACGGCGTCACCTACGCGCGCCCGGGCGAGGGGCCGGGGCCCTGGCAGCTCGACCCGGTGCCGCTGCTCATCGACGCGGCATCGTGGTCGCCGCTCGAGGTCGGCCTCGCCCAGCGCGCCGAGCTGCTCAACGCGATCCTCGTCGACCTGTACGGCGCGCAGCGGCTGCTCGCCGAGGGGATAATCCCTCCCGCCGTGGTGCTGGGCCACGCAGGCTTCACCCGGGTGGTGGCCCGGCCGTCAGCGATCGACCCGCGGCCGCTGGTGCTGGCCGCGACCGACTTGGGTCGCGACGCCGAGGGACGGTGGCGGGTGCTCGCCGACCGCGCCCAGGCACCGTCCGGCATCGGCTACGCGATGGAGAACCGGCGGGTCATCTCGCGGGTGCTGCCGGAGCTCTACCGCGAGGCCGGGCTGCACCGGATGGAACCGTACTTCTGGGCGCTCCGCTCGGCGCTGCTGCAGTCCGCGCAAGGAGATCTGGCCGACCCGCGGGTCGTCGTACTCTCACCGGGGACGCACTCGGAGACGGCCTACGACCAGGCCTTCGTGGCCAACGCACTGGGCTTCCCACTGGTGCAGGGAAGCGACCTCGTGGTGCGCGACGGCTGGGTCTGGATGCGCGCCCCCGGGCAGGCCTCCGGTGGTCGGCTGGAGCGGGTCGACGTGATCCTGCGCCGGGTCGACTCGTCGTGGAGCGACCCGCTCGAGCTGCGTGGCGACTCCCAGCTCGGCGTGGCCGGCCTGGTCGAGGCAGTACGCCGCGGGCGGGTCCGCATCGTCAACGGGCTCGGCGCCGGCGTGCTCGAGAACCCCGGGCTGCTGCCCTACCTGCCGGCGGCCTGCGAGGGGCTGCTCGGCGAGCAGCTGCGGCTCGACTCGGTGCGCACCTGGTGGTGCGGCGATCCCGAGTCGCTCGACCACGTGCTGGCCCGGCTCGACCGGCTGGTGCTGCGGACCCTCGACGGGCCGCCGGTGCCGGAGTCGCTCGGCCGCCGTGAGCTCGAGCACCGCATCGTCGCCGCCCCCCACCGCTGGGTCGGGCAGGAGCGGCTGCCGCTGTCGCAGGCGCCGATCTGGGGTGTCAGCGGTCGCACCAGTGGCCAGGCCACGCCGGCATCGGTCACCTTGCGGACCTTCACGCTCCGCTACGGGTCGGCGTACCGCCCCCTGGTCGGCGGGCTCGCCAGCATCATCGACAGCACCCCGTCCGGCGAGCTCTCGCGGGCGAGCAAGGACGTGTGGGTGATCAAGGCGTCGCCGACCGACCCGGACCAGGGGCTGGCCGACGTTTTGCCGATGACCAGCGCCCGTTCGGTGAGCGTGCTGGTGCCGCGCATCCTCGAGGACATGTTCTGGCTCGGCCGGTACGCCGAGCGGGCCGAGGACATGCTGCGGCTGGTGCTCACCGCGCACGCGTACGCCGAGGACTTCCGCACCCGCCCCCGCACCGCGGGAGGCGCCTCCCTCGAGGTGTTCCTGGGCGCATTGCAGCGGCTGTCGGGTGCCGGCAGCATCGACATCGACGATGAGTTCCGCTCGCTGCTGCTGGACGACGACCGCGTCGGCTCGGTCGCGCATGCGCTCGGTCAGCTGCGCGATGCCCTGCAGGGCGTCCGCGACCAGCTCTCCCCGGACATCTGGCGCGGCTTGGGCACCATCGACCGGGCCGGCGCGGCGCTGGCCGGGTCGCGGCACAGCCACCAGGTCGCGGAGTCGGCCGGACGGATGCTGACCGGCGTCCTGGCCGTCGCGGGCGCGACCGCGAGCATGATGCGCGACCCCGGCTGGCACATGATCGGCGCCGGCCGCCACCTTGAGCGGGCGCTGCAGGTGTGCCACCTGCTGGCGGCGACCGCGACGGTCCGGCGCGGCATCGACGTCGACCGCGAGGTGCTGAACGGCGTCCTCTCCACGGCCGAGAGCGCGGTCACCCACCGCCGGCGCTACCGCGGCTACGTCCGCCCCGCCGGCGTGCTCGAGCTGCTGCTGATGGACACCGACAACCCGCGGTCGATGGCCTTCGCGCTGGGCGAGCTGAAGGACCACCTGGCCGCGCAGCCGCTCTCGACCGGATCCACCCGGCCGGAGCGGCTGCTGCTCGACCTCACCGAGGAGCTAGGGCGAACCGAGGTGAGCACTCTGGTCGCCATCGGCGGTGTCGGTCGCCCGAACCTCGAGGCGTTCCTGGCCGCGACGGCGACCTCGCTGGGCCGGATCGGCGACGCCATCTCCGAGCTGCACCTCGCCAGCGGCCCCGCACCGCGCGCCCTCACAACGATGACGCTCACCGAGGTGCACGCATGAAGTGGCAGGTGCGTCACCTCACGACGTACTCCTACGACGACGAGGTCACCGACTCGCTCGGGATCGCGCACCTGGTGCCGCGGGCGCTGCCCTGGCAGCAGGTCGCGTCGTATGACCTGGTGACCGACCCGGTCGCCACCGACGTCAGCCACGACCTCGACTACTACGGCAACGTGGCGACGTACTTCCAGGTCTTCAAGCCGCACACCCGGCTGGTCATCGAGGCGACCAGCCAGGTCGACGTCCAGGCTCCGTCGGTCTCCGCCGCCAACCTTGGGCAGCCGTGGGACTGGGCGCGGCCACTGCTCTTCCCGACCACACGGGGCGCCTGGCTGGCCACCGACTTCGCGCTGCCCTCGGTCTCGGTGGACCAGGTGCCCGAGGCGGCGGCGTACGCCGCCGCGTCGTTCGCCCCGCGCCGCCCGATCGGCGACGCGGTCACCGACCTCGTGCACCGGATCCACCAGGACTTCGACTACGACCACACGGCCACCACGGTCACCTCGACCGTGGCCGAGGTGCTCGCGACGCGGGCCGGGGTGTGCCAGGACTTCGCCCACCTGGCGCTGGCCTGCCTGCGCAGCCGGGGGCTGGCCGCCCGCTACGTCAGCGGCTACGTCGCGACCGAGCCTGCGCCCGGCAAGGACCGCGTGGTCGGTGCCGATGCGTCGCATGCCTGGGTCGCCGTCTGGCTGCCCGGCGCCGGCGAGCTGGCCGGCACCGACGGCGAGTGGCTGGCGGTCGACCCCACCAACGACCAGCAGGCCGACGAACGCTACGTGACGGTGGCGTGGGGCCGCGACTACTCCGACGTACCCCCGGTCAAGGGCGTGATCTTCACCGAGGCCAAGGAGTCCACGCTGCAGGTGAGCGTGGACGTGGCTCCCCTGTGAGCGGCCGGGTCGGGCTCGAACCCCGCTGCTCAGCTGGACTACTGAACGATCGGATCTAAGGGGGCGAGGTCTGAGCTTGAACGTCGATCCGATGAGGGCGTTGCTTCAGTAGTTTGGGTAAGCGCGCACTCTCATAGCCGCATGGCGTGCGCGTCAGCGAGACGGTGATGACGCGCATCGAGCGCCCGGGGTCGGATGGCTTGTGAGTGCCCGCAGGCCCACTAGCGTTCAGCGCCATGAGCCCGCTGGCCCGCAGGATGTTCGACCTCGTCGAGCCGATCGGGGTCATCCCCTACTCGGCAGACGAGCCCAACGAGGCGATGTTCGCCCTGGGGTTCACCAACTACTGGGACACCTACTTCGCCGGCCGGGCGGCCCCGCTCGGCAGCTCTGTGCCCGCAGAGGTCGTCCACGCGCTCTTCTACAACTTCGGCCCGGGTGAGGTGGCCCGCCACATCCCGAAGGTCTGGATCACGACAACACCGGAGGCGGCGATCGCAGCCCGCCAGCAAGGCTGCGTCAACGCGCTGCGCCGCATCCTCGGCGACCTCGTCGACACGTCAGGCTTCACCCGAGCGGTCGCGCTGCTCACCAAGGCAGCAACCAGCGCCCCACTCGAAGGCCGCCCCATGTACGCCGCGCTGCGGACGCTCCCCCTCCCCGAAGAGCCGGTGGCCCGCCTCTTCCACGCCGCCTCGCTGCTGCGCGAGCACCGCGGCGACGGGCACGTCGCCGCCCTGATGACTGAGGGCATAGGCGGCCTCGAGGCCCACGTCCTACTCGCCCTCGACATGGGAATCCCGGCTCTGACGTTCGGCCGGATCCACCATCTCCCCTTCGCGCAGCTGACCGACCTGATCGACGGAATGAAGGCTCGAGGACTCGTCAGGGACGAGGAGACGTTCACCCCTGCCGGCCGGCAGGCCAAGGACCGTGTCGAGGCGCTCACCGACGACCTCGCCGTCGTGCCGTACCAGGTTCTCGAACCAAGCGAGCTCGACGAGCTGATCACTGCCCTCGAACCCCTCGCGCAGAAGCTCATCGCCGCTCAGGACCGGGACTGAGCTTCGCGCCTAGGGCCGCGGGTCGGTGGCCGGCTCGATCTCGGGCTGGTCCGGCGGTACGCCGGGGTCCTCGCCCGGCGCGGTGCGCTCCGGCAGCGGCTCGGTCGGAATGGGGTCCGGGTCGCCACTGGGGACGACGTCGGGGTTCGGGTCGGGTTCGTGGGGTGTGGTGGTCATGTCCTCCGGTACCCGTCGGCCCGGCTCCGACCTCCCCGTGACAGGCTCGCGCCGTGAAGGCGTTCCGCTGCCGGGTCTGCGACAACCCGCTCCACTTCGAGAACTCGCTGTGCGTCTCGTGCGGGACCAGCCTGGGGTTCAGCCGGCAGGAGCGGGCGATCGTGCCGGTCGACGAGCAGGGGCGGTACGTCGACATGACTGGGCTGGTCTGGCACGTCTGCCGCAACCTCAACCTGCACGGCTGCACCTGGCTGGCACGGCTGGAGGGCGGGCACTGCTTCTCGTGCGAGCTGACGCGGACCCGGCCCAGCGACGAGGACCTCGTCGGCCTGGAGAACTACCCGGCGGCCGAGCGGGCGAAGCGACACCTGATCACCGAGCTCGACTCCCTGGGCTTCCGGGTGGTCGGCAAGGACCCCGAGACCGGCGGCGACCCGGAGGACGGGCTGGCGTTCGACCTGCTCTCCAGTGTCACCGAGGACGTCGTCATCGGTCACGAGGACGGTGTCATCACCATCGACCTCGCGGAGAGCGACGCGGCGTACCGGGAGCAGGTCAAGCAGAAGCTGGCCGAGCCCTACCGCACCATGCTCGGCCACTTCCGGCACGAGGTCGGTCACTACTACGAGTGGCAGCTGGTGCGCGGGGAGGAGCGGCTGGCCCGCTGCCGCGAGCTGTTCGGCGACGAGAGCCGCGACTACCAGGCCGACCTGGACCGGCACTACCGCGAGGGGCCTCCGGAGGGGTGGGAGGCGTCCTACATCAGCACCTACGCGACCATGCACCCGTTCGAGGACTTCGCCGAGACCTGGGCGCACTACCTGCACATCTGCGACACCGTCGAGACCGCCTCGGACTACGGCCTCACCGCCGTGGCGCCCGTGACCGCGTTCTCCAGCTTCCGCGACCTGGTGACCGGGATCTGGGTGCCGCTGACGATCGCGCTCAACATGATCAACCGCAGTATGGGCAAGGACGACCTCTACCCGTTCGTCATCCCGCGCCCGGTCCTGGACAAGCTCGACTTCGTGGCCTCCCTCGCCGACCACCATCACTGAGCCTGCCACTTCAAGTGCAACCGGCAGAAGCTCACCGAGCTGCCGGCGCTCTGGGGCCATGCGCGCGACCTGTTCGAGACTCGCGGCTTCGGCGACACCATCGACTTCGGCCAGATCAAGAGGCACTACTACCTCGTCCACACCGGCACCAACCCGACGGGCATCGTCCCGAAGGGTCCCGACGCGTCGGCCTGGACCACTCCGCACGGTCGACCCGAACATCACGATCGCGCGACAGTGGGCCGGACGGATCCTGCAGCTGGCTCCTAGGCTCTTGGGTATGGGTCACGCGCACGGCCACGCCGCGAGCCGCGCGGAGGACCGGGCCCGGCTGCGGGTCGTCCTGGCGGTCACCGGGTCCGTGATGGTGCTCGCGGTCGTCGCCGGCGTGGTCATCTGGACGACGGGTTCACCGAGGCCGACGCGATCGCGACGCTCCTGATCGCCGTGCTGATCCTGCCGAGGTCGTTCGCACTGATCCGCGACGCCAGCGTGGTGCTGCTCGAGATCGCCCCCAAGGGGCTGGACCTCGACGACGTACGCCGGCACCTGCTGGAGGTGCCGGGTGTCACCGACGTGCACGACCTGCACGCGTGGACCATCACGAGCGGCATCCCGTCGCTGTCGGCGCACGTGACAGTGACCGACGCCTGCCTGGCCGAGCGCGGAGTGGGGCAACCCTCGACGAGCTCTGCGCCTGTGTCGCCGAGCAGTTCGACATCCACCACGCGACGTTCCAGGTGGAGCCGCTCTCCCACCAGGAGCACGAGGACCTCGGCGAGGTCCACTAGCTCCCCCGGGCGTGATTGGCCCGGTTCTGGCACCACCGATACTCTGACGCCGCACGATCGTGACCCGGTTCACAGCCCGCACCACCCCCGCGACGCGGTGGCCGGTCACCTCTCACCGCACGCGGAGACCCCGCAGCCGGCCGTGACTCCCGAGGAGAACACTGTGACCGAAGCACCCCCCGGATTCGGACCCGATCTCGCCGAGGTCTTCGGCCCATCCCAGCAGGACGGCGGCCCTGAGCTGATCCAGCTGCTGACGCCGGAGGGTGAGCGGGTCCACCACCCGGACTTCGACCGGGAGTTCTCCGCCGACGAGCTGCGCGGGTTCTACCGCGACATGGTCCTGGTACGCCGCATCGACACCGAGGCCACCGCGCTCCAGCGTCACGGCGAGCTCGGCATCTGGGCCCAGCTGCTCGGCCAGGAGGCCGCTCAGGTCGGCGCCGGCCGCGCGCTGCGCCCACAGGACTTCGTCTTCCCGACCTACCGCGAGCACGGGGTCGCGTGGTGCCGCGGGCTCGACCCGCTCAAGCTGCTCGGTCTCTTCCGCGGCGTCGACCACGGCAACTGGGACCCGGCCGACTACGGCTTCGGCCTCTACACGATCGTGATCGGTGCCCAGACCCTGCACGCCACCGGCTACGCGATGGGCATGCAGCGCGACGGCGTGGTCGGCACCGGCGACCCGGACCGTGACTCGGCGGTCCTCGCGCACTTCGGCGACGGGGCCTCGAGCCAGGGCGACGTCAACGAGGCGTTCATCTTCGCCACCTCCTACAACGCTCCCGTGGTCTTCTTCTGCCAGAACAACCAGTGGGCGATCTCCGAGCCGACCGAGCGCCAGTCCCGGATCCCGCTCTACCAGCGGGCCCTGGGCTTCGGCTTCCCGGGCGTCCGCGTGGACGGCAACGACGTGCTCGCGACGTACGCCGTCACCCAGGCCGCGCTGCAGCGGGCCCGCGACGGTCAGGGGCCCACCTTCGTGGAGGCCTACACCTACCGGATGGGCGCGCACACCACGACCGACGACCCGACCCGCTACCGGCTCTCCGGCGACGTCGAGAGCTGGAAGCTCAAGGACCCGATCGCCCGGGTCGAGGCCTACCTCAAGCGCAACGGTCTGGCCGATGCCGACTTCTTCGCGGACCTCGACGCCGAAGCCGCCCAGCTGGGGGCCCAGCTGCGCGAGGGGGTCAAGGCACTGCCGGACCCGGAGCCGCTGAGCCTGTTCGACCACGTCTACGCCGAGATGCCCGAGGAGCTGATCGCCCAGCGCGACGGCTACGCGACGTACCTCGAGAGCTTCGAGGGGGCGCACTGATGGCCGGCGAACAGGGACAGAAGATCACCCTTGCCAAGGGTCTCAACATGGGCCTGCGCAAGGCCATGGAGGACGACCCGAAGGTCCTCATCATGGGTGAGGACGTCGGCAAGCTCGGTGGTGTCTTCCGGATCACCGACGGGCTGCAGAAGGACTTCGGCGAGGACCGCGTCATCGACAGCCCGCTGGCCGAGTCCGGCATCGTCGGCACCGCGGTCGGCATGGCGATGCGCGGCTACCGCCCCGTGGTCGAGATCCAGTTCGACGGCTTCGTCTACCCCGCCTACGACCAGATCGTGTGCCAGGTCGCGAAGATCAACTACCGCAGCAAGGGCCGGATCCCGATGCCGATCGTCATCCGGATCCCGTTCGGTGGCGGCATCGGCGCGGTCGAGCACCACAGCGAGTCGCCGGAGGCACAGTTCGCGCACACCCCCGGGCTCAAGGTGGTCGCCTGCTCCAACCCGGTCGACGGCTACTGGATGATCCAGCAGGCGATCGCCTGCGACGACCCGGTGATCTTCCTCGAGCCCAAGCGCCAGTACCACGCCGACAAGGCCGACCTCGACGAGACAGCCACCCCCGACCCCCTGTTCTCCTCTCGGGTGGTGCGGCAGGGCCAGGACCTCACGCTGCTGGCCTACGGGCCGACCGTGAAGACCGCGATGAAGGCTGCCGAGGCCGCCGCCAACGAGGGTCGGTCGCTCGAGGTCATCGACCTGCGCACGCTCTCGCCGCTGGACATGAGCCCGGTGCTCGACTCGGTGCGCCGCACCGGCCGCGCGGTCGTCGTACACGAGGCACACGTCAACCTCGGCATGGGCTCCGAGCTCGCCTCCCGGATCACCGAGCAGTGCTTCTACTCGCTGGAGGCGCCGGTCCTGCGCGTGGGTGGCTTCGACACGCCCTACCCTGCGTCGCGCATCGAGGAGGACTACCTCCCCGACCTCGACCGGGTGCTCGACGCCGTCGACCGCTCGCTCGGCTTCTAAGGAGTCCCGCACCATGTCCGAGTACCTGCTCCCCGACGTCGGCGAGGGCCTGACCGAGGCCGAGATCGTGGCCTGGAAGGTCAAGGTCGGCGACGTCATCGAGATCAACGACATCGTCTGCGAGATCGAGACGGCCAAGTCGATCGTCGAGCTGCCGTCGCCCTACGCCGGCACCGTCACCGCGCTGCTGGTCGAGGAGGGCGAGACCATCGCGGTCGGTACGCCGATCATCGCGATCGGCGACGCCTCGGCCCCGGACGGCGGTGAGTCTGCGCCCGTTTCCGGCGCCGAAACGGGCGCCAGCTCACCGCCCCGTGGTGGCGAGCTGGAGATCGACCTGTCCAACCCGGCCGCCTCCGGCTCCGCCGAGGGCGAGAGCCTGGTCGGCCGGATGAAGGCCGACCGCGGCCCGACCAGGCGCCCGCGCAAGGTCTCCTCGGGCCGCGAGGCGGCGCACATGCAGGCCCAGGCCGCCTTCGAGCCGGCCGCGTCGCCGCTGGTCGAGGCGGCTGAGCCCGAGGTCGCCGTACCAGCGCGCGCCGCCGAGCCCCTCGAGCCCGCCCAGATGCGGGTGCTCGCCAAGCCCCCCGTGCGCAAGCTGGCGAAGGACCTCGGCGTCGACCTGGCCACCCTCGAGCCGACGGGGCGCGACGGCACGGTCTCCCGTGAGGACGTCGAGCGCGCCGCCGGCGCGGGTGGGACGTCATACGGAGAGAGCACCCAGTTGCCCCGTCCGTATGACGCAACCCCGGGTGAGCGGGAGACCCGCGAGCCGATCAAGGGCGTCCGCAAGATGATGGCCGGGGCGATGGTGCAGTCGGCGTTCAGCGCGCCCCACGTCACCGAGTGGGTGACCATCGACGCGACCCGCACCGTCGAGCTCGTGGAGCGACTCAAGACTCGCCGCGAGTTCCGCGACGTCAAGGTCTCGCCGCTGCTGGTGCTTGCGCGAGCGGCGATGCTCGCGATGCGCCGTACGCGCGCGATCAACTCGTTCTGGGACGACGCGGCGCAGGAGGTCGTCTTCAAGCGCTACGTCAACCTCGGCATCGCGGCCGCCACCCCGCGCGGCCTGGTGGTCCCGAACATCAAGGACGCCCAGGACCTGTCGCTGGTCGACCTGGCCGCTGCGCTGGGCGACCTCACCGCCGTTGCCCGCGAGGGGAAGACCCAGCCCGCGGACATGAGCGGCGGCACCTTCACGATCACCAACGTGGGCGTGTTCGGCGTCGACGCCGGGACACCGATCATCAACCCCGGCGAGTCCGCGATCCTGTGCTTCGGCGCGATCAAGAAGCAGCCTTGGGTCGTGGACGACGAGATATCGGTCCGCCACGTCACCACGCTGGCCCTCTCGTTCGACCACCGGCACATCGACGGCGCAGCGGGCTCGCAGTTCCTCTCAGACGTCGCGGGCATCATCGAGGACCCCGCGTCCTCGCTGCTGTTCTGACTATCCACCGCGCAGCAGGGGTAGAAAGCCAGACGTGACGTCCAGCGGCTACCCCCAGACCGGGGACACGATCAGCCACTTCCGGGTCGGACGCCGGCTCGGTGGCGGCGGCATGGGCGTGGTGTTCGAGGCGCTCGACCTGAACCTCAACCGCCAGGTCGCCCTCAAGGTGATCGTTCCGGAGCTCGCCGACGACCCGGTCTCCGGGGAGTCGTTCCGGACCCGGTTCACCCGCGAGGCGCAGGCGCAGGCGTCCCTGGACTCGCCGCACGTCGTGCAGGTCTACGCACACGGCGAGGACGCCGGCCGGCTCTGGATCGCGAGCCAGCTCATCCCCGACGGCGACCTGCGGGCCATGCTCACGTCGCACGGAGCGGCACCGTTGACCACGGCGCTGGAGCTCATGGAGCAGGTGGCGTCCGGGCTGGCCGCCGCGCACCAGGCCGGCCTGGTGCACCGGGACATCAAGCCGGCCAACGTGCTGCTGCGCCGGGCCGGGGCCGGCTTCCAGGCCTACCTGGCCGACTTCGGCATCGCGCGCCACTTCGACGCCGAGCCCACCCGCACCGCCTCCAGCGCGACGGTCGGCACGCCCAGCTACATGGCGCCGGAGCTGCACACCGGCGGGACACCGGGCGTCTCCTCGGACATCTACTCGCTCGGCTGTCTGCTGTGGGCCTGCCTGAGCGGGCGGGCGCCCTACGCCGGCACCTCGGACTTCGAGATCGTCACCGCCCATCGCGAGCAGCCGATCCCGCAGCTGCCCGACCAGGCGCCTCCGAACGGCGAGGTCAATGCGCTGCTAGGCACCACCATGGCCAAGGAGCCCGGCGGCCGGCCGACCTCGGCGGCGTGGGTCCGCGACGAGCTAGCCCGGCTGCGCCGGGCCGCGGAGCAGGGTGCCGCGCCACCGAGTGCTCCGCCACCGCCGCCGGTGACCGAGTCCCCGGTCGTCGTACCGGTGGCGGCCGAGATCAGTGCGGAGTCGGTGCGGCCCGGTCGGAGCCCGGCCCTTGCCGTGGGCGGGATCGTCGTCGTGCTGCTGGCCGCCGCAGTCCTGGGCTGGTGGCTGACCCGCGACAACGATGACGACCCGGACGGGGCCGGCTCCGAAACGACGTCGCAGAGCACCAGCGCGAGCTCTGCGACGACGGAAGCGTCGACGCCGTCGGGCGGCGGCACCTACTCACCCGAGCAGGTGGAGACCGCCACGAACGCCATGGCCGCCGCCTTCGCCAGCAGTCAGCCATTCACCGAGGAACAGGCCCGCTGCGTCGCCGAGCGGCTGATCGAGGAGGTGGGGCTCGAGCGGCTGGTCGAGATCGGGATGTTCGACGAGTCCCTTGCCTTCACCGACGCGGACCTGGCCGACTACCCAGACGTCAAGGCGGCGCTCAGCGCCGCCGTCTTTGGATGCGTCGGCGCCGCTCCGGCCTCCTAGACAGCGCTAGACCTCGATCGGCCCGACGTCCCAACCCGCGGGGGCGATGGGATGGAGGATCGCGTCTGTGCCGCCGTCCACGTAGAGCAGGGCGCCGACCATCAGCGAGGCCGCGTCGGAGAGCAGGAACGTGATCGGCCCCGCGATCTCCTCGGCCCGGCCGTCGCGGCCGATCGCGGTCGGATATCCCTCCGACAGCGGCCCGAACACCGGGTCGGCGGCGAGCTGCTCGGTCATCGGCGTGGCGATCTTGCCGGGCGCCACCGCATTGACCCGGATCCCGGCACCGATCCACGGCGGGGTCACGCCCTCACGGCGCGCCCACCAGGCCAGCGCCGCCTTGGTGGCCGGGTAGACCTGCACCGCCTCGGTCTGCGCGGCCAGGGCGCGGGCCGCGGCCTCGTCCCCGCGCAGGCACGCAGCCGCGACCGATCCGTCCCAGCCGGGCTGGCCCGTGATCGAGTTCGAGGCCAGCAGGACGACCGACGCAACCTCCGCGGCCGCCAGCTGGGGCCGCAGCCCCTCGACCAGCGCGATCGCGCCGAAGTAGTTCACCGACACCACCAGCTCCGGGTCGACGCCGGTCAGTCCGGCGATCCCAGCAGCCGGGACCACACCGTGGACCACCTCGACGAGGGCCTGTACGCCGGCGACCGCGGCCGCCCGGCCGTCGGCGGTCGAGAGGTCGGCGACCACATCGGCGTCCCGCAGGTCGACGGTCAGCACCCGGTGGCCCTGGTCGCGCAGCATCGCCGTGGTGGCGGCGCCGATCCCCGAAGCGGCACCGCTCACGACGTAGGTCCTGCTCACGGGGCCTGCTTGGGCTGGACGAACCTCAGCTTGTTGCCGAACGGGTCGCGCATGCCGGCGTCGATTCCGTAGGGCTGTTCGTTGGGACCGTCGGTGAACTCGACGCCCTTCGCGGACAGCTCGTCGTAGGTCTTGCGGCAGTCGTCGGTGACGAACCCGACCCAGCCGCCCATGACGCCCTTGCTGACCAGCTCCCGCACCTGGGCGGCGGTCTCCTCGTCCATCGACGGCGGTCCGGGCCGCTCGAGCAGGATCTCGCGGTCCGGGTGGCCGGGCACGCTGACGGTGAGCCAGCGCATGAAGCCGAGGTCCACGTCGGTGCGCACCTCGAGGCCGAGCTTTCCTACGTAGAAGTCGAGCGCCTCGTCCTGGTCGAGGACGTAGATCTGGGACACGTTGATGTGGGTGAACATGGCCGCCTCCTCAGCGGTTGGTGTGTGCGGACGACGCTATTCGGGCGCCTTGCCACGTTCTTCTCCGAAACTGCTCGGCCGGGTCCACGCCATCGAGAAGTGAGTAGGGACTCTGCCGATGAACGGGTGCGAGGCGCGGTACTCCTTCGGCGACTCGCCCACGATGTCGCGGAACGTGCGGCTGAACGTGCCCAGGCTGGAGAAGCCGACAGACATGCAGATGTCGGTGATCGAGCGGTCCGTCGAGCAGAGCAGCGCCATCGCGCGCTCGACCCGGCGGCGTTGCAGGTAGCGGTGCGGGGTCTCGCCGAACGTCGCGCGGAAGGTGCGGATGAAGTGCGCCTCGGAGACGTGCGCGATCCGGGCCAGCGCCGGGATGTCGAGCGACTCGGCGAACTCCCGGTCCATCGCGTCCCGGGCCCGCAGCATCCGTCGGTTCTGCTGCTCGGTCTCGCGGCTCACCCCGCGATCCTGCCCCAGCGCTGTTTGTTCCGGGACCCCGGCGGCACACCACTGTCCGCCCTACTATCGGGAAGTGCTGAGTGCGAGCCGCCCACCAGCGCAGGTCACCTCGCTGGTGGGCCGGACGGACGAGGTCGCGGCCATCTCGCGGCTGCTCGACCTCGCCCGTCTGGTGACGCTGACCGGGCCGCCGGGCGTGGGCAAGACCAGCTTGGCCCTGGCGTTGGCCGAGGGTCGCGACGAGGTGGTCTGGGTCGACCTGGCGCCGGTCCGTGAGCCGGGCCAGGTGGTCGGGGAGATCGCCCGGGCCCTCGGCGCGGCACCGGGCGTCCGCCCCGAGCAGCTGGTGGTGGCGACCGACCAGGACGTGCTGCTCGTCCTCGACAACTGTGAGCACGTGCTCGACGGCGTGGCCGAGGTCGCCGGCCTGCTGCGCAGCTCGGCCCGCCTCCGGGTGCTGGCGACCAGCCGTGAGCGGCTGCGGCTGTCGGCCGAGCGGGAGTTCGCCGTACCGCCGCTCCCGATGCCGTCGGAGGACACCCTCGACGACCTCGCGGCGCTGCGCCAGAACCCGTCGATCGCCATGCTGCTGGCCCGGGCACCGGACGCGGTCCGGCTGACACCGGGCACGGCCCGGTCGCTGGCGCAGATCTGCATCGGCGTCGACGGACTGCCTCTGGCCATCGAGCTGGCCGCCGCCCGGCTCCGGGTGTTCACGCCGGGTGAGCTGGCTTTCCGGATAGAGCGGCGGATGGCCCTGCTCACCGAAGGACCCCGCGACGCACCGGCTCGCCACCGCGACCTGCGCGCGGCCATCGCCTGGAGCCACGACCTGCTCTCCGAGGTCGACCGCGCGGCCTTTCGTCGGCTCTCGGTCTTTCCGAGCCAGTGGAGCCTGGCCGCCGCGCAGGCGGTCTGCGACGACCCCAGGGTGCTCGAGTCGCTGGACTCCCTGCTGGACAAGAGCCTGGTCCGCAGGGTCGGACCGGAGGGCGAGTCGCCGACCGAGGCCGGGTTCACCATGTTGATGAGCCTGCGTGAGTACGCCGCGGAGCAGCTGGTGGAGCAGGACGAGGTCGACGCGACGCGGGACCGGCACGCGTCGTGGTTCGCCGCCCGGGCGCGCGACTGGGAGCACACGGTGGGCACCAGTGACGAAGCGGCGACCTGGCCCGAGCTGGCCGAGTTCCGCGGTGATCTCCGCGCCGCCTTCGAGCAGGCCCGGCAACGAGACGATCCCGAGCGAACGACCTGGCTCGCGACGGCTTTGGGCTGGTACTCCTACCTGCGAGGCGTGCTCGCGGACGCGCACCCGTTCCTCGACGTCCTCCTGGCGGCCAGGGACGAGCCCCGGCTCTCGCCCGACGCGGTGGCCGCGGCGACCATGGCTGCCGGTGTCGTCGCCTACGGCCTCGGGGACCTCGACGAGGCCGAGGCCGCGCTGCAGAAGGTGGCCCGGCCGGAGTCGGGCGAGGACGAGCGCCGGGCCGGGGTCGTCGTGGCCTTCCTCGGTCACGTCGCCCGCGAACGGGGCCAGCTCGATGCGGCGGGCGCGCACTACGCAGCGGCCGCGACGGCGTACGCCCGCGCCGGCAACAAACGGGGCACCGCCTGGACCAACCACGACCTCGCCCTGCTCGCGCTCGACGAGGGTCGTTACGCCGACGGCGAGCGGCTCCTGCGCGATGCGGTCACGTTGTTCGATGAGATGGGCTACGAGTGGGCCGTCGCCGTCTGTGCCTGCCTGCTCGCCGGGATCCTCGCGCATCGCGGGGCCGCCGACGAGGCCTCGGTGCTCGTGGGCCGCGCTCTGGTCCTGCACGGCCGGATCGGCGATCGTCGCGGCATGGCCCAGTGCCTGGAGGTGGTTGCTGAGGTGTCGCTGCTCCGGGGCGCACCGGCCACCGCGGCCCGCCTGGCTGGCGCCGCCGAGACCTTGCGAGGGCACGCCGCGGCGCGGGCCACCGATGCCGAAGCTCGCCGGGTGGCGGCCGTGGACCGGCAGGCCGTGCTCGGCCTCGGACCGGCCGGTGCCGAGCATGAGCGGCACGCGGGCCGGACCATGCCGCTCGCCGCTGCCCTCGAGCTGGCCGCCCGCGTCGCCCGCTCGCCCGACGGTGGCGGCGGTGAGGACGGGACCGACGCGGTCACCCTCACCGCCCGGCAGCAGGAGGTCGCCGCCCTCGTTGCGGCCGGCCGCACCAACCGCCAGATCGGCCGGGACCTCGGGATCAGCGAGAAGACCGCGGAGATCCACGTCCGCAACATCATGGCCCGGCTGGGCGTCCCGAGCCGCGCCGGCGTGGCCGTCTGGGCCGTGTCCCACGACCGACACCCTTAGTGCCCTTACGGGTTTCCCCGTATGTCCTCACCTCTGCGTCCGCTCTAGGAAGGCTCCGGGCAGCCGACCGGCCGCCGCAAGACCTCGAGAGGACATTTCATGGACGAGAACAAGCTCAACGAGTTCCTGGGTCGCTTCGTCGGCGACCTCGGCGCGACGATCACCGCCGGCGGAGTGGTGCTGGGGCACCGGCTCGGCCTCTACCGCTCCCTGGCCGAAGCCCCGACCACTGCGGACGACCTGGCCCGGCGTACCGGCTGTGACCCGCGGTACGTCGCCGAGTGGCTGCGCGGACAAGGTGCCGGTGGCTACGTCGCCTACGACGCCGACAGCGACATCTGGTCGCTGACCGAGGAGCAGGCCTTCGTGCTCGCGAACCCGGACGGGGCGGTCTACGCCCCCGGTGCGTTCGTGCTCGCGCTGGGGACGCTACAGGCGGTGGACCACATCGAGCAGGCGTTCCGGACCGGCGCGGGGTTCGGATGGCACGAGCACGACGACGAGGTGTTCACCGGGTGCGAGCAGTTCTTCCGGCCCGGCTACCTGGCCAACCTGGTGCCCAGCTGGATCCCGGCGCTCGACGGCGTCGAGGTCAAGCTGCGGGCCGGCGCCAAGGTCGCCGACGTCGGCTGTGGTCTGGGTGCCTCGACGATCCTGCTTGCCGAGGAGTACCCGCAGACCGAGGTGATGGGCTGCGACTACCACGACGGGTCGATCGAGCTGGCCCGGAAGCGGGCGGCCGACGCGGGCGTCGCGGACCGGATCTCCTTCGAGGTCGCCAGCGCCCAGGACTTCGCGGGCAGCGGATACGACCTGGTCGCGACCTTCGACTGCCTGCACGACATGGGGGACCCGGTCGGCGCCGCCCGGCACATCCGCCAGTCCCTCGCTGACGACGGCACCTGGCTGATCGTCGAGCCGGCCGCCGGTGACACGGTCACCGACAACCTCAACCCGGTCGGCCGTGTCTACTACGGCTTCTCGACCTTCCTGTGCGTGCCGAACGCGTTGTCGCAACCGGGTGGCTACTCGCTGGGTGCGCAGGCGGGCGAGCAGGCGATCCGCGACGTCGCCACCCAGGCCGGCTTCACCCGGTTCCGCCGGGCGTCAGAGACGCCCTTCAACCTGGTGTTCGAGGCCCGGCCCTGATCCTGCGGACGAGCCAACGCGGATGACGACGATGACGGGGATGCGCAACCCGGGCGTGCGCGGGACAGTGGGTCCCGTGCGCGCCCGGCAACCCGACCACAGCGGCTACGCCGTGCGGTCCGGAGTGCGCCTCTACTACGAGGTGTACGGCGACGGGCCCCTCACCGTGGTGCTGCTGGCGCCCTGGGCGATCGTCCACTCCCGGGTCTGGAAGCTGCAGATCCCGTACCTGGCCCGCCACTTCCGGGTGGTGGCCTACGACGCTCGCGGCAACGGCCGCTCAGACAGGCCGGTCGGCCCGGCGTCGTACGGTGACGACGAGCTGGTCGCCGACGCGCTCGCCGTCCTGGACGAGGCCGAAGTCGACTCGGCCGTCGTGGTCGGGCTGTCCCAGGGTGGCCTGGTGCTGATGAGGCTGGCGGCCGAGCAGCCGCGGCGCGTCCGCGGTGCTCTCTTCGTCGCGCCAGCGCTCGCCCTTGCCGACACAGCTCGGCGAGCGGACTTCGACGAGGTCCGCGACTCCTACGAGGGGTGGCAGAAGTGGAACCGGCATTACTGGGCCAGCGACCTGCCGGGCTTCGCCGAGTTCTTCTTCGACGAGGTGTTCCCCGAGCCGCACTCCACCCGACAGGTCGAGTCCGCGGTGGCATGGGCCCTCGACACCGACGCCGCGACCCTGGTCGCGACCAAGACCCCGGGCCGGCCCGTCATGACCGCTGCGGAGACATTGGCGTGCGCGGCCCGCGTGACCTGTCCCAGCCTGGTCGTGCACGGGACCCGGGACCACATCGTCCCGGTGGACACGGGCCGGAAGCTTGCCGAGCTGCTGGGCTGCCCGATCCACGTGGTTGTCGGCGGCGGGCACTGCGTGCAGGCCCGGCACCCGGTGTGGTTCAACGTCGTCGTGCGCCGCTTCGCTGAGCAGGTCGCCGCCGTCGAGGGAGCGCGGTGATGACGGCCCGCGAACCAGACACGACCGCCGGTCCCGTCCGCCGCGAGACGCCGTGGCTGTTCGCGCGCGAGCGCAAGCGTCGGGTCCTGTGGGTCTGCTCCCCGATCGGGCTGGGCCACGTGCTGCGGGACCTCACCATCTCGCGCGCGTTGCGGGAGCGCGTGCCCGACCTCGAGATCGAGTGGCTGGCCCAGTCGCCCGTCACCGAGGTCCTGCGTGCCCACGGCGAGGCCATCCATCCCGCGAGCGCCGAGCTCGCCTCCGAGTCCGCTCACTGGGAGGAGGAGGCGACGGGCCACGATCTGCACGCGTTCCACGCCTTCCGGCGGATGGACGAGATCTTCTGCGCCAACTACATGCTCTTCGACGACGTGGTCCGGGAGACGCCGTACGACCTGTGGGTGGGCGACGAGGCCTGGGACGTCGACCACTTTCTGCACGAGAACCCCGAGCGCAAGATCGCGCCGTACGCGTTCCTCACAGATGTCGTCGGTTTCCTGCCGGTCGACCCGGAGCACGACCAGCGCGAGGTCGAGCTGTGCGCCGACTACAACGCGGAGATGATCGAGCACCGCGAACGATTCCCGCACGTGCGGGACAGCTCTGTGTTCATCGGCGGTTTCGGGGAACTGCCCGACGCCTCGCTCGGGGCGGGCCTGCCCCGGGTGCGGGAGTGGACCGAGCAGTGGTTCACCAGCGTCCCGTACGTCGTGCCCTTCGACCCGCAGGCCTACCGTCGCCCACAGCGGCTGCGGCGCGAGCTCGGCTACGGCACCGGCTACCCGCTCTACCTGGCAGCGGTGGGCGGCACAGCGGTCGGTCGCACCCTCCTGGAGCTCACCGCCGAGGCGTTCGCTCTGGTGCGCAAGGAGGAGCCGGACGCCCGGATGGTGATGGTGACCGGTCCCCGGCTCGACCCGGGTCTCCTGCCCGACGTCGAGGGGATGGACAAGCTGGGGTACGTCGACTCGCTGTTCGAGCACCTGGCCTGCGCCGACCTGGCCGTCGTGCAGGGTGGGCTGTCCACCACGATGGAGCTCGTCGCGGCGCGCCGGCCGTTCGTCTACTTCCCGCTCGCCCGGCACTGGGAGCAGCAGCACTTCGTGGCCCATCGGCTCGATCACTACGGGGCCGGCGTGCGGATGGACTACGCCCACACCACCCCGCCCCAGCTCGCGGCGGCGATGATCGCGGCCCGGACCGCCCGTCCGTCTTACCGCCCGATCCCGCGCGGCGGGGCGGACAAGGCCGCTGCGCAGCTCGCCGACGTGCTGCAGGGACCCGTCAGGGCCCGCTTCGGTGGTTGAGGAGGTTGCGCAACAACCGTCTCGAAACCAGGTGCGATGAGGCTGGGACTATCCCCGCGGGCGGGCGTGCCAGGCGGCCAGCAGCTCCTGTTCGCGCGCGAGGTCGATGCCGCTGACGGGGGCGTCGGGGTTGGCCTCGAGCCAGGCCAGGGTGTCCCGGGTGGTCTCGGCGAGGGGCCGGACCACGAGACCGCCGTCCAGCGAGGGCTGGACGTCGTGGGCGGGCAGGCCGTCGTACTCCGGGCGTGGGAGCCACAGGGGGATCGAGCCCGGACCCATCCACGGCTCGACCTCGGCCTCGGTGAGGAACGCCTGGTCCACCCACGTCCAGGTGTGCTCGGCGTCGACGCCGTCGGCACACTGCGCCAGCAGGTCGGCCAGCGCCATCGAGGGGCCGATGCCGTCGTAGATGCCGGTCCGGCGCTGCTCGCACGTGTCCACGATCCACACCGCGAGGTCGCGTGCGTCGATCACCTGCATGGCATCGGCGGGGTCACCCGGGGCCAGCACCTCGCCGCCCGCGGCGAGCCGGCGCGGCCAGTAGCTGAACCTGCCCGTGGGGTCCTCGGGCCCGACGATCAGCCCGGGCCGGACCACCATCGCGGACGCCGCACCGTCGAGCACCGCCTGCTCGCAGGCGACCTTCATCGGGCCGTAGGCGTCCGGGTTCTCGCCCAGGTCGACATCCTCTTGGATCGGCTCGACCAGGGGCAGCGTCTCCGGGGTGCCGCCCGGGGTCGCGTCGTCGGCGTACACGTTGATCGTCGAGACGAAGACCCAGTGCGCCTGCGGGTACGCCGCCACCGCGCCGCGCACCCATGACGGGTGCCGGGCCACGTCGACGACGGCGTCGAACTCGCCGAGGTCCGGGAGCGGCTGGGTCCGGTCCACTTCCACCATCGCCGCCCCCTCGGGCACCGACCCGGACGTGCCACGGCACGCGCAGGTCACCTCGTGCCCCCGATGGACCGCCTCGGCGGCCACCGCCCTCGACAGGAAGACCGTCCCACCCAGCACCAGCAGTCGCATGTCACCACCGAACCCGCTCGCCACGCCCGGGGCAAGCCGAACCGTCCCCGATCAGCGCACAGCAGAACGCCGAGTCGGGGTTACTGCGCATCAGTAACCCCGACTCGCGGTCTGGGTGGGTGCCGAGTCGGGGTTACTGCGCATCAGTAACCCCGACTCGCGGTCGGGGTGGGTGCCGAGTCGGGGCTACTGCGCATCAGTAACCCCGACTCGCCGACTCAGGAGCGCTCGGGGGTGGTCGGGCTCAGCAGCCAGTCCTCGAAGAAGGAGAGGTCGACGCCGGTGCGCTTGACCAGCCAGGGCAGGTACTCGTCGCGCCCGGCGTTGGAGTTCGGGTCGCGGGCCGGCCAGTCGCGCACCATCTCGAAGAACTTCTCGTCGCCGATCCGCTTGCGCAGCTCGTGCCACATCAGAGCCGGGCCGTAGTAGATGTTGCCGGCGCCGAACCGCCTCGGGTCAAAGGCACCGGGCGGTCCGGACTCCTGGCGCACCACCAGCTCGACGTCGGCGTACTCGTCCATCACCTCGTCCACGCTCCGACCGTCGTGCTCGGCCTGCCACATGCCCTGGAGGTACATCGCCATGCCCTCGTTCATCCATACGTCGCGCCAGTCGTCCGGCGTGATCACGTCGCCGTACCACTGGTGCGCCATCTCGTGGACCAGCACGGGGCGCGAGGTCGTGTAGTCGGTGGTGCCCAGCGTGATCATGGTCTGCGTCTCCATGCCGCTGCGCGAGTCGACGAGCAGGAAGCCGAGGCTGTCGAACGGATAGGGCCCGAGCAGCGACTCCAGCCAGTCCAGCCCGGTGGCGGCGTACTCCAGCGTCGACGCCAGCCCCGGCCGGTCGCTCGGGACCCAGTAGGAGATCTCGACCCCGCTCGCCGACGTGTTCGTGGTGCGGGTGTAGTCGCCGATCGCCACCGTGACGAGGTACGACGACGCGGGCGACGACAGGTGCCACGAGGTGGTGGTCAGCCCGCCCTGCTCGGTCTGGTCGACCATCACACCGTTCGCGATGCCCACCCAGGGCGCCGGGGCAGTGACGGTGATGTCGTAGAGCGCCTTGTCGGAGGGCTGGTCGTTGACCGGGTACCAGGTGAACGCACCGAACGGCTCCTGCATCGTCCAGGTCTCGCCGTCCGGGTCGATCGTCCAGCCGCCGGTGCTGAAGTCGTTGCGCGCGGTCGGCGCCGGGGTGCGCTCGGGCGTGCCCGAGTAGCCGATCTCGAGCACGTACCGCGCGTCCTTCACGACGGGCGCGGTGACGACGAGGTCGTTGCCGCTGCGCTCGAAGGCGACGTCGACGCCGTCGAGGGTCACCGTCGAGACCTCGAGCGGCTCGCCGAGGGCCAGCTGGAGGTGGTCCCCGTCGGCGGTCGACCGCAGCTCGATGGTGGCCTCGGCCTCAAGGGTCCGGGTCTCTGGCGTCCAGGCGAGGTCGAGGTCGTAGTGCAGCGAGTCGACGCTCGGGTCGCCGACAGCGGGGTAGACCGAGTCCTCGACCGGGGTGCTGAGCGCGGGGTCGAGGGCCGGGTCGCTGGGATCCGGGGCCGGCTCGTCGTCGGCGGGAAGTGACGCGGACGCGGACGGCGTCTCGCTCGCCGACGCGCTCGGCGTCGACTCCGGCCGGCTGGCCGACGTCTTGTCGTCGCTGCAGCCGGCGACCAGCAGGGCAGTCAGGAGCAGGGCGGTGAGGGGCGGAGCGCCGAGTGTGGTCGCTCGTCTCACGAGCTGTCCGCCAGCATCGGCCGCACCAGCCGCCGACCGTGATGGATCTGCGCTTTGACGGTCCCGAGTGGCGCGCCGACCTGCGCTGCGATCTCCTCGTACGGCAGGCCGTAGACGTCACGCAGCAGCAGCGGCTCGACGAACTGGGGGTGGTCGCGCTCCAGCATCTCCATCGCCTCCAGCAGGTCGAGCCGGGTGCCTGCGATGACGCTCGTGGTGCGCGGGTCGGGACGCTGCATCGCCTGCGACTCGCTGGGGTCGGAGGCGATGGCCTGGTTCTTCATCCGGCGGTACGTCGACCGCGCCGAGTTCACTGCGACCACGTGCAGCCAGGTGGTGAACCGGCCGCGGCGGTTCCAGGTGCCGATCTTCTGGGAGACCTTGATCAGCGCCTCCTGACAGGCGTCCTCGGCGTCCGGGGTGTAAGGGAGCACGCCCCGGCAGACGTTGAGGGTGCGCGGCCGGACCGTGGTCAGCAGTGCCTCCATCGCATCGCGGTCGCCGTCCTGTGCCCGCCGCGCGAGCTCGTCGATGTCGTCCGGCGTGACGCCGTCTGCGACCACCATGTCCTCCACACTCCCCGGATGCCCGGAGCCGAAGATAATGCAGGCCTCCAATGCGGGTCGCCGTGGTTCCCGAACCGCTGCCGAACTGCAACCCGCGGCACCGCGAGGTTTCACGTGGTAGGGCGAGCGGTGATGATGCGGGGGTGTCCATGCCCCACCGGCTCGGCCGGTACGCCGTGCGCCGCCGGATCGGCTCCGGTGGTTTCGCGACGGTGTGGCTGGCCTACGACGAGCAGCTCGACTCGCCGGTGGCGATCAAGGTGCTCGCCGACAACTGGACCGAGGACCACCAGATCCGGCAGCGGTTCCTCGAGGAGGGGCGCTACCTGCGCAAGGTCGAGTCGCCGCACGTGGTGTCCGTCTACGACGCCGGTGAGCTCGACGACGGCCGCCCCTACCTCGTCATGTCGTACGCCGACCAGGGCACCCTTGCCGACCGGCTCGAGGTCGAGGGGCTGACCCCGGCCCAGGCGATGGTGGTGGTCCGCCAGGTCGGCGCCGGCCTCCAGGCTCTGCACGACCGCGGCATCCTGCACCGCGACGTCAAGCCGGCCAACGTGCTGTTCCGCAGCGTCGAGGGCGGCGGCGGCCACAGCGTCCGGGCGATGGTGGGCGACCTCGGGCTGGGCAAGGCGCTGGACATGTCCTCGCGGCTCACCATGATCGCCGGGACGCCGAGCTTCATCGCACCCGAGCAGGCCTCGGCCGAGGCGCCCGACGCCCGCGCCGACCAGTACTCCCTGGCCGCGCTGGCGTTCCTGCTGCTCACCGGCCGGCCGCCCTTCACCCATGCCTCGCTCTCCGACGCGATGAACCCGGGCGACCTGCCGCCGGTCTCGACGCCGGAGCGGACGTTCCCGCCCGAGGTCGAGCACGTGCTGCGCCGCGGACTGGCCCGCGGTCGGAACGACCGCTACCCGGACGTCACGGCCTTCGTCACCGCGCTCGATGCCGCGCTCGGACCGATCGCGGTCGGTCCCACCGCACAACCGTGGCTCGATCGCGACCCCGACCTCACTCGGCCCGGCCCGCGACCCACGGTGCAGCCCGCCTCGGGCGCGCTGCCCGAGCCGGGGTTGCCGCGCCGGCGAGGCCGCCGCCTCGCGGTGCTGGCGCTGGTCGGACTGCTCGCGCTGGCCGTCGGCGGCGGAGCGGGGTACGCCGCCCAGCGCGGCCTCGGTGTCCCTGACGACCGGACCGTCGACGACGAGACCGGCACGCTCAGCGTCACCGTGCCTGCCGGCTGGGACCGCGCCGACGCCACGGACGGCTGGCGACCGCCCAACGCCGACGCCGTGTTCCCGGCCTTGTCGGTCGGCACGCACTCCGGCTGGAACAGCGCCGATGCCACTGGCGAGGGCGTCTTCGTGGCGCTGCTGCCGGGCACCGAGCGGCCCGAGCAGGTGCCGCAGCACCCGGAGTGCACCGACGCAGGCAGTGCGATCGAGGACACCGCCGACGGCGACGAGTCCACGACCGTCTTCTATGCCGGCTGCCCCGGCGGGGTCACCGTCGAGCGCGTGGTGCAGGTGACCGCGAACACGCTGATGTGGATCCAGATCCGTAGCCACGACCGAGCCACCGCCAACCGGGTCATCGACGACGTCGAGACGCACGGGATCTGACTCAGCCCTGGTCCTCGTCCGTCTCCTTCGGCGGGAGCGGATCGAGGTACTGCACGGTCTCGACGCTCCGTGCCAGCAGGTCGCGCAGCCCCTCCTCGTCCACGGTGCGACCGGTGACCGCGATGTCGGCGTACGCCGTCCCGGCGTCGTCGGCGACCCAGCTCTCCATCGTCACCTTGAGGTATCCCTCGACGATGTACGTCGCCTCGAAGCTGTCGTCAGTCTCCGCGGTGATCTCCAGGCCCTCGATGTTGCCGTCGTCCTCCGCGGACTCCAGCGCCGCGAGGCGGGCGGTCTTGGCGACGGTCACGGCGAGGCGCTGGCCGATCATCAGGTTGGCCCGCAGCATGTAGGTGTTCTTGATGTTGATGTCGGGTGCGAAGTTCCAGGTCTGGCTGTCGGGGAGCCGCGCGCTCCGCCAGTCATCGGGGACGAAGATCGAGATCCCCGGCCCGCGCTTGGTGATGCGCAGGTCCTCCTCGTGGTTGGGCAGGTCGGGCAGGAGGGCCTCGGCGGTCGGGTCGGGCCGGACGTCGAACTCCGGCGGCGTCGGCACCGCCGGTGACACCGCCGGCACCGGCTCGACGGCCGTGTCCTGGCTCGGCTTATCGGTGGTGCGGTCCGCGACGGCGTACCCACCCGCGACGCCCACGCAGAGCAGCACCGCGGCGACCCCGAGCGCGCGCCACCACATGCGGTGACACTAGGGCCTGTCCCGCAATTCGGGGCGCCGCCGGGGATTGCGGGACAGGCCCTAGCCACACCCACCTCGTGAGCGATGAGAAAGGAGATGCGGCCAGGTCTGTCGTATTGGTACACACCCGTTCGTGGAAGGGATGCAAGCCCTTCCATGTTGAGGAGAACGAGATGACGACGACCACGCCGACCGATGCGGCCACCGGCGCTGCCGCGACCCGAAGCCGCTGGCTGGCGCTCTACGTGCTGTGCCTGGGCGACCTGATGATCGTGCTCGACCAGAGCATCGTGAACGTCGCCCTGCCCTCGATCCGCACCGACCTCGGCTTCTCGCAGGCGTCGCTGGCCTGGGTGGTCAACGCCTACCTCCTGACCTTCGGCGGCTTCCTGCTGCTCTCCGGCCGGCTCGGCGACCTGCTCGGCAACAAGCGGGTCTTCCTCGGTGGTGTCGTGTCGTTCACCATCGCCTCGGCGGTCTGCGGTCTCGCACCGAACGCGTCCTTCCTCGTGGTCGGCCGCGCTGTGCAGGGGCTCGCCGGCGCCGCCGTCTCGGCCGTCGCGCTGGCCCTGATCATGGGCCTGTTCAGCTCACCCGGAGACCGGGCCAAGGCGATGGGCGTCTTCGGCTTCGTGATGTCCGGCGGCGGCGCGGTCGGCGTCCTGGCCGGTGGCGTGCTGACCGGTCTGCTGTCGTGGCACTGGATCTTCCTCGTGAACGTCCCCGTCGGCATCGCCGTCCTCGTGGCCGCCCGCGCGGTGCTGCCGACTGACGACGTGGTCCCGGGCTCGACGAAGCTCGACGTGCCGGGCGCGGTGCTCGTCACCTCCGCCCTGATGATCGCGGTCTACGCCGTGGTCGGCGGCAACGAGGCCGGCTGGGCGACCGCTCGCACCCTTGGTCTGCTTGCCGCAAGCGTCGTGCTGTTCGTGGCCTTCGTGGTCCGCGAGGTCAAGGCGGCCGACCCGCTGGTGCCGCTGCGGCTGTTCAAGCTGCGCAACGTGACCGTCTCGCAGGTGGTCGGCGTGCTGTGGGCCGCGGCGATGTTCGCCTGGTTCTTCCTGGCGGCGCTCTACCTCCAGCAGGTGCTGGGCTACAGCGCCCTCGAGGTCGGCCTGGCGTTCGTCCCGACCAGCCTGGTGATGATGATCTGCTCGCTCAAGCTGTCCGACCGGCTGGTGATGGCCTTCGGCATCCGGCCGCCGCTGACCGTCGGCCTCGCCCTGGCCGCCGTCAGCCTGGCGCTGTTCGCGATCGCTCCGGTCGACGGGAGCTTCGTCACCGACGTACTGCCCTCGATGATCCTGCTCGGCATCGGCGCCGGCATCGCGTTCAACCCGGTGCTCCTGGCCGCCATGGGTGACGTCGAGCCGCACGAGGCCGGGCTGGCCTCGGGGATCGTGAACACGTCGTTCATGATGGGCGGCGCGCTCGGGCTGGCTGTCCTGGTCGCGGTCTCCGACTCACGGACCGCCTCGCTGGCCGCCGGCGGCGCCGGCCCGGTCGAGGCGCTGCACGGCGGGCTGCAGGTCGCGTTCGCCGTCGGTGCGGTCGCCGCGGCTCTGTCCGCGGTGGTCGGCGGGCTGTTCCTGCGGCCGCAGCCGATGGCGATGCCGGAGTTCGACCCGGACGCGGCTGACAAGGTCGACGACCACGAGTGCGACGACGACTGCCTGGAGCCCTGCCCGGCCTGACCTCCCTAGTAACTGACTGATTCCACTACTGGCCTGCGCACATCCGCGCAGGCCAGTAGTCACAACAGTCAGTTACAAGCTTCGGCCCGCCCGGCCCATCCGGGCCATTGCCGGACCACTTGGTCGGTGACCTAGCGTGAGCCGGGTGGCCAGTCTGATGATCCGGCGGGCGCGGCTGGTCCCGATCGGGCCGGCCGCGGCGCCGCCGGAGCACCCTGTCGACGTCCTGGTGGAGGACGGCCGGGTCACGACGGTGGCCGCGCAGCTCGACCCGCGGCCCGGCATCGAAGAGATCGACGCCGACGGCCGCTGGTGCGCGCCGGGACTGTGGGACCAGCACGTGCACCTGGCTCAGTGGACGCTGGCCTCGCAGCGGCTCGACCTCGCCCCGGCCCGCTCGCCCGAGCAGGCGCTGGCGCTGGTCGCGGAGCGGTTGGCCACGCTGCCCGGCGTCCCGGTCGTGGGCTGGGGGCACCGGTCCGGGATCTGGGAGCGAAACGTCACCGTCTCCGAGCTGGACGCGGTCACCGGCGACACCCCGGTCGTCCTGATGAGCGGCGACGGCCACCACGGCTGGCTCAACACCACGGCGCTGATGCACCTGGCGATGCCGGTCCGGGACTCGGTGGTCCGGGAGACCGAGTGGTTCTCGGTCTACCCGCGGCTGGTCACCCTGGTCGGCAACGACGGCACCGCGCCCGAGGCGTTCCGGCGCACCCTCGACGCGGCCGCTGCCCGGGGCGTGGTCGGGCTGGTGGACTTCGAGTTCGGCGGCGGCCGCGACGACTGGGTCGAGCGCTGGGCGGCGGACTGTGACGTGCTCCGCGTCCGCTGGGCGACGTACGCCGACACCCTCGACGACGTGATCGCCGCGGGGCTGCGGACCGGCGACCCGCTGCCCGGCTGCGACGACCGTGCCACGATGGGACCGCTCAAGATCATCAGCGACGGGTCGCTCAACACCCGGACCGCCTGGTGCTGCGAGCCCTACGCGGACGCGCACCGGCTCGACTACCCGGCCGGCCAGCCCAACCTGTCCGGCGCCGAGCTCCGCGACCTCCTCACGCACGCCCACGACGGGGGACTCGAGGTCGCCACCCACGCGATCGGCGACGCGGCGGTGGCCGAGGCCCTGGCGGCGTACGCCGAGACCGGGGCGATCGGGTCGATCGAGCACGCTCAGCTGGTCGGCCGGGCCGACGTACGGCGGATGGCCGAGCTCGGCGTCCGGGCCAGTGTGCAGCCGGCGCACCTGCTGGACGACCGCGACCTCAGCGAGCAGGCCTGGCCGGGCCGGGGGCAGCGGTGCTTCGCGTTCCGCTGGATGCTCGACGACGGCGTCGAGCTGGCCCTCGGCTCGGACGCCCCGGTCTCGCCGCTCGACCCGTGGCTGGCGATCGCCGCGGCGGTGCACCGCAGCGCCGACGACCGCGAGCCGTGGCACGCCGAGCAGGGTCTCACCGCCGCCGAGGCCCTGGCGGCCTCGGTCGACGGCCAGCCCACGGTCGGCATCGGTTCACCGGGCGACCTGGTGCTTCTCGACGCCGACCCGCTCGCCGAGGGCGCGAGCTCCGCGGCCACCGGCGCGGCGCTGCGCGACATGGCCGTCGCGTTGACCGCCGTCGGCGGTCGGGTCGTGCACTCGGCGCTCTAGGACTCCAGCTTGGCGAGGATCAGGTCGGCGACCGCCTGCTGTTCCTCGGCGAACGGATGGAAGGCCAGGGCCCGCATCACGTCGGTGTTGATGCCGTTGACCCACGCGTCCGGTCCGGCGCAGATGTCGTGGCCGGCACTGGCCTTGACCAGGTCGATGTAGGTGGCCCTGCCCTTCTTGGCGGCCGCGCGCATCGCGTCGTTGAGGTCGCCCACGATGGTCCGGACGTAGCGGTAGTCGCCCTTGGCCAGCGGCAGCACCTGGCAGGTGCCCTTGGCCGGCACCGGCTGCGGGTAGCCGATCAGGAACACCCTGGCCTGCGGCGAGCGGTCGTGGATGCCCTTCACCGCGGAGGTGACGCGGGCGCGGATCTTGTCGATCTTCTCGACCAGCAGGTCCTGCTTCTTGCCCGCGGCCCTCATGTAGTCGCGGCACGGCGACCCCACCGGGTCGCTGTAGCCGAGCTGGGCGCAGGTGCCGACCATGGTCTGGAACAGCTCGAGGTCGTTGCCACCGAGGCTGAGGGTCACCAATGACGTCTCCGCCGTGAGCGCCGCGTACTGCGGCGGCTGGACCTGGCCCGCGGTGTGCTGCGCGCCGACCAGCGCGAGGCTGGTCGCACCGGAGCAGCTCACGTCGACGAGCTGAGACTCGAGCGCGGCCGCGACGAGGTTCGGGTAGTTGCCGCTGGACCGCAGGCACCCCGACTGCTGCTCGGTCTCCGGGACCCCTGGTGCCGCGGTGTAGGAGTCGCCGAGGGCGACGTACGTCGGGAACGCCGAGGTTGACGCCCCGGCGGATGCGGCCGGGTCCGGGCTGCCGACGTCGGCCGGGGGAGGCGCGTCGTCGCACCCGGCCACGAGGGCCAGGGCCGCGACGGCGAGGATGGCGAGGACCCGGCGCACGAGCATGCGGCAACGGTACGGCGGGGTCGGGAACGGGTGGCCGGTCAGCGCAGGGCCTCGACCACCAGGTCGGCGACGGCGCGCTGCCCGCGCTCGAAGGGGTGGTACGGCGCCGCCACGCCCGCCTGGGCCACGATGCCGCTGACCCAGGCTTCGTCGCCGGCGCAGATGTCGTGGCCGTCGCTGGCGCCGTAGACGTCGACGAAGGTGGCATCGGCATCCTCGGCCGCACGCCGCAGGTTCTCGTCGAGGAGCTCCAGCATCTCGTGGACGTATGGATAGTCGCCCTCGGCGAGCGGGAGCTCCGGGCAGGTGCCGGAGTCGGGCACCAGCTGGGGGTATCCGACGAGGAGCACGTCCGCGGACGGTGCCCGCTCGTGCACCGCCTCGAGGATGGTCCGCACCTGGTCGCCGATCTTGGCGGTGGTGGTCCTCGGGTCCTCGCCGCCGGCCCGCAGGTCCCGGCAGGGATGGCCGGTGGGGTTGCTCGGTGCCGCCGACGAGCAGCCATAGAGGAGGTCGAAGTACCAGCCGAAGTCGTTGTAGCCGAGGCCGACAGTGACGAGGTCGGTGGAGCGCGTCACCGCGTTCAGCTGGGGAGGCACGTTGGTGCCGTCGCCCAGGATCAGCGGGTCGGTGGCGTGCGCCGTGGCCGCGCCGCCGCAGCTCACGTCTACCAGCTTGGCGTGCAGCTGCTTCGCGACGAGGTGCGGATAGCTCAGCTTGGACCGCTGGCAGGCCGGCGAGTTGGACTGGGTCTTCGGCAGGCCGGCGCCCGAGGTGTAGGAGTCGCCGAGCGCGACGTAGGAGTCGCCGTCGTGGGCACCCGCGTCGTTGCCGCAGCCGGCGGTGGTCGCGAGCATGGCGAGCACCATCGCGGTCACCCCCCACCTCATGGCGTCACGCTACGGGGGCACTCACTCACCGGCCGCAGGCTGCCTGCATCCACCGGAAATTCCCTCGGAGAACCCTTGACATCGGATTAGTAAGTGAGGTTTCCTAACAAACGTGAACAGCACCTCGGCTCCGGTCCGCAGGCAGCTCCGGCCCTCGGGGCGGCTGCTGCCGGAGGACACCCGCCGGCACCACCGGGCGCTGCTGCTCCAGATGCTGTTCCGGTACGGCGCCGCCAGCCGGGCCGACCTGGCGCGGTCCAGCGGACTGACCCGCGTCACCGTCTCCGACGTCGTGGGTGACCTCGTCACCGACGGGCTGCTCACCGAGTCGGCCGCCGCGACCCAGGGCCGGGTCGGCAAGCCCCCGGTGCTGGTGCAGATCGCCGAGCACGCGCGGCAGATCGTGGCCGTCGACCTCTCCGCCGAGGGCCTGGTGTCGGGAGCGCTGCTCAACCTGACCGGCGAGGTTCAGGACCGCCGGGTGCGTCCGCTCGACGGCCGGCGCGGCGATGCTGCCGTCGCCCTGGTGCACGAGCTGATCCGCGAGCTGGTCGACGCCACGACCCGTCCGGTGCTGGGCATCGGCGTCGGCACCCCCGGCGTGGTGGACGCCGCCGGGGTGGTCGTCGACGCCCCCAACCTGGGTTGGCACGGCACCCCGCTCGCCGCAGGGTTGCGCGAGGCCTTCGACCTGCCGGTCTTCGTCGCGAACGATGCCAACACCGCGGTTCTGGGCGAGCACACGTTCGGCGACACCGGCGACGGCGGGCTGATGCTGCTGCGGATCGGCACCGGTGTCGGTGCCGGGCTGGTGCTCGAGGGAGCCCTTCTGCACGGCCACCGCTCCGCGGCCGGCGAGATCGGCCACGTCGTCGTCGACCCGGACGGTGTCGAGTGTGCCTGCGGTCGCGTCGGCTGCCTGGAGACCGTGCTCGCCGCGCCGCACCTGCGCGAGCGGCTCGCCGCCGACGGCGAGCAGGCCCTCTCCGAGGTCGGGACCCTGCTCGGCACGATGCTGGCCCCGGTGGTCGGCACCCTCAATCTGCACGAGCTGGTCCTCAGTGGCCCGCTCGAGCTGCTCGACGGCCCGCTGCTCGAGGCAGTCGACCGCACCATCCGCGAGCGCACCATGCCGGTCTCCGGCGAGGAGCTCGCGGTCCGCACGTCCGCGCTGGGCGACGACGTGGTGCTCGTGGGCGCCGCGGTCCTCGTCCTGGCCGGGCAGCTGGGGGTGTCCTGATGACCCGCCGGCACCACCCAGGAGATCGCATGAACGAGAGGAACACTGCGGTGCGCACCTTCAAGAGGACTCAACTGAAGCTAGGTTCGGTCGCCACGGCCGGCGTGCTCGCGCTCGGCCTCGGCCTGTCCGCCTGCAGCGACGACGACGCCGACGCGTCGGGCGGCGGTGGCAACGAGAACGCCGAGATCCGGGTGTGGCTCAACGGCGCGGACACCCCCGATGCCGCCCGCGAGTGGTTGAAGACGACCTTCGAGGAAGACCACCCCGGCTCCACGCTCACCATCGAGCAGCAGGAGTGGGAGGGGTTGGTCGAGAAGCTGACCACCTCGCTGTCCAGCGACTCCGAGACCCCCGACGTGGTCGAGGTGGGCAACACCCAGGCACCGACGTTCACCGAGGCCGGCGCGTTCAGCGACGTCAGCTCCGACCTCGGCGACTGGGGTGGCGAGGACCTGCTCCAGGGCTTCGTCGAGGGCGCCCAGGTCGACGGCAAGACCTACGCGGTGCCCTACTACGCCGGGTCGAAGTACATCTTCTACCGCAAGGACCTCTTCGAGGCGGCCGGCATCGCCGTGCCGACCACGATGGACGAGTTCGTGCAGGCCGCGATCGACCTCAAGGCGGCCAACCCGGAGCCGGCCAACTTCTCCGGCTTCTGGTTCCCCGGCCAGGACTGGCGCAACGGCGTCGCCTTCGTCTGGGACGCCGGAGGCGAGGTGGCCGTCAAGGACGGCGACACCTGGCAGGGCGCCCTGTCGACGCCCGAGTCGGTCGAGGGCCTGAAGACCGTACAGACGCTGATGGACCAGGCCTCGGGAGCGGCCAAGGACGGCAACGAGGAGAACCCGCAGACGCCGTTCTGCGCCGGCGAGGTCGGCATGCTCTCGGCGCCCGGGTGGGTGAAGGGCCTGATCGAGGACCCCGAGACCGGCTGCCCGGACATGGTCGCCCAGCTGGGCGTCTTCGCCCTGCCCGGCGCCGACGGCTCCCCGGCACCCGTCCTGCTCGGCGGCTCGGACATCGCGATCTCGGCCAAGTCCCAGAACCAGGACCTGGCACGCGACGCGGTGGCGCTGATGCTCAGCGACGACTACCAGACGCTGATGGCCGAGGCCGGCCTGACCCCGGCGAAGAACTCGCTGTCCAGCCTGCTCGGCAGCGACGAGTTCGCGCAGGCCACCATCGCCGCGGCGTCCAACGCCAAGCTCACTCCGGCCGCGCCGGGCTGGGCCGAGGTCGAGGGCTCGCGGGTGCTGGAGGACCTGTTCGTCGACATCGCCACCGGCGGTGACGTCGAGGAGCTGGCCGCGGCCGCCGACGAGGCGATCACCGAACAGCTCAGCTGAGTCCAGCTCGACCAGTGACCCGGCCGGGGCGGCGCTCCCTGCAACGACGCCGCCCCGGCCGCTCCATGCCCGGCGCTGTCCCCGACCGATAGCACCGAGAGTGCACCGACACCACACTGAGAGGAGGAGGGGGTGACCACCACGACCAGCACACCGACGCGGACGCGCAGCTCACGACGCGTCGGGCTCGGCTCGCCGCGGCCGCGACGCAGTGGTCGGTTGCCCTACGGGCTGCTCCTTCCCGCGGTGGTCGCACTGGGGTTCGCACTCGGCTACCCGCTCGTCCGGCAGGTGCTGCTCTCGTTCCACGAGTACGGCCTGGCCCAGCAGTTCGGCCGTCCCGCCTCGTGGGTGGGCCTCGACAACTACCGGGCGCTGGTCACCGACGCCTACCTCTGGAAGGTGCTGGTCCGCACCGTCGCCTTCTGCCTGGTCAACGCCGCGCTGACCATGGCGCTGGGCATGGCCGTCGCGCTGCTGATGCGGCTGATGTCCAAGTCGGTCCGCCTCATTGTGCAGGCCGGGCTGCTGCTCGCCTGGGCGATGCCGGTGGTCGCCTCGCTGACCGTCTGGCAGTGGCTCTTCGACACCCAGTACGGCGTCGTGAACTGGACGCTGAGCCGGCTGGGCGGTGAGTACGAGGGCCACTCCTGGCTGCTGCACCCGCTGTCGTTCTACTTCGTGGCCACCGTGATCGTGGTCTGGATGAGCGTGCCGTTCGTGGCCTTCACCGGCTACGCCGCACTCACCCAGGTCAGCGACGACCTCACCGAGGCCGCCGAGCTCGACGGTGCCGGCCCGTGGCAGCGTCTGCGTCACGTCGTCCTGCCCTCGATCCGGCCGGTGCTCCTGATCATCGGGCTGCTGCAGGTGATCTGGGACCTGCGGGTGTTCACCCAGATCTACGTCCTGCAGAAGGCCGGCGGGGTCACCCGCGACACCAACCTGCTCGGCACCTACATCTACCGGCTCGGCATCGGCGGCGGCGACTTCGGCACCGCCGCCGCAGTGGCCATGTTCATGCTTGCGCTCACCGTGCTGCTGACTGCGCCGTACGTGCGGATGATGCTGCGGAACGAAGAGGACTGACGCTGATGGCCCGCCGTCCAACCGCCACAGTCCGACTGGGCGCCAACCTCGCGGGGCTGGTCATCTTCGCGGCCTGCGCCTTCCCGGTCTACTGGATGGTCAACACCTCGCTGCTCCCGCGCCGCGAGATTCGAGCACCGGACCCCACCTGGACACCGCTCGGCGGCACGCTCGACAACTACCGCCGCGTGCTCGACGGCGGCCGGTTCTTCGACGCGCTCGGGATGAGCCTCGCAGTCACGGTCGCGACGGTGGCCGTCTCGCTGGTCTTCGCGTTCCTGGCCGCGCTGGCGGTGAGCCGGTTCCGGTTCCCGGGCCGCAAGAGCTTCATCGTCACCTTGCTGTTGATCCAGATGATCCCGGTCGAGGGGCTGTTCATCTCCCAGTACAAGATGCTGGAGGGGTTCCAGCTCCTCAACACGGTGGCCGGGCTGACCCTCGTCTACGTCGCCAACGTGCTGCCCTTCACGGTCTGGACCTTGCGCGGCTTCGTCGCCGGGGTGCCCTACGAGCTCGAGGAGGCCGCGATGATGGACGGCTGCTCGCGGTTCAAGGCGTTCCGGAAGATCACCCTCCCGCTGCTCGCGCCGGGGCTGGTGGCGACCGGTGTCTTCGGCTTCATCCAGGCGTGGAACGAGTTCACGCTCGCGGTCGTCGTGATGACCCGCGATGACAAGAAGCCGCTGCCCGTGTGGCTGTCCGGCTTCCTCGACGTCAACCGAGGCGTCGACTGGGGTGCGGTGATGGCCGGCTCGACCCTGATCGCGGTCCCGGTGATCATCTTCTTCCTGATCGTCCAGGGCCGGATGGTCTCCGGGCTGACGGCCGGGGCGGTGAAGGGATGAGCCTCGAGTCCATGGCCCTGCGCGTGCTGCTCCCGTCGTTCGCCGGGACGACGGTGCCGGCCGACGTGGTGGGCCTGCTGCAGGAGGGACTGGGCGGGCTGTGCCTGTTCGGTGGCAACACCGCCGACGGGCCGGACGCCGTGGCGGCGTACACGGCGACGGTCCGGTCGGCCGCGCCCGACGCGGTCATTGCGGTCGACGAGGAGGGCGGCGACGTCACCCGGCTGCACGTTCCCGACGGCAGCCCGGTCCTGGGCCCGCTCGCGCTGGGCGCCGCCGACGACCCGGCCCTGACCCGGGCCGTGGGCCGGGCGATCGGGATCGAGCTGACCGCGCTGGGCATCACCCTCGACTTCGGCCCGGTCGCCGACGTCAACTCCAACCCCGACAACCCCGTGATCGGCACGCGGAGCTTCGGCTCCACCGCGGCCACCGTGGCGACACACGTCGCGGGCTGGACCGCCGGCCTGCAGTCGGCGGGGGTCGCCGCCTGCGCCAAGCACTTCCCGGGCCACGGCGACACCGCCGAGGACAGCCACCTGGCGCTGCCCGTCCTGGACGCCGACCTCGCGGTCCTGGCCGAACGGGAGCTGGTGCCGTTCGTGGCCGCCGTCGAGGCCGGTACGGCGGCGGTGATGACCTCGCACGTCGTCGTACCCGCTCTGGACCCGGTGCTGCCCGCGACCCTGAGCGCCGCGGTGCTGGGGCTGCTGCGCGACCGGCTCGGGTTCGCCGGCGTGATCGTGAGCGACGCGCTCGACATGGCCGGAGCCTCGGGCAGCCGAGGGATCCCCGAGGCGGCGGTGCTGTCGATCGCGGCCGGCGCCGACCTGCTCTGCATCGGCCCCGAGAAGGACGTCGACCTGGTCCGCGGTATCCAGACGGCGCTCGTGCACGCCGTCCGGTCCGGCCGGCTGTCGGAGGAGCGGCTGGCCGACGCGGCCAAGGCCGTCGGCGGGCTCACCGTCAGCCCGACGCCCGGGCGGGAGCTCGACCCCCAGGTGCTGGCTGCGGGGGCAGCTCGGTCGGTGACCGTGTCGGGCACCCTGCCTGGCCTGTCCGGCGCGCGGGTGGTCCGGGTCGACTCGCCCGGCACGATCGCGATCGGCGCCGCCCCGTGGGGCCTGGCCGCGGACGCCGTGGTGACACCCGGCGACACGGTGCTCCCGGACGGGCCGCTGGTCCTCCAGGTGCGCGACGCGCACCGGCAGCCCGACGTGCTGGCGACCCTGGCTGCGGCCGCCGGTCGCGACTCGGTCGTGGTCGAGTGGGGCTGGCCGGTCCGGCGTACCGACTCGCTGCCGACCGTCGAGGCGCGCGGCTGGTCACAGCCTGGCGCGGTGGCGGTGACCGACGTGCTGCGGAAGGCGGGGTGGGACCGCTGAACGGCGCGATCGGGCTCGACATCGGTGCCACCAAGACGCTCGGCGTGCTCGTCGACGAGCAGGGCCGCGTCGTCCAGCAGGTGCGTGAGGCGACCGAGCCGGGCCCGGACGGCGTGGTCCGCACCGCCGAGCTCGTCGTCGCGCACCTCGGCGCGGCCACCGACGGCACGCGGGCCGCGACGGTCGGGCTCGGCATCCCCGGGCTCGTCGATGTCGAGCGGGGTGTCGTCAAGCACGCGGTCAACCTCGGCCTCGACGGTGCCTGGGTCCCGCTGCGCGACGAGCTCGAGCGGCGGCTTGGGTTGCCCGTCGCGATCGAGAACGACGTCAACGTGGCAACGCTGGGCGCGGTGGCGCTCAGCGGCATCCGCGACCTCGTCTACCTCTCGATCGGCACCGGCCTGGCCGCCGGGCTGGTCCTCGACGGGGAGCTGCGCCGCGGCGCCACCGGAGCCGCCGGCGAGGTCGGCCACGTCCCGGTCGATCCGAACGGCGCACTGTGCCAGTGCGGCCAGCGCGGCTGCCTCGAGACCGTGGCCTCTGGGCGCGCGCTGGCGGCGGCCTGGCCCTCGGGCGATCGGCCTCCGGCGCAGTCGCTGTTCGCCGCGGCTGCCGCTGGCGACGGCCGCGCCATCGTGGTGCGGGACCGGTTCGCGGCCGGGGTGGCCGACGCGGTGCGGACCCTGTGCCTCACTGTCGACCCGGTCACGATCGTGCTCGGCGGCGGCGTGGCCCAGCTGGGGACGCCTCTGGTCGACGCGGTGGCGCGCGCCCTGCGCGCTCAGGCGGCGTCGTCGCCGTTCCTTGCCTCGCTCGACCTGGCCAGCCGGATCCTGGTGGTGCCGGCCGACCAGCCGGTGGCCGCGATCGGGGCGGCACTGCTGGGTCGGGCGTGACATTCGAGATGATCCAGTGATGGAGGTCGTCCCGCTCGGTTCAGCCGACGACGTTTCCGCGCTGGCTGCGGACACGATCGAGGCACTGGTCCGGGAGCGCCCGTCAGCGGTGCTGGGGCTGGCCACCGGATCGAGCCCGATGCTCACCTACCGCGAGCTGGTCGCCCGGCACCGGGCCGGCACCGGGCCGTCGTACGACGAGGTGGGGGTGTACCTGCTCGACGAGTACGTCGGTCTCCCGCCCGGCCATCCGCAGTCCTACCGGGCCACGATCGCCCGTGAGCTCACCGACGAGCTCGGCCTGTCGCCGGACCGTGTGCACGGCCCGGACCCGACCGACGTGCGGACCGCGGGGGCGGCGTACGAAGCGCAGCTCGCGGAGGCCGGCGGGGTCGACCTCCAGGTCCTCGGCATCGGCGGCGATGGGCACCTGGCGTTCAACGAGCCCGGCTCCTCGCTCTTCTCGACGACCCGCCTCAAGACGCTCACCGCGCAGACCCGGCACGCGAACGCGCGGTTCTTCGGCTCTGCCGACGAGGTGCCGAAGCACGTGCTGACCCAGGGCCTCGGCACCATCCTGCGCGCGCGTCACCTGCTCCTGATCGCCACCGGCGAGGGCAAGGCGGCCGCGGTGGCGGCGGCGGTCGAGGGCCCGCTCACTGCCTCTTGCCCCGCGTCGGTGCTCCAGCTGCACGAGCGCGCCACCGTGCTGCTCGACCCCGCGGCCGCCGCCCTGCTCGACCGTGCCGACCACTACCGCGAGGTCTACGCCGCCAAGCCGGACTGGCAAGACCTCTGACCCGCCCAGTCGGGGTTACTGATGCGCAGTAACCCCGACTCGAGGCCCGCCGCGTTGCCGAGTCGGGGTTACTGATGCGCAGTAACCCCGACTCGGCGTCAGGCGAGGGCGATGGTGAGGGCCAGCACGGTGTCGGGGTCCTCGAGGCGATCTCCGTAGAGGTCGCGGAGCTGGCCCATGCGGTAGCGGACCGTCTGCGGGTGCACGAACAGGGCGGCGGCGACGTCGTCACGGCGCCCCTGGTGGAGCAGCCAGGCGCGCAGGGTGTCGGCCAGCTTCTCGGCGGTCGCGGGGCGCAGACCCGCGAGCGGGGCCAGGGCGCGGGCCCGGAGGTCGGCGAGGGCAGACTCGTCGGCGTGCAGCACCAGCCGGGGGAGCTCCGCCTCGGTGTCGAGCTCGATGCCGAGCTGGCGGGCGCGGAGCGCGCGATCGATCGAGGCGCGGACCACCAGCCACGGGACGGCGGGACCCGCGATCGAGGCACGGTCGCGCAGCGTCCGCAGCAGCGCCGTACGCCGGCGCCCGTGCGCGTCCGGGACGAGCAGCAGTGCGCCCTCGTCCAGCCCGGGCGCGTCGGTGGCCTGGATGGTGCCCGCCGCCAGCTGGCCGAGGACGGGTCGCACCTGAGACTCGGGGACCAGCACCGCAGTGAGCGTGGTGGGCGGCGCCCAGCCGGCTGCGTCGGCGGCCGCTGCCACCTCCTCGTCCGGAGCACCGGCCACGAGCAGGGCGGCCACCTTGTCGAGCAGCCGCTGGCGGACCCGGCCGGTCGTCTCGGTCTCGTCGGTGTGCCCGGCGACCGCGGCCGCCGACAGCTCGTCGATGTAGGCGAAGACCAGCTCGGCGAAGTCGGCCATCACCGCGGCCGGCAGCCCGTTCCGGACCGCGGTCGTGGACATCTCCCGCCACGAGACCCGGGCCCCGATGCGGAACGCGGAGAGCAGCGCGTCGGTGGTCCGGCCGCTCCGGGCCTCGCCGCGGCCGAGCTGGTAGGAGCCCTCCACCGCGGGCGCCGTCGGCGTCCGGAGTGCCTCTGCCCGGCCCTGGCTCGCCAGCGACAGGAAGCCGCCCAGCGCGAGCTGGACGGCGTTGCGGATCGTCTCGCCCATCGGTCCGTCGAACGCGTCGCGGTAACTGGGTACCTCCTCGATGATGGCGCCCACCACCTGCTCCGCGACGTCGGGAAGCCGGGCGCGCATCTCCTCCACGGCGGCCGAAGAGAGCTCGAGACCGTGCTCAGTGGGGGTAACAGGGGCCATTTTGTCTCCAGCGAACAAATGTGACGTAGTCATTCACGTCCCTCAGACATGGATCATCGCATGGGGATAGGGGAGTCTTGAAGACATGGCCAGCACCAGCGTCTCCGTACCCGGACGCAGCCCGTTCCTGGCGGGCCGTGGCCTGCGAGCGACCCTGCGGCGGGTCGCGGACTCGGCGCTGACGCCCCTCGAGCTCGGCGATGTCCTCGACGTCTTCCACCCGCTGCGCGCGGGCGCCGAGCTGCGCGGCCGGATCGTCTCCGTGCACGCCGAGACCGCGGAGTCGGCCACCCTGGTGATCAAGCCGGGTCGCTCCTGGGCCGGCCACGTCCCCGGCCAGTACGTCCGCGTCGGCGTCGACGTCGACGGCGTACGGCTGTGGCGCACCTACTCGCTCACCCACGGGCCGCGTCCCGACGGATGCATCAGCCTGACCGTGAAGGCGATTCCCGACGGCGTCGTGTCCCAGCACCTCGTGCACCGCGTGCGCGCGGGTCAGATGCTGAACCTGGAGCAAGCAGAGGGCGAGTTCGTCCTCCCGCAGCCGCTGCCGCGCAAGCTGCTCCTGGTCACCGCCGGCTCCGGCATCACGCCGGTGATCGGGATGCTGCGCAACCTCTTCTCCCGCCGCGACCGGGTCGGCTGCGACATCGTGCTCGTGCACGTCAACGTCAGCGCGGACACCGCGATCTTCCGCGACGAGCTCCGCGCCCACGCGTCGTCCGGGAACCTCCGGCTCGTCGAGCGGTACGACGACCGCGACGGCCTGCTCGACGTCAACGACCTCGACGGCCTGGTCCCCGACGTCGACGACCGGCTTGCCTACGCGTGCGGCCCGGCCGGGCTGCTCGACGCCCTCGAGAAGCACCACGCAGACCGTGGCCTGGCGCTGCACACCGAGCGCTTCCGGCCCGTCCTCGTCTCCGCCGGCGACGGTGGCACCGTCTCGTTCGCGAGCGGCACTACCCTCGACGCCGACGGCGCCACCCCGATCCTCGACGTCGCCGAACAGGGCGGCGTCCTGATGCCCAGCGGATGCCGGATGGGCATCTGCATGGGCTGCGTGCTCCCGCTGAAGTCGGGAGCCGTGCGCGACCTGCGCAACGGAGCGCTGACCGTCGCGGTGCCGGGTGAGACCGGCCCCGACGGCGTACCGATCCAGACCTGCATCAACGCCGCTGCCGGCGACTGCACGCTCGCCCACTGATCCCTCGGTGGTTGAGGAGGTCGCATAGCGACCGTCTCGAAGCCTCCGACGACGAAAGGTCGACGCACCATGACCACGATCACCCAGAAGCCCGAGAACCCCACCGCCCACCTCACCCCCGAGGACATCGAGCAGCTCGGCATCGAGCTCGACGCGATCCGCCAGGACATCCTCGACGACCGCGGGGAGCGCGACGCGGCCTACATCCGCCGCGTGATCTCCGTGCAGCGCAAGCTGGAGCTCGGCTCGCGTGCGGTTCTGCTCGGCTCGGCCCTGCCCCCGCTGTGGGTGCTCGGCACCGTCGGGCTGTCGGTCTCCAAGATCCTCGAGAACATGGAGATCGGGCACAACGTCCTGCACGGACAGTGGGACTGGATGCGCGACCCCAAGATCCACTCCACGACGTGGGAGTGGGACATGGCGACCCCGGCGGAGCAGTGGAAGCACTCCCACAACCAGGTGCACCACACCTACACGAACATCGTCGGCAAGGACAACGACCTCGGCTACGGCATCATGCGCGTCGACGAGGAGCAGCGCTGGCACCCGATGTACCTCGCCCAGCCGTTCTGGAACTTCGTCAACGCTTGCTTCTTCGAGTACGGCATCGCGGCCTACGACCTCGAGCTCGGCCGCAACCTGAGCATCCCGAAGGACAAGCGCCCCGCCGACTTCAAGGTCAACGTCAAGAAGGTGCTCGGCAAGATCCGCAAGCAGGCCACCAAGGACTACGTCGTCAACCCGGCGCTGGCCCTGCCGTTCGGTGGCTTCCTGCCCACCCTGGCCGCCAACTTCACCGCCAACGTGGTCCGCAACCTGTGGAGCCACTCGGTGATCATGTGCGGCCACTTCCCGGAGGGCGTCGAGACCTTCGAGCGCAAGTCGATCCCCGACAACGAGACCCGCGGCGAGTGGTACCTGCGCCAGATGCTCGGCTCGGCCAACATCTCCGGCTCCAAGGCGATGCACGTGATGAGTGGCAACCTGTCGCACCAGATCGAGCACCACCTGTTCCCCGACCTGCCGAGCAACCGGTACGCCGAGGTGGCCCCGAAGGTCCGCGACCTGTTCGACAAGTACGACCTCAACTACCACACCGCGCCGATGCCCCAGCAGGTCTACTCGGCCTGGCACAAGGTGGTGCGGCTCTCGCTGCCCAACGGCTGGCTGGCCACCACCAACGCAAAGAACCTGCCTTCGCAGCTGAAGCTGCTCTACGCCATGTCGACCAAGGGCCCGAAGGTCCGTCGCGCCGCCGCGGCCCGGCTGCAGCAGCAGGCCCGCAAGGTCGCTGCCGCGGCCTGACGCTGACCCGGGATTTCTGTCGCGCTGAACGCTGACCCGGGACTTTCTGTCGCTCACGACCGACACAAAGTCCCGGGTCAGGCACTCCTGACTCATGTGTGGGCGGCCGCGCGCGGAGCCGACCGACACCCGCCCGGTTTAGGTCATCCGGATGGAGCAGACGGGTCCACAGTTCGTATGACCTCACCGATCCACGAACTCTGGGCGGTGAGCCTGGGCCCGTTCGACGCGCGGCAATGGGCCCTAGCTCACCGCCGCCTGGGGCCCGGTCGGCTGGGTCGTGCCCGCGCATCGGCGGCGGCGCGCGTAGTCGATCGCCCACACATCGGTCAGGACTGCCCGGGTCACCGGCCTTCTGGCGACACCTTCTCCCGGGTCAGCGTGGTCCTAGACCTCGACGCGGAACAGCAGGTCGCCGGGGCCGACGGCCCGGTCGCCTTCGGGGACCGGGACCGAGCCCTTGGGCCGGTCCATGGCGACGACCGGCACCATGGTGGAGATGCCGTCGCCGGTGATCGTCGACGGGTCCCAGCGCACCATCGGCGCGCCCGCTGAGACGGTGTCGCCCTGCGCGGTGAGCACCTCGAAGCCCGCGCCGTCGAGGCGGTTGGTGTTGATGCCGAGGTGGACCAGCACCCCGACCCCGTTGTCACCGAGTACGACGAACGCGTGCGGGTGCACCTTCACGACCCTTCCGGCGATGGGTGACACCACGGTCACCAGCCCGGGGTCGGGGTCGATCGCCACTCCCGGGCCGACCATCTCGGCGGCGAACACCGGGTCGCCGGTCTCGGACAGCGGCACCACCCGGCCCGGGCACGGGGCGAGCACGTCGACCGGCGTCACATCAGGTCCTCGATATCCTCGGCCAGGTTGTCGGCCTCCGGACCTACCACGACCTGCACGACGTTCCCGGACGCGACGACGCCGTGGGCGCCGGCGGCCTTGAGGGCCTTCTGGTCCACCTTCGACGGGTCGGACACCTCGGTGCGGAGCCGGGTGATGCAGGCCTCGATCTCCACGATGTTCTCGGCCCCACCGAGTCCGGCGAGGATCTGCTCGGCCTTGGTCATGACGGTTCTCCTCGGGTCTCTTGCTTGACAAGCCGCCGGTCGAGCGTTCATTGTCTCAACTGGTCCGGACCAGACCGTACCACTGGTCCCGGATCCCGTCGAGAGGATCGTCCTTGACCGAGAAGCGCCCGACCCGGGTGATCGACGCCGGCCCGCTCCCCAAGCACGCGCAGCTCAGCGACGTGCTGGCGGACCTCGCCGTCAACGAGCTGGGACCGGACGCCGCGATCCCGTCGGAGCGCGAGCTGATGGCGACGTACGACGTCTCGAGGGCGACGGTGCGCAAGGCGATCGAGAGCCTGATCGCCCACGGACTGCTGCACCGCATCCACGGCAAGGGCACGTTCGTGGCCCGCCCCCGCCTCGAGAGCCGCCTGCACCTCGCGTCGTTCAGCCAGGACATGCGACGCCGGGGGCTGACTCCGTCGACCCGGCTGCTGTCGATCGCCCAGGACCGTCCGCCGACGGACGTCGCGAAGGCGCTGGACCTGGGCGGCGACGGCACCGCCTGGCGGGTCGACCGGGTGCGCCTCGCCGACGGGCAGCCGATCGCGCTCGAGAACGGCTGGTACCCCTGCGACGCGCTGCCCGGGCTCGACCGCCACGACCTCGGCGGCTCGCTCTACGAGGTCTTCACGAACAGCTACGGCTTCGTCATCGACACGGCCGAGCAGACGCTGTGGGGCGAGGCGGCCGACGATGCCACGGCGCGCCGGCTCGACGCCCCCCTCAACACCCCGCTCCTCGTCTTTCGCCGGGTCGCTGCCGCGTCCGGCCGTCCGCTGGAGTACGTCGTCTCGCGCTACCGCGGCGACCGCTACCAGCTCCACATGTCCCTGGCCCGCGACGAGCTCGGCGCCAGCACCTCGGAAGACTAGATCAATCGGAAGGCAGGCAGCAGTGAGCACAGCAGATGTCCCGCTCGGCGCGGGAACGACAGGGGGGCGGCGGTTCAACCTCGCCCCGGTCCAGAAGTTCGGCCGGAGCCTGATGCTCCCGATCGCGGCACTGCCGGTGGCGGCGTTGCTGCTCCGGTTCGGCGCGAAGGACATGCTCGGCGCGGACGGGCTGGGCTGGGAGCGGGTGGCCTCGGTCCTCGGTGCGGCCGGTGGCGCGCTCTTCGCCAACCTGCCGATCATCTTCGCGGTCGGTATCGCGATCGGGATGGCCAAGAAGGCCGACGGCTCGACGGCGCTCGCCGCGGTGGTCGGCTACCTGGTCTTCAAGGGCGTGGGCGACGCCATGTCGCCGTACGTCCTCGGCACCCCCGAAGAGGGAGCGACGCAGGAGCTCATCAACTTCGGCGTGCTCGGCGGCATCGTGATGGGGCTGGCGACGGCCTTCCTCTGGCAGCGGTACCACCGCATCAGCCTGCCGCCCTACCTCGCGTTCTTCGGTGGCCGCAGGTTCGTCCCGATCATCACCTCGCTCGCGGCGGTCGTGATCTCAGTGCTGATGAGCCTGGTCTACCAGTGGTTCGACGCCGGCATCACCAACCTCGGGGAGTGGGTCACCGACAACGACGTCATCGGCGGCTTCGTCTACGGCACGCTCAACCGGCTGCTCATCCCGCTCGGGCTGCACCACATCCTCAACAACCCGCCGTGGTTCGTCTTCGGCTCCTACACGGACAGCGCCGGCACGGTCTGGCACGGCGACATCCAGCGGTTCCTGAACGGCGACCCGACCGCCGGCGCGTTCATGACCGGCTTCTTCCCGATCATGATGTTCGCGCTGCCGGCCGCCGCCCTGGCGATCTGGCACGAGGCCAAGCCCCAGCACAAGAAGGCCGTCGGCGGCATCATGCTCTCCGCCGCGCTCTGCTCGTTCCTGACCGGGATCACCGAGCCGCTCGAGTTCGCGTTCATGTTCGTGGCGTGGCCGCTCTACATCCTCCATGCAGTGCTGACCGGCTCGTCGCTGGCACTGGTCAACGCGCTCGACATCAAGGACGGGTTCGGGTTCTCGGCCGGCCTGATCGACTACCTGCTCAACTTCAACATCGCGACCAGACCCCTGTGGTTGATCGTGATCGGGCTCGGCTACGCGGTCGTCTACTACTTCTCGTTCCGCTTCGTGATCCGATGGTGGAACCTCAAGACGCCGGGTCGCGAGGACGAGGGCGAGGAGTCGCTCGTCGAGGCGGACACGACGGCCTGAATGATCGTCTGAGTGATCGTCTCCGCAGATCGTGTGGTCACCCCGGCGCGGGTCTTCGCGCCGGGGTGGGTGCACGTCGAGGGTGAGCGGATCTCGGACGTCGGTCCCGGCCAGCCGCCGGCGCCGCCCGACGAGGTGATGACCGCCGCGACCTTGGTGCCCGGCTTCATCGACGCGCACGCACACGGTGGTGGCGGTGCTTCGTTCGACACCGGTACGGCCGAGGCCGCCGAGACCGTGGTCCGCGCGCACCTGGCACACGGCACGACCAGCATGCTGGCCAGCCTGGTCACCGACGCACCCGACCGGTTGCTGAACCAGGTGCGCGAGCTCGGCGCACTGGTCGACGACGGCCTCCTGGCCGGCCTCCACCTCGAGGGGCCGTGGCTCTCGCCGAGCCATGCCGGCGCGCACGACCCGTCCCTGCTCACCCGGCCCACACCGGGGCAGGTGGACGACCTCGTCGAGGCCGCGCGCGGCCAGCTGCGGATGGTGACCCTTGCCCCCGAGCTTCCCGGCGGCCTCGACGCCGTACGCCGCCTGGTCACCGCCGGGGTGACCGTCGCGCTCGGTCACACCGACGCGACGTACGACGTCGCGCGCACGGCCCTCGACGCCGGCGCCAGCGTCGGCACGCACCTGTTCAACGCCATGCGCCAGCTGCACCACCGCGAGCCGGGTCCGGTCGCGGCGCTCCTCGAGCACCCCGACGCCTACGTGGAGCTGGTCGCCGACGGCGTTCACCTCCACCCGGCCGTGCTCTCGCTGGCCGCCCAGGCCAAGCCGCACCTGGCCGTGCTGGTGACCGATGCCATGGCCGCCGCAGCGATGCCGGGCGACGGTGACTACCGGCTGGGGCCGATGACCGTGCAGGTGCGCGACGGGGTGGCTCGGCTCGCCGACAGCGGTGCCATCGCCGGCTCGACGCTGACCATGGCGGCCGCGGTGAAGTACGCCGTCCAGGTCGCCGGCCTCCCCATCGAGGACGTGGTCCGCGCTGCCACCGCCTCTCCGGCGGCGATGCTGGGGCTGGACCGCGTCGGCGCCCTGCGTCCCGGGTTTCGGGCCGACCTGGTCGTGCTCGACCAGCAGCTCGACGTCAGCCGGGTGATGCACCGGGGGCGCTGGGTCAGCCGCCAGCCGGCTGGAAGACGAACCACCAGCTGACGGTGAAGTCCCCCCTGCTCGCCGGCTTGCCGTTCACCATGGTGCCGGCCTCGCCGATGATGATCGCGACCCGATCGCCCTTCTTGATCTTGGCGGACGACGGGGCCTGGCACGACGTCTGGCCGATCTCCATGGCGCATCCGGCCGTGTAGCTCGTCCCGTTCGCGAGCACGGCGAAGCCATAACGACCCTGGTTGGCGCCCGAGACCGTTGCACCGAACTCGGTGAAGGAGCCGTTCTCGGGCCAGACGACCTCCAGCTTCGGGCGCGCACCGTCACCGACTCCGACCCCGGGGTGCTCGACGGAGAGGTACCGGCTGAGCCCGTCGCAGGCGATGCAGCCGATCTGGTCACCGGAATTGCCTTCGTACCGGCGACTCCCCGGCGGCGTGCCCTCGCCCGGTGTGCTCGCGGCAGTGCTCGGGTCGGCCGTCTCGCTGGGGGGTTCGCTGGGTGACTCCGTCGGGGTCTCCGAGGGTGTCTCGGACGGGGACTCGCTGGGCGTTTCGCTGGCCGCCGTGCTCGGCGTCGCCGAGGTCGACGGCTGGTCCGAGTCGTCGTCGCGGCTGTTGATCACGGCGATGAGGATGGTGATGATGACCACCGCGGCGATCAGGACCGGCGCGCAGCCCTTGAGGTTGAGGCTCGAGGCCCGCTCGCCGATGCCGGCCATGTCGTCGAGCGTGTCCGGATGGTCGCCCTCGTCATTCGGGTGCACGTCGCCCTGCATGTGGCCCCCCTGATCCCCTGGTGGAGGCCCGAGCCTGTCCCCGTTCTAGCAGTCGGGCTACCCGGACCGCCATGGCCCGATCGCGCTACGTCACCCCGGTGCCGCGGCTACTCGTCCCCGGTGAGGTTGAAGGCCCGCAGCCGGAGGCCGGTGCGCCACGTGCCGGCTCCGATCGCGACGGCGAACGCGATCACGGCGTACGCCAGGGGCAGCTCGTCGACCAGCGTGAGGTCGGCGATCTGGTCGACGAGCTCGGCCGACCAGCGGGTGACGCTCAACCAGCGCACGCCGTCGAGCAGCCCGCCGAGCAGCCCTTCCCAGATCAGCAGGTAGATCAGCCCGATCACCACTGCGTGCCGGGTCATGACCGACAGCAGCGCGAAGACGGCGCAGTACGCCGCGCCCCCGACCAGCGAGGCGACGCCGAAGCCGACCCCGATCGCTGGTGCGTCGGTGCGCAAGATGAGTCCGGCGACCAGCATCGGGACCGCACCGAACACCAGCACGCAGGTGAGTGCGACGACGAGCTTGCTGACCACGATCGTGTAGCGGGAGATGGGCTTGGCCAGCAGGTAGGAGATCGAGCCGTCGTCGATCTCGGGGGCCAGCAGCCCCGACGTCGCGAGGAGCGCGACCAGGGGCACGACGACGACCAGGCCGAGCCCGTACAGCGTGGCTTCGGCCGCCTCTGCCTCCTGGCCGACGAGGACCCGCACCAGCACCGACAGGCCGATCAGGATCACCGGCAGCACGAAGAGCAGCACGCCGCGCCACCGCCCGAAGATGCTGCGCGCGCCCAACCGGACGATGGTCGCCGAAATCATGGGCATCAGCATCACGACGACACCAGGTAGGAGAACACGCTCTCGAGCGACTCGTCGGTGGGAGTGACCTCGTGCAGGCGTACGCCGTGGTCGCGCGCCAGCCGCGGCAGCACCTCGCTGAAGCGGCCGAAGTCCGAGGCTTCCACCTCGATCCCGCCCTCCGAGCGCAGCCGCGCGCCGCGCACGCTGGGGTCGGCCAGCAGCACTGAGGCCATCAGCCGGTCGTCCTCGGTCCGCAGCACGAACCGGTTGGGCCGGTCGGTCATCAGCCGCCGGATCGCGCCGAAGTCGCCGGACGCCGCATGCCGCCCGGAGACCATGACCTCGATCTGGCGCGCCACCTGCTCGACCTCCTCGAGGATGTGCGAGCTGAACAGCACGGTCCGGCCCTCGGCGCCCATGGTGCTGAGCAGCTCCATCAGGTGGATCCGTTGCCGTGGGTCCATGCCGTTGAAGGGCTCGTCGAGGAGCAGCACCGCAGGGTCGTGCACGAGCGCGGTCGCCATCTTGATCCGTTGCCGCATCCCCTTGGAGTACGTCGAGATGGAGCGGTCCTGCGCGTCGGTCATCTCGATCTGCGCGATGGCCCGCTGCGCCGCGGCGCCGACGTCGGCGAGCCCGTGCAGCTCGGCGCACGCCACGACGAACTGGCGGCCGGTCAGGTAGTCGAACATCGCCTCGCGCTCAGGCACCAGGCCGAGCTTCCGGTAGACCTGCTCGTTGCGCCACAGCGGCTCACCGTCGAGCGTGACCGTGCCGGTCGAGGGTGCGAGGAAGCCGGACATCATGGCGATCAGCGTGGTCTTGCCGGCGCCGTTCGGCCCGAGCAGGCCGGTCACGCCGGGCCCGATCGTCATCGACACGTCGTTGACCGCGACGACGTTGCGGTACCACCGCGAGACATGGTCGATCTTGATCTCGCTCATGCCTGCACGCTCCGGTAGCGCGCCATCATCGCGCCGATCGGCCCGAGCGCGGTCGCCAGGACCGCGAGGACGTAGACGAGCCCCATGCCGTTGCTGCTCGGCGGCGTCGGAGTGGCCCGCGGGGTGTCGAAGAAGAACACCTGCACCCCGTTGACCAGCGTGTAAGGCGAGAACAGCCCCGCGACCTCGCCGACCGTGTCGTTGCCGGTGCCGACTGCGATGCCCTGGATGGTCGAGACCACGGTGTAGCTGACCAGCAGTACGACGATCACCGCGGCGACCGCGAGGCCGCGGCGGACCGTCAGCGCGGCGACCAGTGCCGCCAGCCCGGACAGGCAGAAGGCGAGCAGAACCGCACCGACCATGCCACCTAGGAAGCGGCCGGTCTCGCGGCCGACCGGCAGGTCGGCGAGCAGGCCGCCGACGTACATGAGGAGCAGTGGGGCGCCGATCAGGATGAGCGTCGCCACCGTGAGAGAGGCGAGACGCACCAGGACGTATGCCGACCGGTGCATCGGCCGCGCGAGGTAGAGCGTGATCGTGCGGAACCGCAGGTCCCGGGAGATCAACGCCGGGGCCTGCGCCGCGACGAACACCGAGATGAGCAGCTGCGTGACGACCGGGTAGCTGGAGTAGGACACGAGCTGTGCGTCGAGCTCGAGCAGGTCGCGGGCCTGGACCAGCACGCCCACGAGGATCAGCGCGGGCAGCAGCATCATCGCCAGCAGGAGCATCGGCAGCACCTTCGAGCGCCCGGACCGCCCGAGACCGTAGGTGTTGCGCAGCCCGGTGACGAAGAACGCCCACGCCACCGGGCCATCACCCAGCCGGGGTCCGCCGTAGGGGCGGTAGCCCAGGTCGTGGATGACGCCGGCGGGAGCGACGCGCGACGGGCTCTCAGACGGGCTGGACACTGCCGGCACCTCCCTCGCGGAAGACGTCCTCGATGCGGTGGTGGCGCTCCTGCATCCGCACCAGACCCAGGCCGAGGTCGACGGTGAGGTCGCGGACGACGTCCGGCGTGGCCGCGTCGCGCACCTCGACCTCGATCAGCGCGCCCCCGGCGGGCCGGGCGATGAGACCGGCCTCGACCAGCGCCTGGCCCAGCAGCCGATCGGCGTCAGGCTTCCCCTGCACCTCGACGACCAGGCTGCCGGTCGCGTGCATGAAGTCGGTGGTCGCCGAGGACTGGAGCAGCCGCCCGGCGTCGAGCACTACGACGTGGTCGCTGACGCGTTCGAGCTCGCCGAGCAGGTGGGAGGTGACGAGCACGGCGATCCCGAACTCGCGGCCGATCCGTTGCACCAGCGCGAGCATGTCGTCGCGCGAGGACGGGTCGAGCCCGTTGGTGGGCTCGTCGAGCAGGACCAGCCGCGGGTCGTGCACGAGCGCCTGGGCCAGCTTCGCGCGCTGCTTCATGCCGGTCGAGTAGCCGCCCATCGGGCGGTAGCGCTCCTCGGCCAGTCCGACGTGGCGCAGGACGTCGGACGCCCGCTCGCGCGCGGCGGCGTACGGCAGCCCGGACATCTGACCCATGTGCACGACCAGGTCGCTCGCGGACACGTCGGCCGGCAGGCAGTCGTGCTCGGGCATGTAGCCGACCAGCGCGCGGATCGTGCTGCCTTCGGTGGCGACGTCGTGCCCGAGCACCGTCGCCGTCCCGTCGGTCGCCGGCACCAGCCCCAGCAGGATCTTGATCAGCGTGGACTTGCCCGCACCGTTGGCGCCGACCAGCCCGGTAACTCCCTCGCCGACGTTCACGTCGAGCTGCTCGAGTGCGGTGACGGAGCCGTACCGCTTCGTCAGCCCAGCGGTCTCGATAACACCCACCGGGCAAACCTAGACGCCCGGGTGTGCGTCCGCCGTCGTACTTAGGGTGGCAGCGCGGTGTCTTTGGTTCGGCCGCGTCAGGCCGCGGGCACGAAGACGAACCACCAGTCGACGACGAAGTCGCCTCTGCTGGCCGGCACACCGTTCACCATGGTGCCGCCCTCGCCGATGATGATCGAGATCAGATCACCTTTGGCGACGTCATTGGGACGTTGCTGACGACAGGACGTCTCCCCGATCTCCATGGCGCAGCCGGCCATGTACGTGGTCCCGTTGGCGAACAGGTTGTAGCCGTAGCGGCCCTCGTTCCGGCCTGAGATGTTGGCGCCGAATTCGGTGAACCTCCCGTTCTGGTTCCAGACGACCTCCTGGGAGGCACGCTGGGCGTCACCCACCGCGACCCCGCTCCGGTTGATGTGCAGAAAGCGGCTCTGCCCGTCACAGGTGATGCAGCCGATCTTCGCGCCCGAGGTGCCGGTGTAGAGCACGGCACCGGGCGGCAGGTCCTCCGTGGTCGGGGGTGTGTAGCTCCCGCCGGTCTCGGGCTGGCTTGCGGACTCGCTCGGGGACTCGCTCGGGGACTCGCTGGGCGAGCTGGACGTCGAGGGCGAGGTGGAAGGTGACGTGGAGGGGGACGTGGAGGCCGACGTCCCTGTCGGCGAGTCGTCGTCGAACCAGTTCTGCCTGAACCCGAGCGCGATGAGGATCAGGATGATGGCCAGGATCCCGATGCCAATGACGGGGCCGCATCCCCTCAGGTACTCGGGGAGCCACTCCTCGGCCTGCCGAGCCTCGTCTTCCATGGGGCCCGGCTCCGGCGGTGGCGGCAGCTGTCCGTAGTCCTCCGGCATGGCCAAGCTCCTGTCCGGTCCGCCGCACGGCGAACCCCCCGGGTGGAGTGGAAGTCCCGAGCCAGAGCCCGTTTCTAGCAGTCTGCGGTAGGCAACCGCCATGGCCCGATCGCGCTGCACCCCCAGCCCCCGTCACCGCTAGTTTCGACGGATGGGCAGACAGGTGGTGGCGACGGGGTACGGCGGGCCTGAGCAGCTCGAGCTCCGCGAGCACGACCCGGGGGAACCCGGCGCGGGGCAGGTCCTGGTCGAGGTGCGCGCCATCGGCGTGAACGCCTGGGACGTCAAGAGCTACAGCGGCTCGGTGGGTGACGACTCCGACAAGCTGCCGATCCTGCTCGGAGGCGAGTGCGCCGGGGTGGTGGTGGGCGGAGCCCTCCCGACTGGCGACGAGGTGATCGTGCACCCGGTGAGCGGCGCGTACGCCGACCGGGTGGTGGCCAAGGCCAGCAGCTGCGTGCCCAAGCCGGCCGGGATGTCGTGGGCGGAGGCGGCCGGGTTGATGCTGACCGGAACCGCAGCCGCGCACCTGGTCGCCGCGACCGAGGTGGCCGACGGCGACGTGGTGCTGCTCAACGGCGCCGCCGGCGGCGTTGGCCTGTTCGCCGGCCAGCTGGCCGTGCACCGTGGCGCAAGGGTGCTCGGCACTGCGATGCCCGACGACCACGGCGTGCTCCGCGAGATGGGCGTGGAGCCGTTCGACTTCCGTGAGGACGTGCGGGGCTGGGTGGCCGAGCAGGCGCCGGACGGGGTGGACGCGGTCCTCGACGCGGTGGGCGCGCCGCCCGTGCTCGACCTCTCGCTGGCCGTCGCGCGCGACAAGGACCGGATCGCCACCCTGATCCCGAGCCCGGCCGCCGCCGACCGGGGGATCCGCCAGCTCGGCTTCGGGGAGGGCGCGGATCCCGGCACCGAGCTCCGCGCCGCCGCCCGCCTCGACCTGGTGCGCGGCTACGAGGAGGGCTGGCTCCGGGTTGTCGTTGCCGACACCTTCCCACTAGCCGAGGCCGCGGCGGCACACCGCGCGATGGTCGGCGACCACCGCGCCGGCAAGCTTGTGCTCGTGCCATAGGTGGGAGCAACCCCGCGACCCGGAAGATGCCTCCTGAGGACCCCGGTGCCGTTCGGCGCGTGCGGTGTCCATCGCGCGATACGCCGCGAGCGGCGAGCCGTTGACTGCCAGGAGGCCTAGATGCTCTTGCGCGAAGGAAGAAGGACCAGCGCCGCTGCACCGAACTGCAGCAGGGCGCCGACGGAGTTGGCGATGCGACCCGCAGTACCGATGTCCGGAACGAACAGGATTCCGAGACTTGCCACACCCACGAGCACCAGGGCGACACCGCCGATGCGCCGGGGAGCGCTCGCCTTGGTGATCCACGAGGCAAGCAGGGTCACCACACCGATGGCACCGAAGACGACGAAGGCGATCCAGATGTTGCCGCTGTAGCCGTCGCCCTCGCGGGCCTCGGGCGAGATCCCCACCAGCACGTTGCCGGCAGACAGGAGCACCCCCAACCCATGCCCGATGTGGTTGGCGATGGAGAACCTGGCCGTGGCGCTGGACTGTGTGGTGACCGACATGATGTTGCCCCTTCTCGATGGATTTGGCACCACCACCGTGCGGGCGCAGCACATCCCGTAGCGATCGGGAAGTCTCCCGATCATCCGGGACGATTGCCTACGGCAATGGGCAACGGGATGGGAAAGGATGAAGGCATGTCCATCCGTGTCCTGATCGCCGACGACCACGCCGTCGTGCGAGACGGGCTCTCCCTGGTGCTGAGCCAGTTGGACGGCTTCGAAGTCGTGGGCGAGGCGGCCACCGGGGACGAAGCGGTCAAGCAGGCGGTGATCCTCAAGCCGGACGTCATCTTGATGGATGTCCAGATGCCCGGCCTCGACGGCGTCGAAGCGACACGCCAGATCACCGACCTCGTGCCGAGCGTCGCCGTCCTCATGCTGTCGATGTACAGCGACGAGGCGGCAGCGGTCGGTGCCATGCGCGCCGGGGCTCGGGGTTACGTGCTCAAGGGAGCAGGTCACGCCGAGGTGGCGGCGGCGCTGCGCGCGGTCGTCGCGGGTCAGGCCATCTTCGGACAAGGGGTGGCCGACGTGCTCTTGGCACAGATCGGCACCGGCGGCCCTACCAGGGACTATCCCTTCCCCAAGCTGTCCGAACGCGAACGCGAGGTCCTCGACCTCCTTGTGGCCGGCAAGCGGACGAACGAGATCGCGGCGACATTGTTCGTTTCGCCCAAGACCGTCAGCAATCAGCTCACCTCGATCTACGGCAAGCTCGGCGTAGAAGACCGCACCGAGGCGATCCTGCTCGCCCGCGACCAGGGTCTCCCGTTGCGATGACGCCGGACTCGGTCGATGTCGGCTGGGCTGTCGCGGGCGTGCTCTTCGTCGCGTCGGGTCTCGGACTCGTCGTCCGCGCGAAGGCGTATCCGTCAGGTGGTCTCTTCACCGTCGCCGGCGCTCTCCTCATCGCGACCCAAGTCGTCCCCACAGACGTGGATGCCTACGTCGGAGTCGCGGCGATGGCCGTACTGACCGCGGCGATCGCGACGTACCCACGCTTCAATTTGGATCTCGCCACCGCAATGACGCTGGCGGGGACCCTCGTGGGGGCACCCGTGCTCGCCCGGCAGCTGGAACGGTCCGAAGGACTCAGCGTCGGCGACATCGCCTGGATCGCTCTTGCCCTCGCCACCGTCGGGGCAAGCCATCTGTGGTGGCGGCTGGAAACCACACCCGCAGAAACCCGGAACTCCCTGCTGTGGGTGCTGAGCACCAGCGGCGTCGTCCTGTTCCTCATCGGCATCGTGGCATTGGCCGGATCGCCCACCGGCCTCGCTTCCGTCGTCTACGCAAGCCTGGGACTGATCGGCGTTGCGGCCCTGCTGGGTGCCGACGGACACGGCACGCTCGACGGCCGCTGGTTGGCGTCGCGCGCCGCCGCTTGGTTCTTCTCCATCGCGTGTGTGTTTGCCACCGCGACTCTCATCTTCACTCTCATCGACTGGCGCTCCCATTCCGCACCCGGGATCGTCTCGACGGCGGTCGCCACTGTCGTGTGCGGAATCCTGTGGAACCCACTGCTCAGAGTCATCCAGAGAGTGTCCGACGGTGTCTTGTTCGGATTCCGGCCCGACGCACTGACCGCAGCCCAGCGGGTGGCGGTCAGCATCAGCGATGATCCGACCGCTGCCATCCGAGCGATCCAGGAGGGCCTGGTGCTGCCCTACGTCGCGCTCGCTCTGGCTGGCGAAGACCAGATCGAAGTCGGCACTCCCACGGAGAATCGACGCATCTTCCCCATCGACTTCAACGATGAGCACATCGGTGATCTGGTCGTGGGGATACGCCCAGGAGACCTCGGGTTGTCCCGCGACGACGAGCGTGTCGTCACCCTCTCCCTCCCGATGCTGGTGCAGACGATCAAGGCTCGGTCCCAGGCCGCGAGTCTTCAACGAGCCCGTGTGGCGAGTGCGTCGGCGCGCGAGGAGGAACGGCGACGACTGCGTCGCGACCTCCATGACGGCTTGGGGCCCCGACTGACTGGAATTGCCTTCACCGCAGACGCGGCAAGGTTGGCAGCGCCGGATGACGCGACGACTCCGATGCTGGACCGCATCCGCCACGAGGCGGAGATGGCGATCAACGAGATCCGCGAGTTGGCCTATGGCCTGCGTCCGCCGGCCCTCGACGAGCTTGGCCTTCTGGGGGCCATCAAGGTCAAGACCGATGCACTTCACGGACTCCCGATCCACGTCGAGGCGAGCGATCTTCCGGCGCTACCCGCGGCCGTCGAGGTCGCGGCGTACAGAATCGTCATGGAGGCGCTCACCAACGCCGCGAGACACAGCGGCGCGACGCGGGCCGAGGTCGGGCTGCGGGCAGGCGACGACTGCCTCACCATCGTCATCTCAGACAACGGGGACGCCGGAGGTGAGTGGGTGCCGGGCATCGGCTTGACCTCGATGAGAGAGCGGGCCATCGAACTGGGTGGCACCGTTACCTACCGTGGCACGCCTACGGGCAGCACCGTGACGGCGGAACTGCCGCTCGGGACATCCCGCGGAGCTGACCTCCACGGCGGCTGACAGTCGTCAGATCCTCCGACACCCTTGCGCCCACGTGTCCTCCAGCAGAACGCGACCGACGCGAGCCACTTCAGTAGCCCAAGGCGCCCAGATGGACGTACTCCGTCTTCGTGCAGGTGCAGTGCCTCTCGGCCGCGTTGTCTCCTTCAGTTGGGGTCAGGCCGGTTGCAGTCGACGGATCAGCAGGTAGGCCTTGCAGCCCAAACAAAGCCCGGTGGAGGCGTTGAGGGCTGCTGCGCCGCAGGCGAGTGCCGTCAGGCTGTAGCCAGCGACGTCGACCCCAAAGGTGAAGAAGGTCAGCGCCAGAGCCGTGAACACGAATCCGAAGAACTGGGCGAATCTCGGCGGCCGAGCATCCTCCAGCTCGGCCGGTGCTCCTATCCGCGGCCAGATGAAGCGGGCGTAGATCTGCGCCCACAGCGACCACTGAAAGTTGACGAACGCGGTGAAGGCAAACACGGCGGCCTGGGAGGCGAGCAGGCCAAGGCCTAATGGTCGAGCGAGGCCAATGACGAGCAACACGACGGCAAGAATGCTGGCAGTGGCCCCGGCGCTGAATCGCACCAGCCGCGGATCAACCCGGGCGCGCAGCGGGCAGGCCCTGAGGCTGCTACCGGGCATGAGGCTCTCCGGAAAGTAGGTGCGCCAACTGATCCGATCCACAGTAGGTCACTCGGTCATCCAATGTTGAACACGAGTGCGCCCGCGTCCTCCCGCCGCGAGGACGTCACACAAATCCTTCGAGAACCTAGATCGACCGACCTACCGACAGACAGTGAGCCCGTCGCAAGCAACCGTCATACTGCACCGCGTCACACCTAACCACCGGGTCGTGAGTCCCTCGTGCCTCGGGCAGCCGAGCGCCCAAAGGTGGGCCACACCGCCGCGAACTCACTCGCCAGGCGGCACCTGGAAGGCCCGGACCTCGATCCGGCCGCCGAGGGCCTTCGACGCGCGGGCGGCCCAGCCGAGGGCGGCCTCCTCGTCAGCGACATCGATCACCCAGAAACCTCCCAGGTACTCGGGAGCCTCGACGAAGGGGCCGTTGACGGTGCTCAGCGACTCGCCGGTGTTGTCGACGGTGATTGCGCTCGAGGGAGGCATCAGCCCGCCCGCGAAGACGAAGGCGCCGGTCGACGTCAGCTCCTCGATGATCGCACCGGTCGCAGCCATGGCCGCCTCGAGCTCGGCCGGGTCCATGGTCTCCATGGTCGGCTCCTCGTCGGAGTCGTGCGGAACGGACAGCAGGTATTGGCTCATGCCGTGTACGACCGTCCTCGACGCGGGAACTCATCGGCCGAGTTTCCGCTCCGCGATCGGTGCCCTCCCGGAGGCGCGTCCTTTCGCCGCGAAGGACCCGGGCATCGGGCATGCGCAATCCGCAGATCGAGTGCGCTGCACAAAGTAGGTAGAAGTCATCTCCAGAGGCCGCGTCCCTCGGTCTCTCCGCCGGGCTGTCGGTTCTAGGCTGCATTGGGTGACGGAGTACCAAGTGACGCGATGGCGAGAACTGCCGGCGATGGTGGCGGCCCGGGCGGGCGACGAGCTCGTGAAAGCCGAGCTCGCGGGCCGCTTCCAGGAGGCGATCGACGAGGCTGCCATGCGGCTCGGGGACACGGCGGCCAACGAGTACCTCGAGGGCTGGGAACGGTCCCCGTGGATCGAGGCGGACGGTACGCCGGCCGAGGTGCTGGATCGGGTCGCGATCGAGCTGGACGCGGAGTGGCCGCCCGAAAGGATCGCCGGTTACCTCGACGGGTTGGGCAGCTGACGCGGTTGCTGAACGGTCTTCCACAGGTCGAGCGGAACCCCGCAAGCATTGTCGGTGGTCGCGTCTAGCGTCCTCTGCATGCGGGATCTCGGGAGCTCGACGACGAGCAGCAGCGGCGGGGCCGACGCCGTCGTGCTGCCGTCGCTCGCCGAGGTCCGGGGGTGGACGCAGCGACTGGGCGGGTCGGGGCGCGGGCTGAACGACGCCGAGCGAATCGACCTGCTCAGAGCGCTCGAAGAGCTCAGCTGCGCCGTGCATGGCGCACAGGCCGAGGTGACCGCGGACTTCGTGCTCTCCCAACGGGAGGACGCCGCGCGCCGAGGCGTGCCGACCGCGAGGCGCGATCGCGGAGTGGCGGCGCAGGTCGCGTTGGCCAAGCGTGAGTCACACGCTCGCGGGCAGCGAGACGTGGGGCTGGCGATGACCTTGCGACGCGAGCTCACCCTCACCCGCGAGGCGCTCCGGGCCGGCCGGATCACCGAGTGGAAGGCGACCCTGATCGCTCGGGAGACCGCCTGCCTCAGCTTGGCTCATCGTCAACTCGTCGACGAGGCGATCGCCGGCGATGTCGACGCGCTCGAGGCCATGGGCGACCGGGAGGTCGTCGCGGCCTGCCAGGGCCTTGCCGCCCGCCTCGACCCCGCGGCGGTCGCCGAGCGGAGGCGCCGAGCCGAGGCGGACCGGCACACAAGTCTGCGGCCTGCGCCCGACACCATGACGTGGCTCGGTGCGCTGCTGTCGGTCAAGGCCGGCGTCGCGGTCCACAAGGCGCTCCTCGACGAGGCGACCCGCAAGAAGGCGGCCGGCGACGAGCGGTCGCGCGGCGCGATCATGGCCGACACCCTGGTCGAGCGCGTGCTCAGGCCCCATTTGGCGGAGGGCGCGCGACGCGACCAGCGTTGATGATCCACGTCGTGGTGCCAGACACCGTGCTGCTGGGTGACCGGGACGGCACCGCGTACGTCGAAGAGCACGGTGAAGTCCCCGGCGACCTGCTGCGCGAGTGGATCGCGGACAACGCCGAGGACGGCGTCGTCGACTGGGTTCGCCGCCTCTATCGGTGTCCCCGGACAGGTGAGCTGGTCGCCATGGACAGCAAGGGGCGGCTCTTCGAGGGCAAGCTCGCCGAGTTCCTGCGCCTGCGCGACCGGCGCTGCCGCAACCCCTGGTGCAACGCTCCGATCCGGCACCTCGACCACATTCAGGATGTGTCGAAGGGCGGCCGGACGACCGCCAACAACGGCCAAGGGCTCTGCGAAGCATGCAACCACGCCAAGCAGGCCGAGGGCTGGTCCGCTCGCCCTGTCGACGGACCGGCACACACCATCGAGGTCATCACCCCGACCGGCCACCGCTACCTCTCCAGCGTGTCGACGACCGGCCCACCGATCTGGATCGAGATCTACCCCCAAGCCGTCCGGGTCGCGTGACCCGACGCCCGCGGGACCTGCACCGGCCGGGAACTTCTGCTAGGACCAATACATGGCAGTCCCCGGCACCCGCGCGCCCGCCGAACTGGCCGCGACCGAGCTGTTCGCGGTCGACGCCTACCGCCACGTCTTCGACGCCACGGTCGCCGAGGTCGACCGCGAGGGCGGCAGGGTCCGGCTGGCACGCACCGCGTTCTACCCGGGCGGCGGTGGGCAGCCATGCGACCTCGGCGAGTTCGCCACTCCGGCCGGGACTCTCCCCGTCACCGCCGTACGCCGACAGCAGGGCGAGATCTGGCACACCGTGGAGGGCGAGCTCCCCGACCAGGGCGTCGAGGTCGAGGGCCGGATCGACTGGGACCGCAGACATCGGCTGATGCGCACCCACACCGCGCTGCACGTGCTGTGCGGGGTCATCTGGGCCGACCACGGCATCCCCGTGACGGGCGGCAACATGGAGCCGATGAAGGGCCGACTGGACTTCCCGTTCCCGGCCATGTCGGCCGACCTCGGCGCGCAGGTGGAGCGGCGGATCAACGAGGAGATCGAAAAGGCGCACCAGATCGTCGTCGACTTCCTGCCGCGAAGCGAGGCCGACAGCGATCCCGCACTGATCCGGACCTCGGCGAACCTGATCCCGCAGGAGATCGACCCGCTCCGCATCATCGACATCGTCGGCCTCGACCGGCAGGCCGACGGCGGCACCCACGTGCTGAGCACTGCCGAGGTGGGTCGAGTGCGTGTCGTGGGCACCGAGAGCAAGGGCAAGGACAACAAGCGCATCCGCATCGAGGTGCTGGACGAGACGGAAGGAACTCAATGACGAGGGACCACCTGGTCGGGCTGCTGCTCGGCGCCGAGGAGGACTGGCCGCGCGCGTTCGAGGAGATCCAGCGCCGGGTCGGGCCGATCACCGTCGATGGCCCCGACGGGCAGCCAGAGACACACAGCGTGTCGAGCGAGCGGCTCGACATCGAGCCGTTCCGTCTCGACGACCCGGTCCGCACCGAGCTCGTCATCGACCGGCTGGCGCACTGGTACTACCACCCGCGCGAGTGGCTGAAGAAGGCTGCGCTGGTCAACGACACCTACCTGCTCAACAGCCCGTTCACGTTCCAGTCGATGGAGAAGCACAGCGCCTATTGCGCGCTGGTGCGGATGGGGTTCAAGGTCCCGGCGACCACGCTGGTGCCGTACAAGAACCCCGTCGACAACGTGCGCTGGGCCTACACCTCGGAGCGTTACAACCGCGAGTTCGACCTCGACAAGGTCGCCGAGGACCTCGGCTTCCCGCTCTACATGAAGCCGTTCGACGGCGGCGCGTGGCGCGGGGTCTCGCGGATCAACGACCGCGGCGATCTGCATCGCGCCTACGACGAGTCCGGCGAGATGCTGATGCACCTGCAGGCCACCGTCGACTACGAGCACTTCGCCCGGGCGCTGTCGATCGGACCGGAGACGATGGTGATGGACTTCCGGCCCGAACAGCCGATGCACCAGCGGTACGCCGTCAACCACGGCTTCCTCTCCGAGTCGGCCGGCGCGCAGACGGTTGCCATCTCACGCATCGTCAACGCGTTCTTCCGCTGGGAGTTCAACTCCTGCGAGATGCTCGTCGTCGGCGACGACGTCTACCCGATCGACTACGCCAACGCCTGCCCGGACGTCTCGGTGACCTCGCTGCACTACTACTTCCCGTGGGCGATGACCGCGCTGGTGCGTTGGTCGACGTACTGCGTGGTCACCGGCCGGAAGGTCGAGGTCGACCTCCGGACCCGGCGCTACTTCGAGATCGCCGACGACGACTCGCTGTCGTACGACGACAAGGTGGCTGCCTACCTGGCGCTGGCCGACGGCTACTTCGAGACCGAGCGCTACTGGGAGTGGTCCGGCAAGCACCTGCCGCACCTGGACGAGGCCGTCCTCGAGTGGGTGACCGGCGACGACTTCGACCGGCTGCTCCGAGACACCGTCGCCGCGACCTATCCGCCGCACGAGCAGGAGGAGTTCCTCGCCCACTTCCGCGGCCTGGTCGGTCTGTGGGCGACCGAGCAGCTATCCACGACCGGTGGTTGAGGAGGTCGTTCTGCGACCGTCCCTACCGGTGGTTGAGGAGGTCGTTCTGCGACCGTCTCTGCCGGTGGTTGAGGAGGTCGTTCTGCAACCGTCCCTACCGGTGGTTGAGGAGGTCGTTCTGCGACCGTCTCTGCCGGTGGTTGAGGAGGTCGTTCTGCGACCGTCTCTGCCGGTGGTTGAGGAGGTCGTTCTGCGACCGTCTCGAAACCACCGCAGCCGAGTCTGGAACGCAACCACGGTGGTGACGTCCCAGCCCCGGCTTGCGTGGTTTCGAGACGGTTGCTGCGCAACCTCCTCAACCACCGAGCTGGTGACGTCCCAGCCTCGGCTTGCGTGGTTTCGAGACGGTTGCTGCGCAACCTCCTCAACCACCGAGCTGGTGACGTCCCAGCCTCGGCTTGCGTGGTTTCGAGACGGTTGCTGCGCAACCTCCTCAACCACCGAGCTGGTGACGTCCCAGCCTCGGCTTGCGTGGTTTCGAGACGGTTGCTGCGCAACCTCCTCAACCACCGAGCTGGTGACGTCCCAGCCTCGGCTTGCGTGGTTTCGAGACGGTTGCTGCGCAACCTCCTCAACCACCGAGCTGGTGACGTCCCAGCCCCAGCTTGCGTGGTTTCGAGACGGTTGCTGCGCAACCTCCTCAACCACCGAGGGTGCCTAGAACCGGTACGTCGTCTGGCCGTGCTCGTCGCCGAAGACCAGCACCTTGCTCGGTGGCACTCGGAACACGACCGCGCCGTCGTTGCTGCCGTCGCCCTGGTCGGTGACCTCGAAGAAGCGGTGCTCGCGGACCTCGAAGACCCAGTCGCCGTCATACTTCGAGCGCCACGCTTCGGTGAGCTCCTCGAGCAGTGACTCGTCCTCGACCCGTGACGCCACGCCCTCGACGGCAATGTCCTTGCCCTTGCCCCAGCCGTCGGCACCGAGTGGACCAGCCGTGACGACGACCTGCGGGTCGTGCTCGAGGTTGCGCATCTTCTGCTCGGCGTCACCGGTGCAGAAGAAGAAGGCGCCGTCGCGCCAGACGCCGCACAGCGGTACCGCGTGCGGCCGGCCGTCACTGCGCACGGTCACCAGCCAGTAGAGCTGGGCGTCGGCCAGCCGCTGGTCGATGTCGCTCCAGTCCGGGGCCGTGGTCGAGGCGTCGCCGTACAGGGGAGAGACTTTGCCGATTGTCATGTACGTGCCGACTCTGCGTGAGCACGGAACTCATCGTGCGCAAGGGTGGTGTCATGCGGTTCACCGAGCGAGAGCTGACGGTCGCCCTCGAGGGCGCGGCCAAGAGCGTGCTGGCGGCGCAGGACAAGACGGTGCGCAGGGGCCGGCGTACGGCGAACGAGGCATGGGACGCGCTCACCAAGTTCCAGCGGTTCCAGCTGCTCGACGGGCTCGGCGACCAGTTGCTGGGGCCGCTGGTCGCATTGCCGGACGTGGACGTGGCGGTCGGGACCCGGCCGACGTTCACCGACGCGCAGGTGCGAGCCGCCGTCGAGGAGCGGCTGGGTGACGTGCGGGGGATCAAGCGGAAGGTGCTGCTCGAGGGGCGCGTCGCGCTGGTGCGGCTGGCCCTCGAGAGTGTGCCGCCCCGCCAGGACCCCGACGCCCTGATCGTGCCGGACCACCTCTAGGACAGGGCGGCGTCCACCACGGCCTTGGCTTCCTCCTGCACCTCCGCGAGGTGCTCGCGGCCCTTGAAGGACTCGGCGTAGATCTTGTAGACGTCCTCGGTCCCGGAGGGACGCGCCGCGAACCACGCGGACTCGGTGGTGACCTTGAGCCCGCCGATCTTGGCGTGGTTGCCGGGCGCCTCGGTGAGCTTCGCGGTGATCTCCTCGCCGGCCAGCGCGGTGGCGGTGACGTCGTCGGGGGAGAGCGCGGCGAGCTTGGCCTTCTGCTCGCGAGTGGCCGGCGCGTCGATGCGGGCGTACGCCGGGTCGCCGTGCTCGGCGACCAGGTCGGCGTAGTGCTGGCTGGGCGACTTCCCGGTCTTCGCAAGGATCTCCGAGGCCAGCAGGGCCAGGATGATCCCGTCCTTGTCGGTGGTCCAGGTGGTGCCGTCCATGCGGAGGTACGACGCCCCGGCCGACTCCTCGCCCCCGAAGCCGAACGAGCCGTCGATCAGCCCGGGCACGAACCACTTGAACCCGACCGGGACCTCGACCATCGGCTTGTCGAGTGCGGCCGCGACCCGGTCGATCATCGAGCTGGACACCAGGGTCTTGCCGATCTTCGCCGACGTCGGCCAGCCGGGTCGGCCACCGCCGAAGAGGTACTGGATTGCGACGGCCAGGAAGTGGTTGGGGTTCATCAGCCCGGCATCCGGGGTGACGATGCCGTGGCGGTCGGAGTCGGCGTCGTTGCCGGTGGCGATGTCGTACTTCTCCTTCTGGGCCACGAGCGACGCCATGGCCGACGGCGAGGAGCAGTCCATCCGAATCTTGCCGTCCCAGTCGAGGGTCATGAACCGCCACGTCGCGTCGACGAGCGGGTTGACCACGGTCAGGTCGAGGTCGTGCCGGGTGGCGATCTCGGCCCAGTAGTCGACCGACGCACCGCCCAGCGGGTCCGCCCCGATCCTTACGCCCGCCCGCTTGACCCGCTCGAGGTCGACGACCGCGGGCAGGTCGTCGACGTAGGTGCCGAGGAAGTCGTAGGAGCTCGCAGCCGAGCGGGCCTTGGCGAACGGGATGCGCCGCACCTCGCCCAGCCCGGCGCGGATCAGCTCGTTGGCACGGGCCGCGATCACCGAGGTCGCATCGCTGTCGGCCGGGCCACCGTGCGGCGGGTTGTACTTGAAGCCGCCGTCCCGGGGCGGGTTGTGGGACGGCGTGACCACGATGCCGTCGGCGAGTCCCGCACCGCCCGACGGCTTGCCCCGGTTGGCGCGCAGGATCGCGTGCGAGACCGCCGGGGTCGGCGTGAACGCGTCCTTGCTGTCCACGAGCACGGTCACGTCGTTGGCGACGAGCACCTCGAGCGCCGTCGACCAGGCCGGCTCGGAGAGCCCGTGGGTGTCGCGGCCGACGAACAGCGGTCCGTCGTACCCCTGCTGCCTGCGGTAGTCGCAGATCGCCTGGGTGGTGGCCAGGATGTGGGTCTCGTTGAACGCCGTGTCCAGCGAGGAGCCCCGGTGGCCGCTGGTGCCGAACGCCACCTGCTGGTCGACGTCGTCGGGGTCCGGGACGCCGGTGTAGTACGCCGTCACCAGGTGCGGCAGGTCCACCAGGTCCTGGGGGTGAGCGGGCTGTCCTGCGCGCGGGTCCGGCATGGGCCCATCATGCCGATGGGTCGAGCCAGACGCGCAACGCGGTCGCGAGGGCGACCGGTCGTCGCGCTCTACCTCATGCGCGCGTCTCATGGAGCAAAACGTCCGACGAGTGTCCGAACGACAGGGCGTTCGCCAGACCACGACCCCAGCGTCGAGCCGAACCACCGCGGGAGCTCGCCGGTGTCCGGTGTAGTGCCCTCATGGCCCTGCTCGATCTCCCTGCGACTCCTTGCCTGCGGCAGTCGCGGACCGACGTCGAGCAGGGCCGCCACACCGCAGGCCACCCGGGACCGCGGGAGATACTGCGCCGTGCCGGGGCGAACCTCCTCGTCGCGTGCCTGGTCCCGGGTGTCGTCTTCTACTCCTGCTACGTGACCTTCGGCGTCTGGCCGGCCATCCTGGCCGCCCTGTCCTGGTCGTACGGCGCCATCGCGTTCCGCGCGCTGACCGGGCGACGTACGTCGGGGATGCTGCTGCTCACCGCAGGCGTGCTGACCGTGCGCACGGTGGTGGCGCTGCTGTCGCACAGCACGTTCGTCTACTTCCTGCAGCCGGTGCTGAGCGACGTGGTGGTCGGCGCGGCGTTCCTGCTCTCGCTGCTCACCGCGCGACCGGTCGTCGCGCGGCTCGCCGGTGACTTCTACCCGCTCACCGACGAGGTGGCGGCGCGGCCCGCGATACGGATGCTGTTCCGCAGGCTCACCCTCCTGTGGGCGCTGGTCTGCCTGGGCAAGGCGAGCGTCATCCTCTGGCTGCTCCTCAGCCAGCCGCTGTCGACGTTCGTGCTGGCCCGCGAGGTGACCCTGCCGACCGCCAACGTGGTCGCGATCGGCCTGACCGTGCTCGCCGCTACTGCGGTGCTGCGGCGCGAGGGACTGCACGGGCGCGCGCTCGCCTGAGCCGATCCACCCCGGGAACCGCGATACTGCGGCATGCCTCTCTCCGACTTCCCGCGCCACTCGCTGACGTTCGGACCCAGCCCGGTGCACCCGCTGCCGCGAATGAGCGCGCATCTGGGCGGTGCCCAGATCTGGGCCAAGCGCGAGGACTGCAACGCCGGCCTGGCCTACGGCGGCAACAAGACCCGCAAGCTCGAGTACCTCGTCCCGGACGCGCTCGCCAAGGGCGCGGACACCCTGGTTTCCATCGGCGGCTACCAGTCCAACCACACCCGGCAGGTCGCCGCGGTCGCCGCGCACCTCGGCCTGGCCTGCGTTCTCGTCCAGGAGAACTGGGTCCCGGCGTGGACCGACCCGCTCAGCACGTCGGTCGGCAACATCATGCTCAGCCGGATCATGGGCGCCGAGGTCCGGCTCGACCCGGCCGGCTTCGACATCGGCTTCCGGGACTCGTGGCGGCAGGCCATCGAGGACGTCGAGAGCCGCGGCGGGACGCCGTACGCCATCCCGGCCGGCGCCTCGGACCACCCGCTCGGCGGTCTCGGCTTCGCCCACTGGGCCGAGGAGGTCGAGCAGCAGGAGGCCGAGCTCGGTGTCTTCTTCGACACGATCGTGGTCTGCACGGTCACCGGCTCGACGCACGCGGGGATGATCGCCGGGTTCGCCGGCCAGGGCCGACCGCGTCGCGTGATCGGCATCGACGCGAGCGCCACCATCGACCAGACCCGGGACCAGGTCGCGCGGATCGCCCGCAACACCGCCGAGCTGATCGGCCTGGGCCGTGACCTCCGCGACGACGAGATCACCGTGCTCGAGGGGTGGGCCGGCGACGAGTACGGCGTCCCCGTCGAGTCCACGCTGGACGCCATCCGGCTCACCGGCCAGCTCGAGGGCGTCATCCTCGACACTGTCTACGAGGGCAAGTCGATGGCCGGCCTGATCGACCTGATCGGCTCCGGCGAGATCGCCAAGGACTCGACGGTCCTCTACGCGCACCTCGGCGGCCAGCCCGCGCTGAACGCCTACGCCAGCCTGTTCGCCGACAGCGAGCGGGTCGTCTAGGCAGCGCATCCGGGGCGGGCGGGCCGGGGAGCGGTGAGCCATGGCCCATTTGGCCGGCGCAAACCGGCCCATACTCACCGCCGCCCGGGGGCGCAGGTGCGGCATGCTCCGCTGCATGGGCTTCCTCGTGGCACTGGTCGTGGTGGCCGCCGGGTGGCTGGCGGTGGGGCCCTCGGTCTTCGCGGCGCTGCTCGTGGCGTTGCTGGTCCCAGCGGTACGCCGGCGGATGCGGCCGGGCCGGTGGGTGCTGCTCGGCGTGGTCGGCGTGGTGGCAGCCGCGGTCGTCGTCGTGGTGGTCGTTCCGGACGGACGGCTGCCGATCCCGCCCGGCGGAGGGCTGCTGGCCACCCCGTCGTACGACGGCCGCGCGGTCGACGCCCAGCCGATCGAGCTGGCGGTGCCGCAGCACCCGGGGCTGGCGCCGAACGGCCGCAGCTCGATGCACGTCGACGGATGGGCGACCGACTCCTACGCCGGGCCGGGGCCGTTGGGGCGTGATCCCGAGGTGGACTCGGCGTGGTACGGCCTGGAGGAGTGCGCCACCCTGGCGTTCGACTCGAGGGACCGGCTGGTCGCGCTGTGCGGCAACCGCAGCGGGCCGGTGATGCACGTGCTCGACCCGGCGTCGATGCACCCGGTCGAGACCTTCGACCTCCCCGACCGCGAGGAGTCGGACAAGCGGCCGTGGGAGGACCTGTGCGGCGGCGCGTACTTCTACCTGGACCCCGAGGACCGCGCGGTGGTCGCGACCACCGACCGGCGGATACTCACCGTCGACAGCGACGGGCTCGACCAGGTCGACGAGGTGGACCTGGGCGACGTCGTACCGGACGACGACTGCTTGGTTGCGCTGCTCCCGGACTGGGACGGCAACGTCTGGTACGTCACCCAGGACGGCCGCGTTGGCGTCGCGGGCGGCACCGGTGACTCGACCCCGTTGGAGCTCGATGGCGAGATCGCCAACTCGATTGCCGCGGACGACAGCGGCGTCTACGTGGTGACCACCGAGGCGCTCCACAAGGTCGCGCACGACCAGAACGGGCAGCCCGCTGTGCTCTGGCAGGCGACGTACGACAACGGATCGGGCAAGAAGCCCGGCCAGCTGAGCGCTGGAAGCGGGACGACGCCGACCGTTCTCCCGAGCGGGTTGGTCGCGATCACGGACAACGCGGCCCCGCGGATGTACGTGCAGTTCTACGACGCCACCGACGGCCGGCTGGTCTGTGAGGCCGCGGTGTTCGGTGCCGGGGAGAGCGCCTCCGACAACTCACTGGTCGCGGTCGGTGACGCCAGCGTGGTGGTGGAGAACAACTACGGCTACTCCGCGCCGTGGAGCACGATGGCCGGCCGCGCCACCGCCGGCGGACTGGCCCGCGTCGACGCCGACCCGGCCAGCGGCGAGTGCACGGTCGCCTGGCAGTCGAACGAGGTCGCGCCGACCTCGGTCGCCAAGGTCTCGCTCGCGACCGGCCTGGTCTACGCGTACACGACGCGGTCCTCCTGGTGGGGCGTGAACGCCTGGTATCTCACCGCACTCGACGCGCGCACCGGCGAGACCGCGTTCTCGGTCCGCACCGGCACCGGCACCTTGTTCAACAACCACTACGCCGCCGTGACCCTCGGTCCGGACGGGTCGGCGTACGTCGCGACCCTCGGCGGGATGGTGCGGGTCCGCGACGCCCGCGACTGACCAGCTACCCCTCGAGCGAGCTCGGATCGGCCGGTACGTCGACCGCGCACTCACGCAGCATCTCCACCGGGACGATCCTGAGCACCGCGGAGTTGGTCGACGCCAGGACGACGGGAGCAGCGGCACCGTCCCGGTAGGCGCGTGCCCAGTTCAGCGCCGTCACGCACCACCGGTCCCCGGGGACCAGCCCGGGGAAGCCGTACTCCGGCATCGGCGTGCTGAGGTCGTTGCCGATCTGCCGCTGGTGCTCGAGGAACTCCGCGGTCACCACGGCACAGATGGTGTGGCTGCCCCGGTCCTCCGGACCGGTGTGGCAGCAGCCGTCCCGGAAGAACCCGGTCATCGGGTCCGTGCCGCACGGCTCCAGCTCGCCACCCAGGACATTTGACTCGGCCACTGGCCCAGCATGGCACCGGGCAGTCAGTCCATCTCGAGGGTCCAGATCTGGTCGGTGGCCACGCCACGACGCTAGATGAGCGCAAGAACCGTCATACCGTGCCGGGGTCTTCGACGCGAAGACTTTGGTCGTGGTCCCCCTCCGCCTCGCAGAGCCCCAGCAGCGAGAGCGGAGCCCGCTCACGTCAGACCGCGACGATGGCAGTGACGCCCAGGGCGACACCCGTGACATAGGTGAGGTACGCGCCCACGGTGCGCAACGGGATGAACGCGTTCATTGTCTCGGCGGTGAGGGTCGCGTACGCGTGGACGACGCGGGCGGCCAATGCGGCCACCGCCAGCGCATTGAGCCACCACCCGTCGGTGAGGAAGGCGCACACGATGATCAGGGCGGCGAGCGTGGGGACGTACTCGGCGGCGTTCCCATGTGCGCGCTGCGCGATGAGCAGCCGGTCCGCCGGATCAGTGGGCGCCTGGTCGCCGTCGCCCGCGCGGATCGCCCGGTGCCGGCTCACGTTGGCGCCGAGGACGAACAGAGTGACGCCCATCATTGCGATGCTCACCACGGGGATGGTGGTCATGACAGGAGTTCCTCTCGGTCGTGCGCTGGGGTGTGGAGCAGACGGCGCACGATCACGCCGCTGAGGTCGGTGCCGAGCAGGGCGTCGGTCTTGTGCATGCCTCCCGGGCAGGTCACGTTGACCTCGATCAGCCGGCCGTCGATCACGTCGACGCCGGCCACGGCGATGCCGTGCGACACCAGCCGCGGCGCGAGCGCATCGACGATCCGCCGGTCGGCCTCGTCAACGGCGGCCGCAGCGCACGGCGGGCCGATCCGGAAGTCGCCCGCGGTGGGACGCCGCAGCACCGCGCCGACGATCTCGCCGTCGAGCAGGAACAGCCGTTTGTTGCCGTCCCGCACCGAGGGCAGGTACTCCTGCACGATCACGTGCCGCCCGCCGGCACCCGTGGCCGACTCCGCAAGGGCCCGACAGGTCCGGCCGTGCTCGAGCAGCCACACGTCGGTGCCGGCGAAGCCGTCCACCGGCTTGACGACGGCGGCGCCGTACCGCTCGACGAACGCCTCGACCTCGGCCGTCACGCTGGTGACCAGCGTGGCCGGGCACAGCCCGGGGAGGTTCAGAACAGCGAGCTTCTCGTGCAGGGCGCGGACGCCGGCCGGCGCGTTGATCACCCGGGCCCCGGCCGCGACGGCCAGGTCCAGCAGGTACGTCGTGTGCAGGTAGCGCGCGTCGACCGGCGGGTCGATGCGCAGCCACACCACCTCGAAGGAGGCCGCGACGTCGAGGGTGGCTCGCTCGGCGACGTCGTACCACCTCGGCTCGATCCGCCACCGATGGTCCCCACCCCGCACCCGCGGTCGCAGCTCGACCCGGGCGGCCCGCGCGGTCAGTCGGCCGTCGGCGACGGCGAGCGCCTCGGGGCCGCACACCCAGACCGCGGCACCCTCTGCCCGGGCCGCATCCATCAACCCCACGGTGGCGTCGATGTCGGCGAGCAGTCCGTTCAGGGGGTCGGTCACGAACAGGGTGTTCACGCCGCCACCGCCTGCCGGGTCCGCGCCTGCGCCACGAGGGCCGCGCCTCGCGCGGTCACGTCGGGATCGCCCGCCGCCGCCGCGCGCCAGAGCTCGGCCAACCCGTCTCGCTCGGGCTCGAGCTCCGCCAGCACGTGCCGTCGCAGCGCGTCGTCGTAGACGAGCGTGGTGAACACCGAGGCCACCTCCGCGATCCGGTCCTCCGGCTGCACGTCGAGGTGCCGGACCTCGAGGTAGCGGCCGCGCGGGCGGATCGGCGGGAAGAGCGTCGTCAGGTGCTCGTCGATGTCGCCGGAAGTGGTGAACGTCGCCGCCCCCTGCGCGAACGCGGTGTACGCCGCGACCGGGTCATCGCCGGCCAGGAGACGGCCGTCGAAGGCGGTGCGGTCCGGGTCGACGGCCAGCCAGGTGGCCAGCCGGGATCCCACGCCGATGGTGTCGAACGCGGCGGCGAGGAATGGCCCGCTCAGGAGCAGGACCCGCCACTGCTCCAGGCCGGCGCGGCCGGGCCACCAGTCGAGGCAGAGCTGGGTGGACGCGGTGCGCCGCATCATCCGCCGTCCCGCCGGGCCGATGCCGTCGAAGTGCCGCTGCATGGCGACGTACCGCGGAGACTCCAGCTGCAGCGGGACCCGGTCGGGGCGACGGGGGTCGACCGCGATGGCGTCCAGGGCTATTCCGGCCTGGTCGCACGCACCGCGCAGCCCGGCGAGGTCGTCGGCAAGGGCCTGGGCGAGGGCGGTCGCGTCGGGCAGCGGGGGCAGGTTCACCTCGACCTGCCCGCCCGGCTCGAAGGTCACCCGGGAGGCGAGGGTGAGGCCGTGCAGCACGCGGCGTACCCGCTCCGGCTCGACCGGGGCTCCGGTCGCGGCGTCGCGGGACAGCAGCTCGTGCTCGAGGGCGACGCGGCAGGTACGCCGGTTGGCGCGGCCCGGGAAGAGCCGGGACACCCGTCGCTGGGTCGCTGTCGGATCCATGGCGAACTCCTGATACTGTAAGGATTCCTGTCGAAATAATGTAAGGAATCCTTACGGGTGTCAAGAGCCAAACCGGATCGCAAACCGTTCATCGCCATCGTGCGCCGCGCCGACCGGGCGTTCCAGACTCACATGGTCAAGAACGCCCACGCGCGGGGTCGCACCGATCTCAAGCCGGCCCACAACGCGCTGTTCGCGATCATGGGCGCCGAGGGCGAGCGGGCCTCGAGCCTGGCCGAGCGGGCGGGAGTCACCCGCCAGTCGATGGGCGAGGTGATCCGGGACCTGGTGGGGCTGGGGATCCTGGAGATGGTCCCGGATCCCCAGGACGCTCGGGCCAAGGTGGTGCGGTACACCGAGGAGGGCACCCGCTTCACCGACGAGGGCCTCCGCCACCTCCGGTCGCTGGAGGAGAGGTTCACCGAGGAGTTCGGTGCCGACTACGAGGCCGCGCGCGCCGTCCTCGAGCGCGTCGTCACGGTCCTGGAGGAGCTCGACCGTGAGATGGACCCTCAGGGGTAGCGGATCCTCGTCGTCTCCTCGCTGAGCTCCCACAGTCGGCGCTGGGCGTCCTCGTCGCGGGAGAGGCCGCTGGACGTCACCACCTGCGGATGGCCGCGGGCCTCGCCGAGTCCGCCGGGCCCGACGTAGGTGCCGCCGGGCAGGTCGGCGGTGGCGGCCATCAGCAGCGGCCAGGCACCGTGCGCGGCCGGCTGGGAGACCGCCTTGACCGTGGCGTCGAGGATCGAGGCGATGCCGCCGCTCGAGCGGCCGTACTGGCCGTTGGCCGCAAGATGAGTGCCGGCGAAGCCGGGGTGCGCGGCCAGGGCCCGGACCGGGAGCTCGTGCTCGCGGGCCCGGCGGTCGAGCTCGTGGGTGAACAGCAGGTTGGCCAGCTTGGACTGGCCGTAGACCTGCCACTTGGCGTACCACCCGCGGTGCTGGTGCGGGTCACCGAGCGGCGGCTTCCGCGCCACCCGGTGCATCTGCGAGGCGACGGTCACGACCGTGGCCGCACCGCTGGCGACCAGCTGGGGCAGCAGCAGCCCGGTGAGCAGGAACGGCCCGAAGTGGTTCGTCGCCAGCTGCAGGTCGAGGCCGTCGGCCGTGACCTCGCGCGAGGTGCCCATCACTCCAGCGTTGTTGACCAGCACGTCGATCGGGCCGTACGCCGTGGCCGCTGCGCCGGCCCGGCGCACCGACGCCAGATCCGCGAGGTCCACCTCGAGCCGCTCGAGCTCGGCGGCGGGGACCTCGGTGCGGATGGAGTCTCGGGTCTCGCGCAGCTTGGCCGGGTTGCGCCCGGCGAGGACCACGCGGCCGCCCCGGCGGGCCAGCTCGAGAGCGGTGTGGTGGCCGAGACCGCCGACCGACGTGCCAGTGACGATGATGGTGCGGCCGGCCTGGTCGGGGATGTCGGCGAGCCGCCAGGTGTCCGTCGCCGTGCTCACGGGGTGGTGGCGAGGTGGTCGAGCACCCGCTGCCCGAGCTCGCGGTCGCCGTCGAGGGTCACCTTGCCTGGCTCGGCAGCGCAGCGGCCGCCGGCCAGCCGGATGAAGGACTCGCGGTCCATCCGTAGCGTCGCTGTCGGAGTCGTCGGCGGTGCGGGGAGCGGCCGGCCGCGTCCGTTGTCGTCGACTTCGAAGGCGAACGGCGCGCTGCCCTCCATGTCCAGGACCAGGCTGGTCCCGGCGGGAGCGCCGACCTTCTTGCCGAGGATGTAGCCAAGGCTCTCCGCGAGGTACTCCGCGGTGTGCCGAGCCGGCGCGGTGTCCATCCCGCCGGGTCGGCCGACCGCACGGCGGATGTCCTGCTCGTGCATCCACACGTCCAGAGGCCGGTTGCGCAGCAGCAGCCGCCACGGCCACGCAGCACCGGCGAACGTGTGCTCGGGTTGGGCGTTGCCGTCGGTCGGCGGGTCGCTGAGCAGCGCGGTGTGCCGCCGGGTGGTCGCCTCCCGGATCTGGTTGATGATCTCGTCGGCGCTGGCATCGCGGCGGTTGACGACCCCGATCTCGGTGTAGAGCCCCATCAGCCCGGTGACGTGCGGCGGCTCGCCGATCTCGGCCGTCTCCTCGGGGCCGCCGGCCAGGATCCCCTCCAGGTGCGCGGTGTGGGCGGCGCAGGCCTTGACGTCCCAGCCGGCCAGGTCGGTCGGGGTCGTCCACTCCTCCTCCGGGACCTCCTCGAGCAGGTCGAGGAAGCTGTTGACCGCCTGCCACCAGACGTCGACGTACCTTGCGAGCTCCTCGCGGTCGTCGGTGCGCTCACCCGTGGTCGTACTCACCCGCGGCAGCCTAGCCAGACCTGGGTTCGGCCCACCGTGGGTACGCCTCGTCGCGCGTGATGTCAAGGAAGCCAGGGCTTGTCTAGTCCACTGGGGTTGGGGTAGGCCTTTTGTCAGCCGCCTTGCGTACCGCCTGACAGGGACCTCCCTGACTCGCACCCCATCGGGGGGGTGCTCAGGACCGGGCGCGGGCGGCGGTGGATGTGCATCGGGTGCATCCACCGAAGGGAGAACCGTCGTGACAAGTCGCTTCAATCCCAAGAAGGCCCTGATCGCCGCCACCGCGGCGCTCGGCACAGCCCTCACTCTCGTCGGGGCACCGACGAGCTCCGCCTCCGCTCCGGATCCCACCCCTGGTGCGAAGCAGAGCGCGACCGACACCGCTCGTGCCAATGCCCTCGTTCGCGAGGCCGACCGCGCGCGGTCCGTGGCCGGCGACCTCGGCGCCAAGCGCACCGCGGGTGTCTGGTACGACGCCCAGCGCCAGCGGATGGTCGTGAACGTGACCACGGCCGCGGCCGCTCGTGAAGTCCGCCGCGACGGACTGGTCGCGCACAGGGTGGACCACAGCACCGCCGAGCTGCGCGCGGTCACCCGGACGCTCGACGACCGGGTCTCCACCGCCGGCACCGCTTGGGCAGTCGACCCGGGCGCCAACGAGGTCGTCGTCAGCATCTACTCCACCGTCGGCGACAAGGCCGACGCACGGGTCACTCGGCTCAGCCGCTCCTTCGGCGACATGGCACGTGTGGAGCGGATCGATGGCCAGCTGACCACCAAGGTCTCCGGTGGTCAGGCGATCTACGGCGGCGGCTACCGCTGCTCCCTCGGGTTCAACGTGGTCAGTGGCGGCACCTACTACTTCCTCACCGCCGGTCACTGCACCAACCTGTCCGGCACCTGGTACGCCGACTCCGGCCAGACCTCCGTGCTCGGCAGCACCGCAGGTTCGAGCTTCCCGGGCGACGACTACGGGATCGTCCAGTACACGACCAGCCCGGGTGGCGGAGACGTCTACCTGTACAACGGCGGCTACCAGGACATCACCACGGCCGGCAACGCCTACGTGGGTCAGTCCGTGACCCGCAGCGGGAGCACCACTGGTGTCCACGGCGGGACCGTGACGGGCCTCAACGCGACGGTGAACTACGCCGAGGGCACGGTCTACGGCCTGATCCAGACCAACGTCTGTGCCGAGGGCGGGGACAGCGGCGGCTCGCTGTTCGCCGGCTCCACCGCGCTCGGGCTGACCTCGGGAGGCAACGGCAACTGCATCATCGGCGGGACGACCTACTTCCAGCCGGTGACCGAGCCGCTGAGCGTCTACGGGGTGAATGTGTACTGACGCCCAGGCACCACCGCGGCGGCGTCGTACGGGACCTCCCGTGCGGCGCCGCTCCGCGATTCGTCTGCGGTCTGACGGGTAGTTCGCCGCATGGCGGGTCAGACGAATCGGGCCTAACCGAGCGCGAGCATGAGCGCGATGCCCAGCATGGTCAGCCCGATCAGCACGTCGAGGACCTGCCAGGCCCGGGGGCGCGCCAGCAGGGGAGAGGCGAACCGGGCGCCGAAGCCCAGGACCGAGAACCACAGCAGCGACGCGACGGACGCGCCCGCCGCGAACCACCACCGCCCGGAGCTGTCGTGCGTGTTCGCGATCGACCCCAGCAGCAGCACGGTGTCGAGATAGACGTGCGGGTTGAGCCAGGTCATGGCGGTGGCCGTGAGCACCGCCGCGCGCCGGGAGACCCCGTCCGGTGCACCCGCCAACAGGCCGCCACTGTGCCGCGCCTTCACGAACGACCGCACGCCGTACGCGACGAGGAACGCCACCCCGAACCACCGGATGGCCTCGATCAGCCAACCGGCCTGCTCGATGATCGTGCCGATCCCCGCGACACCGGCCACGATCAGCGCCAGGTCGGAGAGCGCGCAGATCGCCACGACCGGGCCGACGTGCTCGCGGGCCAGCCCCTGCCGCAGCACGAACGCGTTCTGTGCGCCGATCGCGATGATCAGCGTCAGGCCGGTCAGCAGGCCGGCGGCGGAGGAGTCGAGCACCCGTCCACGCTAGGGCGTGCAGAGTATTAAGCCCAGCGCATGTTCTGAAGGAGTCATTAGGATTGCTTCATGACCTACAACCCCGCCGGGGTCGACGCGCTGGTGGCGATCGCCGATCACGGCACCTTCGAAGCGGCAGCGCGTGCGCTGCACGTCACGCCGAGCGCGGTGAGCCAGCGGATCCGGGCCCTCGAGCGCGAGGTGGGCCAGGTCGTCGTACGCCGCGGCACGCCGTGCCAGCCGACGGAGGCCGGGGCGGCCCTCGTCCGGCTCGGCCGGCAGGTCCGGCTGCTCGACGACGAGGCACGGGCCGCGATGTCGACGGATGCCGGCCAGGTCGAGGTCACCGTGGCCGTCAACGCCGACTCGCTCGCCACCTGGTTCCGTGACGTGCTGGCCGAGGTCGCGCAGCGGGAGGACCTCGTCGCGAAGCTGGTCGTCGAGGACCAGGCCTTCTCGGCCGAGCTGCTTCGCAGCGGTGCGGCGCTCGCCGCGGTCACGAGCGACCCGCGCCCGGTCCAGGGCTGCCGCTCCGAACACCTCGGTTTCCTTCGCTACCGGCCTGCCGCCAGCCCCGAGCTCGCGGATCGCTGGCGCATTGGCCGCGGCCACGACTGGCAGCGGATGCCGGTCGTGGTCTTCAACAGCAAGGACGCCGTCCAGCACGATGTGCTGCGCGAGCGCGGGGTGACCGGGCCCGACACCATGCACCTGGTTCCCACCAGCGCCGACTTCCACGAGGCGGTCCGTCTCGGCCTCGGCTGGGGGATGCTCCCCGAGCCCCAGCTGGTCCCCGACCTCGAGGCCGGTCGGCTTGTCACGCTGGGCGGCCGCACCCACCACGACGTGCACCTGCACTGGCAGCGTTGGCGGATCGACTCTGCGGCGCTCGCGACGCTCACGGACGTCGTACGCCGCGCGGCCGGCGCCGGCCTGCGCGGATAGCGAAACGCCCCGCCGGCGAACCGGCGGGGCGTCCCCTCGCAGAGGGCTGGAGTGCTGGGCGGGACTAGAAGGCGTCCTCGGACAGGTCCATCACCGACAGGTCGGTGGCCTTGGCGATGGCGAGCTCGGCGCTGATCCGCGGCAGGTTGGTCTGCGCGAAGAACTGCGCAGCCGCGACCTTGCCCTCGTAGAACGACTTGTCCTTGTCCGACACCGAGCCGCCGAGCTTCTCGAGGGCGATCTCGGCCTGGCGCAGCAGCAGCCACGCGCAGACGACGTCGCCGAGCACCATCAGCAGCCGGGTGGTGTTGAGCCCGACCTTGTAGATGTTGCGCAGCTCGCCGTTCTCCGAGGACGGGTCGGCCGACATCAGGTCGCTGATCATGTGGCCGACCAGCGAGTTGGCGTCCTCGAGAGCGGTGGCGAGCAGCGCGCGCTCCACCTTGAGCCGACCGTTGCCGGCCTCGCTCTCGATGAACGCCGTGATCTGCTCGGCCAGGTGGCCGAGCGCGGCGCCCTGGTCCTTGACGATCTTGCGGAAGAAGAAGTCCTGGCCCTGGATCGCGGTGGTGCCCTCGTAGAGGGTGTCGATCTTGGCGTCGCGGACGTACTGCTCCATCGGGTACTCCTGCAGGAACCCGGAGCCGCCGAAGGTCTGCAGCGACTCGGTGCCGAGCAGCACCCACGAGCGCTCCGAGCCGTAGCCCTTCACGATCGGCAGCAGCAGGTCGTTGACCGCGCTGGCCAGCTTGGCCTCCGGCGTGTCCATCGTGTTCTCGTGCTCGAAGACCTGGAGCCGGTCCTGCCACGACGCGGTGTAGAGCACCAGCGATCGCATCGCCTCGGCGAAGGACTTCTGCACCATCAGCGAGCGACGTACGTCGGGGTGGTGGGTGATCGTGACCCGCGGCGCGGTCTTGTCGCCGGACTCGGTCAGGTCGGCGCCCTGCACCCGGGTCTTGGCGTAGTCGAGGGCGTTCAGGTAGCCGGTCGACAGCGTCGCGATGGCCTTGGTGCCCACCATCATCCGCGCGTTCTCGATGACCTGGAACATCTGTGCGATGCCGTCGTGCACCTCGCCGAGCAGCCAGCCGCGGGCCGGCTCGCCACCCCCGATGGACGGGTCGCCCAACGTCAGCTCACACGTGTTGGACACCTTGATGCCCATCTTGTGCTCGACGTTGGTGACGTAGATGCCGTTGCGCTCGCCGGTCAGCTCGCCGGTCTCGACGTCGAAGTGGTGCTTCGGGACGATGAACAGGGAGAGCCCCTTGGTGCCCGGCCCGCCGACACCCTCGACGCCGACCGGCCGGGCCAGCACGAGGTGGATGATGTTGTCCTGCAGGTCGGACTCGCCGGACGTGATGAAGCGCTTGACGCCCTCGATGTTCCAGCTGCCGTCGTCGTTCGCGGTGGCCTTGGCGCGGCCGGCGCCCACGTCGGAGCCCGCGTCCGGCTCGGTCAGCACCATCGTGGTGCCCCACTCGCGGTCGACGATGTGCTGGGCGATGGCGTGGTCGCGCTCGTTGCCGTTGCGGTCCATGACGGCGGCGAAGGCCGGGCCGCAGCCATACATCCAGACGGGGGCGTTGGAGCCCAGCACCATCTCGGCGATCGCCCAGTTCAGCGACGAGGGGGCCGGCGTGCCGCCGAGGTCCTCCGGGACCTGGAGCCGCCAGTACTCGGCGTCCATCCAGGCGCGATAGCTCTTCTGGAACGACTCCGGGACGGGCGCCGTGTGCGACTCGGGGTCGAAGACCGGCGGGTTGCGGTCGCTGTCCTCGTACGACGCCGCGAGGTCCTCGCGCGCCAGCCGGTCGACCTCGGAGAGGATCGCGCGGGCGGTCTCGCCGTCGATCTCGGCGAACGGGCCGGAGCCCAGCACCTCGTCGCGACCGAGCACCTCGAACAGGTTGAACTCGATGTCGCGGAGATTGGTCTTGTAGTGGCTCACGGGGACGCACCTCTTCGTGGTCTTTGCGTTCGTGGTCATTGCGTCTGACTCCGGTTACTACCCGGTTCTACCAGTCAGTAACTTCATCGTAGGCATCAGGTCACGGCCGCCGCAAGGAAACGCTCCGCTGGGTGTGAGCAGAATCTCCTCCACAGGTTTGTCCACAATATGGGTATAGTTACTAGGAGTAATTGCTGCCACAACCATGAACGCCACCCTGGTTCGCTACCTGCCCGCGCGACGCCCGTCGGCGCCTAGCGTCACCGCTCGCAGTTCTTGCGTACCTCGGTGCGGCAGGTGTCGACTCCGCCGGCGCCGTTCGCGACGTCGGGGCCGCGCCCGCCGATGAGCACGTCGTCACCGAGCCGGCCGAAGAGGCGGTCGGGGCCGCCCTCGCCCCGGAACACAGACTTGTAGCGCCCGCAGGGGGGCAGGTCGAGGTCGAAGCCGTTGCCGACCCGGCGCAGCAGGTCCCGGCCACCTCCGCCCGAGACCACGATGTTGTGCCCGAAGGCGTCGAGCACGTTGTTCTTGTCGTTGCCCTTCATCCGCACGTTGCAGCCTGTCGCGGTGGCGTAGCGCAGCCCCGACGTCGTGACGGCGAGGAGTCCGTCGACGCTCGCCGTCTGGGCGGTGAGGTCCACCCGGGCCTGCTTCTCCCCGAAGGCGTAGAGGTGGCTCGAGACGGTGCCGAACTCCACCGTGCCCGTGCCCGGGATCGACGTCGGAAGCAGCTCCATGGTCCCGCCCCCGCCCAGAACGACGTGGAACGAGCTGACCTCGTCGGCGATGACGCCGCTGCGCCCCGGCCCGCTCACGTAGCGGTCGTTTCCTCCGACCAGGACGACGAAGGTGAACGCGCCGGCCGCTGCCGTGGAGACGACCGAGTCGTCGCCAAGCCCGGTGTACACGTCACCGCCCTCGACGCAGACGAGGTCGTTACCGCCGAGCGCCCGGACCTCGGGGTCCGTCCCGTGCCCGACGATCACGTCGTCGCCCTCGGTCCCGGTGAGGATCCCGGTGGAGCCCTCGATGGTCGCAGGCTTTCCCTGGCACATCGTGGCGGCGTACGACGGGGTGGCGGGCCCGGTCAGCGCAAGGGCGAACGGTGCGGCGAGCGTGGTGGCGGCGAAGGCGGCGCGGAGCTTCATGGTTCCTCCCGGGGTCAGCGTGACTGGTCCGACGCCGAAGTTCACTGGTCAGTTCGCGCCCTGGACAGATCGACCCCGGTGCCGTCGTGTAAGACGACCGAACCGATCAACACATCTGACACACTGGCCCCGTGCGAGTTTCCGCGAAGTCCGACTACGCACTCCGGGCCCTCATCGAGATGGCCTCCCGCTCCGACGGGAAGGCCGTGAGCGCGGAGGAGCTGGGCAAGCAGCAGGAGATCCCGCACGGCTTCCTACAGGCGATCCTGGCCGACCTGCGCCGCGCCGGCATCGTGATGTCGCAGCGCGGCCAGTCCGGTGGCTGGCGGATGGGGCGACCTGCCGACAAAGTCTCGGTTGCCGACGTCATCCGCGCCGTCGACGGACCGCTGGTCTCCGTCTACGGCCTGCGCCCCGAGTCGGTCTCCTACAACGAGACGGCGACGGTGCTCCAGCACGTGTGGATCGCCGCCCGTCGGTCGCTGCGCGACGTCTTCGAGCAGGTGTCCATCCAGCAGCTGGCCGACGGCAAGCTGCCCAAGGCGGTCACGTCGCGGACCGCGGACGAGGACGCCTGGCAGCCCCACTAGCCACAAGATTCATCGGGTACCCGATCCTCGCCCGGCCCCAGGCGGCGGTGAGCTAGGGCCCATTTCGATGACCGGACCGGGCCCAGGCTCACCGCCCAGAGCCGATGGCTTGGTTAGGTCATACGAATTGTGGCCCGTCTGTCCGGTGCGAGACCTCCGCCACAGGTCCACGCGGCTGAAGACTAGAACGTGTTCCAGTTTCGCCCTACGATGCCGCTCATGAGCACCGCGGCCATCACGTCCGACGCCATCACCTGGAACGCCCCGGACGACGACCACCCCGCCCGGTCCGCCTCGCAGCGGTCCTACTCCGCGGTGGCCAAGGGCGACCTGGCCGAGTGGCTGACCGTCTATGCCGAGGACTGCGTGCTCGAGGACCCGGTCGGCCGGTCGATGTTCGACCCGGACGGCGCGGGACACCGCGGCCACGCGGGTATCTCGGCCTTCTGGGAGAAGGCGATCGCACCGATCCACAAGTTCGAGTTCGAGATCACCGACTCGTTCGCGAACCCGGACGGCAACACCTGCGCCAACATCGGCCGGATCCGGACGTCGTTCCCGGACGGCAGCCACACGACGACCGACCTGATCATGGTCTACGTCGTGAACGACGACGGCCGCGTTGCCTCCATGCGCGCGTACTGGGAGCCGGAGCGGACCATGGCGAGCTTCCGGCCGGCCTGACCGGCCTGACCTGACCGTCGGGTCAGTCCGTGCCGTGCTCGGCGCTCCATTCCACGAGCGGCCGGGTGGCCCGCCAGTCCTTGCGGACCAGGTCGAGAAGCTCGGGGGTGTGGATCACCGGCTCGAAGCCAAGCTGGCGGCCGGCAATGATCGACTTGTGCCGCAGCAGCTCGATCCGCGGGTGCTCCTTGTCGTAGCCGCGCGGCGTCGTCTTCAGCACGTCGCCGCCGATCGTGAACCCGGCCCGGTCGAGCTTGCGCAGCAGCTTCTCCAGCTCGGAGCCGTTGCGATCGTGGGCGATCGCCTTCCTGATCGCGGCCAGTCGCGGTGCCTCGGCGTGGTAGAAGCCACCGCCGGTGCGAACGCCGCGCGGTGACAGCTCGACGTACCACCCCGTCGCGTCGGCGACCCGCACGAAGGCGCCCTGGTGGGTCTTGTACGGCGTCTTGTCCTTGGCGAACCTCACGTCCCGGTAGGGCCGAAAGATCTTCGCGTCGCCGAACTCCCGGGCCAGGGCATCGCACAGCGCCACCATCGGCGCCTTCACCGACTCCTCGTAGACGTGCTTGTGCTTTTCCCAGAAGCTCTTGGTGTTGTCGACCTCGAGGTCGTCGTAGAAGTCGAGCGCCGCGACGGGGAACCCGGTGAACTCCACCCGACGAGCCTAGATCGGGCTCAGCCCAGCGCTGCCATCACCTGCTCGTCGCCGCCCTCGGAGAGCGCGGTGACCACGAGTGCCTTGTCGCCGCAACGAGGCGCCTCCAGGAATGACTGTCCGGGCGGGGCCTCGTAGACGACGGTGAGCGAGGCGCCGTCCCAGCGGAGCAGCTGGGCCGGGCCCCCCTCGATCTGCGGGTCGCGCACGAAGTACGTCGCGTCCGCGCACGGGACCAGGGTGCCTGAGGTGCCGGGCCCGAGGTCGAAGTACTCGTTGCCGTCGCGCGCGAAGAACTGGGCGGCGTCCAGGTCGGCCTCGTCGGGGATCACCGACCACACCGCTTCGTCCTTCCCGAGGATCGCGCCCTCCCAGGCGGTGCAGTCGGGGACTCCCGGGAACGGCTCCATCGACTCCTCGGCGACGGTGCCAACGGTGCGGCATGACGGCTTCGCGTCGTCGAAGGTGAGCAGGGTCGTGCCGGCGGAGGTGACGTGGGCGGAGTTGAAGCCGTGGTTGGGGGGCGCGCACCAGCCGCGGGACGACACGCGCGACACCAGGTCGACGGTGGCCAAGCAGTAGTCGCCGTCCGGGCTGACCGTCGGATGCACGAGGGTGTCGCCGCCGAGTGCCCAGGTGCCACCCGCCGTGGTCCGCACGTCGCCGTCCTGGCCGATCTTGTACTGCGAGCCGTCCCCGAGGTCGGTGACCTCGGCGACGGCCGGCTCCTTCTCGGCCTGGTCTTGGCGCACCACCACTGCCCAACCCGTGTCGAGGAGCGCGTTGGTGATCCGGGTGTTGTCGTTGCTGCCGGTGCCGAACGACTGGTCGGGGCCGTCGAGCCGGTAGGCCCGGCCGGAGGACTCCACGGTCAGGAACCAGGTGCCGTTGGTGGTCACCGTGTTCTCGGCCGCTCCGGGGGCCGGAACCCACTCCATCAGCGACGTGGTGGCCTCGACCTTCGCGGGGCTCTCCGCCGTACCGCCCTCCGGAGCCGGGGACACCTGCGCCGAGGCGGGCCCCGGGTCGCCGTCGTCGTCGGAGGCGCAGGCCGCGAGCGTGGCCATGACGACGACCACGAGTGGGACGAGAGCTCCCCGCAACGCTGGCTCCACGTGGCGAAGTATTGCCTGACGGTTGGGACTAGACGTGCACGTGGGGTTAGCGTCCCGTGCGTTTTGCTCGCCGGGGTACTCCTGAGCGGATGACGAGATTCGAACTCGCGACATCGACCTTGGGAAGGTCGCGCTCTACCAACTGAGCTACATCCGCAGGCCGGCGTGGCCGGCGCGCAGATGCTACCTCAGCGGCGGGGTGGACCGAGATCATGCACCCTCCTGTTATTGACAGAATGCTGTCAAATATGACAGTGTTCTGTCATGAACACGTACCTGAACCTCGCCCTCCTCGACACCATGGCCGACTGGGAGGTCGGCTACCTGACTGCGTACACCAGCCGCACCGAAAGCCAGCGCGAGCCGGGCGCGGTGGTGCTGCGTACGGTCGGCCTGACCGCAGACCCGGTCCGCACCGTCGGCGGGCTGACCGTCGTCCCTGACGTGACCATCGACGCGCTCGACCCGGAGGACAGCGCGATGCTGGTTCTGCCGGGCGCGGACATGTGGGCCGAGCCGCGCCAGCAGGTCTGGCTCGAGCAGGCGCGCCGGTTCCTCGACGCCGGCCGTCCGGTGGCGGCGATCTGCGGCGCGACGTACGCGCTGGCAGCGGCCGGGATGCTCGACGACCGGCCGCACACGGGGCCGGACCGCGGCTTCCTCGCCTCGACCGGCTACGCCGGCACCGAGCACTACCTGGACGAGCTCGTCGTGACCGACGGCGACCTGATCACGGCCAACCCGGTCGCTCCGGTGGAGTTCGCGCGGGCGATCTTTGACCGGCTCGGACTCTACGAGCCCGGGGTGCTGGCTTCCTGGTACAAGCTGTACGGCGGCCAGGACGCGGCGGGGTTCTACGAGCTGATGGCCGCAACGGCGTGAACCCCGAGCAGGAGCTGCTTGCGGACGCCGCGCTGACCAGCTTCCGGCTGAACGGCCAGCTGCTGGCGGTGGCGGAGGAGCTGGCCCGGCCGGTCGGGCTGACCGCGGCCTGGTGGCAGGTGCTCGGCGCCGCCCTGGGCGCGCCGCAGAGCGTCTCGGCGATCGCCCGCACCATGGGGCTGACCCGGCAGAGCGTGCAGCGGATCGCGGATCTGCTGGTCGAGCGCGGGCTGGCGGCGTACGAGGAGAACCCCGCGCACCGCCGCGCCAAGCTGGTCACGCCGACCGAGGCAGGCCGCGCCTCGGTCGCCGCGATCGAACCGGGTCACCGCGTCACCGCGGCCGCGTTGACCCGCGAGCTGGGCGCGACGCGGTTGCGCGAGGTCCTGGCCGGCATGCACGAGCTCTCGGCGGCGCTGGACCGGCTCGCGGAGTAGGCGCTGCCTCAGGCTCCGAAGAGACGCCGCCACCAGTTCTTCTTGGCTGGCTGCCCGTCCCCCACTGTGGTCGGGACGCCGTTGAGCAGCACCTGTCCGGGCTCGAGCCGCGAAGCGGGCGGGAGCGGCGGAGTCGCCGCCGCCGTCGTGGGCGTGGGCGCGGCCGGGTTGGTCGGTGTACCGAACATCGGCGCCGCCCAGCCGAAGGACTGGTGCAGCCTCTCGAGCACGTCTGGCGGCAGGTCGGAGATCGAGTTGACGGTCTGGCCGTTCACCATGATCGACGCGCTGGCGAAGGTCTGGGCGCCGGGAGGCAGGGCGCCGGTCTCGAAGAGGTCCGGTACGCCGTTCTTGTCGGCGTCCGGCAGCATGGCGGCGAGCTCCTGGCGGACCTCGGCAGGCACGCTCTCCCAGCTGTCGTAGTTCTGGCCGTTGACGTTGATCTGCATGGGCGACCTCGCAGCGCGGGACCCGCTCGGGGGTCCGAACGGTCGCCAGAATAGTCGTTCGCGACACTAGGACACGCCCTAGGTAGGTTGTGCGGGTGCTGCTGTCAGACCGCGATGTCCTGGCCGAGATCGACGCCGGCCGGATCAGCATGGACCCCTTCGAACCGACGATGATGCAGCCGTCCTCGATCGACGTCCGGCTGGACCGGTTCTTCCGGGTCTTCGAGAACCACCGCTACCCGCACATCGACCCGGCCGCCGACCAGTCCGACCTGACTCGCGAGGTCGAGCCGGAGGGGGAGGAGCCGTTCATCCTGCACCCGGGCGAGTTCGTGCTGGGCTCGACGTTCGAAGCGGTGAGCCTGCCCGACGACATCGCCGCTCGGGTCGAGGGGAAGTCGTCGCTGGGCCGGCTCGGGTTGCTGACCCACGCGACGGCGGGGTTCGTGGACCCTGGGTTCTCCGGCCACGTCACCCTGGAGCTGGCCAACGTCGCGACGCTGCCGATCAAGCTCTACCCGGGGATGAAGATCGGGCAGTTCTGCTTCTTCCGGCTCTCGTCGCCCTCCGAGCATCCCTACGGCTCGGAGAAGTACGGCTCGCGCTACCAGGGCCAACGTGGGCCGACACCGTCGCGGTCCTACCTGAACTTCCACCGCACGCCCATCTGAGCCCCGCGCCTCCTCGACCGGTCGGCAACCCCATGTCGACACGTCGCGCAGTCGAAGTTAGGGCTACCTAAATAAGGTAAACCTAACTAAGGAGCTCCGATGACTCCTCCGGCCCCTGCTCGCCGGCTCCGCAGGCTGGTTGTCCCGGTTGCTGTCGCCACGTTCGGGGCGCTGGGCGCTGGGTGCGGCACCGGCTCGACCAGTGCCGCGGAGGACAGCTCAGATCCGCAACCGTCGGCCAGCTCGCCGCTGGCCGTGGTCACCTCGTTGCGACGGCTCCTGGTCACCCGGCTGGGCATGGACCGCCGCCAGGTCGCCTTCATGGGCTACTGGCGGCGGGGGGTCGCGATGCGGTCGTGACAAGGTTGAGTCCCGACCGAACCTCACCAGGTTTCGACACGCACGGTCGCGCCCGAGCAAGCTCGGACGCGCGTGCTGCTCAACCACCGACGATCTGATCCGCTGGCGTCTCAGATCAGCTGTCGACGCGGTCGGCGACCCGTCGCAACTGCTCGGCGACGCGGTGCCGGCGGTTGGTGGCCGGCATCCGCGGGGCCGACGCACGAGCGAGACGCTGGTTGATCTGGTCTCGTGCCTGCAGTTCGATCAGGGTGTTGCTCATGGCGGTGCTCCTTGTCTATTGGTGCTGTCTGTTGGTGCTCTCTGTTGGTGCTCTCTGTTGGTGCTCTGGGTCTTGGTCTTTGTGCTCTCAGTCTTGCCGTGACCACCGACAGTCCGCCTGATCGCGATTGCGGTGGCGAGGCCAGCTCGGTGGGTGATTTCTGGGTGGTGCTGGACGGGGTCAGGCCTCGGTCAGCACGATGTCGCCGCTGACCGTCTTGGCCCGTACCTCGACGTGGTCCTGGCCCTCCTCGGGCTGTCCCGTGCCCTGCAGGTCAGAGCGGATCTGGCCGGAGACCGTGGTGATGTCGGTCCAGACCGGGACGCCGGCGACGACGCCGATCGTGATGTCGCCGGAGGCACCCTTGGCGGTGATCCGTCCACGGTGCACGTGGTCGACCGCGAGGTCGCCGCTGCCCGTGCTGTACGCCGTGTCGCCATGAGCGGCGCCCACGTGCAGGTCGCCGCTGCCGGTCTTGACGACCGTCGCGCCGCGCGCCGTCTCGACGTTCACGTCTCCGGAGCCCGTCGAGACCGCGACCGCTCCACCGGCCTCCCCGACCTCGACGTCGCCGGAGCCGCTCTTGACCTTGAGGTCGCCGCGCACGTCCTCGACGCGGATCTCGCCGGAGCCGGTCTCCACGAGCAGGTGCCCCTCGAGGGTGTCGACGGACACGTCTCCGGAGCCGGAGCGGAACTGGGCGTGTCCGGCCCGGCCCTCGAGCCGAATGTCGGCGCTACCGGTCCGGACCGCGGGGTTGCTGCCCTCGGGGACCACGACGTCGATGTGCAGGCTGTTGTCGCCGAACACCCGGCCGCGGCCCGGCTCGATCACGGTGATGGTGTCACCGTGCTGCTCGACCACGACGTCGTCGGCGTGCTTGCCTCCGACCACGACCACGCTCTCCGTGGTCTCGGTGCAGCGGATGTCGACGTGACCCTTGTTGATCTCGACGACGAGGTTGACGGGCGTGTGGGTCTCGAAGCGGTACTCGGGCATGGCTGCCTCCTGGGTGCTGATGGATGGGTGTGCTCGACCACCGGGCCGGCGCTGGGGCCGTGTCCGTGGCTCTGACTGGTGGTGGTGCGGCTGGGTCAGATCCAGCCGGTCATGCGGCGGTTGCCCCGCTTGCCTCCGAATGGCCCTTGTCCGCCGAACGGGTCGTTGCCGCCGACGAACGGAAGGCTCGACAGGTCGATGTCGACGTTGATCGCGTTGTCGCGGGTGGCGGCGCGGATGACGTTGACCAGCCACGTGTTGAGTGAGTGCCCGGACCGGGCCGCGAACTCCTCCGCCTTGGCCTTGACCGACTCGGGGAGCCGGAGCGTGATCCGGGCGATGCTGCTGTCCTCCTCTTCCTCCACGCCCGGGGGAGCCGGTGGCTTGGGGGGAGCCGGGGGCGTGGGCGGGGCGGACGGCGCCTCGACGACGAAGGCGAGCTCGCGGCCGTCGAGACGTACGTCGACGCTGCCGGTCCGCATCTCCGCGGTGATCTCGGTGGCGGCCTGGGAGATGGCCTCCATCAACGCGAGCCGCGCCGCCGGGTCGAGGGCGAAGGTGAGTCGCTCGGCGGCGGCGTGTGCCTCCGGGCCGGCGGCCTCCGCGGCCGCGAGCAGGTCGCGGCGGAGGCTGTCGACGTACGGCGTGATGTCCATGTGCATCACTGTGACATCACTGTGACGTCAAGTCAAGGTCTTAGTGATGTCATCTCGCGTCAGATGACGTCAGTCTCCTCCCACGAGGTGGAACGAGCAGGTTTGGCGGGCTGGCGCCGGGGGCACCGCGCCCCCAGTGGCCTCGGGGCCACAGCGCAGCAGAAAGGGCCTCCCCCATGTCCGCACCCGTGCCCGCAGTCACCGTCATGGCCGACACCATCATCTCGGCGAAGCCGGTCGACTACCTGATCATTTTCCTCTACTTCGCGGTCGTGCTGGGCATCGGCCTGATGGCCCGCCGCCAGGTCTCGGACTCGGTCGACTTCTTCCTCTCCGGTCGGTCGCTGCCGGCCTGGGTGACCGGGCTGGCGTTCATCTCGGCCAACCTCGGTGCGGTCGAGATCATGGGCATGTCGGCGAACGGTGCCGAGATCGGCATCCCGACCGTCCACTACTTCTGGGTCGGCGCCATCCCGGCGATGCTCTTCCTCGGCGTCGTGATGATGCCCTTCTACTACGGCTCAGGGGTCCGGTCGGTGCCGGAGTTCATGCGGCGGCGGTTCGGCACCGGGGCGCACCTGGTGAACGCAGTCTCTTTCGCGGTGGCCCAACTGCTGATCGCCGGCATCAACCTCTATCTGCTCGGCTCGATCATCCAGGCGCTCCTCGGCTGGTCGCTCTGGGTCGCGCTGATCGTGGCCGCGGCAATCGTGCTCACCTACATCACGCTGGGCGGGTTGAGCGCTGCCATCTACAACGAGGTGCTGCAGTTCTTCGTGATCGTCGCGTCACTGGCGCCGCTCACCCTGCTCGGCCTGCACCGGGTGGGTGGCTGGGACGGGCTCACCGACAAGATCAACGCGGCCGCCGCGGACAACTCTGCCGGTCCAAGCGCCGCGGAGCAGCTCAACTCGTGGCCCGGCAACGCGCTGTCCGGATTCAGCTCCGACCTCTGGTCGGTGGTCGGCATCGTCTTCGGCCTCGGGTTCGTGCTCTCGTTCGGCTACTGGACGACGAACTTCGTCGAGGTGCAGCGGGCGATGGCATCCAACTCGATCTCCTCGGCGCGCAAGACGCCGATCATCGGCGCCTTCCCGAAGATGTTCGTCCCGTTCATCACGATCATCCCGGGCATGATCGCGGCGGTCCTGGTGGCGGAGATCGCGAGGACGAAGGCAGGGGAAGTGGTCCCGGGCGGCGCGTCAGGAGACGTGAAGTACAACGACTCACTGCTGTTCCTGATGCGCGACGTGCTGCCCAACGGGCTGCTCGGCCTCGCGATCACCGGCTTGCTTGCGGCCTTCATGGCCGGCATGGCGGCCAACATCTCGGCGTTCAACACCGTGTTCAGCTACGACCTGTGGCAGACCTACGTCATCAAGGAGCGCGACGACGACTACTACCTGCGGATCGGTCGGCTCGCGACCGTGGCGGCGACGGCCATCGCGATCTTCACCGCGGCGCTGGCCTCGAACTTCTCGAACATCATGGACTACCTCCAGGTCCTCTTCGGGTTCTTCAACGCCCCGCTGTTCGCCACCTTCATCCTCGGGATGTTCTGGAAGCGGATGACGGCCACCGCGGGCTGGGTCGGCCTGGTGGCCGGCACCCTGTCGGCGGTGATGACCGGGATCCTGACCGAGGGGACGCTCGGGTCGCTCAGCCAAGGCGTGATCCCCCTGTCCGGACAGGGGGCAGCGTTCCTGGCCGCATCGGTGGCGTTCGTCGTCGACATCGCACTGAGCGTTGTCGTCTCTCTTGGCACCGAGCCCAAGCCGCTCTCCGAGCTGAGGGGCCTGGTCTACTCCGAGACACCAAAGGAGGACCTCGTCGACGCGGACGAGGCGTCCTATCCCTGGTATCGCCGGACCATCCCGCTCGCCGTGATCGCCCTGGTCATGGTCATCGCTCTCAACCTGGCGTTCTGAGGAGCAAGGCATGAGTGAGAACACAGCCGAGAAGCGCACAGCCGAGAAGCACACCGCCGGGGCGCTGGACATCCGCAACATCATCGGCGGGCTGCTCGCCGTGTACGGCGTGATCCTGGTGTTGATGGGCCTCTTCGGGGACAAGGCGTTCGAGAAGACCGGCGACGTGAACGCCAACCTGTGGGCCGGCCTCGCCATGGCCGTCGTCGGTGCGGGTTTCATGACCTGGGCCCGGTTACGGCCGATCGTGGTGCCCGACGACCTTCCAGCGCGCGACGATGGACCGCCGCCCGGACACTGATCAATCCACCGCGCTCAGGTCCTTGGGCGTGTAGACGACGACCCCGTCGATCGCGCGGTCGGTGCTGCGGTACAGGTCGACGGTCATCGGGCAGCCCTCGACGTCACCGGCCGGGCGGGAGTCGATCTCGAGCCGGAGCACCCTGCGGTCGCCGGTGCCGGACGGCTTCGGCACGCCGCACAGGATGGTCGGCAGCACGTTGCTCCGCACCGTGAGGCGTGGCATGCCGTTGTCCGTCGGCGCCGTCGCTCGCGCGGTTCTCGCCAACCGTTTGAACAGGCCTCCCCAGCGGTCCGGGTCAACGGCCGCCACGTGGTCGAGGTAGTAGGGGTCCTGGCTGTCGACGACGACGGTCACCGTGCGCGCGAACTCGGGTGGTGGACCGCCCAGCGCGAAGGCGACGAACCGCCACGCTGCAGAGCGATCGGCGTACTGCGCGTCGCAGGTCGGCCCCGACGGGACCGCCGTGCGGACCGTCACGGTCGCGCCGTCGCGGACCAGGTCACCCACTGCCGGCTCGGAGCCGAGCACCAGCCCGTGCGGCTCGCAGGCGCGCGCCGGGCGCAGCACCACCTCGAAACCCTGCTCCTCGAGCAGCTGCTCGGCCTGGCTGCCGCTGAGTGCGAACAGCGACGGCATCGGCTCCGGCGGCGATCGATAGGTCAGCGCAACCCCGACCGCGACGGCCACGGCGACCAGCCCCACCGCGACGAACGGCCCGGTCCGGCTCCGCCGGTCCGGGGTGCCCGCGATCGCGCGCTCCAGCGCCTCCTGGACCAGCGGGTCGGGGTCCTCGGCCTTGCGGATCCGCCTGCGCTGGTCGAGCAATACCTGGTCGACATAGCTCCCGGCCTCGCCCTCGGCGCAGCCCAGCAGTACGGCGTGCTCAATCAGCCGGCCGTACCGCGCCACGACGTACTGGTCGAAGTCCATGAGACCTCCGTGCCGAGCGTACGTCGACGCCTCAGTGCTCGGACGGTACGAGCGCGCTCATCGCTTGTGTGTCAGAGGTCGAAGAGCGAGCCCGACTCGTTGATGTCGACGTCGGTCTTCGGTGAATGTGCCTCGCCGGAAGGCGCTGCCGGCTTCGGCTTCTTCTCGGGTTCGTCGTCGGCCTCGTCGGACTCGTCGGCCGCCTCGTCGTCCTCGTCGGCCGCCTCGGGCTCGTCCTCGTCGCGTGTGTCCTCCGGCTCCCGCTCGGGCTCGGACTGGTCCTCCGGTTCGGGGTCGGAGAACGTCGCCGCCTGACTCAGCGCGGCGCCAGCGGACATGGGCTGCTCCGGCTCGTCCTCGGAATGCTCGGCTTGGTCTGTCGGCTCTGGCTCCGGCTCGGGCTCTGGCTCGGGCTCTGGCTCTGCCTCTGGCTCGGGCTCTGCATCGCCAGTCGGCTCGGCCGAGACGACCTCGGGCGCAGCGATGTCGAACAGCGAACCGCCTGACCCGACGTCGGCAGCTGGTTTGGCGGCTGCCTCGGCTGCGGTGGTCTCGACGGGCTCGACCGGCGCTTCGTCGGTCTCGCTGTCGTCCTTCGGCTCGGGCTCGGGTCCCGGTTCGGACTTCGCCTCGGGCTCGTCGTCGCCGCCGACGTCGAAAAGCGAACCGCCGGAGCCGAGGTCTTTCGCGGGTGCCTCCGCTGCGGGGGTCTCGACGGGCTCGACCGGCGCTTCGTCGGTCTCGCTGTCGTCCTTTGGCTCGGGCTCAGGTTCGGACTTCGCCTCCGGCTCGTCGTCGCCGCCGAGGTCGAACAGCGACCCTCCGGACGACTCCGGCTTCGCGGCCTTGGCCTCCTCCTTCGGCGTCTCCTCTGCCGAGGCGGTGTCGGGCTGGTCCTCGGTGTCCTCTTCGGCGGCGTCGTCCGCCGGGGTGTCGAACAGCGAGGATCCACCGCCCGACGCCTTGGCCGCGGGGCCGACCTCGGAGGTCTCGGTGACCGTGTCCTCGGTCTGGGTGACGTCGCCCTCCTCGGGCTCCGCCTTGGTCTCCTCGGTCCGCTCCTTGAGCGCGGTGGCCGTGCCGCCACCGGACGACGGACCGCTGCCGTTCGTCGAGCCGGGTGCCCGCCGGGTGGCCATCTCACCCTTGACCGAGGCGAGCAGCATCTGGGCAACGTCGAGGACCTCGACCTCCTCGCGGGCGTCGCCCTTGTCGATCGCGGCGGTCAGGCCGTCGGAGAGCATGACCCGGCAGAACGGGCAGCCGACCGCGATCTGGTCGGCGCCGGTGCCGACCGCCTCGTTGGTGCGGTTGACGTTGATCCGCTCCCCGATGCTCTCCTCCATCCACATGCGGGCGCCCCCGGCGCCGCAGCAGAAGGAGCGCTCGGAGTTCCGCTCCATCTCGATGAGCTCGGCGCCGGGCAGCACCTGGAGCAGCTCGCGGGGCGGGGAGTAGACGCCGTTGTGCCGGCCGATGTAGCAGGGGTCGTGGTAGGTGATCTTGCGCTGGTGCGCGCCGGCACCGTCGGCCACCGGGGTCAGCTTGCCCTCGCGGACGAGCCGGTTCAGCAGCTGGGTGTGGTGGACCACCTCGAGCTCGACGCCGAACTCCTTGTACTCGTTCTTGAGCGTGTTGAAGCAGTGCGCGCAGGTGGTGACGACCTGCTTGACCTTGTACTCCTTGAACGTCTCGACGTTCTGCTGCGCCAGGCCCTGGAACACGAACTCGTTGCCGGCCCGCCGCGCCTGGTCGCCGTTGCAGGTCTCACCGTTGCCGAGCACGCCGAACGAGACATCGGCCATGTGCAGCAGCTCGGCCACCGCGCGGGTGGTCTTCTTCTGACGGTCCTCGTAGGCGCCGGCGCAGCCGACCCAGAACAGCCAGTCGACCTCGTCGAGGGACTCGATGTCCTCCCCGACCACCTTGACCTCGAAGTCGAGGTCCTTGGCCCAGTCCAGCCGCGCCGTGGGCGACATGTTCCAGGGGTTGCCCTTGTTCTCCATGCCTTTGAACAGCTGGTTGAGCTCGGCGGGGAAGTTCGACTCGACCAGCACCTGGTAGCGACGCATGTCGATGACGTGGTCGACGTGCTCGATGTCGACCGGGCACTGCTCGACGCAGGCACCGCAGGTCACGCACGACCACAGCACGTCGGTGTCGATGACCGCGCCGCCGGTGGGCTCCCAGGCCGGGCCCTCGGTCTCGCCGACCAGCTGCCGGTCCGCCTCGGCCCGCACCGCCTCCGGCAGGCCGCTCCGGCCTGCCTCGTCGGTCAGGAGGTACGGCGCCTTCGCGAACGCGTGGTCGCGCAGGTTCATGATCAGCATCTTCGGAGAGAGCGGCTTCTCGGTGTTCCACGCCGGGCACTGCGACTGGCACCGGCCGCACTCGGTGCAGCTCGCGAAGTCGAGCATCCCCTTCCAGGTGAACTCCTCGATGGACCCGATGCCGAGGGTGGTGCTCTCGTCCATGTCCTCGATGTCGTCCAGGGTGACCGGCTTGCCCTCCGAGGTCAGCGGCTTGACCGCGCCGAGAGCCTTGGGGCGCCGGCCGAAGAGCACGTTCAACGGCGCCACGAAGATGTGCAGGTGCTTGCTGTTGAGGACAATCACCAAGAAGGCGAGCATGACTCCTATGTGGAGGAGGAGCCCGATCCCCTCGAGGGTCTCGGTGACCCCGTGGGAGAGCCCGCCCAGCAGTGCCCCGACGCCGTGCGAGGCGAAGGCGCCGTTGCCGTAGGGGAGGTTGCCGCCCGCCTCGGAGGCGCCGCGGAACAGGAACATCGTCCAGATGACGTTGAAGATCATCCCGAGGATCACCCAGGCGCCGCCGAGGTGGGAGCCGCTGAACCGCGACTTGCGGCCGAGCTTCTCCGGGTTCTCCCGGAGCCGGATCGCGGCGAAGGTGCCAATGCCGACGACCGCCATCACCGCGATGAAGTCCTGCGCGAAACCGAGCAGGTCCCAGTGCCCGATCAGCGGGATCGCCCAGTTGGGGTTGCGCGAGAAGAGGATCCCGAATGCCTCGAGGTAGACCGACCCGAGGATCAGGAACGCCCAGAACACGAAGAAGTGCGCGGCGCCCGGGATCGACCACTTGAGCAGCTTCTTCTGCGCGAAGACCTCGACCACCTGGGTCTTGACCGCCTCGCCGAGCCGCTTGGTGACGTTCTCCACCCGGTCGGGAGCCGGTTGCCCGCTGGTGATGAGTCGGAACAGGAACAACACCCGTCGACCGGCGAGCGGGAGCGCCACGATGAGCATCGCCAGCCCCACGATCAGCACCCACAGATCCACTGCGCATCCCTCTTCCTAAGCGTTCGGTACGCCGACCCGACCGAGCCGGTCCGCGGAGCGCAGCCTACGGCCAGGGAGCGGGCAGGCATGCGACTGAGACGCATCCTACTTTTCGGTAACTTGGCCGGCGGGCCGGTGGTCTGCGGGCCTCCGGGGTCGGATCCCTTCGGCACCACCCAACCCGTCCCGCGTGGTCTGGACGGAACCGGAAAATCCCGCGTGTCGTCCGACATCTCGCCAACGGTTCTTTACGTTGGCCCGGCACGAATGCAGACTGAGCGCGGCCGGGCTCGGCACCTGCCACACACATGGGGATCTCGGCCCCCCTAAGGGGAGGCGTTCTGTGAGGGGATCGAGCGTCGCTGCCCGCCTGCGCCGCCGCCGAGCGGCTGCCGGGCTGGCGGCCGGGCTGAGCCTCCTCACGACCCTTGTCGCGGTGAACACCGCGTCTGCCACCAGCCCTCCGACGGCGCAGAACACCGTCGGTCCAGCCGCTGCCGCTGCCGCCGAGGACGGGCGGGCCGCGTGGACGATGATGGTCTACGCCGTCGCGGACACCGAGAGCATCGGGTCCCTGATGACCGGCGACCTCGCCGAGCTCGCCGCGCTGCCGGACGACCCGGACGTCAACATCGTCGTGCTCGTGGACATGCCGGACCCAGGTGAGCCGGGCGGCGGCGACGGGACGCTCCCCGGCACCGGGCCGTTCACGACCGCGAAGCTGCTCACGCTGGAGGGCGGCAGGTACGAGGAGGTCCGCGACCTCGGGGAGCTCGCCATGGGGCGCCCGGACACGTTGGCCAAGTTCATCGCGGAGGCCGCCGACCGCTTCCCGGCCGACCACTACGGCCTCACCCTCATGGACCACGGCGGCGCCTACACCGGCGGCTACCTCGACGTCGCACCCTCGACGGAGATGATGTCCATCTCCGACATCCGCGCCGGGATGATCATGGGGATGCAGCAGGCCGGCATCGACCGGTTCGACGTCCTCTTCCACTCGTCCTGCCTGATGTCGAACTACGAGGCCGCCTCCGCGCTCGCCCCGCTGGCCGAGGTGATGGCCGGGTCCGAGGAGGTCATGTACGTCTTCGCGATGCTGCCACCGAGCGGCTTTGCCTCGGCGCAGGCCGGCGGAGACGGAAACGACATCGCCCAGAGCTTCATGGACGGCTACGTGCGCCGGATCGAGGAGGAGGCACGGATCAACGCCGAGTTCGGCGACGAGCTGGCCTCGATCCGCGACCTGATCGCCGTGTCCGTGATCGACGGCGACCGGATGTCGACACTCGACCTGGCCCTGAAGTCGTTCAGCGACGTCGCGGTCGCACACATGGACGAGATCGTGACCCAGGTGGCCCGCGCCAGGGCCGAGACGCTGGAGTTCATGGTGCACTCGCCGGGCGTCGAGGCGACCGGCTACGACCTGTTCGACCTGGGTGACTTCCTGATCCACCTGCGCGACGTGCCCGACGACGTGGCCGTGGCCCGGGACGCGGCCTACACCGCCCTGACCAGCGCCGTCGCTCACCAGGTGACCGGTCGTGGCACCTCGCAGGCCAAGGGACTCAGCGTCTACCTGCCGATCAGCACCGAGAATGCCGGCGACTATCTCTCCGGCGGCAACGCCCCACCTGCATGGAGCGCCTTCGTGCGCGCCTTCCTCGAGTCGGCCAGCTCGTCCGGCACCGACGACTCGCAGCAGGGTGGCGGCGCCAGGTTCGCGAGCCCGGCGGCTCAGGTCCTCCAGGCGGACGGCAGCGGGATCAAGATCGCCGGCCAGCTCGTTTCTGGCGGTTCAGCCTCGGTGGTGGACAAGGAGACCCAGGTCTACACGCGGATCGGCGACCAGACCGATGCTCTCGCCCTCGTGCTCCCCGCCTACGTCGACGCCGGCGGAGAAGGCCAGGTCCAGGGCACGTGGGACTACTCGCTGACCGTCCTGACCGACGGGCAGAAGTCGCTGCCGGCCACGACCCTCTACCAGGCGCAGGCCGGCGGCCTGATCGGCACGTTCCTGGCCCAGTACGTCTCCCCCGAGGGCGACGCCTCCGACATCGGCGTGCGGGTGCTGCTCAGCAGCCAGGGTGCGATCGAGAGCGTCTCGACCTTCTCCCTCAACGACGAGGACGGCAACAGCACGGCCGGTGTGACCCTCGAGATCGGCGGCCGGATGGCGCCGTACCTCTACATCCCGTCCTCCACCGGGTTCGAGCTGCAGCTCTCGTCCCAGTCGATCGCCGTCTCCCAGCAGCTGGCGGTCGCCTTCACCCGGCTCCCGGCCGGCACCGACTTCGACATGGGCGTGGTCGTCTCCGACGCGTCCGGCGGGTTCGACAGTGCCTTCACATCCCAGAAAGTGCAGTGAGCATGCCTATGTCCGACAGCACCCCAGCACCTGTCAGCACCGGCCTGCCCGCGGGCGCCCGGTTCGACCCATTCACCGGGGCCGAGCTCGGCGCCGCCCAAGGTGAGCGCCGGCAGAGCTTCGCGCTGCAGCCGGGCGAGCCGGTGGCGTCGTTCAACGTCGTCAGCTCGCTGATGCCGCTGGCCTCCGGCACGGCCCCGCAGACCTACCGCTGGGCGCTCGGCCTAGGGCTCCTGATCCCGGTCGTCGCCGGCGCGCTGGGCTTCCTGGCCTTCGCATTCGTGGCCGCTGCGCTCGTCGTGCCCGCCGTCTACGTCGTCTACCTGTACGACGTCAACCAGTGGGAGGACCAGCCGGTCGGCGTGGTGCTCGGCGCGATCGGGGCCGCCGCCGCACTCGGAGTAGGGCTCACGTTCCTCTGGCATGCCGGTCTGCTCGGCAACGACCTGTCGCCGGTCGACTTCGACGGCAACGGCGCGGGAGGCATCCGCTGGTCGAGCCTGCTCGTGCTGGTCCTCCTCGTGCCGGTCGTGGGCGAGGTGTGCAAGCAGGTCGGCCCGATCCTGCTGGCCCGGCGCCCGGCCTTCGACGACATGATCGACGGGCTCACCTTCGGTGTGGCCGCCGGCGCGGCCTTCGCAGCGGCCGAGACGATCGTGGTCAACCGCGGGCTGTTCTCCACCTTCGGCCAGGTTGACTCTCCGAACGCCGGCTTCTGGGTCTCGCTCATCCTCTCCGCAGCGATCGTGAAGCCGATCGTCTACGGCGCCGCCACCGGCATCGCGGTGGCCAGCTTCTCCGGGCTCGGCTCCGGCTACGACGGCTTCAAGCCGGCGTACCTGCGCGGCCTGGCGGAGGCGCTGGTCGCCAACATCCTCTTCCAGGGCGGGCTGTTCTTCGCCTCCCGGCTCGAGGGCACCACCGGCGCGGTGGTCGGCCTGGTCTGGGGTGCGGTGATCGCGGCCGCGCTGGTGGTCCGGCTGCGCTATTTGCTGCACTTCGCGGTCCTCGAGGCGGCGCTGGAGGCCGCGTCCACCGGTACGGCGATGAAGGACAGCGCGCGCGGGACGGCGTACTGCCCCTCGTGCGAGATGCCGCTGCTGGCGGGCGCGAACTTCTGCGTCGCCTGCGGCACGTCGGTGCGCGCGGGCAGCAAGGTCACCCGCGCCCGCAACCGGTCTGACGACGTGGCCCCCGACAAGCCGAGCCTCGCGCCGACCCCGGCTGGCGTGGCCCCGCAGGACAACAAGAAGACCGCCCTGGTGGTCGGTGCCGTGGTTGCGTCGATCCTGATCGGCGGCGTGATCGGCCAGGTTGCCGCCGCGGCAGCCGCCGATTCGGGCGACGACCTGGCACCCCCCTCGGAGTCGCCGATCGAGCTCGACCCGGAGGCCGGCACCGCCGCGCTCAGCACCGTCGAAGGTGTGTGGATCGCCGGCGACCAGGACGCCTTGCCCGAGGGCGGCGATCTCACGTTCCTCGAGTCGGCCGGCGGCAAGGGCGGGATCGTCGACCTCGGCGGCGGCGTCCTGTTCCTGGTGCCGAAGGGGTTCACGATCGACGACCCGGGCCCGGGGTTCGCCCAGGTGTTCGGCTACAAGGGCTACTTCATCGCCTACCTGACCAAGAAGACGACCATGACCAAGCTGATCACCAACAACATCACCGGGATCCAGAACATGGGGGTCCAGAGCCTCGAGATCACCCAGCCCCAGTCGGTGCAGGTCAGCGGCGTGCTGGGGGCCGCGACGCTCAACTACCGGGGCCTGCTCGCCACCCAGCAGGGCGGCACGGTGCCGGTGGAGGGGTTCGCCTACTACTTCATCCGTGAGGACGGCACCGGCGCGGTCGCGTTCGGCCTCTACGGCAGGGGCGCGCTCAAGCCCAAGTCGAAGCTGCTCAACGGCTACAACACCATGCTCAACACGATGATCAGCACCCTCTAGGAGGACTCGTGACCACTACACCTGAGACACCCGGCGGCCCGGCCGGCGTACCCCCCGTGGCGCCGGTCGGCGCGCGGTTCGACCCGGTCACGGGCGCCGAGCTCAGTGCGGGCGCAGCGGCCGGCGGTGAACGTCGGCAGAGCTATGCGCTGCAACCGGGCGAGCCGGTGGCGTCGTTCAACCTGGTGACGTCGTTGATGCCGCTGGCCTCGGGCAGCGCGCCGCAGACCTACCGGTGGGCACTCGGCCTGGGGATCCTGATCCCGGTCGTCGCCGGCGCGCTGGGCTTCCTGGCCTTCGCGTTCGTCGCGGCCGCCGTGGTCGTCCCGGCGATCTACGTCGTCTACATGTACGACGTCAACCAGTGGGAGGACCAGCCGCTCGGCGTGGTCCTCGGCGCCGTCGGTGCAGCGGCCGCGCTCGGCGTCGGGTTCACGTTCCTCTGGCATGCCGGTCTGCTCGGCAACGACCTGTCGCCGGTCGACTTCGACGGCAACGGCACCGGCGGCGTGCGCTGGTCGAGCCTGCTCGTGCTGGTGCTGCTGGTGCCGATCGTCAGCGAGTTGCTCAAGCAGGTCGGCCCGATCCTGCTGGCCCGGCGGCCCGCCTTCGACGACATGATCGACGGGCTGACGTTCGGCGTCGCCGCCGGCGCGGCCTTCGCCGCGGCCGAGACCATCGTGGTCAACCGCGGGCTCTTCGGCAGCTTCGGCCAGATCGACTCTCCGAACGCCGGTTTCTGGGTCTCGCTGATCCTTTCCGCGGCGATCGTGAAGCCGATCGTCTACGGCGCCGCCACCGGTATCGCCGTGGCCAGCTTCTCCGGCCTCGGCGCCGGCTACGACGGGTTCAAGCCGGCCTACTACCGCGGGCTCGCTGAGGCGTTGCTCGCCAACATCGCCTTCCAGGGCGGGCTGTTCTTCGCCTCGCGGATGGAGGGCACCAAGGGTGCCGTGGTCGGACTCGTGTGGGGTGCGCTGATCGCGGCCGTGCTGGTCGTCCGGCTCCGCTACCTGCTGCACTTCGCGGTCCTGGAGGCGGCGCTGGAGGCGGCGTCCACCGGTGCCGCCCTGAAGGACACCGCGCGCGGGACGGCGTACTGCCCCTCGTGCGAGATGCCGCTGCTGCCGGGCGCGAACTTCTGCGTCGCCTGCGGTACGTCGGTGCGCGCGGGCAGCAAGGTCACCCGAGCCCGCAACCGGCTCGACGACACCGCTCCGCCGGTCCTCGACGAGGCCGGCGCGGTCGCGGTGGCCCCGACGAGGCCGACGCTAGCGCCGACCCCGCCCGGCGTGGCGCCACGCGACAACAAGAAGTCCGCGCTCGTGGTGGGTGCGGTGGCCGCGACCATCCTGCTGGCCGGGGTGGTCGGCCAGGCCGCAGCCGCGGCGGCCTCCGAGGAGAGCAATCCGCCGCAGAGCCCGATCGACCTGGAGACGCAGGTCGGCTCCGGCCCCACGACCGAGCCGGCTCCGGACCCCGTGGAGGCGCCCGGCCCGACCCCTGACCCGTCCGAGGGCGCAGAGTCCGAGTCGTCGCAGTCGATGGCCAAGGCCCTCGGGAGCGTGGCCACCGCCCTGGACACCACCGAAACGGAGAGCCCGAGCCCCAGCCCGAGCGACGACGGTGGCGAGACGCCCGACGGCGACACCACCACGACGGGAGACGTGGTCGACCTCGGCGGCGGCTACGGCTTCGAGCTGCCCGACGGCTACGAGGTAGTGCAGCAGGGCGACGGCTTCGCGATGGTCTCCGGCGACGGCGGCTACTTCTTCGCCCTCGTCACCCCGTCGCCCACGGACCTCTCGACCATGATCACCGAGCATCTCACCGGGCTGCAGTCGATGGGCATCCAGGACCTGCAGATCAGCGAGCCGGAGGCGGTCCAGATCCCGAGCTCGTCGGTGGTGGTGTGCGTGACGCTGGGCTATGCGGGCGTTCTCGCCACCCAGCAGGGCGGCAGCGTCCCGGTGGAGGGCTTCGCCTACTACTTCCAGCTCCAGGACGGCACCGGCGTCACGGCGTTCGGTCTCTACGAGCAGGGGTCGGTCACCGAGGACAGCCCGCTCGTGGAGGGCTACAACATCATGCTCAACTCGCTGGTCGGCACCTTCTGACCAGCACCCTCTGAGGACACGGGAGAAGCCTGTGCGGAAGCACATCACCCCGGTCGGCCGACGGCTGGCCGTGCTGGTCGCCACGCTCGTGGCGGCCGGCACCGCCGCACTGGCCACCGGCATCGGCGCGACCAGCCAAGCGGTGGCTCCGGCCGCGGCCGACGACGAGCTCGCGGACTGGACGATGATGGTCTACGCCGTCGGCGACACCATGAACGTGCCGGAGCTGATGGTGGAGAACCTGGCGCAGATCGCCCAGCTCCCCGAGCAGGCGAACGTCAACGTCGTGGTGCTGCTCGACCTCCCCGAGTCCACCGACACCGACGCGCCGACGTCGACCGTGCCGGGCCTCGGGCCGTTCAGCACCGCCAAGCTCCTCGTGCTCGAGGGTGGTCAGTACGTCGAGGTGCGCGACCTCGGTGAGGTCTCGATGGGCCGCCCGGACGTGTTGGCGACGTTCGTGGAGGAGGCGGCCGACCGTTTCCCCGCTGAGAAGTACGGCTTCACGTTCTTCGACCACGGCGGTGGCAACACCGGCGGGTACGTCGACACCGGACCGCCGGGCACCCTGGACCTCTCCGTGCCGGAGATGCGCGAGGGGCTGCTGATGGGCATGCAGGCCGCCGGGATCGACCGGTTCGACGTGATCAACCAGGCCGCCTGTCTGATGGCCAACTACGAGTCTGCCTCGGCGCTGGCTCCGCTGGCGAAGTGGATGGCGGCGTCGGAAGAGGTCATGATCGGCTACCCGCTCTCCCCCAGCTCCTTCCCGCCCATGGGGCTGGACGGCACCGGCGAAGACGTCGCAAACGGCTTCGTCAACGGGTACGTCGACCTGCTCGACGGCTTCGCCGAGGAGCCAGGCGGCCAGGCCTATCGCGACCTGCTGGCGATGTCGGTGGTCGACGGCGACCAGATGTCGACGCTGGATCGCGCCATCGAGTCGTTCAGCGACGCCGCCGTGGCGCACATGCCTGAAATCACGACCCAGGTGGCCCGAGCGCGCGCCGACTCGCTCGAGTTCGTGGCCGGCTTCCCGGGGCTGGAGGGGGAGTCCTTCGACCTGGTCGATCTTGGCGACTTCCTGCGCCACCTCACCGAGGTGCCCGAGGACGTGGCAGTGGCCAGAGACGCGGTGTTCGCGGCCCTCGACCAGGCCGTCACCCTGCAGGCGACCGGCCAGGGCACCCAGCAGGCGACCGGGTTGAACGTCTACCTGCCGCGCGACCCGCACAACGTCAACCCGAGCGTGCTCTCCGACGGCACCGAGCCGCCGGGCTGGGCGGCGTTCGTCACCGCCTTCCTGGAGTCGGCCGGATCGACGCCGCCGCCCAGCGAGTCCGGTGGGGTCGAGTTCGTCTCCAACGAAGCGCAGGTGCTGCAGGCCGACGCGTCCGGCATCAAGATCGCCGGCACCCTGGCCGACGGCGCGAGGGAGCACGTGACCAGTGCCGACACCTACGTGTTCACCAGGCTCGGTGACCGCGACGCGCTCGGGCTGATCCTCCCGGCGTACCTCGACGCCGGCGGTCCCGGCCAGGTGCAGGGCATCTGGGAGTACTCCCTGACCACGCTGTCCGACGGCCAGAAGTCGGTGCCCGCCACCACCCAGTACCAGGCGCAGTCCGGCGGGCTGCTCGGCACCTTCCTGGCCCAGTACACCTCGCCCGAGGGCGACCTCGCAGACGTCGCGGTCCGGCTGCTGCTCAGCAGCGAGGGCGAGATCCAGAGCGTGAGCACGATCGACGTGAACAGTGGCTCGAGTGCAGGAGTGCGGCTCGAGATCGGCGGCCGGCTGACGCCGTACATCTTCGTGCCGAGCTCGAACAGCTTTGAACCGGTGCTCTCCTCGCAGTCGATCGCGGTCAGTGAGGCGCTCGAGGTCTCCTTCGAGCGGCTGCCGCAGGCGACCGAGTTCACCATGGCGGTCGTCGTCGGCGATGCCGGCGGCAACTACGACAGCGCCTCCGCCTCAGGGCTGGTGCAGTGAGGGCAGTGAGCGCAGGGTGATCCGGGCTCGTACGGCGGCCGCTCTGGTCGCGGCCGCGGCCTGCGTCGGCGCGGCGGGGCTCGAGGTGGCCGCCGCTGCGTCGCGGGCAAGCCCGGTGGCTGTCTCGGCACCGGTGGCCGCCGACGGCACGGCCGACTGGACGCTGATGATCTACGACGTCGCGGACACCGACAACATCGCCGACGACATGATCCGCAACCTGGCGGCTTTCGCCGCGCTGCCGGACATGCCCAACGTCAACGTGGTGGCGCTGGTCGACCTGCCCGAGCAGAGCGAGTCGGACTACCCCAGCGCGACGCTGCCGGGCATCGCGCCGTTCACCACGGCGAAGCTGTTGGTCCTCGACGACAACAAGTGGAACGAGGTCCGCGACCTCGGTGAGGTGTCCATGGGTCGTCCGGATGTGCTGGCCGGCTTCATCGGAGAGGTCGGCGACCGCTTCCCGGCCAGCAAGTACGGCCTGGTCCTCTCCGACCACGGCAGCGGCTTCGCTGGCGGCTACCACGACGCCACCGAGCCCAAGTCCCACCTCAGCATCGCCGGGATGCGCGACGGGATCCTGACCGGCATGCAGTCCGCCGGCATCGACAAGTTCGAGCTGATCGGCCACGACGCCTGCCTGATGGCCAACTACGAGGCGTCCTCGGCGCTCGGCCCGCTCACCGAGTACCTCTCCGCGTCCGAGGAGGTCACCTTCGGAGCGGCGACCCTGAGCAACGCGGCGATCCAGAGCCTGGGCCAGGACGTCGACGGCGACGACTGGGGCCGGATCAACAACGAGTCCTACGGCGCGTACGCCGACCAGAACAGCCAGGGCTGGGGCAACTTCACCGCCACGGCGGTCATCGACGGTGACAGGATGGCGACCCTCGACGCGGCCATGCAGTCCTTTGCCGACGCCGCGTCGGCGCACATGTCCGAGATCGCGCCGGAGGTGGGCCGCGCTCGGGCCGCGGCACTGGAGTTCGTCAAGGGTGTCGATCCGGGTGCCGGCGCCTACGATCTGGTCGACCTCGGTGACTTCCTGCGCCACCTGCAGGACGTGCCCGACGACGTCGCGGTCGCGCGGGACGCGGTGTTCGCCGCGCTGGACCAGGCAGTGGTGTCCCAGGTGACGCGCCGGGCGACCCAGCAGGCGACCGGCCTCAACGTGTACTTCCCGAAGGACACGACCTTCGCCGACCGCTACGTCGAGAGCCACCTCGCACCGCCCGCGTGGGAGGAGTTCGTCGCGTCCTACCTGCAGGCATCGAGCGGGGCCACCGGTGACGAGGACCAGAGCGCGCACTTCGTCAACCCGACGGCGACCATCCTCGAGCAGGGTCCCGACGGCATCCTGATCGCGGGCCAGCTCGGGGCCGGCGAGGCTGGCAACGTCACGTCGACCGACACCCAGGTGTTCACCTCGCTGGGCGGCGGCGAAGCGCTGGCGATCGACCTGCCGGCGTACCTCAACGCCGGTGCCGAGGGCCAGGTGCAGGGCGCGTGGAGCTACCAGGTGACCGCGATCGGCAACGGCGGCGGGCGCAACGCGGTGCCGGTGTCGTCGATCTACCAGGGCCAGTCCGGTGGGCTGATCGGCACGTTCTACGCGGTGTACCGACCACCGGCCGGGGACCCCACCGACGTGCAGTTCCGGTTGCTGCTCGGCTCGGACGGCAGGATCCAGGGCGTCACGATCTCCCAGGCCGGCTCGGGCGGCAGTGCGCCGGTCGAGCTGGATGTCGGCGGCACGCTCACGCCGTACTACATCGTGCCGGGCAGCAACGGGTTCTCGCTGCAGCCGGCCGACCAGTCCGTGCCGGTCACCGACGACTTCCGGATCTCCTTCCCGCGGCTGCCAGCCGGAGCGCCGTTCGACATCGCGGTCGTGGTCGGCGACCTGGCCGGCAACTACGACGGAGCAGGCGTCAGCTCCCAGGTGCAGGGCGGCGGCGGTCAGGGACGCGGCTCGCTCCGACTGCGCTGAGCGCCGCCCGCCTGGAGTCGTTCAAGAAGTGTGGATCCGCCCCAATCTGCCGATGAGCGGGCACCTCCAGCAGAACGAATGAACGAACGCCCGATCGCTCGGCGGCACTGAGCGTGGACGGCGGTTGACCGTCGGACTTCGTTCAGTAGTTCGGCAGGCCATCGCCCGGATCTAGCCGCGATCCGGGTACCACGCTCAACACCGCTGCGCGCTCATCCATCGCCCGATGCGCTGGATGTCAGCGGATCGTGGCTCTGAGTGCGTCGATCGCACTGTGCTTGGGACGCCACCCGAGCTGGGTCTTCGCCTTGGTCGTGTCCATGATCGCCGGGTGGCTCATGGCCTCGACCCACCCAGCCCCCGAGGGCAGCCACGGCAGCTTCGACACGGCACGCGCCGTTGCGGCGACCGGGCGACCCGGGATCCGCACCGCCCGAAGGCCGAACGCGCGGGCCACGTCGACGCCGGTGATCACGTCGTCAGCGGCGATGTTGTAGGCACCGGGCGGTCCGGCACCGATGACGCACAGGTGCAGCGCCTCGGCCACGTCGTCCTGGTGGATGAGCTGCATGGGGAGGTCGGGCACCAGGGCGGGCAGGCCGGGAAGGTGCCGCAGCCCGGCACCGACGCCGCGCACCACCGGCTCGAGCACCCGAGGGACGCTGACCTTGGCGCCGACCGCGTCGGGGCCGAGGACGATCGGAGGTCGCAGCAGGTAGAGCGCGATCTCTGGGTGGGCGGCGGCCTCGTGCTCCAGCAGGGCCTCGAGCTCCGCCTTCTCCTGGGCATAGAACAGGCGGTCCGCAGGCCTGATCGGCCAGTCCTCGTCCATGCCGATCGGGTTGTCCCGATGGAATCCGTACGCCGCGATCGACGACGCGTAGACGAATCTCTTCGCGCCCCCCTCAGCCGCGGCGCGGAACGCGTTGAGGGTGCCCTCGATGTTGATCGCCCGCGTCGTCTCCTTGCCGCCGCTCAGGATCAGGAACGCCAAGTGCACCACGACGTCCGCGCCCTCGAACGACGCCCGCAGGGCATCGGCGTCGCGGACGTCACCGGGCCGGTAGTCCATCTTCGTCCACCCGCGCTCGGCCGGGTCGAACGGCCGCCGCGCGATGCCGATGATGTGATCGACCTGCTCCTCGTCCTGGAGCAAGGGCATCAGTGCGAGTCCGAAGGTGCCGGTAGGCCCGGTCACCGCCACCGTCAGTCCTGCTTCCTCGGCCATTCAGTCACCGTAGCGGGGGCCTTGCTCGCTCACGTCCGCCGGTTGCAGGGTCGACTTCGCAGCCGCCGGCTTCGATGGTCTTGGCGATGCGTTGGGCTTGGTTGTGGAACCGGTTCTTGCGGCCGAGGTCGAGGACCTGGGACCTGCCGCCGAGGACGGCGGGGATGATCCCGGCCTCGCAGGCCAAGCGACGGGCCAACGAAGCACTGATGACGCCGCCGGTGTCGAGGTCGGCGGCTTTGAGGCCACCCGTCAGGGACTCCAGGGTCATGGTGACCACGACGGTGGCGTTGAGCCCGCCGGCCTGGGGGAGCCGGTTGGTCGGGTAGCGCTGGATCAGCTCGACGAAGGCCTGGCCGAGCCGCTCGGGGGTCGGCTTGGGGTCGCCCACGGGTCCTTGGGAGGCCCGGTGTGTGGGGGAGGCGAGGGCGAAGAGCGCCTTCTTGAACATTCCGCCGGTCAACGCAGAGTCGGTGGTGAACCTGCCGTGGAGCTTGCCGTGGCCGTCCTCCCATACGTTCAACCGGGCGGCCGCTGCTGCGTGGTGTTCCTCGCGTCGCAGGAGCTTGGCTTCGTGGGCGTCGGCGGTGTCGGGGTCGACCACCTCGAGCAGCCGGCGGCCCAGGATCCGCAGGGTCTTGGCGTCGTGGTGGGCGGCCTCGCCGATCAGGTGGGCTTCGGCGTTGGCGACCAGCTGGGGGTCGAGGTCGGCGGGCAGCTGGTCGAGGGCACAGGTGATGACCTCGGCCTGCTCCACGTGCAGCCGTCCCTGGGCCAGCGCTGTCCGGGTCAGCGCGTGCTTCTCGAGCGCAGTGGCGAGCCGGGTCTGGCGGTGGGCCTCGCGGCGGGTGAGCTGGGTGTGGTGGGCCAGCCAGTTCGCTGTCGAGGTGGCGCCGGTGGGTCGCGGAAGTCGATCTGGTCGGCGTGGGTGAGGACCCGGGCCTGGAGCTCGGCGACCTGGGCGGCCAGCGCCTGCAGCGCGGTGAGGGTGCGGGCGGTCTCGTCGTGGTCCATCGACCACAGGCTGGCGTCGGTGACGGCGGTGACCTGATCGCGTGCGCCAGCGACCGCTCGGGAGACCCGGATGCCCTCGGTGGTTGAGCCGCGAGCGCAGCGAGCGTGTCGAAACCACGAAAGCCGGGGCTCGGACGCAAGGCCCCGTTCATCGAGCTTGTCGAGATGACCCGCAGGGTTGGCTCCCTGCCTTCGTTGCGGTGGTTTCGAGACGGTCGCAGAACGACCCCTCAACCATCGGTAGTCGGCGGCGCGACCTCCTCAACCACCGATGCCCTCGGTGGTTGAGGAAGGCGTTCTGCGCCTGTCTCGAAACCACGTACGTCGAGGCTGGGAAGCACGCACCGTCCATCGAGCTTGTCGAGATGACCCGCAGGGTTGGCTCCCAGCCTTCGTTGCGGTGGTTTCGAGACGGTCGCAGAACGACCTCCTCAACCACCGGTAGTCGGCGGCGCGACCTCCTCAACCATCGGTAGTCGGCGGCGCGACCTCCTCAACCACCGGTAGTCGGCGGCGCGACCTCCTCAACCACCGGTAGTCGGCCGCGACCTCCTCAACCACCGGTGGTGGGCGCGACCTCCTCAACCACCGGTGGTCGGCTGCGCAAACCTCCTCAACCACCGGTGGTCGACTGCGCCACCTCCGCAACCACCGATGACCGACGGGTTCAGCGTCCCTGACGCAGCGCGAGCACCTTGCCGCGGTGGTTGAAGAGCACGTGCATGCGCACCCGCGGGTGGCCCTTGGCCTTGGCGCAGAAGCCGAAGCTGCGACCCAGCCGCGTGTAGGGCTGGCCGACGGCCCGCATCACGGCGCGGGTGCTCATCCCGGGGTGGATCAGCTTCTGCACGGCCGAGACCGACCGCCGGAGCGAGGGGTTGCGGCAGGAGTCCGGTGCGATGCCCTCGGCGCGCTCCCACATCTGCAGGTAGGCCTCGGGGCCGCGGGCCATGTCCTCGGTGATGGCCTGGCCGTCCTTGGCGCCGGCGACCTTGGCGAGGTCGGCGATCCAGTCGGGGTAGAGGCCGTACTGCGCGACGCCGTCGACGTTGATGTCCCAGGTGCGCAGCCCCGCCGTCTGCTTGCGCACCCTGATCCCGTTGAGGCCCGTGAACGGGTAGGTCACCGGGTTGGCCACCCCGGCACCGCGCGGGTCGCCCTGCGCGCCGAGGCCGTTCATGTCGGCGCCGAAGCCGAGGCCGAAGTAGTAGCGCGGGTCCGCCCAGCCGACGTGGCGCCGCCACTTCTCGACGAAGCCGGTCGAGTCGCCGGCGTACGGCGCAATGAAGCCGCCCTCCGCGTAGATCCGCGGGTACGCGTCCGGCGTCGCCCATGAGTGCGAGGACAGGACGCCGTGGTAGCCGAGCCTGTCGATCGTGTCGAGAGCCGAGTTCCGCGCCTTCACACTCATGTGGTCGGGGTCGAAGAGCATGTGCCGCTTGGCCAGTGCCTTGATCGTGTGCTCGCCGAGCGTGGTCAGGCCACGGCTGTTGCAGTGGTCCGGCGGCGGGTAGACCGGCGGCGCCGCGTTGGGCAGCCCGAGCTGCGCGATCACGCCGAAGAGCGCGTCCTGCTGGCCGGCGGAGATGTCGGGCGCTGCGATCTGGTTCTTGTCGTGGCTCTCGCCGTCGGCCGGCTCGCAGTGCTTCATGTCCCAGTACGACCCGGTCTCGGCGAAGTTCGCGGAGTTCACCGCGACGCCGACCTCACCCTCGTCGCCGGCCACCCCGGACAGGGCGTTGTCGAACTTGTTGACCAGCTCCATCTGGCGTACGCCGAGCCGGTGCACCTCGTCCAGCTGCCGGTCGATGTCGGCAATGCTGCAGGCCGGGACGTCGACCTTCATCGTGCACCCGAAGGGCACGCTGGTCTCGATGCCCATGACCACCGCCATCTTCCCGGCGTTGATCACCTTCCGGGCCTGGAAGGGGTTCCGCACGATCCGGTAGAAACCCTTGCCCGGCCCGCCGAACTGGGCGTCGATGTAGTCCTGCATCGCGTACATGTCCTTGGCCTGCAACCGGACCGAGTCCATGTCGTCGCAGGAGTTGTGCTTGATCGGGTAGAGCTCGCAGAGCTTGTTGTTCTCGACGAGCAGGTTGACGAAGACCCGCTGCCCGCCGCGCCACGCCCGCTCCAGCCACCGGTAGTAGGTGCCCTCGTGGGTCAGCGAGTCGGGCGCCGGCCAGTCCTTGAACGTCGGCCAGCCGACCGGGTCGTGGTGGGGCCTGCCGGAGAGGATCGACTCGAGGATGCCGCCGTACCCACCGGTGGACTCGTGGTCGGGGCAGTCGACGAGGGCGTACGGCGCGCCGAACCGGTGCCAGGGCCGCCCGCAGTGCGCGTCGCCGCCGAGGAACTCGAAGGCCATCCCGTGGGTGTGCGCGTCCACGTAGCCGCGCACCTCCTGGTACGACGTCACGCCGCCGTGTGGCCTGCCGGAGATGTCGATGCCGGCCTCGGGGTAGGCGGTGCAGCCCTTGCTGCGCTTGAGCCGGAAGGTGCGCTTGCCCTTGACCACGAGCGGCTGGCCGGCGTTGGTGAGGGTGAAGCCGTGCTTGCGCGACCGCGCGGTCCAGATCGTCGCGTCGCTCGGCGTCGCCATCCTTCCGCCCTTCACGAGGAACTGCCCGTCGCGGGTGTAGAGCAGGTACTGCGCGAGGTCGGTCGGCTTGAAGTAGATCTTCATTCCGCCGAGGCCGTAGCAGCCGTTGGCCATCGCGTAGCGGTCGGCCGGGAACCTGGTCCGCTTCTGCATCACCCGGACCTTCGTCAGCCGCGGGTCGCTCAGCTTCCGCCCCGCGGCGACCGCCGACCGGGCCCGCGCGCGGGTGAGGAAGGTGCTCGGGTCGCGGACGTCCTTGCCGGTCTCGCCGGCCCTGGAGATCAGGTTCTTGGTCTTCGAGTCGTTGTGGTCGTGGGGCGCCGTGCCGGGCGGGTCCACGTGCGGCCGCGCCTCCAGCTGCTGCTGCTTCTGCGCGTCCATCCGCGAGCGCAGCGTGCCGTGCCGATCACCGGCGTACGACGGCAGCGTGACCGCCCCCACCACGAGGGCCGCTGCCAGCAGCACCGCCCACACCAGCCGACGTCCCGCGTGCCCCGTTTCCTCGCGCATCCCCGAAAGGTCGCACGGTCGAGGGCTGGTGTCGAGGACGCGAACGTCGGCGCCAGTGCCAGGTCAGGACGGGGGCGGCACCGCCACCGGCTCTTCCTCCCGGCCCAGGCCGGCCACCGCGGCCAGGATCATCAGGGTGCCGACCACGCCGAGGACGCCGAGCCGTTCGTCGAGGAGGACCGCGGCGACCAGGGCGGCGGTGACGGGTTCGAGCAGCGTCGCGACGACCGCGGAGCTGCCGGTGGTGGTGCGCAGCCCGGCGTAGAGCAGGCCGTACGCGAGCGCCATGGTGAGCACGCCGAGGTAGAGCAGCGTGGCCACCACGACCGGGTCGCCGCTGACGAGCACGCCGTCGCCCGCTGCGGTCCACAAGCCGAACGGGAGCAGCACCACCGCGCCGACCGTCGTGGTCGTGGTGGTGAGGGCGAGCGGCCCGGCGACCTGGGCCAGCGGGCGGCCGAGCTCGGTCGCGGCGGCGTACGCCGCACCGGAGCCGACCGCGAGCAGCACACCCAGCGTGGGGTGCGGCCCGGTGCTGCCCGACCCGGAGGTCGCGCTGACCAGGACCAGTCCGGTGAGTGCCGCGACGAGGACGAGCATCCGGGTCGTGCTCGGCCGGCGCCGGTGCCGGATGCTCTCGGCCGCGGTGAGCAGGACCGGGGCCAGCCCGAGACTGACCACGGTCGCCACCGTCACACCGGTCGCCACGACCGCGCCGAAGTAGAGCGCCTGGTAGCTCGCCGTGCCCGCACCGACGACGACGGCCCGCCCCGGCCGGGCGCGGGCGAGGGTGCGGACAGCCGATCCCTGACGCAGCAGCATGACCGCAGCGACGAGCACCACCGCGGCGAGCAGCATCCGCCACGCGCTGATGGTGAGGACCGACATCTGCTCGTGGTCGCGGATGACCTGGACGCCGAGGCCGCCGGTGCCCCAGAGGACGCCGGCAAGACTGATCTGGAACAGGCCGTATCGGGCCTGGTGATGCTCGGACATGAAGGGTGCTCCTGGAGTCTGCGGAACGCGGACAGGACGGAGGAGCACGCCGGTACGGCGGCTCCGGTCAGGCGACCGGAGGAGGCGGAAGGATGCCGCGCAGCTTCATGGCTGCAGGATGCCGCAGCCGGACGCGGGGCGCATCGTCATATCGCGATACGGGCGGGGCTCGGGTGCACGCGGTGGGTCAGCCGCGGCCGCCGAGCCGGGTGGTCAACAGCCGCGCGGTCCGGCGTACGTCGTCGGCGAGCGCAGCCGGGTCGGCCTCACCCTCTGCGTAGGTCACCGCCACACCGGCCAGCGGGAAGTCGTTGTGGTCCAGCACTGCGGCCGCCACGCTGGACAGCCCGGGCGTCACCTCTCCGGTCTCGACGGCGTACCCCCGCTGCCGGGTCTCGGTGAGCACGGACCGCAGCGAGCTCAATGTCATGGGGCCGGTGCCGTGCCGGTCCACGAACGCCGCCGTCGACGGGTAGAGCGCCCGCACCTGCGGCGCGGGCAGGTGGGCGAGCACGGCCCGGCCGCTCGCGGTCAGATGGGCGGGCAACCGCACGCCGACGTCGGTGACCAGCGGAGGCCGCCCAGGTGCCCGCTCCTCGAGGACGTAGAGCACGTCACTGCCGTGGAGTACGGCGAGGTGCGCGCTCTGGCGGGTGCGGTCGACCAGCTCGGCGAGCGGCCGCCTCGCGATCCGCTGCAGCGGCCCCTGGCGCGAGTACCCGCTGCCGACCTCGAAGGCGGCCACCCCGAGCCCGTACCGGTGCTCGTCGGCCAGGTGCACCACGAACCCCTCGGCCACCATCGCCGCGAGCAGGTGGTACGCCGAGCTGCGCGGCAAGCCGCAGTACCGCGCGATCGCGTCCAGCGGGACCGGGTCGGGCTGGCTGGCCAGATAGCGCAGGACCCGCAGCGTCCGCGTCGCCGCCGGGACCTGGGCCATGGCGGTAACGCTAGGGACTAGCGCATCAACGCTGCGAGTGACGCGGCGGCGAAGCGTCCTCCGGCGCGTAGTCCTCGGTGCGGTGATCGACCGACGGGTCGAGCTGGTCCGCCTCGCGGACGGTGTCCTCCCGCTGCGCCTCGGTCTGCAGCAGCTCGCGCTCTGCCTCCTTGGCGCGTTCCTCGGCGATCTCCGCCTGTTCGCGGGCCTGCTCGGCTGCGGCCTCGCGGGCCGCGGCCTGGTGCTGTGCGTCGGTCACCGTGGCGGCCTGTGCAGCGGCGCGGGTGCGCAGCTCAGCGGCCTCGCGGGCGCGCGCTTCGCGCCCCCTGGTGCGCCAGAGCAGCAAAGCCACCACCGCGACCGCGAGTACCACGGCCACGACCACGACGATCATGGCGACGTTGTCATCCATTGCAATCCCCTCCCGAATGGATCGACAAGGGCGGTACCCACGCTCGCGGCGGGTATTCAGAGGGGCAGCAACGCGGTCACTCGTCCCCCGCCGGGTCCCGGGCCGGCCTCGAGCGTCCCGCCCAGCTCGGCGGCCCGCTCGCGCATCGACGCCAGTCCGACGCCGGCGCGCCAAGGACCGCTCCGACCGCGGTCGGTGACCTCGAGGTGCAGCCCGTCCGCGGCCGGAGCGAGCCGCACCGAGGCCGAGCCACTGGTGCTGTGCCGGGCGACGTTGGTGAGCGCCTCGGTGACGATGCGGTACGCCGCGACCTCGACCGCGGCCGGCAGGTCCGGGAACTCCTCAGGAGCGCTCACGTCGACGGCCACCGGTTCGCCGTCTCGATTGCGCAGCCCGACCGCCTGCTGCCGCAGCGCCGGGACCAGGCCGAGCTCGTCGAGGGCCGGCGGCCGCATCGCGTAGACCATCCGCCGGATCTCCTCGATCGCGGTCACCGTGTCCGCTCGCAGCTGCGCCACCATCGCCTCGGCCGCGTCGGGGTCGGACCGGATCAGGTTGCGGGCGGCGTCGGAGGTGAACGCCACGCCCGACAGCCGGGGGCCGAGCCCGTCGTGCAGCTCCCGGCGCAGCCGGCGCCGTTCCTCCTCGACCGCGGCGATCGTCTGACCGCGCGACTCGATCAGGTCCTCGGCCAGTGCCCTGGCGCGCAGCGTCTGGGCCAGCAGCGGGACCGTCAGCCGGAGCACCTGCTCGTCACCCTCCGAGAACGACAGGTCGCCCGGGCGCAGCCCGACCACCAGCTCGCCGGAACCATCGAGGTCGAGGATGCGGGTGTGCGTGGTCTCGGTGCCCGACGTAGCCAGGGGTACGCCGTCGACCACCAGCGCGGCGTACGGGATGACCAGCGCCTCGCGGATCGCGCGGAGCGCGACGACCGGGTCCGCTCCGATCCGGCCCGCCACCTCCGACGCAGCGCCGAGAGGGTCCGGCCGCTCCCCGAAGAGCAGCTGGTCGACGACGCCGCGGAGGATGACGCAGGTGGGGTGGTAGGCCGTGGCGCACAGCGCAGCGACGAGGGCCTGAGCGCCCACGTTGACCTCGCCGGCGCCCACGGCGTCGAGGAGGCCGAAGGCCAGCACGAACAGCGACATCACGATGACCAGGGCGACGGAGTGCACCACGGTTCGCACGACGAGGCCGCGGACGTCGACGAGGTCGGGCAGGGTGACCCCTACGTACAGGGCCGGCCCGATGAGGGCGAACACCAGCGTCCCGATCGTCGGCAGGGTGCCGCTGGCGAAGTCCTCGGCCGAGAAGACCACTAAGAAGTAGACAATCGTGGCCAGGATCAGGGCCAGCGACATCCACACCAGAGCCCGGCGCTCGCGGTCGGCCGAGACCTCGATCCGCCACCACGTGTGCACCAGCAGCGCACAGCCCTGGATCAGCCCCATTAGACCGGTCACCCCGGTGTCCGAGTCGAAGTACGCCGTCGCGACAACGCCGCCGCCGACGATGAGCACCAGGCTGAAGAAGTCGATCGGGTGCCGCCACCTCAGCTGCGGGTAGGTGACGAGAGCGGCCGGCCCGAGCAGTCCCGCTGCCGCCGTCACGCCCAGGTCACCTGCCCGGTGGCGGTCGGCGGCCACCAGGACCGCGGCGATGATCGCGACGGTCCCTGCGCACACCAGCAGGGTCGCGGACACCAGGGCTCGGCGCCGCAGCAGCAGCGCGAGGCCCGACACCGCGGTCGACACTGCGACGACCGCGATGACGACAGGGAAGGCGTTCACCTCAGCCGCCGAAGCCGCGCTCGCGGGCCCGGATCACCGCCGCGGTCCGGTCACTCACCTCGAGCTTGGCGAAGATCGTGGTGAGGTTGTTGCTCACTGTCTTGGGCGAAAGGTGCAGGGAGCCCGCGATCTCGGCGGTCCGGGCACCGCGGGCCAACAGCTCGAGGATGTCGCGCTCGCGCGGGGTGAGCTCGGGGAACGGTTCGTCCGCCATCACCTGAGCGGGCGGGTTGGCGAAGTGCTCGAGCAGCCGGGACGCAATGCCGGGTCCGAAGATGGCCTGCCCGCGGGCCACTGCGCGGATCGCGTCGGCGATCTCGTCCTGCTCGGCGCCCTTGAGCAGGTATCCCTGCGCGCCGGCCTGCATCGCGGTGAAGACGGTGGCGTCCTCGTCGTACATGGTGAGCACGAGGACGGCGGTGTCCGGCACCGCCTTGCGGATCCGACGGGTCGCCTCGACGCCGTCGATGCCGGGCATCCGGATGTCCATGAGCACGACGTCCGGCTTGGTCAGCTGCGCCTCGCGGACCGCGGCTTCCCCGTCCATGGCCTCCCCGACGACCTCGAAGTCGTCGAGGGTGCCGAGCAGCGCGGCCAGCCCGCGACGTACGACGGGGTGGTCGTCGGCCAGCAGCACACGGATCGGCACCCTTCCATCATCGCGGTCAGGCGCACTCTCGCGCCCGGGAAGAAGTTCCCGCGTCGCCGGGGGTGGCCGGGATGCGACGGGGAGGCGATGCTCTGGGGGAGGGAGTGGACCGGGCCAGACGGTGGAGCCATCCAGTTCCACTCAGCTTTGGAGGAAACCAATGTCCACCACCATCAGCGCGGCCAGCACCCGCACGACCACCAAGCAGAAGGTCGGGCTGGTCCTGGCCGCGATCTACTCCCTCGGCAACATCCCGAGCTTCCTGGGGGCCCCGGACCCGGGCCAGGAGGGGCCGCCGATGGCCATCCTCGTCATCGGCAGCGTCCTCGGCGTGATTGGCGTCGTGGCCGCGATCATGGCCTGGCGTGGCAACCGGGTCGCCCTGCGCGTTGCCGCCGGGGCGATCATCATCGCCACCCTGACCGGTCTGCCGGCGTTCTTCGTCGACGTGCCGATGTTCGTCAAGGCCCTGGTCGGATTCTCGGTGCTCTGGACCGTGGTGGCCGTCGTGCTCATGTTCTCGAGCGAGCGACGCCCCGCGTCGGTCACCGACTGAGGCGGCGGTCATGATCGCTGTCGTCACCATCCTGGCCGCGTTCCCGCTCGGCTACTTCATGCGCAGTCGGCTGGCTGCGAACACGGCGTACGCCGTGGCCTACCTCTGGGCGTTCGTGTTCCAGACGCTCTACCTGGTGCTTGACGCCATCAACGAGAGCAAGAACCCGGCCTTCGAGCCGTCCGAGTTCCCGTTGTCGTACGGCCTGGTCACACTGGCGGTCTTCGTCGTCGGCTTCGGCCTGGTGAGCCTCGGCCATTGGGTCCGCGCGCGTCGTCAGACCAGCTCGCGCTCCTCGCGGACCGGCACCATCGCCAGCGCCGCAAGCGGGAACACCGCGGCCAGCGCGAACGTCGCGGGGTAGCCGAGCCCGGTCACCGTCAGCCCCGCGAGGGGCGGGACGGCAGCCGCGGTGAGGAACTGAGCGGTGTTCTGCACACCGAGGGCACGGCCGGACCAGAACGGTCCGGCCCGCTCGGCCACGGCGGTGAAGGCCAGCCCGTTGTCGGCCACGGTGATCATGGTGGCCACGACCACCAGCGGCACTGCGACGGCCACGTCGAGCCCGGCCGCCGCCCCCAGCGCCAGCATCGTGACGGCGGCGGCCACGGTCACCCAGCGCAGCGGCCGGATCCGGCTGGCCACCACGTCGGAGACCTGACCGGCCGCGATCCGGCCGAGCGCGCCGGCCACCTGGGCTCCGGCGACCAACGCACCGGCGGCGGCCGGCGACCAGTGCCGGTCCTGGACGAGCCAGACCAGGGCGAAGGTCCACACCACGAACTGCGGGACGACGAGCAGCACCGAGACCCCGTGGATGCGGGGCAGGAAGCGGTCGGCCCGGTACGGGTTCGGCGCCGCGGTCGGACCCGTGGCCGGCCGCGGTGGATCTTGCACGAGCAGCGCGACCAGCGCCGCGGCCAACACGCACGCGGCGACCGCGACCCACACCGCGACGTACGGCCCGTGCCGGTCGGCCACCACCGCCATGGTGGCGGCAGCGACTCCCACGCCGACGGGCTGGGCCATCTGCCGGATCCCCATCGCCAGGCCTCGTCGGCCGGCGGGGAACCAGCCGACCACCACCCGTCCGCTCGCGACGTTGCTGCTCGCCGCCGCGATCCCGGCCAGACCAAGGGCCAGCGCCAGCGCCACCACCGAGTCGGAGAGCGCGGCCACGGACCCGAAGAGCGCGGCTCCCACCAGTCCGGCGAGCAGCACGAGCCGTTCGCCGCGGCGGTCGGTCACGAATCCCCACGGCACCAGCGCCAGTGTCACCCCGGCCATCGGCGCGGCGGCCACCAGCCCGGCCTCGGCCAGGCTCAGCCCCTCCCGCGCGTGCAGGCTGGGGATCAGGAACGCCGGCCCGTGCACCATCACGGCGGTCGAGGCCTGGGCCACGGTGCTGGCCCCCAGCATCGCCCAGCGCCGGCGTACGCCGATCTCGGCTGTGGGGTCGGCGAGCGTGGCCACCCCCCGATTGAACGACGACGGGACCGGCCCAATCGGGCCGGTCCCGCCTGTCGGTCTGTGAGGTTCCGGACAGCCCGACTCAGTCCTGCAGCCCGCTCCCGGCGATGTCGAGCGTCGCGTGGCCGAGTGAGCACGATCCGGGCCACCTTGACGTCGGTGTCGGCGTGGTAGCCGGTGGCGTCGTGCGAGGCCCGAGAGACGGCCTGGATCGCCTTGATGTCGAGCCCGAGCAGGTCGGCAGCTCGAGCGAGAGGCTGGCGATCTCGTGGGTGGCGTAGGTGCTGACGTTGTCCCCGGCGCCCGTCGTGCCGGTGTTGGCGAGGACGCCGTCCAGCCGGCCGAGGCCGGGCAGCTCCACCGTGGCGACCTGGTTTTCCTTGACGGTGCCGATCAGGTTGGTGCAGGCGATCGCCTGATAGGACGTGGTGCCGGACGAGACGGGCAGGTCGCCGTCGCGGACCCGAGTGCCGTAGCCGACTGCGCGGAACGCGTAGGGGGTCGGCTTGGCCGTGTTGCCGGAGCTCCCGTGGTGGTGGGGTTTCGCGGAAGGCTCCTGTGTCGAGTTAGGCACCGTGGAGGCAATCACCTCGGTGCGTGCCGATCCTGAGGAACGGCCGTTGTGGGCCACCTCAAGGCCACCCACCAGACCACCGACATCAGTCTCGCATCCGAGACTGAGGGTGTTGGCGGGCACTGGTCGCGGCCCCCGAGGGGGCGTTGGATGGGGCCATGTCCACGCTCGCGTCTGCCCGCCCGTCCGTGCGTCCCGGGCCGGTGACCGTCGACGTCGGCGCCCTCGCCCCGGAGGACGTCGTCGCGGTCGCGCGTCATGGCGCACCGGTACGGCTCGGCGAGGCCGCGCTCGCCGCGATCGACCGGGCCCGGGCCGTGGTAGACGAGCTCGCCGCCGCGCCCACGCCGGCGTACGGCATCTCGACGGGCTTCGGTGCCCTGGCCACCCGCCACATCCCCACCGAGATGCGCGCCCAGCTGCAGCGATCGCTGGTCCGCTCGCACGCGGCCGGCTCCGGGCCGGAGGTGGAGACCGAAGTGGTGCGCGCGCTGATGCTGCTCCGGCTCTCGACCCTGGCGACCGGGCACACCGGCGTACGCCGGGAGACTGCTGAGCTGCTGGCCGCACTCATCTCTCACGGCATCACCCCCGTCGTGCACGAGTACGGCTCGCTGGGATGCTCCGGTGACCTGGCGCCGCTCGCGCACTGCGCGCTGGCGCTGATGGGAGAGGGAACCGTGCGCGACGCGGCCGGCGCGCTGGTGCCGGCGGCCGAGGCGCTGGCCGCCGCCGGGCTGACACCCGTCGAGCTCGCCGCCAAAGAAGGGCTCGCGCTGATCAACGGCACCGACGGCATGCTCGGCATGCTCGTGCTCGCGATCGCCGACCTGCGCCGGCTGCTCCGCACCGCGGACGTCGCCGCCGCGATGTCGGTCGAGGGACAGCTCGCCACCGACCGGGTCTTCGCGCCCGAGCTGCAGGCGATCCGGCCGCATCCCGGGCAGGCGCTGTCGGCGGCCAACCTCGTGGCCCTGCTCGCCGACTCCGGCGTGGTCGCCTCGCACCGCGGGCCGGACTGCAACCGGGTCCAGGACGCGTACTCGCTGCGCTGCTCGCCGCAGGTGCACGGCGCGGCCCGCGACACCGTCGAGCACGCCGCCACGGTGGCCGCCCGCGAGCTCGCCTCGGCTGTCGACAACCCGGTCGTACTGGCTGAGGAGGAGAGGGTGGAGTCCAATGGCAACTTCCACGGCGCCCCGGTCGGCTACGTGCTCGACTTCCTGGCGATCGTCGCGGCCGACGTGGCCTCGATGAGCGAGCGGCGCACGGACCGGTTCCTGGACAAGGCGCGCAACCACGGCCTGCCGCCGTTCCTCGCCGGCGACCCGGGCGTGGACAGCGGCCACATGATTGCGCAGTACACCCAGGCCGCGATCGTCTCCGAGATGAAGCGGCTCGCGGTGCCGGCCTCGGTCGACTCGATCCCCTCCAGCGCCATGCAGGAGGACCACGTCTCGATGGGCTGGTCGGCGGCGCGCAAGCTGCGCCGTTCGGTCGACGGGCTGACCCGGGTGGTCGCCGTCGAGGTGCTCACCGCCGCCCGCGCCCTCGACCTCCGCGCCCCGCTCGAACCGTCGCCCGCCACCGGAGCCGTGGTCCAGCTGCTTCGCTCCAACGGCATCGAGGGGCCCGGCCCCGACCGCCACCTCTCGCCCGAGATCGAGACCGCTGTGCAGCTGGTCGCCTCGGGTGCCGTCCTGACCGCCGTCGAAGAAGTGATCGGAGCCCTTGCATGAGCACCAACCCCAGACTCCCCATCCACGCCAACCACGGCACCGAGCTGACGGCGCGCTCGTGGCAGACCGAGGCGCCGCTGCGGATGCTGATGAACAACCTCGACCCCGAGAACGCCGAACGGCCCGAGGACCTGGTCGTGTACGGCGGCACCGGCAAGGCGGCCCGCAACTGGGAGTCGTACGACGCCCTGGTGCAGACCCTCACCACGCTGGCCGACGACGAGACGATGCTCGTGCAGTCCGGCAAGCCGGTCGGCGTGATGAGGACGCATGAGTGGGCGCCGCGGGTGCTGATCGCGAACTCCAACCTCGTCCCGGACTGGGCGAACTGGGAGGAGTTCCGCCGGCTCGAGGAGCTCGGCCTCACGATGTACGGCCAGATGACCGCCGGCTCGTGGATCTACATCGGCACTCAGGGCATCCTCCAGGGCACCTTCGAGACCTTCGCGGCCGTGGCGGACAAGAGGTTCAACGGCACGCTGGCCGGGACCATCACGGTGACCGCCGGGCTCGGCGGGATGGGTGGCGCCCAGCCGCTGGCCGTGACGATGAACGACGGCGTCGTCATCTGCATCGAGTGTGACCCCGCGCGGATCCAGCGCCGCATCGACCACCGCTACCTCGACGTCCAGGCGTCCTCGCTCGAGGAGGCGGTGCAGCTGGCGGTCGAGGCCCGGGACGCGAAGCAACCACTGTCGATCGGCGTCCTCGGCAACGCCGCGGTGATGGTGCCCGACCTGCTCGAGATGGACGCGCCGATCGACATCGTCACCGACCAGACGTCGGCGCACGACCCGCTGTTCTACCTGCCGGCCGGCGTTTCGTTCGACGACTGGGAGCGCGAGCGGACCGAGGATCCGCTCGGGTTCACCAAGCGGGCCCAGGAGTCGATGGCGACGCACGTGCGGGCGATGGTCGACTTCCAGGACAAGGGCGCCGAGGTCTTCGACTACGGCAACTCGATCCGCGACGAGGCGCGCAAGGGCGGCTACGACCGGGCCTTCGAGTTCCCGGGTTTCGTGCCCGCCTACATCCGGCCGCTCTTCTGCGAGGGCAAGGGCCCGTTCCGCTGGGCCGCGCTCTCGGGCGACCCGGCCGACATCGCCGCCACCGACAAGGCGATCCTCGAGCTGTTCCCGGACAACGAGCGTCTCCGCAAGTGGATCACGATGGCCGGCGAGCGGGTGGCCTTCCAGGGTCTCCCCGCCCGCATCTGCTGGCTGGGGTACGGCGAGCGGCACCTCGCCGGACTGAAGTTCAACGAGATGGTCGCCTCGGGCGAGCTCAAGGCGCCGATCGTGATCGGGCGCGACCACCTCGACTGCGGGTCGGTGGCCTCGCCGTACCGCGAGACCGAGTCGATGCTCGACGGCTCCGACGCGATCGCGGACTGGGCGCTGCTCAACGCCCTGGTCAACACCGCGTCTGGCGCCACCTGGGTCTCGATCCACCACGGCGGCGGGGTCGGCATGGGCCGCTCCATCCACGCCGGCCAGGTCACGGTCGCCGACGGCACCGAGCTCGCCGCGCAGAAGATCGAGCGCGTCCTGACCAATGACCCGGGCATGGGCGTCATCCGGCACGTGGACGCCGGCTACGACCGCGCCGTTCAGGTGGCCGAGGAGCGTGGGGTGCGGATCCCCACCCTTGAGGGTTGACCCGGACGGGGGGTTTCGAAAGATGGCCCCCGCCAGGGGCCCGTCTCGCTAGGCGATGAGCCCGGGCCCACCTAGGTTGGCCCGGTCCGCCGTCGAGCCGTGCGCCTGTGCGCGGCCGAACCCGGCGGACGTCAACGGGGGAGGAACCTCAGCATGCGCAAAACCCTGGCCACCATCGGCACCGCAGTCGCGGGCGTCGCGCTCGCCGTCACCGGAAGTGGCTCGTCGCTGGCCGCGGGTGCCGGCGTCATCCACGTCCCGTCGGACTTCGAGCCGACGCTGTCGGACACCCGGGCGACCGGGCACTACGAAGTGCAGGGCACAGGTCTGCACGTGTGGACCGAGGGCAGCACCAGCACCGACAAGGTGGCGGAGTACGTCGCCACGTCAACGCCGCTGGCGGGTGTCGGCGAGCCCACTCTGGAGCTCACGAACAACTCCGGCACGATCCCGCCAGGCTTCCAGCTCGTCATCGACTTCGACGACGACGGCACCATCGACGGCATCCTGGTCGGTGAGCCCACCTACTACGGCAACGACTGGTGGCTGAACAACAGTGCGGATGCGGACGTCAAGGCGAACGCCCCCGTCACGGGTGGCGGCTCGGGCAGCCCGTGGCACGGCACCCTCGACCAGTGGCGAGCGGCGTTCCCGGATGCCGTGGTGATGGCCTTCGGGTTCTCGCTGGGATCGGGTGTCCAGGGCGACTGGGTGATCGACGCCATCAACTTCGACGGCACCCGCTACACCTTCGCCGCGGACGTGATCCTCACCAGCAAGGACCAGTGCAAGAACGGTGGCTGGGCCACCAGCACCATGCCGGTCTACAAGAACCAGGGTGACTGCGTCAGCGACTTCGCCACGAAGAAGTAGCACCCGACCGGACCCCGGGGGTGGCGGCGCGGTCGTCGCCCCCGGGGGTCCCCGGACAAGCCAGGTGCGCGTTGGGTCGCTGGCCACTAGCGTCGGCGTCGCCACGGGGAGGCAGACCCTCACGCGACGGCCGGCTGAACCGGGTGGTCGCGGTGGTGTTGTACGTCGCCATCGCGGTGATCGGGGTGTTCCCGGAGCTCGCCGAGGTGGTCGACCTCCGTCCAGGCCGAGGCGATCCTGCTCATCCTGCTCGTGGTGCTGGTCCACGGGCTGGTGTGGCGGTTCATGACGACCGCGACGCCCGAGAGACGACACGAAGCGATGAGTCCGCGGGACTGACCGAGTCGGATGCACATGACCCATTCCGTGCCAGCCCAGGAGTTCCGTGAGATCGGCGGCCGCTTCGGCTCGGTCGTCGCCGGCGTGCGCCCCGACCAGTGGGACGACCCGTCCCCGGTCGAGGGCTGGACCGCGCGTGACGTGGTCCGGCACCTCGTCGAGTGGTTCCCGTCGTTCCTCGCCGCCGGAGCCGACGTGCACCTGTCCGCCGGCCCGTCCGTGGATGACGACCCGGTCGGCGCGTGGCGGCACCTCCAGAGCGAGGTGCAGGCGCTGCTCGACGACCCGGCCTCCAGGGAGCGGGTGCTCAGCAACCGGCACATCGGCGACGTCGCGCTGCCGACAGCGATCTCGCGGTTCTTCACCGCCGACGTCTTCATGCACACCTGGGACCTGGCTCGCGCCACCGGCCAGGACGACACCCTCGACCCGGCGCGTTGTGCGGAGATGCTGGCCGAGATGGAGCCGATCGAGGACGTCATGCGCAGCAGCGGCCAGTACGGCGCGCGGGTCGACGTCCCAGCTGACGCGGACGCGCAGACCCGGCTCATCGGGTTCATCGGGCGCGACCCCCAGTGGGTGGCGCGCTGAGCGTTAGCGCGGGTACCGCTCCGCCATGGCAAGCCGCTTCCGGACTCGCTGGGTGGTCGCCGCCTTCGTCGTCGTCGGGGTGCTGGTCGCCCTGCTCCTCATCGTGCGCGACCTCGGCGACAGTAGTGAAGACGTGCCTGAGGAGACCGGCACCGTGACACGATTGGCCGCGTGACGACCACCCCCGCCCGTTCCCGGGCCACCCTCAGCGGCATCAGCTCACGAGCCTGGGAGCACCCCGCCGACCGCGGCGCGTTGGTGGCGCTGCGCAAGCTCAAGGGCTTCGACACCATCCTCAAGGTGATCTCGAGCCTGTTCAACGAGCGGGCGACCCGGCTGCTCTACCTCGGCTCGATGGTGCGGGTGGACGAGCACCAGTTCACCGGGCTGCAGCGGATCCTCGCCGAGGTCGGCCGGACCCTCGACGTCTCCGAGCTGCCCGAGATGTTCGTGACCAACAGCCCGACCACCAACGCGATGACGGTCGGCATGGACAAGCCGATCATCGTGCTCAACTCTGCGCTCCTCGACCTGCTCGACGAGGAGGAGATGCGCTTCGTCGTCGCGCACGAGCTCGGCCACGCGCTGAGCGGCCACGCGGTCTACCGCACCCTGCTCGACCGGATGCTCGCCCTGAGCGGGGTCTTCGCCTCCATCCCGGCCGGCGGGCTGGGCTATCGCGCCATCGTGGCCGCGCTGTTCGAGTGGCAGCGCAAGTCCGAGCTGTCGGCCGACCGGGCCGGGCTGCTCGCCACCCAGGACCCGGCCACCGCGTTCCGGGTGCACATGAAGTTCGCCAGCGGCTCGGGCGACCTGTCCGAGCTCGACCAGACCTCGTTCTTCGCCCAGGGGCAGGAGTACCTCGACGCCGGCGACCTGCGCGACTCGGTGCTCAAGCTGCTGCTGGTCGAGCGGACCACGCACCCCTTCGCCGTCGTCCGCGCCGCCGAGCTGCGCCGCTGGGTCGACTCCGGGGACTACACCCGGATCCTCGCCGGTGACTACGCGCGCCGTGACGAGGACGACGCCGCCAAGGTCAGCGACGCGGCGCGTGAGGCCGCGGACAGCTACAGCGAGACGTTCCGGCAGAGCCAGGACGCCGTCGGCAAACTCGTCCACGACGTGGCCGGCTTCTTCGGCAGCGCCAAGCTCTGGATCGATGAGCAGCTGCGCCGCAACCGCGACTGACCTCGAGAACTGACGCGACGCGCCCCCGGTGGACCGGGGGCGCGTCGTCGGTTCGGCGGGTGGCCGCGCGTCAATAGACGCGCCGGGTGGTGCCGCCCATCGGGATCAGGTTCACCACGAGCCCGACCACGATCAGGACCAGCCCGATGGTGACCAGGATCGACATGGTGAAGATCAGCCCGAGTACGAGCAGGATCAGGCCGAGGATGACCATGACTTACCTCCTAGGTTCGTCCGGTCAGGCGGTGCCCAATCGCCGCCAACCGCATCTCACCCTTCGGGGTGACAGGGGTGCGGTCTGGTCCAGCTATCCGAGGGCGCCGATCGCCTCGTGGATGGCCAGGGTGCGGCGGGCGGACTCGACGTGCAGGTTCTCGATCATCCGTCCGTCGTAGGTCACCACGCCCGTGCCGGCGCCGGCCTCCCAGGCCTCGAGGATCCCACGGGCGTCCTCGACGGCCTGCTTGCTCGGCGCGAACACCTCGTTGGCGCCCTCGACCTGGCCCGGGTGGATCAGCGTCTTGCCGTCGAAGCCCATCTCCCGGCCCTGGCGGCACTCGTCGAGGAACCCCTCGGTGTTCTTCACGTCGTTGTAGACGCCGTCGAGGATCACCTTCCCGGTGGCACGCGCCGCGAGCAGGGCCAGGCCCAGGCCGGGCAGCAGCGGGTGCCGGCCGGGTACGTGCTCGGCGTACAGCTCCTTGGCGAGGTCGTTGGTGCCCATCACCAGCACGCTCAGCCGCTCGGATGCCGACGCGATCTCCTCGGCGTGGAGCATCGCGTACGGCGTCTCGAGCATCGCCCACAGGGTGGTGTGGTCCTGCGCACCGTGCTTGTCCAGCGCGTCGACGAGGGCGTGGACGGCGTCGGCGCTGTTCACCTTCGGCACCACGATCGCGTCCGGGCCGGCGGCGCACGCGGCGGCCAGGTCGTCGGCGTGCCACTGGGTGTCGGCCCCGTTGACCCGGATGGTGACCTCCCGGCGCCCGTAGTCGCCGCCGGACGCTGCGGCGCAGGCGGCCTCCCGGGCGGCCGGTTTGGCGTCCGGCGCCACGGCGTCCTCCAGGTCGAGGATCAGCCCGTCGCAGGCGATGGTCTTGGCCTTCTCCAGGGCGCGCTCGTTGGAGCTCGGCATGTAGAGGACGGAGCGGCGGGGGCGGAACTCGGTGTCCGTCATCCGTCGAGCTCGATGGCGGCGTACTGCTTCTCGAGCTCCGGGTCGATCGCGGCCAGCTGCTCGGCGAGCTCGACCATCACCAGGCACTGCTTGAGCGAGGCGTCGTCCTCCATCTTGCCGTCCAGCATCACCGCGCCGGTGCCGTCACCCATGGCGGCCACGACTCGGCGGGCATGCCGGACGTCCTGGACGCTGGGGCTGAAGACCTTGTTCGCGATCGCGATCTGCTTGGGGTGCAGCGACCAGGCGCCGACGCAGCCGAGCAGGAACGCGTTGCGGAACTGGTCCTCGCACGCCAGCTCGTCGGCGATGTCGCCGAACGGCCCGTAGTAGGGGTAGATGCCGTGCATCGCGCAGGCGTCGACCATGCGGGCGATCGTGTAGTGCCACAGGTCCTGCTGGAACGTCGCCCGCTTTGCGCCCAGGTTGGCCACGCCGTCGTTCTGCGGCGGGTCCTCGCGGACCAGGTAGCCGGGGTGCCCGCCGCCGACCCGGGTGGTCTTCATCCGCCGGTCCGCGGCCAGGTCGGCCGGCCCGAGACTCAGTCCCTGCATGCGAGGCGAAGCGCCGCAGATCTCCTCGACGTTCGCGACACCGCGAGCGGTCTCGAGGATCGCGTGCAGCAGGATCGGCCGCTCCAGCCCGGCCTTGGCCTCGAGCTGGGCGAGCAGCTGGTCGACGTAGTGGATGTCGGCGGCGGCCTGGACCTTCGGCACCATGATCACGTCGAGCTTGTCGCCGATCTCGGTCACCAGCGTGATCAGGTCGTCGAGCACCCAGGGGCTGTCGAGGGCGTTGACCCGGGTCCAGAGCTGGGTGGCGCCGAAGTCAATGTCCTTGGCGATCTTCACCAGCCCAGCGCGGGCGGCCTCCTTGTTGTCGGCCTTGATCGCGTCCTCGAGGTTGCCGAGCAGCACGTCGACCGTCCCGACCATGTCCGGGATCTTGGCCGCCATCTTCTCGTTGCTGGGGTCGAAGAAGTGGATCGCGCGGCTCGGCCGGGCGGGGATCTCCCGGAGCGGCTCCGGGGCACCGACGGCCAGTGGTCGGAAGAAGTCCTTGGCGCTGCGTGACGACCCGCTCATGGGCCGGAAGGTAACAGCGTGGGTGGCTTCGCCGGTATGACCGATCTGACAGGTGGTGAGTTTCACCGGCCGGCCGGTGAAACTCACGCCTGGCGTACGAAGGTTCGTCGGCCAGGCGTGAGATTCGTACTCCCGGCTAGGAAGTCGGGCGCCGGCGCCACCACCGCCGCTTCGGAGCCGGCTCGGCGGCCGCTGCTGCCGCTCGAGCGCGCTGCTCGGCGCGGCGGGCCGCCAGTCGCGCCGTACGTCGCGCCTCCCACGCCGCCACCGCCTCGTCGACGTCGCGCGGCATGGTGACCAGCGGCGGACCTTCGGGCATCCGGTAGCGGGCGGCGATCACGCGCTCGTTGAAGTCCTCGACGTGCCTGCGCACGTCCGCCCGAGTGGTCAGCGCGTCCAGGGTGTCGTCGAGCTCGGCGTCCTCCTTGCGCAGCGCCAGGCTCGGGGGCAGGACCGCCACGTGCTCGCGCTCGACCAGCTTCTTCAGCCACCAGTCCGGGTCGTGGGTGTCCCCGAGGTCGGCGATCGGCTTGCCGGCGCCGGGCAGGTCGTCGAAGTCGCCGCGCTCCATCGCCTGCCGGATCTGCAGGTCGACCCAGGTCTGCTGCTGCGCGATCCGGGCCCGCGCGGCCGCCCGGCTGTTCGGGCGCGGTCGCGTCGACTCGGGCCGCCTCTGGTCCGGCTGCTCGCTCTCCGGCATGGCCCCAAAATACGTGACACCGCGAAGTCAGACGGTCGTGAGCACGACTCCCACGACGACGAGCGCCAGGGCGACGGCGTACCAGAGCAGCTCGACGTTCCGCGACGGCGCCGGCGGCGGAGGCGCGCCCGCCTTCGCCCGGGGACCGTCGGCCCGCACGAGGGCGACGGGGACGGCCATCACGCACAGTCCGCCGACCGTGCCCGAGACGTCCCCGGCCGAGAGCGCACCGAGGGTCATGAACAGGCCGAAGAGGCCGAGGATGATGGAGAGGTAGACGTTCCACGGGCGTCGCCACCGCCGACGCTTGCCCTCGTCGAGGTCCCCGATGGGCTCGTCGTCCCAGCGCGGGCCGCGGTCACTCATCGAGACCCACTGGCTGCGACGTGGCCTGTCGAGGCATGAGCAATAGTGCCACCGCGGCGGCCAGTGCGGCCACGGCGCAGATCGCCCACACCGTCAGGTAGCCGGACAGCGGAGCGTGGCCCTTGACCGGGTCCTCGATCGAGCCGGTCGAGGCCAGGCAGATCGCAAAGACCGAGGAGGCGATCGCACCGCCGACGGTCTTGGTCGCGTTGGTCATCCCGGTGGCGAAACCGGTCCGGTCCGCGGGCGCCGCGGCCGCGGCAGTGGCCGGGAGCGCGGCGACGAGGGCTCCCGAGCCGACGCCGGCGATCGCCATGTTGACCAGGGCCTGCCCCGTCGAGTCGTGCAGCGGCAGCCAGAGCCCGTAGCCGACCGCGACCAGCAAGGCCCCGAGCACGAGGGCACCGCGCGGGCCGAGCAACCGCGAGGTGAGCGGCAGCGTGAACGCCCCGACTGCGAGGAAGATGACGTACACCCCGATCAGGGTGGACACGAACGACGCGTCGGCGCCGAGCCCGTAGCCGGTGACCTCCGGATCGGTGCGGGCGAAGGTGGAGAGTGGGATCTGCGCGCCGAGCACCGACATCCCGAACAGGAACGCGGTCAGCTGGACCGGCCACTGCCCCGCGGTCGCCAGCAGCCGTACGTCGACCATCGGCTCGGGATGCCCGGCCTCGTAGCGGGCGAACGGCACCAGCGCAGCCAGGCCGAGCAGCAGCAGCGCCCAGGGGAGCACCGTGTCGGGACCCTGCACCCGGATCGCGATCAGGCCACCCATCACCAGACCCAGGGCGGCGGTGATCAGCGCCAGACCGCCCCAGTCGTAGCCGCCCGTGGCCTGTCCTGGAGCGTCCTCGATGCCGAGCCAGATCACGAAGAAGACCACCGTGACCACGATGGCGGGCAGGGCCAGCAGGAAGGCCATCGACGTGGCCTCCACGATCGCCCCGCTGGTGAGCGCACCGATGATGACGGCCAGCTCCAGGGCGCCCACGAGGATGGCCGCCCCCCGGCGGGTGAGGAGTGCCTGCCGGCCGCTGCCGGCCGTACGCCGGTGGATGATCGCGATCTCGAGGGGGAGCCACACGACGTACGCCCCCTGGACGGCCCACCCGATCAGGAAGGTGGTGAAGTTCGGCGCGAAGGCGAGCACCCACGAGCCGAGCGCGGTGACCGCGGTCGAGAGCAGCAGCACCTTCTTGTGGCCGACCAGGTCGCCGAGCCGGGCCAGCGGCGGCACCACGAGTGCGGAGACGATGAGCTGGGCCGCCTCGAACCAGTTGACGTCGGCGTCCGAGATGGAGAGGTGGTCGGCGATGTCGCTGTAGATCGGCGTGTAGTAGCCCTGCAGCACGCCACTGGCCAGCTCGACGCAGACCAGGAAGCCGACGATCGCGACGAGGCCGTGGACGGGCTTGATCGGCTGGGTCGCCGCGGTGGTTGCCGTCATGCGGGCAGCCGCTCGATCAGCCGCTGGTACCACCGGACGCCGTCGAGGAAGTCGTCGACGCCGAGGTGCTCGTCGTAGGAGTGGATGGCCTCTCGCTGCGCCTTGGTCATCCGGAACGGCGCGAACCGGTAGACCCGGTCTGAGATCGCGGCGAAGGTACGTGAGTCGGTCGCCGCCATCATCACGTACGGCGCCGGCACGGCGTCCGGGAAGACCTCGCTGATCGTGTCCTCGATCAGCTTGAACGCCTCGTCAGAGGCCTCGGCCGTGGAGTACGGCGACAGCGGGCTGGGCTCGTAGGACTCGACGACGTCGATCTCGACCCGGTCGTCGCCGATCACCTTGCGAACGTGGGTGAGCACGGTCTCGGAGGTGTCGCCGAGCATGATCCGGATGTTCACGCCGGCCGTCGCCGTCTGAGCGATCACGTTGAGTGCCGGGCTGCCGGACAGCGTGGTCACCGCAAAGGTCGTGCGGGCCATCGCGGCGCTCTCGGGCCCAAGAGCGGTGAGGAGACGGGCGAGGGCCGGACCGAGCCGGCCGGCGTTCGCCATCAGCGGTCGCAGGGGAAGTGGCGCGTGCGGCGCCAGTCGGCGGAACAGCTCGACCGTGGGTGCCGGGACGCTGGCCGGCATCGGGGAGCGGTCGAGCCGGGTGATCGCCCGGGCCAGTCGTGCGGTCGGGCCCATCCGGGCCGGGGTGGACGCATGACCGCCGCGGCCCTCGACCCGCAGCTCGATCGACATGATGCCCTTCTCGGTCACCCCGACGACGCCGACGGGCTTGCCGATCCCGGTGAAGGCCTCATGGGCGATCGCGCCGCCCTCGTCGACGACGAACCACGGCCGAACGCCGCGGCGTTCGAGCTCGGCCACCGACAGCTGCGCCGCCGTACCGAACACCTCCTCGTCGCAGCCGAAGGAGAGCCAGACGTCTTGCGCCGGGGTGAAGTCCCGCTCGAGCAGGGTCTCCACCGCCTCGCAGATGCCGACGAGGCACCCCTTGTCGTCGAGGGTGCCTCGGCCCCAGATCTGGCCGTCGACCACAGCGCCGCTGAACGCGTCGTGCTGCCATGAGCCCTCGACCGGGACCACGTCGAGGTGGGCCATCAGCACCACCGGCTGCGCCTCGCTTGCGCCGCGCCAGCGGAACAGCAGTCCGTGGGTGTGCACCCGGGTCAGCTCGAGCCGCTCGTGCAGGAGGGGGAACTGCCGAGCCAGCTCGGCCACGAACGCGTCGAAGGCGTCGGTGTCCATGCGCTCGGGCTCACGGTAGGAGACCGTCGGGATGCGGATCAGCGCCTGCAGCTTCCCGACGGCGCGCGGGAGGTCCTGGTCGCCCTCCCGCTCCCTCATGCCGGGAGGTTAGTACCCGGCACGTGAAGTCTCAGTGGACTCCAGCGCCGCGTGGCCGCGGTGCCCAGCATCGAGGCAGCAATGCCGACCGCCAAGGAGGCAACGATCCCCCAGACCTGGTGTCCGCTGTCCTCGAACGGTGGATAGACCTGCCAGTGCGTCAGGTAGATCCAGAGCGACGCCGACGCGAGCACGCCCAGCCCGGACGCGGCGCGCGTTGGCAGCCGCAGCGGCAGTCGAACGAGCAGCAGCAGCACACCGACGACAACGATCGCCTCGCGCCCGAGATCGCCGAAGAACCCCGCCGTGGCCACGACCGCGAGCCCCGCGACGAGCAGCTTCTGCGGCCGGGTCCGCGCGTACTGCGCGCACAGGCCGAGCGCCACGCACCACGCGACGACACCAAGCGTGTACCGCTCGGTGGTCCCGGCCTCGACCCCGATCCACCAGTACCGCACCCCGAGCGCGACGCCCAGCACCACCAGCGCCGAGACGAACGGTGCCGCCCGCTGCAACCGCGACAGCAGCGGTACAGCGAGCAGGAGGGCCAGCCCGAGGTAGCACCAGACCAGCGTCTCCAGGAACCAGAACTGCCACTGCGCGTTCCACTCGTCGCCCCCGAGAACGCCGTTGACCAGCAGCGCGGTTGGCCAGCGGTAGTCGTGCCCGACCGCGGCCAGCGCACCGATGAACAGCCCTGCGGGCAGCGCCACCGCCCGCGCGCTGCGCAGCAGCCCGAGCACCCGCGCGCGACGCGCAGGCACGGCGAGCTGGAAACGGGCAAGGTTGTAGCCGACCACCGCCAGCAGCACGTGGGCGCCGCCCTGCAGCTGGAACAGGTCGACGTGCGTGACCACGATCAGCGTGATCGCGACCGCGCGGAGGACGACCGAGATGTCGACAGGCACGGTACGTCGACGCCTGGCCGGTGGACGCGAGGCCGGCGCGCGGCCACGGGGCGACGCCAGCTCGGCTGCGGAGAGCGAGGGCCACGACGACGGCAGCTGGCCCAGCCGTCCCTCCAGCCGGGTCGACACCTCGACGTAGGACAGCGAGTCGCCGCCCAGCCCGACGAAGGTGTCGTCGACCGTCGCGTGGGGGCGCCCGAGAACGACGGCGTAGAGGTCGCGGACCTCCTCCGCGGTGACCGGCCCGGCGGCGGCGGGAGCCCGCAGCGACTCCTCGCGCTCGACGTGGGCGCGCAGCGCAGCGTCGTCCGGCTTCCCGGCCGGGGTGACCGGAAGCCGGTCGAGTGCCTCCACCCGGATCGCGGCGCCGCGCAGCCCGGTCACCGCCGCGACCTCGTCACGCACCCGGCCGCGGGTCCGCGCGCCGGCCACGAAGGCCCAGAGGCAGTCCGGCCGGGCCACCAGCCGGACGCCCAGCCCGGCGTCCCCGAGCCGCGACTCGACGCGGTCGAGGTCCACCCGGTGGCCGAGCACCTTGGCCTGCCGGTCCAGCCTGCCGACCACCTGGAACAGGCCAGCCTCCGTCTGCCGGGCGAGGTCACCGGTCCGCAGCTCGGCGAGCTCGGCCCCGCGGGCGAGGTCGGCCAGAGACTCGGCGTAGCCCATCATCACGTTCGGCCCCGAGTAGACGAGCTCGCCGCAGCCGGGCGGCGCGTCCGGCACCGGCGCGAGCCGGAACGATCCGCCCGGGATCGGTCGACCGATCGTGTCCGCGTGGTCGAGCGCGAGCTCCGGCGGCAGGTACGCCATCCGGGCGGTCGCCTCGGTCTGCCCGTACATGACGAACAGGTCCACGCCGCGCTCGCGGGCCAGCCCGGCGTACTCGCGCACCCGGTCCGGCGCCATCCGGCCGCCGGCCTGGGTCAGGTAGCGGAGCGCCGGCAGCCCGGGCAGCACCCGGGTACCGAAGTGGACCGCGTCGAGGAGCGCATACGTGTGCGGGACGCCCGCCAGCCCGGTAACGCCGGTGCGCCCGGCGAGATCCCAGAAGCATGCGTCGGCCACCGAGAGGTCGGTGAGCACGACCGAAGCACCGACCAGCAGGTGGCTGTGCAGCACCGAGAGGCCGTAGCAGTAGTGCAGCGGCAGCGAAGTGATCGCTACGTCGCTCGCGCGCAGGTCGAGGTAGTCGGCGATGCTGCGCGCGTTGGCGACCACGTTGCCGCGGGCGAGCCGGACCAGCTTCGGCGAACCCGTCGACCCGGACGTCGACAGCAGCAGCGCGAGGTCGGGGTGCAGCCCGTCGGCGGTGCCGGGCCGGTAGGCGGCGACCAGATGGGCGTGCCGTTCGAGGTCGCCCTCCGCGAGCAGCAGCACCGGGTGCTCGCCCGCGAGCGCCGCGAGGTAGGACACCACGAACCCGAGCGTCGGGCGCGCCTCCAGCGCGACCAGGCGACGCGTGTCGCCGAGCGCTTCCCGCTCGGCGGCGACCAGGTCGAGCAGCTCGCCGTAGGTCACGACCCGGTCGCCCTCGACCAGCGCCGGGTCTCCGGCAGCACCGCCGAGCAGCCAGTGTGTCGGGCGCGTCACGGGGAGCGTGCTCACGAGGCTCCCGGGAACGCCAGCACCTCGCCGACCACTCGGACGCCGATCTCGGCACCGGGCTGCGGCACCTCGCCCGCCGAGACCCGTGCCGTCACCTCGACCAGACGGTCGGACCCGGCGACCCGCGCCCGGACCGTCGCGTCGTGGCCGAAGAACGACACCTCGAGCACCTCGGCTGCCAGGCTGCCGGCCTCGTCCTTGGGAGTCACCGCGACCTGCTCGGGCCGGACCGCGAGCAGCACCGGCCCCTCCAGCACGCCACGGACCGGGACCTCGCCGAGCGCGCTCCGGGCGATCCCGTGCCTGGCGGATGCCGCGACCAGCGCCGCCGACCCCACGAACGACGCGACCTCCGGCGTGACCGGGTCGAGGTACACCACGTTGGGCGTCGCGACCTGGATGAACCGGCCGCCGGCCATCACCGCGACCTGGTCGGCCAGCGACAGCGCCTCGCCCTGGTCGTGGGTGACGAGCACCGCGGTCGACTCACTGGCCCGCAGGGCGCGTGCCACCGCCCTGCCGGTCTCCTCGCGGAGCCCGGCGTCGAGTGAGGAGAAGGGCTCGTCGAGCAGCACGACATGGGGCTCGGGCGCGAGCGCCCGCGCGAGAGCGACCCGCTGCTGCTGCCCGCCGGACAGCTCGTGCGGCTGCCGGGACGACGCCGCGCGCGGCAGCTCGACCAGGTCGAGCATCTCGTCGACGCGCGCCCGGGCGGGCGCCGACCTGCGCGCCGACCCGAGGCCGAAGGCGATGTTGGCGGCCACGTCGAGGTGCGGGAAGAGCGCGCCCTCCTGCGGGACGTAGCCGGTACGGCGACCGCGCGGCGGCACCGGCCGACCCTCTCCCGCGACGACCTGCCCGCCGAGCCGGATGGTTCCGGCGTCGGGTTGCAGGAACCCCGCGACCAGCCGCAGCAGCGTGGTCTTGCCACAGCCGGAGGCACCCAGCACGGCGGTGATCCCGCTCGGGACGTCGAGGTCGATCCCGTCGAGCACCCGGACCGGGCCGAACGACTTGGTCAGCCCGGTGACGCGCAGCCCGGTCACGCCAGCCTCCGCGGGTCGTGGGCCACTGCGGCCCGGCCGAGCAGCCAGGTCGCCGGCAGCGAGAGCGCGATCAGGGCGAGCGCGAAAGGCGCGGCGGCGCCGTACTCCACGCCGGAGGCGCGGGACCAGAACTCCGTGGCCAACGTCGACGTGCCGATCGGCGAGAGCAGCAGGGTCGCGGTGAGCTCGGTGGCGACCGCGAGCGAGACCAGCGCCATGCTGGCGGCAAGCCCGGGGAGCACCAGCGGGAGGGTCACCCGCCGGGCCGCGCCGGCGCGCGAGCAGCCGAGCGAGGTGGCCACCTCGTCGAGCGCCGGTGGCGCCAGCTCCAGCGTGGAGCGGACCCCGACCACGGCCCGGGGCAGGAACAGGATCACGTAGCCGACCACCAGCACTGGCAAGGTCTGGTAGAGCGACGGCACGGCGCGGATCGAGATCGTGACCAGCGCCAGCGCGACGACGATGCCGGGCAGCGCGTTGGCCGGGTAGACCGCCCGCTCGACGAGCGTCGGCAGCATCCCGCGGTGGCGCACGGCGAGCCAGGCCACCGGCAACGCGGCCACCGTGGCGAGCAGGCCGCCCGCCACCGCGAGCCCGAGGGTGGTGCCGAGCGCGCCGGCGAGGTCGCCGTCGGGCAGCGACGAGGAGTTCCCGCGCACGAGCCAGCGGACCAGGCTGAGGAGCGGTACGCCGAGGGTCAGCACCGCGAACCCGACCAGGCCGACCACCCAGGCCGATGTGCTGCGGCCGAGCGGGTGCCGGGTCGCGGTCCGGGCCACGCCCGACCCCAGCCGCGAACGGCGGCGGCGGCCTCGGGCCAGCAGCTCCAGACCGAGCAGGACCAGGCAGAACGCGACGAGCACCAGGGCCAGCAGGGTGGCGGCCGGTCCGTTGAAGGAGAGACGGTACTGGTCGAGGATCCCGGTGGTCAGGGTCGGATAGTTGAGCAGCTGCAGGGCGCCGTACTCGCCCAGCAGGTGCAGGCCGACCAGCAACGCGCCACCGAGCACCGCTGGGCTGATCGCGGGCAGGACCACGCGGAGGAACGACGACCACGCGCTGGTGCCGAGGCTCGCGGCCACGTCCTCGACCGACGAGTCCAGCCGCCGCAGCGCCGCCACGGTCGGCAGGTAGACGAGGGGGTAGTAGGACAGGCTCACCACGAGCACCGCGCCCCAGTAGCTCTGCACGGCGTGGGTGGTCGAGACCCAGCCGTAGCCGTTGACGAACGCGGGCACGGCGAGCGGCGCGCACAGCACGCCGTGCCAGAGCCCGGCCATCGGCAGGTCGGTGCGGACGACCAGCCACGCACAGCCGACGCCGAGCCCGACGCTCAGTGCGACGCCGCCCACGAGCAGCCGGGTGGTGTTCCACAGCAGGTCGTCGAAGCGGGGGCGGGACAGCAGGTCGTAGGCCTCACCCGGGCCAAGCTCCGCGGTCGAGACGACCACGAAGCCGAGCGGGAGCAGGCTGGTCGCCGCGACCAGCAGCCCGAGGAGCACCAGCACCGCGGGCGGTCGGGGCGCCTCGGTCCTCCGGCGCCGGAGGTCCGGCGTCGGGTCGGCGAGCGGGAGGACGCTCAGAGGACGAACCCCGCGTCGGAGAGGAGCTCCACCACCTTCTCACCGTCGAGGTCGCTGATCGCGACGGTGGGCGGCTGCAGCTCGGTGAACGGCCTGACCGGCGGAGCCAGGGTGACCGACGGGTCGAGCGGGTACTCCAGCGCATAGCTGTCGGCGAGCGCCTGCTGCCCCTCCTCGCTGGTCAGGAAGGCGACGAACCTCTGCGCCTCGTCCGGGTGGTCCGCGTTCTCCAGCACCCCGGCGCCGGAGATGCTGATGAAGGCGCCCGGGTCCTGGTTGCCCCAGAAGTACAGCTGGCTGCTGTCGCTGTTCTCTCCGGACTCGGCCTGGTCGCGGTACCAGTAGTAGTGGTACTCGATGCCGGTCGCGATCTCTCCGGAGTTGACGGCCTCGAGCACGACGTTGTTGCCGTCGTACACGGTGCCGTTGGCCTTGAGCCCCTCCAGCCACGCCCGGGTGGCGTCCTCGCCCTCGAGGTCGAGCACGGCGGCGACGATCGCCTGGAAGTCCGCGCCGGTCGGGGAGAACGACACCTTGCCGGCCCACTCGGGGTTTGCGAGGTCCAGGATCGAGGCCGGCAGCTCCTCCTCGCTGATCAGGCTCGGGTTGTAGACGAGCACGGTCGACCGGGCCACGAACCCGGTCCACAGGCCGCTCGTCGGGCGGTACTGCTCCGGGATCGGGTCGGTGGCCTCCGCGTCGAGCGGCGCGAACAGCCCGGCCTGCTCGACCGCGGCCATCGCCGGGGTGTTCTCGGTGAGGAACACGTCGGCCGGCGACGCGTCGCCCTCCTGCACCAGCTGTGCTGCGAGCTCGGAGTCGGAGCCGTTGCGGAGCTCGACCTCGATGCCGGTCTCCTTCTCGAACAGCGGCGCGATCTCCTCCAGCAGCTGCTCGTGCTGGGCGTTGTAGACGACCACCTTCGGGCCGTCGTCGTCCTCGGAGCAGCCGGCGCCGGCGACCGCCGTCAGCAGGGCCAGGCAGGACAGGACAAGGGTGCGCTTCATCTGTGACTCTCCGTGCAGCGGCTGTCGGCCCTATTAGGGAAGGCTCACCTTACCGGACTCAGGCCGTGCATCGACACGGTGGTTGAGGAGGTTGCGCTGGAACGCCCGCCGGTGGTCGAGGAGGTTGCGCTGGAACGCCCGCCGGTGGTCGAGGAGGTTGCGCTGGAACGCCCGCCGGTGGTTGAGGAGGTGGCGCTGGAACGCCCGCCGGTGGTTGAGGAGGTTGCGCTAGCAACCGTCTCGAAACCAGGTGACCCGAGGCTGGGAGTCGACCATGGCTGAGTCCCAGCCCACCTTGTGGTGGTTTCGAGACGGTCGCAGAACGACCTCCTCAACCACCGACCCGTTGGGCTGAGTCCCAGCCCGGCTTGTGGTGGTTTCGAGACGGTCGCAGAACGACCTCCTCAACCACCGACCCGTTGGGCCGAGTCCCAGCCCGGCTTGTGGTGGTTTCGAGACGGTCGCATAACGACCTCCTCAACCACCGACCCGGCGCAGCTTCAAGTCGCCGGTCCCGACACCCGCGCCGCGTGGTTGGCTGAGCCCCGTGAGGTCAGTGACCCCAGCGGCCCCGATGCACGACGTCGGCGCGGTCGCGGCGCGTGCGGGAGCGCGGCGACCCGGACGGTCGCTCGCCGTCCGCGCGGTGGCCGATCGTGACGACACCGACCGGGTCGTGGTCGTCCGGGATCCCGAACGCCTCCCGCACCGCGCCGTCCCGGTCGGGTGGTACGCCGATGAAGCAGCTCCCCAGACCCTCGTCGGTCGCGGTCTGGAGGATCAGCAGGCTCGCCATCGCGGCGTCCATGTGCCAGAACGGCATCGGCCAGCGGGCCTCGTCGAGGTCGGTCCAGCCCTTGTCGTCCTCGGCGTACCGGCGCAGGTACGCCGCCTTGCTGGAGCAGGGCAGGATCACCACCGGCGCGTGCATCATCCCCGCCAGCCAGCTGTCCGGCTCGTCCAGGTCGTCGGCGGTCGCCTCCCAGAACCGCCGGACGTCCTCCGGGGTGTCGAGGACCAGGAACGCCCAGCCCTGGCTGAACCCGGCGCTCGGCGCCCGCACCGCGTTGGCCAGGGCGCGATCGACGACCGCCGGGTCGACCGGTTCGTCGCTGTAGTCGCGGACCATGCGGCGCCGGCGTACGACGTCCTGGAACTCCATGGAGGTCACGATGCCCGATGACTTCGAGCGGATGTGGTCCGACCTGGCACCTATCGGGCGGTCCACGTCCAGCGGCGGCTACTTCCGGCAGCCGTTCACCCAGCCCGAGCGCGAGCTCGCGGACTGGTTCCGTGGCCAGGCCGAGGCGCGCGGACTCGACATCGAGGCCGACGACAGCGGCAACCTGGTCGCCTGGTGGCGGACCGGCTCGGGGCCGGGCGTCCTGACCGGGTCGCACCTCGACTCCGTGCTCGACGGTGGCGCGTACGACGGACCGCTCGGTGTGGTGGCCGCGCTGGCGGCGGTCGACGAGCTCCGCTCGCGCGGAGTCGTGCCGGTGCGGCCGGTCGGGGTGTCGGTGTTCGTCGAGGAGGAGGGATCGCGGTTCGGGCTGGCCTGCCTGGGCTCGAGGCTCGCGGCCGGCGCGATCTCGTGGGAGGACGCCCGAACGCTGCGGGACCGGGACGGGGTCGCGCTGGAGGAGGTCGTCGAAGGCGGCGGCCCCGGGCTCCTCGCCGGCGTCGGGACCTTCGTGGAGCTCCACGTCGAGCAGGGCCGCGACCTGGTCGACCGGGGCGCCGCGATCGGAGTGGCCAGCGGGATCTGGCCGCACGGCCGCTACCGCTTCGACTTCTCTGGCGAGGCCAACCATGCCGGGACCACGCGGATGGAGGACCGGGTCGACCCGATGCTCACCTACGCGATGACCGCGCTGGCCGCGAACAAGCAGGCCCGGCTCGCGGGCTCGGCCCGGGCGACGTTCGGACGGGTCGAGGTGACGCCCAACGGCACCAACGCGGTGCCCTCGCGGGTGCTGGCGTGGATGGATGCGCGGTGCCTGTCGGAGGATGCGCTGGCCGACCTGGTCGGGACCATCCAGCGGCAGGCCTCCGAGAGGGCTGGCCGCGACGGCACGTCACTGGAGATGACCGCCGAGTCCGTGTCGGGAGCGGTCTCCTTCGATGCCGATCTTACCGCCCGGATCGCCGCCGACCACGAGGAGGGCGACTGGCCGGTCCTGCCGACCGCGGCCGGTCACGACGCCGGAATCCTCTCAACGGCAGGGATTCCGACCGCGATGCTGTTCGTCCGCAACCCGACCGGGGTCTCCCACTCTCCCGCCGAGACCGCCTCGGTGCCGGACTGCCTGGCCGGCGTGCACGCGCTGGCCGAGACGCTCGAACGGCTGGCCACGTGACCACGTCGTACCTTCTCGAACGGGCCTGGGTCGACGGGGCCGTCCACGACGATGTGCTGGTCGAGATCGACGCCGGGAGGTTCGTGGCGGTCGGGCCTGGCGTACGAAACTCACGCCTGGACGATGAACCTTCGTACGCCAGGCATGAGTTTCACCGGCCGGCCGGTGAAACTCATTTCCTGCCCGGCCTCACCATCCCCGGCCTCGCCAACTGCCACAGCCACGCCTTTCACAGAGCGCTTCGGGGAAGGACCCAGCGCGAGCGCGGGACGTTCTGGACCTGGCGGGACCAGATGTACGACGTCGCGGGCAGGCTTGACCCGGACTCCTACCTGGCGCTGGCCCGGGCGACGTACCGCGAGATGGTCGCGGCCGGGATCACCGCGGTGGGGGAGTTCCACTACCTGCACCACCAGCCGGACGGGACGCCGTACGACGACCCCAACGCGATGGGCCACGCGCTGATCGAGGCCGCCCGCCAGGCCGGGCTGCGGATCGCGCTGCTCGACACCTGCTACGTCTCCAGCGGCTTCGGGAAGCCGCCCGAGGGCGTGCAGCTCCGGTACTCCGACGGGGACGCGGACCGCTGGGCGTCCCGAGTCGCCGAGCTCGATCCGGCTGACGGCGTCGTGATTGGTGCCGCCATCCACTCGGTCCGCGCGGTCCCGCGTGAGCAGCTCAAGACAGTCAAGGGGATGCCGCTGCACGTGCACCTCTCCGAGCAGGTCGCCGAGAACGACGCCTGCCTGGACACCTACGGCGTGACGCCCGCCCGACTCCTGCTCGACGCCGAGGCTCTCGGCCCCGACACGACAGCCGTGCACGCGACGCACCTCACCGACGACGACGTGGAGCTCTTGGGCACCACGGCCACGACGGTCTGCATCACACCGACGACAGAGCGCGACCTCGCCGACGGCATCGGGCCCGCCGAGCGGTTGCAGCGGGCGGGATGCCGGATCACCCTCGGCAGCGACAGCCACGCGGTGATCGACCCGTTCGAGGAGATGCGCGGGCTGGAGATGGACGAGCGGCTGGCCAGCCGGGAGCGCGGCCACTTCACCGCCGCCCAGCTGCTGGCCGCGGCCACCGGCCACGCCAGCCTGGGGTTCGCGGACGCCGGGCTGATCGCGGTCGGCCACCGGGCCGACCTGGTCACCCTCGACACCTCCAGCCCGCGGACCGCGGGCACTGGCGCCGACGAGCACACCGCGGCGTTCGCGGCCACCGCCGCCGACGTCGTGCAGGTGGTCGCCGACGGCCGGGTGGTCTTCACCCGCGGCGACGAGGCCGAGATCGGCCGGCAACTGGACCGCGCGATCGGAGCACTGTGGCCAGCACCCTGATCACCCACATCGGCGAGCTGGTCACCAACGACCCCGACGCCGACGACCTGCTGGGCGCGATCGAGGATGCCGCGTTGGTCATCGAGGGGAGCCGCGTCGCCTGGGTCGGCCGGGCGGGCGACGTGCCGGTCGCCGACGAGTTCGTCGACGCGGGCGGCCGCGCGGTGCTCCCCGGGTTCGTCGACAGCCACAGCCACCTGGTCTTCGCCGGCGACCGCGCGCAGGAGTTCGCGGCGCGGATGGCCGGCGAGCCGTACGCCGCCGGCGGGATCCGCACCACCGTCGCCGCCACCCGCGCCGCGACCGACGAGCAGCTCACCGCCCACGTCGCGCGGCTGGTGCAGGAGATGGGCCGGCAGGGGACCACGACCGTCGAGATCAAGTCCGGCTACGGGCTGAGCGTCCGTGACGAGGCCCGCAGCCTGGCCGTGGCCCGCCAGTTCACCGACGAGACCACGTTCCTCGGGGCGCACGTCGTCCCGGCCGAGTACGCCGACGACCCAGGCGGCTACGTCGACCTGGTCACCGGGCCGATGCTCGAGGCGGCGGCGCCGTACGCGCGCTGGGTGGACGCGTTCTGCGAGGACGGTGCCTTCGACGCCGACCAGGCCCGGGCGGTGCTCGAGGCGGGGGCCGCGCACGGTCTGCGCGGCCGGCTGCACGCCAGCCAGCTCGGCCCGGGGCCGGGCGTCCTGCTCGCCGCCGAGCTCGGCCTGGCCGCGGTCGACCACTGCACCTACCTCACCGACGCCGACGTCGACGCGCTCCGCGACTCCGGCACCATGGCCACGCTGCTGCCCGGCGTCGAGTTCTCGACCCGCCAGCCCTATCCCGACGCCCGCCGGCTGCTCGACGCCGGCGTCGCGGTCGCGCTGGCCAGCGACTGCAACCCGGGCTCCTGCTACACGAGCTCGATGCCACTCTGCGTCGCCCTGGCGGTCCGCGAGATGGGGATGACCCCGGCCGAGGCGGTGCACGCCGCGACGTACGGCGGTGCCAGCGCCCTCCTCCGCGACGACGTGGGGCGCCTCACCGTCGGAGCCCAGGCCGACCTGGTCCTCCTCGACGCCCCGAGCCACGTGCACCTTGCCTACCGCCCCGGCGTACCGCTGATCGCTGGCACGTGGGTCGGCGGCCGCCCGCGCGTCCTTCGCGACATCTGACTCCACTGGTAGCGGATCTATTCCTCGGATCGGCCCTGAGGTGCCGAATCTGAGGTAGCTGGCTCGTCGTCAGGTGTCAGAGATAAGGCACCTTCCCGATGTGGGTGCCTACCTCAGACGGCCACAGTCGTACTCACACGGCGAGCAGACCGCAGAGCCGGACCACCTGAGGAGCAGATCATGGTCAACACCTTCGACACCTACCAGGCCGAGATCGAGTACCGCAGCAACAAGATCCGCAAGGACATCAGCGGGCACCACCGCCGCCACGTCCGGGTCCCGTTCGTACGCCGGCCCTCGGAGGCCACCCGCGCCAACGACTGACCGCGTCGGCAGGGCTCGCAGACATGAGCGTCGACACGGAACTCGAAAAACCGGTGCGACTGAACACAACTGAACAAGGGATCATGGACGGTGTGGCCCCCTCCCCATTCAACAGAGTCACGACCAGCCGGACCTTGATAGGGCGAGACGCCGAGCTGACGGAGATAGCTTCGTTGCTCGGCGTCTCGTCGTCGGTGGACGCGTCCGCGGACGGGTCCTCGGGTGACCGCCGGTCCGAGGAGAGCGCACGCGTCCTCCTGTCCGGCGATGCCGGCGTCGGCAAGACCAGGCTGCTGGTCGAGCTCCGCGACCTCGCCGTCAAGGAGGGGTTTCGCGTCGGTGGCCGGCCACTGCCTCGACTTCGGCGACAGCGCGCTGCCCTACCTGCCCTTCTCCGAGGTCCTCGGCCGGCTCGAGGTCGAGCTGCCCGAAGTGGTCGAACGGGTCGCGACCGCACACCCCACCCTCACCCGGCTGCAGCCCGGGCGCCGGGTCATGGCCTCCCCGGATGGCCCGTCGGCGGCCGGTCACGCCGAGGGCGAGAGCCTCGACCGCTCCGACCTGTTCACCGCGGTGCACTCGCTGCTCGAGGAGGCGGCGACCGAGGCGCCGCTGCTCCTGGTCATCGAGGACTGTCACTGGGCCGACCAGTCGACCCGCGACCTGCTGAGCTTCCTCTTCTCCCGGCCCTTCGCGGGACCGGTGGCGATCGTGGCGTCGTACCGCTCCGACGACCTGCATCGCCGTCACCCCCTCCGCCGCCAGGTCGCCGAGTGGTCCCGGCTGCGCGGCGTCGAGCGGATGCAGCTGGGCAAGCTGCGCGACGAGCACGTCCGGTTGCTGATCGCCAGCCTCTCGTCCGCGTCGATGACCGAGGCCGAGCTCAGCGAGATCGTGCGCCGGGCCGAGGGCAACGCGTTCTTCGTCGAGGAGCTGGTCGGAGCCGCGATCCAGCCCGGCAACTGGGTGCCCGACGACCTCGCCGACGTACTGCTCGTCAGGCTCGACCGGCTCAACGACGCCGCCCGGAAGGTGGTCCGGGTGGCGAGCGTGGCCGGCCGCAAGGTCGCCCACGACCTGCTCGTCGCGGCCTCCGGACTCGGTCCCACCGAGCTCGAGGAGGGTCTCCGCCAGGCCGTCGAGATGAACCTCCTGATCCCCGGCGACGGCACCTACTCGTTCCGGCACGCCCTGCTCGGTGAGGCGGTCTACGACGACCTGCTCCCCGGCGAGCGGGTGCGGCTGCACGCGCAGTACGCCGACGCGCTGAGCGAGGGCCGCGGACGCGGCACCGCGGCCGAGCTGGCCCGGCACGCCCGGCTGGCCCACGACCTCGACACCGCCCTCGACGCCAGCATCCGCGCCGGCGACGAGGCGATGGCGGTGGCCGGCCCGGACGAAGCGGCCCAGCACTACGAGCAGGCGCTGGAGCTGCTCGCCGACCCCGCGCGCCGCGCTTCGGTGGCCGTGGACCTCTCCAAGCTCGCCTTCCGCGCTGCCGAGGCGCTCACCAGCTCCGGCCAGCCGAGCCGGGCTGCCGCGCTGCTCGCCGAGCAGCTGGCCCAGCTTCCCGACGACGCACCCGCGGCCTGGCGGGCCCGGATGCTGTCCGCCCGGGCCGACGCGCTGTTCCTCACCGATGGCCCCGAGGAGCGGCCGATCGACCTCGTCCAGCAGGCGGTGGACCTGCTGCCCGAGGACGCCGGCGGGCTGCGCGCCAAGGTGCTCGCCACCTACGCGCGGGTGCTGTCCGGGTACGGGCGGTACGACGAGGCGCAGGCCGCCGGACTCGACGCCCTGGCGCTCGCCGAACGGCTCGACATGCACGAGCTCGCCTCCGACGTCATCACCACGTTGAGCCACCTCAAGAAGACCGGGCCCAAGGAGGGGCTGCGCGCCGCACTGCTCGAGGCGGTCGAACGGGCAGTGGACACCGGTGCCATCCACGCCGAGCTGCGGGCCCGGTTCTTCCTCGGCCGGTCCTACCAGGACTGGGCGGAGTGGCCGCTCGCCGAGAAGTGGTTCCGCAGCGCGATGAAGGCCGCCGCCGACGCTGGGCTGCCCTACGCGCCGTACGGTTTCGAGGCCCGTTGGCAGCTGTCGTGGATCAAGACCGTGGACGGCGACTGGGACGAGGCGCTGAGGCTCGCCGACACTACCGGCGAGCCGGTGCCGCCGATCCCGTCCGCACTGCTCGACGCGGTCGGCCTCCTGGTCGAGAGCGGACGCGGTGAGCCGGTCGCGGAGCGGGCCCGGGCGCTGCGCCAGTTCTGGGAGCTCGAGGGCGGGGTGGTGATCAACTCGGTCGTCGCGGAGCTATTGGATGCCGCGCGCGACGACGACCCGGGCCGGGTGATCGCGGTCTACCAGGACGCCGTCGACGTCCTCGGCCGGATCTGGAACGAGTGGTTCAGCGCCCGGATCCGGCTGGCCGCGATCACCATCGGCGCGATCGCCGACGCCCTGCCGCGGATCAGCGCTGCGGACCGCCCGGCGTACATCGGCGAGGTCGAGCGGCTGCACGGCGAGGGCCACACGGTGCTCGACAAGTACACCGACCCCGCCGGCTTCTGGGGCCCCGAGGGGCGGGCCTGGGTGAAGCGGCTCGACGCCGAGACCCTGCGCGCCCGGTGGCTCGCCGGCGTCGACGCCCCGCCACAGGAGGCCCTGGTCGACGTCTGGCGCGAGGCCGAGCAGCTGTACGTCGACTTCGGCCACGTCCACGAGCTCGCGGTCGTCCGCGCCGTCATGGCCGGCATCCTGCGCGCCACCGGGGACACCGCGGCCGCTCGCGAGCTAGGCGACCAGGCGCGCGAGGTCGCGCACCGGCTGGGCGCCCAGCCGCTCCTCGACCGGCTCCGCGCCCAGGGCAGCTCCTCGACCTCCCGCGGCGACGCCGGGTCCGACACCCTGACCGCGCGCGAGTCCGAGATCCTGGCGCTGGTGGCCGAGGGCCGCTCCAACGGAGAGATCGGCAAACAGCTGTTCATCAGTGCCAAGACGGTCTCGGTCCACGTGTCCAACATCCTCGGCAAGCTCGACGCGTCCGGCCGGACCGAGGCCGCAGCGATCGCCAGGCGCCGGGGACTCCTGGATTGATCGGTTTCGGTGGTTGAGCCCGGAGGAGCGCCAGCGACGACGGTGTCGAAACCACCGCAACGAAGGCTGGGACTCGACGGGGACAGTTCCAGCCTCGGCTTGCGTGGTTTCGACACGCTCGCTGCGCTCGCGGCTCAACCACCGAGACCACAGCGGGCCCGGTGTGGACGCGCTCGGGCGTGGGTACTTCACTTGCCACAGCCGACGAATCACGCCGACTGAGCAGATATCCAGGGAGGCACCATGACCACCACCCCCGAAGAGCCCCTCGGCGACGACGACATGAGCACCAGCCCCGCCGGTGACGCCGGCGTAGGCGGCGGCGACGCGGACGGGACCGACGGCGGGGACGCCGACGGCACCGACGGCGGAGACACGGACGGGACCGACGGCGGGGACGCCGACGGCACGGACGGCGACTCGACCGACACGACTGACGGCGACGCGTCCTGAGCCGTGGTCATTCCCTTAGGTTCGTCGGGGTCCCCGCGGCCCAGGCACACACATCGCTTCGTTGGAGTCGGTCGAAGTAGGTCAACTACGACTTCCCTCCTCCGCCTCGCGCTGCGCGCGCCTGAACCACGGCTACCCGCGACGACCCTTCGGTCATGACCACACAGCAGAGCGCGCTCGACCAGCTGACCGGTGACGCCCAGACCTTCCGCGAGAAGGTCTGGGCGTCGCGGGTCCACCACCATCGGGTCGACCCTGACGAGCTGGCGGCGTACCTCTCCCTCGAGGACGCGGACCGGCTGCTCACCGCCACCGCGGTCCGGACGCCGAGCGTCCGGTTGGTCCGCGACGGCACCGTGCTGCCCGAGAAGGGCTACACCCGCGGCGCCACCCTCGCCGGCCGTCAGCTCACCGGGCTGGTCGACGGGCGCACGGCGGTGCGGGAGTTCCGCAACGGCACGACCGTGGTGTTCCAGGGACTGCACCGCTCGTTCCCGCCGCTGGTCGACCTCATCGCCGAGCTCGAGCTGGAGCTGGGGCACCCCTGCCAGGCCAACGCGTACCTGACGCCTCCGGGATCGCAGGGGTTCGACGTGCACTCGGACACCCATGACGTCTTCGTGCTGCAGACCGCCGGGACCAAGCAGTGGGAGCTGCACCCCGGCCCGGGAAGTCCGGACCAGGGTGACGAGGAGCCGCTGCTCGAGCCGGGGCACGTGATGTACCTGCCCACCGGCACCCCGCACGCCGCCCGCGCGCAGGACACCGTCTCGCTGCACATCACCATCGGCATCAACCAGCTGACCTGGCGCGGGCTGCTCCAGCGCACCGTCGCCCACGCGGCCGCCCACGAGCCGGACCGGCACCTGCCGGCCGGCTACCTCGACAACCCGACCGCACTGGCCGACGGCCTCGCCGAGCGGCTCACCGCACTGGCCGACCGGCTGCGCGACACCGACGCCCGCGAGGCCGCCGAGCAAGAGGTACGCCGGTTCCTCACCTCGCGACCGCCCCGCCTCGAAGGGGCCCTCGTCGACGGGCTGGCCCTCGACGCGATCGACGACGACACCCTGCTCCGGCGCCGGCCCGGTCACCCGTGCGTCCTGATCGACCACGGTGACCGGGTCGAGGTGCTGCTCGGCGACCGGACGCTCGACGTACCGGCCCGGGTCCGGCCGGCCCTCGACGAGGTCAGGCACCGCACCGAGCTGCGTCCGCGCGACCTCCCCCTCGACCAGCAGAGCCGCCTCGTGCTGTCCCGACGACTGGTCCGGGAAGGGCTGCTCAGGATCGTCACTGAATGATGAGGGTGTGAAGTTCCGCTGCGCCGCTGCGAGCCTGGCGCGTGCCGAGTCGATGGCTGGGACCGCTTCGACGGTGCGCTCCTTCCTGCTCGTCGAGCACTCCGGACCGTGGGGCGAGGAGGCGCTCCGTGACGCGCGGATGCCGGAGGGCATCGGCCCCGAGCTGCGCGAGCGCGCGGCGGCCACGCGCACCAAGGTGCTGCTCATTCGGCGGCCCAGCAAGGCGGCACGCACCCATGCGGGCGTCCGGGTCTTCGCGGCCTACGCCCACCACGCCGAGCCCTGGCTCGAGACCACCGTGCTCGACGACCTGCACGGCGTCCACGACCTCGACCTCGAGGCGCTGGCCGCCGGGCGGTCGCCCGGGCTGACCCCGCACTCCGAACCCGTGCTCGCCGTCTGCACCCACGGCCGGCACGACAAGTGCTGCGCCGAGCGCGGCCGCCCGGTCGCGGCCGGGCTGGCCGAGGCTTTCCCCGACCAGACCTGGGAGTCGAGCCACGTCGGGGGCGACCGGTTCGCCGCCACCCTGGTCGTGCTGCCGCACGGCCTCTACTTCGGCCGCCTCGACGCGGCCGCGGCGCGTGGCGCGGCCCGGCTGCACGCGGCCGGCGAGCTGGACCTCGACCACCTGCGTGGCCGGTCCGGGCTGGCGATGCCGCTGCAGGCGGCGGAGGCGGCACTGCGCAGGTACGTCGACGAACGCCGGCTCGACGCGGTCCGGTTCGTCTCCCGCCAGGTCGAGGGAGGCCGCACCGACGCCGTCTTCGACGTCTCCGGTCGCCGGTACGCCGTACGCGTCACGAGCAGTGCGGGCAGCGACCTGCAGCAGCTCACCTGCGGGGCGCTGCGCAACAATCCGGTCATGCACCACCAGATCGACGACATCCGGGCGGAGTGACGTGACCGCGGCGCTGCGTCGGGTGGGGGCCCTCTTCGGTGCCGCCCACCCGGGCCCGGCGTTCGCCGTCACCCTTCTCGCCGGGCTGCTGGCCGGCGCGGTCGGCCTCGGCCCCGGCGGCATCGCCCTGGTGGTGCTCACGGTGCTCACCGGCCAGCTCTCCATCGGCTGGTCCAACGACCTCGTCGACCTCGGCCGCGACCGCGCGGTCGGGCGTACTGACAAGCCCCTGGTCGACGGCCGGGTCTCCGAGCGCACCGTCCGCGTCGCCTGCGCGGCCGTCGTCCTCGCGACCATCCCGTTGTCCCTCGCCTGCGGCTGGCTCGCGGGCGCGATCCACCTGGTCTGCGTCGCGTCGGGCTGGGCCTACAACCTCGGGCTCAAGTCGACGCCGTGGTCCTGGGTCCCGTACGCCGTCGCGTTCGGCGCCCTGCCTGCGTTCGTCTCGCTGACCGAGAACGCCGACTCCGCACCCCCGCTCTGGCTGCCGCTCGCGGGCGCGCTGCTCGGCGTCGGAGCGCACTTCGTCAACGTGCTGCCCGACCTCGCCGCCGACGCGGCCACCGGCGTGCGCGGCCTGCCGCACCGGCTCGGCGGGCGCTGGAGCCAGACGGTCGCCGCAGCCGTCCTGGTCGCAGCGGCCGTGGTGATCGTGGTCGGCGCACCGGTCGATTCCCGCGTGGTCGCGGTCGTGGCGCTGACCGGGACCGCCGCGCTGGCGGCCGTGGCGCTGCTCGCGCACGGGCGGACGCCGTTCCGCGCCGCGATCGCGATGGCGCTGGTGGACGTGGCGATGCTGGTGTGGGCGCGATGACGCGCGCTCCGGCACTCTCCGATCGGGTCGTGTGCCTCACGACGGTCTGGGTGCCGTCCTCAGGCACACGACCCACCCAGGCGGGCTGGGCGGGCTGGGCGGCGGGCCGGGCGACCTGGACCGGATCGGGTCGTGTGCCCCACGACGTGCTGGGTGCCGTCCTCAGGCACACGACCCACTCGCGCGGGCTCGGAGCGCAGGCTCAACTCCAGGTCGGCTCGATCGAAGGCCAGGCGTGATGAGCACCGAGAGCTGGGACCTCATCGTGGTCGGTGCCGGCCCGGCGGGCGCCGCCACCGCGCTGGCCGCCCTGCACGCCGATCCCGCACTGCGAGTTCTGCTGCTCGACAAGGCCGACTTCCCACGCGACAAGTCCTGTGGCGACGGCATCGCGCCGCACGTCTTCGAGGCGCTCGCGGGCATCGGCGTCACCGGCGTCGAGGACGGCTGGACGCCGCTCACCCGGCTCGAGCTCGCCCGCGGCGAGGAGTCGGTGGAGCGGCCAATGGCGCGGCCCGTCTACGTGATCCCGCGCGAGGTGTTCGACGCGCGACTCGTGGAGCGTGCCGTCGACCGCGGCGCCGTGCTGCGACGGCACCGGGTCCACGACGTCCGCGTGGATCCCGACCGCGTCGTCCTCGACCAGACCATCGAGGCACCGGTCGTGGTCGGCGCCGACGGCGCGCACTCGGTGGTCCGCGCCGCGCTCGGGCTGCCCACCGGACGCCGGGCGCTCGCGATCCGCGGCTACGCGCCGACCCCGCCGGACCGGCGGGGCACCCAAGTGATCCGGTACGGCGACCGCCGCCAGCCGGCGTACGCCTGGGCCTTCGACCGCGGCGACGGGCTCTCCAACGTCGGGTACGGCGAGCTGCTCCCCGGCGACGGGGCGGAGCCGCCGTCCCGGGCGTTGCTGCTCGACCAGCTCGAGGAGCTGCTGCCCGGCTCGGTCGCCGACGGCGCTCACTGGCGCGGCCACCACCTGCCCCTGTCCGGGTGGCGGTGGGACCAGCCGGACGGGCGGCTGATCCTGACCGGCGACGCCGCCGGCCTGATCAACCCGATGACCGGCGAGGGGATCTACTACGCGGTCGCCACCGGGATCGCGGCCGGCCGGACCGCCGTATGGACCGCACCCGACCCGGGCTCCGCCGGGAGCGAGCATCGGCAGGCGGTCCGGCAGCTGCTCGGCCGGCACCTCAAGCACACCTGGGTGGCGTCCCGGCTCGCGGAGTACCCCGTCATCGTGGACGGCGGCATCCGGGTGGCCAGGCGGGACCGAAGGGTCTTCGACGAGATGGTCGAGCTCGGACTGGGCGACGGCCGGATCTCCGGCCGACTGGTCCGCGGGCTGGCCACCGGCCTTGGCCGCAAGGCCGTGTCCGAGGTTCACACGAGACTGGTCGACAACGACGGGAAGAGATCCTGATGCAGCTGATGTCGGTCCGCGGCGCACTGCCGCCGCACCGCCACTCCCAGGCCGAGATCACCGACGCCTTCGCCGGGGTGATCGCGCGGGGCGGCGGCCTGGACGAGCGGCTGCTGCGCCGGCTCCACGCCAACGCCGGTGTCGAGTACCGCCACACGGCGCTGCCGCTCCACCACTACGGCGAGCTCAGCGACTTCACCGCCTCCAACGACCTCTTCATCGAGCACGCCGTCGAGCTCGGCGCCCGGGCGCTGCAGGATGCGCTCAAGGCCGCCGACCTGACGCCCACCGACGTCGACCTGATCATCTCCGCGACGGTGACCGGTGTCGCCGTACCGTCCCTGGACGCGAGGATCGCCTCGCTGGTCGGGTTGCGGCCGGACGTGAAGCGGGTGCCGCTGGTCGGGCTCGGCTGTGTCGCCGGCGCGGCGGGCATCGCCCGGCTCGCCGACTACCTGGCCGGTCACCCCGAGGAGGTCGCCGTCCTCGTCGCGGTCGAGCTCTGCTCGCTGACGGTGCAGCGCGACGACGTCTCGGTGCCCAACCTCGTGGCGAGTGGCCTGTTCGGCGACGGCGCGTCGTGCGTGGTCGCGGCCGGCGCCGCCCGGCATGGCAGCCGCCCGGCGCCCGTACACGTCCTGGCCAGCCGGAGCCGGCTCTATCCGGACTCCGAGCGGGTCATGGGGTTCGACGTGGGCAGCAGCGGGCTGCGGATCGTGCTCGACTCCCAGGTGCCTGCGGTGATCGGCCGCTACGTCGGCGAGGACGTCGACAACTTCCTTGCCGACCACGGGCTCACCCGCGACGACATCGGGTGGTGGGTCTGCCATCCAGGCGGACCCAAGGTCATCGACGCGCTCCAGGAGGCGTTGGGGCTGTCGTCCGAGGCGGTCGCGCTGACCCGCAGCTCGCTGGCCTCGATCGGCAACCTCTCGTCGGCGTCGGTGCTGCACGTCCTCGAGGACACCCTGCGCGCGCGGCCGCCCGCGCCGGGCAGCCACGGCGTCCTGATGGCGATGGGGCCGGGCTTCTGCTCCGAGCTGGTCCTGCTGCGGGCGGCACCATGACCTCCCTGACTGTTTTCACGGTCCTCGTCGTCCTCGTCGGTCTCGAGCGGCTGGCCGAGCTCGTCGTCTCGAAGCGGAACGCCGCGTGGAGCAAGGAGCAGGGCGGGGTCGAGACGGGCTTCTCGCACTACCCCGTGATGGTGGTGCTGCACACTGGTCTGCTCGTGGGTGCGCTGGTGGAGGCGTACGCGCGTGAGCCGTCGGTCCCCTCGGCGCTGGCCTGGTCGATGCTGCTCGTGGTGGTGCTCACTCAGGCCCTGCGCTGGTGGTGCATTGCAACCCTGGGACGCCGGTGGAACACCCGGGTGATCGTCGTGCCCGGCCTGGCCCCGGTGACCACGGGCCCCTACCGCTTCCTCTCCCACCCCAACTACGTCGCCGTCGTCCTCGAGGGGGTGGCGCTGCCGCTGGTGCACGCGGCCTGGATCACCGCCGTGGTCTTCACCGTGCTCAACGCCGTCCTCCTGACCGTGCGGATCCGGGTCGAGAACGCCGCCCTGGCCACCCTGCCGAGGGACCCGGTCGATGCCTGACCTGATGCCTGACCTCGTTGTCGCCGGGGGCGGTCCGGTCGGGCTGGCCACTGCGCTGTACGCCGCCCGCGCCGGCCTGGAGGTCGTGGTCCGGGAACCACGCCCCGGACCGGTCGACAAGGCGTGCGGGGAAGGGCTGATGCCAGGTGCCGTGGCCGATCTCGCGGCCCTGGGCATCGACCCGGCCGGGCACCGGCTGGCGGGCATCCGCTACGTCGGCGGGGGCCGCACCGTCGACGCGCCGTTCCGCCACGGCGACGGCCGTGGGGTCCGGCGGACCACCCTGCACCGGGCGCTCTCCGACGCTGTGGCCGAGGCGGGGGTCAAGGTCGTGCAGCGGGCGGTCGGCGAGGTGGCGAACCGCAATGGCCACGTCCTGGTGGACGGCGACCCTGCCGGGTTCCTCGTGGCCGCCGACGGGTTGCACTCGCCGGTGCGGCGAATGCTCGGGGCCGACCGGCCGGCGACCGGGCGCCGCCGGTTCGGGCTCCGTGCCCACGCCGAGCTCGCGCCGTGGACGCCGTACGTCGAGGTGCACTGGGCGCCGGGCTCGGAGGCCTACGTGACGCCGGTGGCCGACGACCTGGTGGGCGTGGCCATGCTGACCGACCGGCAGTCGTCCTTCGCCGACCTGCTCGCCGAGCACCCCCTGCTCGCCGAGCGGCTGGTGGGCGCATCGTGGTCGCGAACCAAGGGTGCGGGGCCACTGCGCCAGCGCTCGACAGCGCGCGTCCTCGGGCGGGTGCTGCTCGTGGGCGACGCGGCCGGGTACGTCGACGCCCTCACCGGCGAGGGGATCGCGCTGGGCCTGGCCCAGGCCCGCGCGGCGGTCGACGCGGTCGCGGCCGGTCGGCCGGAGGGCTACGAGGCGGCGTACCGCCGCCTCGGACGCCGCCACGAGCTGCTCACCCACGCGCTGCTCGCCTCGTCGCGGGTGCCCGCGGTCCGCAGTCGCATCGTGCCGCTGGCCGCCCGGCTCCCGTGGGTGTTCGGCGCGGCGGTCGACCAGCTGGCGAGACCGGCATGACCGAGCAGGTCGTCCTCCTCGACGAGGACGGGAATGCCACCGGCACCGCCGACAAGGCGTCGGTCCACGGCACCGACACCCCGCTGCACCTGGCGTTCTCCTGCTACGTCTTCGACCTGTCTGGCCGGCTGCTGCTCACCCAGCGCGCCCACCACAAGGCCACCTGGGGCGGCGTCTGGACCAACTCCTGCTGCGGCCATCCGCTGCCGGGTGAGCCCATCGAGGACGCCGTACGCCGCCGGGTCGGCCAGGAGCTCGGCCTCGACCTCGAGTCGCTGACCCTGGTGCTGCCGCGGTTCCGCTACCGGGCCGTGATGGGCGACGGGCCATTCGCCGGGATGGTCGAGAACGAGCTGTGCCCGGTCTTCGTCGCCACCACCAGCCAGAGTCCCGACCCGGACCGCGCCGAGGTGGCCGCCGAGGAGTGGGTGGGCTGGCTCGACTTCCGCATCGACGTGCTCGCCGGCACCCGCGACGTCAGCCCGTGGTGCGTCGAACAGGTCGAGGCGCTCCCGGAGGACCCACTGTCGGCGTCCGCGGTCGACCCGAGCGAGCTGCCGCCTGCCGCCGCAGCCCGGCCGTGAGCGATGAGTTCCCCGTCCACAGGAAGTCGAAGTCGGCATGCCACTCGTCACTGCGCATCTGTCCATCTCCCTCGACGGCTTCGTGGCCGGCCCCAACCAGACCCGGCAGGAGCCGCTCGGCGTCGGCGGCGAGGACCTGCACCAGTGGCACATCGGCGCCCCCACCAACGAGGTCGACCGCGCCATGACGGAGCGCATCCTCGCGCCGCGCGGCGCGTACATCATGGGCCGCAACATGTATGCCCCCGATCGCGGCGAGTGGGGCGCCGAGATGTGGCGCGGCTGGTGGGGCGAGGACCCGCCGTACCACGCGCCGGTGTTCGTGCTCACCCACTACCCGGCCGACCCGATCGAGATGGAGGGCGGCACGACGTTCCACTTCGTCACCGGCTTCGACGAGGCGTTGGAGAGCGCGCTCGAGGCTGCGGGTGACGACACGGTCACCATCGCCGGCGGAGCGAGCGCGGTCCGGCAGGGCTTCGAGGCGGGCGTGATCGACGAGATCATGCTCAGCCACGCCCCGATCGCGCTGGGCGGTGGCGAGTCGCCGTTCGCCGGCCTCGACCTCCGGCTGCGCCCGATCGAGGTGCACGCGTCGCCGTACGCGACGCACGTCATCTACCGAACCGGTGGTTGAGGAGTCGCTCTGCTGGGCCCGCCGGTGGTTGAGGAGGTCGCTCTGCGACCGTCTCGAAACCACCCAACCCGAGGCTGGAACGCAACCACGGTGGTCAACTCCCAGCGCGGGTTGCGGTGGTTTCGAGACAGGCGCTGGCGCGCCTTCCTCAACCACCGAAGGCGCGGTTCACGTGGCCGAGCAGGTCGGGGTAGCGCATCAGGTGCGCGCCACCGTTGAGGTCCATCACCTCGCCGGTCAGCCAGCCGGCGCGCGAGCAGAAGACCACCGCTTCGGCGACCTCCTGAGGCGTGCCGGACCGGCCGAGCGGGGTGTTGGCGAGGTAGTCCTCCTCGATCCCGGCGATGTCCATCGCCGGCGCGGTCAGCGGCGTGACCACCAGGCCGGGGGAGACTGCGTTCACCCGGATCCCGCGCCCGCCCAGCTCGAGTGCCGCGACCTCGGTGAGCATCGCGAGACCCGCCTTGGCCGAGCAGTACGCCGCCATGCCGGCGCCCGGCTGTCGCGCGTTGAGCGACGCCAGCGAGGTGATCGACCCGCCGGTGCCGAGCACCCGGCCGGCGTGCTTGATGACCAGGAACGCGCCGGTCAGGCAGACGTCCACCACCCGCCGCCACTCGGCGAGATCGTGGTCGACGACAGCGGCCAGGGTCGACGTACCGGCGCTGTTCACCACCACGTCCACCCGGCCGTGCGAGGCCACCACGCCGTCGAACAGGGAGGCCACCGACTCCTCCGAGGTGACGTCGCACGCGACGTCCGCCGGCGTCCCTGGCAGGTCCGCGACCACCACGTCGCAACCGTCCGCGGCGAGTGCCGCCGCGCACGCCGCCCCGATCCCCGACGCGCCTCCGATGACCACCGCGACTCGATCCGCCACGACTTCTCCCAGCCCTAGGTGCAGTTGACGCGTGTCAAGTTAGTGTCTAGCGTCCCCGCTGTGCCACCCCTCCAGCGCCCCACGACCGCGGTGATCGGCGCCGGGATCAGCGGGCTGACCAGCGGCAAGATGCTCGGCGACTACGGCGTGCCCTACACCTGCTTCGAGACCTCCGACCGGGTCGGCGGCAACTGGGCCTTCGGCAACCCCAACGGCCACAGCAGCGCCTACCGCTCGCTGCACATCGACACCAGCAAGCACCGGCTGTCCTTCAAGGACTTCCCGATGCCCGACGACTATCCCGACTTCCCGCACCACACCCAGATCAAGACCTACCTCGACGCGTACGCCGACGCGTTCGGCCTGCTGGACCGGATCGAGTTCGAGAACGGCGTCGTGCACGCCGAGCACCTGACCGACGGCGGCTGGGAGCTCACCACCCAGCGCGGCGAGAGCCGCCGCTTCGACCTCCTCGTGGTCGCCAACGGCCACCACTGGGACCCGCGGTTCGCCGACTTCCCGGGCGAGTTCAACGGCGATTCCCTCCACTCCCACCACTACATCGACCCGACCGACCCGCTGGACCTCAGAGGCAAGCGGATCCTGGTGGTCGGCCTCGGCAACAGCGCCGCGGACATCTCCGTCGAGCTGTCCAGCAAGTCGCTGCAGAACCAGGTCACCCTCTCGACGCGGTCAAGTGCCTGGATCGTGCCGAAGTACTCATTCGGCCTGCCGGCCGACAAGTACTTCGTCACCTCCCCCCACATCCCGCTGAAGTGGCAGCGGTGGGTCGTCCAGAAGATGCAGTTCATGACCGGCTCCAACCCGGAGCTCTACGGGCTGCCGAAGCCCGACCACAAGTTCTTCGAGGCGCACCCGACCCAGTCGGTCGAGCTGCCGTTGCGGCTCGGCTCCGGCGACATCACTCCGAAGGGGAACGTCAGCCGACTCGATGGCCGGCTGGTGCACTTCGACGACGGCACCTCCTCGGAGTTCGACGCCATCGTCTACGCGACCGGCTACAACATCACCTTCCCGTTCTTCGACCCCGACTTCCTGAGCGCCCCGGCCAACCAGATCCGGCTGTTCAAGCGGATGTTCAAGCCGGGGCTCGACGACCTGGTACTGATGGGCTTCGCCCAGTCGGTCCCGACGCTGTTCCCGTTCGTGGAGGCGCAGGCCCGGCTGCTGGCGGCGTACGCCGTGGGCCGCTACGCGCTGCCCTCGGTCGAGGAGATGGAGCGGATCATCGACGAGGACCACGCGAAGTTCCTCGGCCATGTGACCGACAAGCCGCGGCACACCCAGCAGGTCGACTACTTCATCTACGAGCACGACCTGCGCGCCAAGGAGATCCCGGCCGGCCTGGCTCGCGCGGCGGCGTCGGTGGTTGAGGAAGGCGCGCTAGCGCCTGTCTCGAAACCACGCAAGACGGGGCAGGGCGCCGCATGACCGACCAGCCCGGCCAGGTCGCCAGGGGCGACCGCCGCCGCACCGCCCTGCTCGAGTCGCTGGACCACTACCTCCGCGACAGCAGCCTCGACTCGATCAACATCGCCGACATCTCGCGCCGGGCCGGGGTCACCCGGTCCGCGTTCTACTTCTACTTCGAGAACAAGGCGAGCGCGGTCGCGGCCCTCATGGAGGAGATGTACGACGAGTCCTTCGCGGCCGCCGACCTGCTCCGCGGTGACGGGTCGCCGGCCGCGAACATCGAGGCGATGGTCCGTGCCCTGTTCTCCACGTGGGACAAGCACGAGCACCTGTTCCGGGCCTCGCTCGACGCCCGCGCGACCAGCGCCACGGTCCGCGAGCTGTGGGACAGCGACCGCGAGTCGTTCGTGCCCGTGGTCGCCGCGATGATCGAGGCGGAGCGCGCCGCGGGCGCCGCACCGCCCGGGGTCGACGCCGTCGCGCTCGCCGGCGTACTGCTGGAGCTCAACGACCGGATGCTCGAACGCCTCGCCCTCGGCGGTCCCCTCGGCCGTGAGCAGCTGGTGGAGGCCGTGGTCGCGGTCTGGCTGCACACGATCTACGGCGTCGTCCCGGAAGCGCACCGATGAAGCACGACCAGCTGAGGTTCCCCGGTCAGGACGCCGAGCTCGACGGGTGGCACTTCACCGGTGAGGGCGACGCGTTCGCCGGGCCCGCCGGAAGGCCCGTGGTGGTCATGGCGCACGGCGTCGGCGGCACCAAGGACTCCGGTCTCGAACCCTTCGCCACCGCCATCGCCGAGGCCGGCCTGGACGTGCTGGCCTTCGACTACCGCGGCTTCGGGGCGAGCGGCGGTACGCCGCGCCAACGTGCCAGCATGGCCGGCCAGGTCGAGGACTACCGCTCGGCGATGGCCGCCGCCGTCCGGCTGCCCGGTGTGGACGCGCGCCGGCTGGTGCTCTGGGGCGTCTCGCTGGCCGGAGGCCACGTGCTCGCCGCCGCGGCCGGCCGCGACGACGTTGCCGCCGTCGTCGCGCTGACCCCGCTGGTCGACGGGATGGCCGCCGGCCGGCTGGCGATGAGGCACCATGCACCGTCGTCGATCCTGCGGTCGACCGTGGCCGGCGTCCGCAGCCGGGTGTCGGGCCTCCGCGGCGGCGAGCCGGTGACGATGCCGATCGTGGCCCGTCCCGGCGAGCTGGGCGCCCTCACGCTGCCCGGCCACTACGAGGCCTACACCGCACTGGCCGGGCCGACCTGGCGCAACGAGATCGACGCGAGCGTGGGCCTCGAGCTCGGCCGCCACCGGCCGGGCAAGCACGCCAAGGAACTTCGCTGCCCGCTCCTGGTCCAGATCGCCGACTTCGACCGCAGCGCCCCGCCCCGCGCCTCCGCCAAGGCCGCCGAGGCCGGCCGCGCCGAGGTCCGGCACTACCCCTGCGACCACTTCGACGTCTGGCCCGGCAGCGACTGGTTCGAACCCGCGATCGCCCACCAGCTCCAGTTCCTGCGCCGGCACCTTGCGGGCCGGCCGAGCTAGTCGGTCTGCCCCGCCTCGATCGCGTCGAGATCGCGTACGGCGTAACGGTGGTGCTCCCACTCCTCCTCGAGGATCGTGTGCAGGCAGGACAGGACCGTCTCCTGGTACTCGGGGTTGTGCGGGTTCGGCCGTGTCGACGCCAGCACGTCGGGCGAGACGGTCGAGACGAAGTCGCGCACCATCGCGACGCGGCCCGACCGGGCCTCGAGCACCTCGTCGTACGACGGCGTGACCGTCGTGAAGATCGACATGTCGAACCCGTCGTCCGCGGTGCCTGCGTCGATCTGGCCTACCGGGTGGAAGGGCTGTCCGATCTCCAGAATCGCCCGCCCCAGCCACATGTCCGTGGCCAGGACCAGGTGCCGCAGTGTCTGCGCGAACGACCACTCCCCGTCCACCGAGACGTCGACCGTGCCGGCCGGCTTCGCCGCCACGCGCTCGAGCGTGGCCGCCCAGGTCCGCTCGAGCATGGCCCAGGCCGCGCGCAGGCCCTCCGGATCTCCGGCGCGTCGATTGGCGCGCCCTGGAAAGCGTCGGTTGAGCTCGGCGTCGACGAACGGGACGACGTCGACGCCGTTGACGCGCAGGACGCCGTCGCCGCCCTCGCAGAGCCACGGTGCGTCGATGTCCGCCCTCTCCACCTGGACGCCGCGCATCACGACCCCGGAAAGGTCGGCCCCGACGAAGCGGGCGCCGCTCAGGTCCGTGTCGACGAACTCCGCTCCCCGCAGGTCGTCGGACTGGGTGAAGGTTGCCATGACTTCTCCTTGTCGAGCGCCGCGCGTGTCCCGGCCAAAGTATCGAGACCAGCGCACTCTCCTGGCCGCGTGTTGAGCACTCGTGGCCGAGGTGTGCTTCCAAATGGGTTGTGCTGTCGTCGGCCCGACCACAAGGTGAGTCGGTGCGGAGCAGCCCCGTCCTGTACCTCACTGTCGGCCTGCCGGGCGTGGGGAAGACGACGCTCGCGCGCCAGATCGCAGAGTCACAAGGGATTCTCCGACTGACGCCCGACGAGTGGATGGCCCCGCTCTTCGGCGACAACGACGCCGACGGTCGCCGGGACATCCTCGAAGGCCGGATGATCTGGGTCGCTCACCAGGTGCTTCGTGGCGGGTCGTCGGTCATCCTCGACTTCGGTTGCTGGTCGGCGGAGGAGCGGTATGCGATCCGGGCCATCGCTGAGCCGGTCGGCGCGACGTTCGATCTTCGGTACGTGACCATTGAGGAGATCGAGCGCCGCGCTCGCGCGGTCTCGCGCTGGGAACAGACTCCGGGTTCGACCTTCGCCATGAGCGACGCCGACCACGATCGGTTCCTCGCGTTGTTCCACCCACCTTCGCCGGCCGAGCTCTCCTACGCGGCCATGCCCGCACCCCCGGCCGGCTTCGAGAGCTGGCCTCACTGGGCAAGCGACCGCTGGCCCACCCTGCCGCGCCTCGATGGCATTGAAGGAGGTTGACGTCCACATGACCGTGGCGCGAGCCGGAAGCTCGGCGATGTTGGGATGGGTCAGTCGCAACAAGGTCGTCGTAGCCGTGTCCTCGACCGTGGGCTTCGGGTGGACGGTGCTCCTCTTCTACGGCTTCGATCGATGGTGGCCAGCCGACTGCACCAACTTCAACACCCACTTGCAGCGATCGCTCACCGTCCAGCGCGCGCAGGATGCCGTGGACTCATGTCCCAGCGTCACCGCTGGCGACGTCCAGGAGGCCTTGGTCGTCGACACGATCTTCCCGGTGGCGTACGCGACGTTCCTGGCCGGCACGCTGTTGCTGCTCGCCCTGCTCCCCTTCGCCTCGCCGTGGGTGAGCCGGTCGGCAGTCTGGCTCGCTCGTGCCGCGATCGTCGGCGGCGTACTGGACCTCACCCTCGAGAACGGTTCGCTCGTCCTGGTCACGCTCGAGGGCTGGCCACCGAGCGCCACGGGGTCCACCGAAGCTCTCTTGCTCGTCGCCGGCCTGGCGGCGTGGGTCAAGTACGGACTCTTGGTCCTCGCCGTGCTCGGGCTCATGGTGCTGCTTGTCGCCGCAGCCGCGCTTGGCGTCAGGAACTGGATGAGGCGACACCGGTGAAGCCTGCGACCACCGTCGACGTCACGGGCTCGTGAGGATGACGAGCTGCTGGGTCGCTCGGGTCATCGCGACGTAGTGGTCGACCGCTCCTTCGATGCCGTCGCCGAACGTCTCTGGGTCGATGAGGACGACCAGGTCGAACTCGAGCCCCTTCGACAGCTCCGGGGTCAGCGACCGGACGCGCGCAGGGAGGGCGCCGAGGTCGAGATGACCGGCGCCAATGACGCAGGCGATCCCATCGGCGTGCGCGGCGAGCCACGTGTCGAGGATCGAGCCCAGCTCCGACGTGGATCCGTGTACGACGGGCACGTCGGTGCTGCGGATGGAGGTCGGCACGTTGGCGTCCGGGAGCACGGCCCTGATGATCTGCTCGGCCTCTGCCATGACCTCTGCCGGCGTCCGGTAGTTGATGGTCAGGGAGGCCAGGTTGATCCGGTCGAGCCCGATCCGCTCGAGCCGCTGCGACCACGACTCCGGGAACCCGTGCCTGGCCTGGGCGCGGTCACCGACGATGGTGAGGCTCCGGGACGGGCAGCGGAGCAGGAGCATCTGCCACTCCGCGTCGGTCAGCTCCTGCGCCTCGTCCACGACGATGTGCGCGAACGGGCCGGCCAGCAGGTCGGGGTCGGCGCTGGGCAGTGCGGTCTCATCGACCAGAGCGTCCTGAAGGTCCTGCTGGCGCAGGCTCGACATCAGCAGGAGCTCGGAGTCGTCGGCCGCGATGAGGTCGTCGATGACCTGGGCCATCTGTTCTCGTTGGACAGCGACCGCGGCGTCCTGCCGGCGCTTGCGTCGCGACGCCTCGGGGTCGCCGAGCCGCTGTCGGGCCGCGTCCAGGAGCGGCAGGTCCGACACCGTCCAGGCCCGGGCGTCGCTTCGCTGCAGCCGCCTGACTTCGTCGGGCTCGAGCCAGGGGGCGCATCGGCGCAGGTAGGCAGGCACCTCCCACAGGTCTCCGACGAGGTCGGTGTAGTCGAGCAGCGGCCACGCCCTGCTGAAGGTGTCGACCAGCTCCGGGTTCTGCGCCAGTGACCTGCGGACCAGGCCGGCCGGGACGTCCTCCTCGTCGCCGTGCTTGTCCACCAGGATCGTCAGCACCTCCTCCCACACCTGGTCGCGCGCCTCGTTGTGCGGCGTACCGGGTGCTGGTGACTCGAACGCCTCGGCCCAGTCGTCAGGGCCGAGCCAGACGTCGGACCACGGGGTCTCGACCTCCAAGCCCTCGGTGGGTGCCTCCTCGTAGAGCCGCACCGCCGGCTCGATCGCCTTCACCATGTCGGCGGACGACTTCAGGCGGGCCACCTCGGAGTCGGTCTCGATCGGGGCTGCGGCGCCCTCGGGAACGAGCTCGCGCAGGGTGCAGGTCTGCACGCCCTCCTCACCGAGGCTGGGGAGGACGTCGGCGACGTAGGCCAGGTAGGGCTGGTGCGGGCCGACGAAGAGGACGCCGCCCCGGCGGTGGCCGAGGCGCGGGTCGGAGTAGAGCAGGTACGCCGTGCGGTGCAGGGCGACGACGGTCTTGCCCGTGCCCGGGCCGCCGTCGACGACGAGGGCGCCACGGGATCCGGCGCGGATGATCGCGTCCTGGTCGGCCTGGATGGTGCTGAGCACGTCGCGCATCTGGGGCGACCGGCTGCTGCCCAGGCTGGCGATGAACGCGGACTGGTCGTCGAGCGCGGCGTGCCGTTCGAACCCGTCCGGCGTGAACACCTCGTCCCAGTAGTCGGTGATCCGGCCCCGGGTCCAGCGATACCTGCGGCGGCTGGCCAGACCCATCGGGTTGGCGTGGGTCGCCCCGAAGAACGGCTCAGCGGCGGGGGAGCGCCAGTCGACGAGCAGCCGACGACCGGCGCTGTCCCTGAGGCCGAGCCGGCCGACGTACACGGGCTCGGGGTCGTCGTCGCTGACGATCCGCCCCAGGCACAGGTCCAGGCCGAAACGACGGAGAGTGCGCAGCCGTGATGTCAGCCGGTGGATCTCCAGGTCCCGTTCCAGCGCGGCCTGGCCGCTGCCACCGGGCGCCCTGCGCTCGGCATCGAGACGGTCAGACAGGTCGGCGACCGACCGCTCGAGGCTCTCTGCGACCGCCGCGAAGTGCTGCTCGTCGCCGGCGACCAGAGTGGGGTCGGCCTTGGGGATGAGGTGGTCGGGAAGGTCGAACACGCTGGTGGTCATGGGGGTCACGGCCGGTGATTCTGCGCCCCCGCAGGGGTCTTGCCGCAAGCCCCCGGGTGGGTTATACGTTGAGTAGGGAAAGGCGCCCCCGATTCGTCTGCGGTCTCGCTGGGACTTCTCGGGAGGCTGATGCAGACGAATCGCCGACCGCCACAGTGGCCGGTCATGACACGGCGCGGAGCGCGGCGGTCACGGCCATGGCGACGACGACCGCGAGGACGACGGACTTGCCGCGCCACAGCAGGACTCCTCCGGCCAGCACGCCGACCGCGTTGGCGCCAACCCGGAAGCTCTGGCCGTCTGCGAACACGGACGTGATGACCAGGGACGCCAGGAGGGCCGGGGCCATGCAGGCGATGACCCGGAGGACGACCGGAGGCAGGTCCCGCCCACCTAGCATGACCGGGCCGACGGCCTTGATCAGCACGGTCGTGACGACGCACCCGGCGATGAGCAGCCAGGTGTTCATGACTCATCCCTCCTCGGTACGCCGAGCACGGCGGCCGTCGCGGCGGCGAGGACGGGGACGCCGGGTGGGGTGAACGGCACCAGCGCAAGTGCGATGGCAACGCCGAGGACGGCGACCACGCGTGAGCGACGGTCGCGCATCTCGGCAATGACCAGGCCGAGGAAGAAGGTGGGGAAGACCGCGTCCAGGCCCAGACGCTCGGGATCGCCGATCAGGTCGCCGCCGTACGCCCCGACGACGGTGCCGAGGACCCAGGTGGAGTACTGGGGGAGCGTGGTGCCGAAGAGCAGCCAGCGGTCGAAGGTGCCGTCGCCGTTGTTGGCCAGCGCCCACGACGCGTCGACCACCGTCTGCCCCTGAAGGCCGCGGGTGACCGGACCGCCGGGGAGCGAGGGAGCCAAGGCGATGCCCATGGCGAGGAACCGACCGTTCATCAGGGCTGCCGCGGCGACGGCGGCGGCGAGGGTGCCGCCCCCGGCGACCACCGCGAGGGCTGCGAACTGCGCGGAGCCGGCGAAGACGAACGCGGAGGCCGCCACCGCCTGAAGGGGCGAGAACCCTGCTTGGCGCGCCACCACCCCGAAGGACATCGACAGGACGAAGCCGACAGTGGCGTAGGGGATGCCGAGCCGCACGCCGCGAACGAACGACTCCCTCACGAGTCGCAGGCTAGGCCCGATTCGTCTGCGGTCTCGCCTGTATTCCTGGGCTGGACGCTGCAGACGAATCGGGGTAGGTCAGCCGATCTCCGACCCCAGTCGGATGCCCGGACGGTGACCGGTCAGTAGCCTCGACGTTGTGGCGCTCCTCGAGCACGACCCCACCGACACCCGGGCGCTGACCCAGCAGCGGTTCGACCGGATGACGCTGGTGGGCGGCGACGGACTCCCCGCCGTCGACACCGCCGGGCTGCCCGACGGGCCGACGTGGCCGTCGTTCCTCCAGACGGTGGCGCTGCTGCGGTTCCGGCACTGGTTCCACCCGTGGCTGCACAAGAAGTACGGCGACGTCTACACCGTGCGGCTGATGCCGAAGGGCCGCCCGCTGGTCTTCTTCACCAGGCCGGAGCACGCCAAGGAGATCTTCGCCGGCGACCCCGAGATCTTCCACGCCGGCAAGGGCAACGCGATCCTCGGTCCGGTCATGGGCGAGCACTCGCTGCTGCTCCAGGACAGCGTCGAGCACAAGCGGGCCCGCAAGCTGCTGATGCCGGCGTTCAACGGCCACGCGCTGCGCACCTACCAGGACATGGTGACCGCGATCGCGCGCGACGAGGTCGCGCACTGGCCCGAGGGTCAGCAGTTCCGCTCCCACGACCGGATGAACACGCTCACCCTCGAGGTGATCCTCCGGGTGGTCTTCGGCGTGACCGACGAGCAGCGGCTGGCCGCCCTCCGGCCGCGGGTCAGCGCCACCGTCAACGTCAGCCCGGCGGTGCTCCTGGTGTGGGGGCTCCCGGCGCTGCACCGCGTCGGGCCCTGGAAGGCCGCCCTCCAGAACCAGATCGAGCTCGACGAGCTGATGTACGCCGAGATCCGCGAGCGCCGTACCGCCGCGGACCTGGCCGAGCGCACCGACGTGCTGTCCCGGCTGATCCGGGAGGGCGAGGAGACCGGCGACCCGCTCAGCGACATCGAGCTGCGCGACCAGCTGGTCACCCTCCTGCTCGCCGGGCACGAGACCACGGCGACCGCGCTGGCCTGGGCGCTCTACGAGCTCGGCCGCCACCCCGACCTGATGCGTCGCACCCAGGCGGCGGCCGATGCCGGCGACTCGGACGGCGACGCCTGGCTGGACGCCGTCATGAAGGAGTCGCTGCGGCTGCACCCGGTGATCCCGATGGTGGTGCGCACCCTGATGAAGCCGCAGACGATCGGCGGCGTCGACGTGCCGCGCGGCGCCACCGTCGGCCCGTCGATCCTGATCGCGCACCGCCGCCCCGACAACTACGAGGACCCCGCGACGTTCGACCCCGAGCGGTTCCTCGGCCACAACCCGCCCACCAACACCTGGATCCCGTTCGGTGGCGGCGTCCGCCGCTGTATCGGCGCCGGCTTCGCGATGATGGAGGGCGTGGCTGTGCTCCGCGAGGTGTTCCGGGCCGTCGACGTGACGGCAGTCGGCATCGACGAGCCGCAGGTCCGCAACATCACCTCGGTCCCGCGCCTGGGCGCCCGGATCAAGGTCCGCCAGCGCTGAGACCAGCGCAGCCGTCACCGCAAACGGGTTGGTGAGCAGGGCGGCGGGTGCCAGCCTTGTCCCTCGTGACCTGGGGTGACCGGATGCGCGCGGTGCGCGTGGACGTCACCCCACTGCGCACCTCACGTGACTTCCGGCTGCTGTTCTGGGCCGGCACGGTCTTCTACTTCGGCGCGATGGTCAGCTACGTCGCGATCCCCTACCAGATCTACACGCTGACCGGCTCCAACTTCGCGGTCGGAGCGATCGGCCTGGCCGAGCTGGTCCCGCTGGTGGTCTTCGGGCTGTACGGCGGCGCGCTGGCCGACCACGTCGACCGCCGCAGGCTCCTGATCTGGACCGGCGTCGCGCCAGGCGGCGTTCACCGGCGTGCTCGCCGTGAACGCGTTCCGCGACCACCCGGACGTGTGGCTGATCTTCGTCGTCGCGGTCTTCCTCGCCTCGACCTCATCGATGCAGCGGCCGAGCCGCGAGGCGCTGATGCCGCGCACCGTGACCCACGACGAGCTCCCGGCCGCGAACGCGCTGAACAGCCTGGGGATGCAGATCGGCATGCTCGTCGGGCCGGCCGTCGGCGGACTGCTGGTGGCCTACGTCGGCATCGGCTGGTGCTTCCTCATCGACATCGGCGGGCTCGCCGTGGCCTCGCTGATGTTCTGGCGGATGAGCAGCTACCCGCACCGAGCGGAGACCACGCCGCCCTCTCTGGCCGGGATCGGTCAGGGTTTCAGCTACGCGCTGCGGCGCCGCGACCTCCTCGGCACCTACCTCGTCGACATCGCCGCGATGCTGCTTGCCTTCCCGGTGGTGCTGTTCCCGGCCCTGGCCGAGGAGGTCTTCGGCAAGCCCCAGGTGCTGGGGCTCCTCTACTCCGCCGAGACGGTTGGCGCCATGGCGGCGACCGCGCTGAGCGGCTGGACGGCCCGGGTGCATCACCACGGTCGCGCGATCGTGCTCGCGGCGGCGGCGTACGGGTGCTTCGTCGCGCTCGCCGGGCTGATGCCGTCCATCTGGCTGGTCGGCGTGTTCCTGGCGCTGGGCGGTGCGGCCGACATGATCAGCGGCGTCTTCCGCGGCACCCTCTGGAGCCAGACCATCCCGGAGGCGATGCGCGGCCGGCTGGCCGGGATCGAGATGCTGTCGTACTCGGTCGGCCCGATCGGCGGCCAGGTCCGGGCCGGTTTCACCGCCGACCTGTGGTCGGTGCGGGGCGCGATCACGAGCGGCGGAGTGGCCTGTGTCTTCGGTGTCGGGCTCACCGCAGCGTGGCTGCGCGACTTCTGGTCTTACGACGCCCGCACGGACGAGCACGCAGTCGCCGAACGTGCGGTGCGACGGGCCGCGGGGGAGAGCTGATCTCACGCGCCGTCGCGCTCGAGGAACTCCCCGACGAGGTCGAAGTAGTCCGCAGGCTGCTCCGCCCACGGTCGGTGCGCGCTGTCTTGGAAGACGTGCCACTGGCTGCCGGCGATCCGCCTCGCGCACTCGGCGGCGATCGACGGCAGCGTGAGACCGTCCCAGCGGCCGCAGACGACGAGCGTCGGCGCGGTGATCGACTCGAGCGCCGGGTCGTAGCCGCCCAGGGTGCCGCCGACGACCCACTCGGGGTCGGCCCCGACGAAGGCTTCGTACGCCGCCGGGGTGAAGCGTTGGTCGTGCTCCAGGCTCGGCCGGGCGTCCGGGTGTGCCCACTCGAGGCGCGGCAGGGCGCGCGCCACCAGGTCCTGGTAGGAGTCGTCGAGCGACCGGATGCCGCGCTCGCGCAGCGCCAGGATCTGTGCCCAGGTTTCGGGGAAGTGCAGCCGGAGGGTGTCGTTGACGTGGTCGATGTTGCCGCCCTGCCAGCCGCGGGCGTCGACGTGCGCGTTGCTCAACACCAGCGACCGGACCCGATCCGGATGGCGCAACGCATAGTCGACGGCAGGAAGCCCACCGAAGGAGAGGCCGACCAGGCTGACCGTGGTCGGCCCGAGACAGGCGCGGAGCGCCTCGATCGCCGCGGCGTACGTCTCGAGCGTGTAGGTCTCGCCAACCCCGGCCTCGGACCGTCCGGTCCCGGGGTGGTCGTAGTAGACGACCGTGTGCCGCTCCGCGAGTGCGCTGAACCACGGGTGGTAGTGGGCGTGGTCGGCTCCCGGTCCACCGCCGACCAGCAGGACCGGCGGGCCTTCGCCCTCGACCTCGTAGTAGAGCGATCCGCCGCCGTCGAGGGCGAGGAGCTGGCCACGGCCGTGCCAGGCAGGCAGCCCGGTCATGCGCCGGCCAGGGCCGCCCAGCCGAAGCCGGCCGTGGCCAGCGTCGAGGTCACCGCGCGGATGGCGTTGAACCGAACCCACCCCGGCTCGAAGGCCCGTCGTACGGCACGGAGGTCGGCGATCTGGTCGGGCTCGCCGGCCTGGTCGATCCCGTTGTTGAGCGGGATGTTGCCGGCGAAGGTGAGGACGATCGTCGCCAGCGCCAGCACCGCCGAGCCCACCGCCCACCACCGGGCGTCGCCGTCGACCACGATCGCCGCGACGACCGAGACCGCCGGTGCCCCGAGGAAGCTGACCAGGAACACCGGGTTGATGATCGCGCGGTTCATCTGCTGGATCGCGTCGACGAACGTCCGGTCGCCGGTCCGCGCCAGCCCGGGCATCACCCCGGACGCCCACGTGTAGTAGGTGCCCGCCTGCAGGGCGTTGAGCACGATCGCGATGAGGACAACGACGTCGGTCACCCGGTCAGTCAAGCAGTGACCGGGGACGGCCGGTCACGCGTCGGTGGGCTGCCTCTCCAGCCAGGTCTGCCAGTCGATGCCACGGAGCAACACGCCTTCGTGGTCGGGCAGCATCGCTCCCGCGGCCACGCTCGCGGGGCCGTCGATCGGCTCGACGGTCACGTCGGAGCCGATGTGCGCGGCGTACCGCGCCACGAGGTCGACCAACCGCTCGGGCTTGGGGCCCGCGAGCTCGACGTGGTGGTCAACCTTCCCGGTGGCCAGGTCGAGGAGCAGCCTGACGATTTCCGTGGTGTCGACGGGCTGGGTCGGCACGTCCATGACCCGGGTGACGTCACCGTCACGGTTCCACTCGAACATCTGCCGGGCGAAGTCGTGGAACTGCGTCGCGCGCAGCACCAGCGCACCCGGCGCGGTCTCCAGCGAAACCCGCTCCTGGGCGAGCTTGGCGACGTAGTAGCCGTAGTCGGGACTCTTCTCGATGCCCACGATCGACAGCGTGACGGTGCGCTTGACGCCGGCCGCAGTAGCGGCGCGGCCCAGGCTGGCCGCCACACCGGTGAAGAAGTCGAGGGTCCGCTGGTCGTCGAGCACGCCGCCGGTCGACGTCACGTCGACGACGGCGTCGGCGCCGGCCAGTGCGGACTCGAGCCTCCCCGGCTCGGGCGCGAGCAGGTCGAAGCCCGTCTCGCGGGCGATCTCGACCACCTCGTGGCCCTCCTTGCGGGCCAGTGCGGTGAGCTGGGAACCGATGAGGCCGGTGGCGCCGGCGATGGCGATGAGCATGTCTCCTCCATTACTCGGATATTTCTTGTCCGGGTTCAGTGTAAGCACACAACGCGGACAGTTGTCATCCGGGTATGCTCCTGGCATGAAGCTGTCCGGCGGGGTCGAGTGGGCGATTCACTGCTGCGTCGTGCTGTCGCAGGCCGACGAGCCGGTCCCGGCGCAGCGGCTGGCCGAGTTCCACGGGGTGTCGCGGACCTACCTGGCCAAGCAGCTCCAGCAGCTCTCCCGGGCGGGGCTCGTGACCGCGGTCGAGGGCCGGGTCGGCGGCTACGCGTTGACCCGCGCCGCCGACCAGATCAGCGTGCTCGACGTCGTGCAGGCGATCGAGGGGACCGAGTCGTCGTTCCGGTGCACCGAGATCCGCCAGAACGGGCCGCTGCCGGCCCCGCCTGAAGCGTGCCGGCGGCCCTGCGGCGTGGCCCGGGTCATGTACGCCGCCGAGGACGCCTGGCGCGCCTCGCTGGGCGGGGTCACGATCGCCGACATCGCGGCCACCGTCGAGGAGGAAACCGGCAAGCAGACCTTTGCCCGGGTGCGTGGCTGGCTGGCGACCGGCTGAGGGTCAGCGGTCGAAGGCGTCGAGCACCCGGCGCTCGGTGAGCCCGTAGTCCTCGAGCGAGTACTCGTGCCGCGGTGCGGCCGCTCCGGACCTGGACTCCCGGTCGATCTCCTCGATCGCAGCCTGCACCTCGGCGGTCCAGTCGAGGTCCCACTGCTCGTAGAGCGCACGGGTCACGCCGAGCGGGTCGGCGCGCAGGTCGGAGAAGGAGACGTCCGCGAACTGCGCGGAGCCGTAGCGCGGCCGGGCGTCGTGGAATGCGTGGAACGAGCGCGACCAGAGGTCCAGCTGGGTCTGGCCGATCACGCTGCCGACGTACGTCTCGGAGTGGCCGGCCGTCGTCTCGGCAGAGAGCGAGCAGGACGAGGCGATGCACACGACCGGGTCGCGGTGCGTGTAGACGACCAGCGCATCGGGATAGACCGTCAGCAGCGCGTCGAGCGCGGTCATGTGCGACGGGTTCTTGAGCACCCAGCGCTTGTCCTGCTCGTGGAGCCCGATCAGCTGCAGGTTCTGCTTGTGCCGGGCGTAGGCATCGGTCCAGTCCTGGCCCCGCAGCCACCGCGAGTAGCGAGGCACGTTGGCCAGCGACTCGTAGGAGTTCGACATGCCGGTCTGCCGCAGCAGCCGCCAGCACTCCTCCACCGAGGTCGCGTCCATGTAGTGGATCCCCATGTAGTCGGGGCTCTCGACGTGGTGCGCGGCGAAGGCCTGCTGCATGCCCGCGAAGATCGGGTCGGACTCCCAGGTCTCGCGCGGTGGCCGGGGCTGGGGGAACTGGGTGATCCACATCTCCAGGCCCTGCGCCATCGGGTCCGCGTGCAGCAGCCGATGCAGCGCCGTCGTGCCGGTGCGCGGGAGCCCCATCACGAAGATCGGCCGCTCGACCGGTACGTCGGCGTACTCGGGGTGAGCGCTGAACTGGGCCTGGGTGAGCAGTCGGCCGACCAGCGCGCTCTTGACCTCGGAGCGCTGGAAGTAGTTGCCGCGCGGCGTCAGTCCGGCCTCCGGCGAGGCCAGGTCCTCGACGAGGACGCGCAGTCCTTCCTCGTGGCCGGATCCGCCCATGTCGCTCATCCCGGTGGTCCGCTCGGCCGCGGCGACGATGTCCTCATAGGTTCCGACATCCGCGCGCTCGCGGGTCATCACGTTGTCACTCATCGAGGTGGCTCCCCGCCCTCGGTGGTTGAGGAAGGCGCGCTGGCGCCTGTCTCGAAACCACTGGACCCGGTGCTGGGACGCAACCACGGTGGTTGCGTCCACACGCACGCTGCGGAGGTCTCGAGACGGTCGCAGAGCGACCTCCTCGACCACCGGCGCGTACGACGTCCATCAGTTGTCGTGGAACTCGCCGCAGTCGACGTTCAGCATCGTGCCGGTCACCGCAGAGGCCAGGTCGCTCGCGAAGAACAGCGTGGCCCGCGCGACCTCTTCGGGGGAGGCGAGCCGCTTGAGGTCGGTGGGCGCCGCCTTCTGCTGGTAGATGTCGTCGTGGGTGACGCCGGCCTCGGAGGCGAGCCAGTCGAAGTAGCCCTTGTTGACGTCCTCGTAGATATAGGACGGCGCGACCGAGTTGACCCGGACGCCCCGCGGCCCGAGCTCGGTGGCCAGCGACGAGGCGAGGTGGGCGAGCGTGCCCTTGGAGAGCTTGTAGCCGCTGTACTCCGGCTCCGAGGAGTACTTGACGCACGAGTTGAGCATGATGATCGAGCCCTTGGTCGCGGCGAGCGCGTCGGCGAACAGCGCGGAGAGGCGCAACGGGGCGAACACGTTGGTCTCGTTGGCCTGGCGCAGCGACTCGATGGACAGGGTGCTGATCGGGTCCATCGGCGGGATGCCGAAGGCGTTGTTGAGCAGGCAGTCGACCCGGCCGAAGTGCTCCAGCGACTTCTCGACCAGCGCGACGCGCTGCTCCTCGTCGGTGATGTCGGTCGGCACGATGAGCGCCTTGCGGCCGAGCGACTCGACCACCTCGGCCATCTTCTGCAGCCGCCGCTCGGTGCGGCTGACCAGCACCAGGTCGGCGCCCATGCGGGCGGCCTCGGTCCCCAGCGCGCGACCCAGCCCGGGGCCGACGCCGGACAGGACGAGCACCTTGTCCTTGAGGAGGGGGACGGGCTCGTACGCGTCGGCGACGACCGTCGTGTGGTGGGTGGAGGTGGTCACGGCGCAAGACTAGAACGTGTTTCAGTTTTGGTCGAGAGCCAGAACCGGACCCGTCTCGTCCGGAACCACTCCTACGCTGGCCTCGTGACGGACTCGGTGGTCGACTTCGAGATCAAGGCACTCACCCCTGACACGTGGCCGGACTTCGAGGCCCTGGTCGAGCGGACCGGAGGCCTGTTCAGCGGCTGCTGGTGCGTCCACTTCCACCACGGGGTTCCCGACGGCCGTGGCGAGGACGAGCCGAACCGCGACTTCAAGCGGCGGATGGTCGAGATGGGTGTCGCGCACGCCGCGCTGGTCTACGACGGCCCGGACGCTGTTGCCTGGGCGGAGTACGGCACCCCGAGCGAGCTGCCCAACATCCACCACCGCAAGCAGTACGACGCCGAGGCGGAGACCCCGCCCGACTACCGGATCACCTGCATCAACGTGACGAAGAGCCATCGCAAGCAGGGGTACGGGCGGGCCGCGCTCCGCGGCGCAGTGCGGCTGATCGGGGAGGCCGGCGGCGGTGTCGTCGAGGGCTACCCGCACGACATGGCCACGCGCGACCCGGCCAAGAAAATGAGCGACTCCTTCCTGTACAACCTCACCCGGAAGTCCTACGAGGAGGCCGGCTTCACCTACGTCCGCCCCAAGGGCCAGCAGAACTGCGTGATGTCGTTGACGGTCGAGCCGGTCAGCTGATCATCCGCCGCGCGACCGAGCGCTGACGGGCCGCGATCCGGGCGGCGTAGTCCTCGGTGGTGACGGGGGTGAAGTGCGGCAGGTGGGATTCGACGTCGGCGATCTTGATCTTCTCGACGACCGGGCCGTCCTGGTCCTGGGTGAGGTCGCGCTCGAGCCGCTGCCAGCGCAGCATGATCGGGCCGGTGCGATGGCCGGTGGTCTCCAGCCAGTTGGCGACCCCCGGGTTCGCCTCCGAGATCACGAACCGCATCCTGCCGTCCGGGTCGGTGACGGCCTGCGCCTTGGTCAGCGAGGTCTGGTGGGTCTCGTAGTCGGTGGAGGCGTACCAGTCCGAGCCGATCTGGACGCCCTGGTAGGCGCAGTCGGCGCAGTTCGGCACCGTGACGAGCAAAGCCTCGTCGTCCTCGAGCTCGTAGTGGCCGATCGAGGAGCGCTGTGAGGCGAGACCGCCCGGCGTCGACTTGGGCTCCGTCAGCGCGTTGGGGGGTTCCTTGTACTGGAAGAAGCGCGGGAAGGCGAACCAGGTCTGGATCGAGCCGACCAGCGAGCGCGCGGCGACGTCGTACTTCTTGGCGAGCAGGTCGCGGGTCAGTTCCTTGGCCGGTGTGCCGAGACGGTCGGCCCGCTCGATCGTGAGGTTGCCGCGCTCCTCGGTGTCCCAGTCGTTGTAGACCTCGCGGACGATCATCGTCTTGGCGCCGGGCTCGGCGACGTAGGTGAACTCGAAGGTGCCGTCGGGGCGTACGTCGAGCTCGCGGTCGTCGAAGGCCATCAGCGAGGTGGCCGCCGAGTCGGCGGTGTACGCACCGCCCATCACCTGGAAGGACAGGTCGGCAGTGGTGCCGCGGCGCCCGCGGACGACGTACTCGGCGCCCTCGCGCAGGAACGCGTTGAAGTAGACGGCGTCGGGGTTGTCGAGACCCTGGCGGGAGAACTGGTGGGTCGGGTTCACGAAGAGCGGCCGGTCCAGGTCGTAGTCGAAGGCCATCTGCATGGCCATCCGGATCCGCCCGGACAGGTAGTCGTAGCCCTCGAGCCGGTCCTGCTCGGTCTTGATGAACGGCGCGTTCGCGATCAGCTCCTCGGCCTCGGCGATCGCGTCCTGCAGGACCTTGGTCAGGCCGTAGCTCTCACTCATGCCGCGCCCCCCCGGTGGTTGAGGAGGTCGTTCTGCGACCGTCTCGAAACCTCGCAAGAATGGGCTGGAACTGTCCTGGTCGAGTCTGCGTAGCGGCTTGGTGGTTTCGAGACGCTCCCTAGCGGGGGCTCCTCAACCAGCGTGCAGCCGCTCACGCGCTGGCCTTGTGGATGATCGACTCCGCGTACTTGTTCAGGTTGTCGATCTTCTTCTCCAGCGGCTCCGTGTCGGGCCCCTTGATGTAGGGCACCCGGAAGCCGACGATGCAGTCGGTGACGCCCTTGTCCTCGAGCCGCTTGATGCCGTCGAGGTCGTAGGCGTCGTAGGAGATGACGTGCACCTCGAAGTCGTCGCGGGTGTCGCCCTCCTCCTTGCGGATCTCCGCCAGCCGGGTGAGCAGCCGGTCGAGCTCCGCCCCGTCGCCGCCGGCGTGCATCCAGCCGTCGCCCTTGAGCACCGCGCGACGCAGGGCGTTGTCCACATGGCCGCCCACCAGGAGCGGGATCTTCTCGCTGGCGCCGGGGCACTGTTTGAGCTCGTCGACCTGGTAGAACTCGCCGTCGTACTTGAAGAACTCACCGGTCGTGAGCCCGCGCAGGATGTCCATGCACTCATCCATCCGCTTGCCGCGCCTGGCCCAGTCGACGCCGAGGTTGGCGAAGTCCTCGGGCCACGGTGAGATGCCGACGCCGAGCCCGAGCCGGTTGTCGGAGAGGAACGCGAGGGACGAGGCCTGCTTGGCCACCAGCACCGGTGGGCGCACCGGCAGCTTCAGCACGAACGGCGTGAGCCGGAGCGTCGTGGTCACCGCGAACAGATGGGCGCAGAGCACCATCGTCTCGATGAACTCCTTGCCGTCGAGGAACTCCCGATCGCCGGTGTCGGTGTAGGGGTACTTGGAGTCCGACTCCTTGGGGTAGATCAGGCTGTCCGCGACCGTCATGCTGGTGTAGCCGGCCGCCTCGGCCGCCTGAGCCAGAGGTGCGTAGAACTTCGCCTGGGTCATCGCCTCGGCGTAGGTGAACCGCATCGCGCCAGACTAGAACGTGTTTCAGTTTTGCACCACAGCGCGCCCGCCCTGGGCCGGGACGGGTGGCCCGAAGACCGTGTCCACGCCGGGCGAGAACAGCACGCTGTCGGGTGGCCGGTCCGCGAGACCCGGGAAGCCGGCGGCGGCCAGCAGGCCGTCCTCGATCCGCTCGAGGGTGGCCGCGTGCAGCGGCCATCTCCCGTGGGAGTTGGGCCAGTAGCGGCTCCCGCGCAGACCCGGCCGGTGCAGCCCCCAGCGGGCGGTGAGGTGGTGCTCGAGCTCGCTGGCCTCGATGGGCTCCCCGATCCGGGTCTGCACGAGCGACGTCGCCCGCTTCCCGAACGGCGGCCGGCGCCGGCAGCGATAGGTGATCAGGTCGCCCTCGCGCTGGATCGACATCTTCGACCAGACGTACGGCACCCGGAACATCCGGGCCACCAGCACCGGAACCAGCCGGTCGGCATCGAGCGTGCAGAAGACCACGCCCCGTCGTCCCTCCGAGTCGACGGAGTAGAGGCGCACGTTGGTCTCGGCGAAGGTGCCGAAGTAGGGGACGGCCGGACCTCGACCCAGCCCGACGTCGCGCATCGAGAAGGGCACCAGGCCGACGTGGCTGACGCCGTCATGCACGTCGGGCCGCACGCCCGGAGGAAGGTGCGGGGCCACGACACCGGGGTCCACCGCCCAGTGCAGGAAGGTGAGGTCGGCCCAGGTCTGGGTGAACATCGGCCGACCGGGATCCCGCGGCGGGAGCGCGGTGATCGGCTCGGCGTCCATGCGGGCGAGAGTACGGCGGACTCGTCCGCACCTGACTAGAACACGTTCCAGTCTTGTGCCAGAGTGCCGCCGTGGACCTGCAGGAGATCAGCGACCGGTTGGAGATCAACGACGTCCTCATCCGTTACACCCGGGCCATCGACACCGGCGACTGGGACCGGCTCGACACCGTCTTCACCCCGGACGCACAGATCGACTACACCGAGTCCGGGGGAATCGCGGCGGCGTACGCCGAGGTGAAGCCGTGGCTGGCCGAGATGCTGCCGGCGTTCTTCCCGAAGCGGATGCACACGCTCGGCCAGGTAGAAGTCGCGCTGGACGGCGACACCGCCGAGGTCTCGGCGTACTTCCACAACCCGATGCCGATCGACGACGGTCAGGGCGGCACCAAGCTCGTCGAGCTCGGCGGGATCTACCACCACCAGATGACGCGGACTCCGGATGGCTGGCGCAGCCGGCAGCTGCACGAGGAAGTGGTCTGGAAGCAGAACCTCTGATGCCTGGCCTTCCCGAGGAACGGCCCGAGGGACTCGACTCCCCGTGGGCGGTGCGGTTCATCAAGCTGATGTCGCGCACCCAGGTCCGGGTCTTCAAGCTGACCAACGGCCGGGTCGGCAACAAGTGGCGGGTCGGCGCCGGCTGGAAGAAGCCGGTGCCGACGTTGCTCCTGCGTCATGTCGGCCGCAAGTCGGGCAAGCGGTTCGAGACGCCGCTGCTCTACCTCGGGGACGGTCGCGACCTGGTCGTGGTCGCCTCGCAGGGCGGACTGCCGAAGAATCCGCAGTGGTACGCCAACCTGCTCGCCCACCCCGACACCACGGTCAGCCTCAAGGGTGAACGGGACCGGCCGGTGCGTGCCCGCGTCGCCACGCTCGACGAGCGGGCCGCGCTGTGGCCGCGGCTGGTCGACCTCTACGCCGACTTCGCGAAGTACCAGAAGTGGACCGACCGGGAGATCCCGGTCGTCGTGCTGGAACCACCCAGCCGCTGACCCGGGAGAAAGTGTCGCTTCGGATCTCGGTGACCCGGAAGCTTCTGTCGTTGTCGAGCGACACGAAGTCCCGTGGGTCAGCCGCTATGGGGCGACACAAAGTCCCGGGTCAGGCACTCCTGACTCATGTGTGGGCGGCCGCGCGCGGAGCCGACCGACACCCGCTCGGTTTAGGTCATACGGATCGAGCAGACGGGTCCACGATTCGTATGACCTCACCGAGCCACGAACTCTGGGCGGTGAGCCTGGGCCGGTTCGACGCGCGGCAATGGGCCCTAGTTCACCGCCGCCCGGGGCCGGTTGGCTGGGTCGTGCCCGCGGCCATCGGCGGCGGCGCGGCTCGCTGTTGGGTCGTGTGCCTCACGACGAGCGATGGCGCGTTCTCAGGCACACGACCCGATCACGGTGCCCGCGCATGGGCGGCGGCGCGCGTAGCCGATCGCCCACACATCGGTCAGGACTGCCCCCTCGCGGCCTGGTCCCGCATGGCCAGCAGAGCGCGCTGCTTGGCGACCGGGCTCTGCACGGCGCCCATCAGACCACGCCCAGACGGCCGGAGGATTGGATCGCTCGGGGATCCTGACCGAGAATGTGCACGTCGTACCCCGGCACCCCCTGCACGGAAGGACCTCTGTTGAGCGAGAGCGAAGGCCACCCGGTCATCTCCGGCCTGGCTGCGCTCGCGGGCGTGGGGGTGGTCGTCGGCCTGCTGATCAGCGGTGGTGCGCTCGCTGCGAGCTCCATGTTCGGTCTCAGCGGCGGTGACGACGACGGCACCGCGTCGAGCCAGCAGTCGATGTACCTGCCGAAGCCGTCCGCGACCGCCAGTGCCACTGGACCCCTGGTCACCCTCCAGCCGGGACAGGAGACGCCCGTCGCGACCGACACGGCAGCGTCCACGACACCGGACTTCCCGATCTCGCTCTCGGCCGCCCATACCGAGGTCGGCCAGATGGAGGAGATCTACCTGACCGGCGTCTACCCGGGCGGGGAGGGCGCCATCGTGCAGGTGCAGCGGCTCGAGAACGGCAAGTGGGAGGACTTCCCCGTCGACGCGGTCGTCAGCGGCGAGACCTTCTCGACCTACGTGCAGACCGCGCAGACCGGCGTGAACCGATTCCGGGTCCGCGACACCGACAGCGACCAGTTCTCCAACGAGGTCCGCGTCAAGATCCACTGATCATTGGTGGTTGAGCTTCCCCGCGAGCGCAGCGAGCGTGTCGAAACCTCGCAAGCCGGGGCTGGGACGGAACTGAGTCAGCGTGGCACGTAGTCGAAGGTGTCCGGGTTGGGTCCTCGGCGGCTGCTCTCGCCTCCGTCGAGCGCACTGATCGCCGCCACCTCGTCCTCGGAGAGCTCGAAGTCGAAGATCGCGAAGTTCTCCTCCATCCGGTCCCGGTGCGTGGACTTCGGAAAGACGATGTCTCCGCGCTGGACGTGCCAGCGGAGCGTCACCTGGGAGGGGGTCCGGCCGTGCGAGGCAGCGATCTTGCCGATCACCTCGTCGTCCAGGACTGCGCCCTGGGCGATCGGCGACCACGCCTCGACCAGAGTGCCGTGCTGCAGCGAGGCCTCGCGGGCGGCCTCGTTGGTGAAGTAGGGATGCGCCTCGATCTGGTTGACCGTCGGCACCACGCCGGTCTCGGCGACGATCCGGTCGAGGTGGGCCGCCTGGAAGTTCGAGACACCGATGGACCGGGCCCGGCCGTCGTCCACGAACTCGGTCAGCGTCCGCCAGGTCGAGACGTAGTCGCCGTCGTAGAGCGTCGGCAGCGGCCAGTGGATGAGGAACAGGTCGATCTGCTCGATCCCTAGCTTGGCCAGCGTCTCGTCGAACGCACGACGGGCGTCGTCGGGCCGGTGGTAGCCGTTGTTGAGCTTGCTGGTGATCCAGAGCTCCTCGCGGGGGAGGTCCGACGCCTGCAGCGCGACCCCGACCCCCTCCTCGTTCTGGTACATCTGGGCCGTGTCGATGTGCCGGTAGCCGACCTCCAGGGCCTGGGTGACCACGTCGGCGGTCTGCGCAGGCGGCACCTGGAAGACGCCGAAGCCGAGCTGGGGGATATGGGTCTGGTTGTTGAGGGTCAGGAGAGGGACGGTCATACCTGTCCGTAACCGAGCCGAACGCCATTCATTCCGGGTCCCGAGTGCCGGGCGACTGACCTGCAAGGCTTGGTGCCGTGCTGCACCACACCGAGTACGACACCCGGCTGGCGTCGTACGCCGTCGTCGTCGACGAGCGTGACCGGGTTCTTCTCGCGCTTTGGAACGAGAGTGCGGAGCCGCTCTGGACGCTGCCCGGCGGCGGCGTCGAGCTGGAGGAGACGGTCGAGGAGGCCGCGATCCGCGAGGTCCGCGAGGAGACGGGGTATGACGTCGAGCTCGGCCCGCTCCTCGGCGTGCACACCCTCGTGGTGCCGCCGGAGGAGCGCACCACCGACCGGGACCGTTTCTACAAGGGTGTCCGGGTGGTCTTCGCAGCCTCGGTCGCCGGCGGCCACCTGCGCAACGAGGTGGACGGCAGCACCGACGAGGCGCGCTGGTTCCCGCTGTCCGAGGTCCCCGACCTGCCCAGGGTGGAGCTCGTCGACGTCGGGATGAGGTTGTGGGCATCGCGGTAGGAATCGCCGATCTGCGCGATCATGGAACCGAACCGTGGCGCCGTCCCTCTACATGGGCAGGGGACCCGTCCGGGAACCGGTGAGGAGCGGCCATGGCCGACAGGCGGCGCGATGCCGAGTTCACCGAGTTCGCAGCCTGCACCCAGCAGCGGCTCTTCCGGCACGCCTACCTGCTCACCCAGGACCGGCACGAGTCCCAGGACCTCGTCCAGACCACGCTGGTGAGCCTGTACGTCGCCTGGCCGCGGGTCCGCGAGCCTGCCGCCTACGCGCACCGAACCCTGGTCCACGCCTTCCTCGACGGCCGACGGCGGGCCGGCCGCGAGCGTGAGCTGCACCGGCTGCCCGACCCGCCGCGGGAACCGGCCGACCCGGACGCGGCGCTGACCGTGCTCGGTGCGCTGGCCCGGCTCTCCCCGCGACATCGTGCGGTCGTCGTGCTCCGCTACTGGGAGGACCTCAGCGTCGAGCAGACCGCCGCAGTCCTGGACTGCAGTCCCGGCACCGTGAAGTCGGCCTCGAGCCGCGCCCTGGACCAGCTTCGTCGCGACCTCGGCGCCGACCTCGGCGTCCCGCTCACCACAGCCCCTGGAGGACCTCGATGACCACCGACGACCTGCGCGACCGCCTCGCAAGGGAGCTCGACGTCCTGCAGCCACCGCCCGACCTCGTGCCGGGGGCACTGCGTGCCGGCAGCCGCGTCGTACGCCGCCGCCGGCTGGCCGCCGGGTCGCTGCTCGGCGCGCTCGGGGTCGGTGCCGCCATCGCCGTACCCATGGCGCTCGACGCCCACCCGCAGGGGGTCACCCCGGTCCCGGCCGGAGAGCCCGACTCCAGCCTCGAGCCGGACCCCAGCCCCGGGCCGCCGACGCCGTTCGGGCTCGGCGACACCGACGTGGCCCCAGCATCGGACGCGATCCCCGGCGCGGCCGATGACCAGGACCCGCGGCCGGGCTTCCTCGGCACCGCGCCGAGCCCGGGCGGCCCGGTCTCGGAGGCCGCGCCGGCCGACCCGGACCCTTCCCCGTCCTCCCTCGGGTCCGCACCCACGCCGTCCGGGCGCTAGCCCCGGTCACCTTCCTTGACGGAGGGGTCACCATCGAGGCATGCGCGGGCGGCTGGCACTCCTGGGTGCGCTGAGCGCCGTCCTGCTGCTGAACGGCTGCGACGAGGCGGCTCCAGGGGCCGATCCGCCGTCGCCCGCGCCGACCGCGTCCACCCCCGCACCGGAGTCCCCGTCCGTGTCTCCACCCGAGCCGGACCCGGCACCGCGGCGACCGCTGACAATCGCCTTCGCGGGTGACGTTCACTTCGAGGGGGCGCTGCAGGACCGACTCGACGACCCGGCCACGGCGCTGGTCTCGACGACCGGGACCCTGGCCGCCGCGGACCTGGCCATGGTCAACCTGGAGACGTCGGTGGGTCATGGTGGCCGCCCCGAGCCCGGCAAGCGGTTCACCTTCCAGGCGCCGGCCACCGCGCTGACCGCCCTGGCCGCGGCAGGTGTCGACGTGGTCACGATGGCCAACAACCACGCTCTTGACTTCGGTAGGGCGGCGCTGCCCAGCACGTTCGACGCCATCGACGCGGTGGCGGAGGCCGATCCGTCGCTCGCGGTCGTGGGCATCGGCCGCGACGTGCGTGACGCGTTTCGACCCGCCGTCGCCGACGTCGACGGCACGGTGGTGGCCACCCTCGGGGCCACCATCGCCGCCACCGACCCGACCGCCGACCCGACCGGCCAGTGGGCGGCCACTCGGAGCTCCGCGGGCACCGCCGACGCCATCGACCCGGCTCGCCTCCTCCGGGCGGTGGAGAAGGCTGATACCGACGCCGATGTCGTGGCCGTCTACATGCACTGGGGGATCCAGGGCGAGTCGTGCCCGGCCGGCCGGCAGCGTTCGCTGGCCGGGGCGCTGGTCAGGCACGGTGCCGACATCGTCGTCGGCAGCCATGCGCACCGCCTCCAAGGGGACGGGCCTCTCGGCGCCGGTTACGTGGCGTACGGGCTGGGCAACTACGTCTGGTACACCCCGTCTGTCGGACCGACTGCGGACGCCGGGGTGCTCACCCTGACGGTGCAGCCCCCGTCGTCCCCGGCCGTGCGCGCCACCGTGACCGACGCAGCGTGGGCGCCCGTGCAGATCGGGGCCGACGGGCTGCCGACCGCACTGTCCGGCCAGCCCGCCGAGGACTTCCGGGCCGACCTCGTCGCACTTCGGGAGTGCGCGGGACTGGCCCGGTGATCACCACGCCCTAGCGCAGCCAGGCGATGACGGTCCGCGCGGTCCGCTCCAGCTGCGCTGGCGACACCACCGACGGGACGTCGGCCGGTGAGTGGTAGCCGGCGTACGGCGTGCTCCCGAGGCGGACGCCGGGCAGGCCGGCCTGCACGAACGACCAGTGGTCGCTGGACTTCTGGCCGGTCTCGGTGACGACCGGGACGCCAGCACGGCCAGCGGCGTCCTCCAGCTCGGCGCGGAGCGGGTCGCCTGTCTCGACACTGCCGACCGGGAGCACGGCACCCACGCCGACCCGGTCGAGCGAGACCATGCCACGAAGGGTTCGGCGTTGGGCGCCGGTGAGCGAGGCGACGTACTCGGTCGAGCCGTAGTGGTGGTCCTCGTCCGAGTGGCCCCGGGGCTCCTCCGCACCGAACGCGACCAGCACGACGGGCAGGCGGGTCCGGTGTCCCGCCAGCGCCTCTGCGGTCGCCAGCAGTACGCCGATTCCCGACGCGTTGTCCTCGGCCCCCGGCGCCGTGGGGACGGTGTCGAGATGAGCCCCGACGAGCAGCCACGGCTCGCCGGGGACGACGTCGCCGCGGGTCGCGACCACGTTGGTCGATCGGCCGGACTCGACGGGCAGGCCCTCGGTGGGGCCGGCCACCGAGAACCCGGCAGGCACGTCAAAGGACTGTCGTGCCACGGTCCACCCCAGGGCGGTGAACCGGGACTCCACCCACCGCGCAGCCCGGTGGTACGCAGGCGAGGTGCCTGGCCGCGGCCCGATCCGGCCGGCCAGATGGCGGACCGCGGAGGTCGCCGTGCCGACCCGCACGTCGTCCGGGTCCGCGCGCGGGGCGGGGGCGGCGGACGGGGTGGCCGTGGGTGCTGCCGATGGGGCAGACGGGGACGCGGGTGGGGAGGCGGGCGGTGAGGTCGAGGTCGGAGCCACCGGACGTATCGGCTCCGGCTTCGCGTCGGTGCAGCCCGCGAGCAGCCCGGTGGCCGCGACCGCCGCCGCGACCGTGGCTGCGACGGAGCCCCTCACCCCGCGAACTTACCTGTCGAAAATAGTGCCCCGGTTCGGGAACACCGAGCGGACCGAGTAGCGTTGAGCCGAGTGAGCAAAGTTGAGTCGACAGGACTCAACTCCACAAACCTCAAGGCACAAGGAGCTACACCATGGCACGAGCGGTCGGCATCGACCTCGGCACGACCAACAGCGTCGTCGCCGTCCTCGAAGGCGGCGAACCCACCGTCATCGCGAACGCGGAGGGCGCCCGGACCACCCCGTCGGTCGTCGCGTTCGCCAAGAACGGCGAAGTGCTCGTCGGCGAGGTCGCCAAGCGCCAGGCGGTGACGAACATCGACCGGACGATCCGGTCGGTGAAGCGGCACATGGGCACGGACTGGAAGGTCAGCATCGACGACAAGACCTTCACGCCCCAGCAGATCAGCGCCTTCGTCCTGCAGAAGCTCAAGCGCGACGCGGAGGCCTACCTCGGCGAGACCGTCACCGACGCGGTGATCACCGTGCCGGCGTACTTCTCCGACGCGCAGCGCCAGGCCACCAAGGAGGCCGGCGAGATCGCGGGCCTGACCGTGCAGCGGATCGTCAACGAACCCACCGCCGCCGCGCTGGCCTACGGCCTCGACAAGGGTGACGGCGACCAGACCATCCTGGTCTTCGACCTCGGTGGCGGCACCTTCGACGTCTCCCTGCTCGAGGTGGGCAAGGACGACGACGGGTTCTCCACGATCGAGGTCAAGGCGACGTCCGGCGACAACCTGCTCGGTGGTGACGACTGGGACGCGCGGATCGTCGACTGGATGGTCAAGAAGTTCAAGGACAACAACGGCGTCGACCTGTCGCAGGACAAGATCGCCAAGCAGCGGCTCCAGGAGTCCGCGGAGAAGGCCAAGATCGAGCTGTCCGCCTCCAGCGAGACCACGGTGCACCTGCCCTACATCACCCACGGCGAGTCCGGGCCGCTGCACTTCGAGGAGAAGCTGACGCGCGCGGAGTTCCAGAAGATGACCTCCGACCTGGTCGACCGCACCCGCGAGCCGTTCAAGGCGGTCCTCAAGGACGGCGGCGTCGCGATCCCCGACATCGACCACGTGGTCCTCGTCGGTGGCTCGACCCGCATGCCCGCGGTGCACGACCTGGTCAGGGAGCTGCTCAACGGCAAGGAGCCCAACAAGGGCGTCAACCCCGACGAGGTCGTCGCGGTCGGTGCCGCGCTCCAGGCCGGTGTGCTCAAGGGCGAGGTCAAGGACGTCCTCCTGCTCGACGTGACCCCGCTCTCGCTGGGCATCGAGACCAAGGGCGGCGTGATGACCACGCTGATCGATCGCAACACCACGATCCCTGCGAAGCGGTCGGAGATCTTCACCACCGCGGACGACAACCAGCCGTCGGTGGAGATCAAGGTGGCCCAGGGCGAGCGTCAGATGTGGTCGCAGAACCAGCCGCTCGGCAACTTCGAGCTGACCGGTCTCCCGCCCGCCCCGCGCGGGGTGCCGAAGATCGAGGTCACCTTCGACATCGACGCCAACGGCATCGTCCAGGTCCATGCCAAGGACCAGGCCTCCGGCAAGGAGCAATCCATGACGATCACCGGCGGCTCGGCCCTCGGCAAGGACGAGATCGACCGGATGGTCCGCGAGGCCGAGGAGTACGCCGAGGAGGACGCCAAGCGTCGCGAGGCCGTCGAGACCCGCAACCAGGCCGACCAGCTCGTCTACACGACCGAGAAGTTCCTCGCCGACAACGCCGACAAGATCCCCGAGGACGTGAAGACCGAGGTCCAGGCCGACGTCGACGCGCTCAAGGCGACGCTCGAGAACGCCGAGGCCGGCGTCGAGGAGATCAACAGCGGCGTCAGCAAGCTCAGCGAGTCGAGCCAGAAGATGGGGGCCGCGATGTACGCCGCCGCCGAGGCCGACTCCGCCGCTGCGGGCGGCAGCACCGGCGCCACCGGTGAGGCCGACGACGACGTGGTGGACGCCGAGATCGTCGACGAGCCCACCGAGGGCGACGCGTCCGAGGGTGACGGCTCCGCCGAGGGCGAGACCAAGTGACCGAAGAGCGTCGGGACGAGGACTCCCAGGTGGTTGAGGAGGTTGTGCAGCAACCGTCTCGGCCGGTGGTTGAGGAGGTTGTGCAGCAACCGTCTCAGCCGGTGGTTGAGGAGGTTGTGCAGCAACCGTCTCGAAACCCCGGGGAGCCCTCGGGCTCCTTCCCGGCCGCGGCGGCCGAGATGTCGAACGAGACCGAGGTCGAGGCTGGCTTCGAGCAGGACGCCGATGCGGCCTCGTCGACGACCGAGCCCGGCTCGGAGCTGGCGTCGTTGCAGGCCCAGCTGGCCGAGCGCACCGCGGACCTGCAGCGGCTGCAGGCCGAGTACGTCAACTACAAGCGTCGAGTCGATCGCGACCGCGAGCTGGTGAAGCAGAACGCGACGTACACCGCGCTGGCCCCGATCACCGACGTGCTCGACACGATCGACCGGGCCCGCGAGCACGGAGAGGTGGACGGGGGCTTCAAGGCCGTCGCCGAGCAGCTCGAGCGGATCGTGGCCGCAGTCGGCCTGGTCAAGTTCGGTGCGGTCGGCGACCCGTTCGACCCCACGATCCACGAGGCGCTCAGCCACATCGGCGAGGACCCGGACGTCGAGGTCACCACCTGCAAGGTGATTGCCAAGGCCGGCTACCGGATCGGGGACCGCGTGGTCCGCGCCGCGCAGGTGCTGGTCGTCGACCCGGCCACCGAGCCTGCGGCGGAGACTGAGGACCAGCCGGTCGAGCCGGTCGAGATCACCGAAGCCGACGACGTACGCGACGAGTAGCAGAGGGGAGGTGCGCGCATGGCCACGACCGAAGGATTCCGGGCCGACTGGGCCCAGAAGGACTTCTATGCCGTCCTCGGTGTGAAGAAGGACGCGACGGCGGCCGACATCAAGAAGGCCTACCGCAAGCTCGCGCGCCTCAACCACCCCGACTCCAACCCGGGCGACGACGCGAAGCACGAGAAGTTCAAATCGGTGGCCGAGGCCTACGACGTCGTGGGAGATCCGGAGAAGCGCAAGAAGTACGACGAGATGCGCGAGCTCTACGGCTCGGGTGGCTTCCGGGGTGGCTTCGGCGGGGGAGGTGGGTTCAACCTCGACGACCTGCTCCGCGACCGCGGCGGCGCCGGTGGCGGCAGCGGCGGGATCGGCGACATGTTCGGCGACCTGTTCGGTGGCTTCGGCCGCGGCCGTACCCAGACCGCGACACGTCCCCAGAAGGGGGCCGACGTCGAGACCACGGCGACCATCGGGTTCAACGATGCGACCGACGGCGTCACCATCTCGCTCCGGCTCACCTCCGACGCGCCCTGCCCCGACTGCTCGGGCACCGGCGGCAAGCCCGGCACCAGGCCCCGGATCTGCCCGGAGTGCGAGGGCGCCGGCTTCATCGTCAACACCGTCGGTGGGGCGTTCTCGCTCAACGAGACCTGCCCCAAGTGCGGCGGCCGCCAGCTGATTTACGACGAGCCGTGCCCGACCTGCCACGGCAGCGGCCACGGGCTCTCGGCGCGGTCCATCCAGGCCCGCATCCCGGCCGGCGTGAAGGACGGCCAGCGGATCCGGCTCCGCGGCAAGGGTTCCGCCGGCGTCAACGGCGGACCGCCCGGCGACCTGTTCGTGGCGGTGAAGGTGACCCCGCACCGGCTGTTCGGCCGCAAGGGAGACAACCTCACCCTCGACGTGCCGATCTCGTTCGACGAGGCCGCGCTCGGAGCAGAGATCAAGATCCCCACGCTCGGCGGCGCCCCGGTCACCGTCAAGGTGCCCGCCGGCACCCCCAACGGCCGGACCTTCCGCATCCGCGGCAAGGGGGCCCGCAAGAAGGACGGCACCAACGGCGACCTGCTCGCCACCGTCCAGGTCCAGGTGCCCTCGCACCTCGACCCAACGGCCCGGGAGGCCGTCGAGACCTACCGCGCCGCGACGGCCGACAAGCAGCTGCGCGCCAACCTGTTCGACGAGGCGGCCGGATGACCACCCCACGAAACGACGCGGTGGACGCGCTTCGCGCGAAGCGGCCGTCCTTCGGGGACCCCGGAAAAACATGATGGCCGGCAAGCAGCCGTTCTTCGGCGCGCCCAGCCCCGACGCGGCGGTGTTCGTGATCAGCGTCGCCGCGGAGCTGACCGGCCTGCACCCGCAGACGCTGCGCACCTACGAGCGGATGGGGTTGATCACCCCCGGCCGGACCGGTGGCGGTGGACGCCGCTACTCGGCGCGCGAGATCGATCTGCTCCGGGAGATCTCCGACCTCACCGCTTCCGGCATCGGCATCGAAGGCGTACGCCGCATCCTTCAGCTGGAGAACCGCATCGCTGCGCTGTCCGCCCGCAACGAAGAGCTGGTCGCCGAGCTCGAGGCGACCCGGGAAGCGCTGCGTCAGGCCGCGAGCGTGCGTACGGATCGGCCGTCGGGCCAACGCGTTCCGGCCGTCCGACCGCCAGAGCGCGGCCAGTCGATGGTGGTCTGGCGTAGAGGTCGCTGATCCTGACCCTGCGAGGTACGAGCAGGGGCAGGATCGTTGGTGTTGAGCAGCGAGTGCGACCGAGGAACGAGGTCGCAACCGAGCGTGTCGAAACCTCCGCAGCGTTGGCTGGAAGGCGATCTCGGTGGTTCGGTTTCAGCGCGGGCTGCGGAGGTTTCGACACGCTCCGTCGGACCCGCCCTCGTTCCTCGGGCGGCTCCGGTCGCTGCTCAACCACCATCGATCGGATCGGTCCTCGTTCCTCGGACCGCTCCGATCAGAACGGGACCAGGTGCCCGCCGAGCGGACGGGTCTGGGGCGGCGGGTCGTGGTCGACGGCCGGGCTGCCGTCGGCCAGCTCCTGGCTGTGCGCGGCCAGCGCGTCGCGGGCCTGCTCGTCGGTGCGCTGGAAATCGTCGGCGGCGATCTCGAGGTGCTCGGCGGAGGAGCGGATCTCCCAGACCGTGTCCACGAGCAGGCTCTCGAGGTGTCCCTCGAGGTAGGAGAAGGCGTAGTACGCCCCCTGCGAGCCGTAGCCGATGCCGGCCGGCCGCTCCCATGGCCCACTGCCGAGGGCACCGTGGGCCTGGGCCTTGGCGTGCTCGAGCTGGCGGGCCACGCCGGGCATCACCGACCTGGCGATCCAGCGCAGCGTCTCGAGCTTCACCGCCGTCTCGTCCGCCGTGACCAGGTTGCCTGCGTCGGTCTCGTTGAGCAGCCGGGTCGGTGCCGCGAGGTTGAATGACGAGTCGTTCGACTCGACGGCACTGTGCGCGTCGTACAGCATCTCGGCGAGCAGGGACTCCTGGTCGGAGATCGCCCGGTTGAGCTCCTCCAGCGCGTCGACCAGCTTTGCGAAGACGTCCTGGGGAGTGTCGCCGCCGAGCGGGATCTCCGGCTCCTCCGGCGTCTCCCCCTCGGGGACGACAGAGGTGAGGATCCCGACGCCCACCCGCGTTGCCGCGATCACCGGTGCGGCCGCGCCGCCGGACACGAACAGGCTGGCGACGCCGGCGACGGCGCCGACCACCGTGAGGACGCCGCCCAGGGAGAAGCCGCCGGCGCTCGGGTGCGCGGCCTTCATGGCCTCCAGTGCCTTGTCCGCGATGTCGACGACGTCGACGCGGGCCCGCTTCCAGATCTCCTGCTCGCCGCGGGCGCCGATCCACATCATGGCGGCCACCGAGGACTGGCCGCGCACCACCACCGGCAGCCGGTTGGCGTAGTTGCGGCTGAACGCGTTGACCGTCGCGCCGTTGAACTGCGCGAGCTCGCTGTTCATGGTCCCGATGTCGCCGAGGTCGGGGTTCCCGCCCTGGATGCCGGTCTCCTCGTCGACCGAGGAGCCGTCGGCGAGGAAGTACGACGCCCGGTTGGAGTGGTGGATCGCGTCGTCGAATCCGGTCGGGTCGGGAAGGTCCTTCCAGTTCTCGAAGGCGCCGCGGATCCGCTCACGCCAGGCGACGTAGACCTCGACACCGATGTTCCACGGTGGCGTGAACTGGACGAAGTTGCCGAACCCGTCGGTCGCGATCCCGCCCACGGTGCGGCGCTCGCCCGCCGGGGGAGTGACATGCACGTAGGGGCCTTGATGGGTGAAGCCGTCCTGCACGTTGCCCGGATAACCGCTCCAGTCCATGTCGGCCTCGATCGCCGCGTCCACGATCAGCTCGATGGTGGCGGCGAGATCCTCGTAGGACGACATGGGTTCCTCTTCCCCGCCGCCAAACCCCACCAAACTCCGATTCGTCTGCGGTCTGGCGTGTACTCCGCCGCTCGGCGACGCAGACGAATCGGGGAGGGGGCTCAGACGGCGGGCAGCGTGAGGGTGAAGCAGGCGCCGCCGGACGCCGACGGGGCGTAGGACACCGAGCCGCCTTGGGCCTCGGCCAGCGAGCGGACGACGTACAGCCCGAGGCCGGTGCCGGTCGCGACCGAGCCCCCGGCCCGCGTGAACTCCCGGAACAGCTGGTCCTGGAACTCGGCCGGGACGCCGTCACCCGAGTCGGTCACGTCGATGGCCAGCATCTGCCTGTCGTCGGGGTGCGTTCGAACGCCGACCACGAACGGGGCGCGGCCGTACTTGAGCGCGTTACCGACCAGGTTGCCGAGCATCTGCTCGAGCCGCATCGGGTCGGCGAGCACCTCGCGATCATCGTGGACCACGGCGTTGACGGTCACCAGGAAGCGGTCGTTGATCACAGCGTCGATGATCTCGATCGGCTCGACCGCCCGCGGGTCCAGCCGCAGTGAGCCACGCTGCACCTCGGCAGCGGTGAGCAGGTCAGCGGTGATGCTGTCGAGCACGCGGGCCTGTCGGGTCACCGAGGACATGAGCCGCGAGCGCTGCGTGTCGCTGATGTCGTCACCGTCGTGGCTGATGGACTCGGCGATCCCGCAGAGCACGGCGACCGGGCCCCGGATCTCGTGCGCCGTCGTGGCGATCGCCCGGCGCAGCACCCCGATGTCCTCGGCAGTCGAGTCGAGGTAGATGAGCAGCGAGTTGCTGGCGCGGCGCATCGTCGCGTGCACGCCCACTCCGGCGACTTCGGCCACGAACGACGCCTCGCCGTCGAGCCGGTTGAACGCGACCAGGTTGTTGAGCAGGGGCGCGATCGTCCCGAGGGGTACGCCGAACCGGGCCCGGTTCTCCAGCAGCCGCTGGGCCGTGGGGTTCGCGTGCACGATCCGGAACAGCGGCTCGTCGGCCACCTCCAGGACGCCGTACGGCGCCATCGAGAGCGCGTCCCACGCGGAGACGTCCCGCTGGGTGGACGACTCAGTGCCTTCCTGGTCTGGCTGGGTGTTGATGGCCGTCAACGCGGCCGGCTCGCTGACCTCGGTGTGGGGTGGCACGAGAGTGAGCGAGCGCGTGGACGAGTCGTGCGTGCCATCCACGATCCCGCGGACGTATTCGAGGATCCGCTTGAGAGACATCCCCTTCTGCAGGTAGCCGTCGGCGCCAGTGGCCAGCGCACGCTCGGACATCTGGGTGGCGCCGAAGCCGGAGAGCACGATGATCTTGGCCGCTGGCACCAGCCGGCGGATGCTGGGCAGCGCCTCGAGACCGTCCATGACGGGCATCGAGAGGTCGAGCAACACGACATCGGGATGCTCCGAGCGGACCGCCTCGATGCCCTCCAGACCGTCGCCTGCCTCGCCGACGACCTCCATGCCGCCGCGGGTCAGCGCGAGGCGGAGCAGCTCGCGCAGGTCGTAGGTGTCGTCGACGATGACCACGCGGACCGGCCTGGTGCGAGCCGCGATGGCGCTCATCGGGGGTTCCTCTCCATGCCTCGCGCAGTGGTCTCGTCGGCCGGCTCGTCGGCCGGCTGTGGCTTGGGGGCGACCACGGCAGCCGGGACGCTGCGAAGGAGGTCGAGGGAGTGATGCTGGCTGCCGAGAAGGTGGGTGATGATCCGGCTTGCCGAGGCGATCGACGCGGTGAGCGCTTCGTTGGCCTTGGTCGGCTGGTCGAGGTCGAGCGACATCTTGGCCACCACCAGTCCCTGCAGGACGGTGTCATTGAGCTCGAGAGCCTGTTGCTCGCGCTGCCGGAGGTCCTGGAACAGCTGGGCGCCCTGCATCAGGGAGCCGTAGTTGCGCCGCAGGGTCCAGTAGTAGACGGCGACCACGGCGCCGATGACGTCCCAGGTGGCCAGCGGCCAGCCCCACGCCGTACGCATCGCCAGCCCCGCCGGGTCGGAGAACCCCAGCGAGGGCAGCAGCATGTGGACCGAGTGCGCGCCGTGGTGGACCGCGCACGTGAAGAAGATGGCTGCGGTCGCCCCTCCCAGGGGGTTGCTGCGCAGCTGGTGGCTCTTGGCCAGCGGGACCAGGATCGCCAGGCAGATCCCCAGGTACGCGGCCATGATCACCGTGTTGCCGACGAGGCCGACTTGCCAGGACCCCATGTCTATTCCCTCCCCGTGGTGGTGGGGGTCCCGTGGTCGCTCATGCGCTCGCTCCGCTCAGGGAGAGAGCGACCAGGGCGAGCACCGACGCAGCGACGAACCAGTGCACACCCGGGTGCCAGAGGCGCGATGCCACGACGCGGGTGGGAAGCGGTCCCATCGACTGGAGGAGAGCGATACAGCCAGCGGCCACGATCAGCTCCCAGCCGGCACAGGCGAGGTCCCAGGGACCGAGCGCCTCCGGCTCGGGCAACAACCCGAACGGGAGCCCGATCGTGCGGGTGACTCCCCAGAGGGCGAGCAGCGCCACGTTGCCGACCGCGCCGGCCACCAGCAACGCCCGCGAGCAGTGGACGGCGACCGCCCCCGCCCAGACCAGCTGGAGCAGCGCTGCCAATGCGAAGAAGAGACCGAAAAGCGTGGCCTCCCGGAAGTGCGCCGGGCCGACCGCGGCATGCACGCCGGCCGCCGCCCCCGCGCTGACGACCGCGAGCGGCAACAACACCCGCTGCGCGATCGTCAGCACCGGCTCACGGGTCTCCCATCCCTTCGGGAAGGCGGCCACCCAGGTGGGGTCGAAGGTGGCAGCCGGGGAGCCCGCGGCGATAGCGGTCCGGAGTGCGAGCACGCGAGCCTCGTGCTCGTCTCGCGGAGAGGTGGGCGAGGCCAGGAACCTGGGAACCAGGAGCGCGACCAGCCCCACGACGCCGGCGCCGATGATGACGTAGTGGATGCCGTGAGCCGCGACGCTCACGCTCAGCGACGAGGTGAGTGCGGACATGCTGAGCACGGTTGCTGTCCCCTCCTCCCGCTCCTGGGGTGGAACTGACCCGACGGGATGGCCCGACCCGACAGTAGGGACAGCGACCGGGTCGCACTGGAGCACGACCGAACTGTCAACAAACTGTGGAGATATCCAAAGTTGAGTGGAATGCACTCAACTCTGGAGCCGTTGTGACAATGGCGTCCGAGAGCGGGCGCTCCACCACCCACCCAGCCATATGGTCAGCAGACCGACCCACGCAGGAGAAGATCGATGAGCCAGTTCGGGGCCGAGAAGTTCACCACCCGCAGCCGCGCGGCGATCGAGGCTGCCCAGGTGGCGGCCACCACCGCCGGCAACACCGCGACCGAGCCGATCCACCTGCTCGTCGCGCTGCTGCGCGATGCCGAGGGTACGGCGGGGACGCTGGTCACCAAGGCCGGCGTCGACGCACGCACCCTGCTCGGCCAGGCCGAGGCGGTCATGACCGCGCTGCCCCGGGCCAGCGGCACCACGGTCCAGCAGCCCGGTGCCTCCGCCGCGCTGACACGGGTGCTGGCGGCCGCGCTCGACCTCGCCCAGTCGATGAAGGACGACTACGTCGCCTCCGAGCACCTGCTCGTCGCGCTGGCGGGGACCGAGAGCTCGGCCCAGAAGGTGCTCGCCGACGCCGGGCTCACCGAGCCCGGCCTGCGTGAGGCGCTGACCGCGGTGCGCGGCAGCCGACGGGTCACCAGCCAGGACGCCGAGTCGACGTACGAGGCGCTGGAGAAGTACAGCGTCGACCTGACTCGGTCCGCCGAGGAGGGCAAGCTCGACCCGGTGATCGGCCGCGACGCCGAGATCCGCCGGGTGATCCAGGTGCTGAGCCGTCGTACGAAGAACAACCCGGTGCTGATCGGCGAGCCGGGTGTCGGCAAGACCGCCGTCGTCGAGGGGCTGGCCCAGCGGGTCGTCGCGGGCGACGTCCCGGACTCGCTCAAGGGCCGGCGAGTGCTCTCGCTCGACCTGGCCGCGATGGTCGCGGGGGCGAAGTACCGCGGTGAGTTCGAGGAGCGGCTCAAGGCCGTGCTGGAGGAGATCAAGGACGCCGGCGGCCAGATCATCACCTTCATCGACGAGCTGCACACGGTGGTCGGCGCGGGCGCCGGCGGCGACTCGGCGATGGACGCGGGCAACATGCTCAAGCCGATGCTGGCTCGCGGCGAGCTGCACATGATCGGTGCGACCACGCTGGACGAGTACCGCGAGCGGGTCGAGAAGGACCCGGCGCTCGAGCGGCGCTTCCAGCAGGTCTTCGTCGGTGAGCCCAGCGTCGAGGACACCATCCAGATCCTGCGCGGCATCCAGGAGAAGTACGAGGCGCACCACGGCGTCCGGATCACCGACGCCGCGCTGGTGGCGGCCGCGACGCTGTCCGACCGCTACATCACCGGTCGGCAGTTGCCCGACAAGGCCATCGACCTCATCGACGAGGCGGCCTCCCGGCTGCGCATGGAGATCGAGTCGTCTCCCGAGGAGATCGACCAGCTGGCCCGCCAGGTGAACCGGCTCAAGATGGAGGAGTTCGCGCTCGAGAAGGAGACCGACGAAGCCTCCGTGGAGAGGCTCGAGAAGCTGCGTGCCGACCTGGCCGACCGCGAGGAGGAGCTGCGCGGCCTCGATGCCCGTTGGGAGCAGGAGAAGACGAGCCTCGAGGGCGAGGGCGAGCTGCGCCGGCAGCTCGACCAGCTCCGGACGGAGGCCGACAGGTTCGTCCGCGAAGGTGGTCCCGACAACCTCGCCAAGGCCAGCGAGATCCTCTACGGCCGGATCCCCGCGCTGGAGAAGCAGATCAAGGCGGTCGAGGACTCCGACAAGTCCGACCTCGAGCCGCTGGTCGGCGAGGAGGTCGGGGCCGAGCAGGTCGCCGACGTCGTCGAGGCGTGGACCGGGATCCCCACCGGCCGGCTGCTCGAGGGCGAGACCGCCAAGCTGCTGAAGATGGAGGACGTCATCGGCGAGCGGCTGATCGGCCAGCAGGACGCCGTGCGCGCGGTCAGCGACGCCGTACGCCGGTCGCGGGCCGGCATCGCCGACCCGAACCGGCCCACCGGCTCGTTCCTCTTCCTCGGCCCGACCGGCACCGGCAAGACCGAGCTGGCCAAGTCGCTGGCCGACTTCCTCTTCGACGACGAGCGGGCCATCGTCCGCGTCGACATGAGCGAGTACTCCGAGAAGCACTCCGTGGCGCGGCTCGTCGGCGCGCCGCCCGGCTACGTCGGGTACGACGAGGGCGGACAGCTGACCGAGGCGGTCCGGCGCCGGCCCTACTCCGTCGTACTCCTCGACGAGGTCGAGAAGGCGCACCCGGAGGTCTTCGACATCCTGCTGCAGGTGCTCGACGACGGCCGGCTGACCGACGGCCAGGGCCGCACGGTCGACTTCCGGCACACGCTGCTGATCCTGACCAGCAACCTCGGCTCGGCCTACCTGGTCGACCCCACGCTGGACACCGAGAAGAAGCGCGAGTCCGTGCTGGCCACCGTGCGGACCTCGTTCAAGCCCGAGTTCCTCAACCGGCTGGACGAGATCGTGGTCTTCGACGCCCTCAGCCGCGACGAGCTGGCCCGGATCGTCGACCTCCAGCTCGGCCTGCTCGAACACCGGCTGGCGGCCCGCCGGATCACCATCTCGGTGACCGACGCCGCCCGCGCCTGGCTCGCCGAGACCGGCTACGACCCGGCGTACGGCGCCCGGCCGCTGCGCCGGCTGATCCAGTCCAGCATCGGCGACCCGTTGTCGCGGATGCTCATCGGTGGCGAGGTCACCGACGGCGGCTCGGTCGTGGTCGACAGGGGCGAGGACGGGCTGGTGCTCGCGCCGGCGTGAGATTCACCGGGTACCCGGTGAATCTCGCGCTTCCCCGCTCAACCTTCAGCGGGGGGGCGTGAGTTTCGGCGGGGAAGGGCGCGTTCCGGGCCCCGCAAGCTCCGTCCGGGCGGGCGGGGAGAATGGCGCCATGAGCGAGGGCAAGCTGGTGCGTCCGCCCCAGGTCACCCTGGCCGGCTGGCTGGTGATGGCCGGGTCGGTCGTCGTGGTGCTCATGGCCTTCGACCAGGTCTCCACGCTGCGTTCGCTCGAGAACCGGGAGGCGGTCGAGGAGTACCTCTCCAAGCCGCCCGGCGACTCGCTCGGCCTCGGCCTCCAGGGCGCCCTCACACTGATGCGGATCACCGCGATGGTGGCCGCGGCCTGTGCAGCGGCGAGCGCCATCCTCGGCTGGCAGGTGCTGCAGAGGTCGAAGGGCGCCCGGGTCGCGTTGTCCCTGCTGGCCGCCCCGCTCTTCGTGAGTGGACTGATCGGCGGCGGCGTGGTCTCCGCAATCGTGGTCGCCGCGATCGTGATGCTGTGGTTCCAGCCGGCCCGGGACTGGTTCGACGGCATCGCCCGGGTGCCGGCGCCGCGGCCCGAGCCCACGCGGGACCCACTGCTCGACCTGCCGCCGCCCACCTCCCCGCCGCTGCACCCGACGCCGTACGCCGCCGCGCCCGTGGCGACCGCCCCCAGCAGGTCCACTGTCACGTCGACCGAGCCGCGGCCGGTGCCCGTCGTGTGGGCGTGCGTGCTGACCTGGGTGTTCTCGGTGGCGGCGTTCGGGCTGCTCGCCGTCACCCTGGTCGTGATGCTGGCTGCTCCCGACACCCTGATCGACGAGGTGTACCGCCAGAACCCGGACCTCGCCGACCAGGGTGTCACCGACGCGGTGCTGAACACGACGATCTACGTCACGTGCGCCGTCGGCATGACCTGGTCGGCCGCGGCGGTCGCGCTGGCGGTCCTGGCGTGGCGCCGGGTCCGCTGGGCCGCCACCGGGCTGCTGGTCTCGGCAGGTGCGGCCGGCTGCCTCTGCCTACTGGTGGTCGTCGGCTCGTTCGTGCTCCTGCTTCCGTTGATCGCCTGCGGGGCGACCGTCGCCTTCCTGGTGCGCCCGGAGGCGCGGGCGTGGTACGCCCGCCCGCCCTCTCGCTTGTAACTCCGTGTTCGGTCATCTAGATCGGTGTTCAAACACTGGTCCAGATGCACGAACACGGAGTTACAAGCGATGGCCCCCCGGGCCAGCATCAAGCCGTCAGGTCTGCCTTGGCGAGCCGAAGCAGGCCGTCCTCAATCACCTCACGGGTCTTGCAGAACGCGAACCGCACGAGGTGCCGTCCGCCGTCCGCGTCGGCCGGGTCGTCGTAGAAGACCTGGGTGGGGATCGCGACCACACCGGCGCGCTCGGGGAGCGCGAGGCAGAAGCTCATGCCGTCCGCCCAGCCGAGCTCGCGGACCGACGCGGTGGCGAAGTAGGTGCCCTGCGCCGCGAACGCCGTGATCCCGGCCTCGGTCAGCCCGGCGAGCAGCAGGTCGCGCCGTCCCTGGAGGTCGAGGGCGAGCTCGCGCGGGAAGTCCGCCTGGTTGTCGAGGGCGAGGGCGACCGCGGGCTGCAGCGGAGAGCCGGACGTGAAGGTCAGCCACTGCTTGGCGGCCAGTACGGCGCCGACCAGCTCGGCCGGTCCCGTGGCCCACCCGACCTTCCAGCCGGTGAACGAGTAGGACTTGCCGGCGCTGGACAGGGTCAGGGTGCGCTCGAACATCCCGGGCAACGTCGCGATCGGCACGTGCTCGACGCCGTCGAAGGTGAGGTGCTCGTAGACCTCGTCGGTGATCACGACGAGGTCGTGCTCGATGGCCAGGTCGGCGACGGCCTGGAGCTCGGCGCGGGTGAGCACCGTGCCGGTCGGGTTGTGCGGCGAGTTGAGCAGCACGAACCGGGTGGCGGGGGAGACGGCCCGCCGGAGCGCCTCGACATCGAGGCGGAAGTCGGGGGCGCGCAGGGTGACCGGACGGCGTACGCCGCCGGCCATCTGGATCATCGCGACGTAGGAGTCGTAGTAGGGCTCGAGCACCACGACCTCGTCGCCAGGGTCGACCAGACCCAGCAGCGCGGCCGCGACCGCCTCGGTGCAGCCGGTGGTCACCACCACCTGGCGGTCCGGGTCGAGCTCGAGGCCGTAGTGCCGTTGCTGGTGCCGGACGATCGCCTGCCGGAGCTCGGGTACGCCGGGGCCGGGGGCGTACTGGTTGTGTCCGTGCTCGAGCGCGCGCATCGCCTCCGCGATCACCTCCGGAGGCCCGTCCCGGTCGGGGAACCCCTGGCCCAGGTTGACCGAGCCGGTGCGCATCGCCAGCGCCGACATCTCGGTGAAGATCGTCGGGGCGATCCCCTGGAGCCTGGTGGCCAGCCGAGGAGCAGTCACGACGGCCACGCTAGCGTGAGCGTCGTGACCGCCGACCGGGCGCTGGCCGCCGAGATCGACGCCGCGTGCCGGCTCTCCGGCACCTTCACGCTCCGCTCGGGGCAGGTGTCGCACGAGTACTTCGACAAGTACCTCTTCGAGACCGATCCCGCGCTGCTGGCCCGGGTCGCCGGCGAGATGGTGGCGTTGGTCCCTGACGGCACCGAACTGCTGGGCGGGCTGGAGATGGGCGGCATCCCGATCGCCACCGTGCTGAGCAGCCTCACCGGCCTGCCGGCCCTCTTCGTGCGCAAGAAGGCCAAGGACTACGGCACCTGCAAGCTCGCCGAGGGGCCGGACGTCGCGGGCCGGCGGGTCACGCTGGTGGAGGACGTCATCACCACCGGCGGCGCGGTCCGCGACGCCACCCATGCGCTGCGGGAGCGCGGAGCCGAGGTCGACGTCGTCGTCTGCGCGATCGACCGCAGCCCGGCCGGCGAGAACCCGCTCGCCGATGCCGGCCTCGAGGTGCGCCCGGTGCTCACGAAGGCTGAGCTCGACGCCGCCCGCGCGGCCTCCTAGCTGCTACCGGCTCTCGGTCGGCTCGGTGGCCGGCTGGGTGGCGGACTCGATGGTGGACTCGATGGTGGGCTCGATGGCCGGCTCTTTGCTGGTCGCGGCCATGCGGGCCCGGTTGCGGCCGCTGCGGCGGTGCTTCCAGTACTCGTAGGCGATCGGGATGACCGAGAACGCCAGGATCACCAGCACCGCGTAGTCGATGTTCTTCCCCAGCGCGGGGAAGGTCTCGCCGAGGAAGTAGCCGAGCAGCACGATGCTGAGCACCCACCCCAGCGCTCCGACCGCGCTCCAGAGGAAGAAGCGGCGGCGCTCCATCTTGGTGACGCCGGCGACGACGGTGATGTAGGTGCGCACGAACGGCACGAAGCGCCCGATCACCAGTGCCTTGTTGCCGTGCTTGTCGAAGAACGCCGCTGTCTGGTCGAGGTGCTTGCGCTTGATGATCCGGCCATCGCGCTCGTACAGCGGCTCGCCGATCTTGCGGCCGATCTCGTAGCCGACGACGTTGCCGAGGAAGGCCGCGACGCAGAGCAGTGACATTGCGAGCGTCAGGGCCAGCGCCTTGTTCTCCAGTCCGAACACCTGGTACTCGCCACCGGCGATGAACAGCCCGAGCGCGAACAGCAGGGTGTCGCCAGGCAGGAACGGGAAGAACAGCCCGCACTCGACGAAGACGATCGCGAGGCTGACCCACAGGAACGCGCCGCCGAACTCGGCCAGCAGCCAGTCGGGGTCGAGCCACTTGATCCCGAGCAGCAGCGGCTCCACCACCAGCGTTTGCAGGTCCGGGAGCGCGGTCACGCGCAAACGGTACCTGCCGCACCAGCCCGCCACATGACCGACGGCGGTGCGTCGAGACACGCTCTAGAGTTGGGGGGTGCCGCTGCCGATCGCCGAGGGGTTCCTTGCGTCCGCGCGGTCGGCCGCCGAGCTCGTCACCCGGCCGGAGGTGCGCGACCGCTGGGACCTCGAGAGCAGCTGCGTGGGGATGACCAACGGCGGTCTGGCGAACCACCTGGCCGACCAGACCAGCAACACGCTGCGCCTGCTGGCGGCCGAACCGTCGGACCTGGCGCCGATCCCGGTCCGCGAGCACTACCGCCGGGCCAGCTGGGTGCATTCCGGCCTCGGCGACGAGCCGAACACCAGCATCCGCGACGGCAGCAACGAGCAGGCCCACGGCGGGTACGACGCCCTCGCCGGCCGGGTGGCCGCGGACCTCGGCGCCCTGCCCGAGGCCCTGAGCGCGGCCGCGGAGCGGAGCCCGGACTCGGTGCTGGTGCCGTGGCAGGGCTGGGCGCTGAGCACCCACGACTTCCTGGTCACCCGGCTGATGGAGATCGCGGTCCACTCCGACGACCTGGCGGTCGGGCTCGAGGTCCCGACGCCTGAGTTCCGCGACGACGTGGTGCGCGAGGTGCTGGGGCTGCTCAGTGCGGTGGCGGTGGACCGGCACGGGCAGACCGCGCTGGTCCGCGCGCTCAGCCGGCCGCAGCGGGCGCCGTCGGACGTGTCGGCGTTCGGGGAATGACAGCGGACGACGAGCGGGCGCCGTACGACCCGATGCCCTACGGGCCCGAGGAGGTCGGCGTCGGTCCGTGGGAGGGTCCGCGCCCCAGCGGGGAGCGGTACGACGAGCGGCTGCTGGCCGAGGGGGACCGGCGAAATGTCGTGGACCGGTACCGGTACTGGCGGCTCGACGCGATCGTGGCGGACCTCGACGGCCGCCGCCACGACTTCCACATCGCGATCGAGAACTGGAAGCACGACTTCAACATCGGGACCATCGTGCGCTCCGCGAACGCCTTCCTGGCCCGGGAGGTGCACATCGTCGGCAACCGGCGGTGGAACCGGCGCGGCGCCATGGTCACCGACCGCTACCAGCACGTCGTCCACCACGAGGATGTCCCGGCGCTGACGGCGTACCTGCGCGACCGCCCCGGCGAACCGGTCGCGCTGTGGGGCATCGACAACCTGCCGGGGTCTCTGCACCTCGAGACCACCGAGGTGCCGCGGCGGGTCTGCTTCCTCTTCGGCCAGGAGGGCCCCGGCCTGTCGGCGCCGGCCCGGGCGGCCTGCGACGCGACGTTCTCCATCGCCCAGTTCGGCTCGACCCGCTCGATCAACGCCTCGGCTGCGGCCGCGATCGCCATGCATGCCTGGATCCGCACCCACGCCGACCTGTCCGGCGACGGGGCCTGGCGCGGCTAGGACCCGCCCCTGTGTCCGCGCCAGTCCACGAATCGAGAGCGGTCGCGACGGGCCACTAGGATTTCGGCCATGCCCATCGCCACCCACGAGAAGTACGCCGAGATGCTCGACGCGGCCCAGAAGGGGAACTACGCGTTCCCGGCCATCAACGTCTCGTCGTCCCAGACCCTCAATGCCGCCCTGCAGGGGTTCGCCGACGCAGGCTCGGACGGGATCATCCAGGTCTCGACGGGCGGTGCGGAGTACCTGTCCGGGCCGAACGTGAAGAACATGGTGACCGGGTCGGTCGCCTTCGCCGGATACGCGCGCGAGGTCGCGAAGAACTACCCGATCCAGATCGCGCTGCACACCGACCACTGCCCCAAGGACAAGCTGGACGGCTTCGTCCGGCCGCTCCTCGAGCTCTCGGCGGAGCGGGTGGCTCGCGGCGAGCAGCCGCTGTTCCAGTCGCACATGTGGGACGGCTCGGCGGTGCCGCTGGACGAGAATCTCCAGATCGCCCAGGAGCTGCTGGCCTCCTGCCAGAAGGCCAACATCGTCCTCGAGATCGAGGTGGGCGTGGTCGGCGGCGAGGAGGACGGCGTGGAGGGTGCGATCGACGAGAAGCTCTACTCCACGCCCGAGGACGCCCTGGCCACCGTGGCCGCCCTCGGCACCGGCGAGAACGGGCGCTACCTCACCGCCCTGACGTTCGGCAACGTGCACGGCGTCTACAAGCCCGGCAACGTCAAGCTGCGCCCGGAGATCCTCAAGGAGGCCCAGGCCGCGGTGATCGAGAAGCTCGGGCTGCCCGCGGGCTCCCGCCCCCTGGACCTCGTGTTCCATGGTGGCTCCGGCTCCACGGCCGAGGAGATCAGCGCTGCCGTCGACTTCGGCGTGGTCAAGATGAACGTCGACACCGACACCCAGTACGCCTTCACCCGGCCGGTCGCCTCGCACATGTTCACCAACTACGACGGCGTGTTGAAGGTCGACGGCGAGGTCGGCAACAAGAAGGTCTACGACCCGCGCGCGTGGGGCAAGGCAGCCGAGGGCGGTATGGCCGCACGCGTCGTCGAGGCATGCCAGAACCTGCGCTCGGCCGGACAGTCGCTCGGCATTTGAACCGTTCCTTTCGTGATACCCCCCGGGGTGTCATGATCTACTCGTGGTGACCGCATGCCGCCACACCTTCTCGGGGCTGTCAGTCCTCGCCTTGCTGGCAATGACGGTCGCCATCGGGTGGGTCCCAGGCGCCTCAGCACACGCAGACGACCCGCACGCGGCGTTCGCGGCCAGTGACGCCTGCCCGCCTGGCTGGCCGCCGCTGCACGTCGGCCCACCCGGTGACCACTTCGACGCCAACGTCTCGGTTTTCGCTGGCGGCAGCCTGTGGGTCCGCGGAGGCGCCACTGGGGCCGAGGGGCTCGTGGTCGCGCTCGGGGACGCCTCTTTCGCGCGCGAGACGTCCGGCACCTACCAGGTCGGAGTGGTCGAGGTCGGGTCGCAGGTGTCGCAATACGCCAACAGCGACATGCTCGTCGTCGGGGGCACCCTCCGCGGCGACCCCGCGACCCACATCGACGTCGGCAAGGGGCTGGGTGGCGACGCCGTGGTCCGGGGCGCCGTGGCCGAGGGGACCGACCTCGACGCGCACGGGGGTGACGTTGACGACGCCGTGCCGGACGCCACCAAGCCGTACAACGACCTGCCCGCCACGGTCGCCGAGAAGTCGGCGGCGTACGCCGCGCTCCTGCCCACTGGGACGGTCGACATCGGCGACACGGGTCTCACGATGAAGGGCGACGGGGTGTCGGACCCGCAGGTGTTCGCCGTGGACGGCGCGACCCTGGGCGGGCTCCCGCGGTCGCTGCAACTGGCCGGCGTACCCGACGGGGCCGCCGTGATCGTGAACCTGACCGGACCGGTCGTGGACCTCGACCTCGACACGCTCCTCTCACCCGAGGGCGCCGTCGTCGACCCGTTCGCCGACCCCTACTTCCCGGAGCTCGCCACGCACCTGCTGTGGAACGCCGCCTCCGCCACCACCGTGGACATCGGTGGGCTGGTGCAGCTGCCCGGCTCGCTGCTCGTGCCGACCCCGGGCAGCACCACGACGCTGTCGGTCGCGGGCACCAACGGCCGGGTCCTGGTGGCCGGCGACCTCGTGCACACCGGTCTCGGCCTGCACAGCTACCCGTTCCTGCCCGACGACGACCTGGGGTGCGCGCCGCCGGCGGTTCGCGTGGGCACCCTGACCGTGAGCACCGAGCTCAAGGACCCCCAGGGTGTGGTGCCGGCCGATCGGGTCTTCGAAGGCCGGTTCGAGTGCCGGCTCGACGATGACGACGTCACGCCGGCCGACAACACCTGGCGGGTTCGCGCGGGAGCGTCGGCGGTGGTCCTGTCCGACCAGCTCCCAGTGGGTGCCGTCTGCACGTTGACCGAGGACCTCGGTCCTCCGCCGGGCTTCGGACACTCCTGGGGAGAACCGGACATCCAGCCGGGCCGGCTGGTCGTCGCCAAACGCGAGGCCCGGGGCTTCACCGTGACCAACCGAGTGCTCGCGCCGCCGCCCGACCCCCCGGAGGAGACCCCCACCGCGACCCCCACCCCCACGACCACCCCGACCACCACCCTGACGCCGCCGGCGGAGACCACGCCACCGCTGCCGACCTCGACACCGATCTCGGAGCCGACGAACGCTCCGGAACTCCCCGCGCCGTCGACGGCACCCACCACCCCGGAGCCCACCGAGGCCGACAGCTCGCCGGACGCGGCGCCGGGCGGCGGCGGCTCGCCGGGGACCGGTCCCGGACCGGTGACCACGACCGCGCCGTTCACGTTGCGCGGTGCCTTCGTGTGGGGACCGCTGATGATGCTCAGCCTGCTGACGCTGTTGCTGCGGTTCCGGCGTCGGCCGGGGCGGCCGGGGCGGCTGCACTGATCCCTTCGGGCCGGGGACAATGCGTTCCGTGACCCCTCCTGAGCTGCACCCCGACCTGATGGCCGGCCCCCCGCCCACCCACCTGCCGCGCGACGCCGCCCAGGACGACCTGGACGCCGGGCTGGCGCCCCGGGACGTCGTACGTCGCCACCCGGCCTCGCCCGTCGCCTGGCTGGCCCTGGGCGCCCTGGCCGCAGCCGAGGAGGCGGACCCGCTGACGGTCTATGCCTACGCGCGGGTCGGCTACCACCGCAGCTTGGACCTGCTGCGCCGCAGCGGCTGGAAGGGCCACGGCCCGGTGCCGTGGGAGCACGAGCCCAACCGCGGCTTCCTCGGCTGTCTGGCCCTGCTCGCCCAGTCGGCGAAGGTGATCGGCGAGACCGAGGAGTGGGACCGCTGCTCGGCGTTCCTGCGCGACTCCAGCCCGACGGCGTACGACGTGCTGCTCGGCGGCGTCGAGTAGCCGCCTGCCCGCCTGGTTCATGTAACTCACCGTTCGTGCGTCTTCCGCCCTGCTTGGACGCCATAGAAGAAGACCGAACGGTGAGTTACATGTCGGCGGCCGGGGCTCAGCCGGCGCGCTCGCCGCGCAGTTCGCGCGCGTTGCGGACCAGGTGTTCGGGTAGCCGGTCGCCGAAACGGGCCACGGTCTCGTCGTACTCAGCCTGCATGCGGGCCAGAGCTGCCTTGCGTTGTGGGCTCCAGTAGTCCTCGAAGAAGATCCTTGAGGTGCCCAGCCCGACGCGATGGAGGAGGCGCTCACGCTTCTTCTCCTCCCACACGACTTCGGTGATCGGCTTCTCGGCGACTCCACCGTCCGTGACGGGCGTGTACTTGATCTTGCCGTCGCACTCGAAGAGATGGCACCCGACCCGGATGTCACCCCAGACCACTCGTCCGTCTTCGAGACGCGCCGGAAACTGGGGGTCGACGGGGCCGAGCTGCAGCTCGGTCACGAGCAGTCGGCCCATGGTCTCCACGGCGCTCTCGGCACGTGGGTCCGCAAAGTTGATCGCCTCACGCGTCCGCCGTATGTGTGGCCAGTTGGTCATCGGTGCCGCGGCCGCGGCTAGTGCGGCTCGAGGTACGCCGTGGCGAAGTGTCGCGTCGCAAGCGATCTCGCCATAGGGGCTGCCGTGCTCGCGGGCGATGTCGACGGCTGTGCGCGGCAGGTCGAGCACCCTGACGTCTCCCAGCTCGACGACCTGATCGTCGGTGAAGCGGGCGAGGTGATGCTTGACGCCGTTCTTGGTCCAAGCCCCGGTGGTCCCTGGCCGGGTCACATGCACATGGGGATCCGGTGGCTTGAGAATCGGCAGGCCGTGCTCGTCGGCTGACGAGTCGTGGCTCACGACCCAGCCGCGCGTCATGGTGCGGATGGCCGCGCGAGTACGTAGCCGAGGCCTCCCGACGTACTCGTCCAGGTCGGCCCAGACCGGCCCGTCTGCATAGACGCCGCGGCAGACCAGCACGAGTTCGCCGCTACGCAGACACCGGCGGATCTCTGCGGCAGCGAGCCCGCAGTCGAGGGCCTGGGCTCGGGTGATGAGTCCATGGTTGGCGGCCATGACGCCGCGGGCTCGAATGTTCACACGAGGGTTGTCCCCCCTCGAGCAGGTCGTTACCCGCGCCGCTCGGGTGCCTGTGGACAAGCGCCGGCCGGCACTTGTAACTCACCGTTCGGGCGTCTTCTGCCCTGCTTGGACGCCGTAGAAGTGCACCGAACGGTGAGTTACAAGTGCGCGCCGCGGCTCAGGCAGCTCGCGGCGAGAGCAGCTTCCGCACCCGGTCACTGCCCAGCGCGAGGAACAGCGTCGGCAGCCGCGGGCCGCGCTCGGCGCCGACGAGGAGCTGGTAGAGCAGCCGGAAGAACGCCTTCTGGTCCGCCTTGATCTCGTCGGTCGGTACGTCGTCGAGGCCCAGGCCCCGGGCCAGCTTCGGTACGCCGTAGATCAGCGCCGTGGTCGAGGCGAGGTCGAGGTGGTCGGGCAGCCGGTCCAGCAGCTGCGCCAGCCAGACCTGCTCGTCCGAGGTCAACGCGGCGAGCCGGGCGACGTCGGGGGCGCTGCGGACGGTGGTGCGGTCGGACGACGGCACGAAGTCGCGGGTCCAGGTCATCGCCTTGGCCAGCCGGGGCTCGAGATCGGCCACCGACGAGTGCGGATGGCCCGCATCGGAGACGATCCGGCTGATCAGTTCGGCGCTGCCGGCCGTCACGTCGGCGACCGAGGAGAGCAGCCGGAACGGCACCACGACGCGCGGGGTGGGCAAGGTCCCGGCCGTCGCCGTGCTCGCGGCGCGCTCGAAGGCCATCACCTGCGCGTCCCGCTTCTCCGGGTCCGCCGCCTTGCGTCCCAGCGCGTCCCACTCGTCGTAGAGGCGGACCACCTCGGGGCCGAAGTCGACGTTGAACGTCTGCTTGGGCTGGCGGCGCACGTAGAGCCAGCGCAGGATCGGCGCCTCGAGGATCCTCAGCGCGTCGGCCGCGGTGGGCGCGCCGCCCGCCGAGGAGGACATCTTCTGCATCCCGGCGAACCCGACGAAGCCGTAGCCGAACCAGGCCGGCCGGGGCATCCCGAAGATGTCCTCCACGAGCGAGTGCCCCACGGTGAACGACGACCCGGGAGTCGCGTGGTCCATCCCGGCGGGCTCGAAGTCGACATGCTCGAACGCCCAGCGCATCGGCCAGTCGACCTTCCAGACCAGCTTGCCCTCGAACTCGGTGGTCAGGTTCGTGACGCCCTCGTAGCCGTTGAACTCGCACGCATAGGCCAGCTCGGTCGATGACTCGTCGTACGACGTGAGGGTGACCGTGTCGCGGCCGCAGTCGCGGCAGTACGGCTTGTAGGGGAACCGGGCCAGGTCGCCGGCGCCGAGCGGCTCGTCGTCGTCCTCCGCCACCGACTCGGCCAGCGCCTCGGCCTCCTGCTCGCTCTCGGCGACGGGGGCGGCCGCCTTGGTCCGGTGCCGCGCGAGCACCGCCTCGATGGCGTCCCGCTCGCGGACCGCGGTCAGCACGGCGTCGCGGTAGACGCCCGCCCGGTAGCGCTCGGTCTGGGAGACCTCCTCCATGTCGACGCCCATGGCGTGCAGCGCGTCGCGGAGCGGTGCCTTGAAGTGCTCGGCCCACGAACCATGGCAGCCATCCGGGTCGGGGACGTCCGAAAGCGGCCTTCCGAGGTGGTCGCTCCACGACGGGTCGACGCCCGCGGGCACCTTGCGGAACCGGTCGAAGTCGTCCCAGACGTGCAGGTGCCGGACCGGTACGCCGCGGCGCCGCAGCTCGTCGCCGACGAAGTGCACGGTGAGGAACTCGCGCAGGTTGCCCAGGTGCACCGGACCCGACGGGCTGGCGCCCGAGGAGACGGTCACGATGGACGCGCCCTCGCCGGCATGGCGGATCGCGTCGTCGGCCGCCCTGGTCACCCAGTCGGCCGGTGCGCCACCGTCACCCTTCGCCACGTGGTCGAACGCTACAGAACGCTCAGGCCGGCACGACCAGCGCGTACGCCGCCGGCTCGACCCGCCAGGAGCGGTGCCGTTCTGGGCCATAGATCTCGCCGTCGGCGCTGCACCAGAACTCCTCGCCGGACACCGTGACGGTGCTCCCGCGCAGGTAGATGACATCGTCCCGCTCCGGGTGCCGCCCGACCATCAGCGCGGCGGCGTAGCCGAACCGGGCGAACGGCCCGGTCGATCGGGACACCATGATGTCGATCCGGCCGTCACCGGGGTCGGCGTCCGGGGTCAGCTCGGTGCCGCCGCCGACGTTCGCGCCGTTGCCGACCGCGACCATGAGGATCGGCTCGTCCAGGTCGACGACCACCTCGCCGTCGACCTCGACCCGGACCCGGATGAACGGCGGCTTGACCGCCGCCAGCAGGGCCCCGACCGGGTAGCCGAGCTTGCCCAAGTTCAGCTTGCCGACGCCGACCGAGTGCAGCCGGTCCTTCCACTTCGCGCCGCGGCGGCTGGCCTGCGCCCCGGCGCCCGCGTGCACGTTGTTGACGACGATCTCGCCGACCTCGTCGACGACCAGGTCCATCGGACGGACCTGGCCCTCCAGGATGGTTCGGGCCGCGCCCTCGATGTCCAGGGGGATCTCGTTGACCCGCGCGAAGTCGTTGCCGGTGCCCAGCGGCAGGATGCCGAGCACGGCGTTCTTGAGGTCGTTGCGGCGGTACAGCGCGGCCACCACGGCGTGCATGCTGCCGTCGCCGCCGGCGACCACGATCCGGCGGCTGCCGGCCCGGTGCAGCGCGCTGTCCAGCTCGCCCGGGTTGGACGTCGACTGGACCTCGACCGAGCAGTGCGCACGGAGCACCTTGAGCGCCGTGGCCAGCGACTCCTCGTCCGCCGTGCCGGCGTCGCTGTTGCTGATCACCAGGATCGGGTCCATCGGTGGGACCATATCCTCTGCCCGATCGCGTCTCCGTGACGCGGCCACACCTCGAAGGAGCCATCGGCATGCCGGCGATCGCCATCATCGGCGCCCAGTGGGGCGACGAAGGCAAGGGCAAGGCCACCGACGTGCTCGGCAGCCGCGTCGACTACGTGGTCAAGTTCAACGGCGGCAACAACGCCGGGCACACCGTGGTCATCGGCGACCAGAAGTACGCCCTGCACCTGCTGCCCAGCGGCATCCTCACCCCCGGCTGCACGCCGGTCATCGGCAACGGCGTCGTGGTCGACCTGGGGGTGCTGTTCGAGGAGATCGACGGTCTCGAGGCCCGCGGCGTCGACACCTCGCTGCTCAAGGTCTCGGCCAGCGCGCACGTGATCGCCAGCTACAACAAGACCCTCGACAAGATCACCGAGCGGTTCCTTGGGACCAGGCGGCTCGGCACGACCGGCCGCGGCATCGGCCCGACCTACGCCGACAAGATGAACCGGATCGGGATCCGGATCCAGGACCTCTTCGACGAGAAGATCCTGCAGGCCAAGGTCGAGGGCGTCCTCGAGCTCAAGGGCCAGCTGCTCACCAAGATCTACAACCGGCGTGCTCCGTCTGTGGACGAGATCGTGGAGGAGCTCGCGTCGTACGCGGACCGGCTGGCGCCGTACGTCGTGGACAGCGGGCTGCTGCTCAACCAGGCGCTCGACCGCGGCGAGACGGTGCTGCTCGAGGCGGGCCAGGCCACGCTGCTCGACGTCGACCACGGCACCTACCCGTTCGTGACGTCCTCGTCGGCGACCGCCGGCGGCGCGTGCACCGGCTCGGGGATCCCGCCGACCCGGCTCGACCGGGTGATCGGGATCGTGAAGGCGTACACGACCCGGGTGGGGGAGGGGCCGTTCCCGACCGAGCTGAACGACGACTTCGGTGAGCACCTGCGCAAGGTCGGCGCCGAATACGGCACCACGACCGGCCGGCCTCGCCGCTGCGGCTGGTACGACACGGTGATCGCGCGCTACGCCGCGCGGGTCAACGGCGTCACCGACTTCGTGCTCACCAAGCTCGACGTCCTCACCGGGCTGGAGACGGTGCCCGTGTGCGTGGCGTACGACGTCGACGGCGTCCGCCACGACGAGATGCCGGTCAACCAGTCGGCCTTCCACCACGCCGTGCCGATCTACGAGGAGCTGCCCGGCTGGTGGGAGGACCTGTCCGAGGCCCGCACCCTCGATGACCTGCCGGCCAACGCGCGGGCCTACGTCTCCCGGGTCGAGGAGCTCTCGGGCGCGCGCATCTCGGCCATCGGTGTCGGACCCGACCGCGACGCGACGATCGTCGTGCACGACCTGCTCTGACCTGCGCTGGCGGGACACGCCCTAGATTGACCCCGTGCTGAGTCCGGAGCGGGCCATCGACCGACTGCGAGCGGCGTTCGGGGGGCCCGATGGGCACCGCACGCTCCATGCCAAGGGCCGGTTCTACACCGGCACCTTCACCGCCACGCCGGAGGCGACCGAGCTCTGTCGGGCCGGGCACCTGGACGGCCAGCCGCACGAGGTGACCGTCCGCTGGTCGAACGCCGCGGGCAAACCGCGGTCGGACGCGAGGCCGGACGTCCGCGGGATGGCGGTGAAGTTCCGGCTCCCCGACGGCTCGGCCACCGACCTGCTCGGCCAGACCTCTCCGCGGTTCCCGACCAACGACCCGGCGAAGTTCGTGGCGCTCACCGAGGCCACCGAGAAGCCGCAGACCCTGCCGGTCTTCCTGGCCCGGCATCCGCGGGTGGCGCGCCGCATACTCATGACCGCCACGTCCGGCTCGATCGCGGTACCGGTCAGCTTCGCCGAGGTGACCTTCTACCCGATCCACGCCTACGGCTGGCTCGCGGAGGACGGCACCCGGACCTGGGTGCGCTACATCTTCCGGCCGGTCGCCGGCAGGTCCGACCGGTTGGAGGCCACCTTCACGGGCAGGGAGCAGCTCGGCGAGGAGATGGCCGCCCGGCTCGAGCGCGGCCCGGTCACCCACGAGGTCTGGGTTCAGGTGGCCGGTCCCGACCACGACCCGCACCGCGCGACCTCGGTGTGGAAGGGCTGCCGCGAGCTGCTGGCCGGCCACATCGAGGTGACCGCCGAGCTGCCGGACCCCGAGGGCGGCCCGTCCTCCGCCACGCCGACCGTCTTCGACCCGACCCGGGTGGTCGACGGGATCGAGCTCTCCGACGACCCGATCCTGAGGTACCGGCGGGGCGCCTACACGGAGTCGGTCGCCCGGCGCACGACCTCGTGAAGACCCTCGTCATCGGCACCGGCGGGCGCGAGCACGCGCTGACCCGGGCGCTCGCCCACGACCCGGCGGTCACCGAGGTGCACGCCGCTCCGGGCAACCCGGGGATGGCCCGCGTCGCCACTCTGCACGACGTGGACCCGGTCGACGGCCGCTCGGTGGCGGCGCTGGCGGCCTCGCTCGGCGTCGACCTGGTGGTCGTCGGGCCCGAGGCGCCACTGGTCGCCGGCGTGGCCGATGCGGTGCGCGCGGCCGGCATCGCGGTCTTCGGGCCCTCTGGCGCGGCCGCCCGGCTCGAGGGATCCAAGGCGTTCGCCAAGGAGGTGATGGCGGCGGCCGGGGTCCCCACCGCCCGGGCTTTCCTGTGCGTCACTCCGGAGGAGGCCGCCGGGGCGCTCGACGAGCTCGGGGCGCCGTACGTCGTGAAGGACGACGGGCTGGCCGCCGGCAAGGGTGTGGTCGTCACGGGTTCACGCGACGAGGCGCTGGCCCACGCCGCGGCGTGCGACCGGGTGGTGATCGAGGAGTACCTCGACGGTCCCGAGGTCTCGGTGTTCGCGCTCTGCAGCTGGAACGAGGCCGACGGCGCGACCGTCCGCCCCCTGCAGCCGGCCCAGGACTTCAAGCGCATCCACGACGGTGAGGAGGGACCCAACACCGGTGGCATGGGCGCGTACACGCCGCTGCCGTGGGCGCCGGCCGGTCTGGTCGACGAGGTGCTCGCCACCGTGCTCCAGCCGACCGTCGACGAGTTGGCGCACCGGGGCACGCCGTTCTCGGGGCTGCTGTACGCCGGCCTGGCGCTCACCTCGCGCGGCATGAGGGTCGTGGAGTTCAACGCCCGTTTCGGCGATCCCGAGACCCAGCCGCTGCTGGCACTGCTCGACTCACCGCTCGGTGAGCTGCTCATGGCGGCGGCCACCGGGACTCTGGCCGACGTCCCGCCGCCGGCGTTCGCCGACGGCGCCGCGGTCGGCGTCGTGATGGCCAGCCGCGGCTACCCCGTCTCGTCGTCCTCCGGCGACGTGATCACCGGGATCCCGGCCGCCGAGTCGCTGCCCGGCGTGCACGTGATCCAGGCCGGCACCGGCCTTCGCGACGGCGAGCTGGTCACCGCGGGTGGGCGGGTGCTCGCCGTCGTCGGCACCGGACCCGACGTCGACGCGGCCCGCACCGCGGCGTACGCCGGGGTCGCGCTGATCTCGTTCGACGGCGCCCAGCACCGCACCGACATCGCGGCGGGCCGGTGACCTTCGCGCCGGGATCGACCATCACCGTCCGCGAGGTCTGGAACGACCAGGTCTGGTTGCAGTTTCCGGAGGTGGTCGTCAGCGACGACGGAGTCCTCGCGACCCTGCAGCGGGACGGGACTCCGCTGACCTTCCCGGAGCACCCGGGCGGACCGCATCCGTGGTCGGCCCAGACCCACTGGCAGGGCGCCACCGTCCTGAAGCTGCGGCGGCCGGACGAGTGGTACTCCGTCTGGAAGTTCTTCGACATCGACGGTGCCTTCCAGGGCTGGTACGTCAACTTCGAGCGGCCTTTCGTGCGTCGGCCCGAGGGGATCGATGTGGACGACCTCGAGCTGGACCTGGTCGTGCTCCCCGACGGTGACCGCCGCTGGAAGGACGTCGAGAGCCTCGCGGCCCGGCTCGACCAGGGCCGCTTCACCATCGACGACCTGCGGCAGGTGCTCGCCGCAGCTCCGGACGTGGTCGACCTGCTGGACCGCGACGACCGCTGGTGGGCGCTGTGGGACGACTGGACGCCCCCATCGGCGACAATGGAGCCGTGACCGTCCCCAACGTCCTCGCCACCAGGTACGCCGGCGCCGACCTGGCAGCGATCTGGTCGCCCGAGCACAAGATCGTGCTCGAGCGGCGGCTCTGGGTCGCCGTGCTCAAGGCGCAGCGCGACCTGGGCGTCGACGTACCGGACGGCGTCGTCGAGGCCTACGAGGACGTCGTCGACAAGGTGGACCTCGACTCGATCGCAGCCCGCGAACGGGTCACCCGACACGACGTCAAGGCGCGGATCGAGGAGTTCAGCGCGCTGGCCGGTCACGAGCAGATCCACAAGGGCATGACCTCGCGCGACCTGACCGAGAACGTCGAGCAGCTCCAGGTCCGCCAGTCGCTGGAGCTGCTGCACGACCGCTCGGTCGCCGCGCTGGCCCGGCTCGGTCGCCTCGCCGCCGAGCACCAGGGGCTGGTGCTGGCCGGCCGGTCGCACAACGTCGCCGCGCAGGCGACCACGCTCGGCAAGCGGTTCGCGACGGTGGCCGACGAGCTGCTGGTCGCGCTGCAGCGGCTCGAGGAGCTGGTCGCGCGCTACCCGCTGCGCGGCATCAAGGGCCCGATGGGGACCGCCCAGGACATGCTCGACCTGCTGGACGGCGACGCGTCGAAGCTGGCGGAGCTCGAGCGCCGGGTCGCGGAGCACCTCGGTTTCGAGCACGTCCTCACGAGCGTCGGCCAGGTCTACCCGCGCTCCCTCGACTTCGACGTGGTCGCCGCGCTGGTGCAGCTGGTCTCGGCGCCGTCCAGCCTGGCCACCACGATCCGGCTGATGGCCGGCCACGAGCTGGTGACCGAGGGGTTCGCCGAGGGCCAGGTCGGCTCGTCGGCGATGCCGCACAAGATGAACACCCGTTCGTGCGAGCGGGTCAACGGCCTGGCCGTGGTGCTGCGCGGCCACCTGTCGATGGTCAGCGAGCTGGCGGGCGACCAGTGGAACGAGGGAGACGTCTCCTGCTCCGTCGTACGCCGGGTCGCGCTGCCGGACGCGTTCTTCGCCGCCGACGGGCTGTTCCAGACCTTCCTCACCGTGCTCGACGAGTTCGGGGTGTTCCCGGCCGTGGTCCAGCGAGAGCTCGACCGCTACCTCCCGTTCCTCGCGACCACGAAGGTGCTCATGGCCGCGGTCCGCAACGGGGTCGGCCGCGAGGTTGCCCACGAGGCGATCAAGGAGGCCGCCGTCGGGGTTGCGCTCGACATGCGCCAGGGCGCGGTCGACAACGACGTGCTGGCCCGGTTGGCGGCAGACGCTCGCCTGGGACTGACCGAGACCCAGCTCGAGACGCTGGTCGCCGAGCCGATCACCTTCACCGGTGCCGCGGTCGCTCAGGTCCAGGAGGTCGTCCGCCGGGTGGCCGAGGTGACGGCGCGCCATCCCCGGGCCGCGGCGTACTCACCCGGCGCAATTTTGTGATCTCCCTGCAACGCTGACGCCGCTGCCGGACATGTGAGCAACGTGGCCCCCCATCCCGGTCGACTGAGTCTCGACGAGCGGGAGCGAGCCTTCAGACGGGTCTACGCAACCCACTTCGACGCGGTCCTCGGCTATGCACTTCGCCGTGTGGACCGGCCGGAGGACGCGGGCGACGTGACCGCCGAGACGTTCCTCGTCGCGTGGCGGCGGTTGGCGCACGCGCCTCCGGAGCCGGAGCTGCGGCCGTGGCTGTACGGCGTGGCCCGCCGGGCGCTCGCGAACCGCCGTCGGGGCGAGAGGCGCCGGAGCGCTCTGGGGGAGCGGCTGCGCCGTGAGCTTCGGGCGCACGTGCCGGACACGAGCGATGAGGTGGTGCAGCGCGCCGACGTCACGGAGGCGATGCGCCGGCTCAGCGCCCGGGACCAGGAGGTGCTCGAGCTGCACCTCTGGGAGGGCCTGGAGTCCCGCGAGATCGCCGAGGTGCTCGGCCTCACCACCGCGGTGGTCCGGCCCCGGCTGTCCCGGGCGCGCTCGAGGCTGCGTGACCTGCTCGGCAACGATCCGGCACCGCCCGGACATCTCCCCAGTAACGAGCCCGACCTGAGGGCTGTCGAGCCGGCCCGGAAGGAGTGGTGATGATCCCGAAGCTGACCGACAAGGCAGTCGCGGAGCTGCCGCTCGGAGCCGGGCGGGCCGAGCTCCTGGAGGAGATCATGAGCACCGTCGCACCCGACCGCCCCGCCCCAGCACCCGTCAGGACGCGGTCCCACCGCAGCTTCCTCGTGCCGCTGGCCGCAGCCGCGGTCGTCGCCGCGATCGCGGTCTCGTCGCTGTGGTGGCGCGGAGTGGGCGACGAAGACACCAAGTCCGGAGCCAACCACGGCGCCGCCGCCCAGGAACAGCCGCAGGAGAAGGGCTTCCGGGCCGTCCTCGACACACCCGGCTGGACCGTCACCTCGACCGAGGCCGGCGACGACGGCTACGGCGAGGTCAGCTATGCCAAGGGCGATGCGCGCTTCAGCATCACCTGGTACCCGGCCGAGTCCTACGAGGACTACGTCAACGACCGCACGCACATCGGCGAGCCGCCGACCGACGGGGCGCCGATCGAGGTGCTCGGGCGGTCCGGCCGGCTGTGGGCGTACTCGGTCCACGACCACACCGTGATCCGCGAGGTCGAGGCGGGGCACTGGATGGAGTTCCGCGGCAGCGGCATGGACGAGGCGACGTATCGGAAGATGCTCGGACAGCTTCGCATTGTCGGGCTCGCGGACTACGAGCTGGCACTACCCGACGCCTACGTCACCAAGGGAGAACGACGCGACGCGGCGCTCGAGATGCTGTCCGGGATCACCGAAGCGTCCGGCACCAGTCTGCCGGGCGGTGCGGTGCCCAGCATCGAGTCGGCGCAGCAGGACCCCTACCAGCTCGGCGCCGAGGTCACCGGCTACTACGCCTGCGCCTGGCTCGGGGAGTTCGACGACGCCCAGGCCGCCGGCGACGACGCGCGCGCAGCCGAGGCAGCCCGCGTGCTCGGCACCTCGCGCCAGTGGCCGGTGCTCCAGCAGATGAACTCCCGGGGCGACTACCCCGAGGTGATCTGGGACTACGCCGACGAGGTGGCTGCCGGTCGCGTGCCGGAGGGCTACAAGCAGGGGCTGGGCTGCCCCTGAGCGGGGGCTCGCCCCTCGGGTCCGCCCGAGCCGAGCACCCGCATCCAGAAAGAACCCGTGTTGATGAAAGATCGGGCGCACTGCCGGACATGCGCTAGCAGGACTGGTGATGGATGCCGGTCATGCCCCGACCGACTTACGACGCGGAGCGAAGATGAGTGCGCTGACCTTTACCGTCTCCAGCCCGGCCGAGCACAACTGGGAGCTCCGCCTCGAGGAGTTCGAGGAAGGGCAGGTCGTCAGGCGGTTCGAGTGCGTGGAGTGCGGCGCCGTTCGGTTCGAGTGACGACTCGACCTCCGACCCCGAGTTCTCAGGGTCAGGGCCTGTGGTCCGCCACGCGCAGCTGCTCAACCAGGGCGAGCAGCCGCGCCTCCTCGTCGGCGGTCAGCGGCACCTCGAGCTGACGCAGAAGGTCGCGCAGCTCGGCGGCTTCGATCTCGCGGTGCGCGGTCGCCTGGCCCGGCCGGCGCACGGTGACCGTGCGGTGCGTCAGGGACGTGTGCCGGGCGTCCTCGTGCCTGGTGACCATGAGCAGGTGCCGGAAATGACTGCTCGGGAAGGTGCTCGTGTAGTGGTGGCCCGAGACCACGTCGGGCGGGTGGACCGGCAGCTCGTCGTGGGTGTGCATCAGCTCCCACTGCTCCTCGCGCCACCGGCTCAGCTCCCACGCCCGCACCTCGCCGGCTCGCAGCTCGGCCAGTCGGTAGGACCAGCCGCCGAAGTCGTCGGTCGCGCCGTCGACCAGCGGCAGCGGCCGGAGCAGGCTCATCCCGAACCCCGGGTCGGTCAGCAGCCGTTCGCCGTCCACGTCCACCACGACGACGCAGTGGGTCCGGGCCGTGGTCTCCGGGGGGCCGACTCGGCCGAGGCGGCGGGTGACGTCGTACCCGAGCCGGTCGAGCGCCGCCGCGAACAGGGTGCCGTGCTCGAAGCAGTAGCCGCCCCGGCCGCGCCCGATGAACTTGGCCTGCACCTGCTCCAGTCCGACGCCGGCGTGCTGGTCGAGCAGGACGTCGATGTTGTCGAAGGTGAAGGTACGCACGTGCGCCTCGTGCAGCGCGTCCAGGGCCGCGCGCGACGGTGGCTCTGCCGGTCGGCCGACCCGGGCGAGGTAGCCGTCGAGGTCGAGTCGATCGACCTGCCACGGATTCGACGTCACGACTTCGCCATCGGTCGGCCCCAGGTGACCTGGTCGCGTACCTCGGGCGGGGCAAGGGTGGCGAGCTCGGCGTCGGGGCGGGTGCCGAGGGCGGCGTTCACCGTCGAGAACGCCATCCGCAGGGCGACGAACGCGGTGGCGCGGAAGATCGCCTCGTCCGACCAACCGGCCTCGCGGAGGGCCTCGACGTCGGCCTCGGTGGTCTCCCCGGGCCCCCGCGCGACCGTGCGGGCCCAGGTCGCGAGCGCGGCTTCGCGGGCGGAGAGGCCGGCGTCGCTCCCGCCCAGGACGCCGGCGGCCACCGAGGAGTCGGCCGCGGCGGAGAGCTTCCAGCCCCACGCGTAGGAGCAGTACGAGTCGCCGATCGTCGAGGCGGTCGCGGTGATCAGGATCCCGCGCTCGCGCAGGCTGAAGGGTTGAGCCACGAGTCCCAGCAGCTCCGTCAGCCCGGTGTGCGCGTCGGGTAGGTGCGCCCAGACATGGCTGAGGTTCATCACGAAGCCGTACGACGCGAGGTCGGCGTCGTACTTCGCCCGCACCGCCGGAGAGTCGGCCGGCTCGCCCAGGAAGGTCATGCCCTGATTGTGCTGTGCCGGCGCGCGGGCCGCCCATCTTCGCCGGGGAGTTAGGTTGAGTGGCATGACGCAGGCCTTCAGGTCCGACGGCGCCGACGGCGATCGCGTGGAGATGGTCGACTGGGAGCTCGCCGTCCGGATCGGCTCGCGGCTCGCGGGCGAGGGGCCGACGGTCCCTCGCGACGAGGCCGCTGCCGTGGTCGAGGAGCTGCGCGCGGGCGCGAACCGCTCGACCGGGCTGGTCCGCGACTACACCGGCCTCGTCGCCCAGGAGCACTCCGCTCCGGTGCTGGTGGTGGACCGGGCCTCTTGGGTCCAGGCGAACGCCGACGCCTTCGCGACCCTGCTCACGCCGATCGTCGACAAGCTCACCAAGAAGAAGCCGCCCACCGGGATCACCGCTGCGGTCGGCTCCCGGATCACCGGAGCCGAGGTGGGCGGCGTGCTCGGCTTCCTCGCCTCGAAGGTGCTCGGTCAGTTCGACCCGTTCTTCGCACCTGACGGCCGGTTGCTGCTGGTCGCGCCCAACATCGTGCACGTCGAGCGCGAGCTCGCCGTCGACCCGCATGACTTCCGCCTCTGGGTCTGCCTGCACGAGGAGACGCACCGGGTCCAGTTCACCGCCGTGCCGTGGATGCGCGAGCACCTGTTCGCCCAGGTCGGCAAGTTCGCAGACACGATGGAGCCCTCCGGGCTGCTCGAGGACGGCGTCCACCGCATCCTCGATGGACTCAAGAACGCGCGTTCCGGTGGAGGCAGCCTCCTCGACGTCGTCGGGACCCCCGAGCAGAAGGAGCTGCTCGACAGCCTGACCGGGGTCATGTCGCTGCTCGAGGGTCACGCCGACGTCGTCATGGACGGCGTCGGCCCCACCGTGATCCCCTCGGTCGCCCAGATCCGCGCCCGGTTCAACGAACGACGCAAGGGCGTCGGCGTCCTCGACCGCTTCCTGCGGCGGGTGCTCGGCCTCGACGCGAAGATGGCGCAGTATCGCGACGGCGCCAAGTTCGTCCGCGCGGTCGTGGACAAGGCCGGCATGAGCGGCTTCAACGTGATCTGGGAGCGTGCCGAGCACCTCCCCAGCCGGACCGAGATCACCGACCCCGACGCCTGGATGGCGCGGGTGCTCCGGACCTGACCGTGGCCGCTCCCGCTGCTTGTAACTCCGTGTTACGTCATCTACCACGGTGTTTGAACACCGAGGTAGATGCACGAACACGGAGTCACATGAGTCGGCGGGCGGCCCCGTGAGCCTCCACCCGTCCGTCGCCGCGGTCCGCGTCGCCGTACGCCGCACGCTGGCCGAGCTCGTCTCCGAACAGGTCGGCGGCGCGCTGCCGCCGGAGGCCGCCGTCCTCGTCGCCTGCTCCGGCGGGCCCGACTCGCTCGCGCTGCTCTCGGCGACAGCCTTCGAAGGCCCGCGCCTGGGGTTGCGGGTGATCGGGGTGACCATCGACCACGGCCTCCAGGAGGGCTCGGCCGACCACACCAGCCACGTGGTCCAGCAGATGGCCGGACTCGGCGCCGACGAGACCGCCTCGGCCCGCGTGCAGGTCGAGGGAGGACGCGGGCCCGAGGCCGCCGCGCGCGAGGCCCGGTACGCCGTCCTCGACCAGATGGTCCAGCACTTCGGCGCGGTCGCGGTGCTGCTCGGCCACACGCTCGACGACCAGGCCGAGACGGTCCTGCTCGGGCTCAGCCGCGGCTCCGGCGGCCGCTCGCTGGCCGGCATGCGGCGGCGGTTCGGCCACTACCGCCGGCCGCTGCTCGACGTGACCCGCACCGACACCGTGACCGCGTGCCAGGTCGAAGGGATCGAGTACTGGAACGACCCCCACAACATCGACCCGGCCTTCGCGCGGGTGCGCGTGCGCCGGAAGGTGCTTCCGGTCCTCGAGGACGAGCTCGGCCCGGGGGTCACCCCCGCGCTGGCCCGCACCGCCGACCAGCTCCGCGCCGACATGGACCTGCTCGACCAGCTTGCCAAAGCGGCGTACGACGGACTGAGGAGCGAGGACGGCCTGGAGACCAAGGCAGTCGCGGACCTGCCCCTCGCCACCCGGTCGCGGGTGCTGCGCCTGGCCGCGCTCGATGCGGGCTCGCCGGCCTCGGAGCTGTTCCATGTCCACGTGGTCGCACTGGACCAGCTGTTGCACACGAGGGACCCCCGTGGCGAGGTCCAGCTGCCGGGCCAGGTCACGGCGTACCTGTCCTCGAGAGGCGAGGACGGGCGACTGCTGTTCCGCCGCACCGCTGTGCAAGGCTGACCGCCATGGACGCAGCCCACGTCGACTCCGACCTGGTCAAGGTGCTCTACACCGAGGCAGAGATCCAGGAGCGGATCCGTGAGCTGGCCCAGCAGATCGAGGCCGACTACCCCGCTGACATGGGCGACAAGGACCTCCTGCTCGTGGGCATCCTGCGCGGCGCGGCCATGGTGATGGCCGACATGGCGCGGTCGTTCTCACGCCACGTCGAGATGGACTGGATGGCGATCTCGTCGTACGGCTCCGGGACGAAGAGCAGCGGTGTGGTGCGGATCCTCAAGGACCTGGACACCGACATCTCGGGCCGACACGTGATCATCGTCGACGAGATCGTCGACACCGGGCTCACGCTCTCCTGGCTGACCTCGAACCTCGGCTCCCGCAGCCCCGCGAGCGTGGAGATCTGCACCCTCCTCCGCAAGCCCGAGGCACTCACGATGCCCGTGGACGTCAAGTACGTCGGCTGGGACATCCCTAATGAGTTCGTGGTCGGCTACGGGCTCGACTACCGAGAGCGCTACCGCAACCTGCGTGACATCGGCACCTTGGCGCCGCACGTGTACGGCGGCTGACCCGGCTCCCGATAGTCCCCGTCGAGTCGCTCACGCTGGTCTCACCTGAGACACTTGACATTGCTGGCGGTCTGTACCGTCGAGAGTTCATCAAGCCCGCAGCTGAGAGAAGTCAGTGAAGCGCATTTTCAAGGGTCCACTCATCTGGATCGTCGTCGCAGTCGTCGGCGTGCTGATCGCCATGCAGTTCCTGATCAGCTCGGGCGGTGGCGACGAGATCAGCTCCTCGCAGATGCAGGAGTACATCTCCAGCGGCGAGGTCAAGGAGGTCACCTTCGTCGACGGTGACCAGGTCATCAAGGCCACCCTCGACGACAGCGTGGACCGCAGTGGCGGCCGCGAGGTCACCACGAAGTACCTCATCGGAACGCAGGGCGAGATCTTCCGCGCCGCCCAGCGGCAGGTCAGAGAGGGAGAGATCGAGAAGGTCACCGTCGAGGTGTCCCGGCCGGGGCTCCTGAGCTCTTTCATCTTCTCGTTCCTGCCGATCATCCTGCTGGTGGTGCTGTTCCTCTGGCTGATGAACTCAATGCAGGGCGGCGGTGGCCGCGGTGTGATGCAGTTCGCCAAGTCCAAGGCCAAGCTGATCTCCAAGGACATGCCGAAGACGACGTTCGCGGACGTCGCCGGGTGTGACGAGGCGATCGAGGAGCTCGGCGAGATCAAGGAGTTCCTGCAGGAGCCGGCCAAGTTCCAGGCCGTGGGCGCCAAGATCCCCAAGGGCGTGCTGCTCTACGGAGCGCCCGGCACCGGCAAGACACTGCTGGCCCGTGCGGTGGCCGGCGAGGCCGGGGTGCCGTTCTACTCGATCTCCGGGTCCGACTTCGTGGAGATGTTCGTCGGTGTCGGCGCCTCCCGGGTCCGCGACCTGTTCGAGCAGGCCAAGGAGAACGCCCCCGCGATCGTCTTCATCGACGAGATCGACGCCGTCGGGCGGCACCGCGGCACCGGCATGGGCGGAGGCCACGACGAGCGGGAGCAGACCCTCAACCAGCTGCTGGTCGAGATGGACGGCTTCGACGTCCGGGGCGGCGTGATCCTGATCGCGGCCACCAACCGGCCCGACGTGCTTGACCCGGCGCTGCTGCGGCCCGGCCGCTTCGACCGGCAGATCCAGGTCGATGCGCCCGACCTCGCCGGCCGTGAGCAGATCCTGCAGGTGCACTCGCGCGGCAAGCCGCTGGCCAAGGACGTCAAGCTGATCTCCGTGGCCCGTCGTACGCCGGGCTTCAGCGGTGCCGACCTGGCCAACGTGCTCAACGAGGCCGCGCTGCTCACCGCCCGCAACAACCTCAAGCAGATCACCAACGAGACCCTGGACGAGGCGATCGACCGGGTGATCGCCGGTCCGCAGCGCCGCACCCGCCTGATGAGCGAGAAGGAGAAGCTCATCACCGCCTACCACGAGGGCGGACACGCCCTGGTGGCCGCGGCGCTGCCCGGCAACGACCCGGTGCACAAGGTGACGATCCTGCCGCGCGGCCGGGCGCTGGGCTACACGATGGTGCTGCCCGACTCCGACAAGTACTCGCAGCCCCGCTCGCAGATGCTCGACCAGCTGGCCTACATGCTGGGTGGACGGGCCGCCGAGGAGATGGTCTTCCACGACCCCACCACCGGCGCCGGCAACGACATCGAGAAGGCCACCAGCCTGGCCCGCGCCATGGTGACCCAGTACGGCATGACCGAGCGGCTGGGCGCGATCCGGCTCGGCGACGCGCAGGCCGAGCCGTTCCTGGGCCGCGACCTCGGCCACTCGCGCAACTACTCCGAGGAGGTCGCCGGGATCGTCGACGAGGAGACCAAGAAGCTCCTCACGACGGCGCACCAGGAGGCCTTCGACATCCTCGAGGAGAACCGCGACGTCCTGGACTCGCTGGTCCTCGAGCTGCTCGACAAGGAGACGCTCGACAAGGAGCAGATCGTGCAGATCTTCGTGCCGCTCCGCCGTCGTTCCGAGCGGCCGGCGTGGACCGGGTCTCCGGACCGGCGCCCCTCGGAGCTCGCCCCGGTCGAGATCCCCCAGGAGATCCGCGACCGCGCGGCCGCCAACGGGTACCCCTACGCGAACGCCAAGAACGGCACCGGTGACCACGAGGAAGGCCCCGGTGCGGTGGTGACCCCGCCCGGTCCCGGCGGCGACGTACACGGCGATCCCGCCCTGGGCGGCGGGGAGCCGCCCGTGCCGCCCTCACCCGGCTCCGCAGGGCCGACGTGACCGATGTGCCACGGGGGCCGGTCGAGGTGCCGGCGTTCGACCAGGCACGCGCCGAGGCGGCGGTCCGCGAGCTGCTGATCGCCATCGGGGAGGACCCCGAACGCGAGGGCCTGCACGACACCCCGGCCCGGGTGGCGCGCGCGTACGCCGAGCTCACCGCCGGGCTGCGCGAGGTGCCCGAGGACGTGCTGACCACCACCTTCGACGTCGGGCACGACGAGATGGTGCTGGTCCGCGACATCGAGCTCTGGTCGATGTGCGAGCACCACCTGGTGCCGTTCACCGGCGTCGCGCACGTCGGCTACATCCCGGCGGCGACCGGCAAGATCACCGGCCTGTCCAAGCTGGCCCGGCTGGTCGACGTCTTCGCCAAGCGGCCGCAGGTCCAGGAGCGGCTGACCACGCAGATCGCCGACGCGCTCATGAAGCTCCTCGAGGCGCGCGGGGTCATCGTCGTGATCGAGGCCGAGCACCTCTGCATGACCATGCGCGGGGTGAAGAAGGCCGGCGCCCGCACCATCACCTCGGCCGTGCGCGGTCAGTTCCTCTCCAACGCCACGACGCGCGCCGAGGCGATGGCGCTGATCCACCGCAACCGCTGATGGGAGCCCTCCGAGGAACGAGGAGGGGTCCCATCGTTGGTGGTTGAGCAGGCCGTCCGACCGAGGAACGAGGTCGAACCGGCCGTGTCGAAACCTCCGCAGGTCGCGCTGGAAGCCGATCACAGAGATCCAGTACCAGCCCCGGCTCACCTGGTTTCGACACGCTCGGTCGCGACCTCGTTCCTCGGTCGCGCTCGCTCAACCACCGACGATCGGACCGGTGCTCGTCCCTCGCACCGCTCCGATCAGAACTCGTAACCGAGCTCGGCGACGGGCGCCGCGAACAGGTCGGCGACGCGCTGGCGAGAAGTGTCGTCGTAGTAGGAGCGGTACGACGTCCCGCGCGGCCGGGCACCACCCTTGGCGTGCGGCAGGTCGGGGGAGCCGGGCAGGCCGAGCTGCGACCAGACCTCCGCGAGCTCGTCGGCGAGCGACTCGTAGCGGAGCACCCGGTCGACCGCGACCCGGCCGTCGAGGCGGTAGATGCGCTGGTTCTTGGTCGCGAACCTCGCGACCGCCTCCGACGCGACGAAGGCCGTGAAGTCGCCGGGCGTCTCGGCGTCCCGGAACCGCCAGTGGTACAGCGAGACCACGGCGTCCCACGGGTTCCGCTCGACCGCGAAGGAGAAGTAGGACTCGAACCGTCGCCGCCCGAGCATCCGGCGCACCATCGAGACCGGCATGTGGTTGAAGGCCTTGCGGTCCAGCGGCGGCGACTCGAAGTGCTGCGGGCCACGGCCACCGACCTCGCGGCGGAGCGCCTCGTCGGCCTCGGTGACCGGCGTGATCACGTCGTCGGGACCGCAGACGCGGGACAGGGCGATCTCCACGCTGGTGCCGGCCGTCTTGCGGGTCTTCATGAAGACGAAGCCGTGCTCGTGGGACACGATCACCGGCCCAACATAGACATCGCCGTAGGCTGCGCTCGCAATGAGTGAGCACACGGTGGTCCTGGTGACCGGCTCGATGCGCAGCGGCACCAGCTCGCTGGCCGGCAGCCTCAAGCACCTCGGGTGGCACGTCCCGCAGCCCGAGGTGCCGGCCTCCCCGCGCAACGCCAAGGGCCACTTCGAGCCGCGGTGGGTGATCGAGTTCCACAAGCGGCTCCTTCGCGAGGCGCTCGTACGCCCGAGCGACAGCAGCCCGCGGGCCGAGGAGCGGGTGGCCGCGCTGCTCGCGGACGGCACCGTCGAGGCCGAGCTGTGCGACTGGCTGGCCGGCCAGCCCGAACCTCGGACCGTGGTCAAGGACCCTCATGCCGCCTGGCTGCTGCCGACCTGGCGGGCCGCCGCCGGGCGAACGGGCCGCGACCTGAGGCTGCTGACCGCGCTGCGGCACCCGGCCGCGGTGGTCGGCTCGCAGGACATCACGTGGGGCCAGGGCCGACGTACCGATGCCGAGCGCCGCACCAAGGAGACCTCCAACACCGCCGCCTGGCTCAACGTCGCGTTGGTCACCGAGCACTCCTCGCGGGGCACCAGGCGGGCGTTCCTGGCGTACGACGACCTCCTGGCCGACTGGCGCTCCGCCCTGACCACGGCCTCCGTCCAGCTCGATCTCGACCTCCCCCTCGACGAGGACCGGGGGCTGGACGCCTTCCTCGACCCCGGGATGCGTCGGTCCCAGCTGACCTGGGACGACATCGTGCTTCCGGACTGGCTGCGCGACCTGGCCGAGGATGCCTGGCAGCAGCTCGGCGCACTGGTGGCCAATCCCGACGACGCCGCCGCCCAGGCCCGGCTCAACACGGTCCGCGAGGCCTACGACGCGCGGTACGCCGAAGCGGTGGCGGTCTCGCTGGACGAGGCCCGGCACCGGGAGCGGCGCGGCTCGGCCGCCGGCGCGGCGAAGATCCGCGGCCGGCTGAAGGCGGAGCGGGCCCGCCGCCGGCGGCTCCAGGCCCGGCTGGACCAGGTACGCCCGGGCGGGTGGGTTCAGAGGGCGAAGCGCGCGCTGGGCCAGATCCGGGCCAGGTCGCGGTCGGCGAACCGCTCGGCCACGAACTCGTAGGTCGGCCGGTAGTGCTCGGCCACCGCCCGCACCGTCTCCTCCGGCAGGGTGGCGGAGCGCGGTGACACGTTGAACCGCGCGTCAAGGTCCGGCTCGCGGAAGTCGATCCTGGTCAGTCCGCACATCGCCCGCAGCGCCCGCTCGGTGGTGGCCGGGTCGAAGAGCTCCTCGTAGAACCCGTAGCCCGCCTGGTCGCCGAACGTCGCGTCGAGGTGGCGGACGGTTGCCTCGTAGCGAGTCCGCTCGGCGTACGACGGCTCGGCGTACCGCTGCGCCACCAGCTCCTCCGCAGGTCCGGGGTTGTTCTCGGGGCGCCGCCGCTTCTGCATTCGCACCTGCGACCAGATCCGTTCCACCGGGTCGCGCAGCAGGAACACCGCCACCGGACGCACCGCCCGCCGTTCGAACTCGGCACGGATCGAAGCCAGCCGGTCAGTGGACAGCAGGGCGTAGCCGGGCGTGATGTCCAGGGTGAGCCGGGTGGCCGGGTCGCGGCTGAACAGGCCAGTGAAGTAGTCGAAGTAGAGCCGCTCGTCGGCGATCATCGCCGCCTGGTGGAGAAACGTCGGGTCGGTGGGCCGGCCGTCCGCCACGTCGTCGAGTGAGGCGCGGGCCTTGTCGACGACACGATGCAGCAGCCACGGCTCCTTGCCCTGCTCGGTGGGGAAGTCGAGGCTGTCGAAGACGTGGTACTCCTTGCGATGCCCGGGCTGGCACTGCGGCGAGGCGGCCAGGTAGTCGTGCAGCCAGGTGGTCCCGGCCTTCATGGCGCCGACACCGAGCAGGAAGGTCCGGTCCACGGTCAGGACGCTAACGTGACGCGGTGATCGTGTCGCACCCGGCGCGCGTGCTCTTCGTGCACGTGCAGAAGACCGGCGGCAGCACCGTGCAGTCGGTCCTGCTGGACCGCCTGCCGGGGGCCGAGAAGCTCACCGGGCTGCCGGGCGCCAAGCACGCCCACCTGCGGGCCGCGCTCCGAGCCCATCCGGAGCTGGCGACGTACTGGATCTTCGGCTTTGTCCGGAACCCCTGGGCCCGGCTGTGGTCGTGGTGGTCGATGATCGAGCGCCGCCAGCAGATGCGCGACGATGGGCACGCGTGGGCGACGCGTCGTATCGAGAACAACCCGTTCTGGTCCGGGGTGCTGGAGGGGCTGCCCGACTTCGAGGCGTTCGTGATGGAGGGCCCGGAGCGGTTCGTCCGGCTGCGTACGCCGCAGCTGCGCTACCTGCGGACCCCGGAGCGCCGGGCTGACTTCATCGGCCGTACCGAGACCTTCGGCGACGACCTGGCGCAGGCCTGCGACCGGCTCGGCATCGAGCCGCCGCCGCAGGAGCCGCGCCGCAACGCCGACCCGGGCATGAGCGGCGGCTACCGCGACCACTACACGCCGGCGATGCGGGAGCGGGTCGCCGAGCTGTTCGCACCGGACCTGCGCGAGTTCGGCTACGAGTTCTGATGAAGCTCCCGGTCGTGATGGGCGTGGTCAACGTCACCCCCGACTCGTTCAGCGACGGTGGCCGCTACGCGACGACCGAGAGCGCGGTTGCGCACGCGCAGCAGCTGCTCGCCGACGGGGCCGACATCCTCGACGTGGGCGGCGAGTCCACCCGCCCGGGCGCGACCCGGCCCCTGGTCGAGGAGGAGCTGGACCGGGTCGTGCCGGTGATCACCGCCCTGGCCGGTGCCGGTGCCACGGTCTCGGTGGACACCATGCGCCACGAGGTCGCCGAGGCTGCACTGGCCGCCGGCGCCCGGTTCGTCAACGACGTGTCCGGTGGTCTCGCCGACCCGGAGATCCTCCGCGTCGTGGCCGCTGCCGACGCGACGTACGTCGCCATGCACTGGCGGGCCCACGCCGACCACATGACCGACTTCGCGACGTACGACGGGCCGGGCGGCGTGGTCGCCGCGGTCCGCGACGAGCTGGCGCAGCGCGTGGAGGCCGCCCTGGCCGCCGGGGTGGCCGCCGAGCGGCTGGTACTCGACCCCGGACTGGGGTTCGCCAAGCGCGGGGAGCACAACTGGGAGCTGCTGGCCCACCTCGACGTCATTCAGGCGCTGGGCCACCGGCTGCTGGTCGGCGCCAGCCGCAAGTCCTTCCTCGGCACCCTGCTGGCCGGGCCGGACGGCACGCCGCGCGGCATCGACGGCCGCGAGGACGCCACCACCGCGCTCAGCGTGCTGCTCGCCCAGGTCGGGGTGTGGGGGCTGCGGGTCCACGACGTACGCTCCACTCGCGACGCCCTGAAGGTGCTGGACGCCCTGGAGACCGCTCGGGAGGAGGGGCATGTCGATGGATGAGCTCGCCCTGACCGGCCTCGAATGCTGGGGCCACCACGGCGTCTTCGAGCACGAGCGGCGCGAGGGCCAGCGGTTCGTGATCGACCTCGTGCTGGGCGTGGACACCGCCGCGGCGGCAGCCTCGGACGACTTGTCAGCGACCGTGGACTACGGAAGTCTCGCGCTGGCGGTGAAAGCCGCCGTCGAGAAGGATCCGGTCGACCTGATCGAGACTCTCGCCCACCGGATCGCGGAGGTCTGCCTCTTGGACAGCCGGGTTGAATGGGTGCGCGTCACGGTCCACAAGCCGGATGCACCCATCGACGCGACGTTCTCGGACGTCGCGCTGACGATCACTCGGAAGGGCCGCCCGTGACCGAGACGCCGAACCCGAACATCATCGACGCCGACACGCTCACGGGCGAGATGCGCCCGATCCGCCGTGCGGTGCTGGCGTTGGGCTCCAACCTCGGCGAACGGATGGACTACCTCCAGGGCGCCGTGCGTGCGCTGGCCGACACCCCCGAGGTCTGGGTCACGTCGGTCTCTCCGGTCTACGAGACCGACCCGGTCGACGCGCCGGACGGCTCCGAGCAGTTCCTCAACGCCATCGTGCTGGCCGACACCACGCTGGCGGCGACCCGGCTCCTGGACCGGGCCTTGGCCATCGAGGACGCGTTCGACCGCGAGCGCAGCCCGGTCAAGAACGCGCCCCGCACCCTCGACGTGGACCTGATCGTGGTCGGGGACCGCCGCAGCGACGACGAGCAGCTCCGGCTCCCGCACCCGCGGGCCGTCGAGCGCGCCTTTGTGCTGCGACCGTGGCTCGACGTCGACCCGCAGGCGGAGTTCCCCGACCGGGGTCCGGTCGCCGACCTGCTCACTGCCCTCGGCGAGGGCGGCATCGCACGACGCGACGATCTGGTCCTCGAGCTCGAGTGACCCGCGAGCCGGACCCTTTCCGGGGGGCCGACCCAGACGACGACGAGGAGCCCCCGGAGCCCCAGGGCTCGCTGCAGCCGACGTCCTACGTCGTGGTCACGACCTGGGCGATCGCCGGTCTGGTCCTCGGCTGGCTGTGGCACCCCGTCGCGGAGCGGCTGAGCGGCACCGCGCCGGTCATCTCCTGGGCGCAGCCGGCCGCCCTGTGGCTGGTCGCGGTGGTCATCGGGACCACCGCCTGGCAGACCCACCGGGTGGTGCAGGTGCGTCGCGACCTGCTCGAGCCGCACCAGGCGGTCAACCGCCTGGTGCTCGGCCGCGCCGGGGCGTTGGTCGGGGCGCTGGTGGCCGGCGGCTATGCCGGGTACGCCGTCAGCTGGATCGGCGATCCGGCCGAGCTGGCCGGCCAGCGCATCCTCCGCTCGGTGGTGGCGGTGGCCGCCAGTATCACGATCGTGGTCGGAGCGCTGCTCCTCGAACGTGCGTGTCGCGTCCAGAAGCGCGATCCGGAGCAATAGCCTGCGGTCATGGCTTCCCCACCTGCAACACAGGCCACACGGAGACGTCAGCGGTCCATCCGCGTGACGGTCGCCGTGGGCCTGATCGTGCTCGCTGCGCTGGCGGTCGCCGGTGCAGCCCTGAGCGGCTCGTGGCTCCTCGTCACGATCGCCGCCGGGCTCGGCGTCGTCCTCGGCGCCGTAGCCACCCGGATCACCCATACCGAGCTGGTCGAGTCGCGGGTGACGGCCGCGCGCGACCGGGCCACCCAGGCCCACGCGTTCAACGAGCTCACCGACCAGCAGTCGACCGAGCATGCGGCGTACCTCGCCGAGGTCCGGGAGCGCCTCTCCGACCGCGAGCAGGCGCTCGACGAGCTCGAGATGGCTCTCGCCGAGGCCCAGCGCCGGGCCGCGACCTCCATCCGGAAGCGGAACGCCGAAGGCCGCCGCGCTGCCGGGCTCGAGGTCCGGCTCACCGAGGCCGAGGAGCGCGCCGCGATCTCGCAGCTGCGCGTCGTCGAGCTCGAGCAGGAGGTGCTCGCGATCCGTGCCGAGCTCGAGGCCGTCACCGTCGCCTGGCATGCCGCGGAGCACCAGCGCAAGCACGCCTGAGCGGCCCCGCGGCACATGTAACTCCGTGTTACGTCATCTGGACGGGTGTTCGAGCACCCGTCCAGATGTACGAACACGGAGTTACATCAGGCTGGCGCTCGGGGAGGATGGTGCCTCGTGATCCCCGAGGAGAGCCGGTTCGAGCCCGACCCCGACGAGCTCGTCGCTCCGCCGGAGGGCCTCCCGGAGGGCTGGCAGGTCGGGACACCCGACCCCGACGACCGCGGTGACGTCGCCCGGCTGACCGAGCTGCTGCGCGCCCACGAGCGGGACGGGCGCGGCTGGGCCGGCGCCGGCCAGGGGGACGTGCTGGTCCAGGTCTCCGACCACGGGCTCCGGACCCGGCAGAACGTCGTGGTCCGCGACGAGAGCGGCCTGATCCGGGCCTGGGGAAGCGTGCACGACCGGGCCGGCGGGCGGATGCTGTTCCTGCACGTAGTGGAACGGGGCATCGACGAGGCGATCGGCCGGGCCTGCTCGGACCTGCTCGTCGACTGGGCGGCGGGACAGGCCCGCCGGGTGGGTGCCGCGCGGGGCCTCTCGGTCCAGCAGATCGACACCGGAGTCTTCGCCGACGACGAGCGGCAGCAGCGGTGGCTGGCCGAGGGGGGCTTCCGCAAGGTCCGGACCTGGTGGCAGATGAGCCGTCCGGTGACCCCGGACGAGGCCCGGCTGGTGCCGGACCCGGCGCGGTGGCAGCACGACGCGGTGCAGATTCGGCTGGTCGAGCAGGGCCCGGACGGTCGACCGGTCGAGGCCGACCTGCGCAAGGTCCACGACGTCCTCGAGGAGGCGTTCACCGACCACTTCAACTCCAAGCCGGAGACCTTCGACGAGTTCCTGCACCGGCTCCGGGAGGACCCCGGGCACCGCTGGGACCACTGGTGGCTGGCTGAGCTCGAGAGCCCGATCCCGGAAGAGCCCGAGCCGATCGCCGTGGGTGCCCTCGTCGCCACGGTCTCCGAGAGCAGCGGCGGCCCGAACGGCTCTTATGTCGACTACATCGGCGTCATCGACCTGGCCCGCGGACGCGGCGTGGCCAAGGCGTTGCTGCGGACCGTGCTCGCGGACGCCGCCGCCCGCGACCGGGACCGGGTCGGCCTCGAGGTGGACGCGGACTCGCCGACCGGCGCGGACCGGCTCTACCGCGGCATGGGCTGGGAGACGTCGTACGTCACCGAGTCGTGGCACCGGGACGTACCGGTCACGTGATCGCCTGCACCTGGTGGGGTCATTCGACGGTCACCGTCGAGCTGGGCGGCACCCGGGTGGCCACCGACCCGTTGCTGGTCGACCGGCTCCTCCACCTGGTGCGGTACGCCGCCACGCCGGCGCCCACCGCCGAGGAGGCCGACCTGGTGCTCGTCTCGCACCTGCACCAGGACCACTGCCACCTGCCGTCCCTGGCCCGTTTCGGTCCCGCGGTGCCGCTGGTGGTGCCCCGGGGAGCCGAGGGGCTGCTGGCCGGGCTCGGCCTCGACCGGCTGGTCGCGGTCGTGCCCGGGGATGTGGTCGAGCGGGCCGGCGTACGCGTCGAGGTGCTGCCCGCGACGCATGACGGCCGGCGGCACCCCCTCGCCCGCGAGCGCCCGCCTGCCCTCGGGTTCCGGATCAGCAACGAGGCGGGGTCGTGCTGGTACGCCGGTGACACCGAGCTCCGCGACGACCTGGCCGACGTCGATCCGGTCGACCTGGCGCTGGTGCCGGTCGGTGGCTGGGGACCCACGCTGTCGGAAGGCCACCTCGACCCGCAGCAGGCGGCCGAGGCCGTCATGCGGGTCGGCGCCACGTGGGCGGTGCCGGTGCACTGGGGCACGTTCTGGCCGGCCGGCCTGCGGCGGGTCGCGCCGGCCAACCACCACCGGCTGTTCACCACCCCGGGGCCGAGGTTCGCCGAGGCGCTGGCCGGGTCAGGCGTCGAGGCGGTCGTGCTGGCGCCCGGCGAGCGCGCGGCGATCATGTAACTCACCGTTCGTGCGTCTTCTGTGGCGTCCAAGCAACGCAGGAGACGCACGAACGGTGAGTTACAAGTGGAGCCGGCCGGACCGGCCTAGGCAGCCGACTCGGCCAGCGAGGCCCGCAGCGCCTTGTGGATCCCGTTGGGGGTGAGTACGCCGACGAACCGCGCGCCGTCCTTGACCCCGACCACACCCTTGTCGCTCCGCAGCAGTGCTGCCAGCGCCTCCTCGAGGGTGTCGCCCACGTCGACGGTGTCGGCCAGGTCGCCGGTGCTGACGCCGTCCACGGACTCGAGGTGGGCGGGGTCGATCGCGGTGACGGTGAGCCGGCGCAGCCCCTTGGTGGCGCCGACGAAGTCGGCCACGAAGTCATCGGCCGGGTGGCCAAGGAGGTCGGCGGGGGTCCCGTATTGAGCGAGCCGGCCGCCGATCGCGAACACCGCCACCCGGTCACCCATCCGCACCGCCTCGTCGATGTCGTGGGTGACCAGCACGACGGTCTTGCCGAGCTCCTGCTGGAGCCGGAGGAACTCGTCCTGCAGCCGGAGGCGGACCACCGGGTCGACCGCGCCGAACGGCTCGTCCATCAGCAGCACCGGCGGGTCCGCCGCCAGCGCCCGGGCGACACCCACGCGCTGCCGCTGGCCGCCGGAGAGCTGGTGCGGGTAGCGGTCGCCGTACGTCGCCGGGTCGAGCCCGACCAGGTCGAGCAGCTCGCTGGCCCGCTGCTTCGCGGTCGACTTGGACTCGCCGTACAGCAGGGGCACCGTCATCACGTTGGTGATGACCTTCTGGTGCGGGAACAGCCCGATCTGCTGGATCACGTAGCCGATCCCGCGCCGCAGCTTGACCGGGTCGGAGCCGGTGACGTCCTGGCCGTCGATCTCGATGCGTCCGGTGGTCGGCTCGATCAGCCGGTTGATCATCTTGAGGGTGGTGGACTTGCCGCACCCGGACGGCCCCACCAGGACCACCAGCTCGCCGGCGGCGACCTCCAGGTCGAGCTCCTGGACGGCCACCGTGCCGTCGTCGTAGGTCTTGCCGACCCCGGAGAGACGGATCATGGTTTGTCCGGTTCTCCGATCGGTATTGTCCATGTGGTGACCCTACTGGCCGTTCTCGGGACGGCACCGGCAGCAGACGGTCCGAACTGCTACAGCCGGCTCACCAACGAGTGGATCTGTGGTCAGTACGTCAAGGACTTCCGTCCCGAGATTCAGCACGCGACCGTGGAGCACCTCGAGATCACCGCGCTCTCGGTGCTCCTCGGGGTCGCGATCGCGTTCCCGCTGGCGCTGCTGGCCCGGCGGTACGCGCGGCTGGAGTCGACCGTCCTGGGCGTCAGCACCGGCGTCTACACGATCCCGTCGCTGGCGCTGCTGCCGCTGATGGTGCCCTTCACCGGGCTGTCGATGACCACGGTCGTGATCGCGCTGGCGCTGTACGCCCTGACGATCCTGGTCCGGGCCATGCTCGAGGGGCTGCGGGCGGTGCCCGACGAGGTCGTGGAGTCCGCGCGCGGCCTCGGCTACGGCCCGGGCCGGCTGCTGTTCCGTATCGAGCTCCCGCTGGCGATCCCGGTGATCATGGCCGGGCTCCGGGTGGCGACCGTGTCCACCGTCGCGCTGACGACCATCGGCTCGCTGGTGTCGTACGGCGGGCTCGGCAACCTGATCAAGGACGGCGTGAACTCCAACTTCCGCGCTGAGCTGTTCACCGCCGCCGTGCTCTGCGTGGTCCTCGCCGTCCTGCTCGACGTGCTGATCGTGCTCTCGCAGCGGCTGCTGACGCCCTGGACCCGGGGAGCGCAGGTATGACCGTCTTCGGAGACACCTGGGACTACCTGACCACCTGGGCGAACTGGACTGGCGACCGCGGGATGCTGCACCTGCTCCAGCAGCAGCTGCTGCTCACCGTGACCGCCCTGGTGCTCGCCCTGGTCGTCGGGCTGCCGATCGCGCTGTGGCTCGGCCACCTCGGCCGCGGCGGGTTCCTGGCCATCAACATCACCAACATCGGCCGCGCCATCCCGACGTTCGCGCTGCTGGCGCTCTTCGTGACCGCCGACTTCCCCGGCACCCGCGAGTTCGGCCCCTACGGCCGCGCCGGCCTCGCCACGCTGCTCGCCCTCGCCCTGTTCGCGCTGCCGCCGATCATCACCAACGGGTACGTCGCGGTCCGCGAGGTGCCGGCCGACGTCAAGCAGGCCGCCGACGGCATGGGGATGACCGGCGCCCAGAAGTTCTTCCGGGTCGAGCTTCCGCTGGCGATGCCGCTGATCATGAGCGGCGTCCGGCTGGCGCTGGTGCAGGTGTGGGCGACCGCGACCATCGCGGCGCTGGTCGCCGGCCCGGGCCTGGGCCGGGTGATCACCGACGGGTTCTTCCGCACCAACTACGGCAAGGGCATCGCCGGAGCGGTCGTGGTCGGGCTGGTCGCGCTGGTGCTGGAGCTGCTCGCGGCGGGCGCGCAGCGGCTGGCCACGCCGTCGCACGGCGTCCCGAGTCCGAAACGTGACTCGGGAATGTCGGTGGACCCATCTACGGTTACCGAGGACACCGACGCCGTCGGCGCTCATTGAGCTCTGGCTCATCCGGACACGCGTGGCACCTGTCACGGGACACAGAAGGAACATCATGTCGATCAGACGTCAGCTCGCCGCGGTCCTCTCCGTCGGCACGCTCTTCCTCGCCATCGGATGTGCCGGTGACGACCTCGACTCCGACGCCAAGGACGACGAGACCACCGCGCCGTCGCCGTCCACGTCGGGCGGCACTGGCGGCTCGGTGACCCTGGCCGGGCAGAGCTTCCCGGAGGCGACCCTGGTCGCCGCGATGTACGAACAGCTGCTCGAGAAGGCCGGTTACGACGTGACCACCAAGCTCGTCGACTCGCGCGACGGCTACATGGCGACGTTCCCCGACAGCGTCGACATCGTCCCCGAATACGTCGGAGGCATCGTCAACTTCCTCAACAGCGCCAAGAACGGCGAAGACGCCGCGCCCTTCGAGGCCGGCGACGGCGAGCAGCTCGCCGCCGACGGCAAGCCGCTGCTCGACGAGGCCGGCATCACCCTGCTCGACCTCTCGGCGGCCACCGACACCAACGCGTTCATGGTCACCCAGGACTATTCCGACGAAAACGGCGTCACCAAGCTGTCCGACCTCGAGGGCGTGAGCGTCGTGCTCGCGGCCGCTCCCGACTGCGAGGGCCGGCTCGACTGCGAGGGCGGCCTCTCCGACCAGTACGGCATCGACATCACCGAGGTGCTGCCGCTCGGCTACGCCAGCGACCAGACCTACCAGTCGGTGCTCAGCGGCGAGTCCCAGCTCGGCGAGACCAGCACCACCGACGGCACCCTGGAGGCGCAGGGTCTGGTCGTGCTCGAGGACGACAAGCAGATCCAGCCGGCGCAAAACCTCGTGCCGGCCGTGTCCACGGCGTTCCTCGAGGAGCACCCGGACATCGCCGACGTCCTCAACCCGTTGATGGCTGCTCTGACCACGGAAAACCTCACCGAGCTCAACGGCCGGATCGCGGTCGACCGTGAGAAGCCCGAGGACGTCGCTGCCGACTTCCTGACTGAGAACGGTCTGCTCTAGATCGTCGCGGGCGCCAGTTTCACCGGCCGGCCGGTGAAACTGGAGCCTGGAGTACGAACCTTCATCGGCCAGGCATGAGTTTCACCGGCCGGCCGGTGAAACTCATGCGTGCGGCCTCAGCGCTCCGTGGCCCGCACCGCCAGCGCCTCGGCTGCCACCGTCGACAGGTCGAGCACCGGTACGTCGAGCCGCCGACCGGCGGGGGTCTCGACCCGGTCCAGCGGGCGGCCGAGCCCGCGGGCGTAGGTGACGACCGCGGCAGCGTCCTCGCGGCGACCCTGCTCGACCAGCCAGCCGACCAGCCGGTCGGTCGGGAGCAGGCCGCTGTGAGTCAGCGAGCGGGCGCCCCAGATGGAGAGCACACCGGTGCGGAGCAGCTCCCACCATTCGTCGCTGCAGCCGGGGATCTCGGTGAAGTAGCGGTGCAGGTCGCCGGCGAGCACCCGGTCCCGGAAGACCCGGGTGACCTTGGTGGCGCCGTACTCCTCGACGCTGCGGAGGGCCATCTGCTTGGTGGTCCAGCGGTCGCGCAGGTCGGTGAGCGATGACCGCTGCTGGGTGATCGAGGAGCCGTCGTCGCGGATCCGCCAGTGGTAGACGACGTCGGGGACCAGCCCGAACCGCCGGGCGCGCAGGAAGGCCAGCGTGGTGGTGGGCTGGTCCTCGTAGCGGACGCCCTCGGGCCAGGACAGTCCGGTGAGACGCCAGAAGTCGGTGCGGAACAGCTTGTTCCATGCGAACACGTCGCCGAGGATCTCGGGCTGGTCGTCGATGACCAGGTCCATCCGCTGCCGGTGCAGTCGCCGCATCCACGGCGGCTCGACCAGCCGTTCGCCGTCAGGGGAGACCTCCCAGCGCGCCACCGAGCCGCTCACGAAGTCCGCCCCGGTCCGCTTCAGCTGGCGCAGCAGTGCGGCGTACGCACCGGGCGGGACGACGTCGTCTGAGTCGGCGAACGCGAGCAGGTCGCCGCTCACGTGCCGCAGCCCCTCGTTGCGGGCCGCGCCGAGGCCGCGGTTCTCGGTGTGGACGACCCGCACCCGCGGGTCCCGCGCGGCGTAGGACTCGGCGATCGCACCGCTGTCGTCGGACGAGCCGTCGTCCACGACCACGACCTCCAGACCGGCACGGCCCAGCGTCTCGGCCTGGCCGAGGACGGAGTCGAGGCAGTCCGGCAGGTACGCCGCCACGTCGTACGCCGGCACCACGACGCTCAGCAGCGCCGACCGCCTCCGGACCATGACGGAACCGTAGCCACCGTTAGGCTCTGACCCCGTGACCACCGGCCCCTCCGAGCCCAGCAGTGAGCTGAGCCTGACCGACGCGGCGACGTACCCGCGCAAGGTGCTGTTCGTCGCCGGAGCCGGCCGCAGCGGGACCAGCACCATGGCCGGCCTGATGCGGATCATGGGCCTGCACGTGCCCCAGCCCGAGGTGGATGCGGACGACACCAACCCCAAGGGGTTCGGCGAGCCGCGCTGGGTGGTCGACCACCACGACCGACTGCTCAAGGAGGCGCTGGTCCAGGTCAGCGACGCCCGTCCCGAGGCCTGGTTCGAGACCGGGCGGGTCGCCACCCGCGAGCCGGAGCGGATCCTGACCGCCGAGTGGCTGGACAGCCACTTCCAGGTCAGCCCGGAGCTGGTGGTCAAGGACCCGCGGCTGAGCTGGTTCCTCGGCCTCTGGCGCGTGGCCGCGGTCCGCACCGGCGCCACCCCGGTGTTCGCCACCATGCTCCGCGCACCCAGCGAGGTGGTCGGCAGCAAGCAGACCTACTACGCCAACCGGCTCGGGTCGGCCCACCTGGCTGCCAGCTGGCTGAACATGATGCTGCACACCGAGCGCGGCACCCGCGACTCGATCGCCGAAGGCGGCCGGGTCTTCGTCCGGTACGGCGACCTGCTCGACGACTGGGTGAAGACCTCGATGCACGTGGCCGAGACCCTCCAGCTCCAGCACGTGCTGCACGCCGACAGCGAGCAGATCCGGGACGGACACCGGTTCGTCGACCCCGGGCTGCGCCGGATGAGCCAGACCCTGGCGGACCTCGGCCTCCCGCGGCAGCTGCACGACCTGACCGCGGCCACCTGGGACGAGCTCAACAAGCTCGCCGACCCGGGCGGCGACACCCCCGAGGTGCGCCAGGCCCTCGACCAGCTCCGCGAGGCCTACGTCGACCTCTACGAGGAGTCGGCCGCGATCTCGCGGTCCTCGGTCGTCGCCGCGGAGCAGCGGCTCAAGCGGATGAAGGGCATCGGCCCGGTCGTCGAGCCGCGCGGCGTGGACAAGGTCCCCCACTCGGTCCGCGCCATGGTGCCGCCGTCGGTGCGGCGGGGGCTGCGCAAGATGGCCGGCCGGCCCCGACCGGAGACCCCGTGACTGCAGTGACGGCCAGCACCGCAGGCCTCACGAACCTCGAAGGTCACACGGACTTCGACATCGTCTGGCCGTGGACCCGGTCGGGCGGACTGCGCCCCGGCGCCACCGCCGTGCTGCGGGTCAAGGACGAGGCGCGGTCGCTGCCGTGGGTGCTGCCGCCGCTGCTGCGGGCCTGCGACCACGTGCTGGTCGTGGACAACGGCTCCACGGACGGCACTCCCGAGGTCACCGCCGAGACCGCGCAGAGGGCAGGGCTGGCGGACAAGCTGACCCAGGCGTCCTACCCGTTCCAGGTCGCCCGCGCCGGCGCCGAGCACCTCGAGCAGCCGGAACGGTCGGTGCACTCGCTGGCCTACTTCTACAACTGGTGCTTCGCCCACGTCGGGACCCGCTACTCCTGGAAGTGGGACGGCGACATGGTGCTCACCACCGAGGGAGAGGTCTCGATCGCCGACCTCGGCTGGCAGGTGGGCGACGTCCAGTCGATCATCAGGGTGCCGCGGCACGGGCTCTACATCGAGAGCGACTCGAAGGGCTACCTTGACCTCGGGCTGCGCAACGCCGAGGAGTGGGGGTTCCCGATCGGGCCGGACTTCGTGTTCACCAAGGCCTACGAGTGGGAGATCCGTACGACGCCCGACCCGGTCCGGTCGATCGGGCTGCCCCACGGGCTCTGTGTCGAGCTCAAGTACCTCGACGGCGACGAGTTCGCGCACTGGACCGACCCGGCGTCGTTCGCGACCAGCTACCGCAACAAGCGCAAGCGCCGCGAGTGGACGGTCTTCACCGCCCTCCAGCGCGGCGAGGTCCTACCAGGCGTGCACGAGATCAGTGCGCCCGAGGGAGTGCACATCGTCGACTTCGTCACCCAGGACTGGCTGCCGCGGGCGCCGCGACCCCTCGAGGTGGGGCTGCCCGAGCTGGCGCCGAGCTCGCCCGCCCAGCTAGCCCTCAGGCACCACTCGTCGTAGCGGCGGGCCGTGGGGGTCCGGCAGGGGTGACACAGCCCACCACCCCTCACGCCGAATGTCGGCCACATCACGTCCGTAGTGGTGTCCACCCGGGAAACCTCTGCGTACCGTTGTCGTTGAACACACCAGTAGTCCGGTACCCACCCCGGCTCGCGCACCCGGTTACCACGGGGAGGCGAGTGGTCGGCGGGATTGGAACGAAAGAGGTTCACATGACCCACAGGGTGGGTGTCGTCGGCGCTGGCCGCGTCGGCGCGGTCCTGAGCGCTGCGCTGCGAGCGGCCGGTGACGAGGTGGTCGCCGCCGCAGGAGAGTCCGACGCCTCGCGTCGCCGCATCGCCGCGCTGCTGCCCGGTGTGCCACGCCGCAAGCCGAGCGACGTGGCCAAGGCCTGTGACCTGCTGCTGCTGGCCGTCCCCGACGACATGCTCGACAACGTCGTCCTGACGCTGGCCGAGAGCGGCTCCCTGCACCCGGGCCAGCACGTCGTGCACACCTCCGGCCGGCACGGCCTGGCCGTCCTCGAGCCGGCCCGACGGGCCGGCGCCCGGGTGGCCGCGTTGCATCCCGCGATGACGTTCACCGGCACGCCGGTGGACCTCGACCGGCTCCCGGGCACGGTCTTCGGCCTCACGGCCGATCCCGCCGAGCGGGCCTTCGTCGAAGGCCTCGTCGCCGACCTAGACGGCACGCCGATGTGGGTCCCCGAGGAGATGCGCACCCTCTACCACGCCGGCCTGGCGCACGGCGCTAATCACCTGGTCACCCTGGTCACAGAAGCCATGGAGATCCTCTCCGCGGCCGGCGCCGCGGACCCGGCCGGCACCCTGCGCCCGCTGCTCACCGCAGCCCTCGACAACGCCCTCGCCGAGGGAGATGCCGCGCTCACCGGCCCGATCGTCCGCGGCGACCTCGGCACCGTCCGCGCCCATCTCGAGGACATCACCGCCAACGCCCCGCAGACGCTGCAGTCGTACGTCGCCCTCGCCCGCGCCACCCTCGACCGCGCGGTCACCGACGGCCGGGTCGTGCCGATCCGGGCCGCCCGGATCCTGGAGCTGCTGGACGCCGCGGTCGCGGGCCGTCCGTTGCGAAGCGTGCGATGACCGACAGCCCCATCGTCGCGGCGAGCCGCGGGGAGCTGCACGCCCTGCTCGCCGACGCCCGCGCCGCAGGCCGGTCAGTGGGGTTCGTGCCGACCATGGGCGCCCTGCACGAGGGCCACGCCAGCCTGCTCCGCGTCGCCCGCGAGCGGGTCACCGACGGCCCCGTGGTCGCGTCCATCTTCGTGAACCCGCTCCAGTTCGCGCCGACCGAGGATCTCGACCGCTACCCGCGCACCCTCGAGACCGACCTCAAGCTCTGCGAGCGCGAGGGCGTCGACCTCGTCTTCGCGCCGGCGATCGAGGAGGTCTACCCCGGCTGGCCGGCCCAGCCGCAGGTCACCGTTGAGCCCGGTCCGCTCGCCGATGTGCTCGAGGGCAGCATCCGCCCCGGCCACTTCCGCGGGGTGCTGACCGTGGTGGCCAAGCTGTTCGGCCTGGTCCGCCCCGACCTGGCGGTCTTCGGCCAGAAGGACTACCAGCAGCTGGTGCTGGTGCGCCGGATGGTCGACGACCTCTGCCTCACCGGATCCAGGGGAGTCGTCACCGTGGTCGGCGCCGCGACCGTGCGTGAGCCGGACGGCCTGGCGCTGTCCAGCCGCAACCGCTACCTCGACGACGAGCAGCGCCGCGAGGCCGCGGTGCTCCACCGGGCGCTGCGCGCCGCCCAGCAGGCCGCGACGTACGGCGTAGACGCAGCGCTGGCGGCGGCACGCGACGAGCTGCGCACCGCAGCCGGCGTCGATGTCGACTACCTGACGATCACCACGCCGGAGCTCGGCGAGCTGGCTGCCGACGTGCCCGCGGACACCGAGGCGCGGGTCCTGGTCGCCGCCCGGCTCGGCAGCACCCGGCTCATCGACAACCTCCCCCTCCAGATCGGCCATCCCGAAGGAGCCTCTTAGGGCATGACTCCCAATCCATGGCGGCGCCACCGCCGCCCAGAACGCGCGCTGGCGGCGTTGCCAGCGCTCGAAAGACGCCCAGTCTGCCAGCGCACTGGCGCCTTGCCATCGCACGTCCTGGACGACGCTGGCATCCACCATCGATTGGGAGGCATGCCCTGATGCTGCGCACCATGATGAAGAGCAAGATCCACCGCGCCACGGTCACCCAGGCCGACCTGCACTACGTCGGCTCGGTGACCGTCGACGAGGACCTGCTGGATGCCGCCGACCTGCTCCCCGGTGAGCTCGTGCACATCGTCGACGTCACCAACGGCGCCCGCCTGGAGACCTACACGATCGCCGGCGAGCGCGGCAGCGGCGTGCTCGGCATCAACGGAGCCGCGGCCCGGCTGGTGCATCCCGGCGACATCGTGATCCTGATCGGCTACGGCCAGATGGAGACCGCGGAGGCCAAGGAGCTCCAGCCGCACGTGGTCTTCGTCGACGCCGACAACAAGATCCTGGCCACGGGCTTCGACCCGGCCGAGACGTTCGAGGGGCCCGGTCTCGTGCGGGGCGACGTCACGGTCCGCTGACCGAGCCGCGCACTAACCTCCTGAGCGTGGACACGCCCGTACGCCGCCTGCCCGGTCGCCTCACCGCGCCGGCGCCCGGCTGGACGACGACCGCCGACGTGGTCGTCATCGGCTCCGGCATCGCCGGGCTGACCGCCGCGCTGCTGCTGCGCGACCAGGTCGACAAGGTGCTGGTGGTCACCAAGGACGTGCTCTCCGCCGGCTCCACCCAGTGGGCGCAGGGTGGCATCGCCGCCGCACTCGGTCCCGGGGACACTCCCGAGCAGCACGAGGTCGACACGCTGGTGGCCGGCGCCGGCGCGTGCGACCTCGACGCCGTCCGCGTGCTGGTGCAGGAGGGTCCCGAGGCGGTCCGCGAGCTGATCGCGCTGGGCACCAACTTCGACCACGACCACGAGGGAGTGCTGTCGCTGACCCGCGAGGGCGGCCACCACCGCGACCGGATCGCACACGCCGGCGGCGACGCCACCGGGGCCGAGATCCAGCGGGCGCTGATCGCCGCGGTGGAGCGGGCGCCCGAGATCGAGGTGGTTCCGCACGCGCTCGCGGTGGACCTGCTGCTCGCAGCGGACGGCGGAGTGGCGGGAGTGACCCTGCACGTGATCGGCGAGGGCCTGCGCGACGGCGTCGGCGCCGTCCACTGCCGGGCGGTCGTGCTCGCCTCCGGCGGGCTCGGCCAGGTGTTCTCCCAGACCACCAACCCCGGGGTGTCGACGGGGGACGGCATGGCGCTCGCACTCCGCGCCGGGGCCACCCTGCGCGACCTCGAGTTCGTGCAGTTCCACCCGACGGTCATGTACCTCGGTCCCGACTCCCGCGGACAGCAGCCGCTGATCTCCGAGGCGGTCCGCGGTGAGGGTGCCTTCCTCGTCGACTTCGAGGGGAACCGGTTCATGCAGGGGGTGCATCCGCTCGCCGACCTGGCTCCGCGCGACGTGGTCGCCAAGGCGATCATGCGCAGGATGCTCGAGAGCGGGCACCCACACATGTGGCTCGACGCCCGCCACCTCGGGGCCGACTTCTGGCAGCGACGGTTCCCCACCATCCTGGCCACCGCCCGGTCTCACGGCGTCGACCCGGTCACCGCGCTGATTCCCGTCGCGCCGGCCTGCCACTACGCGAGCGGCGGTGTCCGCACCGACCTGTGGGGCCGCTCCGACGTGCGCGGCCTCTACGCCACCGGCGAGGTGGCCTGCTCGGGGGTCCATGGCGCCAACCGGCTGGCCTCCAACTCACTGCTCGAGGGCCTGGTGTTCTCCCGGAGGATCGCGACCGTGCTGCCCGGAGACCTGGGCGAGTGGTCCGAACCGGCCCTCGACGACCGGACCGCCGGGTTGGTTCCCGGGTCGCTCCGCCGCGACCTGCAGGAGGTGATGACCGCGGAGGTGGGTGTGCTGCGCACCGCCAGCGGTCTGGCCGACGCGACCGCGGCGCTCGACAAGCTCGCGGGTGTGGCCGCCGAGGAGGTCGACCTCGAGTCGTGGGAGACGACCAACCTGCTCACCATCAGCACCGCCCTGGCCGACGCCGCCACGCAGCGCGAGGAGACCCGCGGCTCGCACTGGCGTGAGGACTTCCCCGAGCGCGACGACGAGCGCTTTGCCGGCCACTTCGACGTCGGCATGCACGACGGCGAGACGGAGCTGGCGTTCACGCCGAGCCCGGCCACGGATCGTTCGTCGTGATCGTCCGCACGCCCTTCGCAGACCTGTCCCGCGAGCTGGTCGATGAGCTGGCGGCAGCAGGCCTCGACCCGCAGGCGGTCTACGGCATGGTCGTCGCCGCCTTCGAGGAGGACCTGCCCGGAGGTGCGAGCGACGTGACCAGCGCCGCCCTCCCCGACATGGGCATTGCGGTCGCCGATGTCAACGCTCGCGAAGGCGGAGTGGTCGCCGGCCTGGCGGTCGCAGAGCTGGCGTTCCGCTACGCACTGGACCGCGAGGTGGAGACATCCGGTCGGGTGCCCGACGGGACGAAGGTGGCACCCGGTGACGTCGCGATGACGGTCTCGGGTCCGGTCGCGGGCGTGCTCACTGCCGAGCGGACCGCTCTCAACTTCGCCAGTCACCTGTCCGGCATTGCCACGGCCACCGCGGAGTGGGTCGCTGCTGTGGAGGGAACGGGCGCGCAGGTGCTCGACACCCGCAAGACGCTGCCCGGCTGGCGGGCCCTCCAGAAGTACGCCGTCCGCTGCGGCGGCGGGGTGAACCACCGGATGAGCCTGTCCGACCGGGCGATGGTCAAGGACAACCACGTGGTGGCCGCCGGCGGCGTGGTCGCGGCGTACGAAGCGGTGCGAGCGGCCAACCCCACCCTTCGGGTCGAGGTCGAGGTGACCGACCTCGACCAGCTTCGGCAGGTTCTCGACGCCGGTTGCACCGAGGTACTGCTCGACAACATGCCCGACGAGATGATGGCGGAGGCGGTCCGGATCACCGCCGGTCGAGCCACGCTCGAGGCTTCCGGCGGACTCACCCTCGACCGCGCCCGGGCGGTGGCCGAGACCGGGGTCGACTACATCTCTGTCGGAGCGCTCACCCATTCGGTCGACGTCTTCGACCTGGGTCTGGACTTCAGGACGGGCTGAGCGATCTCCATGCCCCTCCTCGCCGCCGACATCGGCAACAGCCACACCGTCCTCGGGCTGCTCGACGACGGCGTGGTCAGCGCGGACTGGCGGATCTCCACCGACGACCGCCGTTCGGCCGACGAGTGGGCGGTGCTGCTGCGCGGGTTGGTGGGCGACGCCATCGACGACGTGGACGGGATCGCGGTCTGCTCGACCGTGCCCGCGGTCCTGCACGAGTGGCGGGAGATGCTGCCGCGGCACTTCCCCGACATCGTCGCGGTGGTCGTGGAGCCGGGCGTCCGCACCGGCATCCCGGTGCTCACCGACAATCCGCGCGAGGTCGGGTCCGACCGGATCATCAACGCGCTCGCCGCAGCCACCGAGTACGGCGGGCCAGCGATCGTCGTCGACTTCGGCGGGACCGCGACGACCTTCGACGTGGTGAGCGCGCAGGGCCAGTACGTCGGGGGCGCGATCTCCCCCGGCATCGAGCTCTCGCTCGAGGCGTTAGGCCGACGAGGTGCCCAGCTGCGGAAGGTCGAGCTGGTCCGGCCGCGCACGGTGATCGCCAAGAACACCGTCGAGGCGCTGCAGTCCGGGATGGTGTTCGGGGTCGCCGCCCAGGTCGAGGGGATCGTCGCGCGGATGATCGTCGAGCTCGACGTTGCGCCGGACGACGTCCGGGTGATCGCCACCGGCTATCTCGCGGACCTGGTCGTCGACGAGTGCCGGTGCTTCACGCACCGGGCGCCGTGGCTGACCCTCCGCGGACTCGAGCTGGTCTTCGAGCGCAACGCCTGAGGCGTCGAGTCCCCGCCATACTCGCTGTGAGAGCATCGGCGTCGCCGTCGGGTGGTGAGGTTCGAGTCTTGGAGAGGGGCCGGTGCAGCAAGCGCGCACGACCAGGTCCCTCTGGCTGTTGATGTGGCTGCCGGTGGCAGCCCTGATCGTGCTTCCCTTCGCACACTCGTTCACGCAGCTGTCGTTCATCGACGAGTTCCAGCACGTCGACTACCTGGTGAAGACCCAGGACCTGGAGCACGTCAACGGCGGCGAACGCGTCGGACAGGTCGCGATGCGCGAGCAGGCCTGTCGCGGGATCGAGTTGAAGGGCGCGGTTCTGCCTCCGTGCGGGAAGCGGCACTACGACCCGTCGGAGTTCCCGGGAGCCGGGTTCAACCACACCTACGCCGACCCGCCCACCTACTACCTCGTCACCGCACCGCTGGCGACAGCGGTGCAGCGCCTGACCGGGCTCGACTCCATTGTCACCGCGGCCCGGAGCGTGGGCGTCCTGTGGCTGGCCGGCGGACTGGCCGCCACGTTCGCACTGGCACTGCAGCTGGGCGCGAGCCGTCGTGCCGCCGTCGGCACGACCTTGCTCCTGGGCAGCACCCCGACCGTCGTGCTGTCGAGCGGCACCGTCACCACAGACGCCCCGCAGCTGCTCGTGGGGGGAGTCCTGTTCCTGGTCGCGCTCGCGGTGGTCGAGCAGCGATGCGCCTGGTGGTGGCTTGCCCCCGTCGCCGCCGCCAGCACGGCCATGAAGGTCACGTCGCTGAGTGCCATCGGTGCCGTCAGCGTCCTCCTCGTGGCGACATGGTGGTGGCATCGCAGGAACGTCGAGAGTGGTGACCCGGACGAAGTCCCGAGAAGGAAGGCGGGCCACGAGCTCCGCGCCCTCGTGGCGATGCTCGCGGCAGCGGCCGTCCCGCTGGCCGCCTGGGCGGCCTGGTCCTCCGCCACGGCCCTGCCGAGTGTCGATGACATCCCCATGGGTCAGGAGTACAAGGTCTCGCGCGTCACCTGGGCCGCCATCAGCGGCAGTGCGCACCGGCTCGTGTCCCCGGTGCGGGTTCCGGACGCGCCGTCGTACGTCATGGGTGACACCGTCACACTGCTGCTCCATCTGACCAACGTGCTTCTCATCCTCGGCTGCGTGGGCGCGGCCTGGTTCGGTGCCGGCCGACCGGTCGTGGCCCGGCTGGCACTGGGCGCCACCGCGGCCATGGTGCTCGGCGGGCCTGCCTACGTCCTGTTGCAGTACGTGACCCTGCAGGTCTCCTACTGGGTTCCGGGCCGCTACGGGCTCAGCATCCTTCCCGCCGCCGCGGGCGTTCTCGCCGTGGTCGCTGGACGTCGGAACGGAGGGGGCACGGCGTTGCTGGCGCTCGGCGCCGTCTCCATGGCCGCCCTGCTGGCCGAGACACTCTGAGCGGCCAGGACACCAGTCCTACTGCCAGCGCGCCCGCGCCTTGGTCCGGGTCGCGCGCCCGCCAGCGGTCACCTTGGGCAGGCTCTCGGGGAGGTGGGGCAGGTATCGGTCGTGGTTGGGCAGTTCCCAGCGCCGGCTGAGCGTCCGGACCTCGCGCGGGTAGACCACCGGCTGCCGGGTCCGGGCTTCGAAGTGGTAGGCCGTCGGCCCCACCATCCACAGCAGCCGGTAGCCGGCGCGCTGGACCTTGAGCGAGAGGTCGACGTCGCCGAAGTTGAGGGGCAGCTCCTCGGAGAGGCCACCGACCTCCTCGTACAGCGATCGCTTGATCGCCAGGCAGGCCGCAGACAGGCCTGACACCTCGCGGTTGACGATGAGCGCGCTGCCCACGCGGTAGCGGGCGGACTCGCGGATCAGGAACGGGCCCTGGTGCACCGTCCGGCCTCCCGACACCAGGTGCTGGAGTCGCTTGTCGAGGGCCAGCCCGCCGTGCTGCACGCGACCGTCGGCGTAGAGCAGCCGGCCGCCCGTCATCCCCACCCCCTCCTCGAAGAGCGGGGCGACGAGCTGGGAGAGGAAGTCCTCGGAAACCACTTCGATGTCGTCGTTGAGCAGGACCACGACGTCGCTGCTCGACGAGAGCACCCCGAGGTTGCACTTCTCGCTGAAGTCGAAGGGCTTGTCGTAGCGGACCAGGCGAAGCTGGCGACCGGCAACGCTCCGGAGCTGCTCGAGCGCGCGCTCCGGCGTGAGGGCATCGTGAACGACGACGACCTCGACGTTGTCGTGTCCACTGTGCTCGAGCAGCGAGCGCACCGCCTCGACGACGTAGAAGCGGCGTTCGCCCCACACCAGGCCATCGGCGCCGCCGGTGGGGATGACCACGCTGATCCGGACGGCCGGGTCGAGCTTGCGCTCGATCCGGTAGGTGCTGTGTCCGGGTCCGAAGTCGACGGTGGCGTCGATGCCCAACCGGTCGAGATGCGCCTGCACGGCTTTGACGCCGGCCACCCAGGCGTACGGCTTGGCGTGGGGGTCGCCCGCCGCCGAACCCGGGATCACCCGCCAGTGGTAGAGGATCTTCGGGATGTGCACGATCTTGCGGGCCTGCTCGGTCACCCGCAGCACCAGGTCGTGGTCCTGGGATCCCTCGAACCCCTCGTGGAAGCCGCCCACCTCGCGGACCAGTGCGGCGCGAAGCACCGAGAAGTGACAGGTGTACATGTGGCCGCGGAGCTGCTCCGGCGACCAGGCCGACTTGATGAAGTCGTCGAAGAAGTTGCCCTCGGGGTCGACCTTGTCCTCGTCGGAGTAGAGGTAGTCGGCCTTCGGCTCGTGGGCGATCGCGTTGGCCATGTGCTCCAGCGCCCGCGGCACCAGCAGGTCGTCGTGGTCGAGCAGGGCGATGAACTCGCCGCGCGCCGCGTTCACGCCGTCGTTGGAGGCGACCACGATGTGGCCGTTCTCGGCCCGCTCGATCAGGGTGATCCGCGGCTCCTCGGCCGCCTGGGCGCGCAGGTATTCGCGGACCCCCTCCTCGTCGGAGCAGTCGTCGACCAGGAGGAGCTCCCAGTCCGCGAAGGTCTGCCGGCGCACCGACTGGACCATCTCGGCGAGCACGTCGAGCGGCGTGTTGTAGACGGGCGTGACGATCGAGAACAGGGGCGCCCCGGGTGTGGCGCCGGCGTCACTCACGCTCGTCGACCTTGCGGGCCTGCCTCGTCGGCTGCGTCCGCAGCCGCTGGACGAGCGCCCGCAGGTGCGTGCGCGGCCGTCTGCTGGTCGCAATCTGCTCGATCTCACGGGTGAGGGCCGCGAGCTCGTTGCGGACCTTGCGGAACCGGCGCTCGGCCTGCTTGGCGCGGGCCCGCATCCGGCCGGTGCGGGCGTCGGCCGCCGCGGCGCTCGCCTCGAGCCCGATCACGTGGTCGCGCACGGTGAGCATGCGGTGCCGCTCCTCGAGGTCCTCGAGCAGCCGCTCGGTGTGGCGGTCGCGGAGCCGCGCGGCGTCGTAGGCGAGCGCCGGCTCGAGCGCCGGCCGAGGGCCGCGTTCCTCACCGGGGGCCAGGGCGCGGGCGGTCGCGACGTACTGGTAGTCGAGCGCGCCGGGCTGCTGGCGCACCCACTCGATGACGGTGGCCGGCAGTCGGTCGGCATCGACGCTGATCTCCTGCGCGGCCATCGGGTCGAGCACGGTCGAGCGGAGCACCTCGATCGCCAGGTCTGCGCTCTCCAGGAGGTCGCACACGCCCTCGAGGGTGAAGAAGCGCAGGTGGGTGCGGTCCAGCAGTCCCTTGTCGGTGTAGTCCCAGCGTCCGGCCAGCAACGCCAGGCGTACGGCGGCGTGCGCGACGTTGGGGATCGAGACCAGGATCCGGCCTTCGGGGCGGAGCAGGGTGGCCGCATCGCGAAGGGCGGCCCAGGGATCGACGAGGTGCTCGAGCACGTCGCCGAAGATGATGGCGTCGAACGACTCGGCCTTGAAGTGCTCCGAGAGCGGGTTGCGGTCGATGTCTGCGATCACCAGGTCCTCGAGCACGGCCCGGGCCGGCTCGGCGGCCTCTGCGTCGATGTCGATGCCGCTGACGGTGCAGCCCCGCGCGACAAGTGCCTCGGCGGTGTCGCCGGCGGCGCACCCCACGTCCAGGACGCTCTTGTCACGGCCGACCAGCGTGATCAGCTGGGTCTGGCTGTTGTTGGGATTGTCGAGATCGATCGCGGTCTCGTAGCGGGACACGTGCACTCCGTGGTCGTGGTTCGCCGGCCCGACGAGAGGTCCGAGGCGAGTCAATGTCGACCGACTCTACCCCGGCAGCCTCCCCCGAACCGCGGTGCACTACGGCTTGGCCCCGTCAGGACTGACCTGTCGCAGCGCCTCAGCCGCCGCTCCCGGATGCGCTGGACGAGGTCCCGCGTCGGTATAGTCGCGGACGGTCCATCCCCACCCGGCGTGCTCGCCGATCGCCACGCCACCACCGGTTCTCCGAGGTCCTCGTGCGTCGCGCTGCCTTCTATCTTTTCTATGACCCGCAGGGTCGGGTGGACGACTACGTGCTGCACACGCTCGGTCACCTGCGGCCGCATGCCGACCTGGTCTTCGTCGTGTCGAACACACCGGTGGACGCGGAGAACAGGGCCCGGCTCGAGACCGTGGCCGACACCGTCTGGGTGCGCGAGAACGTCGGGTTCGACGTCTGGGCCTACAAGGAGTCGATGGAGCAGGTCGGCACCGAGCGGCTCGGTGAGTACGACGAGGTGCTGCTGCTCAACAGCACCTTTTTCGGACCGCTGGACAGCTTCGACGCCGTCTTCGCCGAGATGGACGCGCGAGACGACATCGACTTCTGGGGGATCACCGAGCACGGTCCGACGCGCAAGCACCCGATCCAGCGCGACCGACCGATGGCCGCGCACATCCAGACCCACTGGCTCGCCGCCCGGCGCTCGCTCGTCACCTCACCGGACTGGGCGGAGTACTGGGACGAGATGCCGGTCATCGAGACCTACCACGGCTCGATCCTCCACCACGAGACGCGCTTCACGCCGTGGTTCGTCGAGCGCGGCTACACCTATGCCGCGTCCTTCCCGGCCGAGAACTACGGGTCTCACCACCCGATCATGGACAACCCCGTGGCGATGGTGCGCGACGGCTGTCCGATCGTGAAGCGGCGCAGCTTCTTCTACGACCCGCTCTACCACGAGTGGAAGGCCAACGACGGTCGCCAGTTGGCCCGCATGATGGCCGAGCGCGGCTATCCGATGGACCACGCCTATCGAAACCTGGCGCGCACCTCTAAACCGCGTTGGCTGGTCACCAACATGGGCTGGATGGACGTGCTCCCCGAGGTCGACCTCGGCTACGACCACGAGCACCCGCTGCGGGTCGTGGGGATCGCTCACATCTTCTATCCCGAGATGACCGACGAGATCGTCGACCGGTTCGACTTCCTCCCGCACGACTACGACCTGGTCATCACCACGACCGACGAGGAGAAGAAGGCGGTGATCGCGGCCGCGCTCGAGCGCCGCGGCCGGGTAGCTGACCTCCGGATCGTGAAGAGCAACCGCGGCCGCGACGTCTCGGCGTTCTTCATCGACTGCCGCGACGTGCTGGAGAGCGGCGACTACGACGTCGTGGTCAAGCTGCACTCGAAGAAGCAGCCCCAGGACAACCCGAACATCCAGGAGCTGTTCAAGCGCCACATGTTCGACAACCTGCTGTCCTCGCCCGGCTACGCCGCGAACGTGCTCCGTCTCTTCCAGCAGCAGCCCACGCTCGGGATGGTGTTCCCGCCCGTCTACCACATCGCCTACCCGACGCTCGGACACGCGTGGTTCCTCAACAAGGAGCGTGCCGAACAGGAGGCGAAGCGGCTGGGCATCCACGTGCCGTTCGACGACAACACCCCGATCTCGGCCTACGGCAGCTTCTTCATCGCCCGGCCCGAGGCGCTTCGCGTGATCACCTCGGCGGGTTACCGCCACGAGGACTTCCCCGACGAGTCGGACTACCGCGACGGTGCGCTCACCCACGTGGTCGAGCGGCTGGTCAGCTATGCGGTGCTGGAAACCAGCCACCACTGCCGGGAAGTAATGAACGCCGAGCTCGCGGCCACCAACTACTCGTTCCTGGAATACCGCGCGATAGCCGTGGGATCGAAGCTGCCCGCGTATCCTCGCGCCCAGATCAAACGCATCAGCAAGCTCAAGAGAATCCGCAAGCAGGCGCTCGGAATCGGGATGTTCGCTGTCGGTGACGGTGGCAAGAAGGCCGATGAGAAGCAGCCCCGACGCCGACTGCTCTCGAGGATTCGCAGGTGAGGAACGACGTGACCGAGGCCCCAGCGACGCAAGCGCGGCCGCGCTTCCGCACCGTCGGTAGCGCCTTCAGCGGCCGCGCCAACAGCATCGGGTTCTTCCGCTGGCTGCTGGCGTTCTCGGTGATCTTCTCTCACGCCGGTCCGGTCGCCGGCTTCTACGGCCAGCAGGACCTCGGTGCCCAGATCAGCGACGAGCAGTCATTGGGTGGCGTCGCGGTGGCCGGGTTCTTCTTCTTCAGCGGCTTCCTGATCACGCGCAGTCGGGCCCGCACCGGGATGGTGCGCTACTTCTGGAGGCGCAGCCTGCGCATCTTCCCGGCGTTCTGGTGCGCGTTGCTGCTGACCGCCTTTGTGCTCGGGCCCATCGCCTGGGCAAAGGAGCAGGGGTCGATCTCCGGATACTGGAACGCGCCGTCGGACTCGCCGTTCACCTACGTCTTCCAGAACATGTTCCTGGTCCTCCACCAGCGCAACATCGCCGAGATGGGGACCTCGATCCCTTACGCCGACATCCGGGGTTACGACTGGAACGGCTCGGCCTGGACTCTGCAGTACGAGTTCAAGGCCTACATCCTGGTCGGCATCCTCGGCATCGTGGGTTTCGCCGCCAGCCGGTGGCTCTCGACGATCGCCGCACTCGCGATCATCGTCTTCAACTCGATGGTCTGGTCGGGTCACATCGCCATCACGACGATCGACAACCCCCTTTCAGCGCCGTTCGGCCACCCGTTCCTCGTCGACGCGTTCAACCCGATGCTGATAGCGCCGTTCGCCTTCGGGATGCTGGTCGCTGTCTGGGGCAGATACATCCCCATGAGCAGCATCGTGGCCTGGGTCGCGCTCGCGGGTGCCCTCTTCACCTATGACCAGGGCAACTGGAACGTCATCGGCCAGTACGGCTTCCTCTACTTCCTCATGTGGGCCGCCATCAGCTGGACCAAGCTGCAGCATTGGGAGAAGTTCGGCGACTTCTCCTACGGCATCTACATCTTCGCCTGGCCCCTGATGCAGTTCTGCTGCTACTTCGGCCTGCACCGGGCCGGAATGCTTCCGTACTTCGCGGTCATCGTCCTCGCCGCCCACGCGATCGCGTTCTGCAGCTGGCACCTGATCGAGAAGCCCGCCATGTCGCTCAAGGACTGGTCGCCCGCGGCACTGCTCGCACAGTGGCGGCAGCCTGAGCCCGACGAGACCAACGCAGACGAGCTGCCAGAAGTTCGGAACGACGACACGGTGCCGGCCCTTGTCGGCGCCACTGACGACTGACCCCCTCCACATCCCCAGGAGTGCAGACCCGATGACCACAGAAGCGACCAGCGACGACGGGCCGATCGCGCAGCGCCCGCGCCTGGTCAGCCGGCTGCGGCTGGTGCCGCTGGCGGTGCTCTGCCTGATGGTCACCGCCTCGGCCGTGGTCGGGGTCACCCGCGACACGCCGGTCACCCTCGGCATCCCCGCTTCGGCGCTCCCGAAGGACCCGGCGGTGAAGGCCGCGGAGCGGGCAGCGAAGGCGAAGCCCAAGTGCATGCCGGCCTTCCGCACCGGAATCACGAGCGAGCCATGGGAGGGTGCGCGACGTCGGCAGAGCGAGAAGGCGTTCAAGAAGCAGATGAAGAAGGAGCATCCGTCCTACGTCTCCGGCAAGGACGGCTGGAAGTTCTTCACCGACTCCCAGTCGCAGAACTTCTCGCAGGCACTCGGCCGGGTCACCCAGTCGACCAGGCAGCGCGAGGGCTGGGCGAAGTGGCTCGCCAAGTCGGAGAAGATCGTCAGGCAGGGCGGTGGCCACTACCACGTGGTGGTGGCGCCGGCGAACTGGGACGTCTACCCGCAGAAGCTGCCCACCTGGGCCCAGAAGCTGCGCGGCACCACGTCTCTGCAGAAGCTGATGGAGGCACACCCGGAGCTGCCCTGGATCGATCCCCGGGCGGCGCTGCGCAGGGCGGGCAAGACGCACGACACCTTCGAGCCGCTGGACAGCCACTGGACGCCGTACGGCGGCTATGTCGCCTGGCAGGCGATCACCAGGTGCCTGCGGGCGACCGACAAGGCCCTCCGGCCGATCGACTCGCCGCCGATCACCGGGGTCGGCGTCACCGAGAGCTCCAACGAGTTCGCGGCCAACGGCGTCCCCAGCGGCAAGCCGCGGCGGACCTTCCCGATCTACGCGCAGCCGCACCCGGCGACCACGACCACGCACCTGCCCGACGGGCAGCCGATCGCGACCAGCCCCGACTTCGTCACCGACACGCTCCAGGCGCCGCTGAAGACGTCCACCCCGGGCGCCCAGGCGCCGGGCATCACGATGCTGACGTTGCGTGATTCGACCGGCAACGCGCTCTCGCCGCTCTACAGCGGCTCGTTCGGCACCACGATCCAGTACGGCCACGGCATCGGGCAGGTCGGCCTCACGCCGCCCGACCTGGCCGCGCTGATGGCGACGTACCACCCGCAGGTGGTGCTGTTCGTCATCACCGAGCGGTTCCTGAAGGAGTCGGCACCGAAGTGACCTCCCTGTGACTGCAGGTGCCTGCCTCGTGACCGGTGGCGCGGGGTTCATCGGCTGCGCGGTCTCGGGGGTCTTGGCCGACCACTACGACCGGGTGGTCACGATGGACAACCTGCACCCGCAGGTGCACGCGATCCAGGAGCGCCCCGAGGCACTCGATCCCCGGGTGGAGCTCGTCCGCGGTGACGTGACCTCGGCATCGGACTGGGATGCCCTGCTGGCCGGCGTCCGGCCGGCCGCGGTGCTGCACCTGGCCGCCGAGACCGGGACCGCCCAGTCGCTCACCGAAGCGACCCGGCACGCCCGGGTCAACGTGGTGGGCACCACCGAGATGCTCGACGCGCTCGTCCGTCACAACGCGGTCCCGGAGCGGGTGGTGCTCACCTCCTCGCGCGCGGTGTACGGCGAGGGCGCCTGGGCCGACGCCGAGGGCGGCCTGCACTATCCGGGCCAGCGCAGCGCCGCGATGCTCGAGGCCGGCCAGTGGGACTTCCCGGGGCTGACGCCGACACCGTTCGAGTCGAGCCGGGTCCGGCCAACTCCGACGAGCGTCTACGGCTCGACCAAGCTGGCCCAGGAGAACGTTCTGACCTCGTGGTGCCTGGCGCTCGCGGTCACGCCGGTCATCTTCCGGCTCCAGAACGTCTACGGCCCCGGCCAGTCGCTCACCAACCCCTATACCGGGATCGTGTCGCTCTTCGCGCAGAAGGCGAAGGCCGGAGAGGTGATCCCGGTATACGAGGACGGAGAGATCATCCGCGACTTCGTCTTCATCGACGACGTCGCCTCCGCGGTGCTGCAGGGGCTGCGGCACTCGCCGGCCACCATCAATCCCTGGGACATCGGGTCGGGTGAGGGGACCAGCATTTTGCGGCTGGCCCAGCTCGTGGCCGCGGTCTACGACGCGCCGGAGCCCCGGATCACCGGGCAGTTCCGCAACGGGGACGTACGCGCCGCGCGCTGCGACATCAGCGCGGCGACCGCGGGGTTGGACTGGAAGCCGCAGGTCATGGTTGAGGACGGGGTCCGCCGTCTGTGCGACTGGCTGGACCGCACGACTTTCGCCTGAACGCGATATCGCGGGCCTTATGCGGCACCCGTCATTAACTGCTTGACCATTCCCGGTTGGCATTCAGGGAAATTGCGCCAGATTGCACCAGCGAGTTTCGGAGAATGGCCTGAAAAGTGGCATTTCCTGTGCGCGCCTGCGATCATCTCTGGGCCTTGAGCTTCCATCGGGGCAATCCCCATCCGAATGCAACCGAAAAGGAATCGGATCACAATGGCGCAGAAGGTGCACATCGTCCTCGAGGACGACCTCGACGGCAGTGACGCCACTCAGACCGTTTCGTTCGGTCTGGACGGCACGTCCTACGAGATCGACCTGAACGACAAGAACGCCGCCTCGCTACGGGACGCGCTGGCCACGTATGTCGGTCACGCCCGCAAGGTCACTGGCGCCCGCCGCGGTCGTCGGTCCGCGGCCGCCACGACCAACGGCCACACGGCGCGGGAGATCCGCGACTGGGCCCGGTCCAACGGCCGCAAGGTCCCCGAGCGGGGTCGAATCCCGGGCGACGTACGCGAGGCCTTCGAAGCCGCTCACTGATTGCGGGGCGCGCGCCCGGGGCCGGGCTGCCACACGTCGCTCGGCCAGGTCCCGGGTGGCGGCCTGTTGGTCAGCACGTGCCTGAGCAGCATGCCGCTCCCTCCCAGCCGGCCCTTGCGGAGCCGGGCCGCCAGCGTGACCAGCGCGTGGCCACGGGACGACAAGTGCAAGGTGGCGCGGCGTGCCGCCCGGGTCCAGCCCCGGCTTTCCATCAGGCGCCGCGCCCTGAGCATCACATCCTTCTCCTCGTGGAAGCGAGAGACGTCCACCGCCGCGGCGGTGCTCGCCTGCGCCCCGTGGCGGCGGTACTCGAAGGTGATGTTCGGGTCGAGCAGCATCGTGGCGCCCTCCTCGAGGAGGCGCAGCTGAAGCCACCAGTCGGGCACTGTCTGGTACTGAGGCTCGAACCCGTGGGCGAGGACGGCGGACCGGCGCCAGCAGGTAGCAGGGAAGTAGGTCCAGTTGCCCTGCAACAGGCTCTCGACGAGCGCCCGACCGCCCAGCACGGTCGGGTGCTCGACCTTGACGCGGTAGTGGCTCTTGACCCGGTCCACGAACGGACGTCGTGGCGCACCCTGGTCGTCGATGACGCGGACTCCCGGCTGGATGTAGTCCACGTCGGGATACCGGGCGATGTCCTCGTGCATCCGTGAGACGAAGCTGGGAAGCATGCGATCGTCGCCGCCCATGATGACCAGCCAGTCGTGCGAGGCCAGCTCGAGACAACGCTGGAAGGTCGCGCTCACGCCCAGGTTGTGTTCGTGGCGCAGGTAGCGGACCCGTTGGTCGTCGAGATCGGCGACCCACCCTGCCGCACCGGGATCCGGATAGGCATCGTCGATGACCGTGAGCGTCCAGTCCGCGTCATCCTGGCCCAGGATGCTGGTGACCGCCTCGGACAGGTAGTCGCGCCGGCCGTAGAACGGCAGCATGATCTCGATCGTCATCTAGGGCGTGTCCTGGTCACGCGATCACGCGGTCACGGCGACGAGCGCGAGTACTCCCGCGGTGAGGCCACCCGACCCTCGGGTCGACGCCGGATCAGCAAGATGCTGGCGAAGAGTGCGGCAAACACGACCTGGAGGCTCACGATGAGCGCCGTGGCCGAGGGCACGACGATGCGCAGCGAGTCACGAGGATCGAGGTTGCCGAAACCCCGACCGTTCCAATACAACAGCGAGGCGACGAGGCCGACGAGGCCGAGCAGGGCGAGCAGGCCGCCGATCACCAACCCCTTCTCCAGCGACCAGAACCTGCGCATCCTGGAGACGAACGGGTCCGCGGGCAGGAAGCCCTCGGAGATCGCGTAGAGCTTGGTCAACAGCCCGAGCGTGAAGGACTGGAACCCGATGGTGACCATCGCCGAGGCGCCGACCAGCGCGTTGACGTCGAGGCCGATCCGCTCCGTCCCGACCGGCCCCAACTCCAGCGCGACGCCGAGGGCGAGACCGATCAACATGAGCACCAGTCCCGGGATCATGAACAGCCACGTGGGGCTGTAGAGCACGAGGAAGCGTAGGTGCCGCCAGCCGTCCCGCCAGGTGTGCAGGTGCGGCGGACGCGTCCGACCGTCCTGGCTGAGTGTGGTGGGCCGCTCGCGGATGTCGTAGCCGCTCAGCGTGGAGCGCACCACCATCTCGCTCGCGAACTCCATGCCGCCGGTGTGCAGGTCGAGGTTCAGGATCGACTGTCGGTTGAAGGCGCGCAGCCCGCAGTGGAAGTCACCGATGTGGCTCTTGAAGAAGAGCCGGCCCACGAAGCTGAGCACCGGGTTGCCCAGGTAGCGATGCAGGAACGGCATCGCGCCGGGCTCGATACCACCCTTGAACCGGTTGCCCATCACGAGATCGGCGCCGTCGCGCAGGTCGGCGAGGAACGGCGCGAGGGTGCCGAAGTCGTAGGAGTCGTCGCAGTCGCCCATGGCGACGTACGGCGACCTGGCTGCCCGGATTCCGCCCATCAACGCGTTGCCGTAGCCCTTGGCCTCGACCAGGACCACCCGGGCACCGGCGTTGAGCGCCAGGTCCTGGCTGCCGTCGGTGCTGCCGTTGTCGGCGATCACGACCTCGCCGTCGATGCCCTCACGCTCGAAGAACGCGAGGGTCTTGGTGACGCAGGTCTCGACCGTCTCGGCCTCGTTGAGGCACGGCATGACAACCGATAGCTCCACGTAGTTCGCGTCCTTCCTGGTCGCTGCGGCTTCAGCGCCGCCACTCTTCACCGACCGCGGTCGGGAGACAGACGTGGCAGTGTAACGAGGCGGTACCTGCGTTCGCACATTGAGACGAACCCGCTCGTCGGGCGAGCCCGACCGCTGCCGAAAGCCCCCGTGCAAGCGTGAGAGCATGAGCGGCGATCATCAGGCACGGGCTCTCTCGCCCATCGGCGGAACCGGGGGTGGAGGACAGGTGCGGCGACGAGAAGGCCGTCTCGCCCGGGTGCGGTGGGACGTCGCGGCCTGGCTCGCGGTGTGGCTCGGTGTCGCGGCCGTGGTGGTGATCCCGCACATGCTCGCCTTCACCCAGCTCTCACCCACCGACGAGTACCAGCACCTCGACTACCTCGACAAGGCGCAGAGACTGGAGGTCGTCGAGGGTGGTGAGAAGGTCGACGAGGTCGCCATGCGCGAGCAGGCGTGTCGCGGCATCGAGCTACCCGGCTACACCCCGCCGCCCTGCGATGCGCCGGTCCTCACCCCCGAAGAGTTCCCGGGTGGCGGGTACAACTACACCTACGGCGACCCACCCGGCTACTACGTCGTGACGGGGATGGGTGCGGCGGTCGTCGAGAGGATTCCTGGAGTCGACGGCCTGGTCACGGCGGGCCGAAGCATCGGAATCCTGTGGTTGGGCGGCGGGCTGGCGGTCACGTTCATGCTGGCGTTGAGGATCGGCGCTGACCGGTGGTCGGCCGCGGGCTCGGCGTTGGTTCTGGCCGGCGCGCCGGTGGTGATCCACTCCTCGGCCACCATCACCACCGACGCGCCGCTGTTGCTGGTCGGCTCCTCGCTGTGTCTGGTGGCGGTCGAGGTGGTCGAGCGCCGGATCTCGCCCTGGTGGCTGCTCCCAGTGGCGGCCATGACGACCTTGGTGAAAGCGACCACGTTGCCGGTCATCGGGGCGGTCGGCGTTTTCCTGCTGCTGGCGCTCCGCAGGCAACGTGTCCGGGGCCCGTGGCTGACACCGGTGGTCGGGATGGTCGCCGCCGCTGCGGTGCCCCTGCTGGTGTGGACGTTCGTGACCAAGGCCCTCGAGACCCCCGCAGTCGACGAGATCCCGATGCTCCACCAGTTCGCGGCTGACAGCATCGGCTGGACCCAGATCGCCAACTCGATCCTGGCGTTCTCCTCGCCCCTGTCGATCTCGCAGGCCGCCTTCATCCCTGGGTTCCTCTACCGCAGCCCGACCGTGCTGCTGCTGGCGAACGTCGTGAACCTGCTGATGGTCGTCGGTGTGGCCGCGATCGCGTGGTTGGGCGCTCGGGAGACTGTCGCCGCCAGGCTGTCCCTGGGCACCCTGATCAGCGCACTGGTCAGCGGCCCCGCGCTCTCCCTGCTGGTGCTGGTGAGCCTGCAGATCTCCTACGTCATCCCCGGTCGCTACGGTCTCAGCCTCGTCGGCCCGGGGGCCGCGGTCGTGGCCTACGCAGCGTCAAGGCGACGGTTCGGCGGCCTGGCACTGATGGGGCTCGGCGTCGCGGGCCTGTCGGCGTTCCTCTTCCAGGCCCTGTGATCCTGGGCGGAGTCCCGGATGCAGGGCCACAGCGCGGCCGTCGGTAGGGTGCCGCCCAGACCGATGGATGGGAGAACGGCATGGCAGGCGATGACTTCGCCTTTACCGGGACAGACAACCTCGAGGTGATGACCGAGGCGGTGAACTACAACCGCTTCCTGCGTGACAGTGTTCTCGAGTACGTCCGCCCCGGCGCCAAGGTCCTGGACTTCGGAGCCGGTCCAGGGACCTTCGCCGACCTGATGGCGGAGAGCGGCGTGAAGGTCGACTGCCTCGAGCCGGACAAGTCGCTCCAGCGGCTGCTGTCGGACAAAGGGCATCACGTCATCGACTACGACTCGTGGACAGAGCAAACGGGCAGCTACGACGTGATCTACCTGCTCAACGTGCTCGAGCACATCAAGAACGACCAAGAGGCAGCCGAGCAGATCGCGGCACTCCTGCGCCCCGGCGGACGGGTGATCGTCTATGTGCCGGCCTACGAGATGCTCTTCAGCGCCATGGACTACAAGGTGGAGCACTTCCGTCGCTACCGGCGGCCCCAGCTCCAGCGCATCGTGCGCAACACGGGGCTGCGGATCGAACGCTCGATCTACTGCGACCCGATGGGCTTCTTCGCCACGCTCGCCTACCGGATCGGCGGTCGCCGCGACGGCAGCATCTCGATCCCGGCCCTGAAGGCCTACGACCGGATGGTCTTCCCGCTCAGCCGGGCCCTCCACCCGGTGACCGGCAAGATGTTCGGCAAGAACATCCTCGTGGTCGCCTCCGCGCGCTGAGCCAGACCATCAGCCCGCGGTCGCCCGGCGGGTGCGCCGCGTCTCGGCGGCCGCGTCGGTGGGTGCCTCGACGGTGCCCTCCAGGATCAGCCCGAAAGCGGTGAGCGGGAAGACCCACTGGATGATCCGCAGCACGCGGTTGACGAGTCCGATCATGGGACCGAGCGCAGCCGGGACCTTGCCCACGAACAGGTGCGGGTCGTAGTAGTAGGGCCGGATCGAGACGTGGGACATCGGCACCCGGCCGGCCAGCGTGGCCAGGGTCCGGAACGAGTAGACCTGGATGTGGTCCGGGTGTGCGTTCTCCCGAGTCAGCAGCGCGAGCGCGATGTTGATGACCGACGTGGTGTTGGGAGTGGTGGCGATCAGCCGAGTGCCGGGAGCGACGCGGCCGATCTCGCTCAGCCACCCGATCGTGTGGGGCGTGTGCTCGATCAGCTCGCCGGCCACCACGATGTCGGGCTTGAACTCCGCGACGACCTCGGCGATGTTCTCGACCGAACCGTACTGAATCCGGGTCCCGACGGACGTGTCGATGCCACCCGACTCGGCGAGCAGCTCAGAGGAGTCGAGCCCGAGCACCTCGGAGGCCACCGAGGCGATCTCCGCGTGCAGCCAGCGCCACGTGCCGTGCTGGTCACGCTCGACCTCGGTCTCGTCGTAGGCACCGAGGTCGAGGACCCGCAGGCCGCGACACTGCTCGCGCACGAACTCGTATCGGTCGACGGGACGGGGCACGCGCAGTGACTGCAACGGACCGGAGTCGGCAGCCGAGTCGCCACCGCGTGATGCGACGGCGATGCTGTCAGCGGTGACGTGGGCATCCCGCTCGCTCATGGTGCTCGATCCTCCGTTCCTCGGACAGGGCACTGTAACGAGGGCCCGCACGTCGACGCGGGCCCACCCACACGTCCGGCGTCGGCGAGACAGGTCCTAGGCTTCCGGGATGCCCGACTTCAAGCTCGGCCCGGCGGTCCGGCAGCGGTTGGGACGGTGGGAGATCCCGGCCGCCGACGCCTACCGCGCGGTGTTCATCGACCTCGAGCAGGCGGCCCGCACGCTGGCCAGCACGGGCCGCGCGTCGCGCATCCTCGAGGTCGGGTGCGGGGACGGCAGCTTCGCGCAGCGGCTCCTGGATGAGTACCCGGACGCCGCGTACGTCGGGATCGACATCGCTGAGGAGCCCGGCCGGCTGTTCCGGGGTGACGCCGAGCGGGCGACGTTCCTGAGCGTCGACTCGGCGGCGTACCGAGCCACCGAGCCGGAGCCGTTCGACCTGGTGGTGATGGTCGACGTGATCCATCACATTCCGCACGACCTGCGCGACGGTGTGCTCCGGGACGTCCAGGCGCTGACCCGGGTGGGTGGCCGCTACGCGGTCAAGGAGTGGGACCCCATCAAGGGACCCACCCACGCCGCGTGCTGGGCACTGGACCGCTATGTGACCGGTGACCGGATCAGCCACGTGCCGTCCGCGGAGCTCAAGGCGTGGCTGCCCCGCCTGCTCGGCGACCCGCTGGTGCTCGAGGCGCGGGTGCCGCCGCACCGGCACAACATTCTGGTCGCCTACCAGCGCGGGGGCTGAGCTCGGCCCTCTCAGCGATCAGCGGCGGCCAGTGCGCGCTTCAGCATGGTCCGGAAGCCCGGCTGGACGAGCAGGCTGTTGGGCAGGAATCGCTGCACCACCTGGAGGACCACGGTGTCCGCCTCCACCATCGCGTCGATGACCTGCTCGGGGAACACCTGCCCGATCCACACGAAATGGCCGTGACGGAACAGGGGCATCAGGTTCCCGAGCCCCCGATAGGTGAACGAGTCGCCCACGAGGGCGGTCCGCCCCGGCCAGGTCCGTTTGCCCGGCTTGGTGTTCCAGGCGTGCTCCCCGCTGAGCACGACATCCGGGTCGTAGGCGGGAGTGCCCGCTGTCGGCACCACCCTGACGTTGGTCGTCGTGATGCGCGCCTCGCCGGTCTCGTACGTGTTGGCCAGGATCCCGAGGAAGGACAGGTCGACCAGGATCGTCTGCTCGCCCGGGCGGTAGGACTGCACCTTGGCCAAGCGCGGGTCGAGCCGGTGCGCGAGCTCCTCGGCGTATCGGGAGGTGGAGAGGGTCGTCCAGTGCGTGTCGATGCGCCAGTAGACCGGTGAGCCCCGCTGCGACTCCTTGGCCAGCACCCGGCGCATCGAGATGAAGTCCGGGTTGTTGTAGCCGTCGAGCGCCTCGTCCTGAGCGGCGATCCCGGCGAGGTCGCAGTAGCCATGTGGCAGCGCGTTCGGGTCGAGGTCGCGCTTGTTGACCGCGGACTTGTTCGGGGCGACGGTGAAGACGACCCGGCGTCCGGAGCGTTTGATGATCGTGGCGAGCCTGCCCAGCGCACGCAGGCGCTTCTCGAACACGTCGCCGTACGCGCAGGCCGAGTCTATTTCCTCACCGAAGTAGAGCGTCCCGTTGCGCCCCGGGATGATGGCCGGGGAGTTCTCGTAGATCAGGCCGTCGAAGCCGGCGAAGGCGCGGGCCGAGGTGCCACGTCCCGAGCGGGCTCCGGGCAGCTGTCCGACGGTGCCGGCCCGGTCCCACCGGAGTGCGGTGGCGGCACTCACTCCCGCGCCGGGATCACCCGGCTGTTGCTCCGAGGCGTCGTCGACGACCGCCCCGGCGCCACCGACCAAGACAAGGGTCGGGGCGGTCATGGCGAGCATGAGGGCGGCGACCATTGCCGTCCGCCGTCGAGTCCACATGGGTCAGCACTTTCACGCAGCAAAAGGGGAGGGAGCAGGGTCAATCTAGCCCCTCGGCCGGCGGTCGGTCGGGCAAACCCGGTTGGGTCGGCCCAACCCGATCCGGGGGCGGTGCGTCCGTCTCGACAGTCCGTCCCGGCCGTGTTCGCTCTCAGCGGATGCTCGCCGCGCCTTGTGGGGGAACGCGTAGGCTGGCTGCGGGGTTGTCCCGAGCGACCCCACCGCAAGTATTCGAGGAGAGACGCATGTTCGAGCGGTTCACGGACCGAGCCCGCCGGGTGGTCGTGTTGGCCCAGGAAGAGGCCCGCATGCTCTCCCACAACTACATCGGGACCGAGCACATCCTGCTCGGCCTGATCCACGAGGGGGAGGGCGTCGCCGCCAAGGCGCTCGAGAGCCTCGACATCTCGCTCGAGGCGGTGCGCGCCCAGGTCGAGGAGATCATCGGCCAGGGCCAGCAGGCGCCCAGCGGCCACATCCCCTTCACCCCGCGCGCCAAGAAGGTGCTCGAGCTGTCCCTGCGCGAGGCGCTGCAGCTCGGCCACTCCTACATCGGCACCGAGCACATCCTGCTCGGCCTGATCCGGGAGGGCGAGGGCGTTGCCGCCCAGGTGCTGCAGAAGCTCGGGGCCGACCTCAACCGGGTCCGCCAGCAGGTGATCCAGCTGCTCTCCGGCTTCCAGGGCAAGGAGTCCACGGCCTCGGCGGCGGCGGCTGCCGGCGGCGGCGACGCGCCGTCGTCCTCGTTGGTCCTCGACCAGTTCGGCCGCAACCTGACCCAGGACGCCCGCGAGGGCAAGCTCGACCCGGTCATCGGCCGCGAGCAGGAGATCGAGCGGGTCATGCAGATCCTGTCCCGCCGCACGAAGAACAACCCGGTGCTGATCGGCGAGCCCGGCGTCGGCAAGACGACCATCGTCGAGGGGCTGGCCCAGGACATCGTCAAGGGCAACGTGCCCGAGACGCTCAAGGACAAGCAGATCTACACCCTCGACCTCGGTGCCCTGGTCGCCGGGTCGCGCTACCGCGGCGACTTCGAGGAGCGGCTCAAGAAGGTGCTCAAGGAGATCCGCACGCGCGGCGACATCGTGCTCTTCATCGACGAGATCCACACTCTCGTCGGCGCTGGCGCGGCCGAGGGCGCGATCGACGCCGCGAGCATCCTCAAGCCGATGCTCGCCCGCGGCGAGCTGCAGACCATCGGCGCGACCACCCTCGACGAGTACCGCAAGTACCTCGAGAAGGACGCCGCGCTGGAGCGCCGGTTCCAGCCGATCCAGGTGGCAGAGCCGTCGATCGCGCACACGATCGAGATGCTCAAGGGGCTCCGCGACCGCTACGAGGCGCACCACCGGGTGACCATCACCGACGAGGCGCTGGTCTCGGCCGCGACGCTGGCCGACCGCTACATCTCCGACCGGTTCCTGCCCGACAAGGCCATCGACCTCATCGACGAAGCCGGCTCGCGGCTGCGGATCCGGCGGATGACCGCGCCGGCCGACCTGCGGGAGTACGACGACAAGATCGCCGACGTACGCCAGCGCAAGGAGGCGGCGATCGACGGTCAGGACTTCGAGGCCGCGGCCCGACTGCGTGACGAGGAGAAGCAGCTGATCCTCAAGAAGTCCGAGCGCGAGAAGCAGTGGCGCGCCGGCGACATGGACGAGGTCGCCGAGGTCGACGAGGAGCTGATCGCCGAGGTGCTCGCCGTCGCCACCGGCATCCCGATCGTCAAGCTGTCCGAGGAGGAGTCGACCCGGCTGCTCAAGATGGAGGACGAGCTGCACAAGCGGGTCATCGGCCAGGAGGAGGCCGTCAAGGCGCTCAGCCGGGCGATCCGTCGTACCCGTGCCGGCCTGAAGGACCCGAAGCGGCCCGGTGGCTCCTTCATCTTCGCCGGCCCGTCCGGAGTCGGTAAGACCTGGCTGTCCAAGTCGCTGGCGGAGTTCCTGTTCGGCGACGAGGACGCGCTGATCCAGCTCGACATGTCTGAGTACGGCGAGAAGCACACCGTCTCCCGGCTGTTCGGCTCGCCTCCCGGCTATGTCGGCTACGAGGAGGGTGGACAGCTCACCGAGAAGGTCCGGCGCAAGCCGTTCTCGGTCGTGCTCTTCGACGAGGTCGAGAAGGCCCACCCCGACATCTTCAACAGCCTGCTGCAGATCCTCGAGGAGGGTCGGCTGACCGACTCGCAGGGTCGGGTGGTCGACTTCAAGAACACCGTGATCATCATGACCACCAACCTCGGCACCCGCGACATCGCCAAGGGCATCCACCTCGGCTTCGCGCAGGGTGGCGACGCGGCCGGCTCCTACGAGCGGATGAAGAACAAGGTGCAGGACGAGCTCAAGCAGCACTTCCGCCCCGAGTTCCTCAACCGCGTCGACGAGGTCATCGTGTTCCCGCCGCTCTCGCAGGAGCAGATCGTCCACATGGTCGACAACATGATCGCGTCGGTCGAGCTGCGGATGCGCGACCGCGACATGCGGATCGAGTTGACCCAGGCGGCCAAGAACCTGCTGGCCGAGCGGGGTTTCGACCCCGTCCTGGGCGCCCGCCCGCTGCGCCGTACCGTCCAGCGCGAGATCGAGGACGTGCTGGCCGAGAAGATGCTCTACGGCGAGGTGGGTCCGGGTCAGATCGTCCTGGTCGACGTCGACGGCGAAGGCCCGACCGCGTCCTTCACCTTCTCGGGGCAGAAGGTCGGCGAGCTGCCAGACCTGCCGCCGTTCGAGACGGCCGGCGTGGAGATCGGCGACTCGCTCGGCGAGCCGACCGACGAGGAGCCGGGCCCGATCGACGTACCGAAGGCCGGCGCGGACGAGTAGCAGACCCGCCAGTCAGAGAACGAAGCGGTCGGCGGCGGCTTGGGTCACCAGGCCGTCGTCGATCAGCGTCTGGAGACAGCGCTCACGCTGCTGCTGGTCTGGCCAGACGGCGTCGAGCCGGCTGCGGTGGACGGGACCCTCGGCCTCCCGCAGCACGGCCATCAGCCGGCCGCGGCACTGCCGATCGGTACCTGCCCAGGCCTGGCCGCGCCGCGGCGGTCCGTCGTACGCCGGATGGCCGGCGAGCCGCCACGCGCAGTGGTCGGCAACCGGGCAGTCCTCGCAGTGCGGGTTGGCCGCGGTGCACACCAGCGCGCCCAGCTCCATGACCGCAACCGCCCAGGTGGCGGCGGTCGCGTCCTCGGGTAGGACCGCGGTGGCCAGCTCGCGCTCCGTCCGGGTCACCGAGGCGCCGGGGAACTCGACGCCGCCGAGCACGCGGGCGAGGACCCGGCGGACGTTGGTGTCCAACACCACGTGCCGGCGCCCGAACGCGAACGAGGCGACCGCCGCGGCCGTGTAGTCGCCGACGCCGGGCAGGGTGAGGAGCTCGTCGTAGCCGGCCGGCACCTCGCCGGCGTACCTCTCGCCGATTTCTGTCGCGGCCGCGTGCAGTCTCAGCGCCCGGCGCGGGTAGCCGAGCCGACCCCACGCCCGCACCGCCTCGCCGGCCGGCTCCGCGGCCAGGGCGGCCGGGGTCGGCCAGCGCTCCAGCCACTGCGCGTGCACGGGCAGCACCCGGGCCACCGGGGTCTGCTGCAGCATGAACTCCGACACCAGCACTGACCACGGCGAGGCATCGGGGTCGCGCCACGGCAGCCGGCGGGCGTGGTCGGCGTACCACTCGAGGACGGGTCGGTGCAGCGGGCTCATCGCCGTCCATTGTCCTAGCGGCGTGGGTACGCCGCCCCTGTGCCGGCGCGCTCTACCGTCGGACTATGCCTGCGAGCGCGCGCGGACCCCTGCCGCCCGGCGTCTACTGGCGCCGTCGCCTGGCGGTGCTCAGCGTCGCGCTGGTCGTCTTCCTGGGCGTGGGCAGGGTGCTCGGTAACGGCAGCGACGCCTCCTCCGACGACCGGGCCGAGCAGGCCGGGGCAGGGACGACGACGAGCCCGACCGCGACCGTGCCGGCCAAGGACCCCACCAAGGGCGGCAAGGGCGGCAAGGGCGGGAAAGGCGGGAAAGGCGGAAAGGGCGGAAAGGGCGGAAAGGGCGGCAAGGGCACCCCGACCCCGACACCGACGCCCACCCCGACGCCGGTGCTCCCGGACCCGACCGGGCCGTGCTCCGACGAGGACATCCTGATCACGCCGACCGTCGCGGTCCCGGTGGCGGGCAGCGACGTCACCTTCATGCTCAACCTCCAGACCCGGGAGAGCGAGGCGTGCACCTGGCAGGTCTCGGCCAGCACCGTGACCATGAAGATCACCTCGGGTCACGACGACATCTGGTCGACCAAGGAGTGCCCCGACGCGATCCCGGCCCAGGACGTCGTCGTACGCCGCGCCTCGATCACCCAGGTGCCCGTCGTGTGGAGCTCACGGCGCTCCGACGAGTACTGCAGCGACCGGACCGCCTGGGCGCTGCCCGGCTTCTACCACGCGGCGACGGCCGCGCTGGCCGGCGAGCCGACCGACGTCCAGTTCGAGCTGGTCGCGCCCGCGCAGCCGACGATCACCCAGACCGCACAGCCTCAGCAGGGCGGCAACGGGAACGGGAACGGGAACGGGAACGGCCGACGCTGACAGATCCCGGTGCGCTCTAGACGTACCGCTCCAGGATTGTCGACTCGGCCAGCCGGGAGAGGCCCTCGCGGACGCTGCGTGCCCGCAGCTCGCCGACGCCCTCGACCACCTGGAGATCCTCGACGCCGGCCGAGAGCAGCTTCTGGAGAGTGCCGAAGTGGTCGACCAGCCGGTCCACCACGGCGGGTGGCAGGCGGGGCACCTTGGCCAGCAGCCGATAGCCGCGCGGTGCGACCGCGCCGTCGAGGTGCTCGACGCTGCCGAGGCCGAGCACCCGCGCCGCGGACGCCGGGTCGACCAGCTCGGTGGCGGACAAAGCTTCGAGCCGCTGGAGCAGCACCTCGGGCCCCTTGGCGCGGCGTCCGCCGGGGACGTAGTCGCGAATGACCAGCTCGCGCTCGAGGTCGACTCCGGTCACCAGCTCCTCGAGCTGCAGGGCGAGCAGCCGGCCGTCGGTGCCGAGCTCGAGCACATAGTCCTCGATCTCGCTGGCGATCCGGGTGACCATCTCCAGCCGCTGGGCGACGACCGCGACGTCACGGACCGTGACGAGGTCCTCGATCTCGAGCGCGGACAGGGTGCTGGCGACTTCGTCGAGCCGCAGCTTGTAGCGCTCCAGGGTGGCCAGCGCCTGGTTGGCACGCGAGAGGATCTGGCCGGAGTCCTCGAGGACGTAACGGGTCGCACCGACGTAGGCCGCGATGATCTGCATCGACTGGCTCACCGAGATCACCGGGAACCCGGTCTGGCGGGCGACCCGATCGGCGGTGCGGTGCCGGGTGCCGGTCTCCTCGGAGGGAATCGTGTGGTCGGGCATCAGGTGCACCGCGGCCTTGAGGATCCGGGAGATGTCGCGGTCGACGATGATCGCGCCGTCCATCTTGGCCAGCTCGCGCAGCCCGGTCGCGGTGAAGGGAACGCCGAGGTCGAAGCCGCCGGTGGCGATCGAGTCGACGACGCGGTCGTTGCCGAGCACGATCAGGGCTCCCGTCCGGCCCCGCAGGATCCGGTCGAGCCCGTCGCGCAGCGAGGTGCCCGGCGCGATCGACGCGAGGGTCTCGCGCAGAAGCAGCATCTCCTCGGTCCGCTCTGCCATGCCCTCGCCCTTCGATTGCCTACGCGGGAAGGTTAGTGCCTCGCGTGGGAAGTGTTCATCCGCTTGGCGTGCTCAGCGTGCGTGCATCGCAAGACGCCGGAGCGAAGGCGCTGTAGGTCCAACATCGAGCGACGGCAACGCCGCGAGGTGCGTGCGATGTGTGCGCGAAGCGCACGAAGACTTTCCACGCGAGGCACTACCCGTCGGCTGCCTGTGGCAGGTGCGGCTGCTCACGTGTCAGTTGCAGCAGTCTCAGCGCGGAGGCGATGTCGGGGACGTCGAGCACCCGCATGCCGTCGACGGTCCAGGACTCCGGTGAGCGGGGACCCACCACGGTGCGGTCGCTGGGGACCACCGCGACCCTGAATCCCAGCCGGGCGGCCTCGGCCAGCCGCTGGGGCAGGTCGCGGACCCGGCGCAGCTCGCCGGCCAGACCGAGCTCGCCCATCGCGACCACCCCGGAGGGCGGGGCGACGCCGAGGGTGGCCGAGCCGATGGCCACCGCCAGCGCGAGGTCGCTGGCGGGCTCGTGCAGCCGGGCACCACCCACGGTGGAGGCAAAGACGTCGTGGGAGTGCAGCCGGATCTTGCAGTGCTGCTGCAGCACGGCCAGCACCAGCGCGACTCTGGCGGAGTCGAGTCCGGAGGTGGTCCTCCGCGGCCGCTCCAGCGGGGAGCGGGTCACCAGCGCCTGGACCTCGGCCAGCAGTGGACGGCGCCCCTCCATGGTCACCGCCACACAGGTGCCGGGCACCTGGCCGCTCTGGTGCTCGACGAAGAGCCCGGTCGGGTCGGTGACGGCACTGATCCCGTCGGCACCCAGGTCGAAGCAACCCACCTCGTCGACTGGACCGAACCGGTTTTTCATTGCGCGCACCATCCGGAACCGCGAGTTGCGGTCGCCCTCGAAGTGGAGCACCACGTCGACGAGGTGCTCGAGCACTCTCGGGCCGGCGATCGCGCCGTCCTTGGTGACGTGGCCGACGAGCACGGTGGTGATGTTGCGGGTCTTGGCCACCCGGATCAGCGCGGCGGCCACCTCCTTGACCTGGGTGACGCCGCCGGCCACCCCCTCGATCCCCGGCGCGCCGATGGTCTGGATGGAGTCGACCACCAGCAGCGTGGGCCGCACCTGCTCGATGTGGGTGAGGACCGCGCCGAGGTCGGTCTCGGCCGCGAGGTAGAGCTCGTCCTGGACGCCGCCGGTCCGGTCGGCGCGAAGCCGCACCTGGGCGGCCGACTCCTCGCCCGTCACGTAGAGGACGCGGTGGCGGACGCGTGCGGTCTGCGAGGCCACCTCGAGCAGCAGCGTGCTCTTGCCGACCCCTGGCTCGCCGGCCAGCAGGATCGCCGCCCCCGGGACCAGTCCGCCGCCGAGCACCCGGTCGAGCTCGGGCACGCCGCAGCTGCGGAACGCCGACTCCGCGATCGAGACCCGACCGATCGGGACCGCGGGCGCACTGACCGGGCTCGCGGCGGCGCGCATCGTGGGAGCGGCGGCCTCGGCGACCGACCCCCAGGCCTGGCACTCGCCGCATCGGCCGACCCACTTGGCGGCCTCCCAGCCGCACTCGGTGCAGCGATAGGCGGGACGAGCGCTGATCTTGGACATGCCGGCAACTTAGGTGCCCGCGCCGACAGCCGGCGTACGCCGCTCCGAGCGGCCGAGCCCCGTCGACTCCCGTCCCGGTCTGGCCGGGAGTTATCCTCTCTTGGAACGATCCAGAGCAGGGAGGTCGGAGAGGTGGGAGTGTCGCGCACGGTCGGCCGGCCGCCGGTCACGCCGCCGACCCTCGCCGACGTCGCCGAGCGGGCCGGGGTCTCCCGGCAGACGGTCTCCAACGCCGTCAACAACCCCGACCTGCTGCGGCAGGACACGCTGGTCCGGGTCCAGCAGGCGATCGCGGAGCTCGGCTACCTGCCCAACCGGGCGGCGCGCAACCTGCGCACCCGTGCCTCGCACCTCATCGGCCTCCCGATCAAGGCGGCCGAGGAGGGCACGGCCAACGCCGCGATGGACCGGTTCGTGCACTCGCTGGTCGACTCCTCCCGCGAGGCCGGCTACCACGTGCTGCTCTTCTCCGGGACCCGCACCGGCAAGGCCGAGGACGAGCTGCCCGGCTACGACGACCTGCTCCGGTCCACCGCGGTCGATGCCTTTGTGGTCACCGACACCTACCTCGGCAACCCGCAGGCGGCCTGGCTCCACGACCGCCGGGCGCCGTTCGTCGCCTTCGGTCGGCCGTGGAACGACCCGGAGGCCCGGCACCCCTGGGTGGACGTCGATGGCGCTGCCGGCGCTGACATGGCCACCTCCCACCTGATCGAGCGCGGCCACGACCGGATCGCCTGGATCGGCTGGCGCAAGGACTCGCTGCTCGGCGAGGACCGCCGCGCGGGCTGGTCACGGGCGATGCGCTCGCGCGACATCCCGACCGCCGGGCTGGCCTCGCGCGTCGAGGACACCGTCGCATCCGGCCGCGAGGCCAGCGCCGTACTGCTGGACGAGGCGCAGCCCTCGGCGTTCGTCTGCGCCTCCGACACCCTGGCCATGGGCGTGCTGCACACCCTGGCCGACCGAGGGCTGCGCGCCGGCCACGACATCGCGGTCACCGGCTTCGACGATTCCCAGGTCGCCCAGACCGTGCCGCCCGGACTGACCTCGGTCCGGCAGCCGCTCGAAGAGGTCGCGATCGAGGTGGTCAAGGCGCTGGAGGGCCTGCTCGGCGCGCCACCCTCGGTGAGCCCGGGCGTGCTGCTCGCGCCGACGTTGGTGGTCCGCGGGACCAGCTGACCCGGGACTTCTGGTCGCCAAATGTGCGGTGACCCGGGACTTTTGGTCGCCAAATGTGCGGTGACCCGGGACTTCTGGTCGGGCAGCCGCAGAACCGGACACCGCTGCGATCTGGGCGACACAAAGTCCCGGGTCAGCGTGGTGTCAGAAGGTCTTGGACCAGAGGTTGACCGCGTAGTCGACCTCGGTGCCCAAGTGCTCGGCGAGGATCGCGTCGGCAGTGGCGGCGTCGAACTCGATGCGTACGACGGCCTCGAGGTCCGCGCGCGAGGAGAACCGCCATCCCATGTCGACCGGCGTGCGCGTCCAGCCATGGGTCGACCAGAACCGCTCGACGACCGACGGGTCCGGCAGGTCCGGGTAGCCGCGCGTGAACCACGCGCCGAACGTCGACCGGGTCGGGTCGTTGTCGACCACGAGTGCGGCGCCGCCGCGGCGTACCACCCGGTCGAGCTCGGCCAGTCCGGGCTCGCAGCCCGGCCCGAAGAAGTAGGCCCAGCGGGCGTGCACCACGTCGACCGACGCGTCGGGCAGCGGGAGCGCCTGGGCGGTGCCCTGGTGCACGGTCACCGACGACAGTGCCCGGGTCCGCCGGCGTGCGAGCGCCACGAGGTCGGCGTGTGGCTCCACCCCGGTCACGGTCGCCGCGGTCTCCGCAAAGCGGGGGAGATGGAAGCCGGTGCCGCAGCCGAGGTCGAGGACGTCACGGCCGGCCCAGTCGACCACCGCTGACATCGCCGACCACAGTCGGCCGTCCGGGTCGACGGCATGGTTCTCGACCTCGTAGGTCCCGGTGTGGTGCCAGATGTTCGGGCTGGGGCGAGTGCCCTCAGGAAGGTTCAGATCTCAGATCCGGACGAGGCCGCGCGGGGTCTGCACCTGCGCGGCGATGATCCCGGGCGTGCCGTTGGGTGCGGCCCACTCGACCTTGACGTCCTCGAGCGGGGCTTCCACCGTCTCGCCTAGCCACTCGCTGACGCGCTGCGAGTCACCCGCGATCTCCAGGCAGGCCAGTGAGTAGGAGGCGTCCGCGCCGTAGCTCGGGTGGAGCTCGGTCGGCACCTCCCATTCGATGAAGAACGGCAGCTGCGGATCCGCGATCAGGCCGTGGATGCCGATCTGCTTCCAGCGGAGCTCGGTGCCGTCGGGACGGTGCCGGCTGCCGATGACCGCTTCACGACCGAGCCGGTGCTCGACCACGGTGATGTCGTCGACCGCGACGACCCAGCCCAGCCAGCCGCCACCGAGGGCGGACCGGGCGCGGACCGCCTGACCGAACGGCGCCTTGTCGGAGGCGGGGTGGTCCAGGACCTCGACAACTTCGAGGTAGGTGTGGTCGGCGAGCGGCAACACCATGTTGCGGGTGCCGAAGCGCGGGTGCACGCCACCGTCGACGAAGGAGGTGCCGAGCTGCCCGCCGATGCGCTCCGCGGTCGCGGCCAGGCCATCGGGTCCGGCGGCGAAGGACAGGTGGTCGAGACGCATGAAGCGATTGTGAACGGGCGCGGGCACCACGACGAATCCGGGGTCGGGGTCTCTTGACGTCGAGATGGTTGAGTCCCGACTCAACGTGGGTCGGCCGGATGGATCGCGAGTGCGGACCGGGAGAGGAGGTGCGCCTCGCAGTGCCGACTCAGCTCCAGATATGCCGCCTTGCCCATCAGCTCGGTGAGCTCGGCCTCGTGCGTGATGTAGACGGGCTCCGCCGCGACGTGCGCCTCGGTGTTCCCGGAGCAGTACCAGTCGAGGTCGTGACCGCCCGCCCCCCAGCCGCGGCGGTCGTACTCGCCGATCGAGACCTCGGTGTACGTGCTGCCGTCCTGGCGCTTGACGTTGCGGAAGGTCCGCCGAATGGGCAGCTGCCAGCAGACATCCGGCTTGGTCTCGAGCGGGTTCTTCTCGAGCACGTAGGCAAGAGCATGCAGCGCGCACCCGGCGCCGAGGTGGAAGTCGTTGCGGTTGTGGAAGATGCAGGCCTGCTGGCCGTCGTACTCGACGACCATCGTCTTGCGTTCGCCCTCGTCATCGACGTCGATCCAGTCGCTCTTGCGCACCTTGGTCGTCTCCGGCCGGAACTGCCACAGGGTCTCGTCGAGCTGCTTGACGTAGGACGCGACCCGCTGCTCGTCGTCCTTGTCGGCGAAGTGCGCGCCCAGTGCGCAGCAACCGACATCGGGGGAGGTCTTGTAGATGCCCTTGCACCCCTCGCCGAAGATGCACTTGTAGCTCGACGTGAGCCAGGTCAGGTCGCAGCGCATCACCTCGGACTCGTCGTCGGGGTTGGCGAACTCGACGAACGCGCGGGGAAACACCAGGTCGACCTCGGGCACTCCTTCAGCCTAGGCGGCGGCCTTGTCCGAGTACGTTTGACCCATGTCTTTTCGGGGTCCCCGCCGAACCCTGCGTCTCCCGCGCGCAGCGCACCGACCGCAGGGTTCGGTGGGGTGAATGCGTGTGGGCGTGCTGGACATCGGATCCAACACCGGGCACCTGCTCGTGGTCGACGCCCACGGCGGGGCCGCACCGCTGCCGGCGTACTCGTTCAAGCAGCCGCTCCGGCTGGCCGAGCACCTCAACAAGGCCGGCGACGTCTCGCAGACCGGGGTGGCCGCGCTGACCGACTTCACCGCCGAGGCGCTGCTGGTCGCCGAGGACAAGGGCTGCGAGGACATCCTCGGCTTCGCGACCTCCGCGGTCCGCGACGCGGGCAACAGCGACGACGTCCTCGAGCACGTGCGCGAGCGCACCGGCGTGAAGATCGACGTCCTCTCGGGCGAGGACGAGGCCCGGCTCACCTTCCTCGCCGTACGCCGTTGGTTCGGCTGGTCGGCAGGCCGGCTCGCCGTGTTCGACATCGGCGGCGGCTCGCTGGAGATCGCTGGCGGCGCGGACGAGGCCCCGGACGTGGCCTGGACGCTGCCACTCGGCGCGGCCCGGCTGGCCCGCACCCACTTCGGCGCCGGCATCGCCGACGAGCAGACCGTGCACGACCTGCGGCGCCAGATCCGCGCCGAGATCGCTCGCGACGCGGGCCACCTGCTGCGCAGCGGCCCGCCGGACCGGGCGGCCGCGACCTCGAAGACGTTCCGGTCGCTGGCCCGCATCTGCGGCGCAGCCCCCTCGGCGGACGGCACCCTGGTCCCGCGGACCCTGTCGCTCGACGACTTGCGACGGTGGATCCCCAAGCTGGTCGAGATGGACCCCCAGGAGCTGGCCGACCTGCCCGGCGTCTCGCCGAGCCGCACCCACCAGATCGTCCCGGGCGCCCTCGTCGCGGAGGCGTGCATGGACATCTTCGACCTCACCGAGCTCGAGATCTGTCCGTGGGCGTTGCGCGAGGGCGTGATCCTGGAGCGGCTCGACCAGCTCTCGGTGCTGGGCGCCTGAGGGTGGCAGCGTGACCCGGATCGGCCTCTCGACCTCCTCGGTCTACCCCGAGTCGTCCGCGCACGCGTTCGGGTACGCCGCCAGCCTCGGCTACGACGCCGTCGAGGTGATGGTGATCGACGCTCTCAGCCAGTCGATCTCGGCGGTCAAGCAGCTCTCCGAGCACCACGAGATCCCCGTCTCCGCCATCCACTCCCCGTGCCTGCTGTTCACACAGCGGGTCTGGGGCACCGAGCCCTGGGGCAAGCTCGAGCGGTCCGCGGAGATGGCCCGGGCGGTCGGCGCCGAGGTGGTGGTCGTGCACCCGCCGTTCCGCTGGCAGAAGGAGTACGCGCGCGACTTCGTCAACGGCATCGCCGCCCTGGAGGAGTCGAGCGGCATCGCCTTCGCGGTCGAGAACATGTACCCGTGGCGGGCCTCGTCGCGGCGCGGCATGGAGATGTACGTACCCGGCTGGGACCCCTCGACCGAGCCCTACGCCAACACCACGATCGACCTGTCGCACGCGTCCATTTCGCGCGCCGACCCGATCGAGATGGCCGACCGGCTGGGCCCCCGGCTCCGGCACATCCACCTCACCGACGGGAGCGGCTCGGCCAAGGACGAGCACCTGGTCCCGGGCCGCGGCAGCGTCGGCGCCGCCGAGTTCCTGCGCCACGTCTCGAGCACCGGGTTCCGCGGCGAGATCGTGGTCGAGATCAACACTCGCAAAGTGGCCAATCGAGCCGATCGCGAGAAGGACCTCCGCGAGTCGCTGGAGTTCGCTCGCGAGCACTTTTCGAGCCCGCTCGGACCGAGCGTGCGAGGGACGAGCGATGGGCGAGAAGGTTGAGGAGCCTCGGCGGGGACCGAGCCTGCGAGGGACGCGCGAGGCGTCTCGAAGCACAGCTGCGACGCCGTGACAGCCCCGCGCTACCCGACCAGCCCGGCCTCGTAGGCGACCACGACGAGCTGCGCGCGGTCGCGTGCGCCGAGCTTGGTGAAGAGTCGCGACACATGGGTCTTGGCGGTGAGCGGCGACAGCACCAGGTGCTCGGCGATCTCGTGGTTGGTCATGCCGCGCCCGACCAGGGTGAGGACCTCGCGCTCCCGCGGAGTGAGCTCGGGCAGCAGCCGTTCCGCGGTGGGTGCCCCCGACGACCCGGACCCGTCCGACTGGTCGCTGGGTGAGGCCGCGACGAAGGCCTCGATCAGCCGGCGGGTCACGGCCGGCGCGAGCAGACCCTGGCCGTCGGCGACGAGGCGCACGGCGTCGATGAGCGCGACCGGCTCGACGTCCTTGAGGAGGAAGCCGGACGCGCCCGCCCGGAGCGCGCCGAACACGTACTCGTCCAGCTCGAAGGTGGTGAGCACCAGCACCTTGGTCCCGGACAGGGCCGGGTCCGCCACGATCTGGGCGGTGGCCTCCAGGCCGTTGAGCCGGGGCATCCGGATATCCATGAGCACGACGTCGGGCCGGGTCTCGACCGTGAGGGCTACCGCGTCCGCGCCGTCGACGGCCTCGCCGACGACCTCGATGTCGTCCTCGGAGTCGAGCAGCGCACGGAAGCCGGCCCGGACCAGCGTCTGGTCGTCGGCCACCAGCACCCGGATCGTCACGGCGCCCCCGTCGGCAGCGTCGCCAGGACGCGCCAGCCACCGTCCGCCTGCGGGCCGGCCTCGAGCGTCCCGCCCGCTGCCTGCGCGCGCTCGCGCATCCCCCGCACGCCCTGCCCGGCACCGGGCGGCGCGGTCGAGTCCTCACCGCGGCCGTTGTTGTGGACCTCGATCACCAGCGTGTCGTCGCCGCGCGTGACGCGGACCCGGGCGTGCGAGCCGCTCGCGTGCCGAACCACGTTGGTGAGTGCCTCCTGGACGATCCGGTAGCCGGTCGCGGTCACGGACGCCGGCAGGGTGGCGGTCGCCGGGTCGACGTCGAGGTCCACCTCGATCCCCGCCGTGCGCAGGCTCTCGCTCAGCTCATCGAGCTCGCCCAGGCCCTGCGCCGGCCGGACCGGCGCCGCGTCGTCCTCGCCCGCATCCTCACGCAGCATGCCGAGCGTCGAGCGCAGGTCGGCGAGCGCCTCGCCGCTGACCTTCTTGATGTCCTCGAGAGTACGGCGGGCCTGCTCCGGGTTGCGGTCGAGCAGGTGCGCGCCCACCCCGGCCTGCACGTTGATCGCCACCATGGCGTGCGCCACGACGTCGTGCACGTCCCGCGCGATCCGGAGGCGTTCCTCGCCGACCCGGCGCCGCGCCTCCTCCTCGCGAGTGCGCTCCGCCGTCTCGGCGCGGTCGACCAGAGCCGCGAGGTAGTCCCGGCGGTTGCGGATCGCCGCACCGAGCAGCAGGGGCGCGGCCACGAACGCGAGGTTCTTGGGGATCTCGGGGGTCAGCAGGGTGCGGTCGTCGCTGAAGATCATGATGGCCGCGACCACGGCAGGCACCAGCGCCAGACCGGCGAGTACGACGCGCCGGCGGTCGGCGACCAGCGCCAGGCTGTAGCCGCACAGCATGCTGGAGAACGGCGCGGTGTAGTGACAGTCCACGATCGCCAGCACGGCGTACAGCAGGGCCATGCAGGCCACCAGCGACCAGCCCGGGTACCGGTGCCGCGTCAGCGTCGGCAGCACCGCGACCACGACGACTGCGATGGCGAGCGGAGTGGTCTCCGTCCGGTCGTCGGTGCGGAAGACCATCTCGGCCACCATGGCGGCCGCGAGGACGGCAGCGATCCCGAGGTCGAGGATCAGCCGCCGCCGCCGCATGGCCAGACCGTATGTCACTCGCGGAGCCCCAGTGATGCGTCCAGCCGGTCGTGCAGCCGGCGGAGCGGCATCGGGGCCCACCAGTTGTACTTGCCGAGCAGCCCCATCAACGACGGGACCAGCAGCGACCGGACCACGAACGCGTCGACGAGGACGCCGAACGCCGTGGCCACCCCGATCTGCTGGATGAACGAGATCGAGCTGGTGCTGAAGGAGCCGATCGCCACCGCCAGCAGGATCGCCGCAGCCGTGACGACCGCACCGGTCCGCTGGACACCGATCGCGACCGACTCGCGCTCGCCGACACCGCTGTCCCTGACCTCCTTGATCCGGCCGAGCAGGAACACGCCGTAGTCGGTCGACAGGGCGAAGATCAGCGTGGCAGTCACCAGGAAGTCGGTCGGCTCGATGCCGCCGTTGGGGGTGTACCCGAGCAGACCGGTGAGCCGTCCGTCCTGGTAGACGAAGGTCAGCACGCCCAGGCTGGCCGCGACGGTCAGCACGTTCATCAGCACCGCCTTGACCGGTAGCACCACCGAGCCGGTCATCAGCCACAGGACCAATAGCGTGAGCGCGACCAGGAGGGCCAGGGCGAGCGCGAGCCGGCTGCCGATCGCGGACTGCTGGTCCACGAACTCGGCCGCCGGGCCGGTGACCAGCGCATCGACGCCGGGACCCGCGTCCAGTGCCCGGGTCTCCTCGACCAGCCGCCGGGCCGTCTCCCCCTCCGGCTCGCCGTCGACGGTCATGTCCAGCTGCCACGTGCTGTCGTCGAGCTGGACCGGGGTGCCGGGGGCGGCGATGCCGGGGAGGGCGTTGACCTGGTCGGCGTACGCCGAAACCTCGCTCGCGCCGGCGCCCTGGCTCGTGGTGACGGCGATCGTCACCGGGCTCGCGCCGGTGCCGCCGAACTCCGTGTCGACCGTGTCGGCGACGGTCCGCGAGCTCTGGTCGGTCGGGATCACCGAGCTGTCGATGGGCGTCCACTCCGCCCTGGTGGCCGGGAGCGCGAGGGCGAGCATCACCAGGCTGGTCGCGACCGCGATCGCGCCGGGACGGCGCATGACCGCGTGCGAGAGGCGGTACCAGCGCCCGTGCTCGGCGCTTCGGCGCGGCTGCCTCCGCGCGAGCTTCGCGCCCCAGAGGCCGAACATCACGGGCGCGATCACCAGTGCAGCAGCGGCGGCGACGACGGCGACCGTGGCGCCGGCGATCCCCATGGACTTGATGAACCCGAGGGGGAACACCGTGAGCGCGGCCAGGGCGACGGCGACCGTGCTGGCCGAGAAGGCGACGGTGCGTCCCGCCGTTCGCATCGTGGTGAGGACCGCGCCAGCGGTCGGGCCCTGCTTCGCCAGCTCCTCGCGGTAGCGGCTGATCAGGAACAGGGTGTAGTCGATGGCCAGGCCGAGGCCGAGACCGATGACCAGGTTCAGCGCGAAGATGCTCAACCCGTAGAGCTGGTTGACGCCGGTGAGGACCAGGAACGTGCCGAGCACGGTCGTGACCCCGACGAGGAGCGGGATCAACGCGGCGCGGCCGCGAAAGAAGATCAGCGACAGCACGATCAGCACCGGGAATGCCAGCATCTCGGCGCGGCCGAGATCCTCGGTGACGGTGCTGCCGAGCTGGAGGCCGACCACGGCCGAGCCGCCTACGGTCACGTCGTCTCGTCCGTCGAAGGTGTCCAGGACCGCCTCGGCGACCGCCTCGTCGTTGGCGTCGGCGGCGAGGGTGCCGAGCACCAGGACCTGGGTGCCGTTCCGGGAGACCAGCGCGGGATCGCCGCGGGTGGTCGTGGGGGAGGTCGCTCGGACGATGCCGGGCTCGGATGCGACGGCGTCGGTCACCTCCTGCACAAGTGCGGTGTCGGCCGGGAGCCCTTGCGGGGTGTCGACGACGATCACGATGCCGGCGCCCGGCGCCGCGCGGGTCGCTGCCTCGATGCGTTCGACTGCCTGCACGGAGTCGGCGTCGTCGTTGGCGAAGCCTCCTGAGGCGTCCAGGGAGCCGGCGAGGGGTCCGCCGAAGAACCCAGCGACGAGCACGAACAGGAAGACCGCGAGCAGGCTGCGACGCGGGTGGGTGCTGAGCGCCCAGGAGAGGCGGCCGGACCGGCCCGGCGCGGTCGTGTCACGGTCCGGGGTCGGTGCGGAGCGGGGAGGAAGGGTCTGGTTCGTCATGCCTCGACTCTCCGCCGCGGGTGCCCAGCGGTCGTCGTACCGGGGGAGGCACTTCTCCTCCTGGCCGCGGGCGGCGTACTCCCGAGGCAGTACTCCCCGCGCCGTACGGTGTGGTCGTGGCCTCCACCAGCCGCCGCGGACGGCGGCCCGGCTCGCCGGACACCCGGGCCGCGATCCTCGCCGAGGCGCGGGCGCTGTTCGCGGCCCAGGGGTACGCCGGCACCTCGGTCCGCGCGGTCGCGGCGGCCGCCGGGGTGGACGCGGCGCTGGTGCACCACTACTTCGGGACCAAGGACGACCTGTTCCTCGCGGCACTCGAGCTGCCGGTCGATCCGCGCCAACTGGTTGCTCCCGTTGTCGAGGGAGGCCCCGAGGGAGCGGCGGAGCGTTTCCTCGCGATCTTCCTCTCTGCGTGGGACGACCCGGAGATCCGGCCCTCCCTGCTCGCTGTCGCCCGAGGTGTGATGGACCCGGCCGGATCGAAGCTGCTGACCGAGGGCTTTCTCCCCGTCGTCATCCAGCCGGTCGGTGTCGCGCTCGGCCTGGACCGACCCGAGCACCGGATGACACTCGTAGCCAGCCAGGTCGTCGGGATCATCCTGCTGCGCTACGTGCTGGCCGTCGAACCGCTCGCGTCGATGCCTCGGGACCAGGTGGTGGCGACGTACGCACCCACGCTGCAGCGTTACCTCACCGGTCCACTGCCCTGAGCGCCCGCCGTCGCTTGTAACTCCGTGTTCGTGCATCTAGCACGGTGTTCTAAGGCTGTGCTAGATGCACGAACACGGAGTTACATGGTTGCGCGGCACCGGGTCCATCGGCATAATTCATCGCATGGTGAATAACGTCATCGAGGTTCGCAACCTCACCGTGGTCCGCAGCGGGGGACCGGTGCTCGAGGGGCTCGACCTCGACGTGGGCGCCGGGGTGACCGGGCTGCTCGGTCCGAGTGGCTGCGGCAAGTCGACGCTGCTGCGCTCCATCGTCGGCGTCCAGCAGACCCACGGCGGCGAGGTGCGGGTGCTCGGCCAGCCGGCCGGGAGCGCGCCGCTGCGCGAGAGGATCGGCTACGTCACCCAGGCCGCCAGCGTGTACGACGACCTGAGCGTCACCGAGAACCTGCGCTTCTTCGCCCGGGTCCTCGGCTGCCCGGACGACGAGGTGGCTCGGGCGGTCGACGCCGTCGACCTGGGCTCGCACGCCGACGCGGTCGTCGGCCGGCTCAGCGGCGGCCAGCGGTCGCGCGCCAACCTGGCGGTCGCGCTGCTCGGTAGCCCGGACCTGCTGGTCCTGGACGAGCCGACCGTCGGCCTCGACCCGGTGCTGCGCCGCGACCTCTGGAAGCTGTTCCACGACCTCGCCGACGGCGGAGCCGCAGTGCTCGTCTCGAGCCACGTCATGGACGAAGCCGAGCGCTGCGACCAGCTGCTGCTGATGCGCGACGGCGCGATCCTCGCCCACGACACCCCCGACGCGATCAAGCAGCACGCCGGTGCCGACGACATCGAGTCGGCGTTCCTCTCCCTGGTGGAGGCGGCATGACCCCGCGGATCACCCTTGCCGTCGCCGGCCGCGTCCTGACCCAGCTGCGCCGCGACCACCGCACCGCCGCCATGCTGCTGGTGCTGCCCTGCCTGCTGATCTCGCTGCTGTGGTGGATGTTCCAGGACTCGCCGTTCGACCCGTTCGACAAGTTCGGGCCGGCGCTGCTGGCGATGTTCCCGTTCATCGTGATGTTCCTCGTGACCAGCGTGACCACGCTGCGCGAGCGGTCCAGCGGCACCCTGGAGCGGCTGCTCGCGATGCCGATGGGCAAGCTGGACTTCCTGCTCGGGTACGCCCTCGCCTTCGGCCTCGTCGCTGCCGTCCAGGCACTCCTCGCCGTCACCGTGAGCGTCGGACTGCTCGGCCTCGACATCGAGGGCCCGGTCTGGCTGCTCGGACTGGTCGCGGTTGCCGATGCCGTCCTCGGCTCGGCCCTCGGCTTGTTCGTCAGTGCCTTCGCGCGCACCGAGTTCCAGGCCGTCCAGTTCCTGCCGCTGATCGTCTTCCCGCAGATCCTGCTGTGCGGCCTGTTCGTGCCCCGCGACACCCTGCCCGGCGTGCTGGACGCGGTCAGCGACGCGCTCCCGCTGTCCTACGCCGTGGATGCGATGACGCACCTGACGCGGGGCACCGACACCGGCACCGTGTGGCGTGACCTCCTGGTCGTGGTGGTCTTCGCGCTGGGCGGCCTCGCGCTCGGGGCGGCGACCCTGCGTCGCCGTACGCCGTGACCCGATAGTCCCCGACGTTCCGGACGCGGTTCACGCTGAAGGAGCGTGCGGAACGTCGGGGACTATCGGGCCTGGGCCAGGACGTAGCCTGTCGTCATGGCCCTCCTGAGCCGACCCCTCCTGATGCTCTCGCGGAGCCAGCAGGTCAAGAGGCTGGTCAGCGCGATGCCCGTCTCGGCCGGGATCGTGCGCAGCTACGTCCCCGGCGAGACCACCGAGTCGGTGGTCGACGCGACAGCGGTGCTGGCCGAGGAGGGGATCCGGTCGACGCTCGACTTCCTCGGCGAGGACACCCTCGATGCCGAGCAGGCCGACGCGACGGTGGCGGCCTACCTCGACGTGCTGCAGCAGCTGTCCGCGCGCGGGCTGACCCGGATGGCCGAGGTGTCGGTGAAGCTGTCCGCGATCGGCCAGGCCCTGCCCGACCACGGCCACAAGATCGCGCTCGAGAACGCGCGCACGATCTGCCGAGCGGCCCGCAACGCCGGCACCACGGTGACCCTCGACATGGAGGACCACACCACCACCGACTCGACGCTGGCGATCCTGCGCGACCTGCGCAAGGACTTCCCGGAGACCGGGGCGGTGCTCCAGTCCTACCTGCACCGCACCGAGGCGGACTGCCGGGCGCTGGCTTACGAGGGGTCGCGGGTGCGGCTGTGCAAGGGCGCCTACAACGAGCCCGAGGAGGTCGCCTTCCAGTCCGACGTCGACGTGGACCGGTCCTACGTGCGCTGCCTCAAGGTGCTGCTGGCGGGGCAGGGCTACCCGATGATCGCCACCCACGACCCGCGGCTGATCGAGATCGCGTCGTCGCTGGCGAGCCGCTACGTGCGCGAACAGGGCTCCTACGAGTTCCAGATGCTTTTCGGCATCCGGCCCGAGGAGCAGCGCCGGCTGGTCAGGGCCGGCGAGCGGGTCCGGGTCTACATCCCCTACGGCGAGGAGTGGTACGGCTACCTCATGCGTCGGCTCGCCGAGCGCCCGCAGAACCTGACATTCTTCCTGCGATCTCTGATCTCCAAGAAGTGAGTGCCCGACGATGACCCAGACCGCGATCCTCGGCGCCGGAGTCATGGGCGAGACCCTGCTCTCCGGCCTGGTCCGCGCCGGCCGTCGCGTCGACCGCCTCCTGGTCGGCGAGAAGCGGCCCGAGCGCGCCCGCGAGCTCGAGGAGCGGTACGGCGTCGCGGTGGTCAGCAACATCGAGGCGGCCAAGAAGGCAGACACGGTGGCGATCGTGGTCAAGCCCCAGGACATGGCCGACCTGCTCGACGAGATCGGCCCCTCGCTCCGTGCCGGACAGCTGCTCGTCTCGCTGGCGGCCGGCATCACCACGTCGTTCATCGAGTCCCGGGTGCCTGCGGGTGTGGCCGTCGTACGCGTCATGCCGAACACGCCCGCCCTCGTCGACGAGGGCATGGCCGCGATCTCGCCCGGCTCGCACTGCGACGAGCAGCACCTGCTCGAAGCCGAGGAGCTGATGGCCTCCGTGGGCAAGGTGCTGCGGATCCCGGAGCGCCAGCAGGACGCGGTCACCGCGATCTCGGGCTCCGGGCCGGCGTACATCTTCTTCGTGGTGGAGTCGATGATCGAGGCGGGCGTCCACCTCGGCCTGCCGCGAGCAACCGCCACGGAGCTGGTGATCCAGACGCTGGTCGGCTCGGCCAAGATGCTCCGCGAGACCGGCACCCACCCGACCGTGCTGCGCGAGCAGGTCACCTCGCCGGGCGGTACGACGGCGTCAGCCCTGCGCGAGCTCGAGATCCACAAGGTCCGCGCCGCGTTCCTCGCTGCGATGGAGGCGGCCCGCGACCGCTCCCGCCAGCTGGCCGAAGGCATCTAGGCCTAGCCCTTGCCACGCCTGCCGCTCGTCTGGGGCGCGACCGCCGAGGAGGTCGCCCGTCGCTACCCCTCGGACGAGCTGTTGCCGGACGGCGTCGCGATGACTCGCGCAATCAGCGTCGCCGCCCCGCCGGAACTGACGTGGCGGTGGCTCTGCCAGATCGCCGTGGCGCCGTACTCCTATGACTGGATCGACAACCTCGGCCGCCGAAGTCCCCAGACCCTGACACCGGACGCGGACCAGCTCGCGCTGGGCCAGACGATGGCCTTCGTCTTCGAGCTCGTCTCCTTCGACGCGCCCCGCCAATGGACGGGGCTCACCACCGAACGCGGCCGCAGGCTGCTCGGCCCCGTGGCGATGACGTACGCCGCCGAACCCGACGGCACCGGCTCGCGGATCGTCGGCCGGCTGGTCGCAGGCACCAACGGACCGCTCAGCCGAGTGCGGGCGCACGCGCTGGCCTGGGGCGACCTGGTGATGATGAGGCGCCAGTTCCTCAACCTGAAGGAGCTCGCCGAGCGGGACGCGATCGCGCTGGGACACTAGGCGTTCGCGATCGACGCCCAGTCCTTCAGCCGCTCGGCGATCAGCTCCGCGCGCCGCGGTGCGTCGTTGCCGTCCAGGACGGCCAGGTCCGCGGCGTCCGCGCGCAGGTAGACGCCTGACGTCCGCGCGTGGAACTCGGGGATCCGTTCGGAGCGGGTCGTCCAGTAGCCGTTGGCGCGGTCCTCGGACTCGAGCTTGATCTCAGCGATGCCCTCGAGCCGGGGGGCGTCCGGGTGTCGCGGCCGTTCCCCGTTCCAGAAGTAGAAGACGCCTGCCGGGTCGGTCCGCTCCTTCGAGGCCTCGCTCCAGTAGCGCGCCGAGAGGGTGCCGTCCTCCTGCCACGAGCGGCCGTTGACCTCCAGCCCGCCATTCCGGTCGCGCGAGACCCGGAGCAGGCTGATCGCCGAGGGCTCGTCGTCGGTACGCGCGGTCAGCGAGTACTGCCACCAGAGACCCTCGATGCGCGCGAGCCGGCCCTCCGCCTCGATCGCCTTGCGCACCTTCTGGTTGACGGTCTTGAGCTCGTTCGGGCTGAGCTCCGCGTCGTACCGCACGCAGGTCAGGCCGAGCAGGTCGGTGGGCAGCTTCGCGCCGTTCGCGTGCAGGATGAACGTCCGGCGCATGCCGAGCGCGCCGCCGAACAGCCCGGCTTCGAAGACCACGTTGTCGCGCGGCGACGCCATGCCGGCCACCGCCGTGCCCGGGTCGCCGGGGGTCGGCGTCGTCCAGTCGTCCTGGGCGAAGACGAACGCCGCGAAGTCGACCTCCTGGGTGAGCTCGACGAGCTGTTCCAGTGTCGACCTCCCGGGCTGGAACACGTCGGTCCAGGCGCGGACGTCGGCCACCGCGGCGAGCCCACCGGTCAGCGACTTGAGCAGCCTCTGCTGCTTGCCCGAGGAGCCGAGGAAGATGCGGGGCTTGTTCATCGCCACGCATCCTAGGATGCGTTGACCAGCCCTCAGGCGGCGCCAGCGCCGCCCATGAGGCACGCTGGCGGCGTTACCGGCGCTCGAAAGACACCCAGTCTGTCAGCGCACCGGCGCCTTGCCATCGCACCACCTGGACGACGCTGGCATCCACCTGAGACTGGTCAACGCACCCTAGGGACCACACTGACGGGCGTGGATACCTACCGCACCCCCGACGACCGCTTCGGCGACCTGCCGGACTTCCCGTGGCCGCCGTCGTACGCAGAGGTCCGGGAGCCGGACGGCGGCACCCTGCGGATGGCCTACGTCGACGCCGGGCCGGCCGACGGCCCGGTCGTGCTGCTGTTGCACGGCGAGCCGTCGTGGTCCTTCCTCTACCGGCACGTGATCGCAGTGCTCGTCGACACCGGGATCCGGTGTGTGGCCCCGGACCTGGTCGGCTTCGGGCGCTCCGACAAGCCCCTGGCCGTCGCCGACCACAGCTATGCGCGCCACGTCGAGTGGGTGCGCGAGCTCGCCTTCGACCACCTCGACCTGCGCGAGGTGACGGTGGTCGGCCAGGACTGGGGCGGCCTGATCGGGCTGCGGCTGGTGGCCGAGCACCACGACCGGTTCGCCCGGGTGGTGGCGGCCAACACCGGACTGCCGACCGGCGACTTCGACATGCCGGAGCTCTGGTGGCTGTTCCACGATGCCGTCGAGAAGGCCGACGTGCTCGACATCGGCCGGCTCGTGGCCGCGGGCTGCGTGCGCGGGATGACCGACGACGTGCGGGCGGCCTACGACGCACCGTTCCCGGAGGAGCGTGCCAAGGTCGGTGCCCGCGCCATGCCGACCTTGGTGCCCACTCGTCCCGACGACCCGGCGACCGAGGCCAACCGTGCTGCCTGGGCCGCGCTCGGGGAATGGGACCAGCCGTTCCTGGTCGCCTTCAGCGACTCCGACCCGATCAGCGGCGCGATGGCGCCGATCCTGCGCGGGCACGTGCCCGGCGCGCGAGACGTCCACCACCCGACCATCGCGGGCGCCGGTCACTTCCTCCAGGAGGACGCCGGCACCGAGCTCGGCCGCGTCATCGCCGCCTTCATGGCCCCGCCTCCCGGGCGATAGTCCCCGACGTTTCCAACCTCCGTCACGCCTGATTCGCGTCGGAAAGGTCGGGGACTATCCCGCGCCGCGCACGTCCGAGAGCACTTTGACCAGGTCGTCGACCAGGCCTCGGATCATCGGGAGGCGGGTCATCCTGGCCATCCGGTCCAGCGCCGGCACCGAGCTGGCCACCAGCGCGCGGCTGCGGGCCTGGTCCGGGCTGTCGTCGTACACCCAGAACAGCACCACGCCCATCTGCAGCAGCCAGAGCAGGCCGGGAAGCTCGCGGCGCAGCGGTGCGGCGAGCTTCAGGTCCGAGCCGGCCAGCACCTCGTCGAAGAGCTCGATGCTGGCCTCGCGGGCCGGCGCGGACTCCTCGCTGAACGGCGAGAGCGGGCTCCGCGGGTCAGCGGCGTTGCGGAAGAACTGACCGGCGAACTCGTGGTGCGGTGCCGCGACGTCCAGCCAGGCGTCCAGCATGCCCTGGAGTCGCGCGGCGAACGACGATTCGGTGGCCAGCACGCCGGCGGCGGCCGCGGCGTGCTCCTCCTGCAGGCCGTCGTAGAACGCCTGGACCAGGTGCTCCTTGGACGAGAAGTAGTAGTAGGCGTTGCCGACCGAGACCCCTGCCTCCCGGGCGACGGCGCGCATCGTCGTGCGGTCGTACCCGTCGCGGCGGAAGAGGGTCAGGGCCGCGCTCAGGATCCGGCCGCGGGTCTGCTCAGCCTTGGCTGTCCCCTTGGAGGGACGGCGCGCAGAGTCCGGCACAGCGGTCAGGGTAGTCACCACCTTCGGTGGCCGGTCCGGTCAGGAGGTGACGCAGCCCGGCGGCGGTGTACGCCGCCGCGCGTGCCACGGTCAGTCCGGCCGGCCGGGCCAGGCGCTCGGCGAGCCCGCGGTACGCCACCGTGGCCCACAGGCACATCACCCAGGCGTGCGGCCCGGTCCACACCGAGCCGTCGTCGCCGACCACGGTGACCTCCTCCATCGTGCGTCGGTGGTCGAGGGCCGGAAACCGACGCATCGCCTCGCTCGACCTGGCCGGGACCAGGTCGAGCGGGACGAGCACCGCCTGGTCAGCCAGCCACTCGCGGAAGCGCGTGCACAGCCGGCAGTCCGCGTCGTACAGGACGGTGAGCCGCCCGGGCGCAGCCATCAGTCAGGCCGGTCCGGGCGCGGGATACGGCGGGAACTGGACCTGGGGCGGGAGCGGTGGGGTGCGCATCGCTTCGAGGCGGTGCCGACGCCGGATCGAGTTGAAGACGTAGACGTTGCAGAAGTGGACCAGGCCGAGCGTGATCGTGACCACGCCGATCTTGACGCTGAGCTCCTCGAACAGCCCGCGCAGGTCCGGGACCGGGTCGCCGATGCGCAGGTAGAGGCTGACGAAGCCGAGGTTGAGCAGGTAGAAGCCGACCACGAGCAGCTTGTTGACCGCGCCGGCCAGCCCCGGGCTCCCGGCAAACACGTCCTCAAGGAAGATCCGGCCGTTGCGGGAGAGAGTCGTGGCCACCCAGATCGTGAGTGGCACGGCGACCACCAGGTAGACGACGTAGGTCGTGACGGTCCAGTCCATGTCCTCGATCTCCTTTGAACGTGTTCAAAACTTGGGTGTCACTGACCATAGAGAATATTTTGAACATGTTCAAGTCTCGGTCAGAGCCCGATCGCGGCCTCGGCCGCGGCCAACACGGGTGCGGTGACCTGCCGGCAGCGGGCGGCACCCTCGGCGAACACCGTGGTCACGTGCACCGGGTCGGCCGCCAGGTCGGCGTACCGCTTCTGGATCGGCTCGAGCGTGCCGACCACCGCGTCGGTCACGGCGCGCTTCAGGGCGCCGTACGTCGTGTGTCCGGCGGCCGAGCCGCCGCACGCCTCGAGCACGTCGATCAGGTTGGTGACGCCCGGCTTGGCGGGGGAGCGACGTACCGCGCCCGTGCCGGCGTCGGAGTCGGTGACCGCCCGGGCGACCTTGCGGCGTACGACGTCGGGCGGGTCGAGCAGGTAGACCGTGCCGGCGGCGTCGGCGGACTTCGACATCTTCCGGGTCGGGTGCACCAGGTCCATCACGCGAGCGGTGCCGTCCGAGGCGGTGACGACCTCCGGGACCGTGAACACCTCTCCGTAGCGCCGGTTGAACCGCAGCGCCAGGTCGCGGGTCAGCTCGACGTGCTGGCGCTGGTCCGCGCCGACCGGCACCAGGGCGGGCCGGTAGAGCAGGATGTCGGCCGCCATCAGCGCCGGGTAGGTATACAGCGAGACCCGCGTCGAGTCGACGCCGCGCCCCTTCTCCTTGAACTGGATCATCCGGTTCAGCTCGCCGGTCGTGGCCACGCACTCGAGCAGGTAGGCGAGCTGGGCGTGCGCCGGCACCTGGCTCTGGCGGAACAGCGTGGCCCGGTCGAGGCCGACGGCCAGGAAGAGCGTGGCCGTCTCGTCGGCGTACTCGCGCAGCCGCCGCGGGTCGTGCTCGGTGGTCATCGCGTGCAGGTCGGAGATGCCGTAGAACGCGTCGTCCTGACGCCGGCGCATCGGCTCGAGCGCGCCGAGGTAGCTGCCGAGCGTGAGCCGCCCGGACGGCGTGAGCAGCGAGAGGGTGCGGGTGGTCATGTGGAGCTCCTGGTCGTGAGGGGCCCACGGGACGACAGAGACCGCAGATGCAGAACGGCCGCCCGCGGGCGGCCGATTGGTGAGTGGGTGTGCTGAGGAGGGCGGCCGCCTTCAGGCGGCCCACCAGAGGAGGCGAGAGGTCGTCAGCACGGCCCCACGATAGCGTCCAGAGCCATGGAGTGCGCTGGTCCGAGCGCGGTCGTCTTCGACCCGACGCTGACCGACTACGACTTCGGGCCGCACCACCCGATGGCGCCGGTCCGGGTGGCACTCACCATGCAGCTGGCCCACGAGCTCGGCATCACCGGGCCGAGGCTGCGGGTCGTCCCCGCGCCGATGGCCTCCCTCGACCAGATCGCCACGGTCCACGATGCGTCCCTGATCGACGCGGTCCAGCGGGCCGGCCACACCGGCGCAGCCGAGCTGCAGGTGGGGCTCGGCACCGACGACAACCCGGTCTTCCTGGGCATGCACGAGGCTGCCGCACACGTGGTCGGCGCCAGCCTCGAGGCGTTCCGCCTGGTGTGGACGGGGGAGTCGCTGCACGCCGCCAACATCACCGGGGGCCTGCACCACGCCATGCCGGACCGGGCCAGCGGCTTCTGCGTGTACAACGATGTCGCGATCGGCATCCGCTGGCTGCTCGACCAGGGTGCCGAGCGGGTCGCCTACGTCGATGTGGACGTCCACCACGGCGACGGCGTCGAGGCGATCTTCTGGGACGACCCTCGCGTGCTCACCGTCTCCCTTCACGAGACCGGCAAGTTCCTGTTCCCGGGCACCGGCTTCGCCGTCGACGTCGGCGGCGAGGGTGCCGAGGGCAGCGCGGTCAACGTCGCGCTCCCGCCCGGCACGTCGGACGCCGGGTGGCTGCGTGCGTTCCACGCGGTAGTCCCCGACGTGGTCCGCGAGTTCGCCCCCGAGGTCGTGGTCACCCAGCACGGCTGCGACTCGCACGCCGAGGACCCGCTGGCGCACCTGATGCTGAGCGTCGACGGCCAGCGCGCGGCGTACCTCGCCCTGCACGACCTGGCCCACGAGGTCGCCGACGGACGCTGGGTGGTCACCGGCGGTGGCGGCTACGCGCTCGTCGACGTGGTGCCGCGGGCGTGGAGCCACCTGCTCGGCGTGGTCTCCGGCAGCCCGCTGGACGTCGACACCCCCACGCCGGAGGCGTGGCGGGCCTACGTGCGCGAGCACATCGGCGTCGAGGCGCCGCGCCGGATGACCGATGGCCGCCGTCCGGACTACCGCGCCTGGCACGAGGGCTACGACCCGGAGAACTGGCTGGACCGGGAGGTCAACGCGACCCGCACCGCGGTGTTCCCCCTGCACGGCCTCGACCCGCTGCCTTGATCGCAGACGCGCCCCGGCGGGGCCCCAGGCGGCGGTGAGCTAGGGCCCATTTCGATGCCCGGAACGGGCCCAGGCTCACCGCCCAGAGTCCGTGGCTCGGTTAGGTCATACGAATTGTGGACCCGTCTGCTCCATCCGTATGACCCAAATCGGTGCGGCAACGCGCGCCAGGCGCCCCGAAACGCAAGCCACCACGCCGTAGACCACCTGGAGCACTTTTCCGATCCGCTTCCCCACGAGTCACACAAGGCTCTATCCTCACCACGAAGCAGCACGGAAACATCGGCGGGGAAGTCGATGACGTGCTGCACGAGAAGGAACGGTGCACGATGGCTGGTTCTGGGGACATGTCGGATGCGAAGTTCCTCACCGTGGCGGAGGTCGCGGCGATGATGCGCGTCTCGAAGATGACGGTGTATCGCCTGGTCCACAACGGTGAACTGCCTGCCGTGCGCGTCGGTCGCTCCTTCCGGGTGGTCGAGCAAGACGTGAACGAGTACCTCCGCAAGAGCTTCTACAACGCCGGCTGAGCCTGCGCCGGCTCCGCCCGCGACGCCGCCGATGCGGCTGTCGCCGACCTCACGTGTCCACGGTTCGGCGCCGCGACGTACGGCGGTTAGGCTGAGCGGGTCCTGCGGGCCTCCCGCGGGGTGCTGATCCTGGCCATGGCCTCGGAGCAGCTTTCCGTCGAAAGGTCAGTTCGTGGGTTCGGTCATCAAGAAGCGGCGCAAGCGCATGGCGAAGAAGAAGCACCGCAAGCTGCTGAAGAAGACGCGCGTGCAGCGTCGCAAGCTCGGCAAGTAGCCGCCCGACGACCCCCACCAGCCAAAGTCAGGGCACGCAATGGCGAGCACCTCCCAGGGCGCCTCCCCCAGCCGGGTCGTCCTCGTCACCGGGGTCTCGCGAGACCTCGGGCGCCGCTCGGCGCGTGCGCTCGCGACCGACCCGACCGTGGCCCGCGTGATCGGCGTCGACGTGGTGCCACCGCGCGGCGACGTCGGTGACGTCTCCTTCGTGCGGGCCGACATCCGCAATCCGGTGATCGCCAAGGTGATCACCAAGGAGAACGTCGACACCGTCGTGCACATGAGCGTCATCTCGACGCCCGGCACCGCCGGCGGCCGCGGCACGATGAAGGAGCTCAACGTCATCGGGACGATGCAGCTGCTGGCCGCCTGCCAGAAGGCGCCCAGCCTCCAGCACCTGATCGTGAAGTCGACGACCACGGTCTACGGCGCCAGCAGCCGCGACCCGGCCATGTTCACCGAGGACATGGAGCCTCGGGCCCTGGCCCGCAGCGGCTACGCCAAGGACGTCGCCGAGATCGAGGGCTACGTCCGCGGCTTTGCCCGGCGCCGCCCCGACGTCCGGGTCACGACGCTGCGCTGCGCCAACGTGATCGGCCCGCACGTGGTCAGCCCCCTCACGTCGTACTTCCGGCTCCCCACGATCCCCACGGTGCTCGGGTTCGACGCCCGGTTGCAGTTCCTGCACGAGCAGGACCTGATGGACGTGCTCCAGCACGCCGTGCGCACCGAGCTCCCCGGCACCTTCAACATCGCGGGCGACGGGGTTCTGATGCTCTCCCAGGCGCTGCGGCGGCTGCAGCGGCCGACCGTCCCGATGCCGGGCTTCGCGGTCGGCACCGTCGGCAGCGTGTTGCGCCGGGCGCGGGTTGCGGACTTCTCTCCGGAACAGCTCAGCTTCCTCACCTACGGTCGCGGCGTGGACACCACCCGGATGCGCGAGATGCTCGGCTTCGAGCCGGCGTTCACGACCGAGCAGGCGTTCGCCGACTTCGCCGCGGGACTGACGCCCACCGGCGGCCGGATCGAGCGGGCGCTGACCGCGCTGGCCGGTCAGCTGCCTCCCGTCGACGAGCACGCTCCGGCGCTGGGAGACCGCCATGGGTGACGCCGAGATCATCCCGATCGGGACGCGCGGGCGCCCGGGCCGCGGACAGGGCAGCGGCAAGCCGTCCTCGGCCTCGCGCAGCCTCGCCGGCGGCAGCGCCAAACCCTCCTCCGCGAAGGCGCCGCCCCTGCCGTCCCGCGACGACGCGCCGGCCACCGAGCCGGAAGCGACCGATGCCACCGGCACGACCGACACGGCCGCGACGCCGCCGGCTCCGGCGTACACCGAAGACCGACTGCCATCTGGAGGCATCCCCGCCGGTGACTGGCTGACCGCGTTTCAGCACGCGTCCCGCGAGCTGTTCGGCGACCAGTGGGAGCTGCAGCTCGCGCGCTTCCTGGCGTTCCTTCGCCGCCGGGTGAGCGGCCACTACGACGTTGACGAGTACGGCTTCGACGCCGAGGTCACCGAGCGCTTCCTCATCGCCGCGCTGCGACCGATCGCGGAGAAGTGGTTCCGGATCGAGGTCCGCGGCATCGAGAACATCCCGGCGGAGGGTGGCGCCCTGGTCGTCTCCAACCACTCCGGCACGGTCCCGATCGACGGGCTGATGACGATGGTGGTGATCCACGACCACGCCGGCCGGGCGCTGCGGCCGCTCGGCGCCGACCTGGTCTTCCGGATGCCGGTGGTCTCCGCGCTCGCTCGCAAGAGTGGCGCGACCCTGGCCTGCGGCGAGGACGCCGAGCGGATGCTGCGCGGCGGCGAGCTGGTCGGCGTCTGGCCGGAGGGCTTCAAGGGGATCGGCAAGCCGTACGCCGAGCGCTACAAGCTGCAGCGGTTCGGACGGGGCGGCTTCGTGTCCGCAGCACTCCGCACCCAGGTGCCGATCGTCCCGCTCTCGGTGGTCGGCGCCGAGGAGATCTTCCCGCTGGTCGCCAATCTGCCCTCGCTGGCGCGCGTCCTGGGCGTGCCCTACATCCCGATCACGCCGCTGTTCCCCCTGCTCGGCCCGCTGGGGCTGGTGCCGCTGCCCTCGAAGTGGCTGCTCGAGTTCGGCGAGCCGATCCGGACCGACGAGTTCGACGACGGGGCTGCCGACGACCCGATGCTGGTCTTCAACGTCACCGACCAGGTGCGCGAGACGATCCAGTCGACGCTCTACTCGCTGCTGATGCAGCGGCAGTCGGTCTTCCGCTGATCACAGCCCTCCGAGGAACGAGGAGGGGTGTGATCGATGGTGGTTGAGCAGCGAGAGCGACCGAGGAACGAGGTCGCGACCGAGCGTGTCGAAACCTCCGCAGCGAAGGCTGGGACGCATTGGAGCCGGGTCGGGGCTACTTGCTACTTGTTCGCCAGCCCGCCCAGGACGTCGTTCACACCGTCGACGACGCCGTTGACGACGTCGTTGACCGTGGTGGTGACGGGAGTCAGGTCCACCGGCTTCGGCTTCTTCTTCCCACCGGTGCCGTCGTTGCCACCGTTGCCACCGTTGCCAGTCGTGGTGTCGGTGGGGAGCAGGTCGTCGACGCCGTTGGTGGCGTCGCCCGGGTCGACCGTGACTGGCGGGATCGACACCGGGTTGTCCGGCGGGTCCACCGCGCTCGGCCGGCCGCCCTTCCCGCCGTTGGCTTGGTGCTGGCCGCCGCCCGTGCCGGCGCCGCCAGAGGGCGCGACCGTGCCGGGCAGCTCGCCACCAGCGAGCGCCTGGGCGGCCTCGTCGAGCGGTGCGGTGCCGCTGGCCAGCAGCTGCGGCGGGATCTCGGTGATGCCGACGCCGCAGTCGGGGCACACCTGGTCGGCGGCCGCGTCCAGGGTGAACAGCACCTGCGCCGCGTTGAGCAGCGCGTCCTCGGCCGACGCGGGGATCGACGCCTCGAGGCCGGCGAGGACGTCCATGCTCTGCGCGGTGAAGGACTGCAGGGACTGGATCGACTCCACGTGCCCGGTGGCTTCGTAGTCGGACATGAGCAGGTCGCCGGCCTGGGTGGCCTGGTCGGAGAAAGTGTTGAGGGTGTTGCGGACCAGTCGCGCGTCCGGGTTGGAGGCGCGGGTCAGCTGGTCGACCTCGTCGAGCCGGCCGGAGGCGTTGTCGAGGATCGTGGCGCCCTTGGAGTCATCACCGACGCTGAAACCGGCCTGGGTGTTTTCGATGGCCCGCTTCATCGGGTAGAGCGCGTCACCCGGGATCGCGCTCTGCGAGGCGACGGCCATCGAGGTGGTCGCCCCGATAATCGCGAAGGCGCCCAGGGCGACGCCGACCCGGCGCTCGCGACGGGTGCGATGCGGGGTGATCGTGAGTCGGGTGGCGACGTCGTCGCGGCTTCGCGCGGCCGGGGCCACGAGCTCGGACCGGGCGGCGACCAAGAGCTGCTCGCGCAGGTCGGCGACGAATTCTGGCCGAGCCTGTGGCTCGGGCATGGAGCGGAGGGTCCCGACGAGCTCCAGCAGGTCGGCGGTGGAGGCGTCGGCCTCGTGCCGCGATCCCTCGACCAGCGAGTCGAATCGTTCGGCACGTCGTTGTGCCGGAAGCAGGCGGATCATCGGTGCTGTCCCGTCGTGAGTTTGTCGATGCCATCCCCGTGATGAGGCATCGACACCCAGAACAACGACCGTTGGGCCACCCGGGTTACGGAGATTGTCATCCGCGAATCCCCTCTGGCATCAGCTTCGCGAGGTTGCGTACGCCGCGCAGCTGGAGCTGCTTGACGGCACCCTCGCTGCGGCCGAGGACGCTGGCCGTCTCCGCGATGCTCATCCCCTGCAGGAACCGCATGATCAGGCAGTCCTTCTGCTCTGCCGGCAGCTCTGTGAGCGCCTTGAGCAGGAGCTCGTTGGTGAGGCTGGACAGCACGGCGTGCTCCGGGCCCTCGGTGGAGTCGTCGTGGAGGCCCATGTCCTCGGTGGTCATCTCGAGGCGGGTCCGGCCGGCCTTGAAGTGGTCGGTGGCGAGGTTGCGGGCGATGGTCATCAGCCAGGCGCCGAAGTCCTTGCCCTGCCAGCGGAAGTTCTGCATGTTGCGCAAGGCCCGGAAGAACGTCTCGGAGGTCAGGTCCTCGGCCAGGGTGCTCGAGCGGGTGCGGTAGAAGAGGAAGCGGTAGACCGAGCGCTGATAGTGGTCGTAGAGCATCCCGAACGCCTCGCTGTCGCCGTTGCGGGCCAGCTCGACGAGCGCGATCAGCCGAGTGCGCTCCTCCTCGCTCTCCTCGGAGGACGCGGCCAGGGCGGCATCGCCGTACCTCTGGTCGAGGTTGTGGGGCCGGTCGGGGGCGCTGACCTCCTCGCCGGCGACGGTCTCGCTGAACAACCAGCCGAGCGGGTGCGGCGCGCGAGACGGCGTGCGGCAGGGAGCGGGACCGGCGGTCGCGACGGCCAGCGGGGGGTCACCCAGGAGGGCGCGCCTCACCGCTTCGCGCAGGGCTTCGAGCCCCCGCGTCACGTCGTGACCCAGATCGGGCATGCAGGAGTCCCCTCCCTCTGCTTCCCCATGTGTTACCCAACAGTAGAGGCGTTCATCACACAACGGAAAGAATTCGTGCCGTGGAACACACTGGACCAGTCAGCGAGCGCGGCGACGGTTGACTCAGCGCCGGCGGCGCATCGACACCCCGGCGGCCACGGCGCCGGTGACCGCACCGGCCACCGCACCCACGAGGAGCCCGGCCCGGGCCGCCTTGCGGCCGGTCCGGTAGTCATGGATCCGCCAGCCCTGCTCCCGGGCGTGCGCCCGCAGCTTGGCGTCCGGGTTGATCGCGCAGGGGTCACCGACCAGGGTCAGCATCGGCAGGTCGTTGTAGGAGTCGGAGTACGCCGAGCAGCGGCTCAGGTCGAGCGACTCCCGGGCCGCCAGCGCCTTGATCGCCTCCGCCTTCGCCCGGCCGTGCAGGAGGTCACCGACGAGCTTGCCGGTGTAGACGCCGTCGACGTGCTCGGACACCGTGCCCATGGCGCCGGTCAGCCCGAGCCGGCGGGCGATGATCTGGGCGATCTCGATCGGGGCCGCCGTCACCAGCCAGACCCGCTGGCCCTCGTCTAGGTGGAGCTGGGCCAGGGCGCGGGTGCCCGGCCAGATCCGGTGCGCCATGCCTTCGTCGAAGATCTCCTCGCCGAGCTCCTCGAGCTCGTGCACGGTGTGCCCCGCTATGAAGCCGAGGGCGGAGTTGCGGGCCTCGGCCACGTGCTCGGGGTCCTCGACGCCGACCACGCGGAAGTAGGCCTGCTTCCACGCCGCCCCGAGGATCTCGCGGGTGGTGAAGAACTCGCGTTTGTGCAGCCCCCGCGCCAGGTGGAAGATGCTGGCGCCCTGCATCACGGTGTTGTCGACGTCGAAGAACGCCGCGGCCGTGGGGTCGAGAGGATGGTTGAGGGCGGCCTCGACCTCGGCAGCTGCCGCGGCCGCCTCACCGGCCAGCGCGGAACGCTGCTGGAGGTCGAGCGGCGTGCGCGGACGGTCCGGGGGCACCACGGTTCGCACAGTAGCGAAGCCACCCGTATGGAAGTATCCGCTCATGGCTCCCGCCGCGCGCGCGACCGACGTCGCGGACCTACTCGCCCAGGCCGCCGCGGAGAGCCCCGAGCGGCTCGCGATCGTGGAGTCCGGCGGGAGACGGGTCACCTGGGGTGAGCTCCAGGATGAGGTCGGTCGGCTGACCACCGGGCTGGGTGCCGCCGGGATCGTCGCCGGCCACCGGGTGCTGATGGCGCTCGGCAACCGGATCGAGTTCGTGACGACGTACCTCGCGGTGCTCCGCACCCAGGCCGTCGCGGTGCCGGTCAACCCCACGTCGTCGTCCGGGGAGCTGGCCCGGATGATCGCCGACTCGGGCTCCCGGATGGTGGTCGCGGACGCTGACACAGTGACCGCGGTGCGGGCCGCGGTCCAGCAGCTCGAGGAAGCCCAGTCCGCCGACCACCCGGCCGGCTCGATCGAGGGCGACCTGGTGGCCCGGCTGGTGGTCCCGCGGGTCGTGGTGGTCGGCGGGACCCTGCAGCCCGGGGAGCGCTCCTACGACCACCTGCGCGCCGACACCGCGCGCGCCGTACCGCCGCTGCAGGACCCGGAGAAGCTGGCCGCGCTCCTCTACACCAGTGGTACGTCGGGGCGTCCGCGCGCCGCGATGCTGACCCACCGCGCGCTCCTCGCCAACATCGAGCAGGTCGCCGCCGTGGACCCGCCGATGATCCACGGGGACGACGTGGTGCTCGGGGTGCTGCCGCTGTTCCACGTCTACGGCCTCAACGCGGTGCTCGGCGTGGTGATGCGGCACCGCGCCAAGCTGGTCCTCACCGCGCGGTTCGAGCCGCAGGGCACCCTCGACCTGATCGAGGACGAGGCATGCAGCGTGCTGCCGGTGGCGCCCCCCGTGTTCGCCTACTGGCGCGGCGTGGAGCAGCTCCGCGAGCGGCTCGGCCCGGTGCGGCTGGTCCTGTCCGGCTCCGCGCCGCTGTCGCCGGAGCTCGCCGCGGAGTTCAACGAGCTCACCGGCATCCCGATCCACCAGGGCTACGGGCTCACCGAGGCCTCGCCGGTGGTGACCAGCACGCTGTGCAGCCAGGCGTTCCAGCCGGGCTCCGTCGGTGCCGCACTGCCCGGGATCGGGATCCGGCTGGTCGACGAGACCGGCCGCCCTCCCGAGGGCGAGGACCCCGGCGAGATCCAGGTCAAGGGCGACAACCTGTTCAGCGGCTACTGGCCCGACGGCGCACTCGGCCCCGACCAGGAAGGCTGGTGGTCGACGGGCGATGTCGGGTTCCTGGACGCCAGCGGTGACCTGTTCCTCGTCGACCGGCTCAAGGAGCTGGTCATCGTCTCCGGCTTCAACGTCTACCCGGTCGAGGTCGAGGAAGTGATCCGCGAGGTGTCCGGGGTCGCCGAGGCCGCGGTCATCGGGGTCGACGACCCCCAGACCGGCGAGGCCGTCGTGGCCTACGTCGTCGCTCCCGGCGCGGACGCAGGCGGGCTCGAGGACGCCGTACGCGCGCACTGCCAGGACCGGCTGGCCCGGTTCAAGCAGCCGAGCCGGATCGAGGTGGTCGCCGAGCTTCCGGTCGGCGTCACCGGCAAGGTGCAGAAGGGCCGGCTGCGTGGCATGGAACGCCGCCGCGCTCTGGGCCTCCTGGAATGACGCTTGAGTGACGCTGGCATGACCGCGAGGGTCACGCTCTACTCCAAGCCGGGCTGTCACCTCTGCGACGACGCGCGCGCGGTGATCGAGCGGGTCTGCGCCGATCTCGGCGAGTCGTACGTCGAGCTGTCGATCCTTGAGGACCCCGAGCTGCTGCGCCGGTACGGCGAGGAGATTCCGGTCACCCTGGTCGACGGCGCCCAGCACGACTTCTGGCGGGTCAGCGAGGAGCGGCTGCGGGCTGCGCTGGCCGTCCGCCCGGACTTGTAACTGACTGTTCTGACCACTGGCCTGCCTGAATATGCGCAGGGCAGTAGTCAGAACAGTCAGTTACAAGCGACGACCCGACGGACGGGCAGGCGTGGCGGAGGACACCTCCCGCGGTTTTGTTCTCGCGTTCACAAACTCTTACAGTGGACCGCGCCGATGGAGCTGCGCAGGCCTGATGGCCTCCCTCCGCGGCTGGAGAGAAGGTCTGGTGAGCGCACGGACGACCGACAGCGCCCGGGACATCCCCGAGGCCACCGTCGCGCGCCTGCCCGTGTACCTCCGGGCCCTGACCACGCTCGTCGAGCAGGGCACCACGACCTGCTCCAGCGAGGAGCTCGCCGCCGCGGCGGGCGTGAACAGCGCCAAGCTCCGCAAGGATCTCTCCTACCTCGGCAGCTACGGCACCCGCGGTGTCGGGTACGACGTCGACTACCTCCGCTACCAGATCGCACGCGAGATCGGGGTCACCCAGGACTGGCCGGTGGTCATCGTCGGCATCGGGAACCTCGGCCACGCGCTCGCCAACTTCTCCGGGTTCCGCAGCCGCGGCTTCCGGGTGGTCGCGCTGCTCGACGCGGACCCTGAGCGGCGCGGCGAGAGCGTCGCCGGCATCGACGTACGCGCCTTCGACGACCTCGAGCAGATCGTCAAGAAGCACGGCGTCGCGATCGGCGTCATCGCCACCCCCGCGTCGGCGGCCCAGGACGTCGCGGACCGGATGGTCGAGGCCGGGATCAGCAGCATCCTCAACTTCGCCCCGACCGTGATCGCGGTGCCGACGGGCGTCGACGTCCGCAAGGTCGACCTCTCCATCGAGCTGCAGATCCTCGCCTACCACGAGCAGCGCAAGCAGGGCGAGGTGACAACTGCATGAGCGTTCTCGTGGTGGGGGTCTCCCACAACTCCGCGCCGATGCCGCTGCTCGAGCGGGTCGCCCCGCAGCACGAGGCAGTGCCCAAGCTGGTGCAGGCCGTCGCCGCCTGCGAGCACGTCACCGAGGCGACCGTGATCGCGACGTGCAACCGGGTGGAGATCTACGCCGACGTGGACCGGTTCCACGGCTCGGTCGAGGAGCTGTCGCGGCTGCTGGTCGAGCGGTCCGGCGAGACCACCGAGACGATGCTGCCGCACCTCTACGTGCACTACGACGACGGTGCGGTCTCGCACCTGTTCCAGGTCGCCGCCGGCCTCGACTCGATGGCCGTCGGCGAGGGACAGGTCCTCGGCCAGACCCGCGAGGCGCTCCAGCTGGGGCAGGAGCTCGGGACCGTCGGCCCCGCCCTCAACGTGCTCTTCCAGCAGGCGCTCCGCGTCGGCAAGCGCTCCCGCGCCGAGACCGACATCGACAGCGTGGCGCCGACGCTGGTCAGCGCCGCACTCGACCGGGCCGCCCGGCACGGTGGCGACGTCGCCGGCCGCCGGGTCGCCGTCGTCGGCGCCGGGACCATGGCCGGCCTAGCCACCGCCACCGTGGCGCGGCGCGGTGCCGCCGAGGTCATCGTGGTCAACCGGACCCCCGACCGCGCGCAGCGCCTGGCCCAGGAGTACGCCGCCCGCGCGGCCACCCTGGCCGAGCTGCCCGCGGTGCTCAACGAGGTCGACGTGGTCATCGCCTGCGCCGGCGCCGCGGACCTGCTGATCACCCGGGCCATGGTCGAGACCTCCCGCACAGACGACCACCCGATGGTCTTCGTCGACCTCGCGCTGCCCCACGACGTCGACCCGGACGTCGTCGAGCTCGCGGGCGTGACCCGGATCGACCTGGTGGCGCTTGCCGACGAGCTCGACTCCTCCGACGCCGGCCGCGAGGTGGTCGAGGTGCGCCGGATCGTCACCGACGAGGTGGCCGCCTTCCTGGCCGCCCGCCGGTCCGCCAGCGTGACGCCGACCGTGGTCGCCCTTCGTTCGATGGCCACCTCGGTCGTCGACGCCGAGATGGACCGGCTCGACCACCGGCTGCCCGGGCTCGACCCCGAGGCCCGCGACGAGGTGCTGCGCACCCTGCGCCGGGTCGCCGACAAGCTGCTCCACGAGCCCACGGTGCGGGTGCGGGAGCTCGCCAACGAGGACGGCGCAGTGTCCTATGCCACCGCGCTGGCCGAGCTGTTCGCCCTTGACCCCGAGGCCGTCGACGCCGTGACCCGTCCGGAGGGACTGGCATGAACGCCTCACCCCACGAAAGCGCGCGCCTCCTCCGCTTCGCTCCTCCGGAGCACGCTTCCGCGGGGACCCCGAAAAGACCGGTCCGCATCGGGACTCGCGGCTCTCTGCTCGCGACCACCCAGGCCGGTCTCGTGGCCGACCTGGTCCGCGCCCGGCTGGGCCGGGACGCCGAGCTGGTCGAGGTGACCACCGAGGGGGATCGCTCCCAGGCCGAGGGCAGCCCGATCAGCGACGCCTCGAGCACCGGCGTGTTCGTCAGTGCGCTGCGCGACGCGCTCCTGCGCGGCGACGTCGATGTCGCGGTGCACTCGCTCAAGGACCTCCCGACCGCAGCGCCCGAGGGGATCGTGCTGGCCGCCGTACCCCCTCGCGAGGACCCGCGCGACGTCGTCGTGGGTCGCGACGGGCTCACGCTGGGCGAGCTCCCGGCCGGCAGCAGGGTCGGGACCGGCTCCCCGAGGCGGGTGGCCCAGCTGCTGGCCCTCGGTCTCGGTTTGGACGTGGTGGGGGTTCGTGGGAACGTCGACACCCGGATCGGCAAGGTCCGCTCCGGGGAGTACGACGCCGTGCTCCTCGCCCGCGCCGGGTTGGCCCGGATCGGCCGGCTCGAGGAGGTCACCGAGGTGCTGGACCCTTTGCAGATGCTGCCTGCGCCCGGCCAGGGTGCCCTCGCCGTGGAGTGCCGGGCCGACGACGACCTCGCCACAGACTTGAGCGCTCTGGACGACCGCGCCAGCCGCCTCACCGTCGAGGCCGAGCGCGCCGTGCTGGCCACCCTCGAGGGCGGCTGCTCGGCGCCGATCGGCGCGATGGCCGAGCTGGCGGAGGGCGAGGACGGCGAGGAGCTGTGGATCCGTGCCGTCGCGCTGTCCCGCGACGGCGCACTGTCGGTGCGGATGTCCGCGACCGGCGCCCCCGACGACGCGGCCGGGCTTGGAGCCCGGCTGGCCAAGGAGATGCTCGCTGACGGAGCCGGCGATCTCGAACAGACCGATGCACGACGAGAAACAGACAGGGTGCAGGACGCATGACGCGAGGCAAGACCGCCACCACCACCGACCGGACCGGCAGCGCCAGCCGGGGCTGGGTGTCCTTCGTGGGCAGCGGGCCCGGTGACCCCGAGCTGCTGACCGTGCGGGCCGTGACACTGCTCGAACAGGCCGAGGTCATCGTGACCGAGTCGCCCGAGCACGTCGACCTGGTCCGCCGCCTGCTCGCACTGCCGGCGGAGGCCGAGTGGCCACTGCTCGTCGACGGCGGCTTCGGCGAGGACGGCCAGCCGTTGACGCACGCAGCCCGCGCCAAGGTCGTGGTCAGGCACGCCAAGAAGGGCCACCGCGTCCTCCGGCTGATGACCGGCGACCCGTTCCTCTACGCCTCCGGGCCCGAGGAGGCACAGGCCTGCGTGAAGGCGGGGCTCGGCTTCGAGATCGTCCCCGGCGTCTCGTCGGTCGGCGCGGTCCCGGCGTACGCCGGCATCCCGCTCACCACCAAGGATCACCGCGAGCTCACGGTCGTGACGGCGCACGAGAAGATCGCCTGGAGCCAGTACGCCGACAATCGCACGCTGGTGGTGCTGTCCGGCGTGAACATGGTCGGCGACATCGCCGCCGCGCTCGTCGCCGCAGGCCGCGACCCGGAGACGCCCATCGCGATGACGCGGCTCGGCACCACCACCGAGCAGGCCACGGTCACCTCGACGCTGGCCGACATCGCCGCCGACGCCCGCGCTGCGCGGATGGCGCCTCCCGCCGTGATCGTGATCGGCGCGGTTGTCGGCCTGCGCGAGACGCTGTCGTGGTTCGAGACCAAGCCGCTGTTCGGCTGGCGGGTCCTGGTGCCGCGCACCAAGGACCAGGCGGGCCCGCTCGTCGCCCGGCTGCGCACCTATGGCGCCGTACCCGACGAGGTGCCCACCATCTCGGTCGAGCCGCCGCGCAACCCGCTGCAGATGGACAAGGCCGTCCGCGGCCTCGTCGAGGGCCGCTACGAGTGGATCGCCTTTACCTCGGTCAACGCGGTCAAGGCGGTGCGCGAGAAGTTCGAGGAGTACGGCCTCGACGCGCGCGCCTTCTCCGGGCTCAAGATCGCCGCGGTCGGCGACAAGACCGCCCAGGCGATCGCGGCCTGGGGGCTGCGCGCGGACCTGATGCCGTCGGGCGACCAGTCCGCGGCCGGGCTCCTCGCCGACTGGCCGGAGTACGACGACCTGCTCGACCCGATCAACCGGGTATTCCTGCCGCGTGCCGACATCGCCACGGAGACCCTGGTGGCCGGACTGATCGACCTGGGCTGGGAGGTCGACGACGTGACGGCGTACCGCACCGTGCGGGCCACGCCGCCGCCGGCGACCACTCGCGACGCGATCAAGACCGGCAAGTTCGACGCGGTCGTCTTCACCTCGTCGTCGACGGTGCGCAACCTGGTCGGCATCGCCGGCAAGCCGCACCCCTCCACGGTGATCGCGGTGATCGGTCCGGCCACGGCCAAGACCGCCGAGGAGCACGGCCTGCGGGTCGACGTCCTCGCCCCGAAGCCGGACGTCGACGTCCTCGTCGACGCGCTCGCCGACTTCGGCGCCACCCGGCGGGTGGCGATGCTCGCGGCCGGCGAGCCGGTCACGCGCCCGTCCGAGCGCAAGCCGTCGGCGCGGCGGTCCAAGGCGCGCTGAGGCCATGAGCGACGACGCCGCCGCCAGTGCGCCCGAGGTGACCGGGCCACTGGTCCGGCCGCGTCGGCTCCGGCGTACCCCCGGGCTCCGCAGGATGGTCGCCGAGACCGCGGTGACGCCGGCGCAGCTGGTGCTGCCGGTCTTCGTGCGCGAGGGGATCGACGAGCCGCGGCCGATCGCGTCGATGCCCGGCGTCGTCCAGCACACCCGCGACTCCCTGATCAAGGCGGTCGCCGAGGCCGCCGACCTCGGGCTCGGCGGAGTGATGCTGTTCGGCATCCCAGAGCACAAGGACGCCGTCGGGTCGGGCGCGCTCGACCCCTCGGGAATCCTCAACCTGGCGATCACCGACGTGGTCGGCGAGGTCGGCGACGCGCTCACCGTGATGAGCGACCTGTGTCTCGACGAGTTCACTGACCACGGCCACTGCGGGGTGCTCACCCCTGATGGCAGGGTCGACAACGACCGAACCCTGGCCGTCTACGCGGAGATGGCCCAGGCCCAGGCCGGTGCCGGCGTCGACATGGTCGGCCCGAGCGGGATGATGGACGGCCAGGTCCGCGTGGTGCGCGACGCGCTGGACGCCGACGGCCACACCGACGTCTCGATCCTGGCCTACTCGGCCAAGTACGCCTCCGCCTTCTTTGGTCCGTTCCGAGAGGCCGTGTCGTCGTCCCTGGTCGGTGATCGCCGGACCTACCAGCAGGACCCCGCGAACGCCGTGGAGGGCGTGCGCGAGGCGCTCCTCGACGTCGAGCAGGGCGCCGACATCGTGATGGTGAAGCCCGCGCTCGGCTACCTCGACGTCGTACGCCGGGTCCGCGACGCGGTGGACGTGCCGGTGGCGGCGTACAACGTGTCGGGGGAGTACGCCATGGTCGAGGCCGCCGCCGCGCAGGGCTGGATCGACCGCGAGCCGACCATCCTGGAGACGCTCACCTCGATCCGCCGGGCCGGCGCTGACGTGGTGCTGACCTACTGGGCCGCCGAGGCCGCGCGCCTGCTCCGCCGCTGACTTCTGCCCGGCGCGACAACGGCGGGCTCCGACCGGCGCCGCAGGCGCGGCCGCCCAACCCGCTCCCGCGCTTGTAACTGACTGTTGTGTCATCTGGCCTGCGCGTATTCGCGCAGGGCAGTTGTCCGAACAGTCAGTTACAAGCTCAGTCGGCCGGCCGCCGGTGCTCAACGAGGCCGACCATGTTGCCCTCGCTGTCGCGCACGAACGCCATCCACTCATCGGTTCCGGCCGGACCAAGGGTGTCGTCGCTGTGGCTGAAGATGACGTGCGGCTCGGCCTCGATCGGTACGTCGGCCTTGCGTAGCCGCTCGACGGTCGCCTCGATGTCGTCCACGCTGACGTAGATCAGCGCAGAGGGCGTCTCGGCCCCTCGGTCCAGGAGCAGCCGGACGCCGACCAGGTCGAAGAAGACCAGCCCGGGCGGGTCGAAGCTCGCCAGCGGCTCGGCGCCGAGGAGGTCGGCGTAGAACGCGGTCGCCCGCTCGAGGTCCTCGGCCCGCTGGGCCACCTGCACGAGTCTCATGTGGACATCATGCTGCGCCGAGGCGCCGAGGTGGAGATCAGTGGATGTTCTGCTTCTCCAGGCGCGCCTTGGCCTCGGTGGCCGACTGCTTGTCGGCAGTGGTGCGCGGGTTCATGTAGTCGTCGAGGCACTGCTGGAACGCGGCCGGCTGCAGCAGCTGGTCGATGCCGTCGAGCGCGCACTGCACGGTGGCCTGGGCCAGCGTGAGCGCCTGGTCGACCGGCGGGATCGAGGTCGTGACCGGCGGGATCGAGACGCCGCCACCGCCACCGCCACCGCCACCACCGCCGCCGTTACCGCCACCGGTGCCGCCGGGGTTGTCGCCGGAGTCGTCGGGGCTGTCGGTCGGCTCGGTGTCGACCGGTTCGTCGTCGCTGCTGTTGTTGGGCTCCTCGATCTCGGCCGAGTTGTCCTCGGTCGGGGCGCCGGGAACGTGCAGCGGCGGCGGTGCCTTGGTGAGCTCGCCGGCCATCACGGTGCCGTTGGGGATCGAGGTGAAGTCACCTTGCAGGTAGGCGTCCGCGATCGCGAGGACCAGGTCGACGTAGGACTGGCTGTGGTTGTAGCGGTAGACCGCCGCGCGCTGGCCTTCGTCGGTGCCGAGGTCGTCGGAGCCCGAGCACAGGTAGACGGCGGAGCCGAGCGACGCGTCGTCGACGTCCTGCGGGTTGCGGACGCCGTCGCCGTCGGCGTCCACGCCCACGACCGACCAGGTCGAGGGGATGAACTGCATCGGGCCGACCGCACGGTCGTAGGCGGTGTCGTTGTCGAACTGGCCAGCGTCGGTGTCGACGATCTCGGCGGTGCTGTTGGCGCCGTTGAGCGCGACGCCGTAGATGCCCGGAGTGGCCAGGCCGTTGTCGTCGAGGGTGTTGCCGTTCGCGCGGCCGTGGTTGGACTCCACACGACCGATCGCGGCGATCAGCTGCCAGGTCAGGTTGCAGCTCTTGTCGGCGGCGTTGATGACGGTCTCGGCGCGCTGGTAGGCCGCGAGCGCGGCCGACGGGATGCCGGAGGTCGACGCGGTGGCGACGATCTGGGCGGCGTCGGCACCGCCGACACCGGGGCCGAGCAGGCTGCCGTCGGAGACGCTCGCCGGCGCCTCGATGGCCTGGGTGGGCACGCTGGTGCCGTCCGGAAGCGTCTGGTCGGGGCGCTCGCCGGCCGATGCCAAAGGCGCGTTGACGCCGGCGAGGCTGGCGGTCCACGCGGCGGACAGCAGGGCCAGCGGCACGAGCGCAGTGGCCTTGTGCAGGCGACCGAAACGCTTAGCGGACATCAGGCTCTCTCCCATGGCTGACGAGTCGACCCCTCCAGGCGACTCGCGCAACCAACGAATCCTGTCACAGATAAGTTACGGGTGGGTATGGCAACGACGAGTCCTTTTCCGAGTGACCCCCGTCACGGCTGCAACCAGTATCCCCCCTTCGACGTGACGCGAAACCGCCGAGTTCCTGATGGGTCCAGACCACCCTGGCCAGCAGGCTCCCGGCCCTAGGTTCGGACCGTTGGGAGTCCTCGGAGACAATGAGGCGTGCCCCCGGAGACCGCTGCGTCCGCCGCTCTGTTCGAGCGCGCGCTCGCGGTGACCCCCGGCGGCGTCAACTCGCCGGTCCGAGCCTTCACCGCGGTCGGCGGGACGCCCCGGTTCATCGCCTCGGCCCGGGGCGCGTGGCTGACCGACGTCGACGGCAACCAGTACGTCGACCTCGTGTGCTCGTGGGGCCCGATGCTGCTCGGTCACGCCCATCCCGAGGTCGAGGCCGCGGTCCAGGCGGCGGTGGCCCGCGGGACGTCGTACGGCACGCCGACCCGGCCCGAGGTCGAGCTGGCCGAGGAGATCGTGGGGCGGGCGCCTGTCGAACGGGTCCGCTTCGTCTCCTCGGGCACCGAGGCGACCATGTCCGCGCTCCGGCTCGCGCGCGGCTTCACCGGCCGTGACGTGGTGGTCAAGTTCGCCGGCTGCTACCACGGCCACGTCGACGCCCTGCTCGCCTCCGCCGGCTCGGGGCTGGCCACCTTCGCGCTCCCCGGCACCCCGGGTGTCCCGGCGTCCTCGACCGAGCTCACGGTCGTGCTCCCCTACAACGACCGGGCCGCGGTCGAGAAGGCGTTCGCCGAGCACGGCGACCGGATCGCGTGTCTGGTCACGGAGGCGGCGCCCGGCAACATGGGCGTGGTCCCGCCCGAGCCCGGGTTCAACGGCTTCCTCGCCGAGACGTGCCGACAGTACGGCGCCCTCTTCATCAGCGACGAGGTGATGACCGGCTTCCGGGTCTCCCGTCAGGGGCAGTGGGGTCTCGACGGCGCCCACGAAGGCTGGCGCCCGGACCTGATGACATTCGGCAAGGTGATGGGCGGCGGCTTCCCGGCCGCGGCGTTCGGCGGCCGCGCAGACGTCATGCACCTGCTCGCTCCGGAGGGGCCGGTCTACCAGGCCGGCACCCTGTCCGGTAACCCGGTCGCGACCACCGCCGGCCTGGCCACGCTGCGGCTGGCCACCGACGAGGTCTACGCCCACCTCAACGCGACCGCCGACGTCCTGAAGACCGCGGCCTCCGACGCGCTGTCGGTGGCCGGCGTCCCGCACGTCGTGCAGGCCACCGGCACGATGTTCTCGATCTTCCTCACCGACCCCGGACCCGGCGGCGTGCGCGACTTCGACGACGCCCAGCGCACCGACGTGACGGCGTACGCCGCCTTCTTCCACGCCATGCTCGATCGCGGGGTCTACCTGCCGCCCTCGGCGTACGAGGCGTGGTTCCTCTCCGCCGCCCATGACGACCGCGCCGTCTCGAAGGTGCTCGACGCCCTTCCCCACGCGGCCCGCGCCGCCGCCGCAGCCCAGGAGGACCCCGCCCCGTGACCGCTGACCAGAGCCAGACTCCGGACACGATCGTGCACCTGCTCCGCCACGGTGAGGTGCACAACCCGGAGGGCGTGCTCTACGGACGCCGCGACGGCTACCACCTCTCCGACCTCGGCCAGCGGATGGCCGAGAAGGTGGCCGAGGCCCTCATCGACCGCGACATCACCCACCTCCGCAGCTCGCCGCTCGAGCGCGCGCAGGAGACGGCGGCCCCAACCGCCAAGGAGCACGGCCTCGACATCGTCACCGACGAGCGGGTGATCGAGTCGACCAACATCTTCGAGGGCAGGCGGTTCGGTGCCGGCGACGGGGTGCTGCGCAAGCCCTCGTCGTGGCGACACCTCTGGAATCCGTTCAAGCCGTCGTGGGGCGAGCCGTACAAGGAGGTCGTGGCCCGGATGATGTCCGCCGTCCACGACGCCCGGATCGAGGCGACCGGCCACGAAGCGGTGATCGTCTCCCACCAGCTGCCGATCTGGATCACCCGGTTGCACGTGGAGAAGCGTTCCTTCCTCCACGACCCGCGGCGCCGGCAGTGCACGCTCTGCTCGATCACCTCCTTCCACTTCGTGGGCGACCGGATCACCCAGGTCTCCTACAGCGAGCCGGCCGGCGAGCTGATCCCGGCCAAGGACCGCAGGTCACCGTTCTCGGCGGGCAACGCTCCCGAGGAGAACAAGCCGGTCTGACCGTGACCCCCCGCCGTCGTCTTCCCTTGCTCGTTGCCGCCGTCTGCGTGACGGTGGCGACGGCGACGGCCTGCACGGACGCGAACGGGACCGACGGCAAGAACTACGTGACCGGTGACGGCCGGGTCATCCAGATCGACCCGGGCGAGCGCGGCGACCCGGTCGACGCGGGCGGGAAGACCCTCGACGGCGACCAGCTCGAGCTGGCCGACTTCCGCGGTCAGGTGGTCGTGGTCAACGTCTGGGGGTCGTGGTGCCCCGAGTGCCGCACCGAGACGCCTCTGCTGGTCGATGCCGCCGACGAGCTCCCGGGCGACGCAACGATCGTGGGCATCGACATCCGGGACGCCAGCACGGACAACCCTCGCGCCTTCGTGCGGTCGGCCGGCATCCCCTATCCCTCCATCTACGACCCCGGCAGCGAGCAGCTGCTGCGGTTCCCACCCCCCATCAACCCCCGCGACATCCCGAGCACCGTGGTCCTCGACGCCGAGGGCCGGGTCGCTGCGCTGATCCGCGGTGAGCTCCCCTCCAAGGTGACCCTGCTCGACGTGGTCGAGGAGGTGGCGGCCGAGGATGGGTGACTGGTTCGGTGAGACGGCGTTCTCTGGGTCGATGGTGCTGGCGGTGCCGGTCGCGATCCTCGCGGGGCTGGTGTCCTTCTTCTCGCCCTGCGTGATCCCGCTGCTGCCGGGCTACCTGTCGTACACGACCGGGCTCTCCGGCGCCGACCTCGCCGACTCCGAGGCGCGGCCGCACCGGGGCCGGATGCTGGCCGGGTCGTCGCTGTTCGTGCTCGGCTTCTCGGTCGTGTTCGTCGGCCTGGGCGTGCTCTCGGCGAGCGTGAGCCGCTGGTTCTTCGTCAACCAGAGGACGTTCACCATCGTCCTGGGCGTGATCGCGATCGTGCTCGGGCTGGTCTTCATGGGGCTGGTGCCGCTGTTCCAGCGCGACCTCCGCGTGCACAAGGTGCCGGCGGTCGGTCTCGCCGCGGCCCCGCTGCTCGGCTTCCTGTTCGGTCTCGGCTGGCAGCCGTGCATCGGACCGACGCTTGCGGTGATCCTCGGCCTCGCCTATGACCTCGACAAGGTCCGTGGCGGCATCCTGCTCGGCTTCTACTCCCTGGGCCTCGGGCTGCCGTTCATCCTCGTCGCGGTGGCGTGGCGCCGGGCCATCGGGGCCGTCAGCTGGATGCGGCGGCACCAGCAGGCGATCACCCGGTTCGGCGGCCTGATGCTCATTGTCGTCGGGCTGCTGCTGCTCTCAGGTTGGTGGGACCACGCGGTGCAGTGGCTGCAGCTCCACCTCGTCGACGACTTCCAGGTGACCGTGTGACCACCCCACGAAAGCGCTCGGGGAGCGCTGCGCGCGGAGTGCTCACGCTTCCGCGGGGACCCCGAAAAGCATGATCACAACCGAGGCCCGGCCGTCCGCGCCGGCCCCCGAACGCCGGTCCGGGGAGCTCAACCTCCGCGAGCTGCTGCGCTGGGGATGGCGCCAGCTGACGTCGATGCGGATCGCGCTGATCCTCCTGCTGCTCCTCGCGTTGGCCGCCGTGCCGGGCTCGCTGATCCCGCAGGCGCGGGTCGACGCGCTGAAGGCCTCGCAGTGGCAGGACCAGCACGAGACGCTCACCCCGGTCTACGAGAAGCTCGGCCTCTTCAACGTCTACGGGTCGCCGTGGTTCGCCGCGATCTACATCCTGCTCGTGGTCTCGCTGGTCGGCTGCATCGTGCCGCGCACCTTCGTCTACCTGCGCGCCGTGCGCGCCCAGCCGCCCGCGGCGCCCCGCAACCTGACCCGGCTGCCCGCCCATGCGTCGTACGCCACGACGGAGGCGCCGGAGGTGGTGCTCGCGCGCGCCCGGAGGTTGCTCGGCCGCAAGCGCTACCGGCTGCGCCGGGACGACGACGGCGCGACGGTCAGTGCCGAGCGCGGCTACCTGCGCGAGGTCGGCAACCTGCTCTTCCACCTGGCGGTGCTGGTGGTCCTGGTCGGCTTCGCGCTGGGGTCGCTGCTCGGCTTCAAGGGCGGCGTGATCCTGGTCCAGGGCACGCCGTTCAGCAACAACCTGACCCAGTACGACGACTTCATGCCCGGCAGCCTGTTCGACCCCGACGGCATGGACCCGTTCACCTTCACCGTGGAGGACTTCGACGTGGAGTGGCTGAGGTCCGGCCCGCGGGCGGGGATGGCGCGCGGCTTCGACGCCAGGATGCGCTATCGCGAGTCGACGGGGGCACCGGAGAAGTCCTACAACCTCAGGGTCAACCACCCGTTGACGATCGGCGGCACCGAGCTGTTCCTGATCGGGCACGGCTATGCGCCCGTGGTCACCGTCCGCGACGGCGAGGGCAACGTGGCGGCCTCCGGGCCGGTGGTGTTCCTGCCGATGGGGCCGGACCTGTTCTCGTTCGGGGTGATCAAGGCACCCGACGCGAAGCCCGGCCAGATCGGGCTCGAGGGCTACTTCTTCCCGACGTTCGCCAACGTCGACGGCGACCCGGTGAACCTCGCGGGGGACGACGTCAACCCGGTGCTGTCGCTCAACGTCTACACCGGAGACCTCAACCTCGACTCCGGCGCGGCCCAGTCGGTGTACACGCTGGACAAGGCGCAGGCCACGCCACTGCCCGGAAAGAACGGCCAGCCGCTGCGGATCGACCTCGCGCCCGGCGACACCGTCGCCCTGCCCGACGGGCTCGGCAGCGTCACCTTCGACAAGGTCGTGTCCTGGCAGCGGATCCAGATCAGCCACACCCCGGGCAAGGAGATCGCGCTGCTCGGTGTGCTGCTGGCACTGCTCGGGCTGATGGGCTCGCTGTTCATCCGGTCGCGCCGGGTCTGGCTGCGGGTCACCGAGGGACCGGACGGCACCCTCGTCGAGGTCGCGGCTCTGGACCGCTCCGGGGGCGCCGACACGCACGCCGTACTGTCGGATCTCGTGGCTGCGCTGCAGTCACCCGACCCTTCTCGTGAGCCGGAGGCGCCCTAGTGACCGACGCCGCATGGGGCACGCTCAGCAACCAGGCGGTCGCCGCTGCGGGCGTCGTCTACTTCCTCGCCCTGCTGGCGCACGTGGTCGAGTGGTCCTCGCTGCGGCAGGTCACCCGGCGCGGCGTGCTGGTGGGTGCCGCAGGGTCCCGGGTCGAGCCCGGCAGCGACGCGGCGACCGAGCGGCACCAGGGCCGGGTGGCGATGTTCGGCCGGCTCGGGCTGCTGCTGACCGGTCTCGCGGCGGCGGTGCACCTCGTGGCGCTGGTGGCCCGCGGCATGAGCGCGAACCCCAACCGGGTGCCCTGGGGCAACATGTACGAGTTCACGCTCTCCGGGACCTTCGTGGTCGCGCTGCTCTACCTCCTGCTGCATCGCCGCTACTCCTTGGAGTGGCTCGGGCCGCTGGTCATCGGCTTCGTGCTGACGCTGCTGATGGTCGCGGTGCTCTGGCTCTACGACCCGACCGGCCCGCTGCCCGAGGCGCTCAACAGCCCGTGGCTGGTGATCCACGTCGTCTCCGCGATCCTGGCGACTGGCGCGTTCACGCTCGGCGGGATGACCTCGGCGGTCTACCTGATCAAGCGGCGCCGCGGCGCGGACGCGACGCAGACCGGGCTGTGGGCACGGGTGCCCTCGCTCGAACGGCTCGACCTGGTGTCCTACCGGATCCACGCGTTCGCGTTCCCGGTGTGGACGTTCGCGGTGCTCATCACCGGCCCGATCTGGGCGCACCAGGCGTGGTCGTCGTACTGGAACTGGGACCCCAAGGAGGTCTGGGCGTTCATCACCTGGGTGGTCTACGCCGCCTACTTGCACGCCCGCACGACCGCGGGCTGGCGCGGCCGCAACGCCGCGATCCTGGCCCTCGTCGGCACCGCGACGCTGTGGTTCAACTTCATCGGGATCAACTACTTCTCGACGTCGAGCCAACACTCCTACGCCGGCGCGCCGTCGTTCCCCGATTCGTCTGATGCCGCCAGCAGGAAATAGCAGGTCAGACCGCAGACGAATCGGGGTCGGTCAGTCTTCGAGCCCGTCGAGCTCCGCGGTGTCCGCGTCCTCGTCGGCCGGCGCGTAGCCGTCGGTGGCATTGCGCTTCTCCTCGGGGTCGAGGGCCAGGTCCTCCTCGACGGTCGCGGAGTCCATGCCCTCCTCGTCGGGCACCGCCTCCACGTCCGAGCGGGGCTTGATGTCGTGCGGGTCGTTGGGGTCGGGCGGTGGTCGCATTCCGGTGCTCGTCATACCGGTCCGGTAACCGGTGGTCGTTGGTGCACTCGCGGACGGGTCAGACCGCCCCCAGGTCGTCGGTGATGAGGTAGCCGTTGTCGGTCTGCTCGACCTGGAGCTGCCGGGTCTCCTGCTCCGACCTGCCGTCGGTGGTGTAGGTCAGCGTCACCTCGACGATTCCGCCGTCGACCGGCTCGGTCCCGTCGACAATTACGTCGTCGATGGTCGCCCAGAAGCCGACGAAGGTGCCCCGGCCGATCTGGGCCTGCAGCTCGGGCGACAGCATGTTCCAGCTCGTGTCGGTGTCTTCGGGCAAGAAGGAGTAGTAGTCGATCACGAACTCGGCGGCGTCTCCGGCGGTCGAGGTGACCGGGCTGTTTGCCTGGCTGGGCTGGGTCGTCTCCGAGGGTTCCTGGGTGGCCGACGGCTGATCGCTAGCGCCCTCGCCCGCCTCCGCGCTGCTGGACGCGGACGGTGACCGGGACGGCGTCGGCGACGGCGTGCGGGAGGAGGAGTTACCGGGAGGGTCGGCGGTGGTCTCGTCGGCCGGATCCCGGCTCAGCCACCAGCCGCCGATGGCCAGCACGGCGAGCAACAGCACAGCGGTCAGGACCCGCGTCGTCCCGCGCCGTCGACGGGCGGGGTCGGACGGCGGCGCCTCCGGGCCAGCGGATGGCACCGCCTTCGCCACGGCCCTCGATACGGCCTTCGGCACGGCGGTGGGCACGGTGCTGGGCGACCCGGGCACCTCGGCCGGCGGCACTTCCGTCGGGGGCACCTCCACTGGCGGGTCCTCCGCCAGTACCGCCGTGGGCGGCTCGGCCTCGGCGTCGGCCTCGCGGTCGGCCACCGGCACCTCGGTGGCGATCGTGCGGAGCACGGTCGCGGCCTCGGCCATCGACCATCGGGTGGCCGGGTCGGGGTCCATCATGCGCGCGATCGGCTCGGCCAGCGCCCCGGCGTGCTGAGGGTCAGGCGGGTCCTGGGACGCGATCGTGTTGAGGAGCGCGATGGCATTGGCCTGGTCGGGGTAGGGCGGCTCGCCCTCGACCGCGGCGTACAGGGTCACCCCGAGCGCCCAGACGTCCGAGGCTGAGGAGGGCTCCTCGCCGCGGGCCAGCTCGGGCGCGAAGTAGGCGGGTGTCCCTGTGACCAGGCCACTGCGCGTCAGCTGCTCCTGGCCGACGGTGCGGGCGATCCCGAAGTCCGCGATCAGGGCACGATCGTCGGCGCGGACCAGGATGTTGCTCGGCTTGACGTCGCGGTGCACGGTGCCCAGGGCATGGGCCGCCGCCAGCCCGTCGGCGACCTGGGCAGCGATGCCCGCCGCTCTTTCGGGCGACAGTGGTCCGTCGGTGCGGACGATCTCGTCGAGAGTGCGCGAGGGGACGTACTCCATCACGAGCCAGACCTGGTCGCCGTCCTCCAGGGCGTCGAAGATCGCCACCACGTTGGGGTGGTTGAGAGCAGCGGAGTGACGCGCCTCGCGAAGGGCTCGGGTCAGGTGCAGGTTGGACTCGCCGGGCAGGCCGCCCACCTGCTTGATGGCGACCTCGCGACCCAGCCGCTCGTCCCGGCACAGCCAGACGCTGCCCATGCCGCCCCGGCCGACCTCGCGCTCGACCCGGTAGCGACCGGCGATGATCTCCGGTGGCAAGGTGCCCCCCTCGCTTGGCGTCCTCTCGCTACCGCTACCCAACGGGCGGTCGAGGTACGCGTGCGGGGGCTCACTCCGCCTTGGTGATCGCCCCGGCGCTGTCCGTGTCGAGGGCGCGGCCGATCACCATCCGCTGGATCTGGTTGGTGCCCTCGAAGATCTGCATCACCTTGGCCTCGCGCATGTAGCGCTCGACCGGGAAGTCGCGGGTGTAGCCGTAGCCGCCGAAGACCTGGACGGCGTCGGTGGTGACCTTCATCGCGTTGTCGGTGGCGACCAGCTTGGCGACCGAGGCCTCGCGGCTGAACGGGAGCCCGCGGTCGCGGAGCCGGGCGGCATGAAGGGTGATTGCCCGGGCGGCCTGGGTGTTGGCCTCCATGTCCGCGAGCACGAACGCCAGCCCCTGGTGGTCGATGATCCTCTTTCCGAAGGTCTCGCGCTCCTGCGCGTAGGCGACCGCTGCGTCCAGGGCGCCCTGCGCCAGACCGGTGGCGACCGCGGCGATGCCGAGCCGGCCGGAGTCGAGCGCGGCGTACGCGATCCTCAGCCCGTCACCCTCTGCGCCGATCAGCCGGTCGGCGGAGATCCGTACGTCGTCGAAGTTCATCGCCGAGGTGGTGGAACCCGTGAGTCCCATCTTCTTCTCCGGCGGGTTGGCCGAGAGCCCGGGGGCGTCGGCCGGGACCAGGAAGCAGGAGATCCCGTTGCGCCCCTCACCGGTCCGGGCCATCACCTTGTAGAAGTCGGCGAACCCGCCGTGGGTGGTCCAGGCCTTGGTGCCCTTGATGACCCACTCGTCACCGTCGCGGCGCGCAGTGGTCCTCATGGCGGCGGGGTCGGAGCCGGCATGCGGCTCGGAAAGACAGTAGGCGCCGAGCAGCTCGCCGCCGAGCATGTCCGGGAGCCACCTCTGCTTCTGCTCATCGGTGCCGCGCGTGGCCAGCCCGTAGCAGGACAGCGCGTGCACCGAGACCCCCACCCCGACCGATGCCCACACCGCGCCGATCTCCTCGAGCACCTGCAGGTAGACCTCGTAGGGGACCCCGCTACCGCCGTACTCCTCCGGGTAGGGGAGGCCGAGCAGACCGGTGCGGCCGAGCATCGTGAAGATGTCGCGTGGGAACGTGCCGTCGGCCTCGGCGGCCGTGGATCGCTCGGCCAGCTGGTCGGCGCCGATCTGCCGAACCAGCCGGACGAGCTCGGCGGTCTCCTCGGTCGGGAGTACGCGGCGGGCGGTCATGACGCCACAGTAGTTGGATGTCCGAGCATCACCACCTGCCTACTGTGAGGCCGTGCGTGAGCCCGAGACAGAGGTGGATCTCGAGGACGACGAGCCGCTGCGCTGGTACGTCGTGGCGGCCTACATGGTCGCGGTCGTGGCCGGGTTCGCGCTGGCGGTGTGGTACACCGCGTCCTGGTTCGGCAACTGCGACGAGGGCCGCCGTACGTCGCCGTACACCGCGGGCGACTCGCTGCGCGGCACACTCTGCGACTCCGGGCACGGGATCGCCGGCCTGCTGGTCCCAGGCGGGTGGCTGCTCGGCCTCGTGCTGGCGACCATCGCCCTGGCTCGGTGGGGTGACGGTCGCGCCAGAGCGGCGTTGTTCGGGGTGCTGTTCCTGACCCCGGTTGCGCTGCCGCCGGCGGCGTACGCCGGGCTGGGCCTGTCCAGCACGGACTGCAGCGACGAGAAGATGCAGGCCTACCGGGAGTGGGTCGACGACGGCGGCAAGGGGACGGCACCCTACGACTGCCGGACGTTCTGACCACGAGAGGAACCGCATGACCGACGAAGCAGTGCTGACCGAGGAGCGCGACGGCGTCCTGGTGGTGACCATCAACCGCCCCGACGCCCGCAACGCCATCAACGGCGACGTGGCCCGTGGCATCGCGGCCGCGCTCGACCGGCTGGACGGCGAGGACGACCTCCGTGTCGGCGTGCTCACCGGCGGCGGCGGCTTCTTCTCCTCGGGGATGGACCTCAAGGGATTCCTCGCCGGTGACGTCCCGGTCGTCGAGGGCCGGGGCCTGGGCGGCCTCACCGAGAAGCCCCCGCGCAAGCCGTTGATCGCCGCGGTGGAGGGGTACGCCGTCGCGGGGGGCTTCGAGCTGGTGCTGGCCTGCGACCTGGTGGTCGCCGCCGAGACCGCTCGGTTCGGCGTACCAGAGGTGAAGCGGGCTCTGGTGGCCGCTGCGGGCGCGGCGTTGCACCTGCCCCAGCGGATCCCGCAGGCGATCGCCCTGGAGATGCTCCTCACCGGCGAGCCGATCGAGGCGCAGCGGGCCGCCGAGCTCGGCCTGGTCAACCGGGTGGTGCCGGAGGGCACGGCGGTCGACGCCGCGGTCGAGCTGGCCCGGGCGGTGGCGGCCAACGGGCCACTCGCCGTCGCGGTCACCAAGCAGATCGCGCGGTCCGCTCGGTACTGGGGCTGGGACGAGGGCTGGCAGAAGCAGAACGACCTGATGGGCGCGGTCTTCGTGTCGGAGGACGCCCAGGAGGGCGCGCGCGCCTTCGCCGAGAAGCGCGACCCGGTCTGGAAGGGGCGCTGATCCTCTCCCTCTGAGCGCCCGGAACGCGCTTGGATGTGCCATGGACACCGCGACGACGCTGGTCTTCGTCGCCGTGGTCGCCACCCGTTTCCTGCTCCCGCTGGCGATCCCGTACTACCCGCTGCCGGCCATCGTCGCCTGCCTGATCATCGACGGCGTCGACCAGACGATCTTCCAGGCATTCGGGCACGACCCGCCCAACTACCAGTCCTACGACAAGGCAATGGACGTCTTCTACCTGTCCATGGCCTACCTGTCGACGCTGCGCAACTGGGAGAGCATGCCGGCGTTCCGGATCGGCTGGTTCCTCTACTTCTACCGGCTCGTCGGGGCGCTCCTCTTCGAGCTCACCCACGTCCGGGCGCTGCTGCTGATCTTCCCGAACGTCTTCGAGTACTTCTTCATCGCCTACGAGACCATCCGCTCGCGCTGGCGGCCGGTGCAGTTGCTGGTCGGCTGGTGGCTCAGTGCGGCCGCGCTGATCTGGGTGGGCGTCAAGCTGCCGCAGGAGTACTGGCTGCACGTGGCCAAGCTCGACGCGACCGAGCAGATCGGCCGGCACCGCTGGATCATCGGGCTGCTCATCGTCGTACTGCTGGGCCTGGCCGTGGCTTTCCAGAAGCTCGTTCGTCCGCGGCTCAGGGCGCCGGACTGGTCGTGGAGGTTCCGGCCCGAGCCACTCCCGGAGGCGATCGACGAGGCGGAGGAACAGTCGGCGTGGCGGATGAGGTACGACGCGATCCTGTCCGCGGGCACGCTGGAGAAGGTGATGCAGGTCGGCCTGGTCGCGGTGATCTTCTCTCAGATGCTTCCCGACTTCACGGGCTCGACCACCGACGTCTTCATCGGTGTCGCCGCCGTGGTCGTGGTCAACTCAGGCATCACCCTGGCCGCCGCCCACCGGCATTGGACGGTCCGGTCCACGGTCCTGGCGTTCGCCGGCCGACTCGCCATGAACATCGGCCTGGTCCTCGTCGCCGACCCGCTGCTCGGGCGTCACAACGCTCGGCTGGACGGCTACGACACGCTGTTCTTCCTGACCCTGATCTCCCTTCTCACCACGTTGCATGACCGCTGGCGGCCGGTGCACGAGGTGCGCGAGGTGCTCGCCCGCGGCGAGCCCGCTCCGGTCCTCGAGGTCGAGCGGGACTGACCTTCCGATGGTTGAGGAGGTTGCGCAGCAACCGTCTCGAAACCACGCGAGGGAGAGCTGGAACGCAACCACCGTGGTTGCGTCGGTGTCGGCTTGTGGTGGTTTCGAGACAGCGCAGAGCGCCTTCCTCAACCACCGATCGGTCAGCCGGCCAGGTGCGCCTTGAGCCAGTCGGTCAGGTCGCCGAGGACCATCTCCTTCTCCGGCTCGTTGAAGACCTCGTGGTAGAGACCGGGATACATCTTCAACGTCTTGTCGGTCGAGCCGGCCAACCGCTCGACCAGCCTGGCGCCCTCCGGGTTCACCAGCTTGTCGTCGGTGCCGCTGAGCACCAGCAGCGGCAGCCGCAGCGAGGGCAGTCTTGACGGGAAGCTGTCCATCGTGCGGAGCATGGCACCGCCGATCCCGGCGGGCAGCGCGCCCCGGAAGTTCAGCGGGTCCTCGTCGTAGGCCTTGACCACGGCCGGGTCGCGGGAGATCGAGGCCGAGCTGAGCTTCTGCCCGGGCAGGCCCGGGACGACCTTGCCGATCACCTTGGCAACCTTCATCAGCAGCGGAGAGATGTCGTCGCCGGGCAGCACCGCGGGCGCGGACAGCACCAGCGCCGCGAGCACGTCCTGGTGGTCGAGGGCGTAGTCGAGGGCGATCTCGCCGCCCATGCTGTGCCCGAGGAGGTACGTCGGCTTGCCGTTGACGAGCTCCAGGGTGCGCAGCGTCTCGAGCTCGGCGGTGAACTCGGAGAGGTCACGGACCAGGAGCCGCTTGCCGCCCGAGCGGCCGTGGCCGCGGTGGTCGGGGATGGCCACCCTGAGGCCGAGGCCGACCAGCGGCTCCGCGACGTGGCGGTAGCGACCGGCGTGCTCGGCAACCCCGTGCGCGACGAGGATCAGGCCGCGCGGCTCGCCCTCCGGCTCGTAGAGGTCGTACACGATGTTGGTGCCGCCCACGCCCGTGAACGACTTCTCTACCGGTGTCATGTGGGTCATCATGCCGGTGACCGGCCGACGCGGGGAGTGCGATGAGGAAGAGCTGGACGACGCCCGAGCGGATGGCGGCGGTGAGCCTGGGCCGGTTTTACGAGCGGCGAATGGGCCGTAAGTCACCGCTCGGCTGGGCCGGCGGGGCCGCTCGACTGGGCCCTCAGGCGCTGGCCTCGGCCTCCTCGCCCAGGTAGGCCTTGCGCACCGCCGGGTCGGTGCGGACCTCGGCCGGCGTCCCCTCCGCGATCTTGTGCCCGAAGTCGAGCACGACGACGCGGTCGGCGTTCTCGAGCACCAGCGAGACGTCGTGCTCGATGAGCAGCACGCCCATGCCCCACTCGTCCGCGAGCCGGCGCACCAGGCGGCCGAGCTCGGCGCTCTCGGTCTCGTCGAGGCCGGCGGCTGGCTCGTCGAGCATCAGGACCGACGGGCTGCACGCCACCGCTCGGGCGATCGCGACCAGCCGGCGCTGGCCGTAGGAGAGGTCCTCGGCGCGTCGGTCCAGCAGCGGTGCCAGGGACAGCTCCTCGACTGCGGCGACAACGGGCGCGGGCAGCGGCGGATGTCCCGGGCGCACCAGGTCGGTGAGGTAGGCCAGCCGGTCCCTCGGGTCGGCGGCCGCCAGGAGGTTCTCGCGCACGGTGAGGTCGTCGAAGAGCTCGAGTGACTGGAACGACCGCGACAGTCCCGCCCGGGCCCGGCGGTACGGCGCCCAGCGGGTGATGTCCTGACCCGACCAGGTCACCGAGCCGGCGGTGAGCCGGTTGTTGCCGCTCACGCAGTCGATGAGCGTGGTCTTGCCGGCGCCGTTCGGCCCCAGCAGCCCGACCACTTCGCCGGGCCCGACCTCGAGGTCGACGTCCCGCAGGGCCGTGAAGCCGCCGAACCGCTGGGTCAGCCCGGCGACCACCAGACGACGGGCGGGGATCGCTTCGCGCACCGTCGGGGGGAGCGGGTCGGGCGTGCCCGGCCGCAGCCCCGGGATCCGCCCGCGCACCCGACTGGTGAGGGCGTCGAACCGCTCGGACAGGCCGTTCTGATTGAGGATCAGCACCACGATGAGGATGACGCCGGTGGCCAACGGGAGGTACTGCTGCCAGGTCGCGGTGTCCTCGATGGCGGCGTTGGTGGGGCCGTCCGAGGCGGTGAGGGTGACCAGGCCACCCGAGGCCAGCAGCGAGCCCACGAGCGGTCCGGCGATGTAGCCGGCGCTGCCGATGACCGTGAGCACGAGGACGCTGATCGATGCGCCCGGCTGGAAGATCGCCGAGAACAGGATCGTCGGGTAGCCGAAGCCGAGCAGTACGCCGCCGAGGCCGGCGATCGCCGCGGAGAGCGTGAACGCATAGAGCTTGGCCTCGAAGACGTTGACCCCGATCGCGGCGGCCGCTCGCTCGTTGGTGCGGACCGCGAGCAGCCGGCGCCCGACCCGGCCGCGGCGCAGGTTGGCGACGACCAGTGCCGCCAGCACGAGGAAGACCAGACAGACCAGGGCGTAGTTGCGGGCGTGTCCGATGGGTTCGACGTCGATGCCGAACAGCGAGATGTCACCCGGCGTGGTCTTGGCCGTGTAGTCGCTGTTGCCGAAGATGATCATGAAGACCGCGAAACCGAGACCGAAGGTGACCACCGCCAGGTTGACCCCCCGGGTGCGCAGCGCGGGCAGCCCGAAGAGCAGTCCAACCACCATCGCGACCAAGACCCCCACCAGGATCGCGGGCTCGAACGCCCATCCCTGCATGGCCGCGAGCCGGCCCGCGGCGAACGCGCCGATCCCGGCCAGCGCGAACTGGGCGAGGGACAGCTGCCCCGTGTAGCCCGTCAGCACCACGATCGAGAGCCCGACGATGGCGAAGGTCGCGCTGATGATCGTCGGCGCGTACCAGTCCGCGGAGGCTCCGACGCCGATCCACAGCAGGGCCGCCGCAGCGAGGACCAGCACGACGCCCGGTCGGACCCGGCCGGTGCCCACACGGGGCAGCCGGTCGGTGATGCTGCCTCGGAGCGGCAGCCCGCGACCGCGCAGCACCAGGACCACGATGATGACCAGGAACGGCACCGAGTCCGGGATGCCGGTGTGGTTGGTCCAGTGCCGGGTCATCGACTGGGCGGCCCCGATGAACAGGCCACCGAGCAGCGCGAGCGGGTAGGACTTGAACCCGCCCAGGAGAGCCGTCGCGAGCGCGCCGATGATCAGGATGCTGAACGGCAGCGGCGAGATGAACCCGAACGTGGTGGCCGGGAACAGCCCGCCGGCGACCGCGGCCAACCCTCCCCCTACGGCCCAGGTGACGCTGGCCAGCAGGTCGGGCGACCAGCCCAGTGCCGACGCGGCACGTGGGTTTTCGGCAGAGGCCGAGATGGCGTACCCGAGCCGGGTACGGGCGCTGGTCAAGGTCAGGAGCAGTGTCACGACCGCGGCGATGCCGACCAGCCAGAACGCGTAGCGCCCGACCACGATGTCGCCGGTGACGGTCACGGCCTCGGTCGAGAGCGGCGTGGCCGTCACGACCTGCTGGGCGCCGTACTTGAGCTGCACGGCCTGGGTGAGCACTGTCAGGATCCCCAGAGTGGCGATCACGCGGGCGAGTGGGCTGGCGCCGCGCAGTGGCCGGAGAACGAGGAGGTGGCTGAGCACGCCAAGCACGGCGCAGATCAGCACCGCCGCTGTAAGCGAGAAGAAGAGGCCGTGCTCCTGTTCGGTCCGGAACTCGTAGACGACGTAGGCGCCGACCAGCGCGAAGCCGGAGTGCGCGAAGTTGATGACGCCAGAGCCGCGGTAGATGACCACCAGGCCGAGGCCGAGCAGGGCATAGACGCCGCCGGTGCCGAGCCCGAGCAGCCCGTAGCGAATCGCGTCGGTCATGCCTCACCACTCAGGTAGTGCGCAGCAATCCCCTCGGGGTCGTCGCGGAGGTCGGCGGCGTCGCCCGACATCACGATCCGGCCTCGTCGGAGCACGTGCACCCGGTCGGCGACCGCCAGGGCCTGCCGCACGTGCTGTTCTACGAGGACCACGGCCACACCACAGTCGGCGGCGCTGCGGACGGCGGCAAGCAGCCGCTCCACCACCATCGGCGCCAGGCCGAGCGAGAGCTCGTCGGCGAGCAGCACCGTCGGCCTGCCGGCGAGCACCCGGCCGAGGGCCAGCATCTGCTGCTGGCCACCGGAGAGCAGCCCGACTCGCTTGCCGAGGTGTTCCTCGAGCTCGGGAAAGTACGCCAGCGCCTCGTCCGCGCGGCCGCGACCGATCCTGAGGTTCTGCCAGCCGGTGAGCTCCATGAACACGCAGCGCTCCTCGGTGAGGAACCCCAGGCCTCCCCGTGCCCGTTGGTGGAGCCGTCGCCGGCGGCCGTCGCCCTGGATCGAGACGGTCCCGGAGATCGGCTGGATCTCCCCGGCCAGAGTCAGGAGCGTCGTGGTCTTGCCGGCGCCGTTCGCGCCGAGCAGGGCCACGACCTCTCCCGCGTGTACGTCGAGGTCGACGCCATGGATCGCCGGTGCGTCGCCGTACCCGGCGGTGAGTCCGCGCGCCTCCACGACGAGCGTGCCGGCCCAAGCCGGTGGCTCGGTCGTGGGTGCTTGCACCATGCGTTGGTGGCCTAGGACGGAGGGACCAGCGCGCTGATCAGGTCGGTGTACTCGTCGCCGTCCTGCACCAGCTTGCCGCCCTCGACCCTGATGGTGAGCGCCTGGTGGTTGAAGACCCGGTTGAGGCCCGGCGCCGGGAACTCATCGGCGAAGCTGAACGGCGGCGTGAAGCCGTCCGTGTCGACCGCGGTGGTCGCGTCCAGCGTCGCCTTGACGCCAGTCGCACTGAGGTCCTCGTTGTTCTTGATCAGCGAGAGGAACGTGCGGAAGCCGACCCAGGTGTTCTGGAGGAACATCGCGGACCAGCCGCCGTTCTCGTCGTCCTTCAAGTCACCGACCGCCTGCTTGGCGTCGTCCCAGATCGGGTCTTCCTCGGTCGTGAAGCTGGACAGCGTGACGGCACCCTCGAGCGCCTCGCCCGCCTGCTGCGTGGCCGCCGAGGTGAGGCCTCCGGGGACGACGTAGTACCTGGTTTCGCTGCCGAGGCTCACGCCTGCGGCCGCGATGCCGATGAGCGCCTGAGGCGGCGTACCGACCACGGCGCAGTCGTAGTCGCTGACTTCCTGGGCGATGCCGCTGAAGTCCGTGGTCGTCGGCGGCACCTTGATCGGTGTCGAGGCGTCGCCGCCAGCGCTGGCCAGGCCGAGATCGATCAGCTGGGCGATCTGGCCTGTCGTCGGCAGGTCGTAGTTGACCGCAGCGACGCTCTCGCACCCGTCCTCGGCCGCAAGTGCGCCGAGGCCGGCCAGGCCGAGCACGCCGGACATGATCGGGTAGCTGTCCGAGCTCGACAACTCTGCTCCCGAGATGCCCGGCGGTGCGAACCACGGAATGCCGGCCGCCTCGAGGATCGGCATGATCGCGTCACCGTTGGCGGAGAAGCCGCCAACCACCGCGGCCACGCCCTCGTCGGCTGCCTGCCGGGCGCACGCGGCGGCCTTGTTGGGGTCGGCGCCCTCGTTGCACGTGATCAGCTTGAGCTCGTGGCCGTTGAGGCCGCCGTCGTTGTTGATGTCGACGACCGCGCCCTCGGCGATGTCGAGGATAGCCTTCACGTTGAGCGTGTCCGTGTCGTACGCCGTCATCGTCATCACCGTCACCGGGTCACCGGTGAACTCGACGTCCGGGTTCTGCGATGCCCCGTCGGAGCTGTCGTCGGAGTCGTTCCCGCCACCGCAGGCCGCGAGGCCGAGCAGCAGGGTCACGGCGCTCGCCGCTGCGAGCCCCCGGGTGCGTGCGCGCACAGTCGTCATGTATCGGTTCCCTCTCCCAAAGCTGATGCTTCCCCTCACGCGTGACGACGGGCGCCGCGCGATCGGCGCCACTCTGCCAACTAGAACGTGTTCTTGTCGATGGCACGCTCGGGTAGTTGGCCCAATCGTTAGCGCCTTGGGGGTTCCGCTGCATGATGGCGACGATTGACGGCTACCCGGCAGTACTCCCTAGCCTGTCCCAGTCGCATCGCGGAACCGCGGTGTTTCCCGATCTCGGGCAGGTGGACGTGGGCAGCTGGCTGCGGCGTGCAGGCCGTCGGGTGACGGTGTCGTGAGCCCGCCGTCGCTGACCAGGCTCACCATGCCGCAGCTGTGCGCGCTGTGGCGCAAGAGCCTGGCCGGGCTGCACGGTGCCGCCACCCCCGATGCCCGCGTGCAGGTGGTCACCGCGCGGGAGGCGCTCCTCGACGAGCTCGAGCGCCGCGACCCGCAGGCGATGGCCGACTGGCTCCGGGCCGGAGCAGTGGAGCCGGAGGGTCCGTCGGTGTATCTGGTCCGCGAGGCCCAGCCGGGTCGCTGACGCGCCCTGTCATGGGACTCGTGGCCCGGACCAGCAACGCGGCGACAACGGCCAGGAGAGCCAGCACCACGAACGCGGTGGCGAAGCCTCCCGTCAACGCGGCGATCAGGGCTCCCACCCAGGGCGCGAACGCCGCGGCGCCCATGACGCCGCCGGACAGCACGGCGGTACGGGCGCCGACCGCATGGGTGCCCCATCGGTCGACCACAGCGGTGGCCTGGATCAGCGTGAAGATCCCTCGAGCTGTGCCGGCGGCGAACGATGCCGCGCACGCGAGAGCAAACGAGCCGGCGGAAACGGCGAGAGCCAAGGTGGTGAGCCCGGCTGCCCCGAGGACGGCGATGGTGCGTGGGCGTACCGGAAGTCTGCCGACCAACGGACCGTAGACGAGCCGACCGGCGACCTGGCCGGCGCCGCCGATCCCGAGGGCGACAGCGGCCTGCCCGATGGTGAGCCCGCCGTCGGTCAGGAGCGGCACCAGGTTGACCACGACGGCGTACACGCAGAAGCCGGCAAGGGTGAAGGCGACCACGAGCAGCGCGAACTCGCGCAGGGCGGGCTCAGCCGACCGAGGCGTGGCGGAATCGGTCGGGTCCGCGTCTGAGGCACTCTGATCCTTGACCGGCTCGGCGAACGTCCACGGCCGGGCCAGTCCCCACCAGTGAAGGGGGATGGTGAGGGCCAGCGGGATGGCGAGGAGGAGGTACGTGCTGCGCCAGCTCCCGTGCGCGAGCAGTAGTGCGGTCAGGGGTGCGAACACCGTGGACGCGAAGCCGGCGACGACCGTGACCACGGTGAGCGCTCGGACCCGTCGTTCCCCGGCCCAGTGGTTGAGGGTTGCGAACGCAGGTGGGTAGAGCGTCGCCGACATCGCCACCCCGGCCAGCACCCAGGCGGCTGCGAAGAAGGGCAGTGACGGGGCGATGGCGATGAGGACGACGGACAGTACGCCGAGCGCGGAGCCGACGGTCATGACCAGCCGCGGACCGTGGTGGTCCAGGCGTCGACCCACCCACAGACCCACGGCTGCCGCCACCAGCTGCGCCGCCGTGAAGACGGCGACCACCTGCGTCAGAGGCCAGCCCTCGTGGTCGCGGATGGCACCGACCAGCACCGTGAAGGCATAGAAGAGCACGCCCCACGAGACGATCTCGGTGATGCAGAGCACCGCCACCACCCGACGCAGCTCACGTTCCTCGAGGGGTACGACGTGCGCGCGGGTGGTGGCGGTGGTGGCCGACGTCATCCGCAGGTCGAGCCGCCGTGGGTGACGTGAGCGGGTCCGCCGATCGACACCAGCTGAGGACCGGCGGGTGCGCAGCATTCGCCGCCGGCCGCCGCGCTCGGCTGACCGTCGAACTGCCCGGAGCCGCCGCAGACGCCCGACTCCGGGAGGACGAGCTCGACCCGTGCCGCGGCCTCATGGTCGCCGGCGATGGCGGCCACGATGCTGCGGGTCTGCTCGAAGCCGGTCAGCGCCAGGAACGACGGCGCGCGGCCGTAGGACTTCATGCCCGCGAGGTAGAGGCCCTCTTCCGGCTGGTGGAGCTCGGCCGCACCGTGCGGGTAGACCGTCCCGCAGGAGTGCACGTTGGGATCGATGAGCGGGGCCAGCTTGGTCGGCGCGGACAGGACGGGGTCGAGGTCGAGGCGGACCTCGGTCAACCAGGTCAGGTCGGGGCGGAACCCGGTGACCACGATGACCTCGTCGATCCCGGCAACCGTGCGGCCGTCCACACTTGTCAGGCTAAGCCTCCCGCCATCAGTGGCTACCTCGGCGGTGCGGAAGGACGTGACGACCTCCACTGGTCCCGCGGCCACCGCCTGCTGGGCCCGCTGGCCGAGGGCACCGCGGGCCTCGAGCTGGTCGTTGTCGCCACCGCCGAAGGCCTCCTCGGTGCCTGGTCGCCGGACCAGCCAGGCGACCCTGGTGCCGGGTGCCTCGGCGCTGAGGCCGGTCAGCCCGACGAGGGTGTTCTGGGCCGAGGCGCCACGCCCCGCGACGGCGACGTACTTGCCGGCGTAGCGGGCCCTGACCTGCGGGTCGGTGAAGTCGGGGATGCCGTAGAAGATCTGGTCGGACTGCTCGGGCTCGCCGAGGGCCGGCAGTCCGTCGCCTCCGAGCGGGTTGGGTCCGGTCCAGGTGCCGGATGCGTCGATGACCGCCGACGCGGCGAGCCGGGTCCGACCCGAGCCGCTCGCCAGGTGCACGGTGAACGGCGACGTCTCACGGCCGGAGTCGACGAGACGGTCACGCCCCTGCTTGGCCACACCCACCACGCGACTGCCGAACCGGATCTCGACCAGGTCGGTCGCGTCGAGCGCCGTGGCCAGCGGGGCGAGGTACTGCTCCACCCAGTCGTCGCCGGTCGGATAGCTGTCGGGGTCGGGACGGACCCAACCCGAGGCCGTGAGCAGGACCTCGGCGGCGGGGTCGACCAGTTCGCGCCACGCCGAGAACAGTCGGACGTGACCCCACTCGCTCACCGAGGCGCCCGCGGCGGGTCCCGCCTCCAGGACGAGGGTCGGCAGGCCACGCGAATGCGCTTGCGCGGCGGCTGCGAGTCCGATGGGCCCGGCTCCGACGATGACCAGTGGCTCGGTCGGGGTGGGATGGGGTGAGGTGGTCACGGTGTTTCCTCCTATTGATCGACGTCCTTCGATGGAGCAATATATCGATCAACATCGATGGATGCAACCATCGATCTGGATCGATGTAAGGTGAGCGTATGAGCACGGCACATGTCGACCTGGGGCTGGTAGCAGTCGTTGCGGATGACCGTTGCGAACCGGACACCGCTCGCAGGCAGCACCGCGGGCTGGACGCCGGGTCCGCCACGACGTACGCCGAATGGTTCGCCACGCTGTCCGACCCGACCAGGGTCCGACTGCTGCACTCCGTCTCGACGGCTCCGTCGGGGTCGATGCGGGTCGGTGACCTGGCCGAGGAGCTCGGGATCAGCCAGTCGACCTGTTCCCACCACGTACGCCGGCTCGCCGAGGTCGGCTTCGTCGCGGTCGACAAGGTCGGGACGGCCTCGGTGGTCTCGGTCAACCCGGCGTGCTGCACCGGCCTTCCACACGCGGCCGATGTCGTGATGGGCACTCTGGCCACACCGCCGTGCTGCCCTGAGGATCTGCCTGCCGGGGTGTCGACGCGTGCGATGACCGATGCCGACCTGTCCGTCGTCCGCGACATCTATGCCGAGGGCATCGCTACTCGCAACGCCACCTTCGAGACCGAGGTGCCGGAACTGCCTGACCTCGCGGGGAAGTGGCTGCCTGGTCACCGCTGGGTGGCCGAGATGGACGTCGACGGGACGTCGCGGGTCGTGGGGTGGACGGCGATCAGCCCGGTCTCCACCAGGGCCTGCTACGCGGGTGTCGGCGAGAGCACCGTCTATGTCACCGAGGACGCGCGGGGGTGCGGAGTCGGCAAGGCCTTGCTCTTCAGGCAGGTGAACGAAGCCGACGCCGGTGGCCTCTGGACCCTGCAGACCTCCGTGTTCCCCGAGAACCGCGCCTCGATCGCGCTGCACCACTCGGCCGGCTACCGGACCCTCGCGGTCCGGCCCAGGATCGCCCAGCTCGACGGCGTCTGGCGCGACACCGTGCTCCTCGAGCGCCGCCGCGCCGAGGACTGAGGTCCACGACATCGCGCTCGGCGGCGCTGGTCAGCCGGCTACTCACGGGGGGTCTCCGTGCTGCTGGGCGCAGACCGCGGCCGTAGCTGCGCGGCTGCCAGAGCTGCTGTCGCTCCGACGACGATCGCGGCGCCCACCCACTGAAGGGCGCCGAGTCGGTCGCCCAGCGCATGACTGGCGGCGAGCCCGAAGACCGGGATGAGTGGCAGGAATCCGCCGGCTGTCGCAGCGGGTATTCCCCTGAGCCCGCCGACGAAGAACCAGAAGGCGAGCCCGTAGTAGACAGTGCCGGACAGGACGGCGAGCAACCAGGTGGTGCGGTCTGAAGGCAGCCCCAGCGCAACCCCGCCCACCACGACGGCGATGCCGGTGGCTGCGACCGCGCAGGCCAGGGCGATGAGCTGTTGGGCCAGCACCACGGTCAACGAACTGTCGTCGAGCAGCAACCGGCGGGTGAGCACGGCGTAGAACGCACACGCCGTGACGGCCGCCAACGTGAGCACCGTGCCCGTGGCTGCTCCGGAGACACCGGGGCTGTGGACCACCAGGACCACCCCCACGAGTGCGATGGCCACCGCTGCGGTGGTGAGGGCCCCGATTCGCTCGCGGAGGACGAGGCGAGCCAACAGCAGGATGAGGATGGGCTCGGTCGCCCACAGAAGGACGGAGAGGCTGGCCGTGATGGTCAACAGCCCCAGCAGGCCCAACGCGTAGGCGAGACCAGGGTTGAGGGCGCCCAGCGCGGCCAACCTCGCGAGGTTGGCCGACCGGTCCGGCGCGATGCGCAGGACACCTGTCACCACGGCCAGGACAAGGCAGCTGGCGGCGAGCTCAATGGCCAGCAGGGTCAGCGGCGAGACCCCTCTATCCAGCACTTGCTTGCTCAGGACCGTGCCGCATCCCCAACAGGCGGTTGCGGCGATCACGAGAAGGACATGACGAGTCGACGACGGTGCGGGCATGACGGTGACTCCGGTCGGCAGACGGGCGGCGGACGCGAGTGGTCGGCTGGCGGTCAGAAGCCGCCAGCGGGCAGTCGGTCAGCCGTCGTCGTCGCAGCAGTCGTAGGACGGCAGCCGGGAGCGACCGGCAACCCACCTCGACCTCGTCATGCGCTCAACTTAGTCACCGGCCAGGTCCCCGACCAGAGCTCCCCGCGCGATCGCCTGCCCCACTGACGAACACGGCTGGCTGATCAGGACAGCGGGGTAGGACCAGCTCAGGACTGTCCCTGCCCGCGTTTAGATTCCGGCCATGAACCGTATCGACCGCATGTACGCCCTGGTCGAGGAGCTGCGGGCGGCCGGACCCCGAGGCCGTACGGCGCGGCAGCTGGCCGAGCACTTCGAGCTCAGCGTCAGGACCATCGAGCGCGACCTCAGCGCGCTGGGGCAGGCCGGTGTCCCGCTCGCGACCAAACAGGGCCGGACCGGGGGTTACACGCTGGACCGGTCGATGAGCCTGCCGCCGCTCAACTTCACGCCCCGCGAGGCGGCCGCCGTCGCCGTCGCGCTGAGCCGTAGCGAGCACGTGCTCTTCGCGCGTGACGCCCGCAGCGCCCTGCAGAAGATCGTCGCCGCCATGCCCGAGCGGGCCCTCGAGGAGGCGCGCGCGACCGCCGAGAAGGTGCGGCTCCTGGTGCAACCGGTGCCCGAGCCCGACGCGGAGATCGCCGAGACCATCTGGCGTGCCGTCCGTGACAGCCACGTGCTGTGCATCAGCTACATCGACGTCGGCGGGCTGGTGACCGAGCGCCAGGTCGAGCCCCAGCAGATCGTGGTCGGCCCCAACGGTTCCTACCTGAGCGCCTGGTGCCACCTGCGACAAGACGACCGGGTCTTCCGCATGGACCGGATCACGCGGGCCGAGCGGACGCCGTCGCTGCCGCGCCCGCGTCGCATCGTCGCCGAACCGGTCGTCGACGGCCACGAGACGAAGCTTCCGGCGTCGGCGCTGCGTCCTGAAGTTCTCTTGGCAAACTCCGACATAGGGCTGTCGCGAGGTGCCGAGACGGTGGGTGCAGCCCGCCTCCCCGGCGGGTGATCCGCAAGCAGAAGGAGACACTCATGACCAACCCCGCGCCCGGCACCCTCGCCTGGTTCGAGGTCGCCACCAGCGATCCCGACGGTGCCGAGAAGTTCTACGGCAGCCTTTTCGACTGGTCCTTCGAGGCCGACGGACCCGCGACGTCCGGTGGCCTGGACTACCGCAACATCAAGGCTTCCGGCGCCGCCGCACCGATCGGAGGAGTCTTCGGCACCGGCGGACAGCTGCCCGACCACGCCGTGTTCTACATCCTCGTCGCGGATGTCGCCGCCACGTGCGCCGACGCCGAGCAGCTCGGCGGCTCGGTGGTGAGCAAGCACCTCGACGCCGGCCCGGGCGTCCCGACGTTCGCCTACCTGCGCGACCCCTCGGGCAACCAGTTCGGCGTCTTCACGCCGCCGGCGGCCTGATGGCGCCAGCCGCGACAGGCCCGTCCCCGCCGGAGCCCTACGGCGGGGACGGCGCTCGCGATCTCTACGACGAGCTCACCGACGACCTGCTCTACGACCCGGCCATCGGCCGGGCGACCATGATGGGCTACCCGTGTGTGCGGCTGGCCGGGAGGTTCCTCGCGTCCTACGACGACAAGGCCGGCTGCCTGGTCGTGAAGCTCCCCCGCGAGCGGGTCACCGAGCTGGTCGACAACGGTCACGGCGACCCGTTCGCCCCCGCCGGCAAGGTCTTCCGTGAGTGGGTGTCGATCCCCACGGTCGACCGCAGCCTGTGGCGGACGATGCTCGCCGAGGCCGTCGACTTCGCACGGGAAGGGCTGGCCGACTAGGTCCGAGTCTTCGGCAGCCGCACGCTACGTTCTCGACGAGTTCGAGTTGGCCGTCAGGGACGAGGGCTTCTGCCGAGGAAGGCCACGAGGCGCTCGCCCACCGATGCGTCCGCCGGTGGAGTCACGACTGCTCCGAACGGCGCACCCGGCCCGCGCATGGTGTCGTCGATGGCGCTCTCGCAGAACGCCAGGGCTGCTGCGGCCAGCTCCGACGGGATCTCGGCGGGTTGGCCGGTTGCGATCGCCAGGTCCCAGCCGTGCGTGAGAGTGTCCGTCAGCGCCAGGCTCAAGGTGACCGTCCCGGGCACTGTTCCGATCGGCAGTTCAGTGACGCGCTCGAGGACGTCGTCTGCGCGGATGGCATCGACGAGTGCTGCGCTTGCTGCGCCATACGCCGTGCCGGGATCCGCGCCGACCACGTCGCCCGGCTCGCCGGTCGGCAAGGGGTCTCCGTGGAGAGCGCCTGCGAACATCCATGCCCCGCCGACCAGGTGGTTGGCGAGCGCGTGCACGTCCCAGTCGCGGCAGGGCGTAGGCCGGTCGTAGTCGTCGACGCTGGTTCCCGAGACGATCGAGCCTGTCCAGGTCAGGGCCTGGGTGAGCGTGGCTGTGGGCTCCACGGGTCTTCCTTTCGTCGAGCTGTCGGTGAACAGCCGTGGTGTGTCAGAAGTCGATGAGCTCGCCCTGCGGGGTCACGATGCGTTCGGTGCGGTGCACGGCCGGCACAGTGACCAGACCGAGGTCCTGAAGGATCGGTCCGAGCACCTCGCCGAACTTCGCGAAGCTGTCCTCGGACCGCCACACGTCGACGACGGTGAAGCCTGCCCCGGACTCGAAGCACTGGTGGTGAAGGCGGTCGGGCTGGTCGACGATCTCAGGCCCGCCGACCTCGAAGACCTTGCGGTAGTTCTCGATCGAGCCGGCAGGGAACTCGAAGACGACACTGATGGTCATGACTCCTCCTCGGGGTCAGCGTTGGTGGGCCTTTCCCACTTCTCCAACTCTGCCGCCGACCGCGTCGAAGGTCATGGGTATGCCCTACCCACCTTCACGATCCGCCCGACCGCCCAGGAAACGGGCGTTCGCCTGGTTGCTGGCGATCTCGGCGAGCTGCGAACGGCCGGTCGCACCCGTCTTGGCGAGCAGGCTGGCGACGTGCTTCTCGACTGTGCGAGGGGAGAGGAAGAGGCGTCCGGCGATCTCGGGGGTGGTGAGTCGCTCACGGAGGAGGTCGAGCACCTCGGCCTCGCGTGCGGTGATGCCGAGACGTTGCAGTGCTGACCCGAGTCCCAGGTCCACCGTCCGCCGGCGGGGTACGCGGACTCCAGCGCTCCGCAGCAACGACCGGCAGGCGACCGCGACGCGTCGATAGCCGCGGTCACGAGCCCGGCGCTCGATGTCCGTGAGCAGTTGGACAGGCTCACCCCACCCGTCACGTACCTGCGCCTCGGCCACGATCCGTGCCGCCACAAGGCCGAACACCGGGTATCGGGACGCTGCGGCCAGCCCGTCCCGTGAGAAATCTTCCGGCACGCGGTCCATGTTGATCCCGGCAAGCACCGAGCGTGCGCACCCAATCCACATTCGTGTCCACGCCGAACCCGCCCCACTCCGAGTCTCGGCTTCGTCGATGTCATCGGAGGTGCAGCGACCTTCGACGGCAGCCAGCAGGGCGCTCGGGCCTGCGGCAGGGTCGATCATCAGCACTGTGCTCTGGTTGATGATGGCGTTGGCGCGCTCGAGTGCGCGGATGGCCTTGGGCCGGTCCTCGTCCAGAAGCGCCACAGTCGCGCGGCCGATGGCCCAGGAGCCGGCGAGGATGTCGGGTTCGCCGTGTCCGGTTGCTTCCGCTTCGGCGAGTAGGCGTTCCATCTCCTCGGACCGGCCCGAGAATCCCTCCGAGATGGCTTCGAACATGATCGTTGCGGCCAACGCACCCGTCAGTCCGAGGCGACGGGCGGCCTCCTGCGCAGCGCGTGATTCGGCGATGGCCTGGTCGAGTTCACCACGCATGATGCGAACGCCGGCAACGTTGACCGAGATCCCCACTGCGGTGACCGGTGCACCAAGTACCTCGGCCCCCTCGCGCGCCTGGAGCAGGGTGTCGGCTCGGACCTCGCGGAGCATCTGGACAGTGCCGAGCTCAGCCAGCGCGCTGACCCGCTGCACCGCCAAGGACGCCCCGTCGGCGACTCGGAAGGCGTCTCGGAAGGCGTCCTCGGCCGCGGCGAGGTCCCTGAGTCGTGAGCAGCGCCCCAACACGAGAAGCGACTCACATTCGACTGCGGGGAGCCTGGCTCGTTTCGCCGCTGCCACGGCACGATGGGCCAGGTGCTCGGCCTCGGTGATCCGCTCCGGCGCGGTTCCGGAGAGCGCAAGGCTTGCTTCCAGGCTCCAGACCTCGGCCCATTCCGCATCGTGGAGGTCGCCGACGGCCTTCACGATGTCGAGCTGCGAGCGAGCGGCCAACGGGTCCTGCGCACGGATCGCGGAACCAGCCAGACGCAGCCGTATCGCGCGTGCCTGGTCGGACCCGAGGAACGGGAGCACCTCGCGCGCGAGCTCGTGGGCCTCTCGTGAGAGTCCGGACTCCGCCATCACGCGCACCTGCGCGAGCACCACGCGCTGGGCCAGGTCCGGATCCTTGGCCAGCGATCGTGCTCGAGCCAGCAGCCCGAGTGCCGCAGAGTTGGTACCGACCTGGCGCTCGGCAGCGGCGGCCTCGACGAGGAGCGCGGCTGCCTCGTCGCCGCGTGCCGCCAGCGTCAAGAGCGACGCCACCACGTGGGCCGGCATCCCAGCAACCCCGCAGGCGTCCGCGGCGGCCGACGCCAGCGAGACTCGCTGCTGCGCCGGCACTTCGGCCAACACCGCCTCCCTGGTGAGTGCGTGCCGAAAGCGGTAGCCGTTCACGGCCCCTGTGCCGCGCACGCGCTCGACGAGCTGCTCGCGCTCGGCAGCGACCAGTGCCGCGGCGACCGAGTCCGTGGCGAGTCCGAGGACGGACCCGAGCAAATGGTCATCGAAATCGCGCCCGAGAACAGCGGCAGCGTGGAGCACGCCGGCGGTGGTGTCGTCGAGCGCGGAGAGCCGTACGACGACCGTCTCAGCGAAGCTCGCGGGCACACCTCGATCGGTGTCGGCCAGCACCCAGGTTCCGTCCTCACGACGCAAGGCATGGCGTGCCACCGCGTCGGCGAGGAGGTCCTCGACCAGGAGCGGAAGCCCCTCGGCCGCGGCGACGAGCTCGTGGACCGTTGGCGGTAGTGGACCCTCGAGGCCCAGGCACCCCGCCGCCATGACGCTCGCATTGTCGTCACTCAACCGGGGTAGCCGGTGCACCTGGGCCGAACCTCGCTCACCAAGCCCGTCGATCAGCCGAGCCAGGTCGCCCTCCGGTGGACGTGAGGTGGCGAGGACAGCGAGGCCCGAGTTGCCATCGCTGTCCGCGAGGTACTCCAGCACTCGCAGGGTGTCCGGATCTGCCCAGTGAAGGTCTTCCAGCACGAGCAGAGCGCCGTTGGCTTGCCCGTCGGCCAGACGTACCAGCGCCTCACCCACGAGGATCGGGTCACCCTCCGGGCCGATGGGAACCTGCCACTCCGGCACGAACCGCGCGAGAACTGGCAGGTACGCGCCGACGGACCCAGGTGGGTCAGGGTTGCTCCGTGCGTACCGAGCGACCGCCTCCGCGATAGGACGCATCGAGGCACCACTGGAGACCACCGATGCGCGACCAGGCAGAACGGTCAAGGACTGGCTCGTGGCCAAGCCCATCGCTTCTGCGACGACCCGCGACTTGCCGACTCCGGGCTCCCCGATCACGACAAGGCAACCACCCCCACGCTCCGTGTGAACGCCGGCCAGCAGCCCGTCGACCAGGTCGAGCGCGGGCTGCCGTCCGACAAGCGTCGGACACCGGAAGGCTCCGGCCATTCCGCGACAATAGAAGACCGACGCTTCCGCCTCCATCGGTGCTGGCGGAGTCCCCCGGCGGTGATAGTCGACCCTTGCGGACTCGGGCCGCGATCACACGTCGCGGACGGGCACCTTGACGGGAATGCGGCCCCGGCTCTCGAGGCGCTCAGCGATGGCGGCCGAGGAGCCGTCGGGGGCGGCGGTGGATTCGGGGAGGAACTCTTCGAGGACGGCCCAGTCCGATGCTCCGAGTCCGCGGGTGGTCCAGACGATCTCGTCGTCGGCCAGGTCGACCTCGTAGGAGAGGAACCGACAGCAGGCGGCCTCCTTCCGTACGAGGTCCACCACCCACTCCCGCACACCCGGACGTGCCGCGAACCGGAAGGTCGTCTCGTCGTCGGTGGAGGCTCGGCTCAGGAGCGCGTGATCGAACAGGCGTCGATACTCCGCGAGGCGCTCGGTGAGCGTGTCCTGGGCGACGGTCAGGTCGCAGGCGATGGGCGCGTCGGGCGGAGCCGTGATGGACAGGAGCTTGGTCATGCGCCGACCGTAAACTCTGGACCATGGTCCAGAGTCAACCTGTGACCCGAGGGGAGCTTGGCGATGACAGATGGCCGCATGCGGATCGGGACGTTCGCCGAGGTCGCCGGTGTCTCGGTGGACGCCGTCCGCTTCTACGAGCGTCGCGGCGTCCTGGGGCCGGCACCGCGCACGCCTGGTGGCTACCGCACGTTCGATCACCGTGACGTCGACCGCGTGCGCCTCGCCCGGCAGCTTCAGTCCCTCGGGCTCACCGTCGAGGAGGTCGTGGACGCGCTCACCGCCCACGACTCCGGCGCGGCCACCTGCTCCTCCGAGCGGTGGCGTCTGGACCAGGTGGAAGCCCGCATCGATACCCGAATGGCGGAGTTGCGTCGTACTCGTCAGCTGATCAGAGACGCGCGCGCGGCGTGCGACGCGGGCCACTGCCAACTCGTGGCGCAACCTGGGTAGGCGCTGGACTTCACAGCTCCCGTCGGTCTTCTCGCCGCACCCGTAGCCATCGGTGTCCGTAGCCTTCGAGCGCCAGCTCCACGGTGCCGCGAGGGCCGGTCTCGGTGGACTTGTGCGCGAACTGGTCGTCGAGCCAGACGGGCTGCTGGGTCTCCAGCTCGAGCTGCGTGGTGACCGGCCGTGGCGACAGGTTGTGCAGCGCCACGGTCGACGAGCCCTGCCACGTGCAGCTGTGCGCCAGGATCTCCCGGCGCGGCTGCCGGAGAACCTGGAACTCGCCCCAGCCCAGCTCAGGACAGTCGCGGTAGGTCTGGATCAGCGCGCGCATGAAGGACCAGAGTGAGTCCGGGTCGCGCTTCTGGTCACTCACGTTGACGCGTTCGGCGCCGTAGGGCTCCGGCACCGGACGCTGGATCAGGCGGCGCGGGGGAGCGGTGGAGAACCCGCCGTTGGGGCTCTGTGCCCACTGCATCGGTGTGCGGACCGCCATCCTGCCCTCGGCCTCCAGGTCCTCGCCCATCCCGATCTCCTCGCCGTAGTAGAGCGTCGGCGTCCCGGGAAGGCTGAAGAGGAGGCTGTAGACCATCCGGATGCGACGGGGATCGCCGTCCAGCATGGTCGGCAGGCGGCGCTTGAGGCCGCGGCCGTAGATCTGCATGTCGGGCTCGGGGCCGAAGGCAGCGAAAACCTCTTCGCGCTCGTCGTCCGAGAGCTTGTCGAGGGTCAGCTCGTCGTGGTTGCGCACGAACGTCGCCCACTGGCAGTCCGGATGGATTCTCGGCCTGGCCTTGAGAGCCTTGGCCAGTGGCCGGGCGTCCTGGCGCGCCAGTGCGAGGTACATGGCCTGCATGCCGATGAAGTCGAACATCATGGTGAGCTCGTCGCCGTCCGAGCCCCCGAAGTAGGCCCGCTGCTCCTTGTGCGGCAGGTTGACCTCGCCGAGCAGGATGGCGTCGCCCCGGCGTCGCCCGAGGAAGGATCGCAGCTCCTTCAGGTAGTCATGCGGGTCGCCCGGTACGTCGTCGCCGGCCGTGTCGACGTCGGCAACCAGGAACGGCACGGCGTCCACGCGGAAGCCGGCCAGCCCCAGCTCCAGCCAGAACCCGATGGACTTCGCGATGTGGTCGCGCACCTCGGGGTTGGCGAAGTTGAGGTCTGGTTGGTGGGAGTAGAAGTGGTGCAGGTACCACTCGCCGGTGCGTTCGTCGAGCTCCCAGATGCTGTCCTCCTTGTCGGGGAACACGACCTTGTCGGAGGTGTCCGGCGGCGGGTCTGCGCGCCAGACGTAGTAGTCCCGGAAGGGGTTGTCCTTGCTTCTCCGCGCAGCCTTGAACCACGGGTGCTGCGCGGATGTGTGATTGACGACGAGATCGGCGATGACCCGGATGCCCCGGTCGTTCGCGGTGCGGACCAGCTCGACGAGGTCGCCGTGGGTGCCGAGACGGCTGTCCACCCCGAACAGGTCGGTGACGTCGTAGCCGTCGTCCCTGTCCGGAGTGGGGTAGAAGGGCATGAGCCACAGGCACGTCACACCGAGCTCGGCGAGGTAGTCGATGCGCTGGGTCAGTCCCGCCAGGTCGCCGATGCCGTCCCCGTCGGAGTCGTAGTAGGTCTCGACGTCGACGCAGTAGATGACCGCGTTCTTCCACCAGAGGTCGCCGGTGCTCACGCCTCGCACCACGCTCAGGCCTCCTTCAGCTGGGGGAGGACGTGCTCGCCGAAGGCGTCGATGAAGCGCTCCTGCGACTGCCCGACGTGGTGCAGGTAGAGCTCGTCGAACCCCAGCGCGGCGTACTCGGCAAGCCGGTCACGATGCCAGGCCAGGTCAGAGGAGACGTCGACCACCGTGCGGACCTTCTCCACGGTCACGTCCCCCGACACGAGGTCGAACGCGTCCACGGTCTCCAGGTCCCACGCCACCGGCTCACCGAAGACGTTGCTCCGCCACTGCTCGTGCGCGATCTGCTCGGCCTCGGCCTCCGTCGGCGCCCAGGACAGGTGAACCTGGAGCGCGAGCGGGCCGGCACCGCCGGCGCCACGATGTGCTTCGACCATCTGCTGCAGCTGATCGGGCGACTGGTTCACGGTCACCATGCCGTCGCTCCAGGCGGCGACCCGCGCCGCGCTCTCCAGCGACACCGCAGGCCCGACCAGGCGGGGGATCGGGTCCGCCAACTCCCACAGCCGCGCCCGGTCGACGGTGACCAGCCCGTCGTGGGTTACCTCCGCGCCCTCGAGCAACCTGCGGATCACGTCGACGCACTCCTCCAGCCGCTGGGTCCGGACCTCCTTGCGCGGCCACCTGTCGCCGGTGATGTGCTCGTTGCTGGCCTCACCACTCCCCAGCGCTACCCAGAACCGGCCAGGGAACATCGAGCCGAGGGTGGCAATGGCCTGCGCCACGATCGCCGGGTGGTAGCGCTGGCCGGGGGCGTTCACACAGCCGAACGTGAGGTTGGTGGTGGCCAGCGCCGCTCCGAGCCACGACCACGCGAACCCAGAGTTTCCTTGTCGGCGACTCCATGGAGAGAAGTGGTCCGAGCACATCGCGACCTCGAACCCGGCCTGCTCAGCCCGTTGGACGTCGACGAGGAGCTGTCGGGCGGGGACCTGCTCGTGGCTTGCGTGGAAGCCGTAGCGCGTCATGAGCCAACACAAGCGGATTGCCCGCGCCCACGCGACCATCGGACACCGATGAGGTCGAGGATGATGGGTGGGTGCACCCCTGCCCACCTCTCCTGTCCGGGGCTGTCTGGTGAGGGCGGTCGTCTACTCCGCCTACGGGATCACGCCTACGGTCATGGAGGTGGCAGACCCGGTTTGCCCCGATTCCGGCGTGGTTCTCAGCGTCGGTGCGACCGGGGTGTGCCGGTCGGACTGGCACGCCTGGAAGGGCCATGAGCCGGTTGCACTGCCGCACATCCCGGGGCATGAACTGGCAGGAGTGGTCGCGGAGACCGGCCCTGGTGTCTCCCGATGGCGCGTCGGGGATCGGGTGACGGTGCCCTTCGTCTGCGGTTGCGGGGACTGTGAGTACTGCCTGGCCGGCGATGCCCAGGTCTGTCCGCACCAGACCCAGCCGGGCTTCACGGGGCCGGGATCCTTCGCCGAGCGGGTGGCGATCCACGCTGCGGACCTGAATCTGGTACCGCTTCCGGACTCGATCGACTTCGTCATCGCGGCGTCCCTGGGCTGCCGGTTCGCGACCGCGTTTCGGGCGCTCACCGTGCACGGACGGATCCGTGCCGGTGACTGGCTGGCGGTGCACGGGTGCGGCGGGGTGGGCCTGTCCGCGGTGATGATTGGAGCCGCGCTCGGAGCACGCGTGATCGCGGTGGATGTCAACAGCACGGCGCTGGAACGCGCGACGGGCCTGGGCGCGGAGGCGGTGGTCGACGCCGGGCAGGACCGAGACCCGGTGGCAACCATCCAGGAGATCACCCGAGATGGGGCGGATGTCTCCATCGACGCACTCGGTTCGCCGACCATCGCGGTCTCCTCGGTGCGCTGCCTGCGCCGGCGTGGCCGACACGTCCAGGTCGGTCTGCTCCTGGGCGCAGCGGCCACCCCGCCGATTCCGATGGACCTGGTCATCGCTCACGAGCTGGAGATCCACGGTTCGCACGGGATGGCGGCACACGAGTACCCACCGATGCTGACCCTCGTCGCGAACCGGACTCTGCGACCCGACCGGCTTATCGGCGAAGTGATCGGGCTGGAAGACGCCGGAGCGGCCCTGGCCGCGATGGACCGACCAGCGACGTCCGCGGGCATGACCGTGATCGACCTGTCGCGCTGAGATCGCAGCCGCTGGCGGCTCTGCGCAACGGTTCAACCGGCCAGCCACGCAACTCCCACGATTGCGAATAGGCCTGCGAGTAGGCCCTGTCGGGCTCGAACCGACGACCAGCGGATTAAAAGTCCGATGCTCTACCAACTGAGCTAAGGGCCCGCAGGACTCAGGAGTCTAGAGACAGTCCCTCTGAGTGAGCGGTCCGGGACGTTGTGCGACACGACAACGTCCCGGCCCCCCTGGGCCGGGACGTCGTGTGGACCCCGATTCCTGCCACCCCCGGGCTGGTCGCAGGAGTCGGGGTCCGGTGCGGAAGGGGAGGCTTCCGCGGTGCTGGGAGTGGAGGCTCCCATCCGAGCCCGGGGAACCCCGACCCCTTGGGGTCCCCCGGGCCTGGTCTCAGGACAGGCGAGCGAAGTACGCAGTGCCTGTGTGGTGGGTGGTGCCGTGGTTGCCGCCGTTGCCGTTGCCGCCGTTGCCCTTGCCCTGGCCGCCGTGGCCCTTGCCGCCCTTGCCCTTGTGGCCCTTGCGCTTGGCTTCGTAGGCGCCGATGTCGGTGCCGCGCTTGCCGTCGCCGTTGCCATCCACGCCGGTCTTGCGGCCGCTGAGGTCGGTCTTCATCGTGGAGGGACGGCCCGAGTCGACCAGCGGGCTCTTCGGCGTCGGGATGAGGCGGGTGCCCTTGAACTGCGGGTCGGCGTACCGGTCGCCAGGCATCAGGCTGATGCTGTACATCGAGCCCCGCCAGTAGACGTTGTTGCCGCCGCTCATCGAGCCCTCGAGGTTGCCGATCCGGCCGGCGACGTCGAGAACGTTGTTGTACATGGTGAACAGCGACGCGGTGCAGCCGGCGTAGCAGACGAAGCCGGTGGACCTGGAGCCGGTCAGCTTCACCGAGTTGTTGACCGCGACGGTGCCGGCGATGGGGCCGAAGTAGTCCTGGGCGCCTCGGGTGATCAGGAACTCCGACTCCTCGAGATTCGAGGTCACCTGGTTGTAGGCGTAGGTGGTGTCGGCCGACCGCGGGTTGCCGAGCTCGGTGAAGGTCCGGTTGTTGGTGGACACGTTGTGGTGGACCAGGGTGCCGATGCCGCCGTAGATCTCGACGGCGGAACCGTCGGTGCCGAAGTCGACCGAGGATGCGATGTTGTCGGTGATCGTGTTGTAGGCGACCTCGGTGTTGTCACCGACCACGACCATGCCGACCGCACCGGAGTCGTCGAACTCGCCGGGGGTGTTCGGCCACATCTTGTCGTTGTGGTGCAGGTAGTTGCGGAGCACCTTGTTGTTCCGGGCGTGCTCGCCGATCTCGATGCCCTGGATGTTGTGGCTGGCCTCGATGCCGGTGATGACGTTGTTGGTGCCGTCGCTCCAGATGCCGTCGGTGTTGCAGTTGTTGACCCTGAAGTCCTGCAGCGTCACGTACGACGCGCCGACCCAGACGCAGTCACCGGTGATAGTGGGCTTGGGGCCCTCGCCGTAGCTGGCGACCGTGATCCGCTGCGCGGCGGTGCCCGAGGCCCAGAGGCCGAGCTTGCCGACGAAGGTGGCGCCGCGCTGGAGGAGCACGGTGTCGCCCGGCTGCAGGAACCCGTCCGAGACCTTCTCGAGGCTCTGGAAGGGGTGCGCCGCGTCGGTGCCGCTGTTGGAGTCGGACCCGGACGGGGAGAGGTAGAAGGTGCGCCCGCCGGCCGCGGTGGCGTCTGCGAGAGGCAGCGCGAGGCTCAGGCCGGCCGCGGCGAACGTCGTCACGACGAGGCGGGCCAGGTTGCGGGTGAGGGGGGTGGTGGACATCGGGGCCATCCAGGGGGTTTGTGGTCCGTCGTCCGTGGGCCGTCGGGGGAAACGGCCGGGGGTTCACGTACGGCGGACCGGTGGGGGGTCTATGACCTCGGGGGAAGGCCACGTGACGAGGTTCGCCGCTTGGTAACAGTGGGTGCAGGCGTTCTGTGGATCGCTAGTAGATCGGCAGTGGCATAGCCCAAACGGACTAGGCCGATCGGCCGACAGAATTGTGAGGAAAGAGGTCTTGTGCGCCAATTGGGGCCAGTGGGATTGGCCCTGGGCTAGACAACGGCCACAAACGAGTGACCGTACATCCACAGAACAGTGACAAGAGATCCAAGCTCTGCGTGTGGGCGTCTGCTCCCGACCTGGCCCGCGGGCGCGCCGCAGGGCCGGCCCCACGGTGTCTCAGACACCTCCCCGTCACGTCGGCGACGCCGAACTGTCACGCCGCAGAGACAGGTAGATCCCACCGCCGACTTTCCCTGTCACGGATCGTTGGTACTGTTCACAGCAGCAAGAGGTGCAACATCCAGCTGGTACGCCGGTGGGGTTTGTGATCCAACGGCGTTTCTGCTCGCTTCTGCGGGTCGAGGCGACGAGTCACCGCATCGATTGCGGGGTCGTCGAAGTGACGGCCTCACACCCGAATAAGGAGTAATCGAGCAATGGCTCAGGGCACCGTGAAGTGGTTCAACGCCGAGAAGGGTTTCGGCTTCATTGCGCAGGAGGACGGCGGCGACGACGTCTTCGTGCACTACTCGGCGATCCAGTCGCAGGGTTACAAGTCCCTCGACGAGAACCAGAAGGTTGAGTTCGACGTCACGCAGGGCCCCAAGGGCCCGCAGGCGGAGAACGTTCGTCCTCTCTGACTCGGACCACCGTCGCGAGGCCCCACCCGAGAGGGTGGGGCCTCGTGCTTTTTCGGGTGGTCTAACCACCACCCGTTCGGATCACTGTCCGCGCCGAGGTCGGCCACTAGGCTGGAAGACATACCGGTGCGTCCCGGGTCCCTGTCAGGCCCGGGTGGGTACGGCCTGAATTCAGGGAGAGGAGGACCCGGCGTGCACGACCAGTTCGATGTGACCCTCGAGGACGCCGATCTCCTCGGCGAGGTAGAGCTCACCACCAACCTGATCATCGCGGCCAGCGAGGCCGATGATCACCTGTCGACTGCCCAGATCGACAAGATCCTGGGCGTCCGGCCCAGCGCCTGAGCCAGCCTGCCCGCTGAGGGACGGCTGTTCCAGCTCGTCTTGTGGTCATACCCTAGGGGGGTAGGGTAGAACCATGACGACCGTGCACGGCTACACCCACCGCAAAGACGACGTCCTGAAGAGGCTGCGCAGGATCGAGGGCCAGACCCGGGGTCTCCAGCGCATGGTCGAGGAGGACACCTACTGCATCGACGTGCTCACCCAGGTGGCCGCGGTCACCAAGGCGCTGCAGGCGGTCTCGCTCAACAACAGCCTGCGGCTGCGGTCGTTCCGCTGACCAGGCGTGAGTTTCACCGGGTACCCGGCTCTCCTGACGTAGGTGTGGGGGGCGGCCGCGGGCGTAGCCGACCGACACCCGCCGTCAAGGATGCCTGCGGCCGCCCGGCTTAGGTCATACGGATCGAGCAGACGGGTCCACAATTCGTATGACCTAACCGAGCCACGGACTCTGGGCGGTGAGCCTGGGCCCGTCCAGCGCATCGAAATGGGCCGTAGCTCACCGCCGCCTGGGGCCGGACGGCTACACGCGCAGGCACCAGACCAGCCAGGCCATTGACCACACCTCGGTCAGGAGAGCCGCGTACCCGGTGAAACTCAGGACGGTCCGTGCACCCACGGCAGGTTGCCCACCCCGAAGGGTGAGGCTGTGGCCGGTCCTCGGCGGTTACCGCCACGCCATGTACAGGCACCGGTGGTGGTACCGGCTCCGGTTGGCCCTCGCTCACGCCCTCAGCGGGCACTAGCAGGTAGCGAAGAGCACCGGGCCGGTCGACAGGTCCGAGAGGACAGCGCTGTCCTCGACCGGCTCCAGGCGCATCGTGACCACCCGGCCGTCGGCGGTGACCTTGCCGAGCTCGAACCGGTCGGCGAAGTCGCCACCCTGACCGGGCGCCGCGCCGGCCGCCAGCCGGGCGCGGCTGTCGGCGTTGCGGCGGGCCTGGTCGTCGTTCTCGAACGACATCGCCACCAGCACCTGGCCGTCGGGCTCCGCGGCCATTGCGAAGCCGGTCATCGGGTCCACTCCACCGGTCTGGGCCACGAGCTGGTCGGCCGCGCTCTGGTCTTCTTCGTCGGCCTGGGCCATCGCCAGCGACTTGCAGGCGAAGTCCCCGGTGTAGACGGCCGCCGAGAGCGGCTCGCCGATCGCGTCAGCGACGTCCCGGAGCCCCTCATCGTCGAGGTCGTCGCCGCCGTCGACGCCACGCAGGTACGACGTGCTGTCGCTGGCCAGCAGGAGGTGGTCGTCAGGGTCGAGGGCGAGGTTCTGGAACTGCGGGGAGATGGTCCCGCCCGCGCCGATCCTGGCCAGCAGCTCCTCTCCGCCCGTCCACACTCCCGTGTCGTCGTCCGGCCGGGCGTAGCCGAGCGAGGCGAGGGTGTCCCCGAGCTCGCCGACATCGAGGCTGTCGGGCAGTCCGAGGACCAGCACCGAGCCGGCCGGGCTCTGGCCGAGCAGCTCCCATTCGACGTCGGCGGGGGAGAAGCCGAACCGCTCCTGGAGCAGGGACGCCGACTCGACCATCGCGGAGCCCGAGGTGAGGTCGGCGTCGTACCCGTCATTGAGGAACGACTCCACGTCCTCGGGCGAGGAGTCCGCGTCCACGTCGGACTTCAGCTTCGAGCGCACGTCGGCCCAGTCGGTCCACGAGAACCGGACGGTTCCGGACGGCGCGTAGCCCAACGCGCGCTCGAGGTCGGTGCGGTTCCGGTCCTGCCACCAGCGCACCCCCACGACGGTGGCGGCGGCGACGAGGGCCAGCACCAGCGCCGCCCCGGCGACCACGGTCAGCCGGCGTCTCCACGGCTGTGCCAACCGGGCTCCTCCTCGTGACGGGTTGATGTGAGACTAGTGGGCATGGCTTCGCCGTCCGGACGCGAGCGCGAGGTCGTCTCGGCCGGTGCCGTCGTCCTCGGGCCCGGCGGAACCGTGCTGCTGGTCCACCGGCCCAAGTACGACGACTGGTCCTTCCCCAAGGGCAAGCTGGACCGCGGTGAGCATGCCACCGCGGCGGCGGTCCGCGAGGTCGAGGAGGAGACCGGCGTCCGGATTCGCCTCGGCGTGCCGCTGGCCGACCAGACCTACCCGATCCGGGCGGGCACCAAGCGGGTCCGCTACTGGGTGGGCCGGGCGGTGGGCGACGGTGACGTCGGCGGCTACCAGCCGAACTCCGAGATCGACGAGGTGGCGTGGTTCCCGGTCGACAAGGCGCGGCGGCGGCTCAGCTACGAGTTCGACGTCGACACCCTCGCCGAGGCGCTCGAGCATCATCGTAAGACCCGGACGCTGGTCGTCCTGCGGCACAGCCAGGCCCGCTCGCGCAAGGCCTGGCGCCGCGACGACCGGGAGCGGCCTCTGCTCGCGACCGGCCGACAGCAGGCCACCCGGCTGGTCCCGGTGCTCGCGGCCTACGACGTCCGTCATCTGGTCACCTCCAGCAGCACTCGGTGTGTCCAGACCCTCGAGCCGTACGCCGTAGCGACCGGCCGCCGAGTGCGCACCGACCGCCTGCTCAGCGAGGAGGACGCCAGCCGGGGCGGCATCCGCCGGCTGGTGACCGGGCTGGTCGACGACCTCGGGGACCGGCCGGCCGCGGCAGGCGGCCTTGTGGTCTGCACGCACCGGCCGGTGCTGCCCTGGGTCTTCGATGCGGCCGGGATCGAGGACCCCGGACTGGCGACCGGTGGGCTGGTGGTCCTGCACCTGAGGAAGGGCCGGGTCCGGCTCTCGGAGCGCCACCGGATCGGCTGAGCCAGCACCAACAGACGGGGCTGTGGGGCAGTTCACGTGATGGTCGTCTCACGCCCGCTTTAGCGCCGTCAGCCCGGCGTTCCCTGTTCATCCCGCGTTCACCCAGCACCACGGGTCCAGACACCGGCGCTCCCTACGTTCACGGCGTACATCCCGAGAAGACTCAGGAGAAACGCGTGAACACCACGTATGGAAATGGGCGCCGCATCCGCCGCGCCCTGCTGCCCGGCATCGCCGCGCTGGCCCTTGTCCTCACGGCATGCGGTGGCAGCGCTGAAGGCGGGGACGGCGTCAGCGGCAAGGTCATTGTCGACGGTTCCTCCACTGTGTTCCCGATGAGCGACGCTGCTGCGGAGCTCCTCAGCGAGGAGAGCCCAGACATCGAGGTCTCCGTGTCAGAGTCCGGCACCGGTGGCGGGTTCGAGAAGTTCTGCGCCGGCCAGACCGACATCTCCGACGCCTCCCGGCCGATCGACGAGGAAGAGATCGCGGCGTGCGAGGCCGAGGGCGTCGAGTACACCGAGCTCCAGGTCGCGACCGACGCGCTCACCGTCGTCGTGCACCCCGACCTCGACGTCGACTGCCTCACGACCGAGCAGCTGATCGCGCTGTGGGAGCCCGGCTCGACGGTGACCAACTGGAAGGACCTCGACCCGAGCTTCCCGGACCAGGAGATCGCGCTCTTCGGCCCCGGCACCGACTCCGGCACCTACGACTACATGGCCAACGACGTCATCGGCTCCGAGGAGGAGACGACCCGCGACGACTACGAGGCCTCCGAGGACGACAACGTGCTCGTCCAGGGCGTCTCCGGCACCGAAGGCGCGACGGCGTACTTCGGCTACACCTACTACGAGGAGAACGCCGAGAGCCTCAAGGCGCTGGCGATCGACGACGGCAACGGCTGCATCGAGCCGTCCGCGGAGACCGCCCAGGCAGGGGAGTACACACCTCTGGCCCGCCCGCTGTTCATCTACGTGAGCAACGCGTCGTACGCCGACAAGGAGGCGGTCAAGACCTACGTCGACTTCTACATCGACAACCTCACCCAGATCGCCGAGGTCGGCAAGTTCATCCCGCTCAGCGAGGAGCTGTACGCAGAGACCCAGTCCGCTCTCGAGGGCATCGCCAGCTGACCGAGAGGTTCCTGGTTCCCCCATGAGCAGCATCGTCAGCACCGGCGCAGGCCCGTCCCGCGGGGCGGGCCTGCCCGGCGCTCCCGACCTGAGCCGCCGGCCGCGACCCGGCGAGACAGTGATCCGCGGCATCCTGATGGGCTCGGCCCTGCTCTCGGTGGCGGTGACTGTCGGCATCGTCGTCGCCTTGATCCAGCCGGTGATCGACTTCTTCGGCGAGATCCCGTTCGGCGACTTCTTCGCCACCGAGGGGCAGTACGCCGTGCTGCCACTGATCGGGGGCACGGCCATGACCACGGTCATCGCCCTGCTGGTGTCCGTACCCTTGGGTCTGGGGGCGGCGATGTACCTCTCGGAGTACGCCTCGCGCCGGGCCCGCAAGGTGCTCAAGCCGACGGTGGAGCTGCTGGCCGGAGTCCCGTCGGTGGTCTACGGCTTCTTCGCCCTGACCTTCGTCACGCCGACCCTGCTGCAGGACATCCTGCACATGGAGGTGAACTTCACCAATGCCCTCGCGGCCGGCCTCGTGCTCGGCGTGATGATCATCCCGACCGTGGCCTCGCTCTCCGAGGACGCCCTGTCCGCCGTGCCGCAGGCGCTGCGCCAGGGCTCGCTGGCCATGGGTGCGAACCGGATGCAGACCACGTTGCGGGTGGTCCTGCCAGCGGCCTTGTCGGGAGTCGCCGCGGCCGTCGTGCTCGGGATGTCCCGCGCCGTCGGCGAGACCATGATCGTGGCCCTGGCATCGGGGGCCCAGAAGAACCTCAGCGCCGACCCACGAGAAGGCATGCAGACCATGACCGGGTTCATCGCGATGACGGCTCAGGGTGAGAACCCGGTCGGCTCGACCTCCTACAACACCCTGTTCGCGGTGGGGCTCGCACTGTTCGTGCTCACCCTGATCGTCAACATCATCAGCATCGCGCTGGTCCGTCGGTTCAGGCAGGTCTACTGATGAGCGTCGCCGCCGCCACGGCCCGCGAAGTCACCCAGGTGATCTCGTCGAGGCGCAGCAAGGACCGCAACGTCTCCTCGCTGGTGTTCCTCGGGCTGCTGTGGTTCTCCCTGTTCTTCGGCGTGATGGTGCTGCTGGTGCTGATCGTCGACACCGCCATCGCCGGATCGGCGCGTTTCGACTCCGCTCTCCTGACCAACTACATCTCCCGAATCAGTCCGGAATCGTCGGGCTTCCGCGCTGGCATCCTCGGGAGCCTGTGGCTGATGCTGTTCACCGCGCTGTTCGCTGTGCCCCTCGGGATCGCCGCCGCGCTCTATCTCGAGGAGTTCGCGGACAGCAACCGCTGGTGGAACCGGCTGATCGAGGTCAACCTGCAGAACCTCGCCGCGGTGCCCTCGATCGTCTATGGCCTTCTAGCCGTGGCGGTGATGGCGCTGATGGGGTTCGAGCGCACCGGCATCGTGCTGGGCGGCACGGTGGCGCTGGCCCTGCTGATCCTGCCGGTCATCATCATCACCACCCGTGAGGCGGTCCGCTCCGTGCCGACCGAGATCAGGATGGGTTCGCTCGCGCTCGGGGCGACCCAGTGGCAGACCACTTGGCGACAGACCCTGCCCTCGGCGGTCCCGGGCATCGCGACCGGCACGATCCTGGGGCTGTCCCGGGCGATCGGGGAGGCGGCACCGCTGATCGTCGTCGGCCTCGCGGGCTCGGTCCGCTTCGACCCCACGGGGCTGTTCAGCGACGTGACCGCGCTGCCGATGCAGATCTTCTCGCTGACCTCGCAGTCGCAAGAGGACTTCCAGACGGCAGCCTCGGCCGCGATCATCGTCCTGCTGGTGATGATCCTGGGCCTCAACGGCCTGGCCATCTTCATCCGCAACAAATTCCAGAGGAACTGGTGAGGAGCTCCACCATGGCCCGACGTCCGGCCACCGCGACCACCCGACCGCCCGAGGCCGAGGGGGTCCCCGGCGACCAGCGCGACGTGACGACCCTGGCCGCGGCCCACGACGAGGCGGCGCGGCCGCTCCCCGACGTGCCGCCGGACCCGGTGATGGAGGCCTACAAGCTCAACGTGTTCTACGGCGACTTCCACGCCGTCCACGATGTCTCGCTGACCTTCGGGAAGCACGAGATCACCGCGCTGATCGGGCCCTCGGGCTGTGGGAAGTCGACGGTGCTGCGCTGCCTGAACCGGATGAACGACCTCGTCACCGGCGCCCGAGTCGAGGGCAAGGTGACCTACCACGGCCAGAACATCTACAGCAAGGGCATCGACCCGATCGCCGTACGCACGCACATCGGCATGGTCTTCCAGAAGCCCAACCCGTTCCCGAAGTCGATCTACGACAACATCGCCTACGGCCCACGGGTCACCGGCATGAAGGTCGACAACATGGACGACCTGGTCGAGGAGGCGCTGCACAGCGCGGCGCTCTGGGACGAGGTGAAGGACAAGCTCAAGCAGTCGGCCTACGGCCTGTCCGGGGGACAGCAGCAGCGGCTGTGCATCGCCCGCACCATCGCCACCAAGCCGGACGTGATCCTCATGGACGAGCCGTGCTCGGCTCTCGACCCCATCGCCACGGCGCGCATCGAGGACCTGATGATGGACCTCCGCGACGACTACACGATCATCATCGTCACCCACAACATGCAGCAGGCCGCGCGAGTGTCCGATCGCACGGCCTTCTTCACGGCGAAACCCGACGAGGTGACCGGCAACCGGACCGGACTGCTGGTCGAGTTCAACAAGACGACGCAGATCTTCTCGAACCCCGACGACCAGCGCACGGAGGACTACATCTCCGGCCGTTTCGGCTGAGGCCTCGCGCCAGGCCCATCAGTCGCCGGGCGGTGTGCGGGTCACCGCGTGGCCGATAGTCGCAGACGTTGGGACGCCGCCCCAAGGCTCCGCCCGGGTGCCAAACGTTTGCGACTATCCCGGCCGGAGGCGCCCTGTGGATGAGCGCCAGGCGGACTCACGGAACTGGGCAGCCTCGGGTGCATGCACGAACGGGGGATGGGGCGCGAGCACGGTGTGGTGCTTCCGGTGCGGGTTGATCCGACAGGGAGCGCGGGACCCACGAAGAGAGCTGCCGCGTGCCTGGAGTGGCGGGCGTCCAGTCGCGGCCTGTACGTGCCGTCGTCGGTCGAGCTGACACCGGCACAGCGCGTCGCGGAGGCGGGCGTGTTGCTGCCCAAGCTGGGTGGCATCACGGGCTGGGGGGCATTGGCGTGGCTGGATGCATGGTGGTTCGACGGCCTCGAGCCCGGTGGCGCAGCGCCGGCGCCGGTACCTGTCGCCATGCCGCGCACACTGATTCGGCCTCGGCCCGGGCTGCTGCTCTGCAACGAGCGCTGGGATCCGAGGGAGATCGTCGTCGTGGATGGGCTGAGGTTGACCTCAGCGCCGCGGTCCGTGGCGTTCTCGATGCGCTACGCATCGCACGTGTGGGCTGCCACGGCGGTTCTCGATATGGCGGCGTACCACGATGTGGCATCAATCGATGAGGTGAGTGCGTGGATAGATCGCCATCCGAGCTACACCGGAATCGAACAGTCAAGATGCGGTCGCGACCTCGCGGACGAGAATGCGTGGTCGCCGCAAGAGGTCTTCATGCGGCTCACTTGGACGGGTGCCGGCTTCCCCGTACCGCTCACGAATCGACCGGTGTTCGACCTCCAAGGCCGGCATATCGGTACGCCTGATCTCATCGACCCTCGCCTGGGCGTGACGGGGGAGTACGAGGGGTCGCTGCACCGTGCCGGCGCCCGTCGGGCTCTCGACCTGGACCGCGAGCACGGTTTCAGAACTCATGGCTTGGAGCCGGTCACGATGGTCTCTGCGGACCGGATGAACCCCGGGCCGTTCCTGGCCCGGCTGCGAACGGCTTATCAAGACGCTGAGCGTCGACCGGACTCGGAGCGCCAATGGACCTTGGAGCTCCCACCCTGGTGGGTCCCGACGTTCACGGTGTCCCAACGCCGCGCTCTTTCGCTGTACGAACGTGAGCGATGGCTTCGCCACCGCAACACCCCACCGGAACGCCTGGCTGGATAGTGACAGGCGTTCGGCACCGGACCCGCGCCGGAGCTCCGTCCCAAACGTCTGCGACTATCGCGCGCGGCTCAGGGGTCTGCGGTGAAGCCTCGGGAGTAGTGGCAGACGTTTGGGATCCAACCTGCGCGGGAGCTCGGTCCCCAACGTTTGCGACTATCGCCCGCGGCTCAGGGGAGCTGGAACACGAACCGGAACAGCAGGTAGACGACGGCCGCAAAGCCTCCCGCCATCGGGAAGGTCAGGATCCAGGCGGTGATGATCGAGCGGGCGACGCCCCAGCGGACTGCCGAGAACCGCTTGGTGGCACCGACGCCCATCACTGCAGAGGTGATGGTGTGCGTGGTCGAGATCGGCGCCTCGAGGGCGAAGGCCGTGGTGTAGAGCACGCCTGCGGCCACCGTCTCGGCCGCGAAGCCCCGGGCCGGGTCGAGGTGGATGATGCGACGGCCCAGGGTGCGCATGATCCGCCATCCGCCGGCCCACGTCCCGGCGGAGATCGCCGCGGCAGACACCAGGATCACCCAGAGCGGCAGGTTGTCATTGCCGGCGGCGTACCCGCCCGTGACCAGGGCAAGGAAGATGACACCCATCGTCTTCTGGGCGTCCTGCAGGCCGTGGCCCAGGGCCATGGCCGCCGCGGACACGGTCTGTGCCAGACGGAACCCGCGTCCGACGCGATGGGGGTTGCTTCTGCGAAAGATCCACATGATCGCCAGCATGAGAAGGAAGGCGGCCGCGAACCCGAACAGCGGCGACCCCACCATCGGGATCACCACCTTCTTCAGCACGGTGTCCCACGAGACGCCCGCCCCGGACGCAATGGCTGCGCCGACGAGTCCACCGATCAACGCGTGCGAGGAGGACGAAGGCAGGCCGAAGTACCACGTGATCAGGTTCCAGGTGATGGCGCCGACCAGTCCGGCCATCACGATCACCAGTCCGTGGTTGCCGGCAGGGGGGTTGATGGTGTCCGAAACGGTGTGCGCGACCTCCTGACCGAGGAGCGCGCCCGCGAAGTTCATGACGGCCGCCAACATCAACGCGATCCTCGGAGTCAAGGCTCGTGTGGAGATCGAGGTGGCGATGGCGTTGGCCGCGTCGTGGAAACCGTTGGTGTAGTCGAACGCCAGGGCAACGACGACGACCGCGACGACGATCGCGAGGTCCATGGAGGCCTCAGGACTCCTTGACGGCGATCTGCTCCACCGTGTTGGCGACGGTCTCGAACGCGTCGATCGCGCGCTCGAGGGCCTCGACGATGTCCTTGAGCTTGAGCACCTCGATCGTCTTGAACTCTCCCGAGAACAGCTTGGCCAGCATCCGCCGGTGGTTCCTGTCGCCGGCGTTCTCGAGGCGGTTGATCTCGATCCAGTACTCCTCGAGCGACCGCATCGACTGCAGGTTGGGCATGGCCGCCGCGGTGAGGTCTGCGCACCGCGTGATGACATCCACCTGCTCCGACAGCTCGGGCGGCAGCACTTTGACCTCGTAGAGCAGGATCAGGTCGACGACCTCGTCCATCATGTCCATGACGTCGTCGAGCCCCGACGCCAGCCGGTAGATGTCCTCACGGTCGAACGGCGTGACGAAGGTCGAGTTCACGCGTCGCACGATGGCGTGGGTGGTCTCGTCGGCGTCGTGCTCGGCCTGCCGCATCCGGGCCGCGACGCCATCACGATCGGCGGTCTCGGTGAGCATCTCGGCGAGCAGACCGGCCCCGACCACGAGGTGTCGCGCCGAGTCGGTGAACATGTCATAGAACGCCGTCTCGACCGGGCGGAATCGCAAGCGCACTGACTTCTCCTGGCGAGACGGAGGTTTCCGGCTGTGGACCGCGAGACAGCCTAGGGGGTGCCCCGCCGACACGCGCAAGTCAGGTGTTGTTCACCCGGTGGTACGCCGGCGCCGGTGCCGCTCGATGAGAGCCTCCTGGAAGGCCACCCGGCCGCCGTTCTGCACCCATTCGCCGTCGCTCTGGAGCTCCCACGCGGCCGTGTCGTGCCAGAACGCGAGGTCGAGCATGTCGCTGACCTCGTCGACCAGCTGGGTCTCGGGCAGCCGGACGAGCACCTCGACCCGGCGGTCCAGGTTGCGGTGCATCATGTCGGCAGAGCCGATCCAGGCCTCGGGCTCGCCGCCGTTGTCGAACCAGAAGACCCGGCTGTGCTCGAGGAACCGGCCCAGGATCGAGCGCACCTCGATCGCTTCGGACAGGCCTGGCACCCCCGGCCGCAGCGCGCAGATGGCGCGCGTGAGCAGCTGGACCGGGAGGCCTTCCTGAGAGGCCAGGTAGAGCGCGTCGATCACGCCCTCGTCGACCAGCGAGTTCATCTTCATGCGGATCCGCGCCGGTCGGCCGGCCCGGTGGTGCTCGATCTCGCGGCGGATCCGCTCGATCAGCCCCGTGCGTACGGAGTCAGGAGCGACCAGCAGCTGCTCGTACTGGGCGTTGCGCGACCAGCCGGAGAGGTTGTTGAACAGGTGCGCGACGTCCTCGCCGATCAACTCGTCGGTGGTCAACAGCCCGAGGTCCTCGTAGCTGCGTGAGGTCTTCGGGTTGTAGTTCCCGGTGCCGATGTGGGTGTAGCGGCGGATTCCCTCGGGCTCGTCGCGCACGACCATGGCGAGCTTGCAGTGCGTCTTGAGGCCAACCAACCCGTAGACGACGTGGCAGCCGGACTGCTCGAGCTTGCGCGCCCAGCGGATGTTGGCCTCTTCGTCGAAGCGGGCCTTGAGCTCGACCAGCACCAGCACCTGCTTGCCGGCTTCGGCGGCGTCGATGAGGGCGTCGATGATCGGGGAGTCACCGGAGGTCCGATAAAGCGTCTGCTTGATCGCGAGCACGTGCGGGTCGGCAGCCGCCTGCTCGATGAACCGCTGCACCGAGGTCGCGAAGGAGTCGTAGGGGTGGTGCAGCAGCACGTCGTGGCGGCGGGTCGCCTTGAACACGTCGACCGGGGCAGAGGACTCGACCTCGGCCAGCAACGGGTGGGTGGTCGGTACGAACGCCGGGTACTTGAGGTCCTCGCGGTTCTGGTCCGCGATCCCGTGCAGGCCGCGCAGGTCGAGCGGGCCCGGGAGCCGGAAGACCTCATCGTGGCTGACCCCCAGCTCGGAGACCAGCAGGTCCAGGACGCTGTCGGTCATCGACTCCTCGACCTCGAGCCGCACTGGCGGACCGAACCGGCGACGCAGCAGCTCCTTCTCCAGGGCGGCGAGCAGGTTTTCGGCGTCGTCCTCCTCGACCTCCAGGTCCTCGTTGCGGGTGACCCGGAAGGTGTGCACCTCCAGGACCTCCATGCCGGGGAAGAGTCGCTTGAGGTGCTCGCCGATGACGTCCTCCAACGGGACGAACCGCGCGTTCCCGAGCGGCACGAACCGGTCGAAGATCGGCGGGACCTTCACCCGCGCGAAGTGCTCCTTGTCGGTCTTGGGGTTGCGGATCGTCACGGCCAGGTTGAGCGAGAGGCCGGAGATGTAGGGGAACGGGTGCGCCGGGTCGACCGCCAGCGGGGTGAGGACCGGGAAGATCCGGTCCCGGAAAAGCTTCTTGCAGAACTTCTGCTCGTCGCGGTCGAGGTCGCCCCAGCGGACCAGCTGGATGCCGGCCTCCGACAGCTCGGGGACCAGCAGCTCGGTGAAGAGCCGCGCATGGCGCTCGCTCAGCTCGCGCGACTTCGTCCAGATCGCTTCGAGCACGCCGCGGGGGAGCATCCCCGAGGCGGCCCGCACGGCGAGCCCGGCGGCGATCCGGCGCTTGAGGCCGGCCACGCGGACCATGAAGAACTCGTCGAGGTTGCTGGTGAAGATCGCCGAGAACCGGACCCGCTCGAGCAGTGGCAGCTCCTCGTCCTCGGCCAGCTCGAGCACCCGCTGGTTGAGCCGCAGCCAGGACAGCTCGCGGTCGAGGAACCGGTCCTCGAACTTCGCGACCGTGGCCAGGGTCTCGTCGTCAACGGTGTACGGCGGCTCGACGTCGAAGGTCTCCTCGGTGACCTGGGCGCCACGGACGACGTCGGTGTCGGCGCTGTCGAGGCTCATGCCCGCCAGTCTGGCACCGCTGGGTGAACGGCGGGTGTCTGCGGCCAGCGATCCGAATCGGCGATCAGAATAGGCGATCAGAACCGGCGGCTGCCACCGGAGCGGCGCGAGGACCTTGACGAGCTGCCACCTCCGAAGGAGCGGCGCGAGTCCGACCGGCCGCTGAAGCTGCGGCCACCGCGCGAGGACGACCCGCCGCCGGAGCCGCCGTCGTTCTCCCAGACGAACTGCAAGCGGGGCCGCTCCGTGTGCCGCACCACCGTGGGCGCGGGACCGAACCGCTGCAGCTGCACACGCTGGTCGGCGAAGACATGTCGCTGCCAGTAGCCGTTGACGTAGGGACGGGTGTAGCGGTCCCACTCCCAGTAGGACTTGATCGTGGCGCCGAGGGCCAGCGACCGGAGCGCAGGCACCTGGCCGGCGTCGAGCTGGTCACGGCACTTCGCGCAGACCGGGACGGGTCGTTCCGAGCCACCCTCCGGGGTGAAGGCGTGCTCGCCGATGCTCGGCCCGTGCCGCGGGTCGAAGAAGCACGGCGCGGTGCGCTCCGGCACCGCTGCGCCCCGGCGCAGCGCGTCGATGACGACGAGCTCGTAGCGCGCGTCCGCGAGGCGGCGTACGACGTCCTCGACCTCGTCGGGCGTGTCCATGACCGCCCTTCCGTCGGTGGCATCCAGCCGGTGCCGCGCCTCCTCGACCAGGTCGAGGACCTGACGGGTGTGGTTGTTCAGCTGGTCGCCGGTCCCGCCCGGGGGCGCCGGAGGCAACGCCGCCACCGTCCCCGACAACTCGACGACCTCCTCCTGCAGGGCCGGCCGCAGCATGTCAGCAACCTGCTCGTCGTCGCGCTTCTGGTCCCTCCGTCGGCGCCAGCGCAGGCCACCGACGATCATCGCGACGAGGGCCGCGACCCCGGCTGCCAGCCATCCGACCAAGGGCCACGGGTTCGTCTCCTCCTCACCGGCGTGCTCGAGGAAGGTGGCGAGCATCGACTCGTAGTTGGGCGCGCAGCAGTCGACCGCGGTGTCCACCGCCCTGTCGACCTCGTAGTACGGCCGCTCCTCCGACCACTGAAAGGCCGTGAACGAGCGCCCTTCGTACGACGAGTCGGCGTCGACCAGGATCGCGTAGGTGCCGTCCACGCCTACTCGGTCGTAGAGCTGGGCGACCAGCTCGTCGTCGGCGTACGCGAGATCGTCGAACGAGTCCTCGCCCTCGCGCACCGCGTCCGCGGGGATCACCGCGACCCGTACGGGCCCGGGGGTGCCGGCCGCGACCCGGTCGAGACGGGCGGCGGCCTCGTCGCTGAGCCGGCCGCGCGCGACCACCGCGGGGTCGACGTGGAGGCCGGGCTGCGCCAGCCGGACGGCGAGCTGGTCGAGGTAGGCGTCCGCGCGGGTGGTGTCGGCGGGGGAGTCGTAGCCGCCGCTGTCGTAGTCGTCGGCGGCATCGTCACCCGAGCTCTGTGCCGCCAACCAGAAGAGAAGGACGACCATCATGCCGAACCACGGCACCACCTTGGCCAGGTTGATCCTCATGCCTGCTCCTGGGTGATCCGCTCGTAGCAGGACCCGCAGACCGGGACCGGCCGCAGCGTGCCCCCCGGCGGTGCCCACGACGCGTCGGCGACCGACGGGCCGTGGCTCATGTCGATGAAGCACGGCAGCCGGCGGGGCGGCGCCGGGGTGCCCGCGAGGCGTGCCTCCGCGCAGGCCAGCTGCCAGCGGGCGTACAGGATCACCTGCGCCAGCTGCCGGAGCTCGTCGTCGCGGGTGAGGGAGTCCACGCGCCGGGAGGCGTCGGCGTAGGCGTCCAGGGCGGCCTGCACGTGTGTGGCCACGGCCGGGTCGGTGAGCGGCGGGTCGGCCGCATCGAGCTCCTCGCCGAGGCGGGTGACGTCCTCACGGGCCAGCGCGGCCCGGTCCTCGACGGTGTCCGCCTGGTCGCCGTACGTCGCGAAGCTGGGCCGGTAGGCGGCCGGCCCCGCCCAAGTCTCCCCGGAGGGCCTGGTCCGCGGCCGGCGCCGCCAGCGCAGGACGGCCACGGTCGACGCGGCCGCCACCGCTGCGCCGACGAGGACACCGACCAGCACCCACCCGACCGAGACGCCACCGTCGTCGGGAGCGCCCAGCTCGTCGAGGGTGCCGTCGAGGACCTGGTCGACCTGGCCCAGGGTGTGCGAGCCGACCTCGTCGGCGACGATCCGGCCGACCTCGCCGGCACCGGCGGCGTCGCCGTAGCCCGCGGCGTACGTGCCGGCCCCGCTGAGGTTGACCAGATAGATGCCGGCCTCTCCGCACATGGCCTCGTAGAGATCGTCGATCAGCGCCGAGGCCTCGCCCGCGTCGTCCTGGTCGCCCTGGCGGATCGCGGTGGCCGGCAGCACCGCGACGAACACGTCGTCGCGCCAGCCGGTGATCCGGTCGCGCAGCTCGTCGGCGTCGTCGGCGCTCAGGGCGCCGCTCTCGTCGCTCACGTGGACCGGGTCACCGTCCCGCCACGTGGCGACCGCCTGTTCGGCGTACGGCCCTGGGGCGGTCGCGGCGCACTCGCCCTCGGCGTACGACGGCGACGCCGGCGCGAGCAGCGAGGCGGCCAGCAGCCACAGCAGCGCGAGCAGGCGGGGCAGCACCCGCTGTTCCTACCCCATACGCTCTGATGTTCATGCATGCGAGGACACGGCTGGAACGCGCAGGGCTGCGCGGCGCGATGGCGCTCCCAGAGGCGATGCAGCGCCGGTTGGCCGGCCGGCCTGTCACCATCGACGGGCTCACCCTCGCCACCGACGTCCAGCTGATGCTCCGGCTGCAGCGGCTCGCTCGGGTCCCAGGCGCCGAGGAGCTGCCGCTGGACGAGGGCCGCGAGGTGCTGCGGATGACCACCGCGCACACGGCGGGCGACCAGCCGATCGGCGCGGTGCACACGCTGCGCGTCGCCGAGCTGCCGGCCCGGCTGTACGTGCCGACCGACGCCACCGCGAACGGTCCGCTCCTCGTCTTCTTCCACGGCGGAGGGTTCTGGTGCGGCGACCTCGACACCCATGACGCGCCCTGCCGGTTCCTCGCCGAGCGGTCCGGCGCCCGGGTGCTGTCGGTCGACTACCGGCTGGCCCCCGAGCACCCCTTCCCCGCGGCGTACGACGACGCGGTGGCGGCCTACCTCTGGGCGGTCGCGCACGCCGCCGAGCTCGACGCGGACCCGCAGCGGATCGGCGTCGGCGGCGACTCGGCCGGTGGCAACCTGGCCGCCGGAGTTGCGATCGAGGCGGCCCGGCACGGATGGCCGTGCGCGGTGCAGCTGCTGGTCTACCCGGCCACCCTGGCCCGGCGAGCCACCCTCAGTGCCGACCTGTTCGACAGCGGTTTCTACCTCAGCCGGGAGTTCATGGAGCGTGCGGACGGCTTCTACGCCGCCGAGGTCCCGGCCGACGACCCGAGGCTCTCGCCGCTGCACGCCGACCTCCCGGCTGGCCTGGCGCCCGCCCTGGTCTACACGGCCGGGTTCGACCCGCTGCGCGACGAGGGCGAGGCGTACGCCGACCGGCTGCTCGCGGCCGGGGTCGACGTCGCGGTGACCCGGTTCGCCGACCAGATCCACGGCTTCTTCAACATCGTGGGGGCAGGCCGCACGTCGCCGGCCGCCAACCGCGAGATCGCGGCCGCAGTGCGGACCGCGCTGCAGTAGCGGTCTGCCGGACCCGTACCCAGCTGACCGTTAGGCTCGGCCGGTGCGCCGGATCCTTGCCCTGGTCCTGGCGGGGCTGCTCAGCGCGAGTGCCCCTGCCGCTCAGGCGATGTCGCAGCGCTTCGAGGGCGGAGTGAGCAGCCACGCGGACGCTGCGGCCGGAGACCGGCGGGGCCCGCGAGCGCTGTTCTTCGGCGACTCCTACTTCGTCGGCGGCGGGTGCAGCCCCGACCCCAAGCTCAACATGGCCTGGCTGGCCGGTGAGCGGCTCGGGTACAACCCTGTGGTCCGCGGGGGCGGGGGCACCGGGTTCGTCATGGCGAACGCCGACTACGGCATTCCGCCGTACCTCGCCCAGATCCGTGACGGCGCCCTCGACACCAAGAACCCGCAGCTGGTGGTCATCGAGGGCGGTTCGAACGACGTCGGCAAGCCGCTGGGCCGGATCCGCCACAACGCCAGGAAGGTGCTCATCATCGCCCGGCGGACGTACCCGAACGCGACGCTGATCCTGATGGGCCCGATGGACACCCTCGGTCGGTACGCCGAAACGGGACCCATCCGGGACGGCCTCCGCGGGGTGGCGCACCGGCTCCGCGTGCCGTTCGTGGACCCGTTGAAGTGGACCGCCGGTCACGCCGACTGGCTCTGCGACGACTACATCCACCCGACCTATGAGGCCGGGGGCCCTCTCGGTCGCAGGCTCGCCAAGGCCCTGTCCAGGCGCGGCGCCTGAGCCCTCGGGCCGCCCGGGGCCTGGGTCGGTCTTAGGGCGGTCATCTAGATGGGTAAGTCCAAGGGATCGTGCGAGCGAGCGGCGCTCAGCGCCGCGCGGGCAAGGCGCCGATGCGAAGGCAGACTGGGCGTCTTTCGAGCGTCGGCGACGCCGCCAGCGTGGATGCTGAGCGTCGCGTAGCGTGCGAGCTCTTGGACTTAGTCATCTAGGCTCGGCGGGTGACACCCCCGCTCCGGCTCGCGGTCGCGCTGGCCGTGTCGATGCTCGCGGTCGGGTGCGGCCAGGTCGACTCCGGGAGCTCCACCTCGCCGACCGGGCTCCACTCCGCGGTGTCAACCTCCAGGCCGCTCGACGACGCATCGCGATCGAGGGCGGCGCGGACCACGGCCCTGTTCTTCGGCGACTCCTACTTCGTCGGCGGTGGCTACACCGGCATGGATAACTCGATGGCCGCGCTGGCCGCCCGCCGGCTGGACTGGAAGGCCGTCATCCGCGGCGGCGGCGGCACCGGCTTCGTCTCCGGCAACCCGGAGTACGGCATCCCGTCGTTCATCGGGCAGATCCGCGACGGTGCCCTGGACGTCGGGCACGTCGACTGGCTGGTCATCGAGGGCGGCGGCAACGACAAGAACGACCGGCCGAAGCTCATCGAGCGCCGGGCCATGGGCGTCCTGCGCGCCGCGGCCCACCGCCATCCCGAGGCGCGCTTGGTGCTGGTCGGGACGCTGGACCCGACGGTGAACGACTTCAGCGACACCGATGGCGTCATCGGCGCGCTGGCCCGGGCCGCCGCACGCCGACACGTCCCCTTCATCAACGCGCAGCGATGGCTGATGGGCCACCCCCAGCTGATCGGCCCCGACTACGACCATCCGACCCCGAAGGGCCACCGGGTGCTGGCGAGGAAGCTCGCCCGCGCCCTGCGCGCACTGCGCTGACCCCGGCCTGCGGGGTCAGCCCCGCGGCTCGGCGTCCTCGAGCTCGCGCAGCCGCGCCCGCGCTTCGGCGAGCTCCTCGGCCAACCGGGCGGCGGCCCGTTCGGCGGACGCACGTGCCGAGATCGCCTGGGCGGCGGCCTCCTCGGCGTCGGCGCGGGCGTCGATCGCCTGGCGCAGCCGCTCCTCGTGCTCCTCGGCCGCCACCTCGAGGTTGGCCAGCGCCTCGGCGGTGCGCCACTCGGCGGTCGCGCGCTGCTTCGCGGCCCTGGTCGCGCGTTCGGCCTGGGCCCGCGCGCCCTCCTCGGCCTGGCGCCGGGCCTCCTGCGCCTCGAGCGCGGCCTGCTCGGACTCGTTGCGGGCCTCGAGGGCCGCCGCGGCCGCCTCGGCCTGGACCTGAGCTGACTTCTCGGCGGCGATCCGCGCGGCGTGCGCCTCGCGGGCCAGGTCGGCGTGCTCCTCCGCGCTCCTGTGCGCCGCCTCCTCCGCGGCGGCGGCCGCGACCCTCAGCGTGTGCTGCTCGGCGGTGCGGTGCTCCGCCTCCTCGCGCAGCCGCTGTGCCTCCTCGGCCGCGGCAGCAGCAACTGCGGCGGCCTCCTCGGCCGCGGTGCGGTCCTGGTGGGCGCTCGCCGCGGCAGCGCCGTGCTCCCGTGCGGAGGCCTCGGCCGACTCGCGGGCCTGCTGCGCCTCGGTGGCCGCGCGCTCGGCGGCGACGCGGGCCTCGTGGGCCGCGGCCGCCTCGTCCAGCTGCGCCGTGGCGAGCTCCTCGGCGGCGGCGCGGTCGACGTGCGCTCGCTCCGCCTCGGCGGCCCGGGCGGCGGCGGCCTCGTGGGCGACCCGCTCGGCCTCGGCCGCCTGCGCGGCGGACTCGGCGGCCACGAGGCTCGCCTGCTCGGCCTGGGTCCGTGCCTCCTGCGCGGCCTCGGCACTGGCGGCCTGGGCGGCTGAGGCCTGCTCGGCGGCCATCCGGTCGGCCTGTGCGGCGCGGCCGGCCTCGGCCTGGCGGCCCACCGCCAGCTCGGCGGCCTTGCGGGCTTCGTACGCCGCCTGCGCCCTGACGGCCGCCTCGGCTGCCGACTGCTGGGCGTCGAAGGCAGTCTCCGCGTGCTCGGCGGCGACGCGGTCGGCCTCGGCGCGGGCCTCGTTGGCGACCCTCGCCGCCTCGGCCTGGGCGGCGGCGGCCTCGTGCGCGGCGTGCTCGGCGTGCGCCGCCTGCGCGGCGAGGGCGAGCTGCTGGTTGGCGACCATCTCCGCCTCGGCGCGCTGGGAGTACGCCGCGTCCGCCACTGTGGCGGCCATCCTGGCGGCCTCCTCTGCCCGGCCGCGATCGACCCACGCCTGCTCGGCCGCCTTTGCCTGCGTCTCCGCTAGCTGCTCGGCGGCGCCGCGAGCCTGGTGCGCCTGGCGGGCGGCGTCGTCGGCGGCCTGTTGCGCCTCCTGGGCGAGCCGCGCGGCCTCGGCCTGCTCGGCGGTGCGCTCCTCCGCTGCCCTGCGAGCCGCCCGAGCCTGCTCGGCCTCGGTGGCGCGCTGCTGGGCGAGCTCGTGGGCGGCCAGCTCGGCGTCGGACGCCTGGGCGGCCGCGGCGGCCTGCTCCTCGGCGGCCCGCTCGGCCGCGGCCCTCGCGGCGTGTGCCTCGTCGGCGGCCTGCTCGGCGGCCAGCCGTGCGTCGTGCGCCTGCCGCGCCAGCTCGACCTGCTCGGCCGCAGCGGTCTCGGCCGCGGCCCGCTGCACCTGGGCCGACTGGGCGATGTCCTCGGCGGTGGCGCGGCCCTCGTGGGCGGTCCGGGCCTGCCAGGCCTGCTCGCTCGCGGTCTGCTCGGCGGCCTGGCGGGCGATCTGGGCCTCGGTGGCCTCGGCGGCCCTGGCCTCGGCGGTTTCGTGGGCGGCCTGCTCGGCGGCGGCGGCCTGCGCGGCCAGGTCGGCCTGGGCGAGTCCGGCGGCCTCGGCCTCCGCACGTGCCAGCATCGTCTGCTCACCGCTCTCGGCGGCCTGGCGCGCGGCTTGCTCGGCGGCGGTCCGGGCCTGGTGGGCCTCGTCGGCCAGCCGCGCATGCTCGGTCGCGGACTCCTCGGCGGTGGTGCGGGCCTCTTGGGCCAGGCGGGCCAGGTCCTCGGCGGCGGCCCGTGCCTCGTGAGCCTCGCGGGACAGGTCGGCGTGCTCGGTGGTGCGCGCCTCGGCCTCGGTGCGCGCGGCCTGCGCCCGCTCGGCCTCGTCGGCCCGGGCCCTGGCGGCCTCGTGGGCGGCGAGCTCGGCGGCGGCCGCGTGGCCGGCCGCGGTGGCCTGCGCTCCGGCGGTCTGCTCGGCATCGACGCGTGCGGACTGTGCCTCGAGCGCGGCCTGCTCGGCGGCCAGCCGGGCCTCGTGGGCCTGCCGGGCCAGCTCGGCCTGCTCGGCCGCGGACTCCTCGGCCGCAACGCGCAGCGCCTGCGCGGACTGTGCGATGTCGTCCGCGCCGGCCCGGCCCTCGTGGGCGGTGCGCGCCAGCCAGGCCTGCTCGGACGCGGCCTCCTCGGCGGCCTGCCGCGCCGCGTGCGCGTCGGCTGCTTCGGCGGCGCGCGCGTCGGCCGCCTCGTGCGCCAGCCGAGCGGCCTCGGCGGCCTCAGCGGCGCGGCTGGCGTGCTCGTGGGACAGCTCCTCCGCCGCGGCCCTGGCCCGCGCAGCGTCGTAGGCCGCGGACTCGGCGCGGGTGCGGGCGGCGTACGCCTCGTCGGCGAGGCGCGCCTGCTCGGCAGCGGCCGAGTCGGCGCTGGTGCGCCCCTCGTGCGCCGCCCGCGCCAGCTCCTCGGCTCCGGTGCGGGCCTCCTGAGCCGACCTGGCCAGCTCGGCGTGATCCGCGGCCAGCGCCTCGGCGGCGGCGCGCAGGGCCTGCGCCTGCTCGGCCTCGTCGGCGCGGGCCCGGGCGGCCTCGTGGGCGGCATGCTCCGCGGCGGCGGCCAGAGCAGCAGCGGTGGTGTGCTCGCGTGCGACGTCCTCGGCCTCGGACCGGGCGGCGTGCGCCTCCTCGGCAGTGCGGCGCGAATCGTTGGTGGCCTGCTCGGCCAGCGCCAGCGCGTCGCGGGCCCGTGCCTCGGCCCGCGCGATGGTGGCCCGGGCGCGTTGCTCGGCTTCGGTGACCACCGCGCGGGCGGTGTCCACGGCCGACGCGACCAGGTCACGCGCGCTCTCCTCGGCCGCCAGCCGCGCCTCGTGCGCCAGCTGGGCGTGCTCCGCGTGCCGGGTCGCTGCCGAGTCGGCGATCTGCCGGGCCTGCGCGTGCTCGGCGGTGGCGCGTTCGGCCTGCTCCCTCAGCTCGGCCTGATCGCGAGCGGCGGCCTCCGCGCGCTCGCGGGCCAGGGCGGAGATCTGGGTCTCCTCGAGGGCCTGGGCCCGGACCGTCTCCAGCTCCTGGGCCAACGTCGTCAGCCGGGTCTCGGCCTCACCGCGCTCGCGGTGGGCCTGCGCGGCGCTGGCGGCGTGCTGTCGCGCCTGCTCGTCGGCCTCGGTCCGGGCGCGCAGCGCCGCCTCGGCGGCCTCGTGCTGGGCACGGGCCTGCTCCTCGGCGGTGGTCCGTGCGCTGATCGCCTCGACCGCCTGCTCGGCCTGCTGGCGGGCGACCTCCTCGGCGGCGTACCGCGCCCGCGCCTGGGCCTGGGCGGCCTGCTCGGCCTGCTGGCGCTCGACCGCTGCGGCCTCGGCGAGCTTTGTCTGCTCGAGCGCGGCTTGATCGGCCAGCTGGCGCTCGCGCGCACTGGTGAGCGCCGCCTCCTCCGCGGTGCGCCGGCCCTCGGTCAGCTCGGCGGTCGCCAGCTCGAGGGCGGTGCGAGCCTCGTGCGCCTCCTGGGCCGCCGCGGCGTGGCGGGTGGCGAGCTCCTCGGCGCGCTGCTGGGCCTGGGCCGCGCGCTGGGCGGCCTCCTCGGCGGCCAGCCGCTCGGTCGCCTGCAGGGCGGCAGCCTCCTCGGCGATCAGGCGCAGCCGGGCCGACCGCTCCGCCGAGCGGACATGCTCGAGCAGCCGCGCCTGCGCCGACTCGACGTCGCTCGGCTCCGGGTGGACGTCCTGGTCGACGTCGTGGTCGGTGGGGGGTTCGGGGTCGCGCGGATCGTCGGGTGGGGCGGGGGGCGCGGGCGCATGGGGATCGGCCGCACGAGTCATCTCGTCGAGTCTAGATGCGTTCGGCCGCCATCAGCGAGTCGTGCCGGTGCTCCCGCCCTGACCTGCGGTTCAGTACACGAGCGCCTGTGCCTCCGGCCGCAGAGCCTCCTCGGCGAACACCGCCGCGCCTGCGATCCGGACTCCGGGCAGCACGTCGCCGTCCGTGATCTCGCGTCGAGCGGCGCACTGCGAGCAGACCGTGACCTGACCGCCCGCGACCACCGCGGCGAGCAGCTCGGCCAGCGGCGTGGCCAGCGGCAGCGAGAACTCCTCGGCCCGCCCCGGGACGCCGAACCAGGCCGCCTCACCGGTGAGCCACAGCGACACCTCGGTGCCTGCGGCCAGGGCGGTCGCCGCGACCGTGAACCCCTGGTTGCAGCGCTCGGGATCCTCGGGACCGCAGGTGACCTTGACGACGAGTGGGCGGGCCATCCACCAAGACTAGGCTGATCTGGTGCCGTTCGAGCTGCCCGACAACCTCCACCCCGACTGCGCGCCGGTGGCGTGGCTGCTCGGCACGTGGCATGGCAACGGGCACGGCGACTACCCGACCATCGAGCCCTACCAGTTCGGCCAGGAGCTGATCTTCGCCCACGACGGGCGGCCGTTCTTCCACTACCTCTCCCGAGCCTGGATCGTCGACGAGGACGGGGAGAAGGTCCGCGACGCGGCACTCGAGACGGGGTTCCTGCGCTGCCGGCCGGAGGGACGCATGGAGCTGCTGCTCAGCCACAACACCGGCTTCGTGGAGATCTGGTACGGCGAGGCCGAGGGCGGCAAGCTCGAGCTGGCCACCGACGCGGTGGCCCGCACCGAGTCGGCCAAGGAGTACGTCGCCGGCCATCGCCTCTACGGCAACGTCGAGGGCGACCTGCTCTACGCCTACGACATGGCTGCGATGGGCCAGGCGCTCCAGCCGCACACCTGGGCGCGCCTGCAGCGGGCCCGGACGGACCCGGCGGACCTGTGAGCGACCCGGTGACCGAGGACTGGCGCGAGAAGCTCCGCGGCAGCGGCTACCGGCTGACCCCGCAACGCGAGCTGATCCTCGACGCCGTCGACACCCTCGGTCACGCCACCCCCGACGACGTGCTCGCCGAGGTCCGCAAGAAGTCCTCCGCGCTCAACGTCTCCACCGTCTACCGGACCCTCGAGGTGCTCGAGGAGCTGGGCCTGGTCCGCCACGCACATCTGAGCGACCGCGCCCCGACGTACCACTCGGTCCGTGACCACGAGCACTTCCACCTGGTCTGTCGGGAATGCCAGCGCGTGGTCTCTGTTGACCCTGATGTGATCGCACCTCTGCTCGACCGGCTGCGCACGGACTTCGCGTTCGTGGCGGACGTCGGGCACCTGACGGTCTTCGGACGCTGCGCCGAGCACGCCACGACAGACCACCCCACCCACCCGCACGCGCACGGAGACCACTCGTGACCAGCCCGCTGCTCGCTCTCCCCGGCGCGGTCGCCGGCGACAGCGTCGACGCACCGGTGGCCGCTCACTACGGCTCCTTCAACCTCGAGCAGCGGGCGCTGGAGAACGGCGACGGCTTCGTCGACCTCTCCCACCGGGATGTCGTGAGGGTCGAGGGACCCGACCGGCTGACCTGGCTGCACTCGCTGACCACCCAGCACCTCGAGGCGCTGCCGCCGGGCGTCACCACCGCCGGGCTGGTGCTCAGCCCGCACGGCCACGTCGAGCACGCGTTCGTCGGCGCAGACGACGAGACCGCCTTCGTGCTGCACACCGAACCCGGTCGGGCCGCGGCGCTCGTGGACTTCCTCGAGCGGATGAAGTTCATGACGCGCGTCGAGATCACCGACGTGACGCCCGAGCTGGCCGTGACCTGGCGCCCCTCCCGGGGCGAGGGGTACGACGCCTACGAGCTGGTCCCGCGCGACCAGCTCGCGGCGTACGCCGACGCGGCCGGGCCGGCCGCCGGCATGTGGGCCTTCGAGGCGCTGCGGATCGCGCGCGGCGAGCCGAGGCTCGGGATCGACACCGATGGGCGCACCATCCCCAACGAGGTCGGCTGGATCGGGTCGGCGGTGCATCTCGACAAGGGCTGCTACCGGGGCCAGGAGACGGTCGCCCGCGTGCACACCCTGGGCCGGCCGCCGCGACGCCTCACGCTGCTCCACCTCGACGGCAGCGAGAACCGGCTCCCGGCCGCGGGCTCCGACTTGCTGCTCGGTGACAAGTCGGTGGGATTCGTCGGCTCATCGGCGCGACACCACGAGCTCGGCCCGATCGCACTCGCGCTAGTCAAGCGCAATGTCGACCTCGCCGCCGAGCTGGTCGTCGACGGCATGCCGGCCGCCCAGGAGGTCGTGGTCGACCCCGAGGTCGGGCTGCACGTGCGCCCCCGGCGCTGAGCTGGTTTAGGTCGGCCAACGCCAGTCGCTCGTGTCGCAAGATTCACCGGGTACCCGGTGAAACTCACGCTTGCCCGCTGAAGCTTCAGCGGGTAAGGACCAGATTCACCGGGTACCCGGTGAATCTCTCAACCCCTAAGCGACCGCCATCAGAGGCCCGGCCGCCAGTGGCGTACCGCCTCGATGAACGCGTCGAGATCGACCATCGAGTCGTCGATCGACAGCGGTCCGCGAGTCTTGCGGACCAGCATCACCTTGCGTCCGCGCTGGCCGGGTTGGCCGATCAGCTCGACCAGCGTGGTGGGACTGCTCAGATCAGCGCGTTCGGAGGTCCGGCCCGCAGTGACGTGGACGATGCCGCGCTCGATGGTGACGGTCGTGACATCGCGGCCCATCCGTCCGACCGTGACAGCCAGTACGACGGTCGCCGCCGTGGCCAGCAGCCCCGGTCCCGAGGTCAGCCGGTCGCCGTAGGCCAGGTAGACGGCCGCGGCCGCGGCGCTGAGCGAGGCCAGGGCCAGGAGGATGGTGAGGACCGGGCGGTGGCCGCGGGGCGCGAAGCGGATCGACTCCGGCGCCGCGGGGGCGGGCTCGGGCTGCCGGGGGGCAGGGCGTGCCTCCTCGTCGGAAACCGGCAACGACTGGGTGGCAGCGGAGTCGTCCTGGTCAGTGGGGGCGGGCTCTGGCGCGGGCTGCTCGTCGAGCTGATCCTGGACCGCGGCGAGCTCGTCCTCGAGCTCCGTCGCCTTCGCGAGCGCCTCGTCGCGCTCGGTGGCCAGCTTCATCGCCGTCGTCTCCGCGGCCACCCGCATCGCTTCGGCGCGCTTCTTGGCCGCCTCCGCGCGGATGCGGTCCTGCTCGGCCTGTCGCCGCGCAGTCTCCGCGTCGATGCGTGCCGACTCGGCCTGCGCGAGTCGTTCGGCCTCGCCGCGCCGGCCCAGACGCGCCCATGCCGAAGTCTCCGAGTCCCGAGAGCTCATGCCGGGCTCAACGACCGTGCGGCGATCGAGTGACGTCATGCCCGCCCGGGCATCGGCGGTCAGGGCCTGCGGTACTGCACGTGAGTGTCGTCGTCGGCATGGGTGAACCCGAGCCCGGCGTAGACCTGCACCGCAGCGGCGTTGTCGGACTCGACGTACAGCAGCACCTCGGAGACGCCGCGCTCGTGCAGGTGGTGCAGACCGGCGAGGGTCAGCACCCTGCCGAGCCCCAGTCCCTGGGCGGCCGGGTCGACGGCGACGACGTACACCTCGCCGAGGTCGGCGTCGTGCTGCTTGGTCCAGTGGAAGCCGCCGAGCCCGGCGCCGGTGTCGGCGACCAGCAGCCCGGCCGGGTCGAACCACGGCTCGGCCATCCGCGCCGCCAGGTCGACCGCGTCCATCGACCCCTGCTCGGGGTGGTGGGCGAACGCCGCCGCGTTGACCCGGAGCACCTCGGCTGTGTCATCGGGGTCGTCGGGACGGAAGCCGCGGACGGTCGTCCCCTCGGGAACGGCGAGCTCGGGCAGCGCGGTCTCGGCCCGCCGCCGCATCACCCACAGCTCGCGGGCGCGCCGGAGTCCGTGCCGACCGGCCAGCAGGGCAGCGCCCGGGTGATCGCCGTGCGACCACGCCGTCACCGGCCTCTCGCCGGAGAGGGTCGCCTCTGCGAGCTGGCCGCCGAGTCCCTGCCGGCGCGCCGCCGGTGCGACGGCCAGGTCGACACCGTCGTCGTGAACCAGCGCGAACCCCGCGTCGTCGGCCAGCCAGATCTCGCTGCCGGTCAGGCCGTCGTGCTTCAGCCGCAGCTGCCCGGCCTCGTCGAGGGGGTCCTGGCCGTCCTCGTCACGGCAGGCCGCGCGGACGGCGTCGACGACGTCCGCCCAGGCCACCTCGTCGTCGGCACGTCTCAGCACCCGTCGAGACTATGACCTGGCGTTCTCGTCCTCGGATGCCGCCGCCGCGGACTCCTTGGCCTCTCTCGCCTCCTTGGACGGTACGACGAAGCGGTAGCCGACATTGCGGACCGTGCCGATGAGGGTCTCGTTGTCGGGTCCGAGCTTGGCGCGCAGGCGGCGGACGTGGACGTCGACGGTGCGGGTGCCGCCGAAGTAGTCGTAGCCCCACACCTCCTGGAGGAGCTGCTGGCGGGTGAACACCCGGCCGGGGTGCTGGGCCAGGAACTTCAGCAGCTCGAACTCCTTGAAGGTGAGGTCGAGGTGGCGCTTGCCGATCTTGGCGGTGTACGTCGCGTCGTCGACGATCACCTCGCCGGAGCGGATCACGTGGGCCTCGGGGTCTGCCGCCTCTCGCTGCGCGACCAGCCGACCGATGGCGAGCTTGATGCGGGCCTCCAGCTCGGCCGGACCGCACGTGTGCAGCAGCACGTCGTCCATGCCCCAGTCATGCGTGACGACGGCGAGCCCGCCCTCGGTGACGATGAGCAGCACCGGGACATCGGTGCCGGTGGTGCGGATCAGCCGGCACAGGTCGCGGGCGTGAGCGAGATCCTGGCGGCCGTCGACGAGCACGAGGTCGGAATCGGGGGCCTCCAGCAGTGCGCTTCCCTCAGCGGGCAGGATCTTGACCTGGTGGCCCAGCAGCGCCAGGCCGGGCAGCACCTCGGCGGAGGGCTGGAGCGCATTGGTCAGCAGCAGCAGGGTGCTCAACAGGGTCGCCTCCCAGAAGCGGGGGTCGGACCGAGGCGCAGCGCTGGGCATCGGTTGTCCGACAAGTGTAGGAAACTCGACGGACACATTGGAAGGATCCAACCCGTGGCTGAGACGGACGTCATTCGAGTTCGTTACTGGGCTGCCGCAAAGTCGGCCGCCGGGACGGACTCCGATGACGTCCCGGTGAATGGCCCGCTGACCCTCGCCGAGGTCCGTGCCGAGGCGGTCGCGCTGCACCCCGGTACCCGGCTCGCGGAGGTGTTGTCGGCCTGCTCGACCCTGGTCGGGGACCAGCCGGTCGGCACCGCGGACCCGGCGTCGGTGGTGGTCCAGCCCGGCTCGTCGGTGGAGTTCCTGCCGCCGTTCGCGGGCGGCTGACCGGCCGTCGGTGGCTGAGGAGGTTGCGCTAGCAACCGTCTCGAAACCACTGCAAGGAAGCCTTGAACGCATGTCGGTTCAGTCTCAGCCCCAGCTGCGGTGGTTTCGACACCGTCGTCGCTGGAGCTCCTCCGGGCTCAACCATCGACATTCGACACCGTCGTCGCTGGAGCTCCTCCGGGCTCAACCATCGACATTCGACACCGTCGTCGCTGGAGCTCCTCCGGGCTCAACCATCGACATTCGACACCGTCGTCGCTGGAGCTCCTCCGGGCTCAACCACCGAGACCCGGGGAATGTCCGCCTCAGCAGCGCGTTGACCACAGCATGACCACGGGGCTCGTCGTGCTGGGCGCCGCCGTCGTGCTGGCGCTCGGGTTCGGGCTCTGGCGCGCGGCGGTGGACGGCCGGTTCCGCGGCACCCACCGCATCCATGGCGTCGAGCCCACCGCGGCGGCGGCCGAGCCACCCGCGTCGGTGCTGGCCGGGACGTCGTACGACGGGCAGCTGGGCGAGCGCGCGACGCTGCTGCAGTTCTCGAGTGCGTTCTGCGCTCCGTGCCGGGCCACCCGGCGGGTCCTCGACGACGTCGCCCGGATCGTCCCTGGCGTCGCCCATGTCGAGGTCGACGCCGAGCACCATCTCGACATCGTCCGCCGGCTCGGCATCCTGCGGACCCCGACCACGCTCGTCCTCGACCCACACGGCCGCGAGGTCAGCCGGGCCGCGGGCGCCCCGAGCAAGCAGGCCGTCATCGCCAGCCTGGACCCGCTTGCCTGACGACTGCCGATCTGCCGAGGAGGGCATTCCTGCAGGACCGGTGGTTGAGCCCGGAGGAGCTCCAGCGACGACGGTGTCGAAACCACCGCAACCGTGGCTGGGACGCAACCACGTCGGTTGCGTTCCAGCCTTCCTTGCGGTGGTTTCGACACCCTCGGTCGCAGAGCGACGCTCGGGGCTCGACCAGCGGCGCGGATCAGGCCCTGAGCAGCCTCGTCATCTGCTCGATGTCGGCGTCGACCATGAGCTGGGCCAGCCGGTCGGCGTTGGTCTCGGCCTTCCAGCCGAGCACCTCCCGGGCCTTGGACGCGTCGCCGACCAGCGCGTCCACCTCGGTGGGCCGCTCGTACTGCTCGTCGTAGGTGACGTACTGCTCCCAGTCGAGCCCGGCGTGGGAGAAGGCGGCCTGCACGAACTGCCGGACGGTGCGGCCCTCACCGGTCGCCAGCACGTAGTCGCCCGGCTCGTCGTGCTGGAGCATCCGCCACATCCCCTCGACGTACTCCGGCGCGTAGCCCCAGTCGCGCACCGCCTCCAGGTTGCCGAGGTGCAGGGAGTCGCGGGCGCCCAGCACGATCGCCGCGACGCCCAGCGTGACCTTGCGCGTCAGGAAGCTCTCGCCGCGCCGCGGGGACTCGTGGTTGAACAGGATCCCGGAGACCGCGAACAGGTCGTAGGCCTCGCGGTAGTTGACGGTCACCCAGTGCGCGTAGAGCTTCGCTGCGCCGTACGGCGAGCGCGGGTGGAACGCGGTCCGCTCGTCCTGCGGCGGCGGGCTGGCGCCGAACATCTCCGAGGTCGAGGCCTGGTAGTAGCGGGCATCGATGCCGGCCGCCCGGATGGCCTCGAGCAGCCGCAGCGCGCCGGTGCCGTCGGTCGAGGCGGTGTATTCCGGCATCTCGAACGAGACCTTGACGTGGCTCTGCGCGCCGAGGTTGTAGACCTCGTGCGGCTCGATCGCATGGATCAGGTTCACCAGGCTGACCCCATCGGTCAGGTCGCCGTAGTGCAGGTGCAGGTCAGGGTTGTCGATGTGGTCGATCCTGCCCCGGTTGATCGTCGAGGCGCGCCGGACCAGGCCGTGCACCTCGTAGCCCTTCCCGAGCAGCAGCTCGGTCAGGTACGAGCCGTCCTGCCCGGTGATCCCGGTGATGAATGCGCGCTTGGCACTGGTCGTCTCCATCCTCGGTCGGTCACGTGTCGACCGCTGGGGCGCGGGATTCCGATCGAGCGCCGAAAAGCCGTGTGCCTATGGCGGCGCGTGGGGAGCGATAGCCGCGAGCCGTCGCATCTCGCCATCGTCGAGTACAAGCGACCTGACTCGCATGTGATACGAGCGACAGTGGACACGCTGGGTGGCCCGTCGGGATCGCCCTACTCTCGAAGTTGTGTTCACGACCTTGCTGACCCGTCGCCGCGCAGTGGACAACTGCCGGATGCGCTCGTCGCTCTGTCGTCTCTCCTGACGAGGCTGCCCTCTCTTCCAGTCGTTATCGACTGATCCAGCGCAGCACCGTCGTGCCGGGCCGAATGCCCCTTCCCACGACCAGGAGAGCCATGACCACCATCGCCACACCGTCCACGCAGGCACCCGCCGGCATCGACCCCCGGGGCCCGCAGCTCACCGCCGGGATCACCGCGGCGGTGCTGGTCGTGGTGTTGCTGCTGCCCAGCCCGTGGGCGGCCGTGCTCACCGGCGTCCAGGCGGTGCTGTTCGCGATCGGGGCGAGCCGCGGCGTGCAGCACACCCCGCACGCGTGGCTGTTCCGGACCCTGGTGCGGCCGCGGCTCGCGGCACCCGAGGAGCTCGAGGACCCGGCACCGCCGCGGTTCGCGCAGGCGGTCGGCCTGGGGTTTGCGCTCGTCGCGCTGGTTGGCTTCTCGACCGCCCTCACCCTGCTCGGCCAGGTCGCGATCGGGTTCGCCCTGGTGGCGGCCCTGCTCAACGCGGTCTTCCGGTTCTGCCTGGGCTGCGAGATGTACCTGCTCATCAAACGCACCGGTGGTTGAGGAGGTCGTGCAGCGACCGTCTCGAAACCACCCGCACCTATCTCGAAACCAAGAAAGAAGGAACCACAGATGACCCGCGACAACTCGCTCGTCTCCGCCCAGTGGGTGGAGGACCACCTCGACGACGACAGCGTCGTCCTGATCGAGGTGGACGAGGACACCACCGCCTACGACAAGGGCCACATCAAGGGCGCCATCAAGCTCGACTGGACGACCGATCTGCAGGACCAGGTCCGGCGCGACTTCGTCGACAAGCAGCAGTTCGAGGCGCTCCTCTCCGGCCGCGGCGTGGCCAACGACCACACCGTCGTGCTCTACGGCGGCAACAACAACTGGTTCGCCGCCTATGCCTACTGGTACTTCAAGCTCTACGGCCACGACGACGTCAAGCTCCTCGACGGCGGCCGCAAGAAGTGGGAGCTCGACTCCCGCGAGCTGACCGACGAGCTGCCGAGCCGCGACCAGACGTCGTACGCCGCGCAGGAGCAGGACTCGAGCATCCGCGCCTTCCGTGACGAGACCGTGGCCGCGATCGGCACCCAGAACCTGGTGGACGTCCGCAGCCCCGACGAGTACGCCGGCCGGCTGCTCGCCCCGGCGCACCTCCCGCAGGAGCAGGCCCAGCGCGCCGGCCACATCCCGACCGCGGCCAATGTGCCCTGGAGCAAGGCCGCGAACGACGACGGCACCTTCAAGGGCGACGACGAGCTGCGTGAGCTCTACACCGACGCCGGCGTCGACTGGGACAAGGACACCATCGCCTACTGCCGGATCGGTGAGCGTTCCTCGCACACCTGGTTCGTCCTCAAGGAGCTGCTGGGCCAGGACAACGTCAAGAACTACGACGGCTCCTGGACCGAGTACGGCTCGCTGGTCGGCGTGCCGGTCGCCATCGGTGACGACCCGGGCCAACCGGACGGGCGGAGCGCCTGATGTGCGGCGCGACCGAGGGCGGGCTGTCCCTCGACGGCGTCAACGTCGCGAAGGAGGCCATCATCCAGGGCCAGGTGGTCCGGGCCACCCCGGACGGGCAGAGCGAGCCCGTCGGCAACGCCTACGTACGGCTCCTCGACCGCACGGGCGAGTTCACCGCCGAGGTGCCGACCTCGGCGACCGGCCACTTCCGGTTCTTCGCGGGTGAGGGCGACTGGACGTTGCGCACCCTGGCGCCGCAGGCCGACCCGGTGGACAGCGCCGTGCACGCGGAGGTGGGTTCGGTCGCCGAGGTGACCGTGTCGATCTGAGCTCGACCTGAACCACCGCTTCAGCCGTACGCCGGCCCGCCTGCCCCACAGGCGGGCCGGTGTCACATCCGGGTGCGAACACGTGCCCCTCGGGCAGTGCGCCGGTGTGCCACCTGGGGCACGATGGGCATGGACGATGTGCATGGCCCCGTGCAGCGTCACCCGCGCGAGGCAGTACGTCTCCGCAACCGGGAGGATGGGGTCATCTCGAACCAGCAGGTGGATGTCGGGGTCATCAGCTGCCACGAGGTGATGACGCGCGGCCTGCTGTCCATGCTCGCCGAGGTCGGGCCAGAGGTGACCGGACGCGCCTGCACATGGCAGGAGGCAAGGGGGGCGGACGCCGTCCTCTACGACGTCTTCGGGCTCAGCGACCCCGAGCAGGGTGACGCCGCCGCGCTGCGCCGCCTGGTCGAGGAGACGGACACCGTGATCGTGGCCGTCGACCGTCCGCTGCGGGCCGACCTCGTCGCCGGGGCGCTGGAGCTCGGCGCCACGGCGTACCTGACGATGGACGCCGACCCCGAGGAGGTGCGGGCCGTCATCCGCGACGCGGTGGCCGGCACCTACGGCACCGACGCGGCGAGCAGCCTGGTGGAGCGGGCCTCGGCGGAGGAGCGTCTCGGCAGGGACGTCGGGCTGACCCCGGCGGAGGTCGTCACGCTCCGACTGATCGCGAAGGGCCTGAGCAACGAGGAGATCGCCCGCGAGCTCTACCTCAGCGTCAACACCATCAAGACCCGGATCCGCTCGACCTACCGGCGCCTCGGCGTGCAGCACCGCAGCCAGGCGGTCGCGTGGGCGATCCGGCACGGGCTGGGCCACGACGAGTGACCGCGCGCCGGCAGCGCTGGACGCACCAGGCGGCGAGTCGCGTGCCGACAGGTAGCCCCGGCATCAAGGGCTTTCCAGGATCACCGTGATCGGCCCGTCGTTGACCGACTCCACCCGCATGTCCGCACCGAAGACGCCGCGCTCGACGTGCGCGCCGAGCCGCCCCAGCTCGGCGCAGACCGCTTCGTAGACCGGCTCGGCGACCGGCCCCGGGGCCGCGGCCTGCCACGTGGGTCGGCGTCCCTTGCGGGCGTCGCCGTACAGCGTGAACTGGCTGACCACCAGGAGGGGTGCACCGGTGTCGGAGGCGGACTGTTCGTCACGCAGCAGCCTGAGCTCCCAGAGCTTGCGGGCGGTCCAGGCGACCTCGGGCGGACCGTCGGTGTGAGTGACGCCGAGGTAAACGAGCAGCCCGGGGCCGGGCAGCGAGGCCACGACTCGCTCGTCGACGGTCACGGAGGCGCGGAGGACGCGCTGTACGACGGCCCGCACGGAATCAGCCTCTCAGGAGCCCGTGCGGCCCGCACTCACCACTCGTAGTTCGGCCCTTCGCCATCGTCCCCGCCGGACCCGGTCGAGTCGTTCGGTGCTGCGTCGGACTGGTCCTGCTTCTTCCTCTCCAGCTTGCGGCGATCGCGCTCCGCGTGGTCGTTGCGCTCTGCCAGCCGTTCGGCCCGGGCCCGGGACGCGGCGTCGACAGCGGCAGCAAGGCTGTCGTCGGATCGCAGCTTTTCTCGCAGCCGGTCGTCCACGGCCCTCGCTTCGTGGACCTGCGCGAGCGAGGTCGAGCCGAGACTGTTCTCGGACCCGTCACTCAGGACGAGGCAGCCGCCCTCCTGGAGCGCGACGAGACCGTCCTGCCACTCCTTGATCCCGTTCTTCGCGTCGCCTCCGGCTGCTGCCTCGTCCCCGAGTGCCTCGTGGGCGAGGGCCAGGTTGATCCGCACCCGGCACTCCTCCTCCGACGGTACGGCCGCCAGGGCGTCCTCCAGCAACCGCACGGCGCCCGAGAAGTCTGCGAGGCGATAGCGCGCGGTGCCGTCGTCGTACGGCGAGATCCACGCCTCCACCAGGTTCAGGCTCCGGTTGCTCGCGAACGCGTCCTGCGCGTCGCCATACAGACCCGCTGCGTAGTCGGATCGGCCGTCGCGATCGTGGACGAGCATGACGGCGACCTTCCACTGGACCGCCAGGGCCACGAGCGCGAGCGGCAGCCCGGCCACCAGCAACCGGCGGCGGGTGCGGCGGCGTGCATCAGCATTCATGAGGGTCTCGCCCGTCGGGCCTGCCAGTACATGCGCCAGCCACGGCGAAGCTCGGGCAGCAGGAGGAGCAGCAGCACGAGCGCCCAGACCCAGCGCAGCTCGCGCTCCGGCTCGCTCGGCTCGAGTGTCGCGAGGGCGACACCCTCGAGCTCGGCCGCGATCGCGGCCATGTCTTGCGTGCCGTCGCCTGGGACGTACGTCGCCCCGAGCTGGTCGGCGACTGTGCCGAGGTTCTCGGCGTCCAGTCGAGACAGCGCGGGCGCGCCCGTCGCTGGATCGGTGATGACTGCGTCCAGGTCCTCGGGGGCAGGCAGCGCCTGGTCGGCGGGCGCTCGCTCGAGGGGCATCACTCCGCCCGCTTCGGTGCCGTAGCCCAGCACGACGCCGGAGCGGATCCGCTGCCCCACCGGGACGAACGAGTCCTGTGCCTCCTCGGTGGTGTTCTCACCGTCGCTGACGAACACGACGACCGGCACGCGGTCCGGATGCGCGGCCTTCGCCTGGTCCAGCTCCGAGGTCAGCATCGGGACTGCCACGCCGATCGAGGAGCCGGCGCCAGCAGCGGGCTCCTCCACCTGGAGCGAGCGCACTTCGTCGTCGAAGGCCACCCGGTCGGAGGTGAACGGCAGCTGCAGAATGGCCGACCCCCCAAACGTGATCAGGCAGAAGTGCGCCGCGTCCAGGTGGTCACCGAGCTCGATCAGGTTCCGGCGCACCGCAGTGATCCGCGAGCCGCTCGGGTCGTCGAGGGCAGACATGGAGGCGGTCCGGTCCACCGCGACCAGGACGTCGAGCTCCGGCGTCGGTTGGGCCTTGGGGGCGGGCCGGTTGCCGAACCCCAGGACCATCGCCGCGCCGGCCGCGAGGAGCGCCAGCCTTCCGGAGAGGGTCCACGCGGCCCGGGTCCGCTCCGACACGCGTCTCATGCCGCGCCGCCCTTGCGGGGCCCGCTCAAGAGCAGGATGCACCAGGCCAGGACCAACAGGGCCAGGCCGACTCCGGCGGTGACGAGGCCCGCTCCCGGCTCGTCGTACGACACCCGACGGGGCGGCTCCGTGGCCCGGGCCTTCTCGAGGTCGTCGATGCGCTCGGCGATCCGTTCGGAGGCCGCGTCATCCACGATGGCGAAGGTGCCGCCGGTGGCCGTCACGGCGTCGGCGAACCCCTGCCGCGCCTCGGCGTGCTGGGGCTGCGCGAGCGCGGCCGCCCCCATCCCGTAGACCAGGACCTGGCGAGAAGCGGCGTAGTCGGCGGCCTGGGCGAGCTCGTAGACCGGTTTGCCTCTGGGGAAGTTGTCGGAGGAGACGATCACAGCGCGGGTGCGATCACTCGCCGCCCTGTCGAACCGGTTGACGCACGAGACGATCCCGTCGCCGATCAGCGAGGCTCCCTTCGCCGGGGCGTCGACTCCCTCGAAGAAGCCTTTGGCGCGACCGGTGAAGGCCTGCTCGGCGCGCTCCAGCTCGGAGTCGACGAAGTCGTAGTCGTCGGTGAGGGGAAAGACCAGGACGGCCGCGCCGCTCCACATGACCATGCCGACCCGATCGCCGGCCAGGCTGCCCACGATGCGGCGCAGCTCCCGGATGACTCGGACGTTGTCGCGGTCCATGGAGGCCGACGCGTCGAGACACAGCAGCAGGTCTCGCTGCCGGGACTCGCGGGCCTGGGACTCGATGGTCTGGGGACGGGCCAGCACGAGGGCCACGCCGGTCACCACCACGAGGGAGGCCAGGACCAGCAGCGCTCCGGCGACGCGGCGGCGGCGCACCAGAGCGCGGTACCGGGGCAGGGCCAAGAGTGAAGCCGTGTGAGCGACCAGCAACGCGTCCCCCGATCGTGGGGCTCGAGGCCGGCGCGCCCACCACAGCAGGAGACCGATCACGACCACCGCGACGACGACGGGCGCCCAAGGCCACTTCAGGTCCACGTCGAGACCATCCCTCGGGCGCGGTCGACGGCGTCGCCGAACGCTTGCTGCGCCAGCGACTCGTCGGCCCCGAACTCTGGTGGGTAGACCAGAGCGATGACGTCCGCGAGGGGCTCGGGCCCGTCCCGCTCGAGGTCCGCCAGGGTCATGGCCTGGGCCGGCACCCCCGCCGCCTCCGCGACGAACGATCGCACGGTCGCACTGATGCGCTGATGCGCCTCGCGCGCGCTGATCCGACCGTCGGCCAACGCCGCCTCGATGTCGTCGAGGCGGGTCAGGTGGGCCCGCCGCGGACTCCGCCGTGGAGGGCGAGCTCGACGCGGTCGCGTCCACCACAGCACGGACACGTAGTAGACGACGACCACGCAGAGGGCGAGCAGCGCCAGCCACAGCCAGCGTTCGTCGTACCCGACCGGGTGCTGCAGCTCATCGCCGGCGGGCATGCCGATTCCTCGCGAGCAGGCGTCGGACTGCCGTGAGCGCGGTCGCTGACTCGGCTACGTGCTCGTGGGCCACGCCGGCCGCCGCCATGCGCTGGTGGAACGACCGGCGGGCCCCCTCCCGCGCCACGCGGAGCTCCTCGCGAAGCTCTGGGTCGCCCCGCAGCCACGACGGAAGGAGCTGCCCGCTCTCGAGGTCGTGCGCGACCGGCGCGGTCGTCGGGACGCCCACCGGATCGATGTCTCCGACGGTCACGACCATCACCTCGTGCTGGGCCTCGAGACGTCGCAGCCCGGTGATCAGCTCCGGCGAGGCCTCCTCCGCGTCGCACACGACCAGCACGATGGCTCGTCGTCGCACGGTCCGGGCGACGTAGGCCAGCAGGGCAGCGAGATCCGCGGGCGCGGCCTCGGGACGTATCGCTCCATGGACCGCGCCGAGGCAACGCTCGAGGTGCAGCTCGCCGGTCTTCGCGGGCCGGCCGTGGCACCCGGAGGCATCGCCGTACGCGAGTCCCACGAGGTCGCCCTGGCGGGTGCCCAGCCAGCCGACCAGCCCGGCCACCTCGACGGCGAGGTCACGCTTGCTGACCTCGAGCGAGTTGGCCGCGGCCATGCTGCGCCCGGTCGAGACCACGAGCAGCACCGTGTGCCGGCGGACGGCCACGTACCTCTTGACCAGCAGGTCACCCGTGCGGGCCGACGCCTTCCAGTCGAGGTCCTTCACGTCGTCGCCGCGGACGTACTCGCGCAGGTCGTTGAACTCCATGCCCCGACCGGTCTGCATCGCCGCGAACTCACCCTCGAGCAGACCGCTGACCTTCCGGTGCGCCGGCAGCGCAAGACGCGCCTTGAGGCGGGGAACGAACGCGGTCATCGCAACGGGATGCGGCGCTCAGGGGGTGGGGACGGCGGCGAACACCGCATCGATGATGACCTCGGGCCGCACCCCTTCGGCCAACGCCTCGAACGTGAGGTGCAGCCGATGGCGCAACACGCTGTGCCGCAGCTCCTGGACGTCTTCGGGAACGACGTACGAGCGACCGCGGAGCACCGCCAACGCTTGCGCCACATGGAAGAACGCGATCGTCCCGCGCGGGCTGGCCCCGGTCTCGACGTATGCGCCGAGCTCGGAGCCGATCACCGTGGATGCGTTGCGAGTCGCGTGGACGATGTCCACGATGTAGCGCTTCACCGCTCGGTCGACGTAGACGCGTCCGGTCACCGCCTGCAGCTGCTGCACCTGCGACGGGTCGACGACCCCACTGACTCGCGGTGCTCGGGCGAAGGTGCCGTCGTCGACCCGGTCGAGCACGGACAGCTCCTCCTCGTGGGACGGGTAGTCCAGCACCTCCTTGAGCAGGAACCGGTCCAGCTGCGCCTCGGGGAGGATGTAGGTGCCCTCCTGCTCGATCGGGTTCTGGGTGGCCAGCACCAGGAAGGGTCGCGGAAGCGGGTGCATTTCGCCGGCGATCGAGGTCTGCCGCTCTTGCATCGCCTCGAGCATCGCCGACTGGGTCTTCGCACTCGCCCGGTTGATCTCGTCGAGCAGGACGATGTGGGCGTGCACCGGCCCGAGCTGGGTCTCGAACGTGTGGTGGCGGGGGTCGTAGACCTGCGTGCCGATGATGTCGCTGGGCAGCAGGTCGGGCGTGCACTGGATCCGCGAGAACCGCGCGTTGACCGCTTGGGCCAGCGTGGACGAGGCCAGTGTCTTGGCCAGTCCCGGGACCGACTCGACGAGCAGGTGGCCCTCGGACAGCAGCGCCACGAGCATCGCGGTTCGCAACCGCTCCTGCCCCACCACCCGTGAGTCGAAGACCTCGCCGATCTGCGCGAGGAGGTCGCCGGCCTGGGCCAGCTCGACCTCGGCCAGCTGCTCGGTCATGGTCATCGGCGGTCCTCCCCTCGTCTCGACCGAGCCATTGTGGCCCACGCGTTCTGGCAACATGCGCTCCATGCCTGACCCGTTGCTCGTCACGGTGGCCCCGACCGGCGCCGAGACCACCAAGGAGGACTGCCCCCAGCTGCCGACCACGCTCGAAGAGCTGGTCAGCGCGGCGCGCGACTGCGAGGTGGCCGGTGCGGCGATGGTGCACGTGCACATCCGGGACGCCGACCACCGCCCCACCCTCGACCTGGGCCGGCTCACCGAGACCGTGGCGGCGTTGCGGGAGAGCACCGGCCTCGTCGTCCAGCTCTCCACCGGTGGCTCCGTGCACGACCCGCTCGACCACCGGCTCCGCGTGCTCGACGCGGCACCCGACTCGTGCAGCCTCACGATGGGCACCACCAACTTCGGCGACGACGTGTTCTCCAATCCCTGGCCGTTTGTCTGCGAGCTCTACCAGCTCAGCCAGGAGCGGCAGGTCGTCCCGGAGTTCGAGCTGTTCGACCTCGGCCACGTGGCGGCACTGCAGCGGCTGCTGGACCGCTACGGGCTGCCGTACGGCGGGCAGGTGCACGTCGACTTCGTGATGGGCGTCCCGGGTGGGATGCCCGGCACCGCCGCGGCCCTCGTCGCCGGTGTCGCCGCGCTACCGGACCAGGTCACCAGCTGGTCGGCGACCGGCATCGGCCGCACCACGCTGCCGGTCATGCTCGCCTCGCTGGCCCAGGGCGGCCACCTGCGCGTCGGCATGGAGGACGTGCTGACGATCAGCAAGGGCGTGCCGGTCGAGTCCAACGCGCAGCTCGTCGAACGCGCGGTCGAGGCCGGACGCGTCGCGCAGCGAACGCCGATGACCACCGCCGAGGCTCGAGCCCTCCTGGGCCTCGCCGCGTGAACCACGGCGGGGAAAGATGAGAGACCACTCAAAAGGGCTATCTCAGATCTAGTCACAACAGGAATGGCATGTGTCGACGTTCTGTGGTTGGCTACGGTTCTGTACTTGCGACCACCGAATCTGGGAGACCCAACGCAATGAAGAAGATTCTCTCTGCGATCATTATGACCGCCCTCGTAAGCCTCGGCCTGGTCGCCGTTTCCAGCGGGCCAGCCAACGCAGCGTGCCCCTACACGGCGTGCATCAACACGGTGACCTCGGTCAAGACGCCTGCCCAGAGGCAGGCCCGTAAGGCCATTCCAGTCAAGGTCACCGTCACCGCTCCCGGCAATGTCGTTCCCAATGGGATCGTCACGGTCGCGATCACCAAGAACGGCAAGGGCGTCTACCAGTCGTCCCAGCCCTACGCTGGCGGGCGGGTCACCTTCGTGACCCAGTCGCTCCGCAAGGGCACCTACAACGTGACCGCCTACTTCACCGCGAACCCGAGCTCGGTGTTCAACAGTTCGTCGGCCACGACCTCCTTCATCATCAAGAAGAGGAAGCGGCGCTGATCCCAGGAGCGCGACTGTCCTGACAGTCCTGGCCCCCGCCACCTACGTGGCGGGGGCTTTGACTGTTTCATCCGACGCGATCTAGGGGGCTCGAAGTGCTCACGGCACGCCGCGTCGTATCGGTCCTGGTCCTACTTCTCCTGGCGGTTCTGCTCTACACCGCGTGGCAGGTCTGGCGGGTCGAGCGCGACCTTTCGCGCGCCGAGTCCAGCGGCGAGCGGCTGATCGACGCGACTCGTGACGACGACCGCGCTGCGCGCAACCAGGCGCTCTCGGAGTTCCTCCTCGCGACCAAGGCCGCTCACGACCACACCGGCGGTCCGCTGTGGAGTGCACTCACCCACGTGCCCGTGTTCGGCGACGACGCGAAAGGCGTACGTGCGCTGAGCGCGTCGCTCAACACGGTGGCCGCCGGCGGCGTCGATCCGCTGATCGGCACCGTCGACGAGCTGGACGGCATCACGCAAGGGGGGCGTGTCGACCTCGCCAAGGTCACCGATCTGCAGGCGCCGGTCGCGCAGGCCAGGGCCGCCTTCCGCCGGGGGCACGCCGGTGTCGCCGACCTCGACAGCACCGGCTTCGCCAGCCCGCTCAAGGGGCGCTTCGACACCTATGTCGACCGGGTCGGCGATCTGTCCCGCGCTCTCGCGTCGGCACAGACGGCATCCGAGGCCCTGCCGGGTTTCCTCGGCGATGACGGGCCGCGCACCTATCTCCTCGTGTTCCAGAACAACGCCGAGATCCGCACGACCGGCGGGCTCCCCGGATCGTGGGCCGAGGTACGCGCCGACAACGGTCGACTCGAGATCACCCGGCAGGGAAGTGCCAACGAGTTCCCCCGGCGGGACACCCCGATCCTGCCGCTCAGCGCTGGGGAGCTGGCCGTCTATTCCGATCTGCTGGGCGTCTATTTCCAGGATGCCAACTTCAGCGCCGCCTTCCCTCGTGCCGCAGAGCTCATGTCCGCGCGATGGCAGGAGAAGTACGGCGACGAACTCGATGGCGTGATGGCGCTGGATCCCGTCGCGCTGTCCTACCTTCTCGAAGGGACCGGCCCGGTCACCGTCGGCGACGTCGAGCTCACTTCGCGCAACGCAGTCTCCGAGCTGCTGAACAAGCCTTACCTGGAGCTGTCCCAGCCTGACCAGGACGCGTTCTTTGCCGAGGCAGCCCGCACCATCTTCAACGCCGCGCGCGACGACCTTGCCTCACCACTTGACTTCGTCCGCGGCCTCTCCCGCGCGGCCGATGAGGGCCGGTTCCTCATCTCGGCCTTCGAACCATCGCAGGCCGAGGTGCTGGCCAACTCCCAGGTCATCGGGGACCTGCCTCAGGATGACGGTGACGCGCCGCACGTGTTCGTCGGTCTCAACGACGGAACCGGCTCGAAGATGTCCTACTACCTGCGTTATCGAGCCTCCGTGGATGCCCGCAGCTGTTCCGACGGCAAACAGTCCATGCTGGGTTCGATGAGCCTCAACCAGACCATCTCGGCCGCAGCTGCCAAGAAGCTGCCCGACTCAGTCACCGGTCGGGGCGAGTTCGGCACCGAGAGAGGATCCCAGCTGGTCGTGGTGCGCATCTACGGCCCGACATCGGGCGACATCTCCGACGTGAAGGTGGACGGTGTCGCGGTCGACGTCGAGCCGGTGGAGCTGGATGGTCGCCCGGTCATGACGGTGGTGGCACTTCTTTCCGGCCCCGACGACGTCTTGATCTCGTGGTCGATGGATTCCGGGCCAGGACAGACCGGTGATGGCACGTTCGAAATGACACCCAGCGTCGTGCCGGGGGACAAGAGCTCGACGTTCCGGACAGCATGTTGAGCAAGCAGCATGCTGGGTGGTGGGTGCCCGTGACCGAGCAGGAGGGGGCAGCGCTGTGACTGCCACACGGGACAGCGACGAAGAGCTTGCCGTGCCGGCAGGTGCCACAGTCCTGGTGACGGGCGGGACTGGTTCGTTCGGTTCGACGGTGGTCCGTCGGCTGCTGTCTGGCGATGTCGGTCAGGTGCGCATTCTGAGCCGTGACGAGCTCAAGCAGGACGACATGCGCCGCGGCCTCCTGGATTCCCGGGCCCGCTTCTACATCGGCGACGTCCGCGACTACGACAGTGTTGACCGAGCGACTCGGGGCGTGGACTTCGTCTTCCACGCGGCCGCGCTCAAGCAGGTGCCGTCCTGTGAGTTCTTCCCGCTGGAGGCGGTTCGCACCAATGTGCTGGGCTCGGCGAACGTCATCGAGGCCAGCAACGCCAACAGTGTGCGCAGCGTGGTTTGCCTCGGCACCGACAAGGCCGCGTACCCGGTCAACGCGATGGGCATCTCGAAGGCGATGATGGAGAAGGTTGCGCAGGCCTTCGCGCGCAACAACCCGACTGCCGCCACCACGGTGTCCACGGTCCGCTACGGGAACGTCATGCTTTCCCGGGGCTCGGTGATCCCCCTCTTTGTGGAGCAGGCGCGGCGGGGGGATCCACTCACGGTGACCAACCCGGACATGACCCGATTCCTGATGTCCCTCGACGAGGCGGTGATGCTGGTCGAGCACGCGTTTCTCCAGGCGCGCCCCGGCGACCTGTTCATCCGCAAGGCCCCGGCCTGCACCGTCGAGGTGTCTGGCCCGGGCCGTGTGCACGATCCTGGAGGTCGAGCCGCGGCTGCGCGTGATCGGGACCCGCCATGGCGAGAAGCTCTACGAGACCCTGGGCACGCGCGAGGAGCTCGCCCGCGCCGAGGACCAGGGCGACTACTTCCGGGTCGCGGTCGACGCGCGCGACCTCAACTACGGCGAGTACTTCGACGAGGGCGAGGTCGAGGTGGCCGAGGTCGACGACTACCACTCGCACAACACCGAGCGGCTCGACGAGGCCGCCGTCGTCGAGCTGTTGCGAGGGCTGCCCGCGATGCAGAGGCTGCTCCAGCAACGATGAGTCGGCACATCGTCCTGATCCACCGCTACTTCTAACCCGACACCCCGCCGTATGCCAGCATCCTGCGGGATGTGGCCGAGCGGCTCGGGGGGGACGGCCACCGGGTCACCGTGCTGACCTGCCAGCCGTCGTACAACCGGGCGGTCGTGGAGCGGGCGCCGGCCCGCGAGCGGCTGCGCACCGGCGTCACCGTGCGCCGATGGCCGGTGCTGGATGACCGCAGGAGCAGTGCCCTCAAGCTGGTCAACCTGGCCTGGTTCTGCCTGCGGCTGGCCCTGGCCATGCCGAGGCTGGGCCGCGTCGATGTGGTGATGGCGGCCTCCACGCCGCCAGTCGTGCTCGCGGCCACCGCGAGCTGGCTGGCGCGGCGCAAGGCCGCCGACTTCGTCTACCACCGCCAGGACATCTACCCCGAGGTCACCGTGGGGCTGGGGAAGAAGGATGGCCGGCTGGCCCGGCTCGTGCGCAGGCTCGACGCGCGCACCGACCGGAGCGCCAGCCGCGTCGTCGTCCTCTCTCGCGACATGGGTGAGACCATCGCGCGCCGCGGGGTGGCGTCCGACGCGATCGTCGAGATCAACAACTTCGACCCGTGGCAGCTGCCGCCGGTCGACCCAGCCGACGACCCAGCCGACGAGCCGGCCGGCGAACGGCGGCTCGAGGTCGTCTTTGCGGGGAACATCGGCCGGTTCCAGGGTCTGGAGGCGCTGTTCGAGGCCATGGTGGAGCTCCGTGGCGACCCGGTCGCCTTCCACTTCTTCGGGGAGGGCGCGCTCAGCGACCGGCTTGCGGCGCTGGTCGCGGAGCACGGACTGACGGAGGTCCACCTACACGGCTATCAGCATCCAGACCGGGTGGCGTCGTTCCTGGCCACGCGGGCCGACCTTGGCGTGGTCTCGCTGGCTCCGGGGGTGATCCGCGCGGCGTACCCGAGCAAGACGCTGTCCTACCTGCGTCAGGGGACGCCGATCCTGGCCCTGGTCGAGGGCGACAGCGACCTGGCCGCAACCGTGCGCGACGAGCGCATCGGCCTCCAGGTCGAGCCCGGGGACGTCGCGGGTCTCGTCAGCATCCATACGCGCCGTGACCGCCGACCCGACCGTGCTGGAGGGAGCGCGTGACCGGGCGCGGGCGCTCCACGCGCGGTCCTTCGCCAAGGACGTCCGGCTGGAGCAGTGGTCCGCGCTGTTCGAGAAGCTGGGGGTCTGATGCCGGCCGGACCCGGCTGGTGGACCGGTTGCTGGCGCTGATCGGTCTGATCGGCACCGCGCCCGTGTCCCTCGTGGCCGCGCTGGGGATCAAGCTCAGTGACCCGGGTCCGGTCCTGTACCGCGCGGCCCGCAGCGGCCTGGGCGGCGTCCCGTTCACGATGTACAAGTTCCGCACGATGCGAGTGGCACGCCCCGGAAGAGGCCGCCCGGATCACGGGAGGCGCGCGACACCCGGGTGTTCCCGTGGGGACGCCTGCTTCGCCGGCTCAAGATCGACGAGCTCCCGCAGCTGGTCAACGTGGTGACCGGGGACATGGCGATCGTCGGGCCCCGCCCCGAGGACCCGACCATCGTCGAGCGAGAGTACGCACCCGTGGATGCACGAGACGCTGACCGTGCTCCCGGGGCTGACCAGCCCGGGCACCCTCGGCTACTACGCGGACGAGTCCGGCGCTGCCGCACGGACCCGGTGGCGGCCGAGCGGGTCTACCTCGAGCAGCTGCTGCCCGCGAAAGCTCGCCATCGACGTCGTCTACGTCCGCAACCGGAGTCCGCGGTACGACGTCATGCTGATCGTGCGTACGCTCGCGGGCGTGGCTGGCCTCCAGCGGCTCTTCCGACGAGTCGATGGCCGAGGAGGCGGCGCGAGCCGACGAATCCTGCAGGAGGTGTCGACGTGACCGGACGGCACGTGCCTCCGCGGCGGATCGTGCTGATCGGCGCGGCCCGTTCCGGCACCAAGATCCTCCGCGACACTCTGGCCGCCGCGACGGGGTCCGGCGCAGTCCCCTTCGACATCGGCTTCGTCTGGCGGATCGGTCATGATGAGCCCGCATGACGTGCTGGACCCACGTTCGCTGCGGCCGGCGCGACCGGGCGTTCATCGCCGACTACGTCGACCGCTACAGCGCCGGAAGCCCGCCGAGCGTGATCGAGAAGACCGTGGGCAACACCCTGCGCGTGCCCTACGTGGCGAGCGTCCTACCCGACGCCACATTCGTCCATCTGGTGCGCAACGGCATCGACGTCGCGGAGTCCACGATGCGGCAGTGGCGGGAGCCCGCGGACTACCGGTACCTCGCGCGCAAGGTGCGACACTTCCCGCTCGCGCATGCTGCCGACCTACGGTCGCGCGTACGCCGCGTCCCTGCTCCGCCGCCGCGTCTCCGGCGACGGGCGGGTGTCCAGCTGGGGGCCGCGCTACCCGGGCATCGACGCCGACCTCCGCAGCGAGAGACCTGCTCACGGTCTGCGCGCGGCAGTGGCGCGAGTCGGTCGTGCGAGCGACCGCGTGACCTGGAGACCGTCGACGCGCCGGTGATCCAGGTCCGCTACGAGGACCTCGTCGACCGACCGCGCGAGGTCCTAGCGCGGGTGGCCGACTTCTGCTCGCTGAGTGCCACGGACGCCGAGCTCGCGCAGGCCGCGGGCCGCGTGTCAGCCCGGCCGAGCGGGCCACGGATCCCGCTCGCTGGACGACGCCCAGCTGGCCACGCTCGACGCAGAGATCGGCGAGGTGATGGAAGAGCTGGGCTATCCCCGGCCCCGGCCCGGGACCGGCGTAGAGAAGGATGAGACCCGATGAACGACGACCGGGACATCCAGAACCTGCCCTTCGCCCTGCCGGACGTCACCGAGGCCGAGATGGCCGCCGTGACGAGGTGCTGCGCTCGCGCTGGCTGACAACCGGCAAGCAGGCCGCGGAGTTCGAGCGGAGGTTCGCCGAGCACGTGGAGCGCTCCTTACGCCGTCGCGCTCAACTCGTGCACCGCGGCGCTGCACCTGGCGCTCGAGGCCCTGGGTGTCGGTCCCGGCGACCTGGTCTACGTGCCGACCTACACCTTCGCGGCCAGCGGGGAGGTGGTCCGCTACCTCGGCGCGACCCCGGTACTGGTCGACGTGGACCCGGACACTCTCAACATCGACCTCGAGCAGCTCCGCTCGGCGGTGAAGTCCGACCTCGACGGAGAGCGCGGCCGGCCGCGGGCGGTCATCCCGGTGCACTTCGCGGGGGTGCCTTGCGACATGGAGGCGGTCTGGGACCTCGCCCGCGAGTACGACCTGGCCGTCGTCGAGGACGCCGCGCATGCGTTCCCCGCTTGGCGCGACGTCGCGGATCACCGGGTACATGCCCGAGGACGTCCGGGGCGCGGTCTGCTTCTCGTTCTACGCGACCAAGACCATCACGACGGGCGAGGGCGGCATGGTGGTGACGCCGAGTCGAGGAGATGGCCGAACGGATGCGCACCATGAGCCTGCACGGGCTGAGCAGGCAGGCGTGGAACAGATACGCCGCCGGAGGCTCCTGGCGCTACGACATCGTCGCCCCCGGCTACAAGTACAACCTCACCGACGTCGCCGCGGCCATGGGGCTGGTGCAGCTCGAGCGCGCCGATGCGATGCGTGGAGCGTGAGCCGAGATCGCCGGCACCTATATCGACAGCGCTCGGCCGACCTGCCGCTGCAGCTGCCGACCGTGCCCGACGGGGTCGAGCCTCCGCCTGGCACCTTTTACGTGGTGCGGACCGACGCGGACGGCGGCGCGACGACTTCGATCGCCGGGCTGACCGAGCGCGGCATCGGGACCAGCGTGCACTTCATCCCGCTCCACCTGCACAGCTACTACCGCTACGACCTTCGGCTACCAGCCCGACGACTTCCCTGTGGCCGCGCGCGCAGTTCGAGCGGGCGTCTCGCTGCCGATCTGGAGCGCGATGACCGACGCACGACGTCGAGCGGGTCGTCGACGCCGTCGGGTGCGCGCCTAAGGCCTGGACGCGCACATGGTGACAGGGTCGCCATCACCGGCGGCTTCGGGTTCCTCGGCTGGCACCTGGCCTGCCGGCTCCGGGCCCTGAGGCTGAGCCGATCCCCGCGCGGCTCGGCCGCCGCGAGTTCGCCGACCCCGACGGCGCCGGCGTGCCTCGCTCGCCGGTGCCGACACGGTCTACCACCTGGCCGGGGTCAACCGAGCCGACACCGACGACGCGGTCGAGCGCGGCAACGTCGCGCTCGCCGACACGCTTGCCGCCGCCGTCCGCGGCAACGCTCGGCCGGTGCACGTGGTCTTCGCCAACTCGACGCAGTCACGGCTGGACAACCCCTACGGCCGCGGCAAGCGCGCGGCCGCCGAGATCCTCGGTGCCGCAGTGGCCGACGTCGGGGGCACGCTCGCCGACGTCCTGCCTGCCCAACCTGTTCGGCGAGCACGGACGGCCGGCGTACAACTCGTTCGTGGCGACGTTCTGCCACGAGGTCGCGCACGGCCGGACCCCGACCGTCAGCGGCGACCGGAGCCGTCCCGCTCCTGCACGCCCAGGACGCGGCGCGCGGCGCTGATCGACGCGGCCGGTCGAGCCGTGGACCACGCAGCTGCGCCCGAGGGCACCGAGCGCGTGGTCTCCGACGTACTGGACCTGCGTGCCGGGCTACCACGGCTGTACGCCCGCGGCGAGCTGCCCGACCTCTCGACGATCCGTTCGCGGTCGACCTCTTCAACACCTACCGCTCCTACGTCTTCCCGCACCAGTTCCCGTTCCATCGCCGAGGTGCACGCGCGACGCTCGTGGCGACCTGTTCGAGACGGTCCGGGCCCACGGCGGCACCGGCCAGGCCTTTGTCTCCACGACAGTCCCGGGGCCACCCGGGGCGACCACTACCACCTGCACAAGGTCGAGCGGTTCTTCGTGGTCAGGGGCGAGGCCGAGATCGCGCTGCGCCGACTGCTCACGACGAGGTCGTCCGGTTCCGGCTCAGCGGCGACCGAGCCCGGCTTCGTGGACATGCCCACGATGTGGGTGCACAACATCACCAACGTGGGCGAGGACGACCTGGTCACGATGTTCTGGGCCGACCAGCTGCTGGACCCGGAGCAGCCCGGACCAGTACCCGGAGCGAGGTGGAGCTGCCAGCATGAAGGTCATGACCGTCGTCGGGACCCGCCCGGAGATCATCCGGCTGCCGCGGGTCATCGACCGGCTGGACCGCACGGTGGACCACGTCCTGGTGCACACCGGCCAGAACTACGACCACGCGCTCAACCAGGTCTTCTTCGACGACCTGGGGCTGCGCGCCCCCGACCACTATCCTCGACGTCGACACCATCGTCGCTCGGGCCGGTGCTCGGCGGCACCCTGATCGGGGCCGAGGAGGTGCTGCGAGCCGAGCGTCCCGACGCCGTCCTGGTGCTCGGCGACACCAACTCCTGCATCGCCGCGGTGATGGCCAAGCGGATGCGGATCCCCGTCTACCACATGGAGGCCGGCAACCGGTGCTTCGACGAGAACGTCCCCGAGGAGACCAACCGCCGGCTGGTCGACCACGTCGCCGACTTCAACCTCGCCTACACCGAGCACGCTCGCCGCAACCTGCTGGCCGAAGGTCTGCACCCGCGGCGGGTGATCGTGACCGGGTCGCCGATGCGCGAGGTGCTCGAGCACTACCGCGACCAGATCGACGCCTCTGACGTCCTGAGCCGCCTGGCTCTCGACGCCCGGCGAGCTACTTCCTGGTCAGCGCGCACCGCGAGGAGAACGTCGACTCCCCGGCTCGGCTGCGGGCGCTGCTGGCGTGCCTCGACGCCGTGCACGACGCGGTGGCAGCTGCCGGTCGTCGTCTCGACCCACCCGCGCACCCGCAAGCGCCTGGCGGCGCTGGACGTCGACCCGGCGACGACGGTCCGATCCGGTTCCTGGAGCCCGTTCGGCTTCCACGACTACAACAAGCTCCAGCTCGAGGCCGCCTGCGTGCTCTCGCGACAGCGGGACCGTCTCCGAGGAGTCGTCGATCCTGGGCTTCCCGGCGGTCACGCTGCGCGACTCGATCGAGCGCCCGGAGGCGCTCGACGCCGGCGCCATCCTCATGACCGGCTTGAACGCTGAGGACGTCGTGCTGGCCGTACAGGAGGTCATCTCGGGCGGGCTGGGAGCGGTGGAGCTGCCGGCCGGCTACGAGGTCGCCAACACCAGTGCCCGCGTGGTCCGGTTCATCATCTCCACTGCGTCGCGGCACCACGACTGGGCCGGGATCCGTCGGTGAAGGTCTCGATCCTCTCCGCAGTCCACAACGAGGCCCTCTACATCGAGGAGATGATCGACAGCGTCCTGGACCAAACGGTCTCGGACTGGGAGCTCCTGTTCGTGTCCGACGGGTCCACGGACACGACCGTCGACCAGGTCATGAGCCGTGCGGCCCAGGACGGGCGGATCCGGCTGATCGGCGACGGGAGCAAGATCGGGAAGGTGGCGGCCTTCAACCAGGCCTACGCGGCCTCCAGCGGTGAGGTGATCGTGTTACTGGCCGGTGACGACACTCTCCCGCCTGACTCCTTGGAGATCCGCGCCAGGCCGTTCGCGGGCCGCGACAATCGCACGGCGCGAATGGTGTGCTTCTGCAAGCTGGTCACGATGTCGGATGACCCTCGACACGACGGGATGCTTCTGCCACGGGGCGAGGCGACGAGCCACTCCGGCGGCACGATCACGATGAGCCGGGGCCTGGCCGATCTCGCCTTTCCGGTTGACCCCGGCCTGGTCTCGGAGGACCCGTGGCTGTCACGAGCGGCCGAGGGGATCGCGGACGAGGTGGTCGAGGTAGGTCACCCGGTGCTGAACTACCGGATCCACGAGGCCAACTCCAACCCGCGGATGCAGTCGTTCGCGGTGATGTCGGAAGCCATGGCTCGGCGGCACGAGGCGTGGCGGCTGCTGCTCGACTGCGAGCGGCTCCCGCTCTCGGAGCAGACGCGCACCAAGCTCGTGGCGCTGTACCGGGCCGAGCTCCTGCGGCGACAGGGACAGGTGCCGGCGCTCATCGGGGTCCGCGACCTGCCCTTGGTGGATCGGGTCGCCTTCGCGGCGATGGCGCACCCGCTCTTGTTCCGGGTGCGCCAGCGCTTCTACCGGCTCTTCACGGGGAGACGCGGCCGCTGACCACTCCGGGGGGTGGCCACCGCCACCGAGGCTCCTGACTCGTGGTCCTGCTTGAGTCGCGCGTGCCGTCCGAACAACCACAGCAACGTGTAGACGATGATCCCGTTGTTGAACAAGAACAGCGGGCTGCCGGCGACCCAGAAGCCGGTCACCGTGAACACGCCTGCGATGCCCATCAGCTCCATGCTGTCGTAGCGGCGCAGCCGGGTGCCCAGCCTGGTGAGCCCGGCCACGAGGAAGCCGAGCACCAGGGGACCGATGGCGATGCCGATGACCCCGAAGTTGTGATAGATCGACCCCCAGATCGACGGTGGGGACGAGCCCCGATCGTCGCCGTAGCGGTAGGCGAAGATCCGGTTGACCAGGTCGCTGCCGCCGCGGCCCGGCAGGACGCCGGTCATCGACTTGACCCACTCTCGGCCGTCCTGGACCTGGGTGTAGTTGTCGATGTAGCGAAAACCGAAGACCGCGGACCCCTGGTTTGCGAGCAGCACCCGGTCGGACAGCTCGACGAAGGCGACCGAGGCCTGCTGCGAGACGGGCGCGTTGGGGGGGAGGTCGCCGGTGGTGCGTCCGAGGGCGATTGTGGAGAGCACCGCCAGCCCCAGCACGCTCAGGACGATTGCGAAGACGACCCGTGGGAGGCGGCCGTGGTTGATCAGGTACAGGTACACAACCGTCGTGAAGGCGAAGATGATGAAGGCGCCGCGCTGGCCGGTGCCGAGCAGCCCGAAAACGGCGAGCATGGACAGACACACGGCCGGGAGCTTGCGCTTGTAAAGGATCCCGGTCTGAGTCCAGTAGGTGAGCGCGATGAGGACGAGAGAGGGCAGCAGCGCGTTCTTGAACTGGTTCACGTAGCCCGGCGCGAAGTACCTGCTGCCGGCGTATGCGTCCAGCCGAAGCTGGGTGATGTCGGCCTCGCTACCACCGAACTGGACCTGGAGACCCTGGACGAACGCACTCTGGCCGACCGTCATGAAGTAGCCCACGACCAGCGAGGCCGAGAAGCACACCATCAGCCAGAAGATCGAGGACGGGGTGCGGACGATGGGGTCCTCGCGCTCCTCGCGCGGCGGCGGCGCAGGCAGGACGAAGGTCCACAGGGCGCTCGCTGCCAGGTAGGCGAAGAAGGTGTAGACGACGATTTTCGAGTAGAAGACGTCCGCCGGAACGCCTGTCTCCAGCAGGGTCAGCGAGCCCACCGCCATCAGCAGCTGCAGGTACACGAAGATGCTGTTGGCGGTCAGCGCGCCGCTGCGCTTGATGACGGTCTGCCGGTAGGCCAGGAAGGCAGCGACGACCGGGATGATCAACCAGGCCATGACTGCCTGCCGCCCGGGACGGCTAGCCCTAGGTCCCTCATCTCGGTCTCAGGGTCGCCAGGCGTACAGGCGCCGGAGGTCGATCGCCGGGTTGCGGGTCGTCAGCTTCTCGGACATCCGCGTGCGGTAGCCGAGCTCCTGGAGCCGCGCTGCGAACGGCTGTCCCGGGTCGGGCAGCTCCGTGTGCGCGTAGACCCGGTCCACGCGATCGCTCAGCGAAGCGCCGCTGGCCCCATCGAAGGCCGCCAGCTCGGCTCCGTTCACGGTGAGGTTGAGGTGGTCGAGGCGCTCGATGCCCAGCCGGTCCATGGTGGTCCCGATGCGCTCGCCACGCACGGCGACCTTGCCCGGCGTCTTCACCATGTGGGTGGGGAAGGGCTGCAGGGCGTCCGTGCTCACCCGGTTGTAGTGCTGCGCGTCCTCCTCGGGGGCGAACATGAACTCGAGGTCCTCGTCGGTGTTCCAGACGGCCCGGTTTTCGATGGTCACGTTTGTTGCCGTGATGTTGCGCCGCAGCCGGTCGGTGTTCTGGGGGTTGGCCTCGACCACAACCACCCGACCGGTCGGGCCGACCGTCGCGGCGAAGTCGAGGACCGTCGACTCCTGGAAGATGCCGCACAGGAAGACGGTCTCGCCCTTGCCGACCATGATCGGGGCACCGCAGCCGAGGTAGTTCATGGCCCGTCCGGGCCAGGACTTCCGGGGCACTCGACCCAGCGATGCTCGAAGGATCGGATTCACTCCGGATCGCGCCGTACGCAGCAGGTTCATGGTCGTCGCGGAGGGCATGCGGGACTCCGGGTCACTCGGTCAATGGGCGGCCACACCATAACAGCGGTGGACGGCAACAGCCGCCTTCGCGAGCTCACTCGTCGGGATGGATCGGGGCCGGTTCGCGGATCGGGTATGCGCCGCGCTCGCTGTCCCTGATCGCGATCCGGGCGAGCTGCCACAGGGCGAGGTAGCAGACCGCGGAGGTGACGCCGAACGCGAGCACCGCGCCCATGGCCGAGACCCCCAGAACGGCCGCACCACCGATCGCAGCCGCCATGAGAACCACACGGGAGGTGTCCCAGGCCAGCTGCATCCGTTGCCGCTCGAAGACGATCAGTGTGTGCGAGGTGGGAACCGCGAGCACCTGGGCAGCGAGTCCAGGAGCCATGGCGGCCGCATAGTGCCCGCTGTTCTCCCATCGGTCGCCGAAGACGATCGGGAAGAGGGTCGGCGCCAGCGTCACCAGGAGGACGAGCACGACGACGGCGATGACAGCCAGGTTGCGTGAGGCGCGACGGAAGATGGCTCGCTGGTTGGTGCCACCCGAGCGCATGGACCGAGCCATCTCGCCCAGGTAGACCTGGGCGACGGCCTGGCCCACCAGCGCGACCGGCAGCGCGAGGGTGGTCTGCGCGAGACCGAACCAGCCGACCACCTCGCGACCGTAGAACGCAGCGATCAGCAGCGTGGGCAGCTGGCTGCCGATGGAGTTGAGCGCTCCCGACGGAGCCAGGACCAGGGGGAACTTGCGGTATCTCCTCGCGTTCTCGCGGAGGACCCCGCGGGTCGCGGCCGAGCCTGGCCTCGGGTGACCACAGGCGGGACCCCCGCACGAGGCTGAGCGCGCCCAGGACGCTGCCGATCGCCAGGCCGATCACCAGACCGCCGGCCTTCAGCGCCGCGAGGCCGAGGGCGATCTGACTCGAGTACGATGGCGGCTGATCGAACCACGGCCCTGGTGGCGATCGCCCGATATCGCCGATGGCGCACGGCGAGCTGGTTGAGGACCTTCATCGCGGCCTGGCTGCCGCCGATGAGCGGAGCCAGGAGCAGCCACGGCAGCAGGGGGCTGTGCCCGGTCACCGCACTCCAGATGAGGATCCCGACTGTGCTCGCGACGGTGACGACCAGCGTCGAGAGCAGCCCGAGGGAGGTGTTTGCCTGGGCGTCCGACTCTTCCTTGGGCAGGGGGATCGCGAAGTCCCACCGCAGGGCCGCAAAGCCCGTGATGATTGCCGCGACCGAGACGATCACGGCGTAGGTGCCGAACGTCGAGGGTGCGTAGATGCGCGAGATGACCGGGGCGCTCAGCACCACGATGATCTGGGCGATGGCGGTGCCGGCGCTGATGCCGAGCACGGCACGGGCCACCCTGCCTCCGGCTCTCACCATGCCCTGCTCACCGCTGCGGAGGCCCTGGCCAGCACCGCACGGGTGACGGAGGCGCACACCGGGTCGACCGCCAGGGCTCCCCCGAAGGTGATGGACCCCACCGAGAACACGCCACCCCGTGGGCCCTCGGGCATGCGCACGAGCATGTGCGCGCCGTGTCGCGAGGTCCCGCGGGCTACGATCCGGAACTCCCGTCGGCGTCGCCAGTCGATACGGTCGACCTCGAAACCCGCGGCTCCAGCACCGGCCAATCTCGCGTCGGGCGTGGTGGGCCGAGCGGGATCGTAGGACGCAGTGAAGGCCGGGTCGGTGTTGGCGATGAGGGACTGCTGCCCGAACCGGTCGCCCTGGGAGACCCCCGTCCCCGCGAAGATCCAGTGCTGGGGATCGACGACGGCGTACGGCGTGGCCAGTCCGTAGCCCGGCGCGGAGAAGCGTCCGCCCAGCAGCTCGGTCTCGTCCGCACCGGCGAGCGCGGCGACCACGTCGGACATGCGGATCCAGCCCCGCGTCACCTCGATCTGTCGGTACATGCTGTTACCGGAGAGGTTCAGCAGCCACGTGCCGTGCTCGAGGTGCGCGGTCCTGACGGCCCTGAACATCTCGGCGGACCAGTACTCGGAATGCCCCATCAGGACGATGGCGTCCCGGTCGCGGCAGAGGTCCGGACCGTCGTGGAGGTCGAGGTCCGTCACGCACTCGTAGTCGATCCCTTCGTCGTCGAGCCAGGCCAGGATCTTCGCGTCCAGCGGCGCGACGTGGCTGAGCACCGGCTGCTCGACGGGATGGCCGAGGAGGAAGGAGCGCGACCACGGGCGGTGCAGGCTGAGCCGTCTGGAGACGAAGCTCTGCTGGGTGCTGTCGCGGCCCAACGCGCGCTTGATCCTGGTGCGCGGGACCTCGGGCACAGCGCGGGCGAGAGCAGCAGAGAGGGTACGCCGCCAGGTCGGTGGCTGGTCGACTCGACCAGGACCCTGTTCCAGGTTGCGGTACCGGTTGCGTCCGCCCCACTCGTTGTAGCACGCCCAGGTGGCGGCGCTGGCGACCGCGAGGACGCGCGGTCGGGTACGTTCCGCGTCGCACCGGATCACCAGGGGGGCGCGCGCGGTGCCGGCTGCTGTGACGAGCTCGACCAGCCACAGCCCCGTGGGGATGCCGTGAGGGAGGTCCACCTGGATGCTCGGCCAGTCCAGAGGGGCGGACACGGGGTCGAGGTCGGGGACGGTTCCGGTCGACGGCTCGGTCTCTCCGAGGGTGAACGTGAGCTCAGGCAGGTCAGCACGCTGCCAGCGCCGCAGGTGGAGGGTGCCGGCTGCGGGAGACACGAGGGAGACCTCGATCCTGTCACCCGGGCTGGTGCTGACCCGGTCGCAGAAGACGGCCGGCTCGTCGGCGAGGAGACGCACCACCGCGGGGGTGCCGTCGGGATAGCTCTTCGTCTGGTAGCCGGCAGCCGAGACCGACGTCCCGTCAATGGAGGCGGAGTCCAGGACCTCGGACGTGGCGGCGTCGAGGACCAGTGGGCCCTCACCCGGCATAGCTGTAGCGCTCCATGAGCGGGGAGACGATGTCTTCGACACGGTCCCGCTCGTGGGGGGAAAGGTCTCGCCGCCACCGACCGATCGAGTCGGTGGACAGACCAGAGCCCAGTAGCTCCGGGCTCCACTCGAGCTCCCAGAACTCGCAGAGCCGCCGTAGCTCGCCCTCCGGGTCGGCCACGAGGTCCTCGAGCCGGATCTCCCGGTAGCTCGATCCTGGGACCTGGTCGGCGATGCTCGCCCACTCGTCGATCAGCGCGCGCACCAGGTGCGCGGACCCGACGGCGTCGTGCGGCGCCCACGGTTGTTGTGAGTAGGAGGCGACCACGTCGCGGGGATCGCGCACGATGTGGACGAGCTTGGCGTCCGGGAGGACCTCGAGAGTCCGGTGCCAGCAGAGTATGTTCCAGGTGTTCTTCTCGAGGTGTCGGCCCACGCCCTGGTGCGCACAGACATCGGCCGCCACGCCCTCGAGGAAGTCGCGACAAGCGCGGCGCACCTCGTCGTGGGACGCGTTCGAGTAGGAGATCGTCGCCGGCTCGAGCGGCCGCATCCCGACCCAGTAGCCGTCGTAGGTCGCGCTGCGCAGCCTCGACAGCAGCCGGGAGGCGAGCTCTTCGAAGTGGGGTGAGTAGTCGACCGCGGACGTCCGGGCGTACGCAGGCGCCAGGTTCCTCCCGCTCATCCTGTTGCCCCACCGCCGCACCCGCGACGCACCGAGCAGGGAGTCGACCCGGCCCCGCGTGGCCACGCGGTCGAGCAGGGTCTCCAGGCGCTTGAGCCGTACGTCGACGTGGAAGGGGCTCGTCAGCCCCCGGGTCGACTGGGTGTAGTAGTCGACCACCCCGTCGGGATCGGTGGTGAACCGCCACTCCGGGACGTCGCTGACGTCAGGATGACGCGCGAAGGTCCTGCACAAGATGGTGGTGCCCGATCGGCCGGTCCCGCCGATCAACATGATCCCAGGAGGCACGTGACGGACCCTACCCTCGCGTCGTCGACCCACCGCCGCTCGGGCCCGGACCCGGGTGACCCCGGGTCCGGGCCGCGCAGCGGTGTGCGGGTCAGGTCGTGACGGACAGCTGCTTGTACAGGATCGAGCCGTAGCCGGACGACCTCGGGTTCACTACCGTCAGAGTCCGGTTCACGCCGAGAGCGGCGTTGCTGGCGGTCGACGCCGTGGCGGTGACCGTGGTCGCGTTGACCCTCACCACACTGTCGAAGACCACGCCACTGGGACCGATCAGCTTCACCCCCGGTCCGAAGTTCGTCCCGTTGATGGTGACGTTCACGGTGGTTCCTCGAGCGAAGCTGGTCTGGCTCATCGAGGTCACCGTCGGTCCCGCCACGGTCGCAAAGCAGCTGCACGTGCCGCGGCCGTTGTCGGGGTTCGTGACTGTGATGGTGAAGTTCCCCGGAACCCGGTCGTAGGGGACGGTGGCCACGATCTCCAGCGTGTTGGCGTTGATGTAGGACGTGGACGCGACGGTCACGTTGTTGATCCGGGCCACGGCTCCCGGTGCGAAACCGGAACCAGTGATGGTCACCTCGCGCTTGGCCGCTCCGGCGCCCAGGAAGCCCGGGTCTGCCGATGTCACCACGGGCTTGGCCGAGATGGTCAGGCAGCCGGTGCAGGTCGCCGTGCCGTTCGCGCCCGTCACCGTGACGTTCGTGGGCCCGACCGGGGTCGACCCTGAGACGCTCACCGTGACGGTCATCGTGTTGACGTCGACGAACTGCTGGGTCCCGGCGACCTTGACCACCCCGGCCTTGCTGAAGGTGATGTTGGAGGTGGGGTCGAACCCGCTGCCCGACACCGTCATCGCGATGCCCGCTGCGCCCTGCCCCAGCGTGCTGGGGCTCACGGAGGTCACCGTGATCGCGGGCGGCTCGGGGTCGTCGTTGAGGATGGTCCCGACCCCGTCGTTGGTCCCGATGCTCCCGTTGACCGGGCTCGAGAGGCGGAGCAGCAGCGTCTCGTCGGGCTCGAAGGTGGCGTCGCCGTTCACCGTCACCGAGACGTTCTGCGACGTCACACTGGGCGTGAAGGTGACGGTGCCGCTCGCCGCCACGAAGTCGCTGACGGCTGATGCAGTCTGAGCCACCGTGCTGTAGGCGTACGAGACAGTGCGGTCGCTCGCCACGTCCAGGGTGACGGGGAAGGACATGCTCACCGTGCCCGCGTTGCCCTCTGTCACCGAGACGTTGCCGACGCTCGCCACGGGGTCGGGCATGACCACGAGCGAGACGCCGGTCGCGTCGTAGGCCACCCGCCAGTACTTGCCGGCCGGCAAGGTGTCGACGCCCGTGACAGTCGCGAACGTCCCGGTCCGGGAGCTGGCGTTCAGGATGCGCACCGTGGTGCCCAGAGGCGGGTTGACCCCCGGTCCGGTGGTCACGGCGAGAGTGCCGCCGAGGGTCGCCGCTCCGGACGCCGCAAGCTGGGAGTAGTCCGTGCCGACGGTCGTCGTGCCGTTGACCGTGGCCCCGAAGATCCCTCCGCCGAGCTGGGTGAACGTGCCCGTCACCGACAGCGGGTTGCCGGCGGCGCCGGGCTGGACGATCCCGCTGTTGGAGACCGGCCCCTGCACTGAACCCCCGCCGGTGAGGTTGCCGCCGTTGATCGTGATGGCGCCAGTGCCGGCGGCTCCACCCTTGAGCACCGCGCCCGGGTCGACTCGGGTCGAGCCGCCGGACTGCGTGTACGTCGTGGGCCGGAACGTGCCGCCCTTGAGCCACACGGCGCCGGTGTTGGTGACCGCCCCGGTGCCGGTCACGGACTGCGACAGGGTCAGGCTCCCGTTGTTGGTGCGGAGGGAGGGGAGCGCGTTCGCGAGCGTGGAGCTGTTGAGGATGGCGCCGCTCACCACGGTCACGGTCGCGCTGTTGGTGACGATGTTCGCGTTGACCCCGAGCGTGCCGCCCTGCGTGGTCAGCGTCCCGCCGTTCAGCAGCCCGCCCGCGGACAGGTTGGTCAGCGAGAGGTTGGTCGTTCCGGAAAGGGTCCGCACCTCGCCGCTGTTGGTCAGCAGGATGGGGCCGAGGTCAACGGTGTTGGAGGCTCCGGGCGAGCCGGTCAGCAGGCCCGTCGCCGAGTTCACCCACGGGTCCTTGGCCACCGCGTCCTGGTTGCTGGCGGCCGACCCCGACATGGCCAGGTTCCAGGTCCCGGCGTTCTCGACGTTCGGGTCGTTGTTCAGCAGGATCGGCCCCGACTGGGTGAGCGTGCCCTGGTTCAGCAGCTTGGAGGTGTTGGACATGGTCAGCGAGCTACCAGCCGGAATGGAGCTGGTGCCGGTGGAAGCCAGGGTCAGGGTGCCGGCGCCGATCAGTCCGCCGCCGTTGAAGGCGACATTGGTCGCCGTACCCGTGCCGGAGATCAGCCCGGCGCTGTTGAAGTTGAGGATGCCGGGGCCGTTGACGGTGGCGCCGGTGATGTCGAAGGTGCCGCCGTTGAGCTCGATTGAGGTGCTGCTGGCGAGGGTGTAGGTGCCGGTGCCAATACCGCCCACGCGGGTGTCGAGGTGGCCCTGGGTGACGGCCAGGGCTCCGTTGTTGATGATCGGCAGGTACTGCATGATCATCGTGTCGCCGGGCGCCGGCAGGGTGATGTTGGTGGTGCCGTCGGCGGCGTTGGTGAAGCTGTGGCTCGCCCCGGAGCCGGGGTTGTAGAGCGCCTCGACGGAGGTGTTCTTGAACGTCCAGGTGCCGTGGTTGGTCACCGTGCCGTCGTTGAACTGGACCGTGCCGTTGTTCTGGTTCACGGTGCCGTTGTTGACCAGGTCGGTGCTCTCGTCGACGTGGACCCCGCCGGTCGTGATCGTGGTCGTGGTCGCGCTGGGCAGCGTGATGGTGCCGCCGCCGACCAGGTGGCCGCCGTTGAAGGTCAGGTTGCCGGTGGACGGGGAGCCGGTGAGGCTGCCGCCGCCGTTGAGACTGAGGACGCCGGTGCCGGCGCTGGTGACGGTGGCGCCGCTGATGTCGAAGGTGCCGCCGTTGAGCTCGAGGCTGGTGGCGGTGGCGAGGGTGTAGGTGCCGGTGCCAATACCGCCCACGCGGGTGTCGAGGTGGCCCTTGGTGACGGCCAGGGTGCCGTTGTTGATGATCGGCAGGTACTGCAGGACCATCGTGTCGGTGGCCAGCGGCAAGGTGATGTTGGTGGTGCCGTCGGCGGCGTTGGTGAAGCTGTGGCTCGCCCCGGAGCCGGGGTTGTAGAGCGCCTCGTTGAAGTGGTTCTTGAACGTCCAGGTGCCGTGGTTGGTCACCGTGCCGTCGTTGAACTGGACCGTGCCGTTGTTCTGAGTCACGGTGCCGTTGTTGACCAGGTCGGTGCTCTCGTCGACGTGGACCCCGCCGGTCGTGATCGTGGTCGTGGTCGCGCTGGGCAGCGTGATGGTGCCGCCGCCGACCAGGGCGCCGCCGTTGAAGGTCAGGTTGCCGGTGGACGGGGAGCCGGTGAGGCTGCCGCCGCCGTTGAGGCTGAGGACGCCGGTGCCAGCGCTGGTGACGGTAGCGCCGCTGATGTCGAAGATGCCGCCGTTGAGCTCGAGGCTGGTGGCGGTGGCGAGGGTGTAGGTGCCGGTGCCGGTGCCGCCCACACGGGTGTCGAGGTGGCCCTTGGTGACGGCCAGGGTGCCGTTGTTGATGATCGGCAGGTACTGCAGGACCATCGCGTCGGCGGCCAGCGGCAGGGTGATGTTGGTGGTGCCGTCGCTGGCGTTGGTGAAGCTGTGGCTCGCCCCGGAGCCGGGGTTGTAGAGCGCCTCGATGCTGGTGTTCTTGAACGTCCAGGTGCCGTGGTTGGTCACCGTGCCGTCGTTGAACTGGATCGAGCCGTTGTTCTGGTTGACCGTGCCGTTGTTGACCAGGTCGGTGCTGTCGTCGACGTGGACCCCTACGGTCGTGATCGTGGTCGTGGTCGCGCTGGGCAGCGTGATGGTGCCGCCGCCGACAAGGGCGCCGCCGTTCAAGGTCAGGTTGCTCAGCGCCGTCGGGGAGCCGGTGAGGCTGCCGCCACCGTTGAGGTTGAGGACGCCGGTGCCAGCGCTGGTGACGGTGGCACCGCTGATGTCGAAGATGCCGCCGTTGAGCTCGAGGCTGGTGGCGGTGGCGAGGGTGTAGGTGCCGGTGCCGGTGCCGCCCACACGGGTGTCGAGGTGGCCCTTGGTGACGGCCAGGGTGCCGTTGTTGATGATCGGCAGGTACTGCAGGACCATCGCGTCGGCGGCCAGCGGCAAGGTGATGTTGGTGGTGCCGTCGCTGGCGTTGGTGAAGCTGTGGCTCGCCCCGGAGCCGGGGTTGTAGAGCGCCTCGATGCTGGTGTTCTTGAACGTCCAGGTGCCGTGGTTGGTCACCGTGCCGTCGTTGAACTGGACCTGTCCGTTGTTCGAGGTGAAGGCGCCGCTGTTGATCAACCGGTAGCCGTCGCTGAGCTGGACCTGGGTGCCGGTCGCCGTGGACGCCACGCCTCCGGGCGCGAGCGTGAGGCTCCCGGTCCCGCCGCCGAGGATCACCCCGGAGAGGCTGCCGATGGTGCCGGCGGTGACGTCGGCGGTGCCGCCGAACGCGCTGGACGACTGCAGGGTCAGGTTGTGGATGACCGAGTCGTAGGAGTTCGGCGCTCCCGTGCCGACCCTCAGCGTTCCGCCACCCGAGACCCGGACGTTGGGATGCACCGTCGCGCTGTCAGGGAAGGAGATGCCGGCAACTTCCCTGTAGTCGGTGACGATCGCGAGTGGGTTGGCGGTCGCGGTCGAGATGCAGACGAAGTCGGTCCCGGTCGGGACCGTCGCGGCACCGCCGCCGTCGGTGGCCGACCAGTTGCCCATCACTCCCCAAGCGCTGCTCGAGGTGCCGGTCCAGTACCGCGTGCACGTGGGCACGGCCTCGGCGCTCGGAGCCGCGAACGTCAGCAGGACCGTGGCGCAGGCCGCCGCGAGTGCGGCGAGCGCTACGTGAACCGGTCGGAAAATGGCAGTACTGCTTCCCCGTGTGAGCATTGCAAAGTTCCCTCGGCCTTTGAGTGCGGCCCTCCCCCGAAGGCGGCCGGTGCGTGGCGTGAAACCACAGACGGGGAAGGTCTAACACGCGCGCGTCGGTAGGCGGAATGACTACAGATGACTACCCATGACTAGGCGGGTAGTCACCGGACGCGCAAATGCGGGGGGTCTCAGCGGCTCGGGCGGCCCAGGGTGACGACGCGGGGGAAGTCGGTCTGCGCGAGGGGCACTCCGGCCCGGCCGTTGACCACCAGGCGCACCCCAGGGAGGTCCGCGGACGTGAGCCCGGCGTATTCGGGGTGGTCGGCCTGGATCACGGCCGCATCGATCGTTTCGCCCAGCCGGTACGGCTCGAAACCCAGCGCGGCCAGCTCGTCCGCGTCGTACAGCGGGTCGTGCACGACGGGGACCGCACCAAGGGCGGTCAGGGCCTCCACGGTCTCGTAGACGCCGGAGAACGCGGTCTCCTTGACCCCGCCTCGGTAGGCGGCGCCGAGCACCACGACCCGCACTCCGGTCAGGTCGCCGTACTCACGGCGGAGCAGGTCCACGGTACGTCGTGGCATCTGCAGCGTTGGCCTCGCGCGCGGCCCGCACGACGGTGGCCTCCGGGTCGTTGGACAGGTACAGCCGCGGGTAGACCGGGATGCAGTGCCCACCAACGGCGATGCCGGGCTGGTGGATGTGGCTGTAGGGCTGGGAGTTCGAGGCCTCGATCACCTGGTAGACGTCGATGCCGGCGTCCTGCGGCGAACAGCGCGAACTGGTTCGCCAGCGCGATGTTGACGTCGCGGTAGGTGGTCTCGGCCAGCTTCGCCATCTCGGCGGCCTCGGCCGATCCGAGATCCCAGACGCCGTTGCCGCGAGCGAGGTCGGCCCGCTCGTCGAAGTCCAGGACCGCCTCGTAGAAGCGCTCCGCGGCCTTCGCCCCCTCGGGGCTCAGCCCGCCGATCAGCTTGGGGTACTTGCGCAGGTCCTCGAAGACCCGACCGGTCAGCACGCGCTCGGGGGAGAAGACCAGATGGAAGTCCTCGCCCTCAGTCAGCCCGCTGCCCTGCTCTAGAGCGGGCTTCCATCGGTGGCGCGTGGTGCCCACAGGGAGCGTGGTCTCGTAGACGACCAGGGTCCCGCGGGTCAGGTGAGTGGCGATGTCCGCCGTCGCGCTGTCCATCCACTCGAAGTCGGGCTCTCCGTCCCGGTCCACGAAGAGCGGGACGACCACGACGACGACGTCGGCGTCAGGGATGGCTTCCGCGTAGTCGGTCGTCGCCCTCAGCCGGCCCTCCGGAACCAGGCGTCGCCAGCTGTTCGGCCAGGTGCGCTTCACCGGGGAACGGCTCCTTGCCGGCGTTGACGGTGTCGACCGTCGCGGCGTTGATGTCCACCCCGAGTACCCGGTGGCCCTTGCTGGCGAACTGGGCGGCCAGAGGCAGGCCGATCTTGCCGAGGCCGACGACCACGACCTTCACGCGCCGTTCCCCTCGCCGGCACCGATCTCGACCGTGCGGCCCTCGCGGGCCGCCTGGATGCAGGCGTCCGCCACCGTCACGGTGGACATCCCCTCACGCATCGTCACGATGTCGTCTCGGAGACCGAGCACGGCGTCGCGGAAGTTCTCGTGCTGGACGCGCAGCGGCTCTGGCTTGGCGATCGCGAAGCGGGTGCTGTTGCCCTCCGAGACGCCTCGGAAGGTGGAGACCTGGTCCCACTCGGTGCTGACCACGCCGTTCTCGTGGAAGGTCAGGTCACCGTGCAGCGTGTCGGCCACGAACGCGCCTCGCTCGCCGGTGACCACCGTGACCCGCTCCTTGAGCGGGGAGAGCCAGTTGACCAGGTGGCTCACCACGGTGCCGTCGGCCATCTGTGCGGTGATCGAGATCAGGTCCTCGTGCTGCCGTCCGCTCTTGTGCGCGGTGTGGGCGGAGACGCGGGCGTACGGCGACTGGATCACCCAGGCGGTCAGGTCGATGTCGTGGGTGGCGAGGTCCTTGACCACCCCCACGTCGGCGATCCGGTTGGGGAACGGCCCCTGGCGCCGGGTGGCGACCTGGTAGATCTCGCCGAGCTCGCCCTCGTCCAGTCGGGTCGCGCAGCGCCCGCAGGGCCGGGTTGCATCGCTCGATGTGCCCGACGGCGCTGACCAGCCCGGCCCCCTCGAAGGCGTCGACGAGCTGACGCGACTCGTCGGCGTCGGTGGCCAGCGGCTTCTCGATCAGCGTGTGCACGCCCGCCGCGGCGAGCTCGAGGCCCGGCGTCGAGGTGGAACGCTGGTTGGCACCGCGACCACCGCCAGGTCGATGCCTGGCTCGATCAGCTCGTCGACCTTGGCGACCACGGCGTGCCCGCCGGCGACGCCGTGCTCGTCGCCCGCGGGGTCGGCGACCACGACCAGGTCGACGCCGTCGATGCGACCGAAGCACGCGGGCGTGGTTGCGCCCCATCATGCCGACGCCCACGAGACCTGCACGCAGGTCGTCATGTCAGGCGCCTGCCTTCGCCAGCGCGTTGACCGCCTCACGATGCGCTCCAGGTCGCGCTCGGCGAGCGACGGGTGCACCGGCAGGGAGAGGCACTCCCGGGCAGCGCGTTCGGTCTCCGGGAGATCGACGTCGGAGGCGAACGGCGCCAGCCGGTGGTTGGGGACGGGTAGAACATCCCGGAGCCGACGGCGTACTCCTCCTTCAGCGCCTTGGCGAACCCGTCGCGGTCATCGGGGACCCGGATCGTGTACTGGTGGTAGACGTGCCCGGCTCCCGGTCGGCCACCGGGGCGGTGACGACGCCCTCGAGGTTCTCGTCGAAGAAGCGCGGCGTTGTCCTGCCGCTGCTCGGTCCAGGCATCGACCTTGGTGAGCTGGACGCGGCCGATAGCGGCGTGGATGTCGGTCATCCGGTCGTTGAAGCCGACGACCTCGTTCTCGTACTGGACGCTGCATGCCCTGGTTGCGGTAGAGCCGCATCAGTCGCTCGACCTCGGGGTCGGCGACCGAGACCATGCCGCCCTCGCCGGAGGTCATGTTCTTGGTGGGGTAGAGCGAGAACATCGCGAAGGTGCCGAACGTGCCGACGGGCGCGCCGTTCAGCGAGGCGCCGTGGGCCTGCGCCGCGTCCTCGAAGACCTGGAGCCCGTGCTGCCGGGCGACCGCTCCGATGCCGTCCATGTCGGCCGGATGCCCGTAGAGGTGCACGGGCATGATGGCCGCCGGTGCGGTCGTGATGCTTGCCGCGACGTGGTCGGGTCCAGGCAGAAGGTGTCCGGGCTCGATGTCGGCGAAGACGGGCGTAGCGCCCGTCAGTGCCACCGAGTTGGCGGTCGCGGCGAAGGTGAACGACGGGACGATGACCTCGTCGCCTGGCCCGATCCCGGCGCGAGCAGGCCGAGGTGGAGCCCGGACGTGCCGGAGTTGACGGCGACGCAGGCGCGGCCGAGGTCGAAGTGCTCGGCGAACTCGTGCTCGAACGCCGCGACCTCGGGACCTTGGGCAAGCATGCCGCCGACGCAGCACCCGGTCGACGGCCGCGCGCTCCTCGTCGCCGATCAGGGGGCGGGCAGGGGGGATGAAGTCCTTCATGGAGCCTCCTCGCGTCGCAGTCGGCCGGGCCTCCTCGATGTAGCGCTCACCTGGTCTCGGTGCACACCCATCGCCCGTCGCCGTCCGGGTTGAGAGGACGCCCCGCGCGGCCGACCCACGCCATCTGGCGGGCGGGCGTGCCCACGACCAGGGCGTGCGCCGGTACGTCCTCGATGACGACGGCACCGGCGGCGACGAGCGCCCAGGCGCCGATGCGCACCGGCGCCACGCACACCGCCCGGGCCCCGATCGACGCACCTTCGTCGATCGTGACGCCGACGTGCTCCCAGTCGTGGCCGCCTTGAGACTCCGGTCGGGGTTCGACCGCGCGAGGGTAAGTGTCGTTGGTCAGCACGGCGGCCGGCCCGATGAACACCCCGGGTCCGAGCTCGGCCGGCTCGTAGACGAGCGCGTAGTTCTGGATCTTGCAGTTGTCTCCCAGCGTCACGCCGGTCCCGATGTAGGCGCCGCGGCCGATGATGCAGTTGGCACCCAGGCGGGCACCGTCCCTCACCTGCGCGAGGTGCCAGACGGTGGAGCCCGTCCCGAGGTGCGCCCCGGGGTCCACGTCGGCGGACGGCAGGACGCGAGAGTCAGCGTCCAGCGTCACGCGCGCCTGCGCACATAGGTGTAGCCGCGGTCGTCGGAGTGCAGGAAGTCGAAGCCCAGGTCGGCCACCAGCTCGTCGTACCCCTCGCCGGTCCGGGCGAGGCAGAGGTATTGCAGGTCCGCGTCGATGATCGCCTTGATGCCCTGGAGGATCTCGCGCTCGGAGTTGTTGGTGGTGATGCTCAGCAGCCGGATCGGCCCAAACCTTCCCAGCACCCGCTCCACGATGGTGTCCAGGGTGTCGACCGGGACCTCGACCGGTGTGAAGTCGGCGATCCGGTCGTCGTCGTAGTCCACCGTCCCGGCCACGAAGTTCGTCGCCGGGTGCGCGGGATCGACGAGCAGCTGGAGGGTCGAGCTCTCGTTCCAGGCGCCGCTGTTGACGACGGTCACGTGGTCGAGGCCGAGCTCGCGCGCACACTCGCGGAACGTCTCGGCGCTGCTCGGTCGGGCTCCACGATGATGGCGCGCCCGCCAGGGGTCCCCAGGGCAAGGTGCATGCCACGGGAGCGACCCGACAGCAGGTGTCCGACGGGGCACCGACCTGCACTACGACATCACCCGGCCCCACGAGGGCGTAAGGCGGCTGCCCGCGCCGGAGGCGCCTGCCGACCTGGTACTTCCACGACAGCGGAATCTTGGCCAGAGTGCGGTTGACCTGCTTCACCGTGGCCCGGTGCAGTGGGTGCCGATGATCCCATCGGAACCGCAGCATCTCGCGGCTGGACATGGTTGTACTACCCCTCGTTGGTCGCGGCGTGGCCGGTCATGCGTGACCCGCTCGCGCGCTCAGCTGCCGCTGTTGATCATGCCGGCGCCGACCGTGACACCGGTCGCCTCGTCGATCAGGATGAACGAGCCCGTGGTGCGGTTCTTGCTGTAGGGGTCGCACAGCAGCGGCTGGGTGGTGCGCAGCTGGATCCGGCCGATCTCGTTGAGGCCGAGCTCCTTGGTCTCCTGGTCGCGGTGCAGAGTGTTGACGTCGAGCCGGTACTGGATGTCCTTGACGAGCGCCCGCGCGGTCCGCGTCGTGTGCTTGATGGCCAGCTTCTGGCGCGGCCGCAGCGGCTGGGGGGTCATCCAGCAGACCATCGCGTCGATGTCCTGGCTGGGTTGGGGCGCGTTGTTGACCCGGGCGATCATGTCGCCGCGGGAGACGTCGACGTCGTCCTCGAGCCGGACGGTGACCGACATGGGCGGGAACGCCTCGGTCGACCTCCTGGTCGAAGAGGTCGATGCCGGCGATCCTGGAGGTCATGCCGCTGGGCAGCACCACGACCTCGTCACCGGGCTTGAGGATCGCCGCCGGCGACCATGCCGCCGTAGCCGCGGTAGTCGTGGTGCTCGTCGGACTTGGGGCGCACGACGTACTGCACCGGGAACCGGACGTCGACCAGGTCGCGGTCGGAGGCCACGTGGACGTGCTCGAGGTGGTGCATCAGGGTCGGACCGCTGTACCAGCCCATGTTCTCCGAGCGGTTCACGACGTTGTCGCCCTCCAGCGCCGAGATCGGGATGACCTCGAGGTCGGGGATGTTGAGCTTGGTCGCGAACTGGGTGAACTCGTTGTGGATCCGCTCGTAGACCTCCTCGGAGAAGTCGACGAGGTCCATCTTGTTCACGGCGAGCACCAGGTGCGGCACCCGCAGCAGCGAGAGGATCACCGCGTGCCGGCGGGACTGCTCGGTGAGCCCCTGACGGGCGTCCACCAGCACCAGGCCGAGGTCGGCGGTGGAGGCGCCGGTGACCATGTTGCGCGTGTACTGCACGTGGCCAGGGGTGTCGGCGATGATGAACTTGCGGTTCGGCGTCGCGAAGTAGCGGTAGGCCACGTCGATGGTGATGCCCTGCTCGCGCTCGGAGCGCAGCCCGTCGGTCAGCAGCGCGAGGTCGGTGTAGTCGTAGCCCTTCGAGGCGCTGGTCGCCTCGACCGCCTCGAGCTGGTCCTCGAAGATCGACTTGGAGTCGAGCAGCAGCCGACCGATGAGGGTCGACTTGCCGTCGTCGACGGAGCCGGCGGTGGCGAAGCGGAGCAGGTCCATCTGGTCGGTCTTGACGGTGGCCATCAGAAGTAGCCCTCCTTCTTCCGGTCCTCCATGGCGGCCTCGGAGAACCGGTCGTCGCCGCGGGTAGCGCCGCGCTCGGTGACCGGGCGATGGCGACCTCGTCGATGATCTCGTCGATGGTGCCGGCCGTGCGGACTCCACGCATCCGGTCAGCGTCAGGTCGCCCACGGTGCGGAACCGCACCGTCCGCTCCTCGACGCTCTCGCCCGTGCGCACCGGGTTGTGCTCGCTCTCGGAGAGCAGCATCCCGTCGCGCTCGAAGACCCGGCGCTGGTGGGAGAAGTAGATGGTGGGGATCTCGATGCCCTCGCGGCCGATGTAGTCCCAGATGTCGAGCTCGGTCCAGTTCGAGATCGGGAAGATCCGCATGTGCTCGCCCTCGTGGATCCGACCGTTGTAGAGGCTCCACAGCTCCGGCCGCTGCATCTTGGGGTCCCACTGCCCGAACTCGTCGCGGTGGGAGTAGACCCGCTCCTTGGCGCGAGCCTTCTCCTCGTCGCGGCGTCCGCCACCGAAGGCCGCGGTGAAGCCGCCCTCCTCGAGCGCGTTGAGCAGGGTGCCGATCTGGAGCCGGTTGCGGCTGGTCTTGCCGTCGTCGACGACGACGCCGTTGGCGATCGCCTCCTCGACGCTGGCCACGATCAGCCGTACGCCGAGCCGGCTCACCCAGTTGTCGCGGCAGGAGAGCACCTCGGGGAAGTCGTAGCCGGTGTCGACCTGGAGCACCGGGAACGGGATCTTGGCCGGGTAGAACGCCTTCTCGGCCAGCCGCATCATGACGATGGAGTCCTTGCCGCCCGAGAACATCAGGACGGGCTTCTCGAACTCCGCCGCGACCTCGCGGAAGATGTGGATCGACTCCGCCTCGAGCTGGTCGAGCTGACTGAGCCGGTAGTCGGCATGCGTGATGGTCATAGCGGGCGAGGACCTCTTCCGACGGGAATGCAGCCTGCAGGGTAGCGACACCCCTGACGGGCGCCGAGATCACGCCCAGCCCGGACTTCGCGCCACGGACGAGCCCGCCACACGCCTTCCGGCATGTGACGGGCTCGTCGCTGTCGAACTGTGCTCCGGGTCAGGTCACCCGAAGGTCCTGCCTACGGCACCAGCACCGTTGCGCCGTAGGCGCTCCAGGGACCCGGTACCGACGGCGTTGGTGGCCCGGACCCGGCAGTGGTAGTTCTTCCCACTGGTCAAGCCGGTCACCGTCGAGCGGGCTGGTCGCGCCGACCTTGCGGACTTGGTCACCCCACCGTCGGTGCTCACGCACTGGGCGGTGTAGTTGGTGATCGGGCTACCACCGTTGAAGCCGGCGGGTGAAGGCCACCGTCACCTTGCCCGCCGCTGGGCGTCGAGCTGGTCACCGTCGGCGCACCGGCGGCAGTGTCGCCGGCACCAGCGACCGTGGCTCCGAAGGCGCTGAACGGGCCGTTCCCGACGGCGTTGGTCGCCTGGACCCGGCAGTGGTAGTTCTTGCCCGGCGTCAATCCCGGTGACCTTCCAGCGGGCTGGTCGGGCCGCCGGCCTGGAGTCGGTCACCCCACCGTCAGTGCTCACGCACTGGGCGGTGAAGTTGGTGATCGGGCTGCCGCCGTCCGATGCCGGGGGTGAAGGCCACCGTCACTCGCGCCCGGGCCGGGTGTCGAGCTGGTCACCGTCGGCGCCGCCAGGCGCAGTCGGCGGCGGGCATCAGCGACCGTGGCCCCGAAGGCGCCGTAGGGTCCCGTCCCGACCGCGTTCGTCGCCCGGACCCGGCAGTGGTAGTGCTTCCCGACCGTCAACCCGTTCACCGCGAGCGGGCTGCCCGCGCCTCCCGCTGGAGCTGGTCACCCCACCGTCAGTGCTCACGCACTGGGCGGTGTAGTTGGTGATCGGGCTGCCACCGTCACCGTTCGGCGGGTGAACGCCACCGTGACCGCGCCCGGCGACGGCGTCGGAGCCGTCACCGTCGGTCCGGGCCCGGCACCGTCGGCGCCACCCACTCCAGGTTGAACGTACCTGTGGAGCCACCATTCCCGTCGACGGCGATCCGGTACGTCGTACCCGCGACTGCGTTGAACGTGGCCTGCGTTGCTCCGCTGCCGACCGACGTCAGCGCCCCCAGGCTGGTGCCGGTGTAGACACCGATCCCGGGTGCAAGACCGCCCGCAACGTTGAGGAGCCGCACGACCGCGGGGGCGCCTGCCACCGTCGAAACACTGGGCGTCCAGTTGAACCACACCGAGTTGTCGGCGATGGCGCCACCGTGGAAGTCGAGCTCACCGGGCTCGCCAGTGGCACGCACCGTCGTCCTCCCCAGTGAGGTCCCGGAGTTGCCGGGCAACACCTGGGGGCTGGAGAAGTTGTCGTTGGCCGGCGGGTTGGTCGACCACTGCATGCCGAGGGCACCGGTGGAAGCACCGAAGCCGTCAACGGCGATCCGGTAGGTCGTCCCGGCGGTCACCGGGAACGTGATCTTCGACTGGTTCGTCCCGTTGAACTGGTCGTTCGACGCCAGCTGGGTCAGCCCGGTGATGGTCGTGCCGGTGTAGGCCGCGATCACCGTGTCGAAGTTCGACTCGCGGGTGTGGGCGACAGCAGTGCCCGTCTCCGGGGCCGTCCACGAGTACCAGACAGACCGGTCCGGGATAGAGCCGTGGTTCGGCTCGCCGGGCTCACCGGTGGACCGCGCCGTGTTGGTGGAGGTCTTCCCCGTCGCCCCCGAGAGGACGGTCGGCGACGCGAAGTTGTCGTTCGCCGGTGAGTTCTGCGCGAACTGGAGCGAGAACGGACCGTGCGCCGCGGAGAACCCGTCGACTGCGATCCGGTACGTCGTGCCCGCGGTCGCGTTGAACGTCACCTTCGACTGCAGGGTGCCGTTGGTGTCGTCGTTGGATGCGACCGAGGCCAGCGTGCCGAAGCTGCTTCCCGTGAACACGTGCAGCGTGGTGTCGAACGCCGCGTCGCGCGTGTTGAAGCTGGTCGGACCGCTCTCGGGTGCCGTCCAGGAGTACCAGACACTGGTGTCAGCCGGACTGCCCGCGATGGCCGGCTCACCGGTCTGTCCGGTCGCGTCGGTGTTGGATCCGAACACGGTTCCGTCAGCGCCGGCTGATGCCCGACCCGGCGAAGTTGTCATTCACGGGACGCCCGACGAGGCCGTTGACGAAGGTCCGCAGCGCGCCCTGGTAGACCTCACCGTAGATGCCGGGCTTGTTGGGCTGGGCGCAGCCGCTGCCCCAGCTCGTGTCGCCGACGAGGCCGGACCTGCCCACCGGCGATGAACAGCGGTCCACCGCTGTCACCCTGGCAGGTGTCCATGCCGCCGGCCAGCGGGCCGGCGCCGATCATCACGGCGCCGTGGAAGCTGCCGCCGTACTGTGCTGGGGCCGACATCGTGGCATCGGACTGGATCGGCAGGTCCACCTGCCGGAGGTCGTTGGACGCAACTCCGCCCTGGGTCGTGTGACCGTGGCCGATCGCCCGCACCGTGTTGCCCGCGGCGACAGGGTCAACTGCTGCTTCGGCCATGCGGGCCCATGCCTTGGTCGAGGCGGTGTTGAGACGAAGGAGCGCGACGTCGTTGTCGAAGGTCGCAGGGTTCCAGCTCGGGTGGATGTGGATCGCGGTGACCGACCGGATGTCGCCCGGTGCCTCGTTGTTGAGCTGCCAGGCACCGATCACGAGCTTCAGGCTCGCCGGGGTCGTGCCGCCGTCGACGCAGTGCGCCGCGGTGAGCACCCAGATGGACGAGACGAGCGTTCCACCACAGAAGGCGAAACCGCCGGTGGTCTTGACCGCGACGAAGAACGGGATAGGCGCCGGCCGGAGCGACCGTGCCGCCGACGATGTCATCATTCTGCGACCGCGTCGGGGACCTCTTTCCCCTTCTTCGGGGTGGACTGCGACGGGCTCGCCGCCTGCTTGACCTCCTCGCCCCTCTTCTCGGTGTCGGGGTTCGTACGCACACGGCCCGAAGCGAAGTCCTTCTCCGTTGCGCGGCTCTCGTCGGTGCCGCCTTCGGCACCGGTAGCTGCCTGACGGGCCCCGTTCGAGGCCTGTGCGATCGGCGTCAGTGCCAGGATTCCCAGGCAAAGGGCGATCGTGCCTAGCAATGCGACGAGTCGACGCGCGGCCGACCGAGGATGCGTGAACGCGTGAGTAGTTGTCATGATGTGGTCCTGTAGTCCCCCGGCTGCTTCTGTGACCTCGCGCAAATTGGACGCGAGTACGCCGCGCCCGATTGCGCGATCTGTCCTTCGGAACCTTTCTCCGGACGCACATGGTGCGGAATAGCCCGAAGGGGCCGGGTCGCACTAGTGTCCTCGGGCTATGGACGGGTGGGCTCGGACGACATTTCCGCAGGCCAGGACCGTGCAACCCGCGCGTCACGGCGACGCCGGACGGCTGCGGTTTCGCCGGTCGCGGGCAGTAGGTGAGTCCCGCCGTCGCAGGCATCCCGCTCGCGACGGCGACGTAGCCGGTCGACCTTAGACTCCCGGCATGCGGATCTCCGTCTTCGGCTGCGGCTATCTCGGCGCTGTCCATGCTGCCTGCATGGCCTCACTGGGCCATCGACGTCATGGGCGTCGACGTCATCGAGGAGCAAGTCGCTCACTCGCAGCCGGCCGTCCGCCGTTCCACGAGCCCGGGCTCGAGCAGCTTCTCAGCGAGGCGCTGGCCACCGGCCGGCTGGAGTTCACGACCGACGCCGCCCGTGCGGCGAACGCAGTCGTGCACTTCATCTGCGTCGGCACGCCCCAGAAGAAGAACGAGCACGCCGCGGACCTCGCCTACATTCGGGCCGCCACCGGCGACATCCTGCCGCTGCTCAAGCCGGACGATGTGGTCGTGGGCAAGTCCACCGTCCCGGTGGGCACCGCAGAGTCGATCGCCGAGCGGATCGAGGATCGCGAGCCCGGGCCGAGCTGGTCTGGAACCCCGAGTTCCTCCGCGAGGGGCACGCCATCGCGGACACGCTGCACCCTGACCGACTGGTCTACGGCTTCCGCGTGGGCGAGGCCGGCCAAAGGGCCACGCGCGTCCTCGACGAGGTCTACGCCGCGGCGTTGGCGGACGGCACCCCCAAGATCGTGACGGACCTGGCCACCGCCCAGTTGGTCAAGGTGGCCGCCAACTCGTTCCTGGCCACCAAGATCTCGTTCATCAACGCGATGGCCGAGCTGTGCGAGGCCACGGGCGCTGACGTGACTCAGCTGGCCGACGCGATCGGGCACGACAAGCGAATCGGACGGCAGTTCCTCAATGCCGGCGTCGGCTTCGGCGGCGGCTGTCTGCCCAAGGACATCCGCGCCTTCATGGCCCGCGCCGGGGAGCTCGGCGTCGACCAGGCGCTGACCTTCCTGCGTGAGGTCGACTCGATCAACATGCGCCGTCGAGTCCGGATGGTCGACCTGGCCCGCGAGGTGTGCGGCGGGTCGATCGTCGGACGACGGATCGCCGTCCTCGGGGCGGCATTCAAGCCGGACAGCGACGACATCCGCGACTCACCGGCGCTCAGCGTGGCCGCCCAGATGCAGCTCCAGGGCGCGCAGGTCACCGTGACCGACCCGCGGGCCATCGACAACGCCCGCAAGAAGTGGCCCGAGCTGTCCTACTCCGAGACCGTCGAGGACGCGTGCCGCGATGCCGAAGTGGTGCTGTTGCTCACCGAGTGGCCGGAGTACGTCGCTCTCGATCCGGTCGCGCTCAAGGAGCAAGTGGCCGTGCCCCGGATCATCGACGGTCGCAACTGCCTCGACCCGATCAGCTGGCGGGCCGCTGGCTGGACCTATCGGGCGCTGGGCCGACCCTGACCCGAGGCCTGCGCAGAGCCGCACAGGCCGTGGCGGGCGGTCAGCGGCTGGGTAAGACGTCATCGTTCGATTCGCTTACCATTCGTCCATCGCGCGGTGCCCGCGATCTAAGGAGCGCAAGTGAGCCAGGAAAGGTCCGCGATCGGAAAGGTCACGACCGGAGAGTTCAGCCGGCGTCGGCTGTGGGGGCTGCTCGCAGCCAACTCGGTGGTCGGAGTCACAGCGAGCGCCCTTCCTTCTGGCGTGGCGCAGGCCGAGCCGGCCACGACACAGTCGTTCGACAAGCGGCTTGCCGCGATCCTCAAGAATCCCCGCACGAAGTCTCACCGCGCGGTGAGGCGCGCGATGAACAAGGAGCTGGCCGGCCAGCTGCCGCAGCTGCTCGGACGGGAGGCAGCTGACCCAACCAGCCCGCTGCGGGTCGCGTTGGCCGGCGCGTTCCAGTCGGCTTTCGTCATGTCCCCGCTCGATGCGCGAGCCGGCGCTGGCCTCCTGCCACCGTCGACCACCTTGTTCAGCTGGGATGACTTCGCCCGGTCCGACAGGAGTCTGGCGGGCGATGCAGCGCCGTCGGGACAGACGTACCGGGTCACCGGAAACAGTGCCAACCTGACGATTCGCAATCGTCGGCACACTCCGCGCCCGATCCCCCATTTCGCCGATGTTCTCCTCGTGGACCACCCGACGTCACTGTCGACCGTCGCAGCGAGGTTCGCGTGGACGAACGGACAGAGCAACCGCCAGAACGTCGTGATCGGCGCCTGCCCCAACAACTTCGGTGCCGGCTCCATCCAACTGGCCGTCTACGCCGACCGAAACACAGCATCCGACCCCGACTGGCTGCTGTTCTGCGTGAGGCGCCACAACGGTCAGATCGTGTATCCGACCCTTGCCTCAGGACAGTTCGTCTCCGGATTCACCTTCCTCCGGAACGACGCGACTACCTACCGGATGATCATGCATCGCACCGCCGAGGACACCGTCTTGATCCAGCTCCCGGACGGTCAGGTGCTGACCACGTCCCACGACCTCATCCGTGAATACTGGGGGAGGGCCGCCGGAGTGCAGCTACGCCGGCCCACGAACAGCGACGGCTATGGCTCCTTCACCGCAATCGCGACCGGCATCTGACCTCGTCACGTCAGCGTCCGACCGTGCGACCGTACGACCGCCAGCGGAGGCTGACCGGGACCATCGACTACTTCCGGGCGACCACGTCGTCCTGAGGGCGACCCTCGCCCTCGAGCTCTGCGACCGTCGGCGCCCCGAACATCGGCAGCCCCTGGGTCCGGCGGAGCAGCCCCCAGATCAGTGGCACCAGCACGACCATGACGAGACCGACGCCGGCGATCAGCATCGGGTGGGTCTCATCCTTGCCGAGCGGCGCCCAACCAGCCTTGTCGAGCAACGCAACGCCGCTCATGGTGAGGACGACGACGATGCCGCGGCGGATCAGCGACTGAGGCACTCGCGGCGCGATCTTGCTTCCGATCAGCGTTCCGGGCACCGAGCCGATCACGAGCGGAATCAGCAGCTCCCAGTCCAGCCCGTGCAGGGCGATGTTGGAGATGGCGGCGGCCAGCACCAGCGGGACGGCCTGCACCAGGTCGGTGCCCACCAGCCGGACCGCCGCGAGACCGGGGTAGAGCATCAGCAGCGCGACCATGATCACTGAACCGCTGCCGACGCTGGTGATGCCGACGAGCAGGCCGCCGAGCATCCCGACGAGCAGGGTCGGGATCGGGCGGATCTTCGGGTTCGGGTCGGCGTGCGCAGCGCCACCGCGGACCCGGCGGAGATTGATGTAGAGCCGCAAGGCGTACGTCGAGGCCGCCAAGAGCAGCGCCACGCCGATCGCCATCTTCAACGCGTAGTCGAGCTGGTCCTCGTCCTGGGTCAGCCGGGCCACGAGGTGCGGGCCGAGCAGCGCCATGGGCACCGAGCCGAGGACCAGCCACTTCGCGAGCGACAGGTTGGGGGAGCCCTCACGGGCGTGCACCACAGCGCCGCCGGTCTTGTAGACGGCGGCCGCGGTGAGGTCGGCGGTCACGACGGTGGCCGCGTCGCCAACCCCGAGGAAGATCAATGCCGGGGTCATCAGGGCGCCGCCGCCCATGCCTGTCAGGCCGACGACGATCCCGACGATGAATCCCGCCACCATGATGGACAGGGCAGTGGTGGTGATCAGGTCCATGCGCTCGGCTTCCGTGCGGCGTCAGCTGGGGTCAACGGGTGAAAGCCGGCAGCACGGCGCGCAGCAGGTCCTCGAGGCGTGCCACGCACTCTGAAGCGGCCTCTGCACCCCGACGATAGGGGTCCGGTACGTCGAGCGCCGGATCGGCGTTCCCGCGCGTGGCGGCGACATGGTCGAGCAGCGCATCGCGGTCCAGGCCGGGCGGCGCCTTCTCGATGGCCTGCGCGAACTGGCCCAACGTGAACACCTTGCGGAACATGCCGGGGTGGTCGTCGAGGATGAACGTGCGGTGCGCCGTCTCCATGGTGAGCACCAGGTCGGCGTCCTCGAGCAGCTCTGCGGTGAGTCGTCGACCTCGGAAGCCCGAGGTGTCCAGGTCGGTGGGCAGCGCGGCCACCATTTCCGGGTTGACCGGCTCATCCTCCCAGCCGTGCGTGCCCGCACTGCTGAACACCACGTCTGTCGCGTCGGGCAGCGCGTGCCTGGCAAGCAGCTCCACGGACGGCGAGCGGCAGATGTTGGCCGTGCAGACGAAGAGCACCTTGAGCGGGTGCCCGGACGGCCGTGGATCCGAGACAGGCGCCGGCGCGTTTTCCTCGACCACCGCAGTGGCGTCGTCGAGCAGGTCGACGTACCCGGCGTCCCGCAGACCGACCAGCACGTCGTGGAGGGCGCCCTGGATGGTCCGCCCGGTGGTGTCCACCCGCACGTCGGCGTCCTCGGGCTCCTCGTAGGGCGAGGAGATGCCCGTGAACTCGGGGATCTGTCCGGCGCGCGCCTTGGCGTAGAGGCCCTTGCGGTCGCGGCGCTCGCACTCCTCCAACGGGGTGGCGACGTGGACGAGGAAGAACGCACCGCTGGCGTCCTCGACCATCGCCCGGACCTGCTTGCGGGTCTGGTCGAAGGGAGCGATCGGGCTCACCACCGCCACGCCACCGTGCCGGGAGATTTCCGCAGCGACCCAGCCGATCCGTCGGATGTTGGTCTCGCGGTCCTCCTTGGAGAAGGTGAGCCCAGCCGAGAGGTTGCGACGCACCACGTCGCCGTCCAGGCTGGTCACGGTCCGCTCACCCCGCTCGAGCAGCAGGTCGACCAAGGCCTGGGCCAGCGTGGACTTGCCGCTGCCGGACAGACCCGTGAAGAACAGCACCAGGCCTTGCTGATCCGGTGCGGGACGGTCCTGCTCGATGATCGCGGCGATTTCGGGTGGGTAGTCGCCTTCGCTCTCGACGGCGTCGGGGGATGAGCTCAGCGCGTGCACCGGATCGCCGGCCGCGAACGTCTCGACGACACGCACGCCCAGGGCGTGATCCGCGTCGGCGTCACCGTGGGCGGCCAGCGGGACCGTGACGACCACCGCGTCGGGCAGCAGCCCTGCGGCCGCTCGGGTGGCGCGGACCAGCGCGACGGGCGAGAGCCATGGCGTCCCGGTGCCGACCAGGGCGAGGAGGGTGACCGGTCCCAGCCCCGCCAGTTCATCGAGCTGGGCGCTCGCGATCGGACCGGTGATCGGGACGACAGTGCGGCCGGCGTAGCGCTCCCGATAGGCGGCCGGCGCAAGCATCAACGCGCGGAACGGGCCGTGCTGGGCACGGGTGAGCGGGTCCACGACGCCACCCGGCCACGACACCCTCGCGAGCGGCAACCCCTCGGGGTCGACGATCTCGACCGCCCCGCCTGAGCGAGCCTCCGCGGCCAATCCCTCCGGGAGCGTGAGCGTCACCGGGCTGCCGGGTTGGTTGAACGTGCGCAGATCGCCCAGCGCCCCACTGGACAGCAGCTCGAGATCGTCGAGCTCCACCGGTGTCGGGAAGTACTGCGGCACGGGCGGCGTCTGCATGGGTTCATCTTGGCAGCGCTGGTCTCGGGTAGCGTGCCAGAGGTGCTCGGAGGAACAGACCCTGGTGACCGCTCATCACAGTGGCAGACCCTCGGCGTCGTCGCGCTTGTCGTGGTGGCGGTGCTCTTGTGCGGTCTGGCGCTGACGCGCGATCCGTCCCCGAACCTCAGTGGTGCTGATGACTTCGACGGCAGGGCTGTCTCGGAGACGAACGGCACCACGGCTGAGCCATCGACTGGGGGTCCGAGCCAGGACGCGGGCAGCGGCTCCCCGTCGCCGACCGCCACCGTGGAAGCACCCCCACGCATCAACGACGCACGGCGGGCCGAATTCTCCGGGGGTGACGGCCTCCCCGACGGATCCCGCATCTATGACAACCCGTCGGTCAGCGTGGGCATGGCCGTCACCAAGGGCCTCCTCCAGCATGGTCCGCCACGCGGTCCGGTCGCGCTCAGCTCGCTCGAGACCGAGCTGTCCAGCGATGTGCGGAAGATCGGTGCCCGGGTGAGGTTCGTGGGTGACGACGCCGGCTCGGTGGTGCTGGTGGCGTGGCAGTCCTCGTTCGTGGACTCCAGACTGATCGGGCAGCCGATTCCGCCTACCGGGCTGAGGCTCGTCGCCGGCCCCGGCACCTGGGAGCTGACTGCCTCACCTGGGGACCAGGTCATCGGCAGCGGCAGCTTCACCCGGGTCCAGGGCACGGCGGCCTTCGAGGTCTATCGTCGCGACGCCGAGGCTTGGGTGGTGGATCCGTCAGGCACGATCAGCCACTTCGAGGATCCACGCATCGAGGACCTTGCCGGACCCTGGGTGTGCTGGCAGCTGCTCGAGGAGGAGACCACGCAGACGCCGGCGACGATCGAGGCGGTGTGGGCCGGCTGACAGGCACCCGTCAGCCGCGTAGCGAGAGGCCGGACTTGGCCTTGTGCTCCCCCTGCTCGCCCTCGAGCGGCTGCTCGTCGCGAGAGGCCGGGCGGCTGGCGTAGTCGTACTGGTAGGTGTAGGAGTAGACGTCGCCACCACGCCGCTTGGCCGGGACCATGTTGAGCACCACGCCGAGGGGCTTGGCATCGACTGCCTCGAGCCGCTCGATGGCATGGGCGAGCTGGTCTCGCGTGGTCTTGCCGTGCCGAATCACGATGAGCGCCCCGTCGGCCTGGGCCGCCAGTAGTGCAGCATCGGTGACCGGAAGGAGGGGTGGCGCGTCGAGCAGGACGACGTCGAACTCCGCCCGGAGCTGGGCGAGGAGCGTCTCCATGGACTTTGACTGCAGCAGCTCGGACGGATTGGGCGGGATCGGCCCGCAGGCCAGCACCTGCAGGCCGGCGTCCCCGTAGGTCTGCATCGCTTCGCGCAGGCTGATCTTGCCGATCAGCACGCTCGTGGTGCCGACCGCCCCGTCCAGCCCCAGCCGTTTTGCGATGAGCGGTCGCCGCAGGTCGCACTCGACCAGGGCGACCCGCTGGTTGGTCATGGCCAGGGTGACGCCCAGGTTGACAGCCGTCGTCGACTTGCCCTCTTCCGGGAGCGAGCTGGTGACGACGAACACCTTCTGGTCGTGGTCGACCTCGATGTACTGCATGTTGGTGCGCAGCACCCGGAAGGACTCGGCCCAGCTCGTCGTGCCCGCGAGGGCCGTGCCGACCGGCTGTCTGACCGCCGCGTTGTCGGACGTGATTCGACCGATGACCGGCGCCGGTGTGATCTCGGCGATGTGTTCGGACGTGGTCAGTGAGTTGTCGAGCAGCTCGCGCACGACCGCCAAGCCGAAGCCCACCAGCAGACCCAGGACGAGGCCGAGGCCGAGGTTTCGCGTCGGCTGCGGAGACACCGGAGAGGTCGACACCTGAGCGTTGTCGACGATCTCGGCGCGGATCAGGGGGTCGGTCTTGCCGGCCGGGGTCTCGAGAGCGGCCACGAGGTCGCTGAGCTCCTCGGCGTAGGCCTGCGCGATGTCACGCGCCCGCACCGGATCGGGATCGATCGCAGTGATCTCCAGGTTCACGGTGTCCGGCACCAGAACGGCGCTGACCGACGCGCGGATCGCGCCGGCGTTGGCATCGCCGCCAAGGTCCTCGGCGACCTGATCTGCAAGCTTGCGTGACTTCGGCACGATGTCGGCGTAGGAGGCGACTCGCTGGGTGGCGAACAGCCCGCCCTGGTAGGCCTGGGCTGCATCCGCATCACTGGTGGCCACGAACAGCCGCGCCGACGACGCGTATTGAGGCGTCGTCTGCCAGGTCATGAATGCCGCGGCACCGATCGTGATCGCGAGGACGGCGACCACCACCCGCCAGCGTCGGCGGATGGTTGTCCAGTAGTCGCGAATTTCCACGGTGGTCCCATCTCGAGAGCGCGCGAAGGCGTCCGCCCCGTCTGCGGCACCACTGTAACCCGACCGCGGCACCGCCGATGTAGCCGAACCTGACTGGCTGAGGTGGGCTATTGCGGATCTGGTCAGGTCGGGTGAAGGTGGCCTTGGCTTTCTACCCTGGGGAGCGACGAGGGGACCTGATGATCGACCTCATGCCCGGGCTGCGGGTTCACCGGACGGTGGCGATCGCGGCTTATGACGTGTGCGCCTGGCTGGCCTGCTTCGCCTTTTTCGCGTGGCTGCGCTTCGACCAGGTGAGCGCCGACGTCCCGTGGCGCGAGATCATGGCAGTGGCTGCCTGCACGGCGGCGGCCTTTGTAGTCGTGGGTTGGGTCACCCGCCTGCATCGTGGACGTGCCTCGGTGGCGAGCCTCGACGAGATGGTGCTGCTCGGGCTGGCCGTTCTCGGCGTGGGTGGTGTGGTCACCGCGCTCAACATGTTCTTCCTGTGGGTCCCGCGCAGCATCCCGCCCGGTGCGACGTTCGGGACGCTCGTGCTCGCGGCCTGGGGTCGCGCGGTCTGGCGCCGGACCCGGGAGCGCAGCGACGAGTCGTTCCGCCACCGCAGCGGCGGCTCCAAGGTGCTGCTCGTCGGCGGCGGTGAGGCCGGCCGGGAGCTGATCAGCTCCATGCTGCGCGACCCGCTGCGTCAGTGGGACCCCGTCGGGATCCTCGACGACGATCCCTACAAGCGGCATCGGCGGATCCGTGGCGTACCGGTGCTGGGCACCATCGCCGACCTGCCGAGCGTGGCGGAGTCGACCGGAGCTGACAGCGCCGTCATCGCCATCCCGAGCGCCGACGCCGAGACCGTGAGCCGCATCCGCCACACCGCAGTCGAGGTCGGCGTGACCGTCAAGGTGCTGCCCTCCTCGACGCAGCTTTTGACTGAGCACGTCGGGATCCGCGACATCCGCGACGTGAACCTGACGGATGTCCTCGGACGCAACCAGCTCGACACCGACGTTGAGGCGATTGCCGAATACATCACCGGTCGCCGCGTCCTGGTCACCGGTGCCGGCGGCTCGATCGGGTCCGAGCTGTGCCGGCAGATCTCGCGGTTCGCCCCGGCCGAGCTGATGATGCTCGACCGCGACGAGTCCGCCCTCCACTCAGTCGAGCTCTCGATCCATGGCCGCGCACTCCTCGACTCTGACGAGGTCATCCTCTGCGACATCCGCGACCGGGCTGCGGTCTACGACATCTTCACTAGTCGGCGTCCCGAGGTGGTCTTCCACGCCGCTGCGCTCAAGCACCTGCCGATGCTCGAGCAATATCCGGCCGAAGCAGTCAAGACCAACATCCTGGGCACTCAGACGGTGCTCGACGCGGCCGAGTTCGTGGGTGTGTCGACCTTCGTCAACATCTCGACGGACAAGGCCGCGAACCCATGCAGCGTGCTCGGCTACTCCAAGCGGATCGCCGAGGCCATCACCGCCGGTCGCGCGGCCGACTCACGTCGCCGATTCGTGTCCGTGCGCTTCGGCAACGTGCTGGGCAGCCGCGGCTCGGTGCTCACCTCGTTTGCTCGGCAGATCGCCGAAGGTGGTCCGGTGACCATCACCCACGAGGACGTCACGCGCTACTTCATGACCATCGAAGAGGCCTGCCAGCTCGTCATCCAGGCCGCTGCCATCGGTCAACCCGGTGAGGCGCTGGTGCTCGACATGGGTGATCCGGTGCGGATCGTCGACGTGGCCAGGCAGCTGATGGAGCAGTCGGGGCGCCGGGTGCCCATCACCTACACCGGGCTGCGGGACGGCGAGAAGCTGCATGAGGAGCTCTTCGGTGATCAGGAGCCCGCCGACATCCGCCCGTCGCACCCGATGGTCTCGCACGTCCCAGTGCCGCTCGTGTCCGCCACCAGCATCGAGCTGTTGCCCTCCGCTGGTTCTCATGAGCTGGTCCGCAACGCGATGGCTCGACTGTGCGAGCAGCTCGATGCCCCTCCCGTCGGCACCCCGACCCTCGAGCAGGTCGACGCGCGCAGCAGGTGATTCCCAGCAGTCCGTAGCCTGACCTCCGTGCCCGCTCCCGTCGTCGTCGCCGAAATCGTCCGCTCCGGCTTCGTGGAGGGTCACCACTACGGCTCCGTGGTGGCGCTGGCCGCGGACGGCACGTCGGCATGGTCGGTTGGCCGGGTCGTGGAGCCGGTGCTGACGCGGTCGTGCAACAAGCCGCTGCAGGCCCTCGGAATGGTCCGGTTGGGCCTGGACCTGCCGCCCGAGCTGCTGGCGCTGACCTGCGCGTCGCACAGCGGCGAGCCGTTCCACCTGGACGGGGTGCGCCGGATCCTGGCACTCGGTGGCCTCGACGAGTCGGCCTTGCAGACGCCGCCGGACTGGCCGCTCGACGACACCGCTCGCACCGCCGCGATCCGGGCCGGCGACGAGCCCAGCTCGCTGGCGATGAACTGTTCGGGCAAGCACGCCTCGATGTTGCTCACCTGCGTGGTCAACGGGTGGGACACCGCCAGCTACCGCTCACCCGACCATCCGCTCCAGCGGGCGATCGCCGTCGCCTTCGCCGACCTGACCGGCGAGCCGGTGGCCGTCACCGCCGTCGACGGGTGCGGCGCCCCCTTGCTCTCCACCTCGCTGACCGGACTGGCCCGCGGCTTCCGGGCCCTGGCGATGGCGACGAAAGGCCCGGAGCGCCGGGTCGCTGAGGCGATCCGGTCGCACCCGGCCTACGTCTCGGGCACCGCGCGCGACGAGCTCAGGCTGCTCACCGCGATCCCGGGCGCCATCGGCAAGGCCGGCGCCGAGGCCTGCTACGCGGTCGCCCTGCCCGACGGCCGTGCGTTCGCGCTCAAGGTCGATGACGGCGCCGCCCGGGCGCGCCCGGTGGTGATGGCCGAGGCGCTGCGCCGCAGCGGCGTACCGACCGAGGCCGGGGTCGACGCCGAGGCGCTCGACGACACCGGAAGGATCCCGGTCCTCGGCGCCGGGGAACCGGTCGGTGAGATCCGCTCCGCTTTCTGAGCAGCTAGCACACTTGGCGGACCACATTCCCTTGTTCACAAGGGAATGTGACTCGCGACACAACCCACCAGTTTGCATTTGCTAACTCCAGCAAGCACTATGAGGACATGGCCAAAGGGAGTGTCGGCGAGCGCGTCGGAGAGCAGGTCAACAAAACTGCCGAAGCGCTCGGCGAGTACCTCCGGGAGCAGCGGCTTCTGGCCCGTCTGTCGCTCCGGCAGCTGGCCGAGCAGGCCGGGGTCTCCAACCCCTACCTGAGCCAGATCGAGCGCGGCCTGCGTAAGCCCTCCGCCGAGGTGCTGCAGCAGATCGCGAAGGCGATGCGGATCTCCGCGGAGTCGCTCTACGTCCGGGCCGGGATCGTCAACCCAGCAGACGGCGTGGGCGGCTCGGTAGAGCTCGCCATCCTCGGCGAGACGAAGCTGACAGAGCGGCAGAAGCAGTCGCTGCTCGACGTCTACGCCTCGTTCCTCGCCCTCAACGGAGTCACGTTCGAGACGGACGTCGAGGACGAGGCTCCGACACCGCCCGAGGCATGAACCAACCACCACCACAGAAGGAGATCGACATGGCCAAGGCCAAGTTCGACATGAAGAGCATCGACATCAAGTCCGAGGCCCAGCGCGGCCTGCACGCCTACGTCGGCGCTGCCGACCTGGCGATCGAGACCGTCAAGGAGTACGTCGCCGAGGCGCAGAAGCGCTTCGAGGGCTACCAGAAGGACGCCCAGAAGCGGTTCACCGAGGTGCAGAAGACGGTTTCCGGCCTCGAGCTCCAGCCCAAGGCGCTGCGCAGCCAGGCCACCACCGTGGTCAGCGCTCGCGTCGAGGAGCTCTCCAAGGACGCCAAGGCTCGCCGTGCGGCCATCGAGAAGCGGGTCGCCGACCTGCAGGGTGACGCCACCGAGACCTTCGACGACCTGGTGAAGCGGGGCGAGACCGTGGTCCGCCGCTTCCGCAACAAGCCGGCGTCGAAGCAGACCGTGGCCAACGCCAAGACCACCACGGCCAAGGCGAAGACCACCGCCACACAGGCCAAGAAGTCGCCGGCCAAGAAGAGCGCCAAGGCGACCGGCACCGCGGCCAAGAAGACCGCCACTTCCGCGGCCAAGACCGTCACCAGCTGATCGGAGCGGTCCGAGGAACGAGGACCGATTCGATCGACGGTGGTTGAGCGGCGAGCTCGACCGAGGAACGAGGTCGAGACCGAGCGTGTCGAAACCTCGTAAGCCGAGGCTGGAACTCGACGTTTCACCCAACGAGGCCCTCGCAGGATTCCTGCGGGGGCCTCGTGTCGTTCCTCTACCCTTGAGTCATGCCGAACGTGTTCCAGGTCGAAGGCACCATCATGCTGGTCGTCTTCTTCGCCCTGCTCGCTCTCAAGATCTTCGCCTTCGGCAGCTCGTTGCTCTACTCCGGCGAGGCCTACAGCGCAGCCGGCAAGCTCACCAAGCCAGCCTGGTGCATCATCCTCGGCCTCGGCGTCGCGCTCCAGCTGATCGGTTCGCCGATCGGCATCCTCTCGATCGCGTTCACGATCGCGGCGTTCGTCTACCTCGCCGACGTCCGGCCCGCGGTCGCCGCGCTCACTCGCCGCTGAGGGTTTCGAGACGGTCGCAGAACGACCTCCTCAACCACCGAACCGGTGGTTAGGGCCAAGTGGGCCCGAGTCGGGACTCGGCCCGTCGAAATCTGATGACACGCGGAGCAAGACCTCCGAGCGACTCGCTCGTTCACCCCCCGTACGCCTGTCGTTCGACGAGGAAGCAGCCGGAGTTGCCCGTGAACAATGCAACCCAAGGCGGGAACCCGGGGCCTGGCATGCGCACCGTGGCTGTCGTGCTGGCTGGGGGCACCGGGACCCGGATTCGGTCTCGAGCTGCCCAAGCAGCTGATCAAGATCGCCGGAAAGCCGATCATCGAGCACACCATCGCGGCCCTGTCGGCGTCGCCGCTCATCGACGAGATCATCGTGATGATGGCTCCGGGTCACCTCGACGCGGTCCGGGCCATCGTGCGCGACCGGGCCTACCCGAAGGTCACCCAGATCCTCGAAGGCGCCGGGACGCGGAACGACACCACGCGCGCTGCGCTGGCGGCGCTCGGCGACGAGGACTGCCACGTCGTGCTCCACGACGCCGTGCGGCCGCTGGTGTCGCAGACGATCATCGCGGCGAACATCGAGGCGCTCGACAAGTACGACGCCGTGGACACCGCCATCCCGTCCCCTGACACCGTGATCCAGGTGCACCCCGACGCGGACGAGATCGTCGACGTGCCACCACGCCACCTGCTCCGGCGTGGCCAGACGCCGCAGTCCTTTCGGCTCTCGGTCCTCCGCGAGGCGTACCAGATGGCCGGTCAGGATCCTGACTTCTCCGCCACCGACGACTGCACCGTGGTCCTGCGCTACTTGCCCGACGTGCCTGTCGCCGTGGTCGCCGGTCACGAGCAGAACATGAAGGTGACCGAGCCGATCGACGTCTTCATCGCAGACAAGCTCTTCCAACTGGCCTCGACGGAGGCGCCCCACGGGCCAGCGGACTCCGAGTACCGCAGGCTTCTGGAGGGCAGGACAATGGTGATCTTCGGCGGCTCCTACGGCATCGGCCGCGAGATCGCGGCGCTCGCCGAGACTCACGGCGCCACCGTGGTCCCGTTCAGCCGCAGCGGAACGGGCACTCACGTCGAGAGCCGGGCAGACGTCGCCGCGGCGGCCGCCGAGGTGATGGCTCAAACCGGACGTGTCGACTTCGTCGTGAGCACCGCCGGCGTGCTTCCACGCGGATCGCTGGTCGGCACCTCGGAGGAGACGGTGCACCACGCGGTCGAGGTCAACTACCTCGCGCCGATCTTCATTGCCCAGGAGTTCCACCCTCACCTGGCCGCGTCGCGTGGCTCGCTCCTCCTGTTCACGTCGTCCTCTTACACCCGGGGTCGGGCCGACTACGCCCTGTACTCCTCAGCAAAGGCGGCGGTCGTCAACCTCACCCAGGCGCTCGCCGACGAGTGGGCCGCCGACGGCGTGCGCGTCAACTGCGTCAACCCCGAACGCACCGCCACCCCGATGCGACAGGCGGCCTTCGGCGACGAGCCTCCGGGCACGTTGCTCACCGCCGCCGAGGTGGCACACCAGTCGATGGACATCCTCGTGTCTGAGTTGACCGGGCACATCATCGACGTCCGGCGGGGCAGTGCAGCCGAAGCCGGGTGGTCCTGGGGCCAGACGGGGCGGGGGATCGTGAGTCGTGGACCCACGTAAGTACCTAGGGACGCTCAGGCGAAGCTTCCGTCTCGTCGCGGTGACCGCCCTGGTCATCGTCTCGCTGGCCGCGGTCGTGACTTTGAAGCTGACGCCGCTCTACGAGTCGTCCGCGCGCCTCTACGTCTCCTCGGAGCAGGCCGACCCCGACCAGGCGTACGCCGGCGGGCTGCTGTCGGCGCAGCGCGTTGCGGCCTACGTCCAGATCGTGGAGAGCGACCTCGTGGCCGACAAGGTCAGGGAGCACCTGAACCTGGACGTCACGCTCGACGAGCTGGAGGACGAGGTCTCGGCCTCCGTCGTCGGCCAGGCGCCAGTCCTGCAGATCCGCGTCAAGGATGCCGACCCGATTCGCGCGCGGGCAATCGCACAGGCCTACGCGGACCAGATGGTCCTGACGGCCGAGGACGTCGAGAATCGCGCCGGGGGCTCGGCGGCCCCTGAATCTCCGGTCAAGGCGACGGTCATCGACCCTGCGTCGACCCCGACGTCGCCGGTATTTCCGAAGCCGGTTTTGAACCTGTCGCTGGCCGCGCTCGTGGGCCTACTCATCGGTGTCGCCCTCGCGCTCCTGCGCGAGCTCTTCGACAACACGGTCAAGGGTGTCGAGGACCTCGGACCCGATCCCCTGCCGCTGCTCGGGACGATCGCCACCGACCCGGACGCCAGTCGGGGCCACCTCGCGGCGACGAGGGACGAGCGTGCGCCGCGGCTGGAGGCGTTCCGGGTGCTGCGCACGAACCTCCAGTTCGTCGACGTCGACGACGACCACCGGGTCTTTGTCGTGACGTCGCCTTCCGCCGGCGAGGGAAAGACCACGATCGTGGTTGATCTGGCCCTCTCCCTGGCGGGAGCCGGGGTGCGAACCCTGCTCATCGACGGCGACCTCCGCAAGCCCAGAGTCGCCGCCACGCTCGACCTGGACAGCTCGATCGGACTCACGACCGTGCTGCTCGGCTCGGTCGAGATCCTGGATGCCCTGCAGCCCGTTCGCGACAACCTCGACGTGCTCACGAGCGGCCTCCAGCCGCCCAACGCCGCCGAGCTGCTCCAGAGCAACACGATGCGGGTGACGCTCGACAAGCTGCGCTCCCTCTACGACGTGGTCCTCATCGACTCGCCGCCGGTACTTCCCGTGGCCGACGCCCCTCTCCTGGCCACCCTGGCCGATGGCGCGCTCGTCGTGCTGCGCTACGGCAAAACGACCGTGGAGCAGTGGGAGACCGCGCGCGACCGGCTTCGCCAGGTGGATGCCTCCGTGGTGGGCGTCGTGGTGAACATGGCACCAGTGTCATCTGGCACCTACCGCTATTACGGCACACAGCCCGAGCCGCGCCGCAAGCGGCGTTGAAGCAGCGGTTGTCGGACCAGGGGGGCAACGTGCAGTTCAGGCACACCGACGTCGATGAGTACCTCGAGGCGACCCACGCCGTGGGTGAATACCTCCTGCGCACCCTCGCCACGGCCTGCGACCGGATGGGCGTCCAGTACTTCCTCACCTCGGGGACCCTGCTCGGTGCGGTTCGGAGCGAGTCGTGGATCCCCTGGGATGACGATGTCGACGTGATCATGCTCCGGGCTGACTACGAGAGGTTCGTCCAGGGCATCGCGGAGCACCTGCCGGACGACGTGGTGTTCAGCTCGCGAGAGACTCGCGACGACCACATCACCGTCATCCCGCGGCTCTTCTTCCTCGGCAGCGAACGTGTGCACAGCGGCCGCACCCGGTCCCACACCCCCATTGAGATCCGGCACATCCCGCTCGACATCTTCGTGCTCGACGTGGCGCCCCGAGGCAACGGCCTCCGGCAGGCGTGGTCCTGGCTCGCCCTCGCGCTGGACAAGATGGCGGTGGCTCGCTACACCTCGCTCCGCGACGTGGTGGACGAGCGCGCGACAGGCCGAGCGCAGAAGGTGGTCGAGGCGGTCGCCGTCTGCGCTTCCCGGCTGCTCACCCGCCGCCAGTGGGCGGCGGTCCGCACCTTTGCCGTCACCCGCCCGGCGCGCTGGCACAGCACCGGCCCCCTGGTGGCCACAAACTACTCGACGGCGCGCGGCCGTCGCATGTCGTTCGAGCAGCACTGGTACCTCCCGGCCAGCACCGCCCGGTTCTGCGGGCTCGACTACCCCGCCCCCGGCGACACCCGGGCGGTTCTGACCGAGCTCTACGGGCCGAACTTCCTCGAGCCTCCCATTGAGTCAGACCGGGCGCCGATCCACCTGCGCAACGGCCTCGAGGTGACACACGCGGGCCGCACCTGGTCGATCTCGAGCCGGGACGAGTCGAGCGAGCTCACGGCCGCCGACCGGACCGGGCTGATGCCACCGCTGAGAACAACGGCCCCGACCAGTCGTCGTTCAGCGGCCAGGTGGTGTGGGGCCTTGCGGCCCGGCTGTCCTCGGCGCTCCTGCAGGTCGTGGTGCTGGTCCTGCTGGCGCGAGGGCTGGCGCCTCATTCGTTTGCGCTGGTGTCGAGCGTCAGCGTGGTCCTGCAGATCGTCGTGGCCGTCAACGGCTTCGGGCTGTTGCGCCAGCTTCAGTTCCGAAGGAGCCGGGACCCCGGTGACCCGTCGCTGGGCACACTGTTCGCCCTGCGGCTCCGTTTCAGCTACGCCAGCGCGGTCGGCTGGGTCGTGGGCTGCCTGCTTCTTCATGGAGTCTTCGGACACGGGTTCTTCCTGGCCCTGCTGCCCGCGGCGGTCTGGCTCCTCGTCGAGCAGACCACCCAGGTGTGGAACGCCGTCTCCATCGCCGACGGGCGCAGCCAGCACCTCCTGGGCTCCTACCTCACGCGGCGGGTCCCGGTCGTCGTGTTCCTGGCCGTGGCGCTCGCGTCGGGACTCCCGATTGTGTGGTCGTGGACCCTGGGCCTGGCCGCCGGTTCCCTCCTCTCGTACTGGCAGGGCTACCGCACCCAGGAGGCGTGGGCGCGGATAGTCTGGCCGCGCCGGTCGGACATCCACGAGAAGATGCCCTTCGAGCTCGGCTACTGGTGGGGTCTGGTCGGCATGCAGGTCCGGGACCTGGATGTGGCCGCAATGTCTGTGGTGAGCACGGCCGCGGCCGGCATCTACGCTTTCCCCGCCCGGCTGGTCGCCCCCATGAACCTCGTGACCGTCTCGACCGCCTCGTCAGCGTTCCCCCGCGTGGCCCGGGCCGGTGGCCTGACCCGTCGCCAACTGCGGCTCGGCGTGACTCTTGGGCTGGCGCCGGTGATCGTCATCGCGGCCACGACTGCGCTGATGGCGCCTCTGCTCCCCCTCCTCCTGGGCCACGCCTACGCCGAGTCCGTCGACGTCCTGCGCATCACCTGCCTGACGGCCGTCCTGTCCGGCGCGGCCACCATGGTCGGCTCCCTCCTGCAGGCGCACTCGACCGATGCGGCCCGCGCAGTGGGCTACCTCGCCCTCGGCTTCGCCGTGCTTCAGATCGTGGCGGCCGGCTTGGGAGCCGTCCTCGCCGGCGCGACCACCGCTGCGATGCTGGTCGCCCTGGTCAACGCGGCTTTGGCAGCCACGATCTATGTGCTAGCGCGAAGGACCACGGCCGCATGAACAGGACCGGGGACGCCGCCGTCGGCCTCGATGCGCTGCGCGAGGTGCACGTGCTCGTCCGTCGGCTGCTCGAGGAGTTCGACAGGGTCAGCTCGGCCGCCGGGACGACATACTTCCTCGCCTACGGCACCGCGCTGGGCGCGGTCCGCGACGGAGACCTCATCGGCTGGGATGTCGACGCCGACCTGTGGCTGCCGCACACCGAGCTCGACCGGCTGCTGACGGCGGCCGTACCGCTCCTTGGCGACGACTACGAGCTGCTCACCGCGGAGACCCACGATGACTACGAGTACCTCTTCCCGCGCCTCGTCTTCCGGGGCGTCCACCACGTCTACCTGCGCGTTGACATCTTTCCGCTCGATCCCGCGCCCCGCCGACGGCTGGGACGCCTCGCCTACCTCGTGGCCATGCGCGCGCTGGCCAAGACGCTGTTCGTCCAGCGGGCCCAGGTCGAGCTCAGGCGTCACTACTCACCACGCAAGCGCTTGCTGCTCCAGGCCCTGCGTGCGCTCGCGCGGCCGGTTCCCAGCAAGGTCGTCATCGCCCTGTTCAGGCAGCTGCAGGCGCTCGGTTCAGCTCGGTCGCGGACGCTCGTGAATTCCCTGTGGCTCTTACGGCAAGCGCGAGTTCTTCGCGGCGGCCTGGTTCGACGGCAGCGAGCGGGTGGACCTGGCGGATCTGCGGCTCCCCGTGCCGTCGGGCCGCAACCAGCTCCTGACCCGGCTCTACGGCGACTACCTGACACCACCGCCGCCGGAGATTTGCCGCCGGGAGCTCAAGCAGGCCACCGACCTCGTGGTGCGGCCGCTCCTCGAGCAAGAGACGATCGCGCCGCTCCGGACCCCCGGGCTCGAGCCATGACGACGCTGGTCCCTCGGGCGCCGGTCACCCGCCAGGCCCCTCGCACGCACCGCACCACTACTCCGACGCCGCGGTGGCTGACCGCCGGCGGCTTCGTCGTCATCGGTGCAGCCATGATCCTGGCCGCGCAGCTGCTCCAGGGCAGCAGCCGGGTCGCTCCGGGCGGGCTGCTGGCCGGGGGCGTCGCGCTGGTCGTTGCGGCGCCCTGGGCCAGGGGTTCCCTCGACGCCCTCGTCGTCCTCAACCCGTTCGCGTTCTACGCGCTGGCGCCCGCAGTCGGGCTGCTCACGGTCAGCTCCTCCGATGTCTTCCTGCCGGTCGCCGCCGCCTCCCTGCTGGTCGGGCTGTTGTACGCCCCCCGCCGGAACGGGACATCGACGGACACCCGCACTGGCCAGTGGCTACTGCTCCTGTCTGCGGTCGTGCTCCTGGGATCGGTCTGTGTCTGGACTGTGGCGAGCCCGGACTTCCTGCTCGCCCAGGCGGTGTCAGACATCGTCAAGCTCGGCATCGGCGTCGGCTACTTCGTCGTTGTGCTCAACCTGTGCCTGCGCCAGGGTGCGGCTGCGGTGCAGCACGCGCTGGTGATGTGGACGTGGGTGGCGACAGCGCTTTCGATCGGTTCGCTGGTCGGCATCACCGGCGCCGTGCAGGTCGTGCCGTCCGACGGCTACCGCTCGCTCGGCTTCTTCGAGGACCCCAACCTCTACGCCGGCTACCTGCTCGTCTCCCTCGCCGTGGTCTTCTACGTGACCGCCACCGAGCTCAGCCCAGGCTTGTGGCTGGTGCAGGCCTTCGCCATCGTGGGCGGCGTGGTGACGACCGGGTCACGTGCGGGCCTCGGGTCGCTGGTCGTGCTCGTGATCCTGGCCGTCGTCGTCGTCCGCTCCGCCCGGCTCCGCGCCGCACTGGTCGCCACGGCCGCCCTCGTCACCGCCGCGGGGCTATGGCTGCTCTCGCTGGCCTCGTCCGGCGTCGCGGTCCTCGGGATCGACCGGCTCTCGACCGCCTCCCAGGACGTCCCGGACGACCCGCGCCTGTCTCTGTGGTCCCTGGCCATCGACAAATGGCTCGACCATCCCGTGCTCGGAATCGGCCCGGGACAGTTCCAGCGCTACTCCGGTGAGTCCTACCGGACTCTGGACAGCGGCCTCGGCTACGTCACGCACAACACCTTCCTCTTCTTCCTCGTCGGCAACGGCGTCCTCGGGCTCATGCTCTTCCTCGCCTTCCTCGCCTGGATGGTCCGGACGCTGTTCCGGTCGCCCGTGACCAGCAACGCTCGGTACGCCCTTTTCACCGGGGTGGCGGTACTGCTGGTCGAGATGTTGACGTTGAACCTTCAGAACCTGCGTTACGTGTGGATCTACTTCGCGCTCGTGGTCGGGCTGGCCATCACGTCAACCCGGGCGGAACAGGAGTCGCGGAAATGACCGACGACGACCTCAGGCGAGCACTCACCCTGAACCAGCCCGTCGTGGGTGCGCTGCGGAGCGCCGTCCCGGACCGAATGATCCCGCTGCTCGTCGACGCTCGCACCCGGGTGGCGCTCCGCAGGGGCAACCTGTGGGAGCGGGCCACCGCGGAGATGCGGTTCGTCCTCGGTGATGGCGCACCCACCGAGGCCGTCGAGGCCGCGGCCCGCCGTTACATACGCCACTGGTACCTGCGCGCCGAGATCCGCTGGCACCCGCGCCTCGAGACACACCAGCGGGTGCACGGCATCGAGGGCCTCAAGGACGCCCGCAGCTTGAAGCGTGGTGTGATCGTGAACTTCATGCACCACGGCCACTTCGAGGGCGGCTTCGCCTCGATCGCTCGGGCCGGCGTCCCTCAGGCCGTCCTGGTCAGTCCCACGTACTTCGAGCCCGCGACGGAGGACTCGCGCCGTCAGGTGCTGATCTTGGCCATCAGGGCGGGGAACGTGGCGCACAACGTCAGGAAGGGGAGCGAGAAGATCAGGGGTCTGCTGCGCGCGGGCAACGTCGTCGCGCTGGCGACTGACGTACCCGGGACCACGCCAGTCGACTTTCTCGGACGTCGTCTGTGGGGCTCGGCAGGTGCTGCCCGGATCGCCAGCGCCACCGGCTCACCGGTGGTGGTCATGTCCAGCCGTCGAGGCACCGACGGACGTCCCAAGGTCCACCTGGCCGATCCACTCGACCCAGCCGACTTCGGCGATCCGCTCCTGCTGCTGCAGGAGATGGTGACCCAAGCCGAGTCAGCGGTGCAAGCCTGGCCAGAGGCCTACGACAGTCCGCTGAACCGCTGGTCTCAGACCCCACCCCCTGCGGCGTCCTGACCGTCCTGGTGCCGACGGAGCGTCCGCGCGCGAACCAGCGTCGTACACGGACAGCACCCGCTCGGCGCGCGAGGAGGGCGCGAACTGCGTGCGGGCCTCCCGCATGGCGTTCGCGCTGAACTCGGTGACCCGCGAGCGGTCGCGGACCAGGTTGGACAACGCGGCGAGCAGATCGGCCTCGTCGGTGGCGAGGTATCCCGTCCGGCCGTCGACGACGACGTCCACGTTGCCGATGACAGGCGTCGCCACGGCTGGGATCCCCATGGCCTGGGACTCCATCAGCGCGAGCGGCATGCCCTCCCACAGGGTCGGGAAGTAGAGGATGTCGGCCCGGGCCAGCTCCCTCACCAGGTCGGGCCGACCGAGCCAACCGGTGACCCGGATCTTGTCGTGACCCAGCCACAGCGCCTTGTCCTCGGCGTCGCCGTCACCGATCCACACGAAGTCCGCGACATCGGAGAGCGCCTCCGCCGCCGCGTTGAAGCGCCACGGCGCCTTTTGGTAGGTCACCCGCCCGCACATCGCCACAAGCGGACGTTCTCCCGTGGCTCGCACGCGAGCGGGGAGCTCGTCGATCTCCACGCAGTTCTGCAGCAGGGTCCGCCTGCCGAGCAGGCGGCGTTTTGAGAGGTCAGCCTCCGACGGCGACACGAGAATCTGCGTACCGATCAGCGAGCAGGCCCTCTCGACCCACAGGAGGGCCGCCCTGACGGTGGGCGACACGTCCTGCCGGAGCCAGGCAAAGCCGTGCGGCGAGTAGAACGTCTTGGCCTGGGCACCGCAAAGCGCAGCCATCCCGCGCACGACGAGTCCGGCCCATGACGAGTGGGCGTGCACAACCTGCACGGCGGGATCTCGCAACGCGCACCAGACCGCACGCAGGAAGCCGACCGTGACGATCCCTTGCCGAGGCACGTGGCGTTCGAGACCGATGCCGGGCGCGCTCGCTTGGAGCTGGTCCTGACAAGGCGTGTCAGGGCGCTCGGTGAACACGACGCAGACCTCGGCCTGTTGGGCGTGCTGCTGGTTGGCAAGCGCGATGACGGCTGCCGCCAGGCCACCCCCCATCGCCTCCGTCACATGGACTATCCGCACGAGAGGTTCACACCCCGGCCATCGGACAGGAGAGAGTCCCCCTGCGACAAATGTCAGCCACTGTTCAACCCCCCGTTTGTTGCCTACAGGTGCGCGCGCACCCGTACTTTGCGCGCAGCACCCACCTGGCACGACAACTGCGGGCTCGTTGGAAGGTCACGCTCGCAGCGGTCTGGCCTGCCTTCGGGAAGCTCAGCCGCCCGCGACGTATCGCTCGAGGGCGGTCCGCGCGTCCTCGGGCTCGAAGCCGGTGGCCTCGCAGCTTGGCCAGGTCCATCACGCTGCGCAGCGGGCGCGGCGCGAGATCCTTGCCGGCGAAGTACTCCTCGGTGGTCACCGTCGAGACGTCATCGGCCGAACGCCCCGACAGCTCGAAGACCGCCTTGGCCACGTCCGCGAACGAGGTCGGGTCTCCGCCGTTGCTCACGTTGTAGGTGCCGTACGGGGCGCCGACTTCGAGCAGGTGCTTGGTGGCGCGAGACAGCTCCGAGGTGAAGGTGAGCCGGCCGACCTGGTCGTCGACGACCGAGGGGCTCACGCTGTTCGCGGCGAGCTGTTGCATCGTGCGCACGAAGTTCTTGCCCTCGCCGATCACCCACGACGTGCGCAGCACGTAGTGGCGCGGGGCGGTCGCGACCGCGACGTCGCCCGCGGCCTTGCTCTGGGCATAGACGCCCAGCGGCGAGAGCGGCTCGTCCTCGACGTGGGGGTCCACGGTGCCGTCGAAGACGTACTCGCTCGAGTAGTGCACCAGCGTGAAGCGGTGCTCGGCGGACAGCCGGGCCAGGGTGGCCGGGGCCCCGGCGTTGGCCGCCCACGCCGTACGCCGGCCCTCGGGGGTCTCGGCCGCATCCACCGCGGTGTACGCCGCGGCGTTGAGCACCAGGCCGTACTCGCTCCACGGCCACGCGGCCACCTGCGCCGCATCCGTGACGTCCAGCTCCTCCAGGTCGACGAGGTCGGCGCCCGGGAAGTCGGCCTGCAGCGCGCGGCCGAGCTGCCCCTTGCTGCCGACTATCAGTGTCTTGCGCGGCGCCATCGGCACCACGTCCGCCAGCATCGGCGTGGCCAGGTCCTTCTCGGAGATCTCCGCCTCGGCCAGCGGGATCGGCCACGGGATCGCGACCGTCGGGTCGGCGAGGTTGAGCGCCGGGTAGGCCAGGCCGGGCCGCCAGTGGTCGTTGACCAGATAGGAGTACGTCGTCCCGTCCTCGAGCACCTGGTAGGAGTTGCCGACGCCGCGCGGCACGAAGACCGCCACCGTCGGGTCGGCCTCGATGGTGAAGACCTGCCCGAAGGAGTCGCCCTCGCGCATGTCGACCCAGGCGCCGAAGATCCGCCCGCGTGCGACGCTGATGAACTTGTCCCACGGCTCGGTGTGCACTCCACGGGTGACGCCGCGCCGGGCGTTGTAGGCGACGCTGTGCTGGACCGGGCCGAAGTCGGGCAGCCCCAGCGCGGTCATCTTGGCGCGCTGCCAGTTCTCCTTGAACCAGCCCCGCGCGTCCTCGTGCAGCGGCAGCCGGACGACGAGCAGACCCGGGATCGAGGTCGGCTCGACCGACAGCTCACTCATGCACCGACCTGCCGCCGGTGGTTGAGGAGGTCGTGCAACGACCGTCTCGAAACCCCGAAAGACGGGGCTGGGTGGTGAGCACGGCTGAGTACCAGCCCAGGTTGAGGTGTTTTCGAGACAGGCGCTAGCGCGCCTTCCTCAACCACCGATTCGGGCTTCACTGGCCCTTGGCCGCGTAGAAGGCCTCGGTGGCCTGCTTGTGCGGCCGCCACCAGTCCTCGTGCTCCTGGTACCAGGTGATGGTGTCGGCCAGGCCGGCCTCGAAGTCCTGGTAGCGCGGCGACCAGCCGAGCTCCGCGCGCAGCTTGCCGGACTCGATGGCGTAGCGCCGGTCGTGGCCGGCGCGATCGGTCACGAACTCGATGTCGTCCGCGGTGCGACCGAAGTGTTCGAGGATGGCCGTGACGACCTGGACGTTGTTGCGCTCGCCGTCGGCGCCGATCAGGTAGGTCTCCCCGCTCCGGCCCCCCGCGAGGATCGCGAGCACCGCCGAGGAATGGTCGTCGGCGTGGATCCAGTCGCGGACGTTGAGCCCGTCGCCGTACACCTTGGGCCGGATGCCGTCGATCATGTTCGTGATCTGGCGGGGGATGAACTTCTCGATGTGCTGCCAGGGGCCGTAGTTGTTGGAGCAGTTCGAGATCGTGGCGCGGACGCCGAAGCTGCGCACCCAGGCCCGGACCAGGTGGTCGGAGCCGGCCTTGGAGGCCGAGTAGGGGCTGCTCGGGTTGTACGGCGTGTCCTCGGTGAACCGCTTGGGGTCGTCGAGGTCGAGGTCGCCGTAGACCTCGTCGGTCGAGACGTGGTGCAGCCGGGTGTCGTGCCGGCGAGCCGCCTCGAGCAGCGTGAAGGTGCCGACGAGGTTGGTCCGGATGAACGGCGCCGGGTCGTCGAGCGAGTTGTCGTTGTGCGACTCCGCGGCGAAGTGGACGACGGCGTCGTGCTCGGCGACCAGCGGCTCGACCACCTCGGCGTCGGCCACGTCGCCGACGACCAGCGAGACGCGGTCCTTGGGCAGCTCGGCCAGGGACTCCTGGCTCGCGGCGTAGGTGAGCTTGTCGAGCACCGTGACCGTCAGGCCGGTGTTGTTGACCAGGTGGTGCACGAAGTTGGAGCCGATGAACCCGGCGCCACCGGTCACGAGAACGCGAGAGAGATTGCCAGTCACGGGAGGCCACTCTAGGGTTTTCGCGCCCGCGGAGCCGCATCGGTAGGGTCCGTGGAATGCGCGGAATCATCCTGGCCGGCGGCACGGGCTCGCGGCTGCACCCGATCACCCTCGGGGTGAGCAAGCAGCTGATGCCTGTCTACGACAAGCCGATGATCTACTACCCGCTGACCACGCTGATGCTGGCCGGGACCCGGGACGTCCTCGTGATCACCACCCCGCACGAGTCCGAGCAGTTCCGACGGCTGCTGCACGACGGCTCGCAGTTCGGGATGAACCTCACCTACGCCGTCCAGCCCAGCCCCGACGGCCTCGCGCAGGCCTTCATCATCGGCGCCGACCACGTCGGCGACGACCGGGTCGGCCTGGTCCTGGGCGACAACATCTTCTACGGCGACCGGCTCGGTGCCCGGCTGAACCGGTTCCACGACATCGACGGCGCGGCCGTGTTCGGCTACCGGGTCGCTGACGCGACGGCGTACGGCGTCGTGGAGTTCGACGAGAACGGCACCGCCCTCTCGCTGGAGGAGAAACCGGAGCACCCGAAGAGCAACTACGCGGTGCCGGGCCTCTACTTCTACGCCGCCGACGTCGTCGACGCCGCCGCCGAGCTGAAGCCGTCGGCGCGCGGCGAGCTCGAGATCACCGACCTCAACCGCCGCTACCTCGAGGAGGGCAGGCTCCAGGTCGAGGTGCTCCCGCGGGGCGCGGCCTGGCTCGACACCGGAACCTTCGAGGACCTCAACGACGCCAGCAACTTCGTGCGCGCGATCGAGCACCGGCAGGGCCTCAAGATCGGCTGCCCGGAGGAGGTGGCCTGGCGGATGGGATTCATCGACGACGCCCGGCTCGAGGAGGCCGCGCAGGGCCTGACGAAGAGCGGCTACGGCAGCTACCTGCTGGAGCTGCTCCAGCACGGGTAGCACTCAGGCGCGCGCCAGGTCGGCCTCGACCATCCTCTCGACGACCTCCTTGAAGCCGACCGTGGGCGACCAGCCGAGCTCGGTCCGGATCCGGGTCGCGTCGCCGGCCAGGTCGGTGGCGTCGACCGGCCGCAGCAGGCCGGGGTCGACGTCGACGTACGACGCCCAGTCGTCGATGCCGACACAGCCGAACGCCGCGGCCACGAACTCCTCGACCGAGTGGCTCTCGCCCGTGGCGACCACGTAGTCACGGGGGGCGTCGCCGCGCGCGGCGAGGATCATCGCCGCCGTGTAGTCGGGCGCCCACCCCCAGTCGCGGGTGGCCGCGAGATTGCCGAGGGTCAGCCGCTGGGTGCGACCGCGGGCGATGGCGGCGACCCCGGCGGTGATCTTGCGGGTCACGAACTGCTCGGGACGGCGCGGGGACTCGTGGTTGTAGAGGACCAGGCTGACCGCGTGCAGGTCGCGGCGCCGGTAGACGTCGACCATGAGGTGCGCGAACGCCTTCGCCGCGCCATAGGGGTTGACCGGACGCACCGGGGTGTCCTCGTCCTGCGGTGAGCGGTCGGGAAGGCCGAAGATCTCAGCGCTCGAGGCCTGGACGAAACGGACCTGCCGACCGCGGGCGTCCTGCACCTGCAGCGCGGACTCCAGCAGTCCCACTGCTGCGGTGCCGTTGACGCGGGCGGTCAGGTCGGGCTCCGCCCACGACCGGGCCACCGAGCTGATCGCGGCCAGGTTGTAGACCTCGTCCGGGGCGAGGTCGAGCAGCAGCGCGCGGGTGCCCTCGACGTCCGCGACGTCCCCGACGTTCATCTCGACGCCGGCGACGGGGGCGTCGTTCGGCAGCCCCAACGCGTGCACCTCGACGCCCTCGGCGAGCAGCTGCTCGGCCAGGTAGCTGCCGTCCTGACCGCCGACACCGGTGATCAGCGCGGTGGGCATGCCGCTCAGTCTGACCGATGCCGTGGGCGGGTTGGACTCAGTACGAGCCTGTTCCGGTCTGTACCGGGCGTCCGGGGCCGTTACCGCAGCGGTGGCTGATCGTTGCTTGGGTGTGGCCCTCACGGGGACGCCACGGTTCCATCGGTGGTCAGGCTGAGGGAGCATCGGTCCGGGTCGGTGAGGCGCCCGCGGAGGTCGCCCCCCGGCCTGGGACTGACCCTCGATCCCGGGCAGCCGCCGATGCTGGAGGCGGACCGGCCTCCCCGTAGCCTTGGGGCCCATGAAGGTTCTCGTCACCGGCGGCGCCGGCTACATCGGTTCCACCACGGCCAAGGCGCTCGAGGAGGCCGGGCACACCCCGGTGATCCTGGACTCGCTGCTGACCGGTCCGCAGGCATTCGTGCGGGACCGGATCTTCTACGAGGGTGACATCGCCGACCGCGACCTGGTGGCGCGGGTCGTCCAGGAGCACCCGGATCTCGACGCCACGATCCACATGGCGGCGCGGATCGTGGTCCCGGAGTCGGTCGAGCTGCCCTATGAGTACTACCGCGACAACGTCTCGAAGTCGCTGGAGCTCTTCGACCAGCTCGAGCAGCTCGGCAAGCCGCGGGTGCTGTTCTCCAGCTCCGCCAGCCTCTACGCGACGAAGCCGGACTTCGAGGTCCGCGAGGGTGACCCGCTCGACCCACCATCGCCGTACGCCCGGACCAAGCAGATGATGGAGCAGGTGCTCCAGGACATGGCTGCCGCCACCGATCTGCGCGGGATCATCCTCCGCTACTTCAACCCGATCGGCTCCGACCCGGACCTCGAGTCCGGCATCTACGCCAAGGAGCCGAGCCATGTGCTCGGTCAGCTGGTGATGGCCGCGCGCGGGCAGAAGGACTCCTTCACCATCACCGGCACCGAGCACCCGACCCGCGACGGCACCGGTATCCGCGACTACATCCACGTCTGGGACCTGGCCCGCGCGCACGTCCGCGCGGTCGAGAAGTTCGACGAGGTGATCGACGCGGCGGGCGAACCGAGCGTCGTGATCAACATCGGCACTGGCTCGGGGGTGACCGTGCGCGAGCTGGTCGCCGCGTTCGAGCGCGTCTTCGGTCGCGCCGTCCCGCTCACCGAGGCCCCGCCGCGCCCCGGGGACGCCGTCGGCGCCTTCGCCAACGTTGACCGCGCCCACGCGACGCTGGACTGGCAGTCGGAACTCTCCCTCGACGAGGCCATCGCCTCGGCGCTCGCCTGGGGTGAGAAGCGACAGGAGATCCTGGGATACGAGTGAACTGCCTCCTCGCGCCGCTGCTGGTGGCGGTCCTCGGGCTGGGTCCCGGGGCTGGCTGCGGTGGTTTCGAGACGGTTGCTGCGCAACCTCCTCAACCATCGGTGTCGCGGGCGGAACAGCCGTTGGCCGGGAAGGTGGTCGTGCTCGACGCGGGCCACCAGCTCGGCAACCACAACTTCCCTGAGGAGATCAACCGGCTGGTGCCGGCGGGCGGTTTCACCAAGCCGTGCAACACCACTGGCACTTCCACCAACGGCGGCTATCCCGAGGCGACCTTCGCGTGGAACGTCACCACCAGGCTGAAGGCAAAGCTCGAGAAGTCGGGCGCCACCGTCCTGCTGACCCGGACGTCCAACCGCGAGGACCGCTGGGGCCCGTGTGTCGATGTGCGGGGGCGGGCCGGCAACAAGGCGCACGCCGACCTCAAGATCAGCATCCACGGCGATGGCTCCACCGCCTCCGGGGCGCACGGCTTCCACGTGATCTACCCGCCGGACCGGGCGCCGTGGACCGACGACATCTACCGGGCGAGCAAACGGCTGGCCCTGGTCAGCAAGGACGCGCTCACGGGCAAGGGCTTCTCCGTCGCCAACTACATCGCCGGCGGCGACGGCCTCGACGTCCGGGCCGACCTCGGCACGCTCAACCTGTCGGACGTCCCGACCGTCATGGTCGAGCTCGGCAACATGCGCGACTCCGGTGATGCCGCAGCGATGACGTCGTCGACCGGGCAGGCGAAGTACGCCCGGGCGCTGGCGGTCGCGGTCCGCGGCTACCTCGGTTGAGTAGACCAGTTGCCGATTTCGGCCAGGCCGAGCGAGAATCTAGCGACCTCCGGGACTCGGTTCGGGGAGCAAGCGAATGACTGAACCGGACGAACCGGAGGATCTGGTGACGACCACCCCCAACCGTGCCCGCGCCACGGTCACGCCCCGCGAGGGGAGGCGCCGCTTGGACGTACCGACCGAACGGACGGTGGCAGGCCGAACGGGCGGACTTGCGCCGGGTCGGGTGCCTGAGCGAGCGCCGGGTCGAACGCCCGGTCGAGCGACCGGTCAACCGCCGAGGCGAGCGACCGGTCAACCGCCGGAGCGAGCCACCGGTCGGGCGTCCACCCCACCGGCCGGCAGGCCACCGACCGGGCCGCCCAAGCCACCGCAGCGCCCCCGCTTCGACAAGGCCGTGTGGGGCAAGCCGATCTTGGTGCTGAACGTGGCCCTGATCGCTGCGGTGGCGATCGTCGGCCTCCAGTACGTACAGAACTCGGGGTCGTCGGAGCCGAACGAGTCGGCGCAGCCGAACGGCGTGGCCTCGACGCTGCCCGACCCGTCAACCGGAGTGCCCAGCACGGACGCGGCGGAGCCGCCGCCCCAGACGGAGCCACCGCCCAGGGCGGAGGTCACCGCGCCACCGAAGGTGCGACCGACGATGCGCGCGAACTTCGCCGCCGGCGACCCTTGGCCGGTCGGCGCAGGGTTCCGGGAGACCGCCGGCGTCTCGATGTCGCTGGGCATCCTGGACCGCCTCATGACCCACGGTCCACCGGACCGCCCGGGCGCCACCAGCTGGCTCGAGCGGGGGCTGGACACCGACGTGCGCACCCTGGGCGCGCGGGTGCGGTTCGCACCGAACCACTCCGGTGCGATTGCGCTCACCGCGTGGTACACCTCGATCCTCGAGACCTCAGGGATACCCCGCACCGGCATGCGGCTGGTCGCGACCCCGGGCGAGTGGCGGCTCGTCGCCATCGACGGTGACGGCAAGTCCACGATCACCACGGGTCGCTACCGGCGTACGGGGGAGTCCGCGACGTTCAGCATGGTCCGCCAGGGCCGGACGCTGTGGGTGACCGACCCGACCGGGACGGTGACCCAGGTGAAGGACCCGCGGGTCGGCTCGTTCTCCGGGCCCTGGGCGTCATGGGAGCTGCGCGAGACGAGCACCGGTCAACGGCCGGCCGGCTTCCTGGAGATCTGGGCCGGCTGAAGCGGCGTTTGGGTGGCGCGCACGGAGGCCAGCGGAGAGCAGCTAAGCCCGTGCGACCTCACGGTCACGGAAGATTGTTGAGAGCTGACCCGCGTTCTCTGCGTGGTTCTCGGCGTGATCGGGCCTGAACCGCAAGTAGTCGTCGTCCATCCCCATCCATTCGGCGATGTCGACCGGCAGTGGTTCCCAAGTCATTGAGTTAATGTATATGCAAACATGACTTTGTGGGGATTCAGGTCGACGAAAGCCGAAAAGTGCCTCAGCCACTGCCTGAGAGGGTGCCGCTGTGCGCCCTCCACCTGCGGAAGTGAGAGCTCGGGCGCTGCCCCTACGCTCACACCATGGGCGTGGCTAGTGGTTCGTGGCTGGACCGCAACACCCACCACTGGGACGACTGGACGCTCGAATCGCTGCTCGCCGCCAAGGACGGACGCGTCGTCAGCCTCGTCGTTCCGGCCCGCAACGAAGCCGCGACGGTGGGCGACGTGGTGACCCGGGTGCGCGAGGCCCTGGTCGACACCGTCGCGCTGCTGGACGAGATCGTGGTCATCGACTCCGACTCCACCGACGCGACCTACGACGTGGCCACGGACGCCGGAGCGATGGTGCACCGGTCCGCCGAGATCCGGCCGGACCTGGGGTCGGTGCCCGGCAAGGGCGAGGCGATGTGGAAGTCGTTGTTCGTGACCCGGGGCGAGGTCGTGGTGTTCATGGACGCGGACCTCCTCGACTGGGACACCCACTTCGTGCCCGGGCTGCTCGGGCCGCTGCTGACGCGGCCCGAGGTGCAGCTGGTCAAGGGGTTCTACGAGCGACCGATGGTCTCGGGCAACGATGCGGTGCCGTTCGAGGGGGGCCGGGTCACCGAACTGGTCGCGCGTCCGCTGATCCGGCTGCTCTTCCCCGAGCTGGCCGGGCTGCACCAGCCGCTGGCGGGGGAGTGGGCGATCCGCCGCGCGCTGTTCGAGACGCTCAGCGTGCCGACCGGGTACGCCGTCGAGCTGGCCGCCCTGGTCGACACCGTGCGTGGGCGCGGCCTCGACGCCCTTGCGCAGGTCGACCTGGGGACGAGGGCGCACCGGCACCAGTCGCTGCGCGACCTCAGCGGCATGGCCACCCAGATCCTGGCGGCTGCTCTGTCGCGGGCCGGCGTACCGACCCAGGAGCAGGAGCAGGAACGGCCACCGGCGGTGAGCCTGCGATGACGTTGCGGCTGGGTCGGCTCGAGTTCACCGACGACGCCACCCTGATGATGGCGATCGTCAACCGGACGCCGGACTCCTTCTACGACAAGGGGGCCACCTGGGACGAGGACCGGGCCCTCCAGCGGGTGGCGCAGGTCGCCCGCGAGGGGGCCGAGATCGTCGACATCGGCGGCATCAAGGCGGCGCCGGGCGTCGAGATCGGCGAGGCCGAGGAGAAGGCACGCGTGGTCGACTTCGTGGCCCGGGTCCGCGAGTCGTTCCCCTCGCTGGTCATCTCGGTCGACACCTGGCGCGCCCCGGTGGGCGACGCCGCCTGCGCCGCCGGAGCCGACGTACTCAACGACGCCTGGGGCGGCGCCGATCCGGAGCTGGTCGATGTCGCGGCGGCCCACGGCGCCGCGATCGTGTGCACCCACACCGGCGGCGTCGTCCCGCGCACCCGTCCCTACCGGATCGAGTACGACGACGTGGTCCGGGCCGCCATCGACGACACCGTCGGGTACGCCGAGCGCGCGGTCGCCGCGGGGGTCGCACCCGAGTCGGTGGTGATCGACCCCGCCCACGACTTCGGGAAGAACACCTTCCACTCCCTCGAGGTCACCCGTCGCCTCGACGAGATGGTCGCCACCGGGTGGCCGGTGCTTGTCTCGCTCTCCAACAAGGACTTCGTGGGTGAGAGCCTCGACCTCCCGGTCGGCGAGCGGCTCACAGGCACCCTGGCCGCGACGGCGGTCTGCGCGCTCGCCGGCGCCCGGATCTACCGCGTCCACCAGGTCGTGGAGACCCGGCAGACGGTCGACATGGTCAACACCATCGCCGGCCGTCGGCGACCTCGGCGCGCGATCCGGGGGCTGCAGTGATGCGCCCATGACGAGGGTCGTCCTGGTGCCCGGCGTGCTCGCGCTGCTGCCGGAGTACGCCGGGATCGAGGACCCTGTGGCCGAGCTCCGTGCCGCCTGCCTCGACGCCGTGAGCTGGCTCGGCGGGGACGTGACCGTGCTGGCCGCTCCGCAGGGCTTGCGAGTGGCGCGGTACTTGCTCGAGGCTGCGGAGGCTTCGACACGCTCGTCGCTGGGGCTCCTCGCGGCTCAGCCACCGCAGAGCACGTCGTACGTCGTCGTCGGCAACGGCTCGGCGATGCGCAGCGAGAAGGCACCCGGGCACTTCGACGAACGCGCGGCGGCCTTCGACGAGGCACTCGCAGCGTCGCTGCGGGCCGGCCGCCCGGCTGTCGACGAGGGCCTGGCGCGCGAGCTCTGGGCCAGTGTCGACGCGATCGTCCAGCTGGCAGACCTGGACGACCTCGGCCCGGCGCAGGTCGACTACGACGATGCGCCGTACGGCGTTCAGTACTGGGTGATGCGGTTCAGGGGGTCCCCGACGAGTGGCTCGTCCCCGGCGCGAAGCGCTGACCCGAGCGACTCGGTGGGGTGAATCGGTGGACGTGCAACAGCTGAGCCGGCTCACGGATGCTCAGCTGGACGAGCTGTACGCCGTCCCGTCGCTGCCGTGGCTGCGGGTCAGCATGGTCAGCACCCTCGACGGGGCCGCGACCGGCCCGGACGGCAGGAGCGGCAGCATCAACAACGCCGCCGACAAGCGGGTCTTCGACACCTTGCGCCGGCTCTGCGACGCGGTCGTCGTCGGTGCCGGGACGGCTCGCGACGAGGGCTACCGGGCAGGCGCCAAGCCCCTGGTCCTGGTCAGCCGTCGTGGCGAGGTGCCCCGGCAGCTCCGCGACAGCCCGCCGGGCGCGGTCCGGCTGGCCACCTGCGAGGCCGCCGAGCACCTCGACGACTCACGCGCGATCCTCGGCGACGACCACGTCCACGTCCTCGGCGACTACCGCGTCGACCTGCCCCAGCTCAGGCGCACTCTCGCCGGTCTCGGTCTCGTCAGCCTGCTCGCCGAGGGTGGCCCACACCTGCTCCGCGACCTGCTCGACGAGGGCGTCGTCGACGAGCTCGACCTCACCGTCGTCCCGCGGCTGCTCGGCGGCGACCACGTACGGATCACCGACGGCCCGCCCGTCGACATTCCGCTCTCACTGGCCCTGCTGCTCGAGGACGACGGAACCCTGCTCAGTCGCTGGCTGACCTGATGGCGCTGCCGCCGACCGGGTGGTCAGGCGCGGATGGGCGTCGATCGGTGCCCGGTCAGGGGCCGGGGGCAGCGTGAAGACGAACGCGTTGTCGGCGCCGTCGTAGCGGATGGTGCCGTGGTGGGCGCTGACCAGGTCGCGGACCACCGACAGGCCCAGGCCGGAGCCGCCGGTGGCGGTCGCGGGACCCTGCGTGTACCGGTCGAAGAGGCGCGGCACGAACGTCGCCGGGACGCCCGGGCCGGCGTCGGAGACCCGGATCGCGACGCCACCAGCGGGATCCGGGGCGGCGGCGATCAGGACCGGCTCGGCGCCGTGCTTCTGGGCGTTCCGGACCAGGTTGGCCAGGATCTGCTGGAGCCGCAGCGGGTCGGCGTACGCCGCGAGCCCGGGCGGACAGTCGAGCTCGACATCGAGGTCGGGGAAGCAGGAGGCGCACTCGCCGAGCTGCTGGTCGAGGTCGATCTCCTCGGGGGTCACCACGAGGTCGCCGTGCTCGAGCGTGGCGGCGGCCAGAAGGTCCTCGGTGAGGAGAGTCAGCCTGCGGGTCAGCATCCACGTTCGTTCGATCATCCTCTTGGCGAGGTCGCTCTCGAGGTCGTCGTCACGGAGCATCTCGAGGTAGCCCTGCAGACCTGCGAGCGGCGTGCGCATGTCATGGCTGACCACGGCGGTCAGGTGGTCGCGCAGCCGGGTGGCCTCGAGCAGCTCGGCGTTCTGCTCCTCGAGCCGGCGCGCGGTGTCGCTGGTGCGCTCGTGCAGCTTGGCGCTCTCCCGCAGGATCGCCAGCATCACGAACGCCGAGGCCGCCAGGCCCAGGAACCGGGCCAGGTAGTAGGTGACCGTGAACCGGTCCTCGTAGAGCGCGGTCAGCCAGACGTCGCCCAGGAAGGCCACGGACGCGACCACCGCCCACGACTCGAGCCCGTGGCGGCTCCGGCGCGTGCTCACGCCCCAGACGGCCACCGCCACCGCGAGCAGGTTCAGGATGATGACCGAGGTGATCCCGAAGCCGTCCAGCCGGTTCGCGGTGCCGGCGGTGATGCTCGGGAGACTCCCGGGCACCTCGGCGATCAGGAGGGAGAAGCCGAGGGTGGCCAGCGCGACGAAGATCCACGAGATCGTCGCGCGCACGTCCCTGCCGTCGGGCGCGTCGAACCTGCGCTCCATGCGGGCCGGCCACGGAGCCAGGGCCACGGCGATCAGGACGGGCGGGATCACGTGCCGCGACACCCAGAGCCACTGGAGGCTGTTGTTGTCCGCGGCGAACGTCGGGTCGAGGCTGAAGATGCCCGGGACGCTCACCGCGATCTGCATCGCGGCTCCCGCGGACCACAGGTAGGCCCACGACAGCGCCAGCAGCCGCGGTGAGCCGCCGGTGCGGTACTGGCTGAAGAGGAGGAGGACGGTCAGGAGGTCGCAGCCGATGAGCAGCGAGAGCCAGAGCGGTGAGAAGCCGGGGATGGCGGGCAACATCGAGTCGCGCCAGGGCAGGATCAGCAGGATCGCCAGCGGAATGGTCCCGGCGATGACCAAGGGCGCACGCCCCCTCCAGGACGTGTGCCCGACGTCCTCCAACGCCGTCACGGCTCCAGTGTCCGCGCAATGTCCCCGCGGAAGGGGGAGCGTGCTCCTTTTGGCCGCTTCCAGCCCCCAATATGACCCATATGGGCTAGCCCGATGGTGTGATTCGCGCTCTGGACGAACGCACGCGGCGGTGGTAGGCGCGCGTCATCGGGTCGGGTCGAGGAGCGAGCGCGCCTCGAGCAGCGAGGGGCCGTACCAGGTCAGCAGCCGACCGCTGACCAGCCGGGTCGGGGTGCCCGGGAACGCCTCCGGCCCGTCGGCGTCGGTGAAGACGTAGGGCTCGTCGGGGAGCAGCACCAGGTCGACACCCGCCGACTCGACCTCGGCCGGGTCGACGGTCGGGTAGCGGCCGTCGCGGTCGGCGAAGGCGTTGGCCCAGCTCAGCCGCCGGGCCAGGTCACTGGTGAACGTCGAGCCGCCGACGACCATCCACGGGTCCCGCCAGATCGGGATCGCAACCGTGGCAGTCACCTCGGGGAGCTCCCCGCACCACAGCCGTCCGGCTTCGGCCAGCCAGTCCGGCCGCGGCCACCCGAGCACGTCGTCGAAGAGCTCCTCGAAGGTCGCGACCGCTTCGGGCACGGTCTCGATCTTCGTGACGTGCACGCGGACGCCGGACTCGCGGAGCCGGCGTACGTCGAGCTCGCGGTTCTCCTCGTGGTTGGCGATCACCAGGTCGGGGCGCAGCTGCCTGATGGTTTCGAGGTTGGGGTTCTTGGTGCCGCGGACCCGCGCCTCGAGCGTGGTGTCGAGGTCGGCCGGGTGGGTGCACCAGTCGGTCGCGCCGACCAGCGCCTCCCGGCGTACGGATGCCAGCGCCTCGGTGATGCTGGGGACGAGGCTGACCACGCGCTCGGCCGGCCGCATGTAACTCACCGTTCGGTGCACTTCCATGGCGTCCAAGCAGGGCAGAAGACGCACGAACGGTGAGTTACAAGCGGCGGGAGCGGCATGCGGGCGGTCTCAGACGTTACGGCGGTACGCGCCGCCGACCTCGAAGAACGCCTCGGTCACCTGGCCGAGCGAGCAGACGCGGGCGGCGTCCATCAGTACGCCGAACACGTTCTCGCCGCTGGCCGCGGCCTCCTTCAGCCGGGCGAGGGCGGCGGTCGCCTCGTGCTCGTGCTCCTTCTGGAACTCGCGGACGCGGCGCAGCTGCGACTCCTTCTCCGTCTCGGTCGCGCGGGCGAGCTCGACGTGGTCAGGCGTGCCGTCGTCGCCGCCCGGCTTGCGGAAGGTGTTGACGCCGATGATCGGCAGCGAGCCGTCGTGCTTGCGGTGCTCGTAGAGCATCGACTCGTCCTGGATCCGGCCGCGCTGGTAGCCGGTCTCCATGGCGCCGAGGACGCCGCCGCGCTCGTTGATCCGGTCGAACTCGGCGAGCACCGCGGTCTCGACGAGGTCGGTCAGCTCGTCGATGACGAAGGAGCCCTGCAGCGGGTTCTCGTTCATCGCCAGCCCCCACTCGCGGTTGATGATCATCTGGATGGCCAGGGCTCGGCGCACCGACTCGGTGGACGGCGTGGTGACCGCCTCGTCGTAGGCGTTGGTGTGCAGCGAGTTGGCGTTGTCGTAGATCGCGATCAGCGCCTGCAGCGTGGTGCGGATGTCGTTGAAGTCCATCTCCTGCGCGTGCAGCGACCGGCCACTCGTCTGGACGTGGTACTTCAGCTTCTGGGCCCGCTCGCCGGCGCCGTACTTGTCGCGCATCGCGACCGCCCAGATGCGCCGGGCGACCCGGCCGATCACCGAGTACTCCGGATCCATCCCGTTGCTGAAGAAGAAGGAGAGGTTGGGCGCGAAGTCGTCGATGTCCATGCCTCGCGCGAGGTAGGCCTCGACGTAGGTGAAGCCGTTGGCCAGGGTGAAGGCGAGCTGGCTGATCGGGTTCGCACCGGCCTCGGCGATGTGGTAGCCGGAGATCGAGACCGAGTAGAAGTTGCGGACCTGGTGCTCGATGAACCACTCCTGGATGTCGGCCATGCACCGCAGCGAGAACTCGGTCGAGAACAGGCAGGTGTTCTGGCCCTGGTCCTCCTTGAGGATGTCGGCCTGCACGGTGCCGCGGACCGTGCGCAGCGCCTCCTCCGGGTCGAGGCCGCGCTCGCGGGCCTGGTCCATCGCGGTGTTGAGGAAGAACGCCAGCACGGTCGGCGCCGGGCCGTTGATGGTCATGCTGACACTGGTCGTCGGGTCGAGCAGGTCGAACCCGTCGTAGAGCGCCTTCATGTCGTCGAGGGTCGCGACGCTGACGCCGGAGGTGCCGACCTTGCCGTAGATGTCTGGCCGCTCGTCGGGGTCGCGGCCGTAGAGCGTCACCGAGTCGAACGCGGTCGAGAGCCGGCTCGTGGGCAGCCCCTCGGAGAGGACCTTGAACCGGCGGTTGGTGCGGGCCGGGTCGCCCTCACCGGCGAACATCCGGGCCGGGTCCTCGTTCTCCCGCTTGAACGCGAAGACGCCGGCGGTGAAAGGGAAGCGGCCGGGGAGGTTTTCCCGACGCCAGAACTTCACCAGCTCTCCGTGGTCGACGTACGTCGGCAGCGAGACCCGCGGGATCCGGTTGCCGGAGAGCGACTCCCGGCCGGGGTGCGCGGCGTACTCCTCGACGACGCTGGGCCAGGCCTCGATCTGCTTCGACACATCGGTGTCGAGCGCCTCGCGGGCCTTCGCGAGGAGGGCCGGTACGCCGCCCTGCTGGTCCTCGTCGAGCTCGGCCACGACCGCCTCGAGCCGCTCCACCCGGCGGGCCTGGTCGACCAGCTCGTCGGTGCGGGCGTGGTAGCCGCGGACGGTCTCGGTGATCTCGGAGAGGTAGCGGACCCGCTCCGGTGGGACCACCTGGCGGATCCGGGAGGAGTGCTGGACGTCGACGCGGGGGAGGGTGCCCTCGTCGAGCTGGAGGCCGTTCTCGGACAGCAGCCCGCGCAGGTGCTGGTAGAGCGCGGTGACGCCGTCGTCGTTGAAGGTGGCGGCGCTGGTGCCGAAGACCGGCATGTCCTCGGGCCTCTTGCCGAACGCCTCGCGGTTGCGCACCAGCTGGCGGCCGACGTCCCGCATCGCGTCCTGGGCGCCGCGGCGCTCGAACTTGTTGATCGCGACGACGTCGGCGAAGTCGAGCATGTCGATCTTCTCGAGCTGGCTGGCCGCGCCGAACTCGGGGGTCATCACGTACATGGAGGTGTCGACGAACGGCACGACCGCCGCGTCGCCCTGGCCGATGCCCGGCGTCTCGATGACGACGAGGTCGAAGCCCGCCGCCTTGAGCACGGTGATGACGTCGCCGAGGTAGTCCGGCAGCTCGTGGGCGCCGCGGGTGGCGAGAGACCGGAAGTAGACCCGGTCGCCGTCCAGCGAGTTCATCCGGATCCGGTCACCGAGCAGGGCACCGCCGCCCTTGCGCCGGGTCGGGTCGACCGCCACGACCGCAACGCGGACCTTGTCCTGCTGGTCGACGCGGAGCCGGCGTACGAGCTCGTCGGTGAGGCTGGACTTGCCGGAGCCGCCGGTTCCGGTGATGCCGAGGACCGGCACCGGGTGCGTGCCGGCCGCGTTGGTGAGGTCCTCGCGGAACCTCTCGGGGAGCCGGCCCCCCTCGACCCCGGTGATCGCCCGGGCGATCGCCACCCGGTCGCCGCTGATCACCTCGTCCGCGGTGACCGGGCGCTTCTCCCAGAGGTCGAAGTCGAGGTCGGCAACGACGCTGTTGATCATCCCCGGCAGCCCCAGCCGCTGGCCGTCCTCCGGGGAGAAGATCGTGACGCCGGAGGAGCGCAGCCGCTCGATCTCGTCGTGCACGATGACGCCGCCGCCGCCGCCGACCACGTGCACGTGGTCTGCACCGCGCTCGCGCAGCGACTCGACGAGGTACTCGAAGTACTCGATGTGCCCGCCCTGGTACGACGAGACCGCGACGCCCTGGACGTCCTCCTCGATCGCGGCGTCCACGACCTCCTGCACCGAGCGGTTGTGGCCGAGGTGCACCACCTCGCAACCCTGGCTCATGAAGATCCGCCGCATGATGTTGATCGACGCGTCGTGCCCGTCGAACAGGCTGGATGCGGTGACCAGCCGCACCGGGTGACTCGGGACGTGGAGCTCGCTCATCTGGACCTCAAGTAGTTGGACGTCCTAGTAATAGTACTTCGGGAGTCCGTTGAGGGGATAGTCCACGACGTTTGCGACGGCCGCTGCGCCTGAACCGTGTTGGAAACGTCGGGGACTATCCGTCCCAGGGCGGCGGCTAGTAGGCGCCTCGGCCCCGTCGGACCGCACCCAGGACGACGAGCGGCCGATCATCAGCAGGAGGGACCAGCAACCGCTTGAGCGCGATCTCGCCACCGGACCACGCAGCGCAGTGGCCGAGGAAGACCATGCGCGGAAGCGCAGGTCTCCCTTCGTCGGTCAACGGTCAGCCACATCGTCGCCGGCCTGGGCGCGGAGCACGCCGAGCAGCCGGGTGAGGTCGTCGAGCTGGGCCGCCGACAGGCCGGGCTTCTCGAAGACCTCGCTGTTGAGCCCGTCGGTGGCCTTCTCGACGACCGCGAGACCGGCCCCGGTGATCGCGGCGAGCACCACCCGGCGGTCGTCGTCCTGGCGCTGCCGCTGCACGAAGCCCTGGCGCTCGAGCCGGTCCACGGCACTGGTGACCGAGGTCGGGTGCACCTGGAGCAGCGAGCCGAGCTTCGTCATCGGCATCGCGCCGGCCGACGAGAACGACAGCAGCCGCAGCACCTCGTAGCGGGCGAAGGTGAGCTCGAGCGGCCGCAGCACCGCGTCGATGCGTTCCAGGACGAGCTGCTGCACGCGCACCAGTGAGGTCACCATCACCATGCCGTCGGCGGCGTCGCCCCAGCCGTGCCGCACCCACTGCCGGTGCGCCTCGCGGATCGGATCGCGCTCGCTCACCTCAGCATCGTAGGTACTCGACGCACTCAGGCCGCGACCACCCGCGGCCGGTCGGAGTGGGTCGGACTCCGATCTCCTAGGCTGCGGTCGCCGAAGGAGGTGGGTGGGTGGGGGAGCTCCCCGAGCTGGCGGTTGACCCCGAGTGGTACCTGCTCGCCCATCCCGACGTCGCCGCCGAGCGGATGGGACCTCAGCAGCACTTCACGCAGTACGGCGAGGCCGAGGGCCGCGCGCCGTCGCCGCGGTTCGACCCGGCGGCCTACCTGGCGGCGTACCCGGACGTCGCGACGGCCGGGATGTCGGCGGTCACCCACTGGCGCTTGCACGGTGATGCCGAGGGACGCTTGGTGTTCCCCTTCCTGAGCGGCCCCGGGGAGCCGTTGGACGCGGTGTCGATGGGCCGGCTGCTCGGCGGTGAGCCGCCGGAGCGCGCGCGGGCGCTGCTGCTGTTCCACCACCCCCGACTGCTCCGGTTCGGCGAGGGGACGGATGCGTTCGTCCGCGCCCTGGTGGCGCTCGCGGCCGGCGAGCCGCCTGAGGTGGAGCACCGGGAACCCGCCGCGCCGCGGGTCCGGGTGGTCATCGGTCCGGGCGAGCCGCTGGCGGTGGCCGTGACCCGGGCCGGTGTTCTCGCCGACCCGTCGTCGGGGGGCTTCGTGCTCGGCACCGGCAGCTCAGACGACCTGCCGGAGGTCCGCCTGCCGGCCGGCGTGTGGCCGGCGGCCGGCGCGGTCGACCGGCTGGCGGACGACGTACGTCGAATGGGCCGGGACATGGCTGGCGGCGTCGGCGCGGTCGACCTTGTACGGCTCGGCGACCAGACTCCGCCCACGTCCAGGCGGGACCCGGACGTCGCCGAGATGGTCCGGTTGCTGCCCGGCGACGACGGGCCGGTCCGGTCGCGCCGTGCCCTCGTGGTCGACGAGCGGATGCCGACGCCGGACCGTGACTCTGGCTCGCTCAGCACGGTCCAGTACGCCCGCGCGCTCGCCCGACTCGGTCACGACGTCGACCTCGTGGTGCGCTACGACGTCGGTTTCGTCGAGCACCGCCGAGCTCTGGAACGGGAGGGGTTCCGGGTCCGGGACGAGCCGGACGCGGGGTATGACGTGGCGCTGGTGATGCGCGCCGATGTCTTCCATGAGGTGGCGCCGCAGCTGAAGGACATCGGGACGCTCGTCTACGTCGCCGTCGACCTGCACCACCGGCGGCTGTCCGGGCAGGCCGAGGTCGAGGGCGACCCGGACGTGGCGGCCGCGGCGGCGGCGTACGCGGAGATCGAGCGCGCCAACATCGCCGCCGCCGACCTCACCGTGGTCAACTCGACGACGGAGCTGGAGCTCCTCCGCGCGATCGTGCCGTCCGGCACCCGGCTCGAGCACCTGCCGATGGCCAGGCCGGTGCCGGCCTACCGCAGCTCCGACGATGCCCGCGACGACGAGGTGGTCTTCCTCGGTGGGTTCCTGCACGCGCCGAACGTCGACGCGGTGACGTGGTTCCTCGACGAGGTCTGGCCGACCGTCGCCGCCGCCCTGCCCACCGCGACCTTCGCCGTCTACGGCGGCGACCTCCCGCCCTCGCTGGCCGGGCGGTCCGACGAGCGGCTGCGGCTGGCCGGACATGTCGCGACGGTCGAGGACGCCTTCGCCCACGCCCGGGTGAGCGTCGTTCCCCTCCGCTACGGGGCCGGCGTGAAAGGCAAGCTGGTCACCGCGATGGTCAACGGCGTCCCGCTGGTCGCGACGCCGGTCGGGGTCGAAGGGCTCGACCTCGGTCCCGACGAGATCACGGTGGCCGAGGGCGCCGAGGCCTTCGCCCGGGCCGTCGTCGACCTGTACGTCGACCGCGATCGTCGGGAGGCCCAGCGGCGGCGGGCCTACGACCTTGCGCGGGAGCGGTTCACCCTCGAGGGACTGGTGAACCGCCTGGGTGCGGTCCTGGACGACCTGCGGTCGGGATGAGTCGGGCACCGGGCTTCGGCGTTCTGCCACGCGGACCGGTGCACCCGCCCACAATGCAGGGGACCCCCATGTGAGCCTTCGGGCTTCGTGCAAGGAAGCGCCCGTGTCGGGAACCCACCGTCCTGTACGCACGGTGACACACTCGGTGTGCGCTGTGCTGTTGACCTTGCTCGCCCAGGTGCCGGCAGGCGCTTCGGCCGGCCCCGGCGGAGCCGGCGCCGACACGGTCTGGACGCGGTCCGCGGTCCGCCCCGACGACACCGCGCCGCGGACGGTCAGCCCGCGCGTCTACGCGGCATATGCCCTGGACCGCACCGGGTTGCTCGAGCAGCTCGCCAGCGGGCAGGTCGAGGTCCCGGACCCGACCGGTCGTCTGGTCGCGTTCCGGGTGGCGCCGACCTCGGTGATGGAGCCGGAGCTGGCCGCCGCCCATCCAGAGCTCCGGACGTGGGCCGGCACCGCCGTCGAGGGCGCAGCCACCATCCGGATCGACTCGACCCCGGCCGGCGTGCACGCCTCGGTGCACGGCGACGGCCCGGCCTGGTATGTCGACCCGGCCTACCGCGGCGACGACAGCCTCTACCTCTCCTACGCCGGCGCCGACCTGCCGGCACCCGAGCGCGGGCTGGTCGAGCCTGCCCTGCCCCAGCGGACCAAGGCGCAGCTCGCTGCGGATGCGCACAGCGCCTCGCTCGGCGAGGGCCCAGGCGCGACGGTCACTCTGCGCACGTACCGGCTGGCGCTGCTCTCCGACCCGACGTACGCGGCCTTCGTCGCGCCCGGGGCCGCGAGCAACGGCGCCTCCGACACTGCGGTGCTCGCCGCGAAGGTGACGCTGGTCAACAGGCTCGACCAGCTCTACGGCGATGACCTCAGCATCAGGCTCCAGCTCGTGACCGGCACCGACACCAAGCTGAACCTCTGGACCGCGGCCGAGGCCTCAGGCCCCAACGGACCGTGCGGGCAGTTCCCGTGCTTCCCGTCGAGCCTGCTCGCCGCCGGCTGCACGCTGCCGCTCCTGGACCTCCAGCGCTGGGTGGTCGGCCACCTCGTCGGCGCCCGTAACTACGACGTCGGCCACTTCGTCCTGGGGATCGACGGCGGCGGCATCGCCTACCTGGACACGGTCGGCCGCGACACGAAGGCTGGCGGCTGCACGGGCCTGAGCGCGCCGTCCGGTGACGCGTACACCGTCGACTACCTGGCGCACGAGCTCGGTCACCAGTTCGGCGCCGACCACACCTTCGACGGCAGCGCCTCGAACTGCTCCGGCCAGCGGGCCCCGGACTCGGCCGTCGAGCCCGGCTCGGGCTCGACGATCATGGGGTACGCCGGCATCTGCGGCGCCGACAACCTGCAGGCGCACAGCGACCCGGTGTTCTCCACGGTCAGCCGCGACGCGATCGACAACGTCGTGCGGGCTGATGCGTTCGCGGTGATGGAGTGGCAGTCGGTGGCGTTCAGCCAGCTCGATGGCACCGACTCCTTCAAGCTCCAGTTCGGGGGCAACCAGACCAGCACCCTGACCCGTGGCAGCACCTACAACGCGGCCAACCTGAGGTCGGCCATCCTCGCCGCGCTGCCCGGCGGGACGATCCTCCAGGTCAAGCCGTTCTTCAACGACGGCTCCTTCGACGACCGCGGCTTCAGCCTCTTCTTCACTGCCTACGGCGGCGCATTCGCCGGCAACGTGCCGGAGCCGACCGTGGTCCCGGTGTCCGGCAGCTTCACGAGCTCGGTCAACGACATCGACGCCGGCAACCCGGACGCCACCGCGGGCGGGGCCACGACGACCACCGGCAACCACAACCCGACCGTGACCGCGCCGGCCGACCGGACGATCCCGGTGCGGACGCCGTTCGCCCTGACCGGGTCGGCGACCGACAGCGACGGGAACGCGCTCGGTTACGTGTGGGAGCAGACCGACATGAGCGGGTCGGGCTCCGGCCTGGGCCTGCCCACCGAGCCCAAGACGGCCGGGCCGCTGTTCCGGGTCTTCGGGACCGCGTCGTCCACGTTCGCCAACACCCCGAGCGGCGGTGGTGCGACTCGCAGCTTCCCCGACCTCGCCCAGGTGATCGCCGGGAACACGAACGCCGTCACCGGGACCTGCCCGGCCGGCACGGGCCGCGTCGACTGCCTGTCCGAGTGGCTGCCCACGGCGGCGTACACCGGGAGTGCCCTGCACTTCCGGCTCACCGCGCGCGACGCCTCGGCGCAGGGCGGCGGCCTGGCCTCCGACGACGTCACGCTGACGCTCGACAAGACCAGGGGCCCGTTCCGGGTGACCAGCCAGGCGGCCGGCGGCACCACGCTGGCCGGCGGTAGCAGCAGCACCGTGGCTTGGACGACCGGCACCTCGACGCTCGCGCCCGCCGTCAAGGTCAGCCTCTCCACCAATGGCGGCGCGTCGTTCCCGACGGTGCTGCTGGCCAGCACGCCGAACGACGGTTCGCAGGCGGTCACCCTGCCCGACCTCAACGTCGCCGCAGCCCGGCTCAAGGTCGAAGCGGTCGGCAACTACTTCTACGACGTCAACGACGCGTCGTTCGCGATCCAGGCCACCGGCTCCCCGCCGCCCCTTGTCGTCAATCGCGCGTCGGTGCCGGCGACCATGAACGTCCAGCTCACCGACGCGGTCAGCGCGACGTTCTCGGCGAGCACCGGCCAGGGCGCGGGTGCGCTCTCGGCGAGCGCCACCGGGCTGCCCGCGGGGGTCACGCTCTCGGCAAAGAACGTGACCTCACCCTCGGCCGCGTCCTGGTCCATCAGTGGTACGCCGACCGCTGCGCCGGGCAGCCATCCGGTGCACGTGAGCGTGACCGACGGGGTCAGCACGGCCGGCTTCGACGTGACGGTCGTGGTCGCCGCCGAGGGCTCGACCGTCGCCTACACCGGGCCGACCTCGGTGGTCGGTCCCGACCCGGACGCCGACGAGGTGCCGGTCACCATGACCGCGCGGGTCACCCAGGCCGCCGACGGCAGCCTCGGCCCGATCAACCTCGCCACCGTCAGGTTCCGCGACACCCGCTCGGGGGCCACGCTCTGCGCCGCCGCGCCGGTGGCCACGAGCGGCACCGGCCCGGGCACTGCGAGCTGCGTGGTCGCTGCCGACCTGTCCGCCGTGCGCTCGGTGACCTACCGCGTCGCCCTGACCGTGGGCGGCTCCTACGTCGGCGGCTCGACCACGGACACCACGGTCACCGTCTCGCTGCCCGAGGAGCCCCAGCCGGTGCCGCCGGACACCACGATCACCTCCGGGCCCACCGGTTGGCTGCTGGGGATCTCGGGCACCTTCGGGTTCGCGTCCACCGTCCCGGGATCGACGTTCGTGTGCCGGCTCGACGGGGTCTCGGTGCCGTGCACCGGCTCCTCGGCCACGGTGAACGGCCTCTCCCAGCGCACCCACCGCTTCACTGTCGCCGCCAGGGACCCGGACGGCCTCGGCGACGTCACCCCGGCCGCCCGCGACTTCGCGGTGCCGGTCGACGACGCCGGGCTCCGGACCAGCGGCAGGTGGCAGCGCAAGCGCAACGGCGCGTCGTACCTCGGCACCTACTCGCAGGCGCGGAAGAAGGGCGTGGCGCTCACCTACAAGGTCAGCGACGTGCGTGAGCTGGCGCTGCTGGTGCGGACCGGGAAGGGGTACGGCGCCGTGAAGGTCTTCCTCGGCGGCACCCTGCTCAGCACCGTCAGGACCGGCGGCAGGGCAGGGTCCAAGGTGGTCCGGGTCGGCCACTTCGCCGGGTCGAAGAGCGGGACCGTGCGGATCGTGACGACCAGCGGCCGGACCGTGCGCATCGACGGGCTCGGGGTCTCGACCACGGCGTTCTGACCCCGATTCGTCTGCGGTCTCGCGTGGAATCTGCGGAGTCGCGGCGCAGACGAATCGTGGATATATCGCCCGACGATGTATCGTCTGGCGATGTGAGAGACCAGTCGCTGTTCATCCTGGCCAGCCTGGCGCTCGGTGAGCTGCATGGATACGGCATCGCACAGGACGTCGAGGAGCTCTCGGAGGGGCGGGTCCGGCTCACCGCCGGGACGCTCTACGGCGCCCTCAACCGGCTCGCCGATGACGGCCTGGTCGCCCAGTCCCGCGAGGAGGTGGTCGATGGCCGTCGCCGGCGCTACTACCGGCTCACCGCCGCGGGGCAAGCGGCCTTGTCCGAGGAGACGGCCCGGCTGCGCTCGGTCGCAGCAGCGCTCGGGTCCCGGAGCGGGGCCCGGCCGACGCGGAAGCCGCGACTGGCATGAGGGCGCGGTTGCTGATGCTCTGCCTGCTTGCCTACCCGCGGGCCAGCCGCACCAAGGACGGCGGCTACCTGCTCGACCTGTCGCTCGAGCTCGCGGAGCAGTCGGGGCTCGTCCGTCAGGCTCTCTCGCTGGTGCGCGGCGGGCTGCTCGAGCGGCTGCGCGACGTGCCGCGCGTGCCCGCATTGCTGGCCGGCGGCGCCATGGCCGCGGTGCTCGCGGTCGGTGGCGTTGCGGTCGCCGCCGACGGGTCTGTCGAGGTGGAGGTGCAGAGCTGCGCGCGCGCCGCCGAGGGCGAGGACCCGGCGTGCGCGGCGGCCGAGGTCTGGGCCGCGGACCGGGACCGCCACGGGTGGCGCTGCGACCGTACGTCGTCGCGCCAGGACGTGTCGTGGAAGTGCACCCGGCCCTGACCGGCGGCGTTCTCACCGTGCTGATCGCCGCGGCATCGGCCGGGGCGCATCCGGCGACAGCGGCCGAGCCCGACCCGGCAGCATCGTCGATCGGCGGGTTCGTCGACCGCACCATCCCCGATGGTGCCAGCGGCACCCTGGTCGCCGTGCGTGGCCACGACGTCGTGTCCTGCGAGGGCTTCGGCTGGGCCGACCGCGCCGCTCGGGTGCCGGCGGGCTGCGACACGGTTTACGACATCGGCTCCCTCACCAAGCAGTTCACCGCCGCCGCGGTGGTCAAGCTGCAGATGCTCGGCAGGCTCGACGTGCACGATCCGATCGGCCGATGGCTCGGACCGGTGCCCCCGGACAAGGCGGGGATCACCGTGCAGCAGCTGCTGACCCACACCGCCGGGCTGGTCGACGCCCTCGGTGACGACTACGAGCCGCTCACCCGTCGGCAGCTGCTGGCCCGGGCGCTGGCCTCGCCGCTGCGGTCCGCGCCCGGGACGACGTACCACTACTCCAATGTCGGGTACAGCCTGCTTGCCGTCGTCATCGAGCGCGCGTCGGGGACGGGCTACGAGAGGTTCCTGGCCCGACACCTGTTCCGGCCCGCGCACATGAGGCGGACCGGCTACGTGCTGCCGCACTGGCGGCGCGCCGAGGTGGCGATCGAGTACGACGGTCGCGGCGTCGCTCAGGGGCGGCCCTTCGACCATCCCTGGGCGACAAGCGGTCCGTGGTGGAACCTGCGCGGCAACGGCGGCATGCTCTCGACCGCCCGCGACCTGGTGCGCTGGCACCGCGCCCTGCTGGACGACCGCGTCCTCGACCGCCGTGCCCAGCGCGAGCTGTTCCGGCCGCGGGTCCCGGAGCGACCCCGTGGCGACAGCTGGTACGGCTACGGCTGGGTGCTGCTCGACACCGTCCTCGGCCGGGTCGCATGGCACAACGGCGGCAACGGCTGGTCCTACGGTGAGCTGGCCCGCGTCCTCGGGGAGGGGTCGATGGTGTTCTGGGTGACCAACCGGGTCCGCAGCCGTGCGGCGGGCTGGGACCTCGAGCGGCTGGGCGGCACGATCACGTCCGGGGTGCTGCTCCGGCTGGCCGGTCGCTTGTAACTCACCGTTCGTGCGTCTTCTGCCCTGCTTGGACGCCATGGAAGACGCACGAACGGTGAGTTACAAGAGCGCGGCGGCGAGGGCGGCGATGTCGTCCAGCGGGGCGTCGTACCCCGGGAAGTAGCAGCACACCCGGTCCGCCAGGTCACCGAAGCGACGCAGCAGCTCGGCCGCGCACTCCTCGGGAGTGCCGCGCACGGCCAGCGTCCCGACCATCTCGTCGGTCACCAGGGCGATCATCGCGGCCACGCTCTGCTTGTCGAGGTGGGCGGCCTTGGAGAGTGCGTTGAGCTCGGGCTGGAGATCGCCCCAGCCTTCGACATCAAGGACCGGACGGTAGGCAGGAGTCGAGCCGTAGAACGCGAGCAGCCCGCGCACGCCGAGGGTGGCCGCCGCGAGCTGCTTGGGGGTTCGACCCATCGCCACGATCGCCTGCGGATACAGCGCGAACGACGGATCGGACGTGCGGCGCGTCAACCCCTCCTCAACCGCGGGCAGGGTGCGCTCGCGCACGTGCCGATGGCTGTGGAACGGCATCACCAGCAGCCCGTCGGCGACCTCGGCCGCGGTGCGCGTCATCACCGGCCCGAGTGCGCCGAGCAGCACCGGTGGCGGCCCCCACTCCAGCGGACCCGGCACGAACGTCGGCGGCATCAGCGTGTGCCGGGTGTGCTCGCCGCGGAAGTCGAGCCGGCTGCCGTCCTGCCAGGAGCCGAGGATCGCCTTGACCGCCAGCACGATCTCCCGCATCCGCGCGGCCGGCGGGCTCCACGTGGCGCCGTACCGCTTCTCGATGTGCGGGCGGATCTGCGACCCCAGCCCGAGCCGGAACCGGCCCCGGCTCATCCGCTGCAGGTCGTGCGCGGCGTGCGCGAGGTGCACCGGCGAGCGCGGCATCGCGATCGCCACGTTGGTCATCAGGTCGGTCTCCCCCCGAAGACCTGCTCCCGCGGCCGCGGCCAGCGGCAGGAAGACGTCGTGCGGACCCTCGAACGTGAACAGCCCGGCCGCCCCGGCCGCCACCAGCTCCCGCGCCCGCTCGGCGGCTCGCTCGGGCGGTACGTCGAGCTGGAGGTCGAGCAGCATGGCCGGACCCTAGTGCGCCGAGCGGCCAGCCACTCAGGCGCTGGCGCGCCGCGCCAGGGAGGGCGGGAAGATCACCCGCATCGGGTGCCCACCCCGGCCGCCGTCGATCTGCTCGAGCAGCAGCCGGGTGGCCTGCTCGGCCATCTCGACGGTCGGCTGGCGGACCGTCGTCAACGGCGGGTCGGTCAGCTCGGCGACGCCCAGGTCGTCGTAGCCGACGACCGCGATGTCGTCGGGCACGCGGCGTCCCTGGGCCGCGAGGACTCGCAGGGCACCCACCGCCATCAGGTCGGAGGCGACGACGATCCCGTCGAGCCCGGGCGTCATCCCCAGCAGCTTCGCGGCCGCGGTCTCGCCACCGCGTTCGGTGAAGTCGCCGTGCACGACCGCTTCTTCCACGAGGCCGGCGTCGGCCATCGCGGCCCGGAAGCCGGACAGGCGGTCCTGGCCGGCGGTCATGTCGGCGGGGCCGGCGATCGCGCCGATCCGCCGGCACCCGCGGTCGACCAGCACCTGGGTGGCCATCCTGGATCCCGCCACGTTGTCCGTGTCGACGTAGGAGACCCGGTCCGCACTGGTCCAGGGCCGTCCCACGAAGGCGCAGGGCAGGTCGAGCGCGGCGAGGTGGTCGGCGAGGCTGTCGGCCTCGTGGTGCGAGACGACCACGGCGCCGTCGACGTGCCGGTTGCGGAGGTAGCGCAGCATCCGCTGCTCCTCGGGGCCGGGCCTGGCCATGAGGAGGACCAGCTGCAGGTCGCGTTCGGTCAGCACCCGGGACACGCCTCGCAGCGTCCGTGCGAAGAAGGGGTCGGAGAAGACGCGCTCGTCCGGCTCGGGCACGACCAACGCGACGGAGTCGGTACGCCGGGTGACCAGGCTGCGCGCCGCCTGGTTGGGGGTGTAGCCGAGGGCGCGCACCGCCTCGTCCACGGCGTTCTGCGCCTGGGTGCTGACCCGGTTGCCGCCGTTGATCGCGCGCGACGCGGTGGCCCGCGAGACGCCCGCCAGCCGGGCGACCTCCTCCAACGTCGGCGACCCCCCGGCACTCGGTGTCTCGCGGGGGTCCGGCACGCGGGTCACGGTACAGATCCGAGCGCGTTGCGCCCGGCGACGCCGGCGTACCAACGTGCGCTGTCCTTGGGGGTGCGCTCGAGGGAGCCGTAGTCGACGTAGACGATGCCGAACCGCTTTCCGTAGCCGTAGGCCCACTCGAAGTTGTCCAGCAGCGACCAGTAGAAGTAGCCCCGGACGTCGGCGCCCTGCTCGATCGCGGTGTGTACGGCGCGGAGGTGGTCGGCGAGGTAGGCGATCCGCTCGGGGTCGTGCACCTGCCCGTCCGCTCCGGGGACGTCGACGTAGGCCGCACCGTTCTCGGTGAGGTACATCGGCGGCACCTGGTAGTCCGCCGCCAGCCGTGTGAGCAGCCGGGTGAGCCCCTCCGGCTGGACCTCCCAGCCCATGTCGGTGACGGGCAGCCCGCGGCTGACGAACGTGACGTCCTCGCAGCCCACGAACGGCGTCCGGGTCGGCCGCGCCGCGTGCGCCCCGTCGACTCCGGTGACCGCCGCATGCGGTCGGCCCGAGACGGAGTCGCCCTTGTAGTAGTTGACCCCGAGGGCGTCCAGCGGCGTGCTGATCAGTCCGAGGTCACCGTCCCGGATCACCGATGGCCACGGCTCGCCCTGCCACACCAGGTCGCCGGTGTCGGCGAGCACGTCCGCCGGGTACTGGCCGCGGAACACCGGGTCCAGGAACACCCGGTTGTGCAGACCGTCGATCCTCCGTGCGGCGTCCCGGTCGACCTCGTCCGTCGCGTCGTGCGGGTCGGCCACGGTGAAGTTGAGGGTGATGCCGAGGTCGTTGTCGGCGCCGCGGCGCCGCAGCTCGTCGACGACCAGGCCATGCCCGAGCAGCAGGTGGTGCGCGGCGACCAGTCCGGCGACGCCCTCCTGCCGTCCCGGCGCGTGCTGGCCGCCGGTGTAGCCGAGGAAGGCCGAGCACCACGGCTCGTTGAGCGTCGTCCACACCGGGACCCGGTCGCCGATCGCGTCGTGCACCGTGGTGGCGTACTCGGCGAACCGGTAGGCGGTGTCGCGGTTGGTCCAGCCGCCCGCCTCCTCGAGCGCCTGCGGGAGGTCCCAGTGGTAGAGCGTGAGCCACGGGCGGATGCCGGCGTCGTTGAGCCGGTCGACCAGCCGGCGGTAGAAGTCGAGCCCGCGCTGGTCGACGGCGCCGCCGTCGGGCCGCACCCGTGGCCAGGACACCGAGAAGCGGTACGACGCCAGCCCGAGCTCGCGCATCATCGCGACGTCCTCGGGCATCCGGTGGTAGTGGTCGCAGGCGACGTCGCCGGTGTCACCGTCCACCACGGCGCCGGGAACGCGGGAGAACGTGTCCCAGATCGACGGAGTACGGCCGTCCTCGGCCACGGCGCCCTCGATCTGGTACGACGCGGTGGCGGCGCCCCACAGGAACCCGGCCGGGAAGGCGAGGTCACCAGTCGGCCCGGCGATGGGCCGGGTGTTGAGGTCGGTCATCCCTTGACGGCTCCTTGCATGATGCCGGCGACGAGCTGCCGACCGGTGAGGATGAACAGGATCAGCAGCGGGATGGTCGCCAGCGTGGTGCCGGCCAGGACCAGGCTGTAGTCCTTGAAGAACCCGCTCTGGAGCTGGTTGAGCGCCACCTGGATGGTGGGGTTGTCGGGAGGCAGCGCGATCAGCGGCCAGAAGAAGTCGGTCCACGTCGCCATGAACGTGAACAGCCACAGGATGGCCGCGGCCGGCCGGGCCGCGGGCGCGACGACGTGCCACACGATCTTGATCTGCGAGCAGCCGTCGATCCGCGCGGCCTCGATGAGCTCGTCCGGCACGGCGTCGACGAGGTACTGGCGCATGAAGAACACCCCGAACGCCGTCACCAGCGAGGGAACGATCACCGACCACGTCGTCCCGGTCCAGCCGAGCTTCGACATCAGGATGAACAGTGGGACGACCCCGAGCTGCGTCGGCACCGCCATCGTGGCCACCACGAACGCCATCAGGCCGTCGCGGCCGCGGAAGCGCAGCTTGGCGAACGCGTAGCCGGCCAGCGTGCCGAACACGACCGTCGAGGTGGCCGCGAACGACGAGACCAGGATGCTGTTGCCGAGGGCCTTCCAGAACGGGATGGTGTCGATGGCGCGCCTGGCGTTGTCGAGGAAGTGGCCGCCCGGCAGCAGCGGCGGCACACCCTGCGCGGCGATCGCCGCGGTGTGCGAGCCGAGGAGGAACGACCAGTAGAACGGCGCGGCCGATCCCAGCAGGAACGCGGCGAGCAGGCCGTAGACGAGGAATCCGGGGCGGCGGGTCATCGACCGCCTCCGAGGCTGCCGATGCGGCGGACGAGCATGAGGTTGACCAGCGCCAGCACCAGGATCAGCAGGAACAGCATCCAGGCGGTCGCCGAGGCGCGGCCCAGGTCGCGCAGCTGCCAGCCGAAGTCGTAGATGAGCATGGTGATGGTGCCGAACTGCCGATCCGCGCCGCCGTTGCGTGCGTTGGTCTCGTCGAAGAGCCGCGGCTCGGCGAAGATCTGCAGGCCGCCGATGGTCGAGGTGATGACGACGAAGATCATCGTGGGCCGGATCATCGGCAGCGTGACGGACAGGAACTGCCGGACCCGGCCGGCGCCGTCCAGCTCCGCCGACTCGTACAGGTCGCGGGGGACGGCCTGCATGGCCGCGAGGAAGATCAGCGCGTTGAAACCGGTCCAGCGCCAGTTCACCATCGTCGCGATGGCGAGGTGGCTGGCGAGCCGGTCGGTGTGCCAGGCGATCCCGTCGATGCCGATCGCCTCGAGGCCCTGGTTGATGACGCCGTACTTGTCACCGAACAGGCTGCCGAAGATGATCGCGACGGCGACCGGCGAGACGACGAACGGCAGCAGGATGCCCATCCGCCACCAGGTCCGGCCACGCAGCCGCGTGTCGAGCAGCGCGGCCAGGACCACGGCGATCACGATCTGCGGCCCCGAGGAGAGCACGAAGATGCTGAGGGTGTTGACGGTCTGCTTGAGGAAGTAGGGGTTGTCCCACACCTCGCGGTAGTTCTGGAGGCCGACGAAGTCGCCCTTCCCGCCCAGCAGGCTCCACTCGTGCACGGAGACATAGGCCGTGTAGACCAGCGGGAAGAGCCCCACGACCGCGAACACGAGGAAGAACGGCGAGACATAGAGGTACGGCGCCCACCGGGCGTCCCAGCGGGAGAGACGCTGCCGCCAGGTCAGGTGCCCGGACGCGCCGCTCCCGCGGGAGCGTGGCGCCCGGAGTGGGAGGGAGGAGGCGTCCCTCCCGCTCCGGGTGTCTGTGTCGTCGGGCTTGGGCTGGGACAGCACCTCAGGCCAGGGCCTCGACGTCGGCCTGGAACTGCTCCCACGACTCGTCGGCGCCCTGAGAGCCGTCGTCCACCCGGAGGACCGCGGCCTGGAACGCCTGGAGGATGTCGGAGTACTTCGGGCCCTTGTGGGGCTGCACGGAGACTGCCTCGGCCCGGTTGGCCAGGATCTGGCCGATCGGGGCGTCGTTGAAGAACGGGTTGACGGCATCGGTGATCTCCGGCGACGAGAGCGCCTCGACCTGGCTGGGGAAGGTGCCCTTGGCGTCGAACGCCTTGACCTGCTGCTCGGGCGCGGTGAGCCAGGCAGCGACCTCCTTGGCCGCCTCGATGTTGTCACCCTGTACCGGGACGGTCAGGTAGGAGCCTCCCCAGTTGCCGCCGCCGCCGGGGAAGACGTCGGCGATGTCCCAACCCTCGATGCCCTCGGCGTTGCCCTCGATGACGCCGAGCATCCACCCGGGGCAGGCCATGGTCGCGAAGCCGTTGTTCTGGAACGAGGCGGTCCAGTCGTCGCCCCACTGCGAGTTGCGCGACGACAGCGCCTCCGCGTTGCCCGTCACCGCTTCCCACACCTCCTTCAGCTCGGGGTTGTCGGTCTGGATCGTGTCATCGTCGGTCTCGAAGGGGTTCTCGACCTGGTTGAGCATCGCTTGCGCGAGGCCTCCTGAGGAGTCGTACCACGCGGTGTCGGGGACAGCGGCCACGAACTGCTCGCCGGTGGCGAAGTAGTCCTCCCAGGTGCCCATGAGGGCCGCGACCTCCTCGCGGTCGGTCGGCAGGCCCGCCTTCTCGAACAGGTCGGACCGGTAGCAGATGCCCTCGGGACCGACGTCGGTGCCGTAGCCGATCAGCTGACCCTCGGAGTTGGTCCCACGGTCGACGACGAAGTCGAGCCAGCGCCCCTCGAGGGCGGGATCGGTGAGGTCCTCGAACGCGTCGCTCTCCGCGAGCACCGCCGCGATGGCGTCACCCTCGATCGCCTCGATGTCGGAGAGGCCGGAGCCGGCGGCGAGCTTGGTGTAGAGGTTGGCCTTCGCGTCGTCCCACGTGCCGACCTTGACCTGCTTGAGCGTGATGTCGTCGTGGGTGGCGTTCCACTCCTCGATGAGACCTTCGTAGCCGAACTCGTTGAACGTGGCCACGGTGATCGTGGTCTTGCCGTCCTCGCCGCCCTCGTCGTCACTGCCGCACGCGGTGGTGACGCCGAGGACCAGCGCGCACAGGGCGCCGAGGGTCAGGCCGGTCCGGATGCGGGACCGGGTGCCAGGCCGGCTGACCGACCTGAAGGATGGGTGCGACACGGTGAACTCCTGCCGGGTTTGGGCGGTGAGAGTCTGTGAGAGCGCTCTCACTCAGTGACGGGCGTCACCATGACACGCATCACAGTGTGCGTCAAGGGTCGCGCTCAACGTTGCGTGCCGCTGCGGCGTACGTTGATGGAAGCGCTCCCACAAGCGGAGTCCTACTTCGCGGCCTTGCGTGCTCGGCTCGCGCTCTTCGCCCGGTCGTTCTGGTCCAGCACGAGCTTGCGGATGCGGACCGTCTGCGGGGTGACCTCGACACACTCGTCCTCGCGGCAGAACTCCAGACACTGCTCGAGCGACAGCCTGCGCGGCGGGATCAGCTTCTCGAAGTTGTCGGACGTGGAGGAGCGGATGTTGGTCTGCTGCTTCTCCTTGGTGATGTTGACGTCCATGTCGTCTGAGCGAGAGTTCTCGCCGACGATCATCCCCTCGTAGACCTCGGTGGCCGGCTCGACGAACAGGATCCCCCGCTCCTGCAGAGAGGTCATGGCGTAGGCCGTCGCCACACCCTTGCGGTCGGCGACCAGCGACCCCGAGCTACGTGAGCGGATCTCGCCGGCCCACGGCTCGTAGCCCTCGGAGATGTGGTGGGCGATGCCGGTGCCACGGGTGTCGGTGAGGAACTCGGTGCGGAAGCCGATCAGCCCACGTGCCGGCACGAGGAACTCCATCCGGACCCAGCCGGTGCCGTGGTTGGTCAGCTGCTCCAGCCGACCCTTGCGGCTGGCGAGCAGCTCGGTCGTGGTGCCGAGGTACTCCTCTGGCGCATCGATGGTCAGCCGCTCCATCGGCTCGTGCACCTTGCCGTCGACCTCGCGGGTCACGACCTGCGGCTTGCCGACGGTCAGCTCGTAGCCCTCGCGCCGCATCTGCTCGACCAGGATTGCCAGGGCCAGCTCGCCGCGGCCCTGGACCTCCCACGTGTCGGGACGCTCGGTGGGCAGGACCTTGAGCGAGACGTTGCCGACGAGCTCCGCGTCGAGCCGGTCCTTGACCAGTCGGGCGGTGACCTTGTGTCCCTTGACCTGTCCGACGAGCGGTGAGGTGTTGGTGCCGATCGTCATCGAGATGGCCGGCTCGTCGATGTGGATGAGCGGCAGCGGCACCGGGTGGTCAGGGTCGGCCAGCGTCTCGCCGATGGTGATCTCCGGGAAGCCCGCGACCGCGACGATGTCGCCGGCGCCGGCCTCCTCGCCGGGCTTGCGCTCGAGCCCCTCGGTGACGAGGAGCTCGGTGACCCGGACGTTCTTGACCTCGCCGTCGCGACGGATCCAGGCCACGTTCTGGCCCTTGCGCAGGGTGCCCTGGTGGATGCGCAGCAGCGCCAACCGACCGAGGAACGGCGACGCGTCGAGGTTGGTCACGTGCGCCTGGAGCGGTGCGCCGTCGACGTACGTCGGCGCCGGGATGGTGTCGAGGATGGTGCGGAACAACGGCTCGAGGTCGGTGCCGTCCGGCATGGTCCCGTCGACCGGCTGCGCGAGGCTGGCGATGCCGGCCTTGCCGCTGGCGTAGACGACCGGGAAGTCGAGCGCGTCCTGGCTGTGGCTCTCGTCGAGCAGGTCCATGAACAGCTCGTAGGTCTCGTCGACCACGTCGGCGATCCGGGCGTCGCTCCGGTCCACCTTGTTGACCACCAGCACCACGGGCATGTCGGCGTTGAGTGCCTTGCGCAGCACGAACCGGGTCTGGGGGAGCGGGCCCTCGCTGGCATCGACGAGCAGCACGATCCCGTCCACCATCGACAGCCCGCGCTCGACCTCGCCGCCGAAGTCCGCGTGGCCGGGGGTGTCGATGATGTTGATCGTCATGCCCTCGGGCGCCGATGGCCCGGTGTAGTGGACCGCGGTGTTCTTGGCGAGGATCGTGATCCCCTTCTCGCGCTCCAGGTCGCCGGTGTCCATGATCCGCTCGCCGACGATCTCGGCCTGGTGCGCGGTGAACGCGCCGGCCTGGCGCAGCATCGCGTCGACAAGGGTCGTCTTGCCGTGGTCGACGTGCGCGACGATCGCGACGTTGCGCAGGTTCGCGGTTTTCAGCTCGGGCACAAGGGTCAACTTTACGGTTCGGGGGCCCGCGGACCCGCATCGGTGGACCACGCCCGCGGCTATGTTGACGGGATGCCCCAGATCGCGACGAACACTCGGGTCGAGCGCGAGGAGCTGCTCGACTTCGTCCGCACCCGCCACCGCCTCGTGTTGGTCACCCGCCGCTCCGACGGGAGCCCTCAGCTCTCGCCGGTGACCGGCGGCGTCGACGCGGACGGGCGGATCGTCATCTCGACCTATCCCGACCGCGCCAAGGCCACCAACCTGCGCCGCGACCCGCGGGCCTCCGTGCTCGTGGTCTCCGACGAGTGGAACGACGCGTGGGTCCAGGTCGACGGCACCGCGGAGGTCCTCGACATGCCGAGCCAGGAGGCCGAGGACGGGCTCGTCGAGTACTTCAGGTGCATCTCGGGCGAGCACCCCGACTGGGACGACTACCGCGACGCGATGCGTCGCCAGGGCAAGTCGCTGGTGCGGATCACCCCTGAGCGCTGGGGGCCGATCGCCACGGGCGGGCTTCCCGCCGGACCGGGTCCCCTCATGAGGCACTGCTTCGTCCCGCCGTACCTGCTCCGCCAGATCGCGCTGAGCCGGCCCGAGGACGCGACCTGGATCGAGTGGATGCTGGCGCACGACGACGCGATCCGGCTCCAGCGCACCGTCGTCCGGCCCGCGGCGGCCGCGGGCCCCGCGTGGGTCGTGCACACGGCGCTGAACGAGTCCGAGCTCCCGGGCGACCTGGTGCGGAGCCCCGGCGACCCGGCTTCCGGGGACCTCGCGGTCGACGAGGCCGCGGACGGTGTGGCTGCCTCCCTGGCGATGTTCGACGAGGTCTACGGCCGCGACTCCTACGACGACGCCGGCGCCACGGTGGTCGCGACCGTGCACTATCGAGCGGAGCTACAACAACGCGTTCTGGAACGGCGAGCAGCTGGTGTTCGGCGATGGCGACGGGAAGACCTTCGACCGGTTCACCAAGCCGGTCGACGTGCTCGGCCACGAGTTCACGCACGCGGTCACCGAGCGGACCGCCGGACTGGTCTACGAGGGCCAGTCGGGTGCGCTCAACGAGTCGGTCTCCGACGTGTTCGCCTCCTGCCTCAAGCAGCGGCTGCTCGGTCAGGACGCCGTCGCCGGCGACTGGCTGATCGGCCAGGGGCTGTTCCTGCCGGGGGTGCAGGCGCGAGCGCTGCGCGACATGGCCCACCCGGGGACGGCGTACGACGACCCGGTGCTCGGCAAGGACCCGCAGCCCGACCACATGGACGGCTACGTGGACACCACCGACGACAACGGCGGCGTCCACATCAACTCCGGCATCCCCAACCGCGCCTTCCAGCTCACCGCGGTGTCGGTGGGTGGCTCGGCTGCGGAGGGCGCCGGCCGGATCTGGTACGCCGCCCTGACCGGCGGCCTCCCGGCTCGGAGCGACTTCGCCGGCTTCGCCGCCGCCACCGTCGCCGCGGCCGGCGACCACGCGGACGCGGTCAAAGAGGCGTGGGAGACGGTCGGGGTCACGCCGGGGACGAGCGCCGCCGGCCCCGGGCAGCCGCCACCGGTCGCCGAAAGCCGCGCCCGGACGGTGCGGGTCCGCCGTACCGGCGGCTTCGCCGGCCTGGTCGCGGACGGCGAGGTCGACCTCGATGCCAGTGACCGGCGCGCCCCCGAGCTGGCCGAGCTGGTGGACCGGATCGACCTGCGCGAGGTGGCCGGCGGGGAGCCGATGCCGGACATGTACGTCTTCGCCTTCGACCTCTGCGGCGACCGGGCCACGGTCCCCGAGCAGCACCTCACCGCCGACCTCCGCCGGGTCGCCGACCTCGTCCTTGACGCCAGGCCGGGATAGTCCGTCACGTTTGGGTAGGTCTGAAGACCGTTTGACCGACCCAAACGTGACGGACTATCCCGCCGGGGAGTCAGCCCAGCGCCAGGTCCAGGGCCGCCTCGACGTGCAGGGTCGTGCACGGGAAGACCGGCAGGTCGACGTCGGCCTGGTGGATCAGCAGCTCGAGCTCGGTGCAGCCCAGCAGCACGCCCTCGGCGCCGGCGTCCCAGAGCCGGTGGATCAGCTCCACGACCCGGCGGCGGGTGCGGTCGAGCACGTGTCCGTGCACCAGCTCCTCGTAGATCGCGGAGTTCAGCCAGTCGTGCTCCTCGGCAGGCGGCACCAGCACCTCAAGACCGTGCCGGGCCATCCGGTCGATGAAGAAGCCGTCGGACATCGCGACCGTGGTGCCGATGAAGGCGACCTTGCCGACCCCGGCCCGCTGGCACGCGTCGGCGACCACGTCGGCCAGGTGCAGGAGCGGGATGTCGACCGCGGCGGCGACCTGGTCGGCCACCTTGTGGAACGTCGTCGTGCAGAGCAGCAGGAAGTCCGCGCCGGCCCGCTCCACCCCGCGACCGGCGTCGGCCAGCAGGGTGCCGATCTGGTCCCAGCGCTCGGCGTCCTCGAGGTCGGTGAGCTCGGCGAAGTCGACGGTGCTCAGCACCAGCCGCGGCGAGGACAGCCCACCGAGCCGCTTCTGGACCCCGAGGTTGAGGTCGCGGTAGTAGACCGCACTGCTCTCCCAGCTCATCCCGCCGACCAGCCCGATGGTCTTCATCCCGCTCGCCATGGGCTCACTCTTCCACGGCAGCGGCGGGTGGGTCGGGCACCCGGTGGACCTTGTGCTGCGCGGCCTGGGCCCGCGGCCGGATCACCAGCTCGTCGATGTTCACGTGCGAGGGCCTGGTGGCCATCCACGTGATCGCGTCGGCGACGTCCTCGGCGGTGAGCGGGTCCGGTACGCCGGCGTACACCGCCTCCGCCTTCTCCCGGTCACCCTCGAAGCGCACCAGCGCGAACTCGTCGGTCTTCACCATCCCGGGTGCGATCTCGCAGACCCGGACCGGCTGGTCGTAGAGCTCGAGCCGGAGCGTCTCGGAGACCACCTGGGTGCCGTGCTTGGCGGCGGTGTAGCCGCCGCCGCCCTCGTAGGCGATCCGCCCCGCCGTCGAGCCGACGTTGACGATCACCCCGTCGCCGCTGGCGATCAGCGCCGGCAGCAGTGCCCGGGTGACCTGCATCAGGCCGATCACGTTCACCTCGAACATCCGCCGCCAGTCCTCGGCGTCCGCCTCCGCGACCGGCCCCGCGCCGAAGGCCCCGCCGGCGTTGTTGACCAGCACGTGCAAGGTGTCGCCCACCGCGGTGGCGAGCCCGGCGACCGAGTCGGCGTCCGTGACGTCGCAGGTCACCGCCGTCCCGCCGATCTCGTCGGCGAGCTCGGAGATCCGGTCGGTACGCCGGGCCGCGCAGACCACGCGGAACCCGGCACCGGCCAGCATCCGGGCGGTGGCGGCGCCGATCCCGCTGCTGGCCCCGGTGACCACCGCGGTCCGGGCCGGCGACGACGTAGCGGCAGAGGTCTGACTCATGGACGACATTGTGGTGGCACACTCAGGCGTCGTGACACCGACCATCCTCGCCCGCGTCGCCGGTGTCCTGGGCGGCCTGTGCTGGCTGGGACGCGCCATCCTCGACGACGGCAACGGCCCGACGTCGGTGATCGACGCCCTGCACTGGGGCGGGGCGGCCCTCCTCGCCATCGCGCTGCTGGGGATCGGCGCCGGCCTGGTCTCCGGACTGGTCGCGCTCCGCGTCGTGGTCGCGATCTGCCTGGCCCTGCTCGGCTGGGCGGTCCTGGAGTTCCTGCACCAGCAGTACGACGACCGCTGGGTCGATGGAGTCATGGGGGTGCTGATGGCGCTCTACTGCCTCGCGGGGCTGGCGTTTCGGCGTCGGCACCCTGGCGACGGCGAGCCCCGCGCGCCCCGGCGTTCGTCGGGGTCGCACGCCGCCTGACCGTCTCGGACCCGGGTACCGCGGGAATGCCGCCGGGCGCCCGGCGGTTTACGTGGGGAAGTCCAGTCGTCGGGTGCAGGAGGTGCGGATGGGCGGGCTCCACCGGCTGGCCATGATCAGCCTGCACACGTCGCCGCTCGACCAGCCGGGCACCGGCGACGCCGGTGGCATGAACGTGTACGTCATCGAGCTCGCCAAGCGCCTGGTCCGGCACGGCATCGAGGTCGACATCTTCACGCGCGCGACCAGCTCGGCGCTCGACCCGGTCGTGGCTGCCGGCGACGGCATCACCGTGCGGCACATCCACGCGGGGCCGTTCGAGGGACTCACCAAGAACGAGCTGCCCGCCCAGCTGTGCGTCTTCGCCCGTGAGGTGCTGCGCACCGAGGCCGCCCAGCCGCTCGGCCACTACGACGCCGTTCACAGCCACTACTGGCTCTCCGGCCAGGTGGGCGCGCTGGCCCGCGACCGCTGGGGCGTCCCGCTCGTGCACTCGATGCACACCATGGCCAAGGTCAAGAACGACGCCCTCGCCGATGGCGACTCCCCGGAGCCGCTGGCCCGCGAGATCGGCGAGCAGCAGGTGGTCGAGGCCGCCGACATGCTCATCGCCAACACCGACATCGAGGCCAAGCAGCTGATCGAGCTGTACGACGCCGACCCGGCCCGGGTCGAGGTGGTCCATCCCGGCGTCGACCTCGACGTGTTCCGCCCGGTTGAGAAGGCCGAGGCGCGGGCCGGGCTCGGGCTGCCCGCCGACGCCGACGTCCTGCTGTTCGCCGGCCGGATCCAGCCGCTGAAGGCGCCGGACGTCCTGCTGCGCGCCGTCGCGGTGCTGCTGGAGCGCGAGCCGCACCGGCGCTCCCGGTTCGTAGTCCCCGTCGTCGGTGGCCCGTCGGGCACCGGCCTCGAGAAGCCGCAGGCCCTCGCCGACCTCGCCGCCGAGCTCGGGGTCGCCGACGTAGTCAGGTTCGTCCCCCCGGTCTCGCAGGAAGAGCTGGCGCGCTGGTACGCCGCGGCCACCGTCGTCGCCGTACCGTCGTACAACGAGTCGTTCGGGCTGGTCGCCGTCGAGGCTCAGGCCACCGGTACCCCCGTCGTCGCCGCCGCGGTCGGTGGCCTGACCACCGTGGTCCGCGACGAGCGGAGCGGGCTGCTGGTCCCGGGCCACCGCGCCGAGGACTGGGCGAACGCGCTGCATCGCGTCATCACCGACGACGCGCTGCGCACGCGGCTGGAGCGCGGGGCTCTCGAGCAGGCCCGGCTGTTCTCGTGGGACGCGACCGCCGAGGCCACGCTCGACGTCTACGAGCAAGCCCGCTCGTTCGTCCGGGAACCCGCGTGATCACCCCACGCCGTTCTTCGTCTCCTCCGCTTCGCTCCCCCGACGAACAACGCCGCGGGGACCCCGAAAAGCGCAAAGATCCGGCCGACGCGCTGCGCTCCTACCTCGACGACAACGACATTGAGTACGACGAGCCGCAACCCGGCCAGTTCTCGTTCTCGCTGCCGGGCGAGCGGAAGCTGCAGACGCCGGTGCGGCTCGACGTCGGCGCCCACGCGCTGGCCGTGCACGCCTTCGTCTGCCGGCGTCCCGACGAGAACCACGAGCGGGTCTACGAGTGGCTGCTGCAGAAGAACCTGCGCCTGTTCGGCGTCTCGTTCGCCGTCGACCGGCTCGGTGACATCTACCTCGACGGCCGGCTGCCGCTGTCGGTGGTGACCGGGGACGAGCTCGACCGGCTGCTGGGGTCGGTGCTCACCACGGCCGACGAGTCGTTCAACTCGATCCTGGAGCTCGGCTTCGCGTCCTCGATCCGCAAGGAGTGGGAGTGGCGCAAGCTGCGCGGCGAGTCGACGAAGAACCTCGAGGCGTTCCGCGGCTGGCTGGAGGCGGACGAGGCGGCCGGCCGGTCCGGGGCGGACTCAGCTGATCGACTCAGCTGCTGACTCAGCTGCTGACGAGGACGAGCAGGAAGGCGACGAGGGCCGGTAGCGCCTGCACGACCAAGATCCGCCGGTTGACCGTCACCGCGCCGTACGCGCCGGCCACGATCACGCAGGCGAGGAAGAACAGCTTCACGTCGGTCCGGTCGTCGATCAGCCCCCAGACCAGGCCCGCGACCAGGAAGCCGTTGTAGAGCCCCTGGTTGGCGGCGAGGGCCTTGCTCTCGGTGGCGAAGGCCGGCTCGAGGCCGAAGGTCTTGCGCCCGGTCGGGGTGTCCCACAGGAACATCTCGAGCACCAAGAAGTAGAGGTGCAGCGCGGCGACCAGACCGACCAGGACATCGGCGACGATGCTCACCGCGCCCCCTTCATGGGCACAGCATGGCAGGTATGTCAGCAGGGCGCCTGAGGCTCACTGGCGAGCGTCCGCGGCTTGCGCCGCGCCACGGCGACGCCGATCAGGGCAAGCGTGCCGCCGACGTATGCCATCTCGGGCGGTGTCTCGTCCAGCAAGAGCCAACCCATCACGATCGTGATCGGGGGGACCAGGTAGGTCGTCACGCCCAGGCTGCTGGCCGACATGGTGCGCAGCGCGTAGGCGAACGTGGTGAACGCGATCGCGGTCGGGAAGATGCCGAGGTAGACGACCCACCAGATGTCGGTCGCCGACGCGGCCCTGGTGTCGTTGACCAGCTGGCCCGCGAACGGCAGGCACACGACCGCTCCGATGGTGCAGGCCAGCCAGGTGACCTGGACGGCCGACATCCGCGCGACCAGGGGCTTCTGCAGCACCAGGCTGACCGAGTAGACGACTGCGGCGATCAGGCACAGCACGACTCCCAGCACGCTGCGGTCCCCGCCCGCGTCGCCCGAGGCGGTGGCGATCAGCGCCACGCCACCGAAGGCGAGGGAAAGGCCGAGGCCGAGGTAGAGGGAGAACCGCTCGTTGAGGAACATCGCGGCCAGCAGGGCCACCAGCACCGGCGAGACCTGGATCAGCATCACCGCCGTGCCGGCGTCGACGTGCTGCTCGCCCCAGTTGAGGGTCACGTTGTAGACGCCGAACCAGAGCACTCCGATCGTCACGAGCGGCAGCCAGTCCCGGCGCGACGGCCTGGGCAGCCCGCGGCTGAGGGCGACGGCGCCGAGGCAGATCGCCCCGACGACCAGCCGGCCGAGGGACAGCGAGCCGGCGGAGAAGTTTTCGCCGAGGTGCCGGATCGCCACGAACGCCGAGGCCCAGAGCACGAGCGTCACCGCGACCGCGGTGGGCGGCAGCCAGACCGGGGCGACTGGACGGTCAGCCTGCTGGTCGACTGTGGTGGGGGTCGTCACCAGCACAGGCTAGGGGCGGGCACCGACAACAGACACGCGGTTATCGGACGACGCACCGCGACTTCCGGCCAGCGTCCCGGCCGCGCGGGTTGAGGCCAAGGCTGACCCGGCTGCTGCTGCCGTGACAGTTTCACCGGGTACCCGGTGAAACTCACGCTCACCCGCTGAAACTTCAGCGGGGAGGGTCCAGATTCACCGGGTACCCGGTGAATCTTGTGACACGCGGGACTCAGAGCTCGAGCTTGTAGCCCAGACCGCGGACCGTGACCAGGTACTTCGGCTCGCTCGGGTCGGGCTCAAGCTTGGCGCGCAGCCGCTTCACGTGCACGTCGAGCGTCTTGGTGTCGCCGACGTAGTCCGATCCCCACACCCGGTCGATCAGCTGGCCCCGCGTGAGCACCCGGCCCGGGTTGCGCAGGAACATCTCCAGCAGCTCGAACTCCTTGAGCGGCAGCCGTTGCTCTTCGCCGCCCACGGTGACGACGTGCCGCTCGACGTCCATCCGCACCGGGCCGGCCTCGAGGGTGCCCGGGGAGAGATCGGGCTCCTGGCCGCGGCGCAGCACCGCCCGGATCCGGGCGACCAGCTCGCGCGGGGAGTACGGCTTGGTGACGTAGTCATCGGCGCCGAGCTCGAGGCCGACCACCTTGTCGACCTCGTCGTCCTTCGCGCTCACCATGATCACCGGGACGCTCGAGGTCTGCCGGATCGTGCGGCACACCTCGGTGCCCGGAAGCCCGGGCAGCATCAGGTCGAGCAGCACGATGTCGGCGCCGTTGCGGTCGAACTCGGCGAGGGCGGCGTTGCCGTCGGCGGCGATCGCGACCTCGAAGCCCTCCTTGCGCAGCATGTAGGCCAGGGCCTCGCTGTAGCTCTCTTCGTCCTCGACGACGAGTACGCGGGTCACTTCAGTACCTCGTTCTGCAGGGACGCCGATCCAGCGTCGGACCCGGGGTCGACAGCGTGGTGGGGGAGGTGCTGGGGCAGCGTCAGCGTGAACGTCGAGCCCTGGCCCTCGACGGACCAGACCCGGATGTCACCGCCATGGCTGGCGGCAACGTGCTTGACGATCGACAGGCCGAGCCCCGTGCCGCCCGTGGAGCGGTGCCGGGCCGGGTCGACCCGGTAGAACCGCTCGAAGATCCGGTCGATCTCGTCCGACGGGATGCCGATGCCCTGGTCGACGACCGAGATCTCCACCGCGCCGTCCTCGACCTTGGTGGTGACCAGCACGGTCGAGTCGGCTCGCGAGTACGACACGGCGTTGGCGACCAGGTTGGCCACCCCGGCTGTCACCTGCTCCTCGCTGCCGAACACCTCCAGCCCCGGCGTACCGCCGGTGACGATCTGGATCCGCTTGGAGTCCGCGTCGATCGCGCTGGTGTCGACCGCGACGCCGATCACGTCGTCGACGCTGACCGCGGTCGGGGTCTCCAGGGGGTCGTCGGCCTGGAGCCGGGAAAGCTCGATGATCTGCTGGACGAGCCGGGAGAGGCGGTCGCTCTCGGTGAGCATCCGGCCGGCGAACCGCTTGACGGCCTCCGGGTCGTCACTGGCGTCGGCCACCGCCTCGGACAGCAGCCGGATGGCCCCGACCGGGGTCTTGAGCTCGTGGCTGACGTTGCCGACGAAGTCGCGGCGGACCGCCTCGACCCGGCGCTCGCGGGTCCGGTCCTCGACCAGGGCGAGCACGAGGCGGGAGCCCAGCGGCGCCACCCGGGCGGTGACGTGCCGAGAGGGTGCGTGCGAGCGGCCGATGAGGAGCTCGGTCTCGCGGATCTGTCCGTCTCGGCGGACCTCGCGGACCAGCTTGTCGAGCTCGTCGGAGACCAGCTCGGTGCCCCGCACCAGCCCGAGGGCGTACGCCGGCGCGGACGCCTTCACGACGGTATTGGTGTCGTCGACGACGACCGCGCTGCTGCGAAGCACGGCGAGCACGGTCGCGACCTCGGGCGGGACGACGGGCTCCTCGGCGACCGGGACGACCGACTGCTGACGGTCACTGATGTGCCAGGCGAGCACCGCGCCACCGGCGACGACCGCACCGAGGATCGCGGCGAGAAACGCCTGCGTCGTCGGGTCCACACCACTGATGGTAGGGCTGTGGTCGTGCCGCATTCGCTTCCGCGGCGCCCGGGACCCCGAACGTTCACGCTCAGTTCACGTCCTCACACCGGTTTGTCATGTTCTCGACTTAGGTTGTGACCATGCGTGAAGCCTTCCACGACCAGCTTGGGTCGATCTTCGACGATCTCGCCGCGATCTGCTCCCAGGTCGAGGAGGCGGTATCCAGCGCCACCGAGGCCCTACTCCAGGGTGACGCCGAGATCGCCGAACGGGTGATCAGCGCCGACATCGAGATCGACCGGGCCCGGGAGCGGGTCGAGGACAAGGCGTTCTCGCTGCTCTCCCTTCAGGCGCCGGTGGCCGGCGACCTCCGGGTGGTCGTCGCCGCGTTGCGGATGGTGACCGAGCTGGAGCGGATGGGCGACCTGTCCATGCACGTCGCCAAGATCGCCCGGCTGCGGGTGCCCAACGTCGCCGTACCCGAGGAGATCCGGCCGACCGTGAGCCAGATGGCCCTGGTCGCGAAGGACATGGTGCACCGCGTCCACGAGATCATCACCACCCGCGACGTCGGTGCCGCAATCGCGCTCGGCCGCGACGACGAGGAGATGGACCAGCTGCGCCGCCGCAGCTTCACCGAGCTGCTCTCGGACAGCTGGACCCACGGTGTCGAGGCCGCGGTCGACGTGGCCCTGCTGGGCCGCTACTACGAGCGGATCGCCGACCACGCCGTGTCGGTGGCCAACCGGGTGGTCTTCGTCGTCACCGGCGAGAACCCCAGCGCGGTGCGGGCCTGACGTTCAGCCAGCGTCAGCGACCCTGGTTGGCGACCGCGGCGGCGGCCTCCGCGGCGGCCTCGGGGTCCAGGTAGCGGCCGCCGGGGACGGTGGGGGAGAACGAGTCGTCGAGCTCGTAGACCAGGGGCATGCCGGTGGGGATGTTGAGGCCGGCGATGTCCTCGTCGCTGATCCCGTCGAGGTGCTTCACCAGGGCCCGCAGGCTGTTGCCGTGCGCCGCGATCAGGACGGTGCGCCCGGCCGCGAGGTCGTCGGTGATGTCGAACTCCCAGTACGGCAGGAACCGCGCGATCACGTCCTTGAGGCACTCGGTGCGGGGGAGGTCGTCGCCGAGGTCGGCGTACTCGGGGAGCCCGGTCTGGGAGAACTCGCTGTCGTCGTCGATGGGCGGCGGTGGAACGTCGAAGGAGCGCCGCCAGAGCATGAACTGCTCCTCGCCGTACTGCTCGAGGGTCTCCTTCTTGTTCTTGCCCTGCAGCGCACCGTAGTGGCGCTCGTTGAGCCGCCAGGAGCGGCGGACCGGGATCCAGTGCCGGTCGGCGACGTCGAGCGAGATGTTCGCGGTCGTGATCGCGCGCCGGAGCAGCGAGGTGTGCACGACGTCCGGCGTCAGCCCCGCTTCCTTGAGCAGAACGCCGCCGTGCTCGGCCTCGGCACGTCCCTTGTCGCTCAGCGGTACGTCGACCCAGCCGGTGAACAGGTTCTCGGCGTTCCAGGTGCTCTCGCCGTGGCGGAGCAGGATCAGGGTGTGGGTCACGCGGTCATCCGCCCCGGACCGAGCCGCAGTCGTAGGAGTCCTCCTGGGGAGCCGGGCTCGCCTCATCGGTCTCGCTCGAGGTGTCGAGCCCTTCGTACTCGTCGCAGGCATAGACCACAGGCGCGCCGATCGTGACGCTGTCGCCGTCGTCGAAGGTCAGGGTCAGCTCGATGAAGTCGCCGGCCTCGAAGTCGCCGGAGACGGTGATACCGCCATCGTCGGCCAGGTTGACGAACCCGCGCGGCGCGACCTCGATCGGCGGGTCGACCACGCCGACGGTGAGGTCCTGCGACTCCCCGGCGCCCGCGAGCTCCGTCAGCGTGGCGCTCTCGGTGGCCGCGCCGTTGGCCAGCGAGGCGACGAAGGTGCCGGAGTCGGGCTGGGCGGCCACGACCACCGCGGCCAGGACCTTGACGTCACCGTCCCGGTTGTTGGTGCCGACGCCCGGCGTGTAGACGCGGTCGGTCGCCTTGTCGAACCCGCACGAGCTCAGGAGCGGCAGAGCGAGAACGAGGGCTCCTGCGACCAGCCGGAGCGGGCGTCGGGGCTGCATGGCACAGCACCCTAATGGACGCCCTTATCCACCCTGGAGCGACTCCTGCGAGAGTCCGACGTAGGTGGCGGCGAACGCCAGGCCGACCAGGACCAGCACCGTGTACGTCGCGGCCACCCACAGGAGCCGCGAGGCGCCGAGCCGCAGCCCCAGCTTGAGCGGCAGGTAGGTCCAGCCGTCCTCGTTGTCGGGCACCAGTCCCCACAGCGCGGTGAGCAGGTGGACGCCGATGCCGAGCAGCGCGGCCAGCCCGGTGATGAGCAGCTCGGGCGGTGAGCCGCGCTCCTGGCCTCCCCAGCCGCCGTAGGAGAGGAAAGCCGGGTAGAGCGCGTAGGAAGCCGCCCACGGCAGCCACGAGAGGAATCCCTTGCGCAGCCAGACCCACTGGCCGGCCAGGCCGATGGCCAGGGACACCAGGTACGCCGACCCGGCGTACAGGCCGTTGGCTACCGACAGCGGCACCACGACGAAGACCGCGAGCGCCAGGCAGAACCACAATGTGCCCGGGTCGAGCCGGCCGTCCGCGACGGGCTTGCCGGTGCGCTGGTGCCGAGCGTCCCGGCGGCGGTCGACCAGGTCGTTGAACCAGCCGAGCACCACCTGCCCGACGAGCACGGTGCAGAGGATGAGCAGGAGCTCGCGGCTGGGCCGGCCGGCCAACGCCGCCGCAACGGTCATGCCGACCGCGGTGAGCAGGGCCAGGCGGGGGTGCGCGGCCCGGATCAGCAGGAACGGCGTGAGGTTGCGCCACGAGAACGCCGGGCCCTCGGGCTCCGCGTCGTCCTCGGCCGGCGGCTCGCTGGCCGGGTCGGGCTCGGGCCGATCCGCCTCGAGCTCGGCCTCGGTCTCGGACTGGGTCTCGGGCTCGGTCTCGGGCTCGGACGGCGCTGGATCGGAGACCGCGGTGGCGACGCCGTCCGGGACCTCCACCGCCACAGCAGCCTCACCAGCCTCGGGCTCGGGCTCGCTCCCGCGGCCCCAGCGACGCCTCTTCGCCATGCCCCGCAGTATTGACCACCGGGGGTCGTAGAGCGGGCCTTCGGTGCCGGTGACCTGCGATTTCACCTGTGGAGAACCTGAGAACACCCCAGTTCCCGGGCCGGTCGAGGACCCCTCCCAGCACGAGATTCGGGGCTTTGTCAAGCCCGGATTGTGGCTCTGACCTGCGGAAACAGTGATCAAAGGCGCCCGTGGCCGTGTTAGACTGGTCACCTAGGAAGGGGAACTTCACATATGACTTTTACCGTCGGCGAAACGGTTGTCTACCCGAACCACGGGGCCGCGATCATCGAGGACATCGAGATGCGGACCATCAAGGGAGAGGACCGTGAGTACCTCGTACTCCGGATCGTCGCCCAGCAGGACCTCGTGGTGCGAGTCCCGGCCTGCAACCTCGACCTCGTGGGTGTCCGCGACGTCGTCGACAAGGCTGGGCTGGACCGAGTTTTCGACGTACTCCGGGCGGCCCATGTGGAGGAGCCGACCAACTGGTCGCGCCGCTACAAGGCCAACCTCGAGAAGCTGCACAGCGGTGACGTGATGAAGGTTGCCGAGGTCGTCCGCGACCTGTGGCGCCGTGAGCGCGACCGCGGCCTGTCCGCCGGTGAGAAGCGGATGCTGGCCAAGGCGCGCCAGATCCTCGTCTCCGAGCTGGCCCTGGCCGAGCACACCAACGAGGACAAGGCCGAGGCCATCCTGGACGAGGTGCTCGCCTCCTGAGCGACGCTCAAAGAGAACGACCCATCGACCCGTCCGAGCATTGGCTCGGGCGGGTCGATGCGCTCGGGACGGTTGTCGAGACCGATCGCGGGTCCCTGCCGTTCGCGCTCCTGCACGGCGAGTCGCTGGTCGCCTCCGCCGCGTGGGCGCTCGGCGACGCCGGGGTGTTCGTCACCGACCTCGGCACCAGCTGGTCGGCGGTGACGGACGCGGGCGTCCCGTTCGTGCTCCACGACGCCCTCTGCCCCCTCACCCCGCCGGCGTTCGTCGCCGAGTGCGTGCGACACGCCGACGAGCGCTCCGCGGTCACCGTGGGCGTCCGTCCGGTGACCGACACGGTCAAGGCGTTCCGCGACGGCCGGGTCGGCGACACGGTCGACCGCACCGGCCTGCTGCAGGTCGTGTCCCCGGTCGTGCTCCCAGCCGGGGTGGTCGCCGCGCTCGACGGGGTGCCCTCGTACGACTTCGTGGACCTGGTGGCGGCGCTCGCCGAGCGGTTCCCGGTCGTGACCCTCGAGGCTCCCGCCGAGGCACGTCGGGTCGCCGACGAGGACGACCTCCGGGTGCTGGAGGCGCTGACCGCACCGGTCGGTCAGGGCTCCCAGATCCGCCCGATCGACGAGTAGTCGCTCAACGGCGCCAGCCCCGGCACGTCGTTGTCACCCATCCGGTCCAGGCGCCCGGCCGCGAGCGGAGTGCCGTCGGCGGCGAGGTAGGTCAGCTTCCGTCCCCAGTCGAAGCCCACGATGTTGCCCTGGTGGCTGACCCGGCCACCGGGCGGGACGGGTGCTGGACGTTCAGGACGACGTACCCGTTGTACGTCGGCACGGTCTCCGTCGTCCCGTCGCCCAGGTCGTACCTCACCGCCGCGACCGCTGCAGGCAGCCGGTCGACGACGCTGAGGGACCACGTGTCACAGCCGCGCTGCTGGGTCTCGGGCACGCCGCACCCGGTGCCGACCGACCAGCCGCCGGCCGGACCTCCGCTGGAGGACCTCGTGGCATCGAAGACGTTCATCCCGGCCGTCAGCTCACCGCTGGCCTGGGGCAGCTGCCAGATCCAGCACGACGCCCACATCGAGCCGTCCGCCGACGAGATCGCGGCCATGATCTTGACGTCGGTGCGGACCGAGGCCTCGAGCCGCGGTGTGCCCGATGCCAGCAGTGCGGCCTCAGCCGGCCCGCCATGGCCGTCCAGGCACCTGTCCAAGATCTGTGCGTCGCTCACCGATCCGGCGACACCCAGGTTGCGACCGGCATCAGCCGTCCTGTGCGGTAGGGCTGCCCAGAGCCCGCCGACGGACAGTGCGAGGGCCGCGGTCCCCCCGCCTGCCGCCAGCCGGCGCCGCCTGAGCCGGCGATGTCCGGCGGTGACGGCGGCATGCGGGAGCGGAGCCGGCGGTGGTGTCGCGGTCTCGCGCTCGAGCAGCTCGTGGAAGGTCTCCGGGCTCATGGCAGTCGCCCCTACGTCGGTGGCTTCGTGGCTCTGTTGGTGCTGGGGTCGTGGCCGTCGAGACCACTGCGCTCGCGGCGCCAGGGCCGGCGGGACTCGTCGATCGTCGTGCGCGCGACGGTCCGGCGCACGTAGGCGTCTTGGTCTTTGGCCCGGCTCACCCGCGGCCAGGCGACGCAGGCGGGGGCGGGCCGCGGCGACGTACGTCTCGGACTCGGCGTCGCGCTGGCTCCGTCTCACGGCAGCAAGACGGAACGACTGGGGCGCTCGGTTGTCACAGCAGCTGTTCGGCTACCGCGAGGTCCTCGGGGAAGGTGACCTTGAGGTTGCCGGCGCCTCCGGGTACGCCGACCACGGGCAGGTCGCTGTAGCGCGTGAAGCAGGCGGCCGTGTCGGTGCTCTCGAAGCCCTCCAACGCCGCTCGCCGGTGCGCGTCCAGCAACGGCCCGGCCCGGAAGGCCTGCGGCGTCTGCACGCCGGCCAGACCGTCGGCGACCCGGCGCAGGTCGCGGCCGAGCAGGCCCGGGAGCTCGACGATCGGCAGCGCCCCGCCGTGCTCGCGAGCAGCGGCCAGGGTGGCCTCGAAGAGGCCCGTCCCCGCGAGCGGACGGGCACCGTCGTGCACCGCGATGACGTCTACCAACCCGGCGTCCACGTCGTCACCGAGGACCCGGAGGGCCTGCCACTCGGACGCGTGCCGGGTCGGACCCCCGGGCACGAGCAGCACCTCGCGGTCACCGAGCAGCGGCGCCACCGCCTCCCGGACGCCGCCCTGGTCGCCCTCCCGGACGCCGATCACGAGCCGGACGAGATCCGGTACGCCGAGCGCGGCGCGCACCGACTGACCGAGCACCGTCGTGTCGCCCAGGGGCAGCAGCACCTTGTTGGTCGCGGCGCCGACCCGGCTGCCGGACCCGGCGGCGAGGATCACGACGGCGGCAGGCACGCGGTCACTTTAGAGAGGCGCCCTAGGTGCGCGACTGTTTACACGGTTGTTGCATGTGGCGCGTCAGGGGAAACACGGCATCCCTAGGTTCAGGGCCGTGACGCCGCGGCCCGATCCCGTCGAGTGGCAGCCCGTGTGCCGGCTTGCCGAGCTCGACATCGAGCGCGGGGTCGCGGCGCTGGTGCACGGCCAGGCGGTGGCCATCTTCCGGGTCGACGAGGCGACCGTCTATGCGCTGGCCAACCACGACCCGTTCGACCGCCACGCGACGCTGGCCAGGGGGATCGTCGGGTCCTCCGGCGACGTACCGTTCGTGGCCTCGCCGGTGCACAAGCACGGCTTCGACCTGCGCACCGGTCAGTGCCTCGACGACGCGCACGTCGCTGTCGCGGCCTACGACGTCAAGATCGTCGAGGGCGTGGTGCTGGTCGGGCACCGGAAGACGGTGGCCGCCTGATCCCATGTGCGCCAACTGTTCCCCAGTTTCACCGGCCGGCCGGTGAAACTCACGCCTGGCCGATGAACCTTCGTACGCCAGGCTCCAGTTTCACCGGCCGGCCGGTGAAACTCACGCCTGGCCGGAGCCAGCCTCAGCGCCGGAAGTCGCGGAAGGCCTCGAGCAGCGTCGACTGCGCCTCCGGGGACAGCGAGTCGGCCGGCACGGTCCCGAGGAGGGCCACCGTCTCGCGCATCTGGTCGATGTAGCGGTCGCACGCGTCGCAGGCGCGGAGGTGCTTCTCGACGCGCCGGCGGTCACGCCAGCCCAGTGAGCCTTCGAGGTAGTCGCTGACCAGCTCGACCACCTGCTGGCAGGTCAGTGCGGCCATGTCAGCTCCCCTCCAGGTAGGTGGCGAGCCCCGCGCGGACGGCGGTGCGGGCCCGGTGGAGGAGTACCCGCTGGTTGGCCTGGGAGATCTCCAGCATCGTGCAGACCTCTTCGGAGCTGTGACCGAGCACGTCGCGCAGGGTCACCACCGCTCGTTGCCGGTCGGGCAAGGTGTTGAGGACGGTGCGAAGCTCGCGGCGTACCTCGCCGGCCAGCACCGATGCCTCGACCGCGACCTCGGCCGGCCACGACGACGGTGCGGCCCGCCAGCCGCCGTCCTGGAACAGCGCCGGATCGAGACTCGGCCCAGCGTCCTCACCGGCGACGGCGCTCCACGGAAGGGTGCGATGCTCGCGCACGCCGCGGCTCTTGGCGGTGTTGACCAGGATCCGGTAGACCCAGGTCCGCAGCGACGAGCGGCCCTCGAAGCGGTCCAGCCCCTTGAGGACGGCCAGCCAGGTGTCCTGGACGACCTCCTCGGCGGAGGCCTGCGTGGAGACGAAGCTGCGGGCGAGCATCAGCATGGGTCGCGACCAGTCGTCGACCAGGCGCGCGAACGCAGCCTCGTCGCCGGCCCGGAGGGCGGCGACCAGGTCGCTCTCGTCTCCGGCCACGCGGGCACCCTAGCGAGGCTCACCGGTACTCCGGGTTCTCGAAGTCGAAGCGAGCCCCGGCGTTCCACTCCGAGCGCTGGTTGCCGTAGTCGGGCACACCGCCGGCGTCCTTGAGCATCTGGGCGAGGTGCATCAGGTTCCACGTCATGAACGTGGTGTTCCGGTTGGTGAAGTCGTTCTCCGGCCCGCCGCTGCCGGGGTCCAGGTACGACGGCCCGGGCCCGGCCTCGCCGATCCAGCCGGCATCGGCGTTCGGCGGGATCGTGTAGCCGACGTGCTGCAGCGAGTAGAGGACGTTCTGTGCGCAGTGCTTGATGCCGTCCTCGTTGCCGGTGATCAGACAGCCGGCCACCCGGCCGTAGAAGAGGTACTGGCCCTTGTCGTTGAGCTCGCCGGACAGCGCGTAGAGCCGCTCGATCAGCTGCTTGGTTACGCTCGAGTTGTCGCCGAGCCAGATCGGGCCGGCCACGACGAGGATGTCGCTGGCCAGGATGCCGGGGTAGAGGTCCGGCCAGGCGTCGGTGGCCCAGCCGTGCTCGCGCATGTCCGGGTAGACGCCGGTGGCGACGTCGTGGTCGATGAGCCGCAGGTCGGTCACCTCGACGCCGTGCTTGCGCATGATCCCGGCACTGGCGTCGACCAGCCCCTGGGTGTGGCTCGGCTCCGGGCTCCGCTTCAGCGTGCAGTTGACGAAGGTGGCCCTGAGGCCGGTGAAGTCGTACGTCGGGTCGCTCATCGTTCTCCTGTTCGGTTGGGTGGTCAGAGCAGCTCGGCGTCCTGTTCGACGCAGAGCAGGACGGGTCCGTCGGTGGCGAAGAGCTCCGCCATGGCGTCGTCGAGCTGGTCGCGGTGGGTGACCTTGATGCCGGTGGCGCCGCACAGTTCGGCGTACGCCGCCCAGTCCGGGTTGGTCAGCGAGGTGTGCCAGACCGGGTAGTCGGCGGCCAGCTGCTCCTTGCTGATCTTGCCCAGGGCGTTGTTGTTGAGCAGTACGTGCTTGACCGGGATCCCGTACTTCACGGCGGTGTTGAGCTCCATGGCGTACTGCCCGAAGCCGCCGTCACCGGTGACGGCGACCACCGGCCGCGTCGGATCGGCGGCCCAGGCACCCATCGCGGCCGGGTAGCCGAAACCGATCGAGCCCAGGTAGCCCGACATCAGCACAGGTTGACCCTTCGACTCGAGGTAGCGGCCCAGCGAGTAGGCGTGGTTGCCCACGTCGACCGCGACGACGGCGTTCTCAGGCAGGTGCTCGGACAGCGCGGCGAACACGGCGGCGGCCGAGACGCCGCGGCCGCGGTCGTCCGCGACCCGGCGGGCCTTCTCGGCGCGCCAGATCGCCCACCGCTCGGCGACGTCGCCGCGCTGGTCCTCGGCGTTGGCGCCCGCCTCCTGTACGGCGGCAGCCAGGGCCGGGAGGACCAGTCCGGCATCACCCAGCAGGTCGACGGTGATCGCGTCGAACCGGCCGACAGCGGTCGGAGTGTCGTCGATCTGGACGATCTTCTGCCAGGGCGCGATGCCGGTGTGGTTGGAGAACGACGCTCCCACCACCACGAGCAGGTCGGCCTCGTTCATCAGCCAGCTCGCCACCGGCGTGCCGCTGCGACCGAGCACGCCGGCGCCGAGCGGGTGGGTATCGGGGACCAGACCCTTGGCCTTGAACGTCGTGAGCACGGGTGCGCCGAGCTGGTCGGCCAGCGCGATCACCCGGTCCCGGGCGCCCCGGGCACCGTGGCCGACGACGAGCACGGGGCGGTGCGCGGCCGCCACCAGCTCGGTGGCCCGGGCCAGTGCGTACGGGTCCGGAGCCACCGGCCCGCGGGTGTAGCGGCCCTCCGGTGATCCGGCCGGCGCATCCGACGGCTGCGCCTGCACCTCGTCGGGCAGCACGAGGTGCGCCACGCCACGGCCATCCCGAGCGTGCTTGACCGCGAGTGCGGCCAGCTCGGCGTGGTCGCTACCCGCCTGCACGGTGGTCGTCGAGATGGCGACGTCGCGGAACACCGCGCCGAGGTCGAGGTCCTGGAACGCCCCGCGTCCGAGCACCTTCGACGGCACCTGGCCAGAGATCGCGACCACGGGCGCGCCGTCCAGCTTGGCGTCGTACAGGCCGGTGAGCAGGTTGGTAGAGCCGGGTCCGGCGATCGCGAAGCAGGCGGCCGGGCGACCGGTCAGTTTGCCGTAGCCGCTGGCCGCGAATGCCGCGGCGCCCTCGTGCCGGATCCCGACGTACCGCAGCTCGCCGCGCTCCTCGGCCCGACGTAGCGCCTCGGCGAAGCCCAGGTTCGAGTGCCCGACCATGCCGAAGACGGTGGTGACGCCGTGAGCGACGAGGGTCTCGACGAGCACGTCGGCGACCGTGCGTCCCGGAGGCACGTGGTCGGGCAGCCGGACCCGGACGCCGTCCTCGCCCTCTTGGACCTCGTACGCCGGCACCTGATCGTCGAGGTGCTCGGCCAGCGCGCCCGGCGGTGCCCCCGTGAGCGGGTCGTAGTCGTACCCGTGCCAGGGGCAGCGCAGCAGCCCCTGCTCGATCGAGCCCTCTCCTAGCGGGCCGCCCTGGTGCGGGCAGTGGTTCTCGAGGGCGCCGAGCCGGCCGCCGCAGCGGGTGAGCGCGACCGAGCGGCCGTCGACGGTGACGCTGCGCACCCGGCCCTCGTCGGGTACGTCCTCGGGGGGCACGGGGTGCCAGCTCTTCATGTAACGCTCCTGCTCGACTCGAGACCGATCTTTCGTCAGTGCTGACCGCGGCCCGCCGCGTTACAGCCGCCGATCCGACCAAGGGAACCCACGTGGACCTCACCCGCACCCGACTCGCCCTGCACGGCGTGGCCGAACTGTTGCTCGCCGGGCCGCAGTACGCCGAGAGCGGGACCATCCGGCTGCGCGTCGTCCCCGGCGGCGTGGCCACCGTAGCCGCGCCGGACCTGCGGCTCGAGGGTCTCCACCTCGTGGGTGCACACGGACGGCACCCGCTGCAGGGCAGCTACGCCGAGGTCGGTGCGGCCGTCGGCGTCGCGCCCAGGTCGCTCCGGGACACCTACTCCGACGGGCCGGACGTCTCTGTCGACGAGCCGATCGAGCTCGACCCGGGCCACCTCGACACCCTGCTGGGCGCACTGGAGCTGGGCGACGCCGCGCTGCGGATCTTCGCCCCCGACGAGGTGCCCGTCCTCTGGCCCGAGCATCTCGACGTGGCGATCTCCCATGACGAGGTCAACTACGGCGTCTCGCCGGGCGACGCACACGTCCCCGAGCCGTACGCGTACGTCGGCCCGTGGACCCCGCGGACCGGGGAGTTCTGGAACAAGTCCTTCGGTGCCGCCCGGCCGATGTCAGCGCTCGGCGGCGCCGATGCCGTCGTGGGATTCTTCCGCGAGGGCGCCCGGCTCGCCGCCGGCTAGCCCGGGCCGGCCACCGACGCGTCCGGTCCGCGCAGCCACTCCCGCGACCAGCGCCGCAGCGCCGGCCAGTCGGTCTCGAGGAGCGCCGGGACGTCGACCAGGGCGTTGCGCCGGACGTTCCCGAAGAACCGCTGGACCAGGCGCTCCTGCGCCGCACCCGGCGTCCGGTAGGCCTCCGGGAGGTAGTCGGTGGGTCGACCGGTGGCCAGGCGCAGCAGCAGGGCGGACCAGAGCAGGCGTCGTTCGGCCACGGTCGCCTCGACCTGCAGCGCCTCGTCCAGGAGGTGCGCGCAGTGCAGTCGCCAGGCCCGGGCCCGCTCGTCCTCCGGCCAGCTCGCCCAGCGGGTGTGCTCGTTCGCGCCGTGGTAGCGCTTGCGGTACAGCGGCTCGGGGACCCGTCGCAGGTCACCGGAGCGGGCGATCGCCGACATCCACAGCGTGTCGGACGAGAAGCAGCTCGCGGCGTTCGGCCGCAGGTGGCCGGTGCTGTGCAGTGCCTCGGTGCGGGTCAGGCCCCGGAACGCCACCGCCGAGTGGTGGTCCTGGATCAGCGCCAGCTGGCGGCCCACCGGCGAGCCACACACCGAAGGCTGGCTGAGCCTGGCGTCGATCGTGCCGAACGTGACGATGTCGGTGTAGACGACCGCGGCCTCGGGCCACCGTGCCGCCTCGGCGAGCAGCACCTCGAGATAGGTCGGCTCCAGCACGTCGTCCTGCTGGTGGTAGATCCAGTACGGCGTGGTGCTCTGCTCCATCAGCCAGGCCAGGTTCCCCAGCCAGCCGAGCCGCTCGGGCTGCACCACCAGCCGGAACCGCGAATCCGCAAGCAACGGACGGCACACCTCGGTCAGCGAGGGCTGCGGACCGTCCAGGGAGATGAGTACCTCGAAGTCGGGGCAGGTCTGGGCCTGGATCGAGGCCAGAGCCTCGGCCATGAACGGTTCGCCGCGGTAGCCGGGCACCCCGAAGGTGACCAGCGCGGTCCCGGTCACCTGGCCCCCAGGATGGTCTCTGCCATGCGGTGCGCGAACAGCGGCGCCGTGGTCATCTTGCCGGTGTCGATGCTGTGGTAGCGGCCGAACGAGCGCGGCCCGATCCGGTACCGCTCGTGCAGGTGGCTGTCTGGCTCGTGGATGTCTCCCTCGCCGTGCGCGAAGACGATCCCGCCCTGCACCTCACCGGTGGCGAGCACGTCGGCCGACAGCTCGGCGACTGCGCGGATCGAGTTCCCCAGGCCGGCGGCGATCGCGGTCCGCAACGTGGCCGAGCCGGCCTCGTCGAGCGTGGTGGGCCAGGCAGGCGGCGCCAGTTCGGACGACACGTGACGCCGCCCCTCGGGGTACCACGAGAGGAAGAGCCCGCGGTCGCCGTACCCGGCGACGTCACCGAACGGGCCCAGCACGATGGTCGTGGCCCGTACGCCGTCGACGCGGCGGGGGATCCGCACGATGTACCGCATCCGGTGCAGCCACGGCCGGCCCGGCTGGACACCCGCGGTGCGGTCGATCGCCAGCCGGCCGGACCAGAGCGCATTGACGACGTGGTCGTAGCGATCCGCCGTGGTGACTCCCTGGCGGGTCGCGTGCACCACAGCGCCGTCGTCGTCTGGGGTGACGGCGAGGACCTCCGTCGACAGGCGAGGGTTGATCAGGCCATCAGTGTCGACCCGCGCGCGGAGCGCCATTCCCAACGCGGCCGGGTCCACGGCCACCTCGCTGGTGCGGTATGCCGCGCGCAGGGTGCGGGGGTCGTACCACCGCTCGGCCTCCGCGCGGGACAGCCGCTGCGGTGCCACCCGTGGGTCCTGCCCGAAGTAGTCCGGCGCGGACCCGGCCAGCTGCTCGATGGCAAGCCCGTGGCAGGCCGCGAAGTGCTCCTCGACCTCGTCCACGCCGACCAGGCTGTCCCGGTGCACGAGGTAGTCGAACGGTTCGGAGACCGGCACGTCGTCCAGCCCTGCCCCGAGCCAGCGGCGCAGCAGCGGGCCGAACGACAGTGCACCCTCGACCATCATCCGCGCCGTACGGCGACTCTCGTCGGCCGCGTAGACATAGCCGAGGTGGACCTTGCCCTCGTTGCGCACCGAGTCGCCCGCCACGCAGAGCAGGTGCCTGTCGTAGAGATCCACCGCGACCCCGTGGCGAGCCAGCTCGAACGCCACGCACACGCCCTGGATCCCGGCACCCAGGACAGCCACCCTCACGGGGACACATTGTGCGGTACGGCCCGTCGGTCAGGAGCCACATGGGCGTGCGCCTCGGGGCCCCGCACGATCCGTCGGCCGGCCAGCCAGGCCGCCATCGGGATGCCGAGGAAGTAGAAGCCGGCGAGCGAGTCGGCGTCCTGGCCGGCCTCGTGGGTGACTGCCACCCAGTGCAGGATCACCACCGACAGCAGCAAGTAGCCGACGAACAAGAGCGGTCGCGCTTCGGTCGGGAGTCGCTTGCTGCTCTCCGAGGCGAACGCCGATCCGCTGGCCAGGGTGAGCACCACACCGAACACCACGACCAGGATCGCGGGCAGTCCGACCAGACCGCCAACGTAGGAGATGTAGTCACCGCGGCTGACCACCAGCCATGAGAACACCAGCAGCGTGGTCATCGCGACCAGGGCGGCCGGCGACAGCGACCGCCACCGGACCACGAGCAGCAGCAGCACGCCAACCGTGACGACGAGATCGATGGTCGGGTAGGAGAAGCCCAGCTCGAGATCGAACACGGGGATCAGGAACTGCACGAAGCACCATCCGCCCACGACGACGAGGGCCGAGCCCAGCTCGTCGCCGAAGCCCCCCTCGGCCCTCCGCATCAGCACCAAGCCGCCCACCACCACCAGCGCCGAGAGGATCGCCAGCCCCTCGGTGCCGAGCCAGTTGTAGGCGCTGCCGCCGACGAGCACGGTCCCGGCCTCGGAGTCCAGCTGGCTGGTCATGAAGAAGGCGACGCCGACACCAAGGAAGCTCAGCAGGTAGGTCGAGGCGAGCACGAAGCTGCTGCCGTACATCGTGCGTTCCTTGGCCAACGTGTAGTCGTCCGAGGCAGGGAAGCGGGTGACAACGGCGACCAGCAGCACCAGCAGGAGGACGTACGCCGCGGTGCGAACGAACGCCACCGGCTGATAGGTCAGCTGGGCGGTCCAGCGCGTCCCACTTCAGGACGACCTGGACGAGGAGCTTGACCGCGAGCACTGCCACCAGCACGACGAGCAGCCAGCGGCGCCGCAGCACCCGTGTCGGCTCGGTGAGGCTGGTGGACACGTCGAGGGCGAAGTCGATGACGGCGATGGCCGCGACATAGACGAGGGGGAGGAGGAACGCGCTGACCTGAGTGATCGAGCCGTCGAGGAGGCCGGGGACCAGCAGCGGGAAGCCGTGCTGCTCCTGTTGGACGTGAGCCCACAGCAGGGTGCCGTACTGGAGTAGCAGTCCGCCCAGCACGACCACGCGCAGCAACGCCGTCGACGCTGCCCGGACTCGGGGCCGCGCGCGGACCAGCGGGTGCAGCACCGCGGACAGCACCAGTGCCCCGGCAACCGCGAGGTATCCGACCCGGACCAGCGTGCCCCCGTGCTCCAGGACCCAGGTCCCGATGCCCAGTCCAGCGCTGGTCAGCGTGAACACGGACCCGGTCGCGAGGAACAGCACGGCCACGACGACCCGCACCAGGGGGCTGGCGTCGAGGGCACCCCAGCAGAGCAGCCCCCAGCCGATGACGAAGCCCAGCAGGGTGGCCGGCAGCACCGCGACCGGCAGGAACCTCAGCTCGTTCTCGCCGGTGAGCTGGATGAGCGTCCCGTCCCGCCAGGCGTCGCCGAACAGCACCGAGCCGAGCAGGACCGCGAGCAGCACCAGCCCGAACCTCGCCAGCTGGCGCTCGGTGCGCGACAGGCTGTCCAGGCGCAGGTGGCCCTCCCGGACGGGGTCGCGGAAGGTGCGCACCCACAACGGACCGAGCAGCACGGTCACGACACGACGAAGACTCGTGCTCACCGGACCTCCACGATGACCGTCGCGAGACCGGTGGGCACGATCAGGCCACCGTTCGCTGTGATGCCGACGTTTGGCGCGACGGTGATCGGGACCGATCCCGGTTCCCAGGAGGTCAGGTACTGGCCGGTGCGCAGGTCGTGCACCGAGACCCGGAAGTAGTTGTCCTCGACGTCGTGCTGGTTGCCTGACTGGGTGAGGAACACGTGCCCATCCGCGATGTACGGCGCCCCGCCGGGCGCACGTTCCATCGCCAGCGACCACAGCTCCTCGCCGGACTCGGCGTCATAGGCGTGTGCGACGTGTCCGTCGATGGAGACCACCACCCCGTCGGCGACCGCCGGCGGAAGGTAGAAGGGCGGATCGTCTGCCGGCTGCGACCACAGCCGCTCGCCGGTAGCGGCGTCGAACGCGGTGAGCGCCGCGGTATTTGCGGTCACGCTCACGCCGACGGCGAACACCACTCCGCCCGCGTACGCCGGCGGCGCGAACAGCTGGGCTTCGGGGTCGAGCCACTCTGGCAGACCGGTCCGGCCGTCGTACCGCGCGAGCCCGCCGCCGCCGTACACCACGTCCCCGTCGGGCAGCACAACCGGAGTGCTCGTCGTGACCTGGGTCGGGATCGGGGTCGACCACAGCGGTCGGCCGGTGTGCAGGTCGACCGCGGACAGGCCCTCCGCGGAGTTCGGGATGTAGACGGTGTCACCGCCGATCGCGGGTATGGCTCCGAACGCAGGGTCGCCACCCGGCGCCTCCCAAATGAGTCTGCCGTCGTCGACGCGTCGGCCCTGGAGCAGGTCGTTGTTCCGCGCCACGACGATGCCGTCGGCGACGGCGACGGCGGCGCCGGTCTGGATCGTCCCGGCGGAGGGCTGCAGCATGGTGCTGGTGCCGTCCGGGGAGATCTTGGTCAGCCCGTCCGGGATGGGGAGGACGAGGTCGTCGCCCACCAGCAGGGGCGGCTCGGTGACCAGCCCCGGCACCGTGCGGGCGGTCATCTGCAACTGGAGACCTGAGTGGGCGCCGGTCGCCAGCGGGTACGCGAAGAGGACGGTGTCGGTGGTCGACTGGCCGCCGAACGCGGTGAGCACGAGGCAGTCCGCGACCACGGCGGGCGAGACGTCGTTGAACCACTCGGCGTCGGCGGTGGGCAGGGAAAGCCGCCATCGGTCGACGTGACGGCCGGTCGCAAGGTCGAGCACCAGTACCTCGCCGGCCCGGGTGCCGACGATCACTTCGTCGCCCACAATGGCCGGCGGGCTGCGCGTGGGCGGCAGCTCTCGGCGCCACAGCCGGTCCCCGTCCTCGGTGTCGAAGGCCGCGAGCTGCTCGGAGTCGTCCAGGCTGAGCACCACTCCGTTCCCAGCCGCCATCGGGGTCTCGCCATGGCCGCGTCCGCGGGACTGCCAGTCGATGTCGCCGTCCGGTGTGAACGCGTGCACGATGCCGTCGCCGTCCTGGACGAGCACCCGCCCGCCGGTGACCAGCGGGCCCTGGGCCAGCCCGGTGTCCAGCGAGACCGACCAGGCCAGGTCCCCATCGTCTGGGTCGACCGCGCTGAGTGTGCCGGACTGGTCGCCCGCAAGCAGGCGTTCGCCGTCGTACGCCAAAGAGGTGCGTACGGCGCTGCCGAGTTCCACTTGCCAGTCCACGTCGCCGTTGACCAGGTCGAGCACGCTGAGTGACCCGTCGTCGGTCGGCACGGCGACGCGATCCCCGAGCGCGACCGGCGACGCGGACACGACGTCCGGGAGCTCCGTGACCCAGAGCGCCCGGCCGTCCGCCACCGACAGCGCCCACACCCGTTTGAGGCTGTCGGCCACCACCACTGCGCCACCGGCCAGCAGCGGCGGGGCCAGGATCGGGCCACGGAGTTCGACGCGCCACATGATCTCGCCGGTCGCGGTGGTGCGCAGCGACACCAGCCCGTCGCGCTCCGCCAGCGCCATGACCTGCCCGTCAGAAACCGGGGCCATCAGTCCACGCTCGGCGCGCAGGTCGGTCCACGCGACCTCGCGGCCGAGCCTCCCATCGGGAACGGCGTACGTGCGGCTCGAGCCGAAACCCTCGGTGGAGCCGGTCACGGGCTCGCCAGAGACCGGCTCGGGCTGGTGACCCTCGGCGTACCAGTTGGCCTCGACGCCGTGGAACTCGGTGAGCTCCTCGGTGAAGTCCTGCCCGGTGGCCTCGATCCGGTCGCGTGACTTCACCGTTCCGTAGCCGGGGCAGGTCCACTCGTCGAGGACCTCCACTGCGTCCGGGGCGCCCTCGAGGTCGAGCGGGATCGTGCTCACGAAGTGCGCGCAGCGCTCGAAGGTGTGACCGCTCGTCGTGACGTCTACGACCTCGATCAGCTCGGTCGACGAGGAGTAGTCGATGTCACCGACCTTCCCGTCGTAGCTCCATGTCCGGCCCTCCCTCACCGGCAGTTGATAGGCCACGATGGGCGGGTCGATCTCGTACCACTGGCCGCCCTCGTCCTGCGCGTACTGGTACATGCTCCGCCCGTCCACCGCCAGGTAGGAGTCGAAGGAGCGTGGCCCGGAGCCGAGATAGTCGGTGTAGCTGCGCTGGACCTGCATGGTCGGGAGCAGACCGCCGTCTGGACTGATGAGCGACGCGGTACCGACCACCTGGCTGGTGCGCGTGCCCGACGGCTGGCCGTGGTCGAAGACGTCGTAGACCCAGGTGGTGCCGAGGTCCAGCGGTTGCTCCTCGCGCATGGCGGCGAGATCGTCGTCAGGGACCGTCACGACGACGCCGGCGACGACCGCGATCGGCACCAGCAGGACCGCGGGCAGCCAGCCCGCGATCGCGCGATTTCTGCTCATCCCCGTCGACAGACTCCTACAACCCGTCCGGGATCTCGGCGGTCAGCACGTCGTCGCCACCGAACGCCGCGTCCTGCCAGACCAGCCGGTCGCCGGACAGCGACGGGAAGCCCTGCTGGCCGCCCCCGGGGACCAGGTTGTACACCTTCCCGCTGGACAGCGAGGCCAGGTAGAGGTCGGTCTCCGGGAACGGTGAGTTGCCGCCGGCGACGCCGGCCACGAGCGGGCCGAGCGCCTCGGCCCACACGACGTACTGGCCTGACATGGTGACGCCGAACGGCGACGCGGACTCGCTGAGCTGGAACGACTGGCCGTCAGCGGTGAACAGCATCGCGAGGCCGCTGTCGTCGACGGCCGCCACACTGCCTGCGTACGCCGACAGGGAGATCACCGCACCGTCCATCGTGCCGACCGGGGTCACCTGGCCACCTGGCTCCCAGCGCAGCACCTGCCCGCCGTCGGTGCCGATGCCAACCAGGCCGTCGCCGGTCCCGAGGCCGGTGATCGTGTCGCCGTGCAGCCCGGTCACCTTGGCATTGGTGATCTGGCCGGCCGGGTCCGCGAAGGAGACGCTGTTGTCGGCGCCGGCCCACGCGGTGCCCGCGTCGGAGCCGGCCAACCCCGCCGCGACCGCGGCCTCGAACGGCACCTGGTCGAGCGTGGCTGACGATCCGTCGGCGGCGTACCGGTTGATCCGGCCGGCCAGGTCCAGGGTGAGCAGGGCGTCGCCGCCGAAGCCCACCTCGGCGATGTCGGAGCTCGAGCCGAGGGTGGGGGTGGCGCCACCCACCCTGGTCGAGGCGACGAACCCGAAGCTGTCGCCCTCGCCGCTGACGTCGAGCCACGCGACGCTGTCGCCCGACACGACCGGGTGCAGCTGGGTCGACGGGGAGGCCGAGACCGTGTCGCCGGCCAGCTCGCCGGTGTCGGGACACCCCGGGCAGATCTTGTTCTGGTCGAAGACCTCGCGGGCCACCCGGAGAACGACCGGGTTGAGCTCGGAGTCGACGATCACCTGCTCGATCGCGGCCCGGGCGTCGAGGAACCCGGACGTCGGACCGAGCCGGGTCGTCAGGGCGGCGTACACGACGCGGTCGAAGGCCTGGGCCAGAGGGGAGTCGTTGCCGGGCTCCCCGTCGATCTTGGCCAGGTTGACCCGGATCGCCCAGAGGGCGTTGTTCCAGATCGCGGAGTTGTAGTGCACACCGCCGTGGTCCTGGGTGCTGAAGCCGAGCATCTTGAGCCGGAACCCCGGGTCCAGTGCGCGCAGGTAGTCGTCGAAGTCGTTGCCGGTGAGCATGTAGCGCAGCGACAGGCTGCCGTCGGGGTTCCTGGTGCAGAAGATGGTCTCCTCGGTGTAGCCGGTGCAGCCACCCTCGAAGATCGCGACGCTGTCGGTGCCCTTGACCTTGTTGCCGATCACGTTGCCGAAGTAGTCGGAGAAGCTCTCGTTGAGTGCGCCGGACTGGCCGGTGTACTTCAGGCCGGCCGACGTCGAAGTCACGCCATGCGTGATCTCGTGACCGGCGGTGTCGATCTCGACCTCGGTCACCTCGGCCTGACCGTCCTCGGTGGTGCACGGGTTGCCGTAGACCATCTGGGGCTGGCGCAGCGCGTCGGTGAAGAAGGAGTTGCAGTAGTCGGATGGGCCGTAGTGCACCGAGGACACCAGCGAGCCGCCCTCGCCGTCCCACGAGTTGCGGCCCAACGACGCGTAGTAGTCGTAGACCTCTCGGCTGAGCGCGTGGGCGGCCATCACCTCGGCGTCCCGGATCTGCGTGTCCGGGCTGATGACGAACTCGCCCGGCAGCTGCCCGCTGTTGCGCACCCTGGTCGCGTCGTACGTCGAGATGCCGCCGGTCCGGTTCTCCTGGTCCCAGGACGGCGTGGTGGTGTCGAGCAGCCCGACGCCGCCCTCGGTCTCGACGCCGTGGCCGGTGAGCGTCCCGCCGATCGGGTTCGGACCGGTGATCTCCACCGAGCCCGGGTCCGGCTCGACGGTGAGGCCGGGATAGTCCACGACCTTCCCGACGCGAGCCAGGCGGGAGCCGAGTCGGGAACGTCTGGGACTATCCGTTCCGGCAAGGTGCCCCCGGCGGAGGTTCTTGGCGGCCTGCGCGACAAACGGCAGCGCGACCCGGCCCTCGCCGGTGACCTGGCGGACGCTGAGCAGGCCACCGTTGGTCGCGTCGATGAAGTAGTCGGCGGCGGCCAGCGGGGTGACGCCGTCGGACGGCGCGGCCACGGTGACCTGCCAGGCCAGCACACCGGTGCCGGTCGGCATCACGACCAGCGACGGCGGCGCCTGCGCGGTGCCACCGGCCGCCTGCTCGGCGATGGCCTGGGCCTGCTCCGAGGGCACGGTCGGTGTGGTCGAGACGGTGAGCCCCGGAAAGATCCGGCCGCGGACGCCGGTGACCCGGTCGTCCCGCTCGACGAAGACGACCGACGCGTCGAGGACCGGCACCTCACCGACTGCCTGGGTGGCCTTGGTGGTGACGATGCCGGGCACCGTCTTGCTGTCAGGTTCTCCCGGTCGCAGCACCGAGGAGTCCACCCCGAAGAGGCCGGGCCCGTGCTCGTCCATGAACGCCGCCGGCGCACCCGGCCACGATCCGCCGGTGAGCTCGGCGAGGTAGCCGGTGACGTCGTCCTGGCGGCCGGTCCACCCGGTGCCGGTCTCCTTCCGGAGGGCGTCGATCGCCTTCTGGAGTGAGCTGATCCGGGCCTGCACGCTGGTGCCGCCGGCCGCGCCGCCGCCGGCGTCGCCCTGGTGGTTGGCGACCCACGACTCGGAGACGACCAGGGTCACCGGCGCTGCACCGTCGTCGCCGTCCAGGCCGTTGTCGCAGCCGGTGACCAGCAGGGCCAGCGCCACGACCGCAGGTCCCGCCCACCAGGCCCTGGTGCCGGTCGTCGCGTTGGTCATCAGAGACCTCCCGGAACGGGGGCCGTGAAGACGTCGTCTCCGCCGAAGGTGGCGTCCTGCCACACCAGCTGCCGTCCCGAGAGCGACGGGAACCCCTGCTGTGCCGGTGCCGGGTGGAGGTTGTAGATCGTCCCGGTCTCCAGCGAGAGCAGGTACAGGTCCGTCTCCGGGTACGGCGACTTGCCGCCGGGGATCACGCCGGCCTGGATCTGGCCGGTGACCTCGGCCCAGACGACGTACTCACTCGACATGGTGGCGCCGAACGGTGCGGCGCGGTCAGTGACACCGAGGGTCTGCCCGTCGCCGGTGAACAGTACGGACTTGAGGGTGTCGTCGGTCGTGAAGACGTCGCTGCCGTGCGTCGCGATGCTGAGCACCGCGCCGCCGACCTGACCGACCTGCGTGAAGCCGCCGGCATCCGCCGGCGTCCAGCGGAACACCTTGCCCTGGTCGGTGCCGACCGCCACGCTGCCGCCACCGGTGCCGATCGCGTCGATCGTGTCGCCCCGGAGGCCCGGCACCTCGGCCTGGGACAGGGCGCCGTCCCTGTCCACGTACTTCACGGTGGCGCCCTTGCTGAGCCAGGCCGCCCCCTGGTCGGAGCCGGTGAAGCCGGCCGCCACGGTGGCGAAGGGGTCGGTGGTGTCGAGCACGGTGGTCGCGCCGGAGCTGTCGGTACGGGTGACCCGGCCCCGGACGTCGAGAGCCATGACCGCGTCGCCGGCGAACGCCACCTCGAGCGCGTCACCGTCGGCGGACAGCCGCGGGGCGCCGGCACCGCCCAGCGACGTCGAGGCGGCGTACCCGGCGAACTCGGAGGCCGCGCTCAGGTCGAGCCAGACCACCTGGTTGCCGGAGATCGACGGGTGCAGCTGAGTCTGCGGCGAGGTGGAGACGCTGTCGCCGGCCAGCTCGCCGGTCTCCGGACAGCCGGTGCAGATCTTGTTCTGGTCGAACACCTCGCGGGCCGTGCGCAGGATCACCGGGTCCAGCTGGGAGTCGACGATCACCTGCTCGACCGCGGCCCGCGCGTCGACGAAGCCGCTGTTGGGGGTGAGCCGGGTGGCGAGGGCGCCGTACACGGCCCGGTCGAAGGCCCGCGCCATCGGCGAGGTGTTGCCCGGCTGCCCGTCGATGCTGGCCAGCCGGGTGCGGATGCTCCACAGCGCGTTGTTCCAGATCGCCGAGTTGGAGTGCACGCCGCCGTAGTCCTGCTTGTAGTTGAGCAGCAGGATCAGCCGCTGGCCCGGGTCGAGGATGCGCAGGTACTGGTCGAAGTCGTTGCCGTTGAGCATGTAGCGGAACGAGACGCTGCCGTCCGGGTTCGGCAGGCACAGCCGGCCGGCGGCGATGCCGTCGCAGGAGTCCTCGCCCATCGCCACGCTGTCGTTGCCGTGGATCAGGTTGCCGATGACGTTGCCGAAGTAGTCCGAGAAGCTCTCGTTGAGCGCCCCGGACTGGCCGGTGTAGAGGAGTCGGGCAGTGGTCTGGGTGACGCCGTGGGTCACCTCGTGGGCCGCGATGTCCGGCTCGACGAAGGTGCCGTTCAGCTGCTCCCCGTTCAGGACGCACGGGTTGCCGTAGACCATCTGTGGCTGGGCCAGGAAGCCGGCGAAGAACGCGTTGCAGAAGTTCTCCGGACCGAAGTGCACCGAGCTGTTGAGCGGGCCGCCCTCGTCGTCCCAGGAGCTGCGGCCCAGCCCCTCGTAGTACGCGACGATCTGGTGGCTGTAGGCCTGCGCGGCGATCGCCTCGGCGTCGGTGACCGTCGTGGTCTGGCTGACCCACAGCTCGCCCGGCAGCTGGCTGTCGTTGCGGACCGCGGAGGCGTCGTAGGTGGAGACCCCGCCGCTGCGGGTGGTCGAGTCCCAGGCGGGGGTGGTGGTGTCGATGAGCTCGACGCCCTGTCCGGTCTGGAGTCCGTACGCCGTGACCTCGCGGCCGAGCGGGTCGGCGCCGGTCACCTGGACGCTGTTCGACTCGGGCTCCGCGGCCCGGCTGCCGGTGTCGTGTGTGGCCTTCGTGGACCGGCCGGCTGACCTGGCGGCGTACACCTCGGCGGCGCCGGGCAGTGGCGGTGCGACGTCGGCGCTGACCGGACGTACGTCGAGGACGTCGCCGGTCTGGGCGTCGATGTAGTAGTAGCCGCTCGAAGGACCCGTGGGGGCGTCGGCGACGACCACCACCTCCCAGGCCAGGCTGCCGGTGCCGGTGGGCAGCACCACGAGCCGGGCCGTGCCGGTGCTGGTCCCGCTCGCGGTCTGCGCGGCGGTCGCCGCCGCTTGCTCGGCGGTGAGGGTCGGCGTGGTGCCCACGGTGAGCCCCGGGAAGACCCGACCCCGGATGCCGGTGACCCGCAGGCTGTCGGTGCTGGCGCTGGACCCGCGGCCGGTGAAGACGAGGGTGGAGTCGAGGACGGGCACCTCACCGAGCGCCTGGGTCGCCCGGGTGGTGGTGATCCCGGGGACGGTCTCGGTGTCGGGGTCGTCCAGGCGCAGCGTCGAGGAGTCCAGGCCGAACATCGCGGGGCCGTAGTCGTCCATGAAGGCGGCCGGCGTCCCGGGCCACGAGCCACCGCCGAGCTCGCCGAGGTAGCCGGTCACGTCGTCCTGGCGACCGGTCCAGCCGGTCCCGGTCTCGTCACGAAGCCGGTCGATGGCGTCCTGCAGGCTGCCGATCCTGGCGCGGACCTCCCCATTGCTGGCACCGCCGCCCCCACTGCCCTGGTGGTTCTGGACCCAGGTCTCGGAGACGACCAGGGTCACCGGTGCGGTGTCGTCGTCGACGCCGTCGATCGGGGTCTCGCAGCCAGTGGTCAGCCCCAGCGCCACGATGACCGGCGCCACCCACCAGCCTTGGGCGCGAGCGCACCCTGGCGCCGAATGGCGACGGGACCGCATCGATGACAGGCGGGAAGCAAGGAGGGCGCGCAGAGGGCGGTTCATGGTCACGCGATGGTGGGATGCGGCTCCTCCCCAAGTCAATGACCCTTATGGGCGCGGGAAAAGATAGTCCAGATTCCATCCCCCCGGGTTCTCCAGATCGAGGCCAAGACCTGACAGCATGCCCGGCAGCACTGCGCCGCCGTGGCGGCGCGTTTCCTGCTGGATCCGATCCTGAGGAGTGATTCACGTGGCGTGTCCGACGTGTTCGTCCGCCAACCCGGAGGTGGCGTCGTTCTGCCATCGCTGTGGGACGTCGTTGCGGGCCGGTGGTGGTGACGCGAAGAGGTCTGCGTCCTATGCCGTCCAGTCCGCGGAGGGGGTGACCCAGTTCGCGCTGGTCTCGACGGTGATGCCGCACACCTCGCGTCGTTCGGCTGACAACTACCGGTGGGCGATGATCCTGTCCGGGGTGCTGATCCTGGGTGCGACGGCGTTGGGGTTGTTGCCGATCGCGGTGGCGGCGGCGGCGTTCCTGGTGCCGTTGGCCTACCTGGTCTACATCGATGATGTGAACCTGTGGGAGGAGGCGCCGGCGGCGGTGGTGGTGGGCCTGTTCGTGGCCACCGGTGCGTTGGCGGTGCTGGTCTCGTTGTTCTTCTTCGACTGGGTCTTTGACTCCCAGTGGGCCAGCTTCGCCGGTGGGGGCCGGGCTCGTGGCGGGATCGGGTCGCTGTCGTTCCCGGCGCTGTTGTTGTTCGCGGTGTTGTTGCCGGTCATCGCCGAGGTGGCCAAGAACGTGTTCGCGGTGTTGTTGGCCTCGCGTCCCCAGTTCGACGACATGATCGACGGGCTGACCTTCGGGGTCGCGGCGGGCACGGCCTACGCCGCGTTCGAGACGGTGGTCGTCTACTCCTCGGTGTTCACCGCCGAGGACTTCCGGACCACTTCGGGGATCGCCTCGTGGATGGTGGTGGTGCTCAACGTGATGGTGGTCAAGTCGCTGATCTATGGGACTGCGACCGGTATCGCGGTGGCGTCGTTCTCGGGCAGGGGCGAGGGGTATGACGGGTTCACCCCGGCGTACTTCGCGAACTTCGGGCTGGCGGTGGCCGCCAATGTCGCCTACTGGCTGGGGGTGCGGTTGATGGCGTTCCTGCCGTTCGGCAACGCGTTGGGTCTGATCTGGGGGTTCGTGATCCTGGCTGCGCTGGTGATCAAGATCCGGATGATGTTGCAGGCGGCGCTGCTGGAGGCTGCGGTCGAGGCTGCGGTCAAGGGTGACGGGTCGGAGGACAAGCGGTCGACGTTCGCCGAGACCTACTGCCCCGAGTGCGAGAACCTGCTGCCCGTCAACGCGGCGTTCTGCATGGTCTGTGGCACCTCGGTCCGCTCGAGCTCGAGACAGGCCCGAACCGCCATGGGGATGGGTACCCCGCCGGCCGCGCCGACGACCGGAGGTGTGGCATGACCACCCCACCGAGTTCTTCGCCGGGGCAGAGCGGGGGAGCCGAAGAACTCGGCGGGGACCCCGGTAAAAGCGTGAGCGAGACACCCATCACGCCCAAGCAGCCCGTCAAGAGCAGCGAGGAGTACTTCAACAGCAGCAGGCTCAAGGTGATCGGCATGATCACCGCGGCCACCGTCGCGGTCGGTGCCCTTGGCGGCATCGCCGGTGTCGCCTTCGACCCCGATCCGGTCGGCAAGGACAACGTCGTCCAGCCCGGCGGGGACGGCACCCGGCTGGCGCCGCTGGTGGACCCGGGTTCGGCGGGCAACTCCTCGCCGCATGCCGCGCGGTCCCGGTTCACCTCGCGGACGATCCCGGGCGCCGACTCGACGGAAAGCCCCAGCTCGGTGGGCAGCGTCTCGCCGAGCTCGGGAGGTTCCTCCGCCTCACCGACCGACGAGCCCTCGGACCTCACCGAGTCGCCGACCAGCTCGCCGACCGACGGTGACAACGGGGACAACGGGGACAGCGGCGGCGGCGTCACGATCGAGTCGACCGGGGTGGACATCTTCGTGCCGGGCGGCTGGCACGTGGACTTCCAGGACGAGAACCGGGTCTTCCAGAGCGACGACACCGGGAGCTTCTCGTTCGCGTTCAGCTACGTCGACGACCCCTCGGCCGCGGCCGGCGACGTCATCACACAGAACCTCGAGAACCTGCTGCCGCCGGAGAACTACACGCAGCTTGCGACCTCCGACGTGGTGACGCTCCAGCCGTTCGGTTCGGTGGTCTCGCTGGCCGGGATCGAGTACGAGGCGCTCTGGGTCGACAACCAGGGCTCGATCAGCATCCACGGCCAGATCTACGTCGGCGTCCGGCAGGACGGCACCGTGCTCGGCATCCTCATCGAGCACATCCCGGCCGAGGACTTCGAGTCGGCGTTCGAGGACATGGTGCCGATCCTCGACAACTCCTACGGACGGTTCGCCGGACTGGGCTGATCCGAGGCACGTCACCGTCTCGGGGTGTCCGTCGCGTGGCGGCGGGCACCCCGAGAAGATGGTCCGGCAGTAGCCCCGATGGGTCCTTTGCACGGCGGTTCCGTCCTGCCACGATGCGAGTCAGCGCGGCAAGGCCTCGGGCTGCGGCGGGGATGTGGGGATCTTCGGGGAGAGGTGAGTGTCGTGGCGTGTCCGACGTGTTCGTCCGCCAACCCGGAGGTGGCGTCGTTCTGCCATCGCTGTGGGACGTCGTTGCGGGCCGGTGGTGGTGACGCGAAGAGGTCTGCGTCCTATGCCGTCCAGTCCGCGGAGGGGGTGACCCAGTTCGCGCTGGTCTCGACGGTGATGCCGCACACCTCGCGTCGTTCGGCTGACAACTACCGGTGGGCGATGATCCTGTCCGGGGTGCTGATCCTGGGTGCGACGGCGTTGGGGTTGTTGCCGATCGCGGTGGCGGCGGCGGCGTTCCTGGTGCCGTTGGCCTACCTGGTCTACATCGATGATGTGAACCTGTGGGAGGAGGCGCCGGCGGCGGTGGTGGTGGGCCTGTTCGTGGCCACCGGTGCGTTGGCGGTGCTGGTCTCGTTGTTCTTCTTCGACTGGGTCTTTGACTCCCAGTGGGCCAGCTTCGCCGGTGGGGGCCGGGCTCGTGGCGGGATCGGGTCGCTGTCGTTCCCGGCGCTGTTGTTGTTCGCGGTGTTGTTGCCGGTCATCGCCGAGGTGGCCAAGAACGTGTTCGCGGTGTTGTTGGCCTCGCGTCCCCAGTTCGACGACATGATCGACGGGCTGACCTTCGGGGTCGCGGCGGGCACGGCCTACGCCGCGTTCGAGACGGTGGTCGTCTACTCCTCGGTGTTCACCGCCGAGGACTTCCGGACCACTTCGGGGATCGCCTCGTGGATGGTGGTGGTGCTCAACGTGATGGTGGTCAAGTCGCTGATCTATGGGACTGCGACCGGTATCGCGGTGGCGTCGTTCTCGGGCAGGGGCGAGGGGTATGACGGGTTCACCCCGGCGTACTTCGCGAACTTCGGGCTGGCGGTGGCGGCCAATGTCGCCTACTGGCTGGGGGTGCGGTTGATGGCGTTCCTGCCGTTCGGCAACGCGTTGGGTCTGATCTGGGGGTTCGTGATCCTGGCTGCGCTGGTGATCAAGATCCGGATGATGTTGCAGGCGGCGCTGCTGGAGGCTGCGGTCGAGGCTGCGGTCAAGGGTGATGGGTCGGAGGACAAGCGGTCGACGTTCGCCGAGACCTACTGCCCCGAGTGCGAGAACCTGCTGCCCGTCAACGCGGCGTTCTGCATGGTCTGTGGCACCTCGGTCCGCTCGAGCTCGAGACAGGCCCGAACCGCCATGGGGATGGGTGGTGCTTCATGAGCACCTCGACGTACTTCAACCGCAGCCGGCTCCAGGTGATCGGCATGATCACCGCTGCGACCGTGGTCGTCGGCGGACTCGGAGCGGTGGCGGGTGTCGCCTTCGACACCGATCCGGTCCAGGCCGACCCGGTGCCGCCGGTCTCGGACAGCGCGAGCGGTTCGGGCGGCGGGCAGGCCAAGCTCCTCCTTGCCGCCCCGGCGGCCGAGGGTGACGGAACGTTCGTGCCGCTGGCCAACGGCGTCGAGATCTTCGTGCCGGACGGCTGGACCGTCTACTACCAGGACGACGTCAACATCAACTTCACCAACGACCAGGGCGCCTTCGCCTACTCCTACTCCGGTGGCGGCTTCGGCCAGGCCGCGGCCGCGGACGTCGTCCTCGACAACATCGACGCCATCCTCCCCCCTGACAGCTACACCCAGCGGACCGTCAGCGAGTTCGCGCCGTGGGGCGAGCCGTTCGGGACGGTGGTCTCCGTCGGATACATGGAGTACCAGGCGGTCTGGGTCGACAACCAGGGTTCACAGCCCATCTACGGCCAGATCTACGCCGGAGTGAGGGAAGACGGCACCGCGCTGATCTACCTCATCGAGCACATCCCGCCTGAGGGGTTCAACGCCGCCTACGAGAACGTCCCGCTGGTGTCGAACACCTTCGCGCGCTTCGGGGGCGTCGCCTAGCCGAGCACTTCCTGATGGCCGACCACGAGGGCGGTGGCCAGGGCGGCGATGCCCTCACCCCGACCAGTGAGGCCGAGCCCGTCGGTCGTTGTCGCCGACACCGACACCGCAGCGCCCAGGGCCGCGCTGAGCGCCGCCTCCGCCTCGGCCCGGCGTGGGCCGAGCCGCGGCCGGTTGCCGACGACCTGGACGGCGGCGTTGCCGACCCGGAACCCGGCCGCCCGGACCCGCCGGGCGGTCTCCTCGAGCAGCGCCGCGCCCGAGGCGCCTGCCCACTGGGGATCCCCGGTCCCGAACTGGGAGCCGAGGTCACCCAGTCCGGCCGCGGACAGGACCGCGTCACACAGCGCGTGCGCCGCGACGTCGGCATCTGAGTGCCCCACCAGCCCCTGCGGCTCGTCGGGCCAGGCGAGCCCCGCGAGCATGAGGGGCACGCCGTCGGCGTACCGGTGCACGTCGACGCCCAGCCCGACGCGAGGGAGGCCACGCGTCGGCTCGGCGGGGTCGCTCACGCGCCGAATCATGCCGCAGCGCCTAGGGCGCAGTAACGGATCAGGGGTTCTGAGAGACAATCGAAGCGTGAGGACGTTCCGCGGGGCGTGGTCGCTCGCCGGCCTCGCCGCCGGTGTCGCGGGCCTGGCGACCAGCTACTTCGTGGCGATGGCGATGACCATCCGCGAGTCGCCGGTCGTCGCCGTGGCCGAGCTGATCATCCGGCTGACTCCCGGCCGGGTCGCCGAGTACCTCATCGGTCTGGTCGGTCGGATGGACAAACCGCTGCTGTTGCTCGGCATCTTCGTGGCGCTCGGGCTGCTCTTCGCGTGGGCCGGCCGGCTGGCGCGCCGGACCTGGTGGGCGCCCGCGATCATCTACGCCGCCCTGACCGCGCTCGGCGCGGTGGCGGTGGGCGTGCAGCGCGGGGCGACCGCGATCGACGCCGTACCGGTGGCCGTCGGCTTCGTGACCTGGCTGGTCACCCTCTCGCTGCTCACCGAGCCCCTTCGGAGCGCCGACCTGGCGGCGGTGCACGCGGCCACGCCGGCGCGGTCGGGGGAGGCTGAGACGGTCGACCTGGTCGGCGGAGGCGGACCCGCCGAGCTGTCCTCGGACCACACCCGGCGCACGTTCATGATCCGGTCCGGGCTGATCGCGGCGGGGGCCGTGGTGCTCGGCGCGGCCGGCCGGATCGTCGGCCGGGGCCGACGACACGTCGAGGAGACCCGCCGCCTGCTGCGGCTGCCGCAGGTGACCGAGCCGCGAGTGCCGCCGGTGGCCCGCATCGGCCTCAAGGGCGTCTCGCCGTGGATGACCGGGAACGGTGGCTTCTACCTCATCCACACCGCGATCGTGGTGCCGGCCATCGAGCCGAAGGACTGGTCGCTGCGGATCCACGGCAAGGTCGACCGGGAGATCACGCTGAGCTACTCCGACCTGCTGGAGCGGGAGTTCACCGAGGCCTGGATCACCCTCAACTGCGTGTCCAACCCGGTCGGCGGCTCGCTGATCGGCAACGCCTGGTGGAGCGGCGTCCGGCTCGCCGACATCCTCGCGGAGGCCGGTCCACAGGCCGGGGCGGACGCCGTCCTGCAGACCTCTGAAGACGGCTGGTCATGTGGGACGCCGCTGACCGCGCTCACCGACGGCCGCAACGCCATGCTGGCGGTCGCGATGAACGGCACGCCGCTGCCGATCGAGCACGGCTTCCCGGTGCGCACCGTGGTGCCGGGGCTCTACGGCTACGTGTCGGCATGCAAGTGGGTCGTGGACATGGAGGTCTCGAGCTTCGAGGAGATCTCGGCGTACTGGACCGAGCGGGGCTGGGGCGAGCAGGGGCCGGTCAAGATGTCCTCGCGGGTGGACGTGCCTCGGTCGGGCGCCGAGGTGGCCACCGGCGAGGTGAACTTCGGTGGTGTCGCGTGGGCGCAGCACACCGGCATCCAGGGCGTGGAGTTCTCCGTGGACGGCGGCGACTGGCTGCCCGCAGAGATCGCGGCGGTGCCGACCGACGACACCTGGGTGCAGTGGCGCGGCACGGCTGATGTCGAGGAGGGCGACCACGTCGTGCGGGTGCGCGCGATCGACAAGGTCGGCACCGTGCAGACCGGCGTCGACCGCGACGTCCTGCCCGACGGGGCAACCGGGTGGCACACGTCCGACTTCTCCGCCCACTGATCAGCCGCTGACGACCTGCGACATCATCTGAGCGTGACCGACTTCGCGAACCGACCCGGCGCGGCCCTCGTCGTCGGCGGCAGTGGCGGCCTCGGCCACGCCGTCGTACGCCTGCTGGCCTCGCGCGGCTCCTCCGTCGCGCTGACCTACCGCTCGCGGGAGTCGGCGGCGCTGTCCGCCGTCGAGGTCGCCCGAGGGTGGGGCGTGCCTGCCTCCGCGCACCAGCTCGACGTCACCTCGGCCGAGGAGTGTGCGGAGCTGGTGGCCGCGGTCGCGTCGACGTACGGCGGCCTGCACACGCTCGTCCACGCCGCCGGCCCGCACGTGCCGATGCGGCACCTGTCCTCCGTCGAGCCGGCCGCGATGGCCGACCAGCTGGGCGAGGACCCCGCGGGGTTCTTCAACGTCGTCCATGCCGCCCTGCCGCACCTGCGCGCAGCCGAGGGGTCGATCGTCGCGGTGACCACCGCCGCCACCGCCCGCTACCCCGTCCGCGACGGCCTCTCGTCGGCGCCCAAGGCCGCCGTCGAGGCCCTGGTCAGAGCCCTCGCCGCGGAGGAAGGCCGCTACGGCGTCCGGGTGAACGCCGTCGGCCCCGGCATGCTCACCGACGGCATGGCCGCCCGCCTGATGTCGTCCGGCGACCTGTCCGAGGACGACCTCGCGATCACCCGCCGCAACATCCCGCTCCGCCGGTTCGGCACTGCGGCCGACATCGCCGAGGCCGTCTGCTTCCTGGCCTCTCACCGCGCGGGCTTCATCTCCGGCCAGAAGCTGGACGTGGACGGCGGCTACTCGGTCTGACGCACGGAGGACGCAACGGCATGGTGGATCTGTTTGCAGGCATCGCGGTGAGCGACTTCGCACGAGCCGTCGACTGGTTCGAGCGGCTCGTGGGGGAGCCCGCGACGTTCGAGGCACACGAGACCGAGCGCGTGTGGACCCTGGCCGAGCACCGCTCGGTCTACGTGGTGCTGCAGCCCGAGCACGCCGGACACAGCCTGGTCACGTGGTTCGCCGACGACTTCGACTCGTTCCTGGCGTCGGCACGCAGCAGAGGGATCACTCCGGACACGGTCGAGACCTACGACAACGGCGTCCGCAAGGCGACCTATCGAGACCCCGACGGGAACGAGGTCGGCATCGGCGGAGGCCCCGTCGACCAACCGGACTCGCGGTAAACGGCTCAGGCGGCACTCGGCGCCGCCGAAGGGCGTGCCATCGCCATCGCGACCCCGCGGGCGTGGGTGGAGGCGGCGGCCAGCGCGGCTTCGCGCAGCTGGCTGACGTCCACGGGCTGGGCGTTGACGAACTCGATGTCGGTGATTCCGATGAAACCGAAGATCGCCCGCAGGTACGGCTCCTGGAAGTCGTAGGCCTGTAGTGGGCTGGTGGGACCGAAGTCGCCGCCACGGGAGGTCACGCAGACCATCTTCTTGCCGGTCACCAGCGGCACGGGAACTCCATGCGCGTCGTACTGGAAGACGTATCCGGGCTGGATCAGGCAGTCGATGTAGTACTTCAGCGCATAGGGGATGCTGAGGTTCCACATGGGCGAGCTGATCAAGTAGCAGTCGGCCGATACGAACTCCTCGATCAGCCGCTCGATCTGCTGCCAGGACACCTGGTGGCTGCGGTCGACGGGGTTGCCGGTCATCAGGTTGTACTTCACGTCGATGTTGGTGCCCGCAACCGCGGGAAGGTCGGTGTTGAACAGGTCAACGGTGGTGAGATCCAGGTCCCCGCAGTGGAACCTCAGCTCGTCGATGAACGCGTTCGCGACCCTCAGTGTCGTGGAGGAGTCCTGACGTGGGGTGGCGACGATGTGCAGCAGCTTCATGGCTGGCTCCCAAGTGTGGGGAAGTGGAGAGTTGGTGGGTCTTGATCCCCAAGAGCCCCCGGGCTGCCCGGCAGATACCCGCGAGCGGCGACTGACATACCGCGAACCGCCCGGCCACGACGCGACAACCATTCGCGACTCCCGCCTCGTTGGTCGGTCAGGAGGTCGCGCGTGGGTGAGGCTGTGGTGATGGTGGCGGCGCCGACATTTGACGACTACGTCGCCGCTCGCGGTCCTGCTCTCTGGCGCAGCGCCTGGCTGCTGACGGGAGACGCGCACCGGGCCGAGGACCTCGTACAGACCGCGCTGGTGAAGTGCTGGCGCCGCTGGGACCAGATCGCGACCGATGGGTCCGTCGATGGATACGTCCGGCGGGCGCTCGTGACCACCTACACCGACTGGCGTCGACGCAAGTGGACCGGCGAGGTCCCGAGCGCCGTACTGCCGGACAACCGGGCCGCGGATCCCGACCTGGTCGTACGGCACGACGTCCTGGCCGCGCTGGCGCTGCTGCCTCGGGGTCAGCGGGCGGTGGTGGTGCTCCGCTTCTACGACGACCTCACCGAGGTTCAGACGGCGGCAGCGCTCGGCGTGAGTGTCGGGACCGTGAAGAGCCAGACTGCTCGCGCACTCCACGCGCTGCGGTCGTCGAAACTGCTGGAGGAGTCATGAGCGAGCAGCGGCTGCGGGACCTGCTGCGCCAGGCTGTGCCGGAGGCGCCGAAGCTGGATCCGGCCGTGATTGGGCGGCGGGCGGAGAGAGAACGACGAAGCAGGTCGGCGGCGCTCGCGGGTGCAGCCGCGGTGCTGGTGGTGGCGGGGACGCTGGCCGTGGCAGGGCTCTCCGGTGATGACGGTCCGCGTCCGCGGCCAGGTGACGTCGCGACGCAGCCCAGTTCGACCGACGGTCCGGACCGAACTCCGGACGGGTCTGGTGGGGAGTCGCCATATGACGTGGAACCCTGCCCGGCTCGCCTGCCAGACCTCGATGGCGCGGACCGGTCGGTGACCGGTCTGGACGATGTGGTTGCCGTTCGTCAGTGCCCGGACCTGAACCCGAGGGGAGACCCTTCCTGGGCCCCTACGCTGGATCAGCTGGCGCAACTGGAGGACGCGGACGCACTCGTACACGACCTGGACGCCTTCGTTGCCGCCCTGCGAGGCCTGCCCCGTGGACTCGCCGAGTACTGCGCGACGGACGAGGGCCCGTACGTCGGGCAGTCACTTGCGTTCTACCGCGCCGACGGCAGCAGGCTGCTGATGGCAGCTCCCCCTTGCGAGCTGGTGACGATCGAGGGCCGACGTGTGGACGGTGGATCGCTCCGGGCCGTCTACTTCGACGCGCTGGACCGACAGCGCGACGAACTCACCTACAGTCGATCATTCGACGACGAGCTGGCTTGTGACACCGAGGAACGCGGGGGCCCAGTCCGGCCCGGACGCGAAGTGATCGTCGCCGCAGTGCTCTGTGATCTACCCCCGGGCGTGGAGTCACTGCCGGTCAACCTCGAGCCGATACCGCTCGACCCGGCGCAGCTCGCCGAGCTCGACCGGGCTTGGGCGCGGCCGGGCGACCCCATCGTCAGGGGACCGAGCGGGGAGCATGAGTGCCTCGATCTGGAGGAGCCGCCCTCGTTCATCCAGGCGGTGACTGACCGAAGCGACATCGTTCAGCTGATCGACAGCCCGTGCGGCTTCCTCGTCTGGCACGGCGGAGAGGTGAGTAACGGGGCGACGTTCCCCACCACTGTGGCTGAACTCGGCCTGGAGTAAGCCTGGTAATGAGCGCTCAGGTCCTCTGAAGACCGGCGAGGTAGGAGTGGACGGCCGAGATGACCACGGATCCCTCGCCGACCGCCGATGCCACCCGCTTGACGGAGCCGGCACGCACGTCACCGACGGCGAACAGCCCAGGCACCGACGTCGCGAAGCCATCCTGGGTGACTACGAAACCCTTGGGGTCGAGCTCGACGCCCACGTCGTGCAGCCAGGTCGTGCAGGGGTCTGCGCCGATCATCAGGAAGAGAGCGGCCGCGTCGAGCCGCGTCTCCCGGTCGAGGGCGTGGTCGCGCCAGGTCACCGCGCTGAGCCGGCTCGAGCCGTGGACCCCGCACAGCTCGGAACGAGGGTGGACGGTGACCCGCTCGTGGTGAGTGAGGCGCTGGGCCAGGTAGTTCGACATCGTGTCGCGGAGGTCGTCTCGGCGGATCAGGACGTGGACCTGGCCGGCGTACCGCGCCAGGAACAGGGCGGCCTGGCCGGCCGAGTTGGCCCCTCCGATCACGACGGCGTTCCGGCCGGACACCACCTTGGCCTCGAGCTGGCTCGCGGCGTAGTAGACGCCGCGCCCCTCGAGGTCAGCGAGACCGGGCAGGTCCAGGCGCCGGTACCTGACGCCGCTGGCGATGATCACGGCGGAGGCGACGACATCGTGCTCCTCGTCGAGCCGGACTCGGAACCCGCCGGGGACCTGAGACAGCCCGGTGACGGAGCGGGGTGACACCAGCCGGGTCCCGAACTTGACGGCCTGCATCATCGCTGCCCGCGCCAGCTCGGTGCCGGACACTCCGCGGTAGAAGCCGAGGTAGTTCTCGATCCGTGACGAGCTACCGGCCTGACCCCCGATGGCCACGTCCTCGACGACCACCACGTCCAGTCCCTCCGAAGCCCCGTAGACGGCGGCGGCCAACCCCGCTGGACCGGCACCCACGACCAGCAAGTCACATCGAGAGTCCTCGGAGATGCCCCACAGGTCGATCCCGAGCGCGGTCGCCAGGTCGCGTGTCGTCGGTGCCGTCATCACCCGGCGCTGCCCGGTCACCACGGCCGTGCCGGCCTCGGGCAACGCAGAGGTCTGCGCCAGATCCGTCCACGCCGACGGATCGGAGCGCAGGACCGTCCGGTACGGGAGCTGGTTGCGTTCGGCGAAGTCCTGGAGCCGGTGCAGGTCGCGGTCGTCGGCGTCTCCGGCAAGCACGAGACCGCCCTCTCCGATCCTCTTCAGCATGCCCCGCCGGGCGTCCAACGCGGACAGCAGGACATCGCTCAGCTCCCCCGAGATCTCGACGAGCTTGCGCAGCTCCTCGACCCGGACCCGGAGCAACATGGTCCCCTCCATCGCCACACCGGGAAGGAAGGCCCGCTGACCCATCAGCATGCCCAGCTCGCCGACGAAGTCGCCTTCCTCGATCACGAAGACGACGCGGTCGTCCCGGCGGTCGATGAGCAGGACCCCACCGGCCAGGACGAGGTTCAGGTGGTAGGGGTCGCCGGCGTCCCACAGCAGCTCGCCGGGCTCGGGGTGCAGCACCTCACCGGCCGACCGCAGCATGTCCAGGGCGGGCTCGCTGAACACCGGCCAGGCCAAGGCGTCGACGCCGTCCTGCCGGCGAGACGAGTAGATGGTTCGCTCGTCCGGCACCGGGATGCTGCTCATACGTCGTCTCCCTCCGGTCCCTGGGCCGCGGGCGTGCGCATTGGCCGCGGCGGGGTTCCAGGTCCGCGCGAAGGCACAATCTATTGCGCATGTCACAGCCCACTGCCGGGCGGCGTCTTCATGGTGAACCCGACGACAGGAGACGAGACATGACCGACAGCGCGCGGATCCCCAGGACCGATCTCACCGGCATCCAGGGTGGGCTGCTCAAACTGGCGATCCGCAAGAAGATCGGGCGCGTCCCGGAGAATGTCGAGGTGATGTGGAACCACCCGGCAGTCTTCAAGGACCTCATGCGGATGGGCGGCAAGGCCGAGAAGTGGGACCGTCTCGACGACCAGCTCGCGACCTTCGCGGTCATGGCTGCGGCTGCCGAGATCGGCTGCAGCATGTGCCTGGACCTGAACTACTTCATGGCGCACGACAAGGGCTTGGACGAGGACAGGGCGCGTGAGGTGCCGAGGTGGCGGGACGCCGAGATCTTCACCCCTCTGGAGCGCCGGGTGATGGACTATGCCGAGGCGATGTGCCAGACCCCGCCCACCGTCACCGACGAGATGTCGGCGGCGCTGCTCGCGGACCTCGGTGCCGCCGGCCTGATCGAACTGACCGCCAGGATCGGATACATGAACCTCGCCGCGCGGGCAAACATCGCCCTGGGAATTTCGTCGGAGCACTTCGCCGAGGCCTGCGGACTCCAGCCCATCGCGGCCCGGCCGGTCAGGGCACCCATGCCGTGAGCGAGGACGCGTTCGTCAGCCATCGGCGGCTCCTGTTCACCGTCGCCTACGAGATGCTCGGATCGGCTTCCGACGCCGAGGACGTGCTGCAGGAGTCGTGGTTGAAGTGGGACGGCGTTGACCGGAGCGAGGTCCGGGACCATCGCGCCTATCTCGTCAGGATCGTGACCCGTACGGCGCTCGACCGGCTGCGCACGATCTCGAGGCGGCGTGAGGACTACTTCGGCCCGTGGCTGCCCGAGCCCTTGCTGACAGCCCCCGATGTCGCGAAGGACGCCGAGCTGGCCGACAGCCTGTCCATGGCGATGCTGCTGGTGCTGGAGACGCTGACCCCGACCGAACGTGCCGTGTTCCTGCTCCGCGACGTGTTCGAGCTCAGCTACGCCGAGCTCGCCGATGCCGTCGAGAAGACCCCGGCAGCGGTCCGCCAGATCGCCCGTCGGGCCCGGGCGCACGTTGCCGCCCGCCGGCCGCGTGGGGTGACGTCGCAGGCGGAGACCCGGGCGGCGCTCGAGGCGTTCATGCGGGTGCTCGAGACCGGTGACCTCCAGCCCCTGGTCGACATCCTCGCGCCCGACGTCGTGGCCCTGGGCGACGGAGGCGGGGTCAAGCGCGCCATGCCTCGGCCTGTCGTCGGAGCCGACAAGGTAGTCCGCCTCATGCAGGCGGGCCTCGCGACGGCGGGCGACGCCATGTCGGCGGAGCTCGTCCACGTCAACGGGTGGCCCGCGCTGATCCTGCGCCTCGACGGAGAGCTCGACTCTGTCCTGTCATTCCGCGTCGAAGATGGCCTGATCACGGCGATGTACACCATCCGGAACCCGCACAAGCTGTCGCGGATGACGAGCGAGTCGACCTTCGCCCGCTGAGCAGCCTGGACCGCCGACCGGGTCGGTGCGGTAGGTCAGTCGTTGATTGCCTCGATGCCAAGCCGCTTGGCCTCTTCCAGGTGGTCGCGCATGGCTTGGAGTACGTCAGCGGGGTGGCCCTCCCAGTCCAGGACCTCTCCGACGACTCGCAGCGGCTGCTGGGTGCGGTAGGACCTCGTCGGATTCCCCGGGAACCTCTGGTCCGTCAGGTTGGGGTCGTTCTCGAACGGGCCGGTGGGCTCCACCCGGTAGACCCTGCCGGGCTCTTCGCCCACCGCGAGCTCTGCTCCCCAGATCGCCGCGTCCATCGTTGCGGTCAGGTAGATGTAGTTCGCCTGCCGCCGCTCGCCGAAGTTGGAACTCCGTCCGGGTTCCAGCAGATCCCCTGGCCGCAGGTCAGCCTTCGTGCCATGGAAGAAGGGCCCGGAATCCAGAGTCCCTGAGGTCATCGACTCGCTCTGCATAGGACTCGCCACGTTAGTTCACGGATCAGGGTGGTCTGGGAATGGCAAGACGGCCTGCGATCCGCCCGCGTCAACGCCGATGAGCGGGCGGCCGGATCCGCACGGATTGTCGAGATCCGTGCATCTCGCAAGCGCAGCCGGAGCTGCGCTGTCTGCTGCGGACCCAATGCGCAGCGTTCTCAGCCAACCGTTGACGAGAATGACCTCATGGAGTGGCCCGTCCGCTTTCCGGCGGAGATGAGCGCAGGGACCATCTCGGTGCTCTCGTACGATCCGGCCGACGCCGGGGAGCTGTTCGAGTCGCTGGCGGACGAGCGCGTGTGGGAGTACATGTCCAGGGCCGCTCCCGATGATGCCGCCACGCTGGACGAGATCATCCGGGCCAAGCTCGCAGGCGGCTGCCGGGCGACCTTTACCGTCCGGCAACGCGGGCGCGCGGTCGGCATTACCTCGGTCCTGTTCGACCCTGACCACCCGGCCGGTGCAGAGATCGGCGGAACGCTGCTCGACCCGGACGTGTGGGGAACGGGTGTCAACCTTGAGGTCAAACGGCTGCTCCTCGGGGTGATTTTCCGCCACGGCGCCGAATGGGTGCAGCTACGCACCGACGAGCGGAACGGACGGTCGGCTGCCGCGATCCAGAAGCTGGGCGCGACAGAGCTCGGCAGCCGCGATGAGCACCTCGTTCGCCGGGACGGCACACTCCGGCGAAGCCGGCTCTTCCGCATCGACCGGGCCCGGACCGTTGATGCCGCCGGCTTGATGCGGCGTACCCGGTAGCCCCTCATCGACCACACCGACAGTACGAAGGCCCGGAAAGCCCTTGTGCACAGTGATGATTGGAGACTTCTTCGAAGCACTTTCTGGTCCCGTTGCGGCCCGGGTCGGACCACTGCTTCCCGACTTGGGTGCCTTCGCTTGGTGGTTTCGAGACGGTCGCAGGACGACCTCCTCAACCATCGGTGGTCGGCTGCGCGACCTCTTCAACCATCGGTGGTCGGCTGCGCGACCTCCTCAACCATCGGTGGTCGGCTGCGCGACCTCCTCAACCATCGGTGGTCGGCTGCGCGACCTCCTCAACCATCGGTGGTCGGCTGCGCGACCTCCTCAACCATCGGTGGTCGGCTGCGCGACCTCCTCAACCATCGGCGGTCGGCTGCGCGACCTCCTCGACCACCGAGCTACCAGTTGCCCGGCGAGGCCGGGAGCGGGTGTGCGTCGTCGTGGATGACGTACGCAGTGCCGCCGGAGCCGCCCAGCCAGGCGGCCTCGAGCTGGGCGCGGTTGTAGGTGCGGCGGACGCCGGAGGACGAGGAGGCGGCGGGGTCGTTGACGACCACGTCGCCGGTGGCGGTGAAGCCGACGATCACCAGCAGGTGGCCGGAGGTCGATGAGATCGGCGCACCGGCCAGGGCGCCGGACGAGAAGGACACCGAGGCGATCACCGGGATGCCGGCCGCCACGAGTGACTCCGCTTCGCGCAGCGAGCGCAGCCTGGTCACGAAGGCGTGCAGGCCGCGGGAGGCGGCATAGGCGGTGTTGAACGGCCAGTTGCCGGTGCCTTCGTAGTCGACGTCATACGTACGGCGGGCCACCTCGGCCACCCACGGGTCGGCCTTCGGGCCGACCCAGGCGAACGACGCTGCCGAGGGCAGCCTGCCGTAGTAGCCGAGCACCATCGCGGTCGAGGTGGGCGAACACCAGGCCTCGCCGCCACCGCCGTACTGCGGGAGCACGCCCCGGTGCACCATCTGCGAGTACTGCGGCACGTCCAGCACCACCCCGCGGCCCGCCCCGGAAGCGGAGACCGAAGGCACCGCGGACGGAAGCCGCGACACCATCGCGCCCACCGCGCTCACGGACGGGGGAGCGGAGGACGCACCCGAGCGCCGCATCAACCGCACCTGCAGCTGGTACGACGCCACCCCGGCGGCGGAGGCAGCCTTCCAGGTGTCCACGTCGACCCTGCCCAAGGCGTCCGACTTGCCGGACACCGAGGTACGGCGCACATGCTTGTCGCCGGACGCCCATCGCCCCAGCACCTGCCAGCGCGAGGTCGCCGTACCGGTCGTGACCCGCACCCGCACCTCGATCCAGCTGTTCTTCGGCGTCACGGCCGACCACGACGCGACCAGCTGCGTGAAGCCGTACCCCGGAGAGGCCCAGGGCGACGTCCACGTGCCGACGTCGTACCGCGTGCCCCGGTAGCCGCGATGCGCGGATGGACCGTCGAGCACCAGCGTCCCGTGCCGGACCCGGACGCCGTCCCCGGCGCCGGTCCGGAACGCCGCGCCGCTCTCCCAGCGGGAGAACGTGACGAGGCGATCCGACGCGGCCGCCGAGGACGTCCCGGGCACCGCGCACAGGGCGCCCACGGAGACGACGAGGGCCAGCAGCAGACGCATGGGACCACGCTAGGTCACTTCCGTCACTTTCGTCACACCTTGCGCGGTCAGGCGCGGAATCGGCGCGGCACCGCGCCGCTCCCTAGACTTGGCAAGTGCTCAGGCTCTACGACACCCAGACCCGCGAAGTCCGCGACTTCGTGCCTCTCGAGGAGGGGAAGGCGGGTCTCTACGTCTGCGGCCTGACCGTGCAGTCGGAGCCGCACGTCGGACACGTGCGCTCGGCGGTGAACTTCGACGTCCTCCAGCGCTGGCTGCGCCATCGGGGGTACGCCGTCACGTTCATCCGCAACGTCACCGACATCGACGACAAGATCCTGATCAAGGCCGCTGAGCAGGGGCGGCCCTGGTACAACCTCGCCTACGCGATGAAGCGCGAGCTCGACGTGGCCTACGCGGAGCTGAACGTGGCCCCGCCGACCTACGAGCCCGCCGCCACCGGCCACGTCCCGGAGATCCTCGAGCTGATCGCCACGCTGATCGGGAACGGCTACGCGTACGCCGCGGAGGACGGCTCGGGCGACGTCTACTTCGACGTCCGCTCGTGGCCGCACTACGGCGAGCTCACCCACCAGCGCATCGACGACATGGAGGCGGCCGAGGACGCCGACCCGCGCGGCAAGCGTGACCCGCGTGACTTCGCGCTCTGGAAGGGCTGGAAGAAGGAGACCGAGCCGGAGACCGCGGCCTGGCCCAGCCCGTGGGGTCCCGGTCGGCCCGGCTGGCACATCGAGTGCTCGGCGATGGCCGGCAAGTACCTCGGCACCGCCTTCGACATCCACGGCGGTGGCGTCGACCTGCGCTTCCCGCACCACGAGAACGAGCAGGCCCAGTCGCGCGCGGCCGGCCACCGGTTCGCGTCGTACTGGATGCACAACGCGTGGATCACCACCTCCGGCGAGAAGATGAGCAAGTCGCTCGGCAACAGCCTGCTGATCCCCAACGTGCTGGAGCGGTTCCGCGGCATCGAGCTGCGCTACTACCTCGTCGCGGCGCACTACCGCAGCCACGTGGAGTTCAGCTACGACGCCCTGGAGGAGTCGGCGGCCGGCTTCCGGCGGATCGAGAACTTCCTCGATCGGGCCGGGGCGACCGAGCGCGGCGAGCTCCCCGAGGAGTTCGCGGCCGCGCTGGACGACGACCTCGGCACGCCGGCCGCAGTCGCGGTTCTCTACGACGCCGTCCGGGAGGGCAACCGCCGGCTCGCTGCCGGCGAGGACGCCACCGCTCTGGCCGGCCAGGTCCGCGCGATGCTCGACGTGCTCGGCCTCGACCCTGCAGACCCGGCCTGGCCCGACGGCGGTTCCGGGGAGGACGCCCAGCTGACCAACGCGGTCGACGTACTGGTCGCCGGGCTGCTCGAGCAGCGGGCCGAGGCGCGCGCGGCCAAGGACTTCGCGACCGCCGACGCGATCCGCGACCGGATCAAGGCCGCCGGCATCGAGATCGAGGACACCCCGGCCGGCCCGAAGTGGAGTCTTTCATGATGCCGGGGGTTTCGAGACGGGCGCAGAACGCCCTCCTCAACCACCGAAAGAGGACACCTCGTGCCTGGTAACTCGCAGCGCAAGGGCGCGATCCGCAAGTCCGGCAAGGGCCCGACCGTCGGGTCCGGCGGCCGGGTCCGGCGCGGCCTCGAGGGCAAGGGGCCGACCCCCAAGGCCAAGGACCGGCCCTACCACCAGGCCCACAAGGCAGCCAAGAAGAAGGCCGCGGCCAAGTCCGCCGGCGCGCGCCCGAAGCGGCGTACCACCAGCGACGCCGAGTGGGTGGCCGGCCGCAACGCGGTCGTGGAGGCGCTGCGCGAGGGGGTGCCCGTCAACGGCGTGTACGTCGCCGAGGGGGCCGAGCGCGACGGCCGGCTCCGCGAGGCGTTCCGCCTGGCCAGCGAGCGCGGGATCAGCCTGCTGGAGGTGGCCAAGGTCGAGCTCGACAGGATGACCGGCGGTGCCGTGCACCAGGGGCTGGCCGCGCGGATCCCGGCCTACGAGTACGCCCACCCCGACGACCTGCTCGCCCGCGCCGCCGAGATGGGCGAGCCGGCCCTCGTGGTCGCGCTCGACCAGGTCACCGACCCGCGCAACCTCGGTGCCGCGGTGCGCAGCGCCGCCGCTTTCGGTGCGCACGGCGTCGTGGTGCCTGAGCGCCGCGCAGCCGGGATGACCGCGTCGGCCTGGAAGACCAGCGCCGGGGCCGCGGCCCGCATCCCGGTGGCGCAGACGGTCAACCTGGTGCGCCAGCTCAAGAGCTACCAGGCGGCCGGCTGCATGGTGGTGGGCCTGGCCGCCGACGGCGACGTGTCGCTGCCCGACCTCGACCTCGCCGACGGGCCGCTCGTCCTCGTGGTCGGCTCCGAGGGCGACGGGCTGTCTCGACTGGTGGCCGAGACCTGCGACCAGCTCGTGTCGATCCCGATGGCCAACCAGGTCGAGTCCCTCAACGCCGGCGTCGCCGCCTCGGTCGCGCTCTACGCAGTGGCTCAGGCTCGCGGCTAGTCGAGGGAGTGCTGCGATGCGCCGGGTCCTGAGAGGCGCGGCGTACGGCGCAGCCTGGCTCGTGGTGTCCCTGGCCTGCGCGACCGGGATCTTCCTGAACAGCAGCCGCGAGACGACGCTGGCCAGCCACGACGCCGTCGTCCGCCCGGACCTGTCTGGCTACGTGGTGCTCCTGACCGGGCCGGTGCTGCCCGACGTCCGGGTGCCGGCCGGCGAACGGGTCGGCGTCTCGATCCAGCTCGGCAAGACCGACGCGGCCAGCACCGACGTGCTGGTCGACCGGTACGCGCTGATCGCCAGCCAGCCGGAAGGACCAGAGGCGCGGGTCCGGGAGGTGCTCGCCGACCTCGCCATCGACTCCCTGGTCCGGGGCGGTGCGCTGGCGCTGCTCCCGGTCCTGGTCTGGGTGTTGGTCGGCCCGGAGCGCCGGCGAGTGCTGATGGGGAAGGTCCGCAGCCGACGGGGGCTGGCGGTGCTGGGCACGATCTCGCTCGTCGCGGTCCTGGTGGGCCAGCCCTGGGCCGACGACGCGGAGACCCTCGACGAGCAGCAGGAGTGGCAGACGCTCGGCGAGTTCCTTGGCCCCGACGTACCGATCCCCGAGGAGCTGGACCGGGTCGAGGTGCGCGGCGACGTGACCACCAGCCAGACCCGACGGCTGGTCGAGAGCGCAGTAGGGACCTACGAGGCGGGCCAGACCTTCTACCGCGACGCCGCCGAGGCGGCCGCCGACCTCGACCTGCGCCAGCCGCTCGAAGGAGAGACGGTGGTCCTGCTGGTCTCCGACCGGCACGACAACATCGGCATGGACCGGGTGGCCCGCGCGGTCGGTGACGCGGCCGGCGCGGACGCGATCTTCGACGCCGGCGACGACACCTCCACGGGCAGCACCTGGGAGGCGTTCTCCCTCGACTCGCTGGACGCGGCCTTCGACGACGCGCCGTACGCCGAGCGCCGTTGGGCGGTCACCGGCAACCACGACCACGGCAGCTTCGTCGGGCGCTACCTGGCCGACCACGGGTGGATCGTGCTCGAGGGTGAGGTGGTCGACGGTCCCGACGGGGTGCGGCTGCTCGGCGTCGGGGACCCGCGCTCCAGCGGTCTCGGCAGCTGGCGTGACGAGAGCGGGCTGAGCTTCGACGAGGTGGCCGACCGGCTGGCGGACGCCGCCTGCCAGTCCGACGAGGACGGCGATCGGATCGCCACGATCATGGTCCACGACGCCAACATGGGCGACGAGACGCTGGCCCGCGGCTGCGCCGACCTGGTCGTCGGCGGCCACCTGCACGTCCAGGGCGGGCCGACCGAAGTGGTCGGCGAGAACGGTGCGGTCGGCTACTCCTACACGAACGGGACGACCGGTGGGGCGGCGTACGCCATCGCGGTCGGGGCGGCCATCCGGCGGCCGGCGGGGATCTCCCTCGTCACCTATCGCGACGGCCGGCCGGTCGGGGTCCAGGCGGTCCTGCTCGACACCGTCGGCGTGTTCACGGTCGACCCGTACGTCGAGCTGGCCCCCACCTCCGGCTGAACCCCCGATTCGTCTGCGGTCTCGCCGTGAAAACAAACGGCGAGACCGCAGACGAATCGGCAGTGTGGCGGGCGTCACCTTTCCCCCGAGTCGTCGTTTACAGACTGATACGTGTTCTAGTTCTGCGCCTGGGAGGACCCCGTGCCACGTCTCGCCGCGCGCCCTCGCGTCGCCCGCACCGTGGCGGCTGGGGGCGCCCTCGTGCTCGCCCTGACCCTCGCGGCGTGTGGGTCGCAGCTCGAGCCCGACCAGGTCGCGGACCAGACCGGTGCCGGCGGCACCACCACCCAGGGCGGCGAGATCATCCCCGGCGGCACCACCGACACCGGTGCCGACATCGCCGCCGGTGACACCGCCGGCGGCACCACCTCCGGTGGCGGCACGACGTCCGGTGGTGGCACGACCTCCGGCGGCGGGACCACGGCCGGGGGCACCACCGGCGGCACCTCGAACAGCAACGGCGGTGGCGACGGCGGCCAGGAGGGCGAGGGCGACAACGCCGCGGGCGGCGGCGACGAGGGCGCCAGCTGCGACGGCTTCAAGAACGGCACCGGCATCACCGACAGCGAGATCCTGATCGGCAACGCCTCCGACATCTCCGGCCCGGTGCCCGGCCTCTTCGAGTCCAGCCAGGACGCGGTGAAGGCCTACCTCGCCTACTTCAACTCCACCAGCGACATCTGCGGGCGCAAGCTCAAGCTGACCAACTACGACAGTCGCACCGACGCCGCGGCCGACCAGCAGGCCTACACGAAGGGCTGCGACGAGGTCTTCGCCATGGTCGGTTCGATGTCGGCCTTCGACTCCGGCGGCGCCGCGACCGCGCAGGGCTGCGGCCTGCCCGACATGCGCGCTGCCGCGGTCACCCGGGAGCGCAACGCCTGCAGCACCTGCTTCGGAGCCCAGTCGACCAACACCGGCGAGTTCGAGAACGCCGTTCCCGACTTCGTGCTCAGGAACTACGGTGACGCCGCCCAGCACGCAGGCTTCCTCTACATCAACGCCGGCGCCGCTGCCCAGAACGCCGTCGTCCAGTCCCAGGCGATGACCAAGCGCGGCATGCACTTCGACGTCGTGCAGGGCATCGACATCTCCGAGTTCAACTACGCGCCGTACGTCCAGCAGCTCAAGGACGAGGGCGTCGAAGTCGTCTTCTGGACCGGCGCCTACCAGCAGTCGGTCCGACTGCGTCAGGCGATGCAGCAGCAGGGCTACGAGCCCAAGCTCTACCTGCGGGACCCGACCGACTACAACCCGGGCTTCGTCAGCTCGGGCGGGGATGCGGTCGAGGGGACCGTGATCTTCCTCAACTTCGTCCCGTTCGAGGAGGCCAGCTCGAGCAAGGAGCTCCAGCTGTACATGAGCTGGCTCCAGCAGGTCAGCCCCGGCGCGGAGCCCACGTTCTTCGGCCTGTTCTCCTGGTCGGCCGCGCGCGCGTTCGCCGAGCAGTCGGTCAAGCTGGGCGGCGCGCTGAGCCGGCCGGCGTTGATCGACGCGCTGCGCAAGGTGGACAACTGGACCGCCAACGGCCTTCACGCCCCGCAGCACGTCGGCAGTCACAAGACCAGCGAGTGCTGGCGCTTCGTGCAGCTCACCGACGGCAAGTGGGTTCCGGTGGACGGCACCAAATACCACTGCTCGGGCAACACGACGGCCTGAGGGGAGGACCACCGCCATGAGCTCCTTCGTCGCCTACTCGATCTTCGGGCTGTACTCCGGAGCGGCGTACGCGATCGCGGCCAGTGGCCTGGTGCTCACCTACACGACCACGCGGGTCTTCAACATCGCGCACGGCGCGTTCGGGATGTTGCTGGCGTTCGTCTTCTGGGACTTCAGCGTCCGGCAGGGGATGCCGGCCTGGCTGGCGCTGGCGCTCGTGCTGTTCGTGGTGGCACCGCTGATCGGCTGGTTCCTCCAGCGGTTCGTGGTGCGCGGGCTCGGTGAGGGGCCGGTCAGCGTGTCGCTGGTGGTGACCGTCGGTCTCCTGGTGCTCTGCATCGGCGCCGCGCAGCAGATCTACCCCAACACCACGTCCCGCAGCGTGCTGCCCTTCTTCCCGGAGACGTCCTTCGCGATCGGCGACGCCCGGGTCACCGCGCACCAGCTCCTGACCATGCTGGCCTCGATCCTGGTGGCGGTCGGTCTCTACCTCCTGCTCAACCGCACCAGGATCGGTACGGCGATGCGGGCCTCGGTCGACAACCCCGAGCTGCTCAAGCTGTTCGGCGGGAAGCCCGACCAGGTGGCCGCGCTGTCGTGGGCGATCGGCACGTCGCTCGCCGGCCTCGGCGGCATCATGCTCGCCTCGCAGGTGGGCCTGAACTACTTCGACCTCACGCTGCTCGTGATCAACGCGTACGCCGCGGCGATGCTCGGCCGGCTGAAGAGCCTGCCGCTGACGTTCGCCGGTGCCATCGGCCTGGGCCTGAGCACCTCCTACATCACCGGCTACTTCCACGCCGACGGCGCCCTGGGCCAGGTCAAGAACGTCGTCCCGGCCCTGTTCCTGTTCGTGGTCGTGGTCGCGATGCCGCAGGCCCAGCTGCGGATCGGGCAGGTCAAGGGCATCGTGTCGGCGCCGCTGCCGTCGGCGCCCAAGGCGCTCGGCTGGGGCGGCGCCCTGCTCGTGTTCGTCGCCCTGCTCGCCGGCAGCCAGTCCACCGCCAACCTGCTGCTGGTCGGCACGGCGGCGACGTACGCGATGGTGATGCTCTCGCTGGTGCTGCTGAACGGCTACGGGGGCCACGTCTCGCTCGCCCAGTTCACCTTCGCGGGAGTCGGCGCGCTGGCCTACGCCAAGCTCGACGAACCGAACCTCTACGGGCTGGCGCTCTCGGCGCTGATCGCGGCCGGGGTGGGCGCGCTGGTCTCGCTGCCGGTGATCCGGCTGACCGGGCTCTACCTGGCCCTGGCCACCCTCGCGTTCGCCACGATCATGGACAAGATGGTCTTCCAGGCGGACTTCGCCTTCGGCTTCAACGGCACGCTGTCCGCCGAGCGGCTCTCGATCCTCGGCCGTTCGGTGAGCTCGACCGGCGGCTACGTCTTCGTGATGGCCGTCTTCCTGGTGGTCATGGCACTGCTGCTGCTGGTGCTCCGTCGCGGCGTGGTCGGCCGGATGCTGATCGCGATGCGCGACAGCCCGGCCGCGTGCGGCACCCTGGGCCTGGACCTGCGCTGGTTCCGGGTCGGCCTGTTCGCGGTCTCGGCCGGGATGGCCGGTCTGGCCGGCGCCCTCTACGCCGGACTGCGCGGGACCATCGGCGCCTCGGACTTCCTCTTCTTCCAGAGCCTCCTGCTCCTGCTGTTCGCGGTGGTCCTCGGCGTCACCTCGGTCACGGGAGCGGTGCTCGGCGGTGTCGGCTTCATGATGCTGCCGGTGCTGCAGAGCGACCACCCGTCGATCGCCGGACTCTTCTTCGTCGTCCTGGCCATCGGTGCGGTCACGCTCGGCCGGGACCCGAACGGCCTCGCCAACCAGCTGTTCAAGCTCGGCCGCTGGCTGGAGCGCCGGATCGCCCCGCGGATCCGGGCCAACCTGCCCTCGCTCCCGGGCGCCGGTGGTGGCCGGACCGGCTCCGACTCACCGGAGCAGACCGCGAACCACCCGGTGGCCGCCGAGTCCGAGGGGGTGCCCGCCCATGCGCTCTGACCTCCTGCTCAGCGTCGAGGACGTCGTCGTGCAGTTCGGCGGGGTCACCGCGGTCAACCACGCGTCGTTCACGGCCGAGTCCGGCCGGGTGACCGGGCTGATCGGCCCCAACGGTGCCGGAAAGACCACCCTCTTCAACGTCATCAGCGGCCTCCAGCGGCCGACCCGCGGAAAGGTGCGCTTCAACGGGCGCAGCCTCAGCGCGACGCCGGTGCACCGCCGCGCCAAACGGGGCATGGGCCGCACCTTCCAGCGGCTCGAGGCGTTCGGCTCACTGACGGTGCGCGAGAACGTCCGGGTGGCCCACGACATCCACCGCGGGCTGCTCGGCCTGGTCCGGCCATCGCGCGGCGACGTGGACGGGCTGCTCGAACGGGTCGGCATCGCGGCGTACGCCGACGAGCGCGCCGACTCGATCCCGACCGGCACGGCCCGGCTCCTCGAGCTGGCCCGGTGCCTGGCCGGCGACCCGCAGCTGCTGCTCCTCGACGAGCCGTCGTCCGGTCAGGACGAGAGCGAGACGGACGTCTTCGGTGAGCTGGTCCGCGACCTGGCCGCCGAGGGCCGCGGCGTCCTCATGGTCGAGCACGACATGGATCTGGTGATGACCGTCTGCGACGTGATCCACGTGCTCGACTTCGGCTCGGTGATCGCCTCCGGGACGCCGGCCGAGGTCCGCGGCGACCCAGCGGTGCAGAAGGCCTACCTCGGCTACTCCGACGAGCCTCAGGCACCGGGACCGCACCTCCCCATCGACGAGACCCGCACCGACCTGCTTCCGGTCGAGGCGACCACCACGATCCCGGCGGTGGGCAGATGACTGTCCCGATCCTCGAGGTGTGCGACGTGCACGCCGCCTACGGCCGCATCGAGGTGCTGCGCGGTGTCGACCTGACCGTGCCCAAGGGCGCGGTGATGGCCCTGCTCGGCCCCAACGGCGCCGGCAAGTCCACGCTCACCAAGATCATCAGCGGCCAGAAGCCGCCGACCAGCGGCGACGTCCACCTCGGCGGGGTCAACGTCCGGCAGGCCGGGCCCGAGGACCTGGCCCGGGTCGGGTTGTGCACCATCCCCGAGGGCCGGTCGGTGTTCCCGAACCTCACCGTCGAGGAGAACCTCTCCTTGATGTCGTACGCCGGGGTCCCGGCACCCGCGGTGCTCGACACCGCCTTCTCCTACTTCCCGCGGCTGCACGAGCGCCGTACCCAGCTCGCCGGGACCATGTCCGGCGGTGAGCAGCAGATGCTGGCCATCTCGCGGGCGCTGGCGTCCGACCCCGCGCTGCTGATCCTCGACGAGCTGTCGATGGGACTCGCGCCGCTGATCGTCGACGAGCTCTACGAGACGGTGGCCGAGATCGCCGAGAGCGGGGTCTCGATCCTGTGCATCGAGCAGTTCGCGCGCACCGCACTGCGGATCGCCGACTACGCCGCCGTCATGACCGGCGGCCGGGTGGTCGCCACCGGCGAGCCCACCGAGATCCTCGAGACCATGTCCGACGTCATCCTGGGAGGGGCGGCATGAAGCGCTATTCATACCCGGTCGTTGCGGCCGCACTGGCGGGCTCGATGCTGCCGCTCGGTGCGCTGGCGCCGGCGAGCGCCGACGACGGCGGGGGCGACACCGGGGCGCCGGCGTTCAGCGGCTACAGCACCAGCGCCACCTCATCGCCGGTCAAGCTCGAGATCTTCGAGCCGACGATCCCCATCCCGGCCTCGCCCCAGCTCGAGCTCATGTTCGGCTACACCCGGATCAAGGCCGACTCCTCCACCACCAAGGGCCGGTCCAGCTTCCTGTGGCCGGGTGACCCGATCGGCGAAGGCCTCAAGACCATCGTCGAGCAGGGCGGCCTGCCGCCGCAGCTCGGCGAGCGCGGCTACCCGGTCCAGGTGAACTCATCGTTCCCGTCCGGCGACCGCGACGGAGAAGCAGGAGCCGTTCCCCGGCGTCGCGATGCGCACCACCTCGGGCGACAAGACGGCCGAGGCCTCGATCGGCTACTCCAGCAACTGCAACGTCGCCGACGGTGAGAGCTCCGGCGAAGGCGGCGACGGCGGCGGTGGTGGCGGCATCCCTGGCCTGCCCGAGATCCCCGGCCTGCCGTCGCTCCCGGGCCTTGACGCGCTGCTCAGCGGGCTGGGCGGCCGTCAGGCGAGCTCGGTGAGCCGGTCCTCCGACAGCTCCCGCACCGGTGCCTCCGCCGAGCCCTGCCAGATCCCCGACGCCCTGGCCGCGGTCGTCGACATCGGTGGCTACGTCTCCGACACCGCCTCGGACGCCGACAAGTCCAAGGTCACCACCACGTCGCGGGCGGCGCTCGGTGACGTCAAGCTGATCGGCGGCATCGTCACGATGTCCGGCATCACCGCCAAGGTGACCAGCGCCAGCGACGGCAAGACCGGCACGTCCAAGGGCCGCGCCGACTACGGCACCATGACCATCGGCGGCCAGACCTTCGCCGTCGGACCAGAGGGCTTCGTCGCCGCCGGCCAGAGCGGTCAGATTCCCGGCCTCCCCGACGACCCGGCCGCCGCGCTGGCCATGCTCGGCATCACGATCACCATCCCGGAGCCGACGTACCTGGTGGACGGCGACAAGGCCGTCGGCACCGTCGAAGGCCTCATCGTCACCATCGACATGAAGGTGCTGGCGCCGGTGCTGAAGCAGATCCCGCTCCGCGACATCCTCAACGCGATCCCGTTCCCGCCCGAGATGAAGCAGCTGAAGAGCGCACTGGATGCCGCGGGGGGCCTGTCGCCCAAGTTCGTCATCCACCTCGGCTACGCCACGTCGACCGTCGACACGGTCCAGCCGATCGAGGTGCCCGACGAAGTGCCGGACAACGACCCGGACGGCGAGGAGGAGGCGACCGACACCGCCGACGGCGGCCAGAGCGCGGCCGGTGGCAGTAGCGGGACCGGCGGCTCGTCCGCCCTCCCGCCGACGGACACCAGCGCCGCCCCCACCGGCACCTCGGAGGGCACCCTCGACAACGCAGAGCTGACCTCCGGCCTGCCGCCGCTGTTCTCGATCCCCGGGCTGCTGATGGTGCTCGGCATCGGTGGCGCGCTGCTCGCCGGCAACTACGTCCGCCGGATCGGCGCCATGGTGCTCGGCGGGGCCGGTGCCTGTGCGCACGGCCTCGCGTCCGGCCTTCCCGACTTGCGAAAGGTCCAGTGATGACGGCCATGTCCACCCCCACCCCGGCCAGTGGCTCCCGCCTCGGCTCCGGCACCGCCCTGCCCAGGGCCGGTGTCGGGCGCAGCGGCGCCGCGCCGCTCAAGAACGACAACTCGCGCCTGTTCCAACAGGTGCTGTTCTGGGTGGGCGCCTCGCTGCTCCCGCTGGGCATCGTGGTGATCGTCCTGGGCTGGTACGGCGTCGCCAACACGCCCTTCGGCTACGACCAGCAGTCGTACATGATCTCCGGTGGCTTCGGGGGCCTCGCCCTGACCTTCGTCGGCGGCTTCCTCTACTTCGGCTCCTGGCTGGCCCGGATCGCAGACGACAACCGGGAGGCCTCCCGGCGACTCGCCGACACCCTCCTGGTGCTCGCCGACGTCACCTCCCGTTCGGCCTCGCTCAACGACCACGGCGTCGACGTGGCCGCCCTCCCGGTCACCGCCGGCGAGGGCACCACGATCCACCGCCGCGACTGCGCCCTCATCACGCACCGCGACGACCTGCGCCCGGTCGGCGAGAACAACGCGAACCTGGTCGCCTGCCGGGTCTGCAAGCCATAACCCGCGCGATCGTCCGCCGAGTCGGGCCTACTGATGCGCAGTAGCCTCGACTCGGCGCACTGAACCCGCCGAGTCGGGCCTACTGGTATGCAGTAACCCCGACTCGGCCTCCGTTCAGCTGTCGGGGGGCGCGGCCGCGGCGGACGTGATGGCCTCGTCCGGCTTGTCCTTCAGCACGTGGTCGATGTAGTCGCGGGCGGCCTCGAAGGTGTCGACGTCGTGGCCGGCCTGCTCGGCGAGGTACCAGCGATGGGCGAGCACCTCGTGGAAGACCTCGGCGGGCTCGAGCTTGCCGGTCGCATCCGGCGGGATCAGCGCGCCGATGGGTTCGTAGATCTCGTCGAGCCAGCGGTTGGCCACCAGCGTGCGGTCCTCGCGGCCGAGGTTGAAGCTTGCCGTGTACGCCGCGATGTCGTTGAGCAGCCGCCGCGCCTGGGCGTCCTCGACGTGCAGCCCGGTGAGCCCCTGCAGCTCGCGCTGGTGGTGCCCGGCCTCGACGACCTTGGGCTGGATGCGCACCTTGTCGCCGTCGAAGTCGGTGACGATGTCGAGCTCGTCGACGTCGAAGCCGAGGTCGTTGAGCCGCTCGATCCGCTGCTCGATCCGCCACATCTCCGAGGCCGAGAACTCCTCCTCGCTGGTCAGCTCGTCCCACAGCGCGTGGTAGCGGCTGTCGAGCAGCTCGATGATGTCGTGCGCCTCGACCTCGTAGCTGAGCGACTCGCTGGCCTGGAGGTCGAGGAGCTCGGCGAAGACGTTCTCGGTGGCGATCGTGAGGTCGTACTCTCGCATCGATGCCGACAGGCTGGGCCGGAGCTCTCCGGTCTCCGCGTCGACGAGGTAGGCGGCGAAGCCGCCCGCACTGCGCCGGAACAGCACGTTGGACAGCGACACGTCGCCCCAGAAGAAGTCAGCCAGGTGCAGTCGGACCAGGAGCACGACCAGCGCGTCGACGAGCGACGGCAGGGCCTGGTGGCTGAGCCCGTGGCTGAACAGGCTGCGGTAGGGGAGCGAGAACCGCAGGTGCTCGGTCAGCAGCGCGGACGGCAGCTCCTCGCCGTCGGCATCGACGCGGCCGGTCACCACGCCCTGCGGCACGACGGCCGGCAGTCCGAGGCGCTGCAGGTCGCGGAGCAGCCGGTACTCGCGGAACGCGATCTCCTCGACGGTCTCCTTTACGGCGTACACCCGGTCGTGCAGCCGCACGATGCGGACCACGTGGCGCGAGAGACCACGCGGCAACGGGAGGACATGGGGGTCGCCCCACTCCTCCAGCGGCACCGACCAGGGCAACGTCACGATCGCGGGGTCCGGCCGGCTCGCGACGATCCGCAGCGCCATGAGCCGAGGCTAGTCGTCACCTGCCTCGGTGGTTGAGTCCCAGCGCGCGCTTGGTTGGTTTCGAGACGGTCGCTGCGCGACCTCCTCAACTACCGGTGGTTGAGGAAGGCGCTCTGCGCCTGTCTCGAAACCACGCAAGAGAGGGCTGGGACTCCATCACCATGGCCGCTTGTCGGGGTCCAGCAGTACGGCGCCCGGGCCGCGGTTGGCGAGGTCGTCGCCGGGGTTGGTGAGCGCGCAGGACTTGAGGCTGAGGCAGCCGCAGCCGATGCAGCCGTCGAGCCGGTCGCGCAGCAGCTCGATGCGGCGGATCTGGTCGTCGAGACGGGGGCGCCAGTCGCGGCTGAGCCGGTGCCAGTCCGCCTTGGTCGGCGTACGACGCTCGGGGAGGGTGGCCAGCGCGTCGCCGATCTCCTCGAGGGTCAGCCCGATCCGCTGCGCGGTCTTGATGAACGCCACCCGCCGCAGCGTGGACTGCGCGTAGCGACGCTGGTTGCCGGTCGTGCGCTTGGACGAGATCAGCCCGCGGGACTCGTAGAACCGGATCGCCGAGGTCGCGACGCCGGCCCGCTCGGCGAGCTGGCCGATGGTGATGGCCGTCATGAGTTCAACATTACTCGAGGTTTGGGATAGTCCGTGACGGCTGTGTGGGAAAATCGGTGTTCGGCCCACACAAACGTGACGGACTATCCCCTCGGCGCGGCTAGAACGTGTTCTAGTTCCGGTGGTAGCGTCCGTGCGTGCTGCTCACTGACGGGGACGAGATCCGCTCCCTCCTCGGTCGCTACTGCCAGCTCATCGACGCCGGCGACTTCGCCGCCGTCGGCGAGCTGCTGGCCGACGCCGTGCTCTGCACCGAGGACGGCACTCAGATCGCTCGTGGCGCGGTCGAGGTCGCCCAGCTGTACGCCGGCCTGGTCACCCTGCACGCGGACGGCACCCCCGGCACCCAGCACGTGGTGGCCAACACCGTGCTGTCCGAGTCCGGGGGGCACATCGTCGCGAGGTCGTCGTACGTGGTCCTCCAGGCGCTGCCCGACCTTCCGCTCCAGCCCATCATCACCGGCTCGTACGTCGACACCTTCGGCCGCGACGATGCTGGGACGTGGCGGTTCGTCGAGCGTCGCTTCTCCGTCGGCCGCGCCGGCAACCTCGACCACCACCTCGCCCCAGGAGTCATCCCATGACCGACCCGCGCATCGTCGTCGTCACCGGCGCCGCTTCCGGCATCGGTCACGCCACTGCGGAGCTGTTCCGCGATCTCGGCGACACCGTCTACGGCCTGGACATCAACCCGACGGTCCCCGAGGGGGTCACCTACGTCGAGTGCAACGTCGGCTCCAAGCAGTCGGTCGACGCCGCGATCGCGCGCTGCGCCGAGCACGGCCGCATCGACGTGCTGGCCAACGTCGCGGGCATCGTGCAGTTCGGCCGGTTCGAAGGTATCTCCGAGGAGGAGTGGGATCGCGTCCACGCCGTCGACCTCAAGGGGCCGTTCTTCGTCATGCAGGCCGCGCTGCCGCTCCTGCGGGCGGTCAAGGGGAACATCGTCAACGTCTCCTCGGTGGCCGGCAACGTCTCCCAGCCCTACGCCACCGCGTACGCCGCCGCGAAGGGCGGGCTCACCATGCTCACCAAGGCGCTGGCGCTGGAGCTGTCCCCCGAGGGCATCCGTGTCAACGCGGTATGCCCCGGCACCGTCGACACCCCGATCGTCAGCCACGTGGCGAGCATCTTCCCGACCGACCTCGACCCCCGCGTGGCCGACCGGCTGATGATGATGCTGCCCGGGAGGGCCATCACGCCCGCCGAGATCGGCTCCGCGATCGTCTACCTGGCCTCACCGTCGGCCCGGATGATCACCGGCACGGTGCTGGCCTTCGACGGCGGGATGAGCTGACCGCTCATCTAGCATGTCCGGCGCAAGCACGCCGGTGTAGCTCAGTTGGTAGAGCGTTGCTCTTGTAAAGCAAATGTCGCAGGTTCGACTCCTGTCACCGGCTCCGATCAGCACGGCGACTCCTGACAGACTCGGCCACGTGACCTCCCCGACCGGCCCGCTCGTGGAGCTCGCCATGGCCCACGGCGTGATGACGGAGTACGTCGACTTCCGCGGCCAGCAGGTGCAGGTCTCAGAGGAGACCATCGCGGCGGTGCTCACCGCGCTGGGCATCGACCTCTCCGACCTCGAGGCCGCGCTGGCCGAGACTGCGCTCGCGCCGTGGCGGCGGACGCTGCCGCCGTGCGTGGTCACCGTCGAGGGCGAGTCGCCGTTTGTGCCGGTGCACGTGGTCGACGGTGACCCCGTCGAGGTCTGGGTCGAGCTGGAGGACGGCAGCGCCCGGCGGTGCGACCAGGTCGACCACTGGGTGGAGCCCCGCGATGTCGACGGGTCGCGGATCGGCGAGGCGACGTTCGCCGTACCGGCGGACCTGCCGCTCGGCTACCACACCCTGCACGCGCGGAGCCCGGACACGGAGACGACCGCGCACCTGATCGTCACCCCGGCCTGGCTGGGCCTTCCGGAGCGGGCCACGGAGGGCAGGTCGTGGGGGTTTGCCACGCAGCTCTACAGCGTCCGGTCCAGCGGGAGCTGGGGACTGGGCGACCTCGCCGACCTGACCGACCTTGCCGTGTGGTCCGCGGCCGACCTCGGCGCCGACTACGTCCTGGTCAACCCGCTGCACGCCGCGGAGCCGCTGGCGCCGATGGAGCCGTCCCCCTACCTGCCTTCCACACGGCGCTTCTTCAACCCGACCTACCTGCGGGTCGAGCGGATCCCCGAGTACGCCGCCCTCCCGCCGGCCGAGCGCACGGCGGTCGACCAGTTGTTCGCGCAGCTGCGGCCCTGGCTCGAACCGACCGACGCGGTCGACCGCGATGCGGCCTGGACCGCCAAGCGGGCCGCGCTTCGGATCGTCCACGCGGCACCGAGGTCCGCAGGTCGCGAGCTCGACTTCGCGGCATACCGCACGCGCGAGGGCGACGCACTCCGCCAGTTCGCGACCTGGAACGTGCTGGCCGAGGACCACGGCAACGACGCCCGGCGGTGGCCCGACGAGCTCCGGGACGCCGGCAGTGAGGCGGTCGCCTCCTTCGCGGAGACGCACGCGGAGCGGGTCGACTTCGAGTGCTGGCTCCAGTGGGTCCTCGACGAACAGCTGCAGCAGGCGCAGGCCAAGGCCACCGGAGCCGGGATGCGGCTGGGCGTCATGCACGACCTCGCCGTCGGCGTGCACCCCGGCGGTGCCGACGCGTGGCGGATGCGCGACGTCTACGCCCAGGGCGTCCAGGTCGGTGCGCCACCGGACCCCTACAACCAGCTCGGCCAGGACTGGAGCCAGCCGCCGTGGCGGCCCGACCGGCTCGCCGAGCTCGGCTACGCGCCGTTCCGCGACCTGATCGCCGCCGTGCTGCGGCACGCCGGCGGCGTCCGCGTCGACCACGTCATCGGGCTGTTCCGGCTCTGGTGGATCCCCGTCGGGAGTCCCGCCGGCGACGGCACCTACGTCCAGTACGACCACGCGGCCCTGATCGGCGTCCTCGCCCTCGAGGCGCACCGGGCCGGCGCGGTCGTCGTCGGTGAGGACCTCGGCGTGGTCGCACCCGAGGCCCGCGAGTTCCTGCGCGCCCGCGGCATCCTCGGTACGTCGATCCTGTGGTTCGAGCGCGGCTCCGACGGCTGGCCGCTGCCGGCCGAGCAGTGGCGCGAGTGGTGCCTGGCCTCGGTCACCATCCACGACCTCCCGCCCACGGCCGGCTACCTCGCCGGCGACCAGGTCCGGCTGCAGCACCGGCTGGGGCTCGTCGAGGGTGACCTCGACGACGAGCTCACCAAGGCCCGGGCCGAGGTTGACGACTGGCTCGCGGAGGTACGCCGACGCGGGTTGCTCCCCGACCGGGACGCGACCACCGACGATGTCGTCGCGGCGCTGCACCGCTACCTGGCGCTGACCCCGGCCCGGCTGCTGTGCGTCGCCCTGACCGATGCGGTGGGCGACCGGCGTACCCAGAACCAGCCGGGCACCACCGACGAGTACCCCAACTGGCGGGTCCCCCTCGCCGGGCCGGACGGCGTCCCGATCCCGCTCGAGGAGGTCTTCACCTCCAGCAGGGCCGCCGATCTCGCAGGGGCAGTCCAGCAGCCACCTCGCCTCGATGGTTGAGGAAGGCGCTCTGCGCCCGGTCGGTGGTGAGGAAGGCGTTCTGCGCTCCCGGTGGTTGAGGAAGGCGTTCTGCGCTCCGGTGGTTGAGGAAGGCGTTCTGCGCTCCCGGTGGTTGAGGAAGGCGTTCTGCGCCTGTCTCGAAACCACGTAAGTCGGGCTGGGACGCAAGCCCCGCTCATCGAGCTTGTCGAGATGCCCGCAGCGTCGGCTCCTAGCCTTCGCTGCAGGTGGTCTCGACGGTCTCGACCGGCGGTGGTCGGCTCCCAGCCTCGGCTGCGGTGGTTTCGAGACGGTTGCTGCGCAACCTCCTCAACCATCGGACGAGACGGTTGCTGCGCAACCTCCTCAACCATCGGACGAGACGGTTGCTGCGCAACCTCCTCAACCATCGGACGAGACGGTTGCTGCGCAACCTCCTCAACCATCGGACGAGACGGTTGCTGCGCAACCTCCTCAACCATCGGACGAGACGGTTGCTGCGCAACCTCCTCAACCATCGGACGAGACGGTTGCTGCGCAACCTCCTCAACCATCGGACGAGACGGTTGCTGCGCAACCTCCTCAACCATCGGACGAGACGGTTGCTGCGCAACCTCCTCAACCATCGGACGAGACGGTTGCTGCGCAACCTCCTCAACCACCCGTCACGCCTAGTGCTCATGGGCTACTGACGCCGCGGCAGCCGGTGTGCCACGCTGCGCGTCGAACCGGGACCGACGCCGGACGAAAGGTTTCGCCATGACGCAGACACCGCCCCCCGCTGGCTGGTACCCGCAGGACAACCAGGAGCGCTGGTGGGACGGCAACGCCTGGAGCGACAACTTCCGTCCGCTCGGATCCCAGCAGGTCCAGCAGCCCGGCTACCCGCAGGCCTACCAGCAGCCCGCGTACGGCCAGCCGCAGCAGCCCTACATGGCCCAGCCGGTCAAGCAGAGCCACACCGGGCGCAACATCCTGATCGTCTTCGGGGTGCTGATCCTGCTCTTCGTCGGCGGCTGCTTCGCCGTCGTCGCCGTCGTCAGCAACAGGGTCAACGAGGCGGTCAACGACGACACGCTCGGGGGCCCCAACAATCCCCTCACGATCAAAGAGGGAGAGGCGTTCGAAGTGGCCGGGATGGAGTACGCCGACGGCTGGGACATCACTGCGGACGCGGGCGGCTTCGTGGCCATCAACAACCTCAAGGTCACCAACCACCGGGGCAAGGCCGACCGGGTGTTCGTCGAGATCAAGCTCCTCAACGCGAACGAGATCCTGGCCTCGGCCACGTGTATCGGCGGAAGCTTCGACAAGCTCCCCGAGGACACCACCGACACGCTCGACTGCACCAGTAGCGACACCATGCCGACGACGTACGACAAGGTCACGATCCAGGACGCGTTCTAGCGGTCAATCCACACCTCGGGCTGGCAGCGGCGACCAGCCCCAATGGAGCGCGAGCGCGCGCCAGGTGAAGCAGGCCAGCATGCCTGGAACGAGCACTGCGACTGTGGGCAGGTCGAAGTGGTGGGCCATGGCCGCCCACGCGGCCCCGAGCAGAGCCGGGGTGGCGTACCAGCCGCCCTGGAGCACCACCGGCACCCGGTTGGCGAGCACGTCCCGGGCGATGCCGCCGCCGACTGCAGTGATCATCCCGAGCAGCGCGGCCGGAACGATGCCGAGGCCGGCGTCCGACGCCTTGAGCGCCCCCGTGACGCAGAACAGCGCGAGGCCCGCGGCGTCGAGGGTCAGGATCAAGTTCTCCCACCGAGCGAACGCCGGGTGCCAGATGAAGGTCGCCACGCCGGCCAGCGCTGCCGCGAGCAGGAACCACCAGTCGACCAGACCGGGTGGCGGTACGTCGCCGAGCAGGACGTCGCGCACGAGGCCACCGCCGAGGCCGGTCGCGCCGGCCAGGACGAGCGTGCCGAACAGGTCGAGGCGGCCTCGGACCGCGACCAGGGCGCCGGAGACCGCGAAGACGAAAGTGCCGAGCAGGTCGAGAGCCACCGGGAGGTGGGACACAGCTCAGCGCAGCTCTCGCGCGGTGAACGTCGCCGGCGGGTCGGCCAGGGCGTCCTGGGCCGCGACCAGCTGGATCTCACGGGTGCCGGCGGCCAGGGTCGCCTCGAGCACGGCGAACACCGAGGCGGTGGTCCGCTCGAGGGCCAGCGCCGGCGACGCGGTCGTGTGCAGGTGCGCGAGGTAGAGCGCGGTGGTGACGTCGCCGCACCCGTTCGGCGCGATCGGGAGCAGGGGAGTGGTGACCGCCCAGGCGCCGGCGTCGGAGACCGCGACTACGTCCAGCGAGTCGGGCGATGCGCCGTCGTGCAGGACCGAGGTGACCAGCACGTCGCGTGGCCCGCGCTCGCGCACCGTGTCGACCGCGGCCAGCACCTCGTCCAGCGTCGTGGTCGTCGTGCCGGCCAGGAAGTCGAGCTCGAAGTGGTTCGGCGTGAGGATGTCGGCCTGCGGGACCACCATGTCCCGCATGAACTCGGGGATCCCCGGCCGCACGAACATGCCGCGGCCGACGTCCCCCATCACGGGGTCGCAGCAGTAGACGGCGTCCGGGTTGGCTGACTTGACGGAGGCCACCGCATCCAGGATCACCGCGCCGACCGCCGGGTCACCCTGGTAGCCGGACAGCACTGCGTCGCACTGGCCGAGCACCCCGCGGTCGGCGATCCCGGCGACCACCTCCCGGACGTCGGCCGCGTCGAGCAGCGGGCCGCGCCACTCGCCGTACCCGGTGTGGTTGGAGAAGTGCACCGTGAGCACCGGCCAGACCTCATGGCCCAGCCGCTGCAGCGGGAAGACCGCCGCCGAGTTCCCGACATGGCCGTAGGCGACCGAGGACTGGATGGACAGGATCCGCACGGGGTCCAGTGTCGTGCCTCTGGCCCGCTCGCCCTTGTAACTCACCGTTCGTGCGTCTTCTGCCCTGTTTGGACGCCATGGAAGATGACCGAACGGTGAGTTACAAGCTGCGGCGGGCGGTGAGATCGCTGTACCGAGAAACTAGAACAGGTTACAGTTCTGCCCATGCCACTGAGCTCATCAAAGGGGGGTGCCCCACCGGCCAGCGAGGCCGACTACGTGGTCGTCGGTTCCGGGAGCTCCGGTGCCGCGATCGCCGGCCGGCTGGCCCAGTCCGGGGCCAGCGTGATCGTGGTCGAGGCCGGCAAGAGCGACGAGCAGTTCCTGGTCAAGAAGCCCGGCATGATCGGCCCGATGCACTCGGTCCCCGAGATCAAGAAGAAGGTCGACTGGGGCTACTACTCCACCCCGCAGAAGCACCTGCTGGACCGGAAGATGCCCGTCCCGCGGGGCAAGGTGGTCGGCGGCTCGAGCTCGATCAACGGGATGGTCTACGTCCGCGGCAACCGGGCCAACTACGACGCGTGGGCGGCGGAGGGCAACACCGGCTGGGACGCCGACACCGTCAACGCGGCGTACCAGCGCATGGAGGACTTCGAGGACGGCGCCAACGACTACCGCGGCGCCGGCGGCCCGATCCGGGTGACCCGCAACAAGACCCCGCAGGTCGGCTCCCTCCAGTTCATCCAGGCCGCCTCCGACGTGCTCGGCGCCAAGATCCTCGACGACTACAACGCGGAGTCGCAGGAGGGCGTCAGCCGGATGCAGCAGAACGCGGCCGCCGGCCTGCGCTACTCGGCCTCACGTGGCTACATCCATCACCTCGCCCCCGGCACCCTCGAGCTGCAGAGCGAGACGCTGGTCCAGCGGCTGGTCATCGAGAACGGCCGCGCCGTCGGCATCGAGGTCACCGACATCTCCAAGAATGGCCAGAAATCGGGTGCCAGTGGGGCGAAGCGGACGATCCGCGCCGGCAAGGAGGTCATCCTCTCGGGCGGTTTCGTCGGGTCCGCCCAGATCCTGATGCTCTCGGGCATCGGCCACGCCCAGCACCTGCGCGACCACGGCATCGAGGTGCTCGCGGACCTGCCGGTCGGCGACAACCTTCACGACCACCTGTTCCACGCGCTCACCTTTCACACCAGCACGTCGAAGATGCGCGGCAACGCGTTCTTCTTCGCCAAGGGCGTGGCCAAGGAGGTGGCGCGGCCGGGCAAGTCGTTCCTCGCCAACACCGTCTTCGAGGCCGTCGCCTTCCTGCGTACGTCGCTCGCGACCGACGTACCCGACCTGCAGCTGCACCTGCTCCCGTGGTCCTACGTCTCGCCCAACCAGGACGAGCCGATCCGCCACAAGGTCGACCCGCGCCCCTCGATCACGATCCTGTCCACGTTGATCTACCCGCGTAGCCGGGGCACGCTGCGACTGGCCTCGGCCGACCCGACCGCCCCGCCGCTGATCGACTTCCAGTACCTCGCCGACCCGGCCGACCTCGAGGTGCTCGCCGAGGGGTCGGAGATGGTCCGCGAGATCATGGCCGGCGCCGCCTTCGGAGGTGCGGTCAAGGAGGAGATCCATCCTGGCGCCCAGCTTCAGGGGCAGGGGCTGCGCGACGCGATCCTCAACCGGGCCACGTCGGTCTACCACGGCGTCGGCACCTGCCGGATGGGGGTCGACGAGCTCGCCGTCGTGGGCCCGGACCTGCGCGTGCGGGGCATCGAGGGGCTCCGCGTCTGCGACGCCTCGATCATGCCGTCGATCACCGGCGGCAACACCAACGCCCCGTCCATCATGATCGGTGAGCGGGGCGCCGACCTGGTCCTCGGGAGGGGATGACTCCGATGGCTCTGCAACGTCCCGCCTCGCTCACCGACGCCTTCCTGGAGGGGCTCGTCGCCCGGGTGCCGTCGACCAGTGGCGGCGGCTGGAAGCTCACCGAGGTCTACACCGGCGACGTCCTCGTCGAGCTGCCCCAGTCGACCCCGGCCGACGTGGCGGCGGCGTACACCACGGCTCGTGAGGCGCAGCGGGAGTGGGCGGCCCGGCCGCTGAAGGAGCGGTTGGCTGTCTTCAAGCGGGCGCACACGCTGTTCATCGACCGCGCACAGACCACCACCGACCTGATCCAGGCCGAGTCCGGCAAGAACCGGCGGATGGCGATCGAGGAGACCTGCGACCCGGTGATGGTGATGAGCCACTACCTGAAGCGGGCGCCGTCGCTGCTCAAGCCGGTCAAGCGCGGCGGGCCGGTGCCGTTCCTGTCGACGTCCACCGAGATCCGCCAGCCCAAGGGCGTGATCGGGATCATCGCGCCCTGGAACTTCCCGTTCGCGACCGGCATCTCCGACTCGATCTCGGCGCTGATGGCGGGCAACGGGATCGTGCTCAAGCCCGACAACAAGACCGCGCTGTCGCCGCTGTACGGCGTCCAGATGCTCGAGGAGGCCGGCCTGCCTCGCGGCCTGTTCCAGGTCGTGTGCGGTGAGGGGCCGGACGTCGGGCCGTCGCTGATCGACCACGCCAACTACGTGATGTTCACCGGCTCGACCGCCACCGGCCGGGTGATCGGTGAACGGGCCGGCCGCAACCTGATCGGCTGCTGCCTCGAGCTGGGCGGCAAGAACCCGATGATCGTGCTCGACGACGCCGACCTGGACGACGTGGTCCAGGGCGCGCTCTTCGGTGCGTTCGGGAACACCGGCCAGATCTGCATGCACATCGAGCGGATGTACCTGCCCACGTCGAGGTACGACGAGTTCAAGGACCAGTTCGTGGCCGCCACCGAGGCGCTCGACCTCGGCGCGTCGTACGACTTCGGGCCGGACGTGGGGTCGCTGGTCTCACCCGACCACAAGGATCGGGTCCAGTCGCACGTCGAGGACGCGGTGGCCAAGGGCGCCACCGTGCTCACCGGCGGTCGCGCGCGTCCCGATCTCGGCCCGGCGTTCTTCGAGCCCACCATCCTCGAGGGCGTCACCAAGGACATGCTGGCCGGAGTCACCGAGACCTTCGGTCCGGTCGTCGCGCTGCACCCGTACGACACCGTCGACGAGGCGGTCGCGCTGGCCAACGACACCGACTACGGCCTCAACGCCTCGGTGTGGGGCGGCGACGTGGACAACGCCTGCGCGGTGGGTCGCCGGATCGAGTCCGGCAACGTCAACGTCAACGACATCCTGGCCACGGCGTTCGCCTCGAAGGGCACGCCGTCCGGTGGCGTGAAGCAGTCCGGGGTCGGCGCCCGCCACGGTGACCAGGGGCTGTTGAAGTACACCGACGTCCAGAACCTCGCGGTGCTCAAGAAGCAGGTGATGGGAGCGCGGCCCGGGCAGGACTACGACAAGTACGTCAAGGGGATGCTCGGCGGGCTCAGGATGATGCGGAAGACGCGCATCCGCTGAGGGCCCGGCCTCTCTTGTAACTGACTGTTGTGAAGACTGCCCTGCGCGAATTCACGCAGGCCAGTGGTCTGAACGGTCAGTTACAAGCGCGCGGGCGGCGGAGAGCTCACGCGCCCCGCCGACCGCGCAGCTCCCGTGCTTGGCGCACCAGTCGCTCGGGCAGTTGATCGCCGAAGCGCGCGACGGTGTCGTCGTACTCGGCACGGACGCGCTTCAGCGCATCGGCGCGGTGCGGCGGCCAGAAGTCCTGCCAGACGATGTGCGACGTGCCGAGCCCCTCACGAGCCAGGTCGCGATCTCGCTTCTTCTCTGCCCAGACGACCTCGTTCGCGGGCTTGTCGGCCACGCCACCCTCACTCGGCGGACGCAGCTTGAGGTTCCCATCGATCTCGAACAGGTGGCAGCCCGCGAGGATGTCGCCGTACCGCACCCGCCCGCTGGCGATCTGCACCGGAAACTGAAGGTCGACCGGAACGAGTCCAAGCTCGACGACGAAGAGCCGTCCCAGGGTCTCAGCGAGGTTCTTGGCCCGGGGATCGGCGAAGGCAACGGCCTGCCTGGTGCGGTGGATGTGGGGCCAGCTGGTCATGACCGCGCACGCGTCCTCGAAGTCCCTTCTGGACACGCCGAGGCGCATCGCCGCGTCGCACGCGATCTCGCCGTACGGCGGACCGTGCTCGCGTGCGATGTCGACGGCAGTGCGCGCCAGGTCCATGACGTCGAGGCCGTTGACCTTGTGCACTTGGTCGGAGGTGTACCGGGCCAAGTGGTGCTTGACCCCGGCCCTGGTCCATGCGGCGGTTGAGCCGGGCCGCGTGATGTGCACGTGCGGGCTTGGCGGGTTGAGGATCTCGAGCACGTGCTCGTGGGCGCTGGAGTCGTGGCTGACCACGAATCTGCGACGCATGGTCATGATCGCCGCTCGGGTCCGGAGCCGGTGCTGACCTCGATCCTGGTCGAGGGACAGCCACAGCTCGCCGTCGGCGTACACGCCGTGTCGCACCGGGAACAGTGCCCCGCTGCGGACCAGGTGGGCGATCTGTGTGGTGGTCAGCCCACAGTCGCGAGCCTGGTGCGTGGTGATCAGCCCGTGGTTGGCGGCCATGACTAGGCGCATCGACATGTACACGGGTCAGGCATGCCCCGACGCGTCGGACTGCACGCAGCCTCGTCAGCGCCTGTGGATAGCGCCGGCCCGACGTTGTAACTGACTGTTCTGACTACTGGCCTGCCCGAATATGCGCAGGGCAGTAGTCAGAACAGTCAGTTACAAGCGGCGGCAGCGGCTCCGGTCAGGAGCCGGCGAGCCCGCGCGTCGGCGCGGGCAGCTCCACCGTGACGGTGGTGCCCTCGCCGAGGACGCTCTGCAGGCGCACCAGGCCGCCCTGCTCCTCGACCAGGCTCTTGACACTGGTCAGCCCGAGCCCGGTGCCACCGTCGTCGGTGGCGAGTGAGCCGCGCTCGAACTCGTCGAAGATCTGCTGCAGGTCCTCCGGGGCGATGCCGCGGCCGTGGTCGGAAACGGTGAGCCGGATCCGGGTGTCGGCCCGGGCGACGTCGACGACGATCGGCCCGGTGGTGGAGTACTTGAGGGCATTGCCCACGAGATTGATGAGCACCCGCTCCAGGGAGGCCTTGTCGGCCACCACCAGGGCCCGGTTGTGGGGGAGCACCACGCGGACCAGCTCGTCCGCGCTACCCATCGTCGAGACCGTCTGGCGGGCCAGGGCCGCGAGGTCGAACAGCTCGGGCCGGTTGGTCGTGGTGATCGCGTGGGCGGTCGCAAGGCTGACCAGGTCGTTCATCATCTGCATCAGCCGGTCGGCGTTCGCGTCGATGCGGTGCAGGAAGTCCTCGCGCATCTCTTCCGGCGCGTCGCGGACGAGCTCGGTGAAGCCCTTCATCGCAGTGATCGGCGTCCGGAAGTCGTGGGCGATCGTGCCGAGGAACGTCGCCTGCGCCTCCTCGAGCTCCTTGCGCTCGGTGAGGTCGCGAGTCACCTTGCCGAAGCCGAAGAGCTGGCCATCGTCATCGTGCAGCGCGGTGATGACGATGTCGCCCCAGAACCGGGTCCCGTCCTTGCGGATCCGCCACCCGGTGTGCGCAACGCGGCCGTTGCGGCGTGCGGTGTCCAGCAGATGGAGGGGGAGCCCGGCGCTGCGGTCCTCCTCGCTGTAGAACATCGAGAAGCTGCGCCCGATCGCCTCGTCGGCGGAGTAGCCCTTGAGCTTCTGGGCGCCGGCGTTCCAGGTCTCGATGGTGCCGCTCGGGTCGAGCGCGATGATCGCGTAGTCCTCCACCTGGCTCACCAGCAGTCGGAACCGCTCCTCGTTGCGACGCAGCGACTCCTCGAGGTCGTGGTCCACGGTGACGTCGCGGGTGATGTTGGCGAAGCCGACCACGTCGTCGTACTCGTCGTGCAGCGCGGTGATGACGACGTCGCCCCAGAACCTGGTGCCGTCCTTGCGGATCCGCCACCCCAGGCTCTCGACCCGGCCCTTGCGCCGCGCCTCCTCGAGCAGCATCAGCGGCAGGCCGGTCTGGCGGTCCTCGTCGGTGTAGAACATGGACAAGCTGCGCCCGATCGCCTCGTCGGCGGTGTAGCCCTTGAGCCGCTGCGCGCCGGCGTTCCAGGTCTCGATGGTGCCGCTGGTGTCGAGGGCGATGATCGCGAAGTCGACGATCTGGTCGATGAGACGTGCCGCGTCGACGGCCACCACATGCGGCGCCGCCGTGCCGTCGGGGGTCTCGTCGTGCACCTAGCCACCATAGGTCGGGTCGCAGACGTGAGTAACACGAACGACCGAGGACCACGCATTCGAGTGGTCGGCCATTCTGTCGGTCAGGCCACCTGCAGGCTGCGCTTGGACAGGCCCATCCAGAATCCGTCGATCACCTGCAGCCCGGCCTGCTCCGGATCGGTCGCGGCGCCCAGGGTCACGAAGAGCGGCGTGTAGTGCTCGACCGTGGGGTGCGCGTAGGGCATGCCCGGCGCCTTGCTGCGGTATGACGCCAGCTCGTCCACGTCGCCGCGCGCCATGGCGTCGCCGGCCCAGGCGTCGAAGTCCGTCGACCAGCCGGGCGCGGGCGCGTCGATCCGGAACTCGGTGAGGAACGGGAGCCCGTGGGTGAGGAAGCCGGAGCCGATGATCAGCACGCCCTCGTCCCGCAGCGGCCGGAGCCGCTTCCCCAGCTCGAGAAGCCGGCTCGGGTCGTGGGTCGGGAGGGACATCTGGAGCACCGGGATGTCGCCGTCCGGGTACATGAGCCGCAGTGGCACCCAGGCGCCGTGGTCGAGGCCGCGGTTGGGGTGCTGGTGCACCGGCTCGGTGCTCGGCATCATCGCGGCCACCCGCTGGGCGAGCTGGGTGGCCGGCGGGGTCTGGTAGGTCATCCGGTAGTACTTCGCGTCGAAGCCGCCGAAGTCGTAGACCAGCGGCGCGCCGTCGGCAGACAGGCAGACCGGAGCCGACTCCCAGTGCGCGCTGACGATCAGGATCGCCGTCGGGCGCGGCAGGTCCTGCGCCCACGCGGCGAGCTGACCCGACCAGATCGGGTCGTCGAGCAGCGGCGGCGCGCCATGGCCGATGTAGAGGGCCGGCATCCTGGACTCCATCACGACACCAGCATAGTTCAGGATTCAACTGTTTGAGCATCGCCCGTCGGCAGCGACCAGTCGACCGGAGGTGCGCCCTGCTCCTCGAGCAGGCGGTTGACCCTGGAGAACGGTTTGGAGCCGAAGAATCCTCGGCTGGCGGACAGCGGCGAGGGGTGCACGGACTCGACCCAGGGCACCTGGCCGAGTATCGGCTTGAGCGACTGCGCGTCGCGGCCCCACAGGATGGCGACGCACGGCCCGCCGCGCTCGACGAGGGCGGCGATGGCGCGCTCGGTGACGTCCTCCCAGCCTCGGCCGCGGTGCGAGGCCGACTCGCCGGGCCGGACGGTGAGCACCCGGTTGAGCAGCATCACGCCCTGCTCGGCCCAGCCGGTCAGGTCGCCGTGCCGCGGTGGCAGGACCTCGAAGTCGTTGCGCAGCTCCAGGTAGATGTTGACCAGGCTCCTGGGGAGCGGCCACACGTGCTGCTCGACCGCGAAGCTGAGCCCGATCGGGTGGCCGGGCGTGGGGTACGGGTCCTGGCCCACGACGAGCACCCGGACGTCGGCGAGCGGCCGCTGGAACGCCCGGAAGATGCTGTCCCCCGCCGGCAGGTAGCCCCGCCCGGCCGCGAGCTCCTCGCGCAGGAACTGGCCCATCCGGGCGATCCGCTCATCGACCGGCTCGAGGGCATCGGCCCAGTCCGGCGCCATCAGCCCCTTCTCGACGAGCCCTTCCAGTGCCGACATCAGCCGCGGAACTTCGCTCTCTTCGGCAGGTACGGCGCCAGCCCCATCTCGCCGACGTCGACCGCCAGGATCGCCTGGTGCGCGGCGTCGCCGGCAACGGCGGACTGGTTGGCGACCAGCACCCGGGTGCCCTGGAAGGTGGCGTTGCAGGGGGTGTCGAACGGCACCGCCGAGCCGTTGTCGCCGGTGAGGGGCTGGTCCGGGAACCTGTCCAGCTCGGCTCCGGTGGCGCTGAGCTCGACGAGCTGGGCGGACAGGCCGGCCAGCGCGACGTACACGTGGCCGGAGCGGCCGATGCCGAACCCGTCCGGCAGATCACCGGCCTGAGAGGTCCACAGTGTCTGCAGGGTGCCGGGCCGGCCGCCCTTCTGGATCGGCAGCCGGTAGAGGTGGCCCTGGGTCGGGGTGTCCGGTGAGGTCTGCTGGGTGACCAGCAGGTCCCGGCTCTGCCTGCGGAAGACGATGCCCGTGGTGCCGAAGCCCCCCATGCCCTCGAGCGCCGTCGAGCGGAACCACGGCCGGGCCTTGCCCTTGCGCGACACCTTCCAGAGCACGCCCTGCGCGTAGTCGGTGACGAACAGCGCGCCACCCGGTCCCCACGTGGCGTAGTTGGGGGTCGCACCGGGCAGCGTGGCGATCGTGCGCCAGCGGCCAGTGCGCGGGTTGAGGGTGCGCACGGTCGAGGTCGACGTCTCGAGCACGACGAGCCGGCCGTGCCGGGTCTGGTGGGCGACCTGGACGCCGTGGTCGGCGGCCAGGTCCTGCCCGGGCACCACCCACGAGCGCAGCAGCTCGCCGCTCGCGGTCCACTCGAAGATGCGGGACGGCACGCCCGCGCCGTTCGGGTCCTGATAGCTGCCCGCGTAGACGCGCCCGTTGCGGTGCACGAAGACGTACGCCGGGAAGCCGGGCTCGGGGACCGGTGCGAAGACGGTCGTCGCCCAGCGCCCGTCGACGGCGGTCGCCGACCCGGGCAGCCCGGCCGCGAGCAGCACTGCGGCGAGCGCGCCGGTGAGAATGCGCCCCAGCCGGCTCATCGGACCTTCGCGAGGACCTCGAAGGCCGCGCGCTGGCCGGAGCTGACCGCGCCGTCCATGTAGCCGGACCAGTACGTCGCCGTCTCGGTGCCGGCCCAGTGCACCCGGCCGTGCGGACGGCGGACCGCCGGGCCGTAGGGGACCAGGGTCCCGGTCCCGTGGATCGCGGTCGGACCGCCCCGCGTCCACCGCTCCTTGGTCCAGTCGTACTCGACGAAGTCGGTCGGGTGCAGCGCGGCCTCCCCGAACATGTCCGCAAAGCCCTGCAGCACCGCCGCACGACGCTGGTCCTTTGACTGGTTTCCGTAGGTGCGCCAGGTGGAGCCGCCGACGAACGCGAGCAGCACGCCCGGGCCGCCCGTGGGCGGGGTGTTGTCGAAGACGGCACGGGCGGCGCCGTGGTCGCTGATCCCGAAACCGTTGAGACCGGCCGCGCGCCAGAACGGCGTCGGGTAGATCGCGTCGCACTTCATCAGCTGGCCCATGTCGGTCGAGCGCAGCAGCTCGCGGTGGTCGACGGGCAGCTTGGGGTGGAAACCCATGTCGAGAACGGTCGGCGGCGGCGTCGCCACGATCACTCGCTTCGCCACGACGGTGCCGCGACCGGTGTGCACGTGTACCCGACGGTCCTTCTGGACGATCCGGTGCACCGGCGCGCGCAGCGCCACGATGTCGCCGAGCTTCTTGGCCAGTCGCAGCGGGATGCGCTGCGAGCCGCCGACGAAGCGACGCTCCTGGGCGCCGTTCGCGGTGTCGGAGTTGCGCGAGAACGTGCCCTCGTGGGTCTCGTCGCCAGAGCACGCGACGTACCAGAGCGTGAAGAGGAAGGAGAGCTCGGAAGGGTCGGCGCCGAAGCCGGGCTGGGTCCAGCACGCGATCAGGTTCTCGACGCCGGGGCCATTGACCGCGTTGGCGCGCACCCACTGGCTGAGCGTCATCGAGTCCCACTCCTTGGCCCGCGGGTGCGCCCAGGGCGCGGCAACGTCGATCTCGGCGGCGTAGGTGTCGATCTGCTGCAGCAGCACCGCGGCGTCGGGCAGCACCGTCGGGTCCGGCGGGACGGTGCCGGAGTACTCCAGCCGGCCCAGGGTCGAGGAGATGTAGACGCTGTTGCCGGTGTTGTACTCGAGGAACGTCGGCACGCCGAGCTCCTGGGCCAGCGCGGCGATGTGGTTCTGGGTGGGGCCGATGAACGCGCCACCGGACTCGATCACCTGGGGACCATGGTGCTTCTTGGTCAGGTAGTGGTTGAGGACCCGGCCGCCGACCCGCTTGCGGGCCTCGACGAGGAGCACCGACGGCCCCTTGCGCGCGACGTCGCGGGCCGCGACCAGGCCGGCGAGGCCGGCCCCGACCACGACTACGTCGACCTTGGCGGGCAAAGGCCCCTGCCGGGTGCCGGCCAGGACCGTCGCCTCGGAGTCGGCAGTCAGGGCGCCGGCCCCGAGCGCGCTGGCCCCGGCGGTGGCGCCGCCGAGCAGGGCGCGGCGCGAGAAGGGGCCGGTCAGCGGACTGCTCATCCATCGCTCCCTGTAGGAAATCTGAACATGGCTCAGGTTCGGGTTCGTAGCCTACACTCGGCCGCATGTCGACGACAGCCCCCTCCGCGAGGCGGGTGCCGACCCAGGTGCGCAGCCGGCGCCGGGTCGCGAAGATCCTCGATGCGGCCGCGCGGATCGTGGTCCGCGACGGTGTGGAGGCACTGTCCACCCGGGAGATCGCCCGGGCTGCCGGCGTACCGACCGCGACGCTGTACCAGTACTTCGCGGACAAGGAAGCGGTGCTGATCGCGCTGACCCAGCGCGACACCGACGAGATGGACGCCGAGGTCGCGGCCGCGCTGGCCGAGCTCGAGGCGAACGGCCCGCTGACGGTCGCGTCCGTGGTGCGGGCGACCATGGAGGCTTTTGTGCGGGTCTACCACCGGCGCCGGTCGTTCGTGGAGATCTACCTGCGCGGCCGCACCAACCTCGCCGTGCACCGTCACGGGCGAGAGCACAACGAGCGGGTCGCCGTCTCGCTGCGGGAGTACGCCGTGGCCGGCGGGCTGATTGGCGACGAGCTCACCGTCGATCGGGCCCGGCTCGCCGTCGAGGTCGGAGACCGGATCTTCCAGCTCGCCTTCGAGCACGACGACGACGGCGACCCGGACCTGGTGGAGGAGGGGATTGTGCTGGTGACCGGATACCTCGAGCGCTACGCCACGCCCGCTGGGCTGGCTCGATGAGCAACGAACGGCTCCGCGAGGAGGTCGCCGCGGCGGCCCGCCGACTGGCCCATGAGCGGCTGCTGGTCGGCACGGCGGGAAACGTGTCAGCACGCCTCGATGACGTGGTCGCCGTGACGGCCTCGGGGGTCACGCTGGGCGGCTGCCGGACCGAGGACGTCACCGTGGTGTCGCTGACGGGCGAGGTGGTGGAGGGCGAGCTCCGGCCGACCTCCGAGCTGTCGCTCCACCTCGGCCTCTACGCCGACTCGGCCGACACGACGGCCATCGTGCACACGCACGCGCCGTGGTCGACCGCGGTCGCCTGCGTGCTCGACGAGCTGCCGGTGGTGCACTACCAGCAGCTGCTGCTCGGCGGGGCGGTGCGGGTGGCGCCGTACGCCACCTTCGGGACGCCGCAGCTGGCCGAGGGGGTGCGTGCGGCGCTGGCAGGCCGGCAGGCGGCCCTGATGGGCAACCACGGCTCGGTCGCGATCGGGGCCACCCTCGAGGCGGCGGTCGAGAACGCGCTGCTGCTCGAGTGGCTGGCGGCGCTGCACCACAGGGCGTCCGCCCTCGGGACCCCGCGGACGCTGAGCGCTGCGGAGCAGGAGGATGTGGTCGTGGCCGCGCTGTCGCGCGGCTACGGGACGGTTCAGCCGAACAGTGTCCATTCAGGCAAGGGGGACGACCAGTGAAGGTGGCCGCCGTCGGGGTGCACGTCCTCGACACGCACGTGATCGGCATCGAGTCGATCCCTGACGGGTCCGACGGCCAGCTGGTCGAGACGATCCGGATGTCGCCGGCCGGCACCGCCGGGGGGACCGCGGTGGTCCTCGCCCGGCTGGGAGCCGACGTGACGTCGTACGGCGCGGTCGGCACCGACCCGATCGGCGACGCGCTGCTCGCGCTGCTCGCGGCGGAGGGCGTCGACGTCTCCGGACTGGTGCGCAAGCCCGAACACCAGACGTCGGCCTCGGTGATCCCGGTCCGGCCCAACGGTGACCGGCCGGCCTGGCACTGCATCGGTGCGAACGGCGCGTTCACCCTCGACGACCTGTCGCTGTCCGCCCTCGACGGCTACGACGTCGTCCATCTCGGTGGGCCGGAGTTCCTCGGCGGGGAGGCTGCCGGCCAGCTCCTCGCCCGGGCGCGCGCCGGCGGCGCGACGACGTCGCTCGACATCCTCGCTCCCGGCGACCCGGACATGCTGGCGTGGGTGTCGGATGCGCTGCCCCACGCCGACTACCTCCTGCCGAACGACGAGCAGGTGCTCGGCTTCACCGGCGCCTCGTCGCTGGAGGAGGGCGCCCGGGCACTCGTGGATCGCGGCGTCCGGTGCGTCGCTGTCACCCAGGGGGCGAAGGGCGCGCTGGTCGTGACCGCCGACGACGTGATCGAGGTGCCGGCCTTCCAGGTCGACGTCGTCGACACGACCGGGTGCGGGGACGCGTTCTCGGCCGGGTTCCTGCGCGGGGTGGCACTCGGGCGTGACCTGCGCGCCGCCGCGGTCCTCGGCTGCGCGACCGCGGCCCAGGTCGCGCAGGGGCTGGGCACCGACGCCGGGTCGTACTCGCTGGAGTCGGTCGAGACGCTCGCGTCGTCGGGGGCGACCCGATGAGGGCGGTGGCCTGCGCCGACACCAAGCTCTCCGTGGTCGAGCTGCCCGACCCGTCGGCGGACCGCGGCCAGCTGGTGCTGCGCGTGCTGCGCTGCGGCATCTGCGGCTCCGACCTCCACGCTCGCGAGCACTGCGACGGGCTGGCCGAGGTGATGGAGGAGCTCGACTACGACGAGTTCATGCGGCGCTCGTCGTCGACGGTGCTGGGCCACGAGTTCGTCGGCGAGGTGGTCGAGCGCGGCCGTGGCGCCCGCCGCGAGTTCCGCGAGGGCGCACACGTCGTGTCGTTCCCGCTGGTCCGGCGCGGCCGCGACGTGCACCCGATCGGGCTGTCACCGCTGGCGCCCGGTGGCTACGCCGAGCAGGTGCTGGTCGAGCAGTCGATGTCGTTCGTCGTTCCCAACGGGCTGGCACCCGATGTCGCGGTGCTCACCGAGCCGATGGCGGTTGCCCTGCACGCGGTCAACAAGTCCGAGGTCTCGAAGCGCGACGTCGCGATCGTCCTCGGCTGCGGCCCGGTCGGCCTGGCGGTGATCTGCTGGCTCAAGGCGCGCGGGGTGCGCACCATCGTGGCCTCCGACCTCTCCGCCGGCCGGCGTGCGCTGGCCTCGGCCTGTGGTGCGGACCTCGTCGTCGACCCGACAGGGCAGTCGCCGTACGACGCCGCGTCGGCCAAGCACGTGACCTCGGCGCCGGACCTGTTCCGGTTCGCGGTCGGCTCGATGGACCGGCTGCGTCGGGTGCCGGGCTGGCGGCACGTCCTCCGCGTCGCCGACGCGCTCGGAGCCGCGACGCCGTCCGGCCCGGTGATCTTCGAGTGCGTCGGCGTGCCCGGCATGATCGAGTCGGTCGTCTCGGCGGCCCCGATGGCCGCGCGCGTGGTCGTCGTCGGCGTCTGCATGGGCGGCGACAGCTTCCGTCCGTCGATGGCGATCAACAAGGAGCTCGACCTGCGCTTCGTGCTCTGCTACACCCCGCTGGAGTTCCGCGACACCCTGCACGCCCTGGCCGACGGCAAGGTCGACGCCTCGGCACTGGTCACCGGCCAGGTCGGACTCGACGGCGTCGAGAACGCCTTCGACGCCCTGGGCGACCCGGAGACCGCACGCCAAGATCCTCATCGACCCGCGCAGCGACGCGACTACGCCTGTCTGAGTCATGCCCCGGCGAGCGACCATCGAGGACGTCCACGAGCTCGCGCTCTCGATGCCGGGCGCGACCCGCTACGAGGATCGCGAGCGGGCCGTCTACCAGGTCAGCCGCCGCAGCTTCGTCTTCTTCCGCACCCCACGCCCGGACGCGTTCGACCCCGAGACCGGCGAGCGCTACGACGACGTCATCGTGTTCTGGGTCGAGTCCGAAGAGGACAAGCGGGCCCTCGTGCTCGACGACTCGACGCCGTTCTTCACGACCCCGCACTTCGACGGCCACCCGTCGGTGCTGCTCCGCGGGTCGCGGGTCGGTGAGCTCGACAGGGACGAGCTGGCCGAGGTGATCCAGGACGCCTGGCTCGCTCGCGCCGGCAAACGAGCACGGGCGGCCTGGCTGGCCGAGCACCCGCCGCCGTGAGTCACCGGCCGCCGGGTGGCTCCTCGAGCACCGGGCGACCCTCGGCGGGGCCGGACAGCGGGACGCCCTCAATGTCGTCGGTCTCCCAGTCGGCGTGGAAGTACGCCAGCCAGCCTTCCCTGGCCAGATTCACCACACGCGCCACCCAGGCGGCGTACGCCGGGTCGGCCCCTCGGCCGGCCTCGGCGAGGGCCGGGTGGTCGGCGATGAACTGGTCGGCCAGGGCCTCGGCTTCGAGGCCGTCGTCCGGGTTGCCGGTGGTCCACCGGTCCACGTCGTCGCAACCGAGGACATAGACGGAGAGCCGCCAGTAGAGGCCGCTGGGCGCGATGGACGGTGTGATCCGGAGACGCTGGAGGCCACGGCTGTGCAGTGCCTCGACCATCTCGAGGCGGCGGACCGCAGCAGCCTCGGTCATCTAGATGCCCAAGTCCATGGGCTCGCACGCTACGCGACGCTCGGCATCCACGCTGGCGGCGTCGCCGACGCTCGAAAGATGCCCAACCTGCCTTCGCGCCGGCGCCTTGCCAGCGCGGCGCTGACCGCCGCTCGCATGCACGACCCCATGGACTTGGTCATCTAGTGGGACGGGACAGTCGGTCGAGGAAGGCGACGAGGAGCGCCTCCCGCACCTCTGGGGCGGCGAGGTCGAGCAGCGCGTTGACCTCGGCGAGCCGTTCGGGAAGCACGAGGTTCCCCTGGCCGGAGTCGCCGACCAGGCCGGACGCGAGGAGCAGGCCGTCGAAGTCGGCGTCGGTGAGGGCGGCCGGGTCCAGCGTCTCGATGAACGCGACCACCTCGGGGTCGACGCTGACCGGGCCGGCCTGCTGCGCGGCCGTGACCGAGGCGGTCATGGCCGCCAGGAACTCCGGGACGTGGGCGCCCGTGGCCGCGCTGACCGAGAGGTGGATGGTCGCTGGCGTCCCGGCGTAGGACATCTGCGGCTGGACGTACCAGCCCCGCGCGGCCATCTCGTCGCAGACGGTGAAGGCGTCGCACGAGCCGTCGGTGACGAGCGCGACGAGCGTCGACTGCGGAGGAACGAGCACGTCGACGCCCGGGATGTCGGCGGCCCCGGCCACGATCGCGTCGACGGCGTCGAACACCTCTCGGGACAGGGCCTCATAGCCGGTGTCCCCCAGCGACTCGACCACGGCCCAGGCGCCGGCCAGTGGCCCGCCCGACTTCGTCGACTGCATCGTCGAGTTCAGCATCGTGTAGCCCGGCCAGGCCGCCGACGCGAAGAACTGCGGCCGCCGCAGCTCCGGCGTGCGGTACAGGAGCAGCGAGGTGCCCTTGGGTGCGTAGCCGTACTTGTGCAGGTCGACCGAGATCGAGCTGACTCCCGCCACTGCGAACGTCCACGGGGTCACGGCCCGGCCGAGCCGCGCGGCGTACGGCAGCACCCAGCCGCCGATGCACGCGTCGACGTGGCACCGGATCCCCCGGCCCTCGGCGAGCGCCGCGAGCTCGGTGACCGGGTCGACCACGCCGTGCGCGTACGACGGCGCGCTCGCCACCACCAGCACGGTCCGGTCCGGCGCCTCGTCGATCGCCGCCGCCGTTGCCGCCACGTCGGCGGTGAAGTCGCGCGCGACCGGCACCAGCACCGGCTCCACGCCGAAGTAGTGCGCGGCCTTGTGGAACGCCGCGTGCGCGGTGCTCGGGAGCACCATGCGGGGCCGGGCCACACCCGGCCGCGCGTCGCGCGCCGCCTGAACGGCTAGCAGCACGGACTCGGTGCCGCCCGAGGTGACGTTGCCGACCGCGGTGTCCGGACCATCGAGCAGGCCGAGCGCGAACCCGACCAGGTCGTTCTCCATCCGCAGCAGGCTCGGGAACGCGGTCGGGTCCAGTCCGTTCGAGCCGGCGTACGCCGCGACTGCCTCGCGGCCGATCCGGTCCACGTCGGGAAGTCCGGAGTCGTAGACATAGGCCAGGGTCCGACCGCCGTGCACCGGCAGGTCGGCGGCCTGGAGCGCGCGGAGCCGGACGAGGGCGTCGCCCCTGGACTCGGCGGGGGAGGTCATACGGGCACTCCCGTCAGGTCGGTCGGGTCGTCGACCTGGTCGGAGCCGAGGGTGTAGCGCACCAGCCAGAGCAGGCTGGCCACGACCAGCACCGCCGGCAGCACCGAGAAGCCGAGCGTGATCGCGGTCAGTGCGGAGTCCGGCTGGGCGACGTTGCCGTCGGTGCTGGACCGGTAGCCGCCGAACACCAGCGCGACCGCGAACAGGCCGGGGCCCAGGGCGAGTCCGAGCGTCTCGCCTGCGGTCCACACGCCCGTGTAGACCCCGACCCGCGAGGTCCCGGTCCGGCGGGCGTCGACCGCGGCCGCGTCGGGGAGCATGGCGAGCGGGAAGACCTGGCAGCCGGCGTACCCGACACCGACCAGTGCCACCGCGGCGACCACCACACCGAACGGGGCGTTGCGGGCCGTCGCGGCGAGCAACGCGCCCGCGGCCAGGATCAGCGAGGAGGCCAGGTAGCCCCGCTTCTTGCCGATCCGGGCGCCGATCGCCGACCACACGGGCGTGAGCAGCAACGCGGGCCCGACGAAGCAGACGAACAGCACGGTGGTCGCGCCCTTGCGGTCGAGCACGTCGCCGGCCAGGTAGTCGACGCCAGCGAGCATGCACCCGGTGGCCAACGCCTGCATGACGAAGGTGACGAGCAGCAGCCGGAAGTCGCGAGCAGCGGCGATGATGCGGAGCTGGTCGCGCAGCGTGCCGGGACCCGGCTGGACCGCGCCGACGGGTGCCCGCCGAGTGCCTCGGTAGGCGCCGACCACGCCCACCGCGATCACGACCGCCATCGCCACGCCCATCACGCGGTAGCCGGCCCTGCCGCCGACCGCGTCGCGGATCACCGGAGCCGTCGCGCCGGCCAGCATGATGGTGAAGGCGAGGATCGCCACCCGCCAGGTCATCAGCCGGGTGCGCTCGTCGTACGACGCGGTCAGCTCGGCCGGCATCGACACATAGGGCACCTGGAAGAACGCGTACGCCGTCGCGCAGGCGAGGAAGCAGACCAGCACCCACCCGGCCTCGGCCGCCCGGGAGCCCATCGTGGGTGCAGCGAACAGCAGTGCGAACGCGACCGCCAGACTGAGCCCGGCGCGGAGCAGCCACGGGCGCCGCGGACCTCGGGGGTCGACAGTGCGGTCACTGACCCGGCCGGCGATCGGGTTGAGCACGACGTCCCAGGCCTTGGGCGCGAAGACGATGAACCCGGCCGCCAACGCCGAGATCCCGAGGCTGTCGGTCAGATAGGGCAGCAGCATCAGCCCGGGCACGGTCCCGAAGGCGCCGGTCGCGACCGACCCGGAGCCGTAGCCCAGCCGCACCGACCGCGGCAGCGTCGCAGTGCTCAGCGGGCCAGGCTCCGCGAGCCGTCCGAGCCATGGCGCCGGGTCGGGTTGAGGCCGATCGACTCCGCGCCGTCCGCCTCGGCGGATGTGCCAGCGGGCATGGCCGCCTGCTTCGCGGGGGTCGCCTTCCCGACCTTCTTGGTCGCGGGCTTCTTGGTCGCGGCGGCCTTCTTGCGCGCCGCCTTCTTGGCGCTCGGCTTGGCGGCGTCGGCCGTCGACCACTCGCCGACCCACTCGTCGAGCACCCGCCAGGTCGAGCCCCGCGCAGCACGTCCTGTCAGCATCCCGAGGTGACCACCGGGGACGATCTCGAAGCGCACCTCGGCCGACCCGCTGAGAAGCGGAACGACGGCCTTGACCGCGTTGACCGGCGCGATCCCGTCGGTCGCGCCGGCGAAGACCAGCACCGGTGCGGTGATCGACGTTAGGTTGATGGTCCGGTCGCCGAGCTGGAACCGGCCGGTGCTCAGCGCGTTGGTGCGCACGAAGCGGTGGTAGAGCTGGCCGAAGCTGCGGCCCGGGTAGGCGATCATGTTCGCGGTGAACCGGTCGACCGCCTCGATCTGGGCCAGGAAGTCGGCGTCGTCGAGGTGCGTGGCGACCGCGAGGGGCTTGGTGACCAGCTTCTGGAACGACGAGAGCTGGAAGGCCCACTTCACCAGCGGCTTCGGGGCACCGCCCAGCAGCTGGTAGACCGGCGTCAGCAAGCGCCCCTCGGCGAGGGTGAGCAGTGGCCGCAGCGGTGCGACCAGCGGCACCAGGCTGACGTCGACCGGCGACCCGACCACGGTGAGCGAGCCGATCGGGAGATCCGGCCGGTCGGCCGCGGTGAGCATGGCGAAGATGCCCCCGAGGCTCCAACCGACGACGTGGACCGGGCGCCCGCCGGCATGCCGAGACACCTCCTCGATGGCGGTCGGCAGCACCTCGTCGACCCAGTGCTCCATGCCGAGACTGCGGTTGCGGAACGAGACCTCGCCGTACTCGACCAGGTACGTCGGCCGTCCGGCGTCCACGAAGTGCTCCACCAGTGAGCAGCCGCGGCGCAGGTCGAAGCAGAGTGCCGGCGCGGCCAGCGGGGTGACCAGCAGGACCGGGTCGCCCGTCTCGCGCGCGGTCGCCGCGGGCCGGTAGTGGTAGACCTCCCGGAGCTCGCCCTCGTCGATCAGGGTTCGCGGCATCGGGCGCAGGTCGGCCAGCCCGCCGTAGAGCACCTTGTGCGCGACGTTGCCGGCCGCGGAGACGACCTGATCGGGCTTGGGGATCGCTTTTCCGGGGACCCCGCGAAAGCGCGAGCGCAGCGAGCGTCTTTCGTGGGGTGGGAGATCCATGCCCGAACCGTAGCCCCGCTGAGCATGGACTCGGCAGGGTCCGGGCACTAGACACTGACAATGAAGTGGACTCGGGTGGCGGCCGGCGCCGCTGCCGCGTTGGCTGCAGTGACCGCCCACGACCTGACTCAGAAGAAGCACGCGATCCTGCGCAACTTCCCGGTCGTCGGCCACCTGCGGTTCACCCTCGAGCGGTTCGGCCCCGAGCTGCGCCAATACATCGTCACCGGCAACGACGAGGAGCGGCCCTTCAGTCGCGACCAGCGGCGCTGGGTCTACGCCTCCTCCAAGCTCGAGAACAACTACTTCGGGTTCGGGACCGACAACGACGTCGAGAACACCGAGGGGTATCCGATCATCAAGCACCGGACCTTCGCCGGACCCGGTGCTCCCACCGCTGCGCACGCGCACGAAGAGGCGACGCTTCCTTCCGCCAAGGTGCTCGGGGGCCCGCGAGGGCGGCGCCTCGCGTTCCGCCCTCCTTCGGTGGTCAACGTCTCCGGGATGAGCTTCGGCGCGCTGTCCGGCAACGCGATCGAGGCCCTCAACCGGGGTGCCGCCATGGCCGGGTGCCTGCACAACACCGGTGAGGGCGCGATCTCGTCATACCACCTCAACGGCGGCGACCTCGTCTTCCAGATCGGGACCGGCTACTTCGGCTGCCGGGACGCGGACGGGCGCTTCGACCTGGCCCGGCTCACGGACCTGGTGACCTCGGCGCCGGTCCGAGCCATCGAGATCAAGCTGTCCCAGGGCGCCAAGCCCGGGCTCGGTGGGATGCTGCCGGGGGCGAAAGTCAGCGCCGAGATCGCGAGGGTCCGCGGCATCGAGGCGGGGGTGGACTGCGCGTCGCCGAGCCGGCACCGGGTGTTCTCAGACGTGGACTCGATGCTCGACTTCGTCGAGACGGTCGCGGACGCGACCGGGCTGCCCGTCGGGATCAAGTCCGCGGTCGGGAACCTCGAGTTCTGGGACGACCTCGTCCGGATCATGGCCTCGGAGGGCCGGGCCGTCGACTTCGTCAACATCGACGGCGGCGAGGGCGGGACCGGCGCAGCCCCCATGATCTTCGCCGATGCGGTGGCGTACCCCTTCCGGCTCGGGTTCTCCGAGGTCTACAAGCGCTTCGCGGTGGCGGGGCTCACCGACGACCTGACCTTCATCGGCGCCGGCAAGCTGGGCATCCCCGAGAGCGCGATCGTGGCCTTTGCCCTTGGCGCGGACATGGTCAACGTGGGGCGGGAGGCGATGCTCTCGATCGGGTGCATCCAGGCGCAGAAGTGCCACACCGACCACTGTCCGGTTGGAGTCGCCACCCAGAACCCGCGCTACACCCGGGGTCTCGATCCGACCCTGAAGAGCGTCCGGTTCGCCAACTACGTCAGCTCCTTGCGACGCGATCTGCTCAAAGTCGCGGAGGCTGTCGGTGTGATCCATCCAGGCCTGATCGGCCCCGACGACGTTGACGTCGTCGACGGCGTCCGAAGCACCCGGGCGATACGTGAGGTCTACGGGTACGAGCCGGGCTGGGGTGTCGTCGGACCCCAGCTGCACGACGACATCGCCGCTCTGATGGCGCCGCAGGTCACCGGAACTCAACCGCAGGCCCGGTAGGACGGCGGTCAGGAACCACGGGCCGGCTTGACCGCCTTCCCGTGCGCCTCGCGCACGTCGGCGAGCTCGGACATGAAGCTGTCCGCCCAGGCGCCGACGTCGTTGTTGCGGACCGTCTTCCGCATCGCCTTCATCCGGCGGGTGAGCTCCTTCTCTTCGGCCCGGTAGGCCTCGAGCAGCGCGGACTTCATCCCGTTGATGTCGTAGGGGTTGACCAGCCAGGCCTGGCGCAGCTCGTCGGCGGCGCCGGCGAACTCGGAGAGCACCAGCGCGCCCGCGTCGTCGTACTGGCAGGCGACGTACTCCTTGGCGACCAGGTTCATCCCGTCGCGGTAGGGCGTGACCACCATGATGTCGGCGGCGCGGTAGAGCGCGGCCATCTCCTCGCGCGGGTAGGACGAGTGGAGGTAGCTGATCGCCGGTCGCCCGATCCGCCCGAGGTCGCCGTTGATCCGGCCGACCAGCCGGTCGATCTCGTCGCGCAGGATGCGGTACTGCTCGACCTGCTCGCGCGAGGGCACGGCGACCTGGACGAAGACGGCGTCCTCGACGTCGAAGTGCCCGTCCTCCATCAGCTCCGCGTACGCGCGCAGCCGCGCGTAGATGCCCTTGGTGTAGTCGAGCCGGTCCACGCCGAGGAAGATCCGGCGTGGTTCGCCGAGCGCGCTGCGGATCTCCTTGGCCCGGGCGGTGACCTCATCGGACTGGGCCAGCTCCTCGAAGCCGGCCGCGTCGATGGAGATCGGGAAGGCCGCCGCCCGCACGGTCCGGCCGTCGGGCAGGTACACGAGGTCACGGTGGGTCTTGTGGCCGACCCGCTGGCGCACGAGCCGGACGAAGTTCGCGGCGCCGCCGGGCAGCTGGAAGCCGACCAGGTCCGCGCCCAGCAGCCCCTCGAGCAGCTGGCGCCGCCAGGGCAGCTGCTGGAACAGCTCGGCAGGTGGGAACGGGATGTGCAGGTAGAAGCCGATCCGCAGGTCCGGGCGGAGGTCGCGCAGCATCTGCGGGACCAGCTGCAGCTGGTAGTCGTGGACCCAGACGAGGGCGTCCTCGTTGGACAGCTCGGCGGCCGCCTCGGCGAACCGCCGGTTCACCTCGACGTAGGACTCCCACCACTCCCGGTGGAACTCCGGCTTGGCCACCAGGTCGTGGTAGAGCGGCCAGAGGGTGCCGTTGGAGAACCCTTCGTAGTGCCCCTCGACGTCCTCGGGGCTCATCGACATCGGGTAGAGAGCGAGGCCGTCGACCTCGAACGGCTCGAGGTCCTGCTCGGTCCCGCCGGGCCAGCCCAGCCAGACTCCGTCGTTGGCCCGCATGACGGGCTCGATCGCGGCGACCAGGCCTCCCGGCGAGGGGCGCCAGGCCACGGTCCCGTCCGGCTGCTCGACCCGGTCGACGGGCAGCCTGTTCGCGACGATCACCAGGTCGTAGCCCACGGCCCCACCCTAGGCACGTCCCCGAGCTCCCGCCTCACCCCCTCAGTTGACCGTCGGGCTGCCCCGACCACAGGTGTCGGGCTGGCAGGATCGTGGCCCGGCCCCCCTGCGACCACGCTGGAGCCATGACGGACACGCTGACGCCACCGATGACCGAGACCATGACCCACCAGCCGGACCGCCCGCGGGGTGTGCGCCGGGTGCTGCTGGACTCCGGGTACGCGCTGTCGGCCTTCTTCCTGGCTCTGCCTGCCTTCGTGCTCGTCGTCGTCGCCCTCAGCGTGGGCGTCGGTCTCGCGGTCCTGGTCGGAGGCGTGCTGCTCCTCTGGGTGGCCGTCATGGTGGCGCGCGGCTTCGCGCGGGTCGAGAGGATCCGGCTGCGCGGGATGCTCGGCAAGCCGGCCCAGACTCCGGCGTACCTCTGCCCGCGGCCCGAGGACGGCTTCTGGCGCAAGGCGCTGCTGCCGCTGCGAGACGCGCAGTCGTGGCTCGACGTGGTCTGGTGCCTGGTCGGGCTGGTCACCGGCACGGTCGCCTTCGCGCTGGCCGTGGCCTGGTGGGCGGCGGCGGCCGGCGGCCTCACCTACTGGTTCTGGCAGCGGTGGATCCCCTACGACCCGAGCGACAACACGACACTGGCCGAGATCCTGGGATTCGGCGAGGGTCGCCGCCCCGAGATCGTGCTCAACCTGGTCATCGGCGCCGTGGCGCTGGTGACCCTGCCCCTGGTGATGCGGTTCGCGGCCAGCCTCCACGGCAGCCTCGCCCACGTGCTGCTGAGCAGCCGCGCCGAGCTCCAGCAGGAGGTACGCCGGGTCGAGGGCGGCCGGGCCGCCGCCCGCGCCGCAGAGGCGGTCTCGCTGCGCCGGCTCGAGCGCGACATCCATGACGGGCCGCAGCAGCGGCTGGTCCGTCTGTCGATGGACCTCGGCCGCGCGCGGCGACAGCTCGCGGAGGACCCGGACCGGGCCGGCGAGGCCATCGACTCGGCACTGCTCCAGGCTCGCGAGACCGTCGACGAGCTGCGGTCGCTGTCGCGCGGCATCGCCCCGCCGCTTCTGGTCGACCGCGGCCTGGCCGCCGCGCTCGGCGAGCTGACCGTGCGCAGCGCGGTCCCCGTGGACGCGGAGGTCGACGTCCCGGCCCCGCTGCCCCCGCACGTCGAGACCGCGGTCTACTTCGTGGTCGCGGAGGCATTGACCAACGTGGCCAAGCACAGCGGCGCCACCCGGGCCTCCGTCGTCGTCCGGGTCACTGACGGCGGGGTCGAGGTCCGCGTCGAGGACGACGGCACCGGTGGGGCCCATCCGGCCAAGGGCAGCGGGCTGGCCGGCCTCGACCAGCGGGTGGTGGCGGCCGACGGCCGGCTCGAGGTCACCTCACCGGAGGGCGGACCGACGGTGGTGCAGGCCTGGCTGCCACGAGGAGGCGCATGACCACCCCACGAAACCGCTCGGAGGGCGCGCTTCGCGCGGTCGACTCACGCTTCCGCAGGGACCCCGGAAACGCATGAGGATCGTCGTCGCGGACGACTCTCTCCTGTTGAGGGAGGGACTCCAGCTGCTGCTCGCCGAGGCCGGCCACGAGGTGGTGGCCGCCGTCGGCGACGGCCCGTCGTTCGTCGCCGCGGCGCTGGAGCACCGCCCCGACGTCGGGGTGGTCGACGTCCGGATGCCGCCGAGCCACACCGACGAGGGGCTCCGGGCCGCGGTGGAGGTGCGGCGGACCTGGCCCGGAGCACGGATCATCGTGCTCTCGCAGTACGTCGAGGTCTCCTACGCCGACGACCTGCTCGCCTCGGGTGATGGCGGCGTGGGCTACCTGCTCAAGGACCGGGTCAGCGATCTCGACGACTTCCTGACCGCACTGACCACCGTGGCCGGCGGCGGGACCGTGCTGGACCCGCAGGTCGTGGCCCAGCTGATGACCCGCCGGCGCGACCCGCTCGAGGGACTGACCCCCCGCGAGCGCGAGGTGCTCTCGCTGATGGCCGAGGGCCGGTCAAATGCCGCGATCGCCGATGCCCTGGTGGTCACCCACGGCGCCGTCGAGAAGCACACCCAGCGCATCTTCGCCAAGCTCGGTCTGCTGCCGGACGACGGCCAGCACCGCCGGGTCCTGGCCGTCGTCCGGTTCCTGCGGTCGGGCTGACCCCGCCCCGCGCGCGGGAGTCAACGGACCTCGGGCCCCGGAGCGGCTCGCGCCGCCCGGGGCCCGGGGGTATTCGTGTCCTTCAGCGTCCGATCAGTGGCCCGGTGCGCCCGCCGGGGCGGAACCGCCGCTCGGGTCGTTGCCCTTCGGCGCGGTGCCCAGCGACGTCGCGCTGTTCAGCCGGACGAACTGGATCTGCGCCGGTGAGTACGTGCCCGAAGCCGGGGTCGTGAAGGTGCCCGCCTGCGTCAAGCAGAAGACACGCAGCACCTGACCGGCGGCGATCGTCACGATCCGGGTCCCCTGGATCGAGTTGAAGGGGCCGGATGAGCCGTACTGGGCGCCGTACAGGTCGAGCAGGTCCTGCGCGCCACCGGGGCTGTAGATCGCGCAGTAGAAGCCATTGCCGGCGGCGCTCTGGGCGGCGGTGAGGTAGAGGCTCATCGAGTAGGTGCCGGCCGGTACGGCGGGCAGGACCTTGTCGAACGCCGCCACGCCTGCCACGTTGGCGATGTTCACCGTGTACGCGGTGGTGAGGTACGTCGACGCCGGCTGGCCGTTGAGGTTCGTCGCGTTGTTGACCGACAGGGTCGGTGCCATCTTGTTCACGATCTTGGTGGCGATCTTCTTGACCTTGCTCTTGGTGACTGTCGGCGCGGCGACGGCTGTCCCGATGGAGCCGAGGATGAGCGCCAGCACGGCGACCACCACGAGCACCGGGAGCGACTTGTTGCGTTGCTTCATGAGAGCTTTCCCTTCGAATGTCGACGAGGTCGAGTCAGCTCCGTCAGGGATGGCGGACCTGTTCCCCTGTGACACGGGGCGACCCGTGTCCTTGCCTCGCCCATCGTTGTCCCGAGCCTGTTCCTTCGCCTGATCAATTCGGACCCCCTGAAAATGGCCCAACTGGGGGATGGTCTGCCGGGCGAGGTGCGGTGACTGCACGCCGGCGAGCGAAGACCACCGAGGACCAGCACCCCGGATCGGGTGCTGGCCCTCGTGCGGCGTTAACGGGACCCGGCTCTCACCGCTGGGAGGCGTTGGCAGCCGAGCTGGATGTCTCGGCGTCAGCAGACCGCGAAGACGTCGAAGTTGGAGCGCACAGCGGCGCCGGCGTCATCCTTGATCGCGAACTGGATCGTCGTACCGGTGAAGTTGGTCGAGCGGCGGATGATCTGGGTGCCGGCGTTGGACGCCGTCGTGGCGACCACGGCGCAGTTGTCCATCGACTGAGGGAAGACGACGCGCGGGAAGCCGAGAGCACTTTCCGCGAGCGTGGAGATGCCCGCGCTCGCGGCGATGAGGGTGGGGTTTGCGTTGGTGTACGCGACCCGGGCGAAGATCCGCCTGGCGTATCCAGCGGCGGGGATACCACCGAGGTTGTTCGCGTTGGCGGCGTTGGCGGCGGTGTTCGCGTTGGTGGCCGTGGTGGCGGTGTCGGCAAGGGTGGCCTTGTCGGCGAGGGTGGCCTTGTCGGCGAGGGTGGCCTTGTCGGCGAGGGTGGCCTTGTCGGCCAGAGCCGCCTTGGCCACGGTCAGGCCGCTGGCCTTGTTGTTCACGACCTTGGCGGCGATCTTCCTGACCTGCTTGGCCGTGAGCCCGGCTGCCGTGGCGGTGCCGAAAGAGCCAACGACGAGGGCGGCCACAGCGATCAGCACCACGAACGGCACTGACAGGGAGCGTTTCTTCATTTGTTTCCTCCGTAGTCCCCGAGTGGCGACGGCGAAGGCGCGAGTGCGTCAGGGACAGCCGCCGCTCGCATGCCCGAGTGCCGCGGTGGTCTTGCTCGCCGCACCTGCGAGCATCGTGGCGGTGCGCCGTCGCGCCCGCCTGACTAGAAGGGGTGAGGTTGGCGTAGCCCGAACGGGTGGTGGCCGAGTCAGACCGCAGCGGTGTCCCCAGCCGATTCCCCACACGCCGGGCCTGTGAATGACATCGCTGTAATTCGTCGCCTACGATGGCGGCCATGGATGCCGCGAACGTGGGACGCGACGAGGCTGGCCTGGCGCCCGAGGGGCAGCCCGCACTCAGCGACCGCGACCGCGAGATCCTCGAGTTCGAGCGGCACTGGTGGAAATACGCCGGGGCCAAGGAGACCGCGGTCCGCGACAAGTTCGACATGTCCTCGACCCGCTATTACCAGGTTCTCAACGCGCTCATCGACCGGCCGGAGGCCCTCGAGGCCGACCCGCTGCTGGTCCGCCGGCTGCGCCGGCTCCGCGCCGCCCGCCAGCGGCAGCGCTCCGCTCGTCGGCTCGGCTTCGAGGTCTAGGGCAGTGTCTCGGGCGCGCCCTAGGCGGCGGCTGCGCGACGAGCGCGGCGTGGTCTTTCCCTCGCCGGTGGTGATCCTCAGCGTGATCGCGGTGGCCATGGCCGGCGTCGCGTTCGTCGCCACTCGCGACGCCGCCCCCACCGAGCGTCAGATCACGACCGCCTCGGAGCCCGACGTGACCGCCACGCCCACGGCGACCTCAGAGCCCAGGCCGGACCGGCCCAAGAAGCCGAAGGTCGACCGCTCCGCCGTCTACGTCGTCGTCTTCAACAACTCCAACGTCAGCGGCCTGGCCGGCCGCGTCGCCGCGAAGGCCAGCCAGATCGGCTGGCAGGTGGTCGGCTCCGACAACTGGTACGGCACCATCCCCGCCTCGACCGTCTACTACCCGAAGAGGATGGCGAAGGCCGGCAAGCTGCTCGCCCTCGATCTCGGCATCCAGCGCACCGCGCCCGCCGTCGACCCGATGCGGCTCGATCGGCTGACGGTCATCCTCACCGGCGCCCTGGACTGACTGGTCGACTGACCCGTCCGCACGCGCCGGCGGGCGGGTGTGGTGGGCTTCGGGCATGGAGTTCACCTCGGACGAGGGCGAGCAGAAGTACGCCGCCCTGGTCCGAGCAGCCGCCGAGACGATCGTGGGGCTGGACTTCGACGGGACCCTGGCCCCCATCGTCGACGACCCGGCCGAGGCGCACATCCACCCCGATGCCGGTGACGTGCTCGTCGACCTGGCCGGGCAGGTGCTCGCCGTCGCGGTGGTCACCGGCCGCCCCGCGCGGCAGGCCCTCGACCTGGGCGGGCTCGAGCGGGTCGGCAACGCGATCGGCGACGCCGGCCGGGAGCTGTACCTGTTCGGCCAGTACGGCAACGAGCGCTGGAGCTCCACCAACCGGCGGGTGATCGGCCCGCGACCACCGCACGGCCTGGCGACCTTCATCGCCGACCTGCCGCGGCTGCTGCGCCGGCTAGGCGCCGAGGACGCACACATCGAGGAGAAGGGTCTCGCCGTCGCGGTGCACACCCGGAGGCTCGACGACCCCGACGCCAGCTACGAGGACCTGCTGCCCGCGATCCGCGAGCAGGCCGCCCGCCACGACCTGGTGGTCGAGCCCGGCAAGCAGGTCATCGAGGTGCGCTCGTCCGGCATGCACAAGGGGATCGTGGTCGAGCGGCTGGTCGAGGAGCTCGACGCGGGAGGCTTCGTCTTCGTCGGGGACGACCTCGGCGACATCGAGGCGTTCGAGGCGGTGGCGACCCTGTCCAAGAGTGGACTGGCGACCCTGCTGGTCTGCTCGGAGTCCTCCGAGGAGAGCACGCTGGTCCGACTCTCCGACGTGGTCGTGCACGGCCCTGAAGGCGTCCTCGACCTGTTGCGCCAGCTGACGACGGATGCGGCCGCGCTGCGAGCCTGACCACTCCTGATTCGCCCATTGTCCCGCGAGACCGTGGCCGAACCGGAGACCATGGTGCGTGATCCCGCTCAGCCGGCCCGTACGAGTGCTGGTTCCGCTGGCGGCGGCCGTCGCGGCCTACCCGTTCCTTGCGTCCGGCCTGGTCCGCGACCTCGGTTACCTGGCCATCGGCCTCGTTGCGGTCATCGCTGCCTTCTGGGGCTTCCTTCGACAGGGTCGCGCGCGCCCGCGCGGCTGGCTCATCGTGCTCTGTGGCTACCTGGGCTGGTTCATCGGGGACTCGGTCCACACCCTCGGGGTCCACGTCGTCGACATCGACGCGTACCCAGGTCCCGCTGACGTTGCCTTTGTGGCGTCGTCCGGCCTGGTCGCGTGCGGCCTGCTGCTGATGGTGCGGCGCCGGAGCGAAGCCAGGGACCTGACCGCCGTTCTGGACGTCGCCATCCTGGCTGCGGGGCTGGCCGTCGTTGCCGGGGTGTTCCTGATCGCCCCGATCGCTCGCGACTCGAGCCTGTCCCTGGTCGGCAAGGTGACGAGCAGCGCCTACCCGATGGCCGACCTGCTGCTGCTGAGCATCCTGGTGCTGCTCTGGACGAAGCCGGGCGCCAAGACGGCGGCGTTCCGTCTGCTCAGCGTGTCACTCGTGCTCATCCTGGTGGGGGACGTGCTGTACGACTACCGCATCGTCGGCTCGACGATCAGCTCCCCGGTCGTCGAAGAGATGCTGTGGCTGGCTGGCTACGCGCTGGCCGCGGGAGTGGCCTGGACGTGGTCGGTGCCGGACGTGGCAGAGCCCGTTCCTGGAGAGGTGGAACTCATCTCCCCGCGCCGCAGGCTGGCGGTCCTGACCGCCGGGCTGATGCTGCCTGCCTTGGCGCTCCTGGGCGACGGCCTGACGTCCGAGAGTCTGGACTGGCCCGTCATCGCCGGGGGCTCACTCCTGATGTCGCTGCTCGTGGTGACCCGGATGGGAGGAATGCTCACCATGGGCCAGGGCCAGGCGGTCAAGCTGGCCGGACTGGAGCGCTCCGACCCACTCACCGGGATTCCTAACCGGCGCACGTGGGACTTCGAGCTCGCGCGGGCCTCCGAGGTCGCGCGGAATCTCAACGCTCCCCTGACCGTCGCCCTGATCGACCTCGACCACTTCAAGCAGTACAACGAGAGCCACGGACACCCGGCGGGTGACCGACTCCTCCGGGAGGCGACGGCCGCATGGTCGGACGTGCTCGAGCCAGGACAGGTGCTGGCCCGGTACGGCGGCCAGGAGTTCGCGCTGCTCTGTCCCGGCCTCTGGGCCGCCGACGCACGCCCGGTGGTCGACGCCGTGCGGGCCGGCACGCCAGGTGGACAGACCGCATCGGTTGGTGTCGCGACCTGGGATCCGGACACGGAGCCGAGCAGCGTGGTGGCGGCGGCCGTTCGAGCCCTCCGCGAAGCCAAGCTCGGCGGGCGGGACCAGGTCCACCTCGCGCCTCGGCCGACGAACACGACCCTGATTCCTCGGCCCACCATGCTCTGGCAGCCCATCGTCGACCTGCGCACCACCCGGCCCGTCGGGGTCGAGGCGCTCAGCAGATTCCAGGGGGACGATCCGCTGACCGTCTTCGAGGCGGCGGCCAGCGTCGGCAGCGGTCCGACTCTCGAGGCCACCGCGATCACCTACGCCCTGAGCAACCGACCGGAGGGCCTCTGGGTTGCGGTGAACGTCAGCCTCGAGGCGCTCGGGAGTGTCCAGGTGCAGCGCGCCCTGGCCGGCAACCTGACCGACGTTGTCCTCGAGATCACCGAGCACGTCGACACCCAGGTGTCCGACCTGCCGCGTCTGCTGCAGGACTTCCGTGCGCGAGGAGCCGTCATCGCGGTCGACGACTGGGGTCCAGGCTTGTCCAACATCGATCGCCTCGTCCTGCTGCAACCCGACATCGTGAAGCTCGACATCTCCCGCGTGACCACGCTCAGCTCCGATCATCAGAGCGCCACCATCAGCCTGATCGTGGAATGGGCGGAGCTGGTGGGAGCCAAGGTCTGTGCGGAGGGAGTGGAGACCGAGGAGCAGTGGCAGCAGATCCGCGGCCTGGGCGTCCACCTCGCCCAGGGCTACTTCTTCGGCAGGCCGATGGTTCCTGAGGAGCTGTTGACGCTCCCGCGCGACTCGCTCTGGTACGGCGCGTTTCCTGAGCCCTGCCGAGTCGGGGCTACTGCGCGTCAGTAACCCCGACTCGGCGTGTGTTCGCCCTGAACGAACGCCGGAACACCGGGGCTGCTCGCGGGAGTTGAGCCCATATGACTCAACCCTCGCTTCCGGTGCTGTTTCTCTCCGACCTGGTCGTGCTGCCCGGCATGGTGGTGCCGATCCCGCTCGACGAGGCAGCCCAGGCCGCGGTCGACGCGGCCCGCAGCAGCAGCGACAGCGAGCTGCTGCTCGCCCCGCGGCTCGAGGACCGCTACGCGTCGTACGGCGTGGTCGCGACCGTCGAGCGCGTCGGACGCCTCATGGGCGGTGGGCCGGGTGCGGTGCTGCGCGCCGGCAGCCGGGCCCGCATCGGCAGCGGCGTCACCGGCCCTGGTGCCGCCCTGTGGGTCGAGGTCGAGCCGGTCGAGGAGACCGTCACCGACCGGGCCCGCGAGCTGGCCGAGGACTACAAGCGACTCGTGGTCGCCGTGCTGCAGCGTCGTGAGGCCTGGCAGATCATCGACTCGGTCCACCGGCTGAGCGATCCCAGCGCGATCGCGGACGCGGCCGGCTACGCGCCGTACCTCTCCGACGAGCAGAAGCGCGAGCTGCTGGAGACCCCGGACGTCGAGCAGCGGCTCGAGACCGTCATCGCCTGGACCCGCGACCACCTCGCCGAGGCCGAGATCGCCGAGAAGATCGGCGAGGACGTGCGGGAGGGGATGGAGAAGTCGCAGCGCGAGTTCCTGCTCCGCCAGCAGCTCGCGGCGATCCGCAAGGAGCTCGGCGAGGGCGAGCCCGAGGGTGCCGACGACTACCGCACCCGGGTCGAGTCCGCCGACGTGCCGGATGCCGTGCGCGAGGCGCTGCTCCGCGAGGTCGACAAGCTCGAGCGCTCCAGCGAGCAGAACCCCGAGGCCGCCTGGATCCGCACCTGGCTCGACACGGTGCTCGAGCTGCCGTGGGGCACGACGACCGACGACAGCAACGACGTGTCGTCGGCGCGCGAGGTGCTGGACGCCGACCACCACGGGCTCGACGAGGTCAAGGAACGGATCGTCGAGTACCTCGCCGTCCGCGCCCGCCGCGCGGAGCGGGGCCTGCAGGTGATCGGCGGCCGGGGCTCCGGCGCGGTGATCCTGCTCGCCGGTCCTCCCGGCGTCGGCAAGACGTCGCTGGGTGAGTCGGTGGCCCGCGCCATGGGCCGCAAGTTCGTCCGGGTCGCGCTCGGGGGCATCCGGGACGAGGCCGAGATCCGTGGCCACCGGCGTACGTACGTCGGTGCGCTGCCCGGCCGCATCGTCCGGGCCATCAAGGAGGCCGGCTCGATGAACCCCGTCGTCCTCCTCGACGAGGTCGACAAGATCGGGGCCGACTACCGAGGCGACCCGGCGGCGGCGCTGCTCGAGGTGCTCGACCCGGCGCAGAACCACACCTTCCGCGACCACTACCTCGAGCTCGACCTCGACCTGTCCGACGTGCTGTTCATCGCCACCGCCAACGTGGTCGAGCAGATCCCATCGGCGCTCCTCGACCGGATGGAGCTGGTCACCCTGGACGGCTACACCGAGGACGACAAGGTCGCGATCGCCCGCGACTTCCTGCTGCCCCGGCAGCTCGAGCGGGCCGCGCTGACCGCCGACGAGGTCACCGTCACCGACGCGGCGCTGCACGAGCTCGCGGCGAGCTACACCCGCGAGGCCGGTGTGCGCCAGCTGGAGCGGCTGATCGCCAAGGCGCTACGCAAGGCGGCGACCAGGCTGGCCACCGGCGCGGCCGAGCGGGTCGACGTGGACGAGCCCGACCTGAAGGACCTGCTCGGCCGGCCCCGGTTCACCCCGGAGTCGGCGGAACGTACGTCGGTCCCGGGCGTCGCCACCGGACTGGCGGTCACCGGCCTCGGCGGCGACGTGCTCTTCATCGAGGCGTCGGCCCACGAGGGCGGCGAGCGGGGCGGTCTGACCCTCACCGGCCAGCTCGGCGAGGTGATGAAGGAGTCCGCCCAGATCGCGTTGTCGTTCGTCAAGGCGCACGCCGCTGAGCTCGGCGTGGACCCGGTGTTCTTCGACCAGACCATCCACGTGCACGTGCCGGCCGGCGCCGTACCGAAGGACGGCCCGTCCGCGGGCGTCACGATGGTCACCGCGCTGACCTCGCTGGCCACCGGCCGGCCGGTGCGCTCGGAGGTCGGGATGACCGGTGAGGTCACCCTCAACGGCCGGGTCCTGCCGATCGGCGGCGTGAAGCAGAAGCTGCTGGCCGCCCAGCGCGCCGGGCTCACGGAGGTCTTCGTGCCGTTGCGCAACGAGCCCGACCTGGACGACGTTCCGGCCGAGGTGCGCGACGCGCTGACCGTGCACGTGGTCGGCGACGTCCTCGACGTGGTCCGCGGCGCCCTCACCCCGGCCCAGGACTCCGCGACCGCCGCCGCCTGATCGGCCGACCGCCCGCGATAGTCCGTCACGGATGTGTAGGTGGAAGGGCCGTTCGACCCACACATCCGTGACGGACTATCCCGTCCGGTGGCGCCCAGCATGTGGGACCCGAGTACACATGTTGAGACGCACACCTCTACAGTTGTGACTGCTCATCAAGAGGGACTGAGGGTACGGCCCTGTGAAGTCCCGGCAACCGCCGCGAGTCCCCTGGCTCCAGCAGCACCGGAGTCGGTCGCGGAAACGGTGCTAATTCCGGCCCGGCGCGAAGTACGCGCCCGGGGAAGATGAGAAGGAGGACTGCATGAGCACTGCCGTTGCCGAGAAGCAAGCCGTACGCCAGGGCGCGTTCGGCCATGCCCGCGCCCTTTCCTGCCGCGAGTGCGGCCACCAGGTCGACCTCGGGCCGTTCTACGCCTGCCCGGAGTGCTTCGGGCCGCTGGAGATCGCCTACGACTTCCCACGGGTGACCCGCGAGGAGATCGCGGCCGGCCCGCCGAACATCTGGCGGTACAAGGCGCTGCTGCCGGTGCCGAGCGACATCGAGGACAGCCCGAACACCGAGCCGGGCTACACCCGGCTGCTCAAGGCGCACAACCTCGGCCGCGAGCTCGGCATCGACAACCTGTGGGTCAAGGACGACTCCACCAACCCGACCAACTCGTTCAAGGACCGGGTGGTCGCCTGCGCGCTGAGCGCGGCCCGCGAGCTGCACGCGAAGGTCTTCGCCTGTCCCAGCACCGGCAACCTGGCCAACGCCGTGGCCGCCGCCGGGGCGCGGGCCGGCATCAAGACGGTGGTGTTCATCCCCAGCAACCTCGAGCAGCCCAAGCAGGTCAACTCAGCGGTCTACACCGAGCAGCTCGTCGCGGTGAACGGCAACTACGACGACGTCAACAAGCTCGCCTCGGAGATCGCCGGCGAGGAGGACGGCTGGGCGTTCGTCAACGTCAACGTCCGCCCCTACTACGCCGAGGGCTCCAAGACCCTCGGCTACGAGATCGCCGAGCAGCTCGGCTGGCGGCTGCCCGACCAGATCGTGATCCCGGTCGCGTCCGGCTCCCAGCTCACCAAGGTGCACAAGGCCTTCCAGGAGCTGATCGGGCTCGGGCTCGTCGAGGACAAGCCCTACCGGGTCTTCGGAGCCCAGGCGACCGGCTGCTCGCCGGTGTCCGCGGCCTACAAGGCCGGGGTCGACGCGATCCGGCCGGTCAAGCCCGACACCATCGCCAAGAGCCTGGCGATCGGCAACCCGGCCGACGGCATCTACGTGCTCGACATCTGCCGCGAGACCGGCGGCGCCGTCGAGGACATCACCGACGACGAGGTGCGCGACGCCATCGTGCTGCTCGCCCGCACCGAGGGGATCTTCACCGAGACCGCCGGCGGCACCACGGTCGGCGTCCTGAAGAAGCTCGTGGAGACCGGCCAGCTCGACACCTCCCTCGACACCGTCGTGATCAACACCGGCCACGGCCTCAAGACCCTCGACGCGGTCTCCGACCGGGTCGGGGCGGCCGTCACCATCGAGCCGACGTACGCCGCGTTCGCAGCGACCGGCATCGCCTGACCACCACCGACCCCCTGCAACCGTCCAGAGGAGCCGCACCGTGACCGCCACCGTCCGCATTCCGACGATCCTGCGCACCTACACCGAGGGCGAGTCGGAGGTGACCGCGGACGGCGGCACCCTGGCCGAGGTCCTCGACGACCTCGACGCGCACTACGCGGGCATCAAGGGCCGGATCCTCGACGACCAGGGCGCGCTGCGCCGGTTCGTCAACGTCTACGTGGGCAACGACGACGTCCGGTTCCTCGACAACCTCGAGACCCCGACTCCGGACGGCACCCAGATCTCCGTCATCCCGGCGGTCGCCGGGGGCTAGGTCGCGCCCTAGGTCCCGCGCCGCTCGCTCACCCAACCGCCGGCCCCAGGCGGCGGTGAGCTGGGCCCATTGCCGCGCGCCGAACGGGCCCAGGCTCACCGCCCAGGGACCGTGACCATCCGGGCGATCGGCGGATTGTGTCATTCGGCCTCCCCGGCCCGGTCGTGGACTCGATACTGGCGGTCCCAGCGACCTTGGAGGAACGATGCCCGGGACCAGGTTGCGCGATTCGCGCAGCTGGCAGTTCGACCTCGCCCTGTGCGTCGTCGGGCTCGCACTCGCCGTCTGGGCGGTCCCGGGTGCTGTCTCGGGCGGCTGGCCCGTCGCGCTGGGGTTGCTGATCGGCGTGCCCCTGATCGTGGTCGTGGCCCGGTTCCCCATGGTCCTCGACGGCGAGGACGGGGGCATCGAGATCGGCTTCGACTCGAGCATCCTGATGTTCCTCCTGTGCACCCTCGACGCCCGGGCGGCGCTGGCGGTCTGGTCCCTCGGCGTGGTGGCGACGCAACTGATGTCCGGCAAGCGCATGACTGCGCAGCTGTTCAACATCGGGATCGGGATCGTGGCCGGCGCCGTCGCTGCGGGCTGCATGACGCTGTTGCGGGGAGCCGACATCGGGTCACCGCGCGAGCTCGCGGCGGTCGCGGTCGCGGCGACGGCGTACTTCTTCACCGACTATGTGCTCTCCGGCATCTCGGTGGCGATCGACTCCGCCACGCCGGTGCGCAGTCACCTGCTGCAGCCCGGCGCCTGGCTGGCGGTGGCCTGCTTCGTCCCGTTCGACCTGCTCGGCTACCTCGGCGCCGTCGTGGTCCGTAGCGAGCCGTGGTGGACGCTGACCCTGCTCATGGTCCCGCTGATCACGCTGCTCGTGGCCACCCGGGCCCTGACCCGAGGTCGGGAGAACGCCCGACGGCTCACCGTCCTGCTGGACGCCGCGGTCCGGGCCCAGACCCTGCACGAGCCCGCCCAGGTCGTGGAGGCCCTCCTGCAGGACGCGCGGCGGCTGACCAGGCTGCGCAACGTCGAGTTCCGCGGCGCCCCACCCAAGCGGGGAGAGATCGGTGCTCAGGTGCAGCGCGGCAAGGACCCGTCGTGGGTGGTCGCCCCAGCCACGGACCGGGCCCGCTCGACCGTCTCGGCCGACCAGCAGGCGCTGGACGCGCTGGCCGCCGTCTGCGGAGACGCCTTCGCCCGGCTGCAGCTGACCCAGGACATGGTCCACTACGCGCGCCACGACCCGCTGACGGACCTGCCCAACCGCGGCATCCTGCTCGACCGGGTGGCCCATGCCCTGCACCTGTCTCGGCGGCGCGGCGTCCGGGTCGCCCTGCTGTTCATCGACCTCGACGCCTTCAAGCCGGTCAACGACCGGTTCGGCCACGCCACCGGTGACGCGGTGCTGGTCGAGGTGGCTCGCCGGCTGGTCGACTGCACCAGGGACAGCGACACCGTGGCCCGTCTGGGCGGTGACGAGTTCGCCGTCCTGCTCGAGGACGTCACGGTCGGCGAGGTGGTCGAGATCAGCGACCGGATCCTGGCGGCGCTGAGCGATGCCGAGGTCTCCGAGCACTGCATCGCCCTGGGGGCGTCGATCGGCATCGCCTACGGGGACGGCAGTGAGTCGAGCGAGGCGCTCCTGCGGCAGGCGGACCTGGCGATGTACGAGGCCAAGGGGCGCGGCAAGTCCCAGTCCGTCTCCTACCATCCGGCCATCGGGCAGGCCCGGCTGGAGCGCCTCGAGCTGGTGGAGCAGCTGCGCCAGGCGATCGACGGGGGCGAGATCAGCGTGGTCTACCAGCCGGTCATCGCCTCGGACACGGGGCGAATCGCCGGGGTGGAGGCGCTGGCCCGGTGGAAGCTTCATGGAGCCGACGTGCCGACGGAGGTCTTCATCCGCATCGCCGAGGACACCGGGCTGGTCGTGCCGCTCGGAGAGTCGGTCCTGATGACCGTTGCCCGCGATGCGCACTCACTGCGCGAGGCTGCGGGCGGCCCGATCTCGATCAGCGTCAACATCTCGGTCCGCCAGCTCCGGGAGCCCGAGTTCGTCGCCACGGTCGCACGAGCCGTCCACGAGATGGAGCGGACCAGCCTCATCCTGGAGATCACCGAGCGACAGGGGATCGGCGACGACCCGGACGTGCTCGACGCCATGCGCACCATCTCGGCCATGGGGGTGCGCTTCGCGATCGACGACTTCGGTGTCGGCTTCTCCTCGATCAGCTATCTCCAGGACCTTCCGGCGCACATCATCAAGGCCGACGCCACGCTCTCCCAGAACATCGACCGCGACGACCGCGCCTGTGCCGTGCTGCGCGCGATCGCGGTGATGGGGGAGGCGCTCGGGCTCGACGTCGTGGTCGAGGGCATCGAGCGGGACAGCCAGCTCGTGCTGGTGCGCGACGACGTGCACGCGCCGTACGCGCAGGGCTTCCTCATGCACCGGCCGATGCCGATCGACAAACTCCTCGCAGTCGTGCACAGCAACCGGCTGCGGCTGCCCGGCCCCGTGTCGGACGACCCGCCGATGGACCCGGACAAAGTGCTGTCGCCGGTCTCCTGACGACGGCTGACGCGGACTAGTGAGGCACAGCCGGCCCCAGCGGGATCTCGGCGAACAGCTTGTGCGGCGCGCTCGGTCCCGAGACTGAAGGGATGAAGAGCGACAGCTCCGTCTGCCACCAGGCCGAGCCGGTGTGTGCGTCGAGGGCGTCCATGAGTCGCTCGAGATAGTCCGGGGTCGTGAGCCGGTTGATGGTGCCGACCTCGAGCATGGGGCGCCAGATCCGTCGGTCGACGAACAGTTGCAGCCCCTGGGACACCCGTTGTACGCCGCTGGCCACGGCGCGGAGCGCCTCGAGGTCTTGTGGGTCACCGCCCAGCTTGACCCACGCGCACTCGTCGCCCGGCCACTCCAGGGCCGCTCCTCCGCTGAAGCGCAGCCGCGGGGCTTGCCAGTCCTGCGCAGCGTTGCCCAACGCGCTCTTGAGGCGGTTGGCCTCGGTCAGAGGAACGTTGCCGAACTTCGTGATGGGTACGAGCATTCGATCCACGCGGATCCGGTTGAGCTGCGGACCGCTCGGCGCCTGGCCGTGCTCGGGTCGACGGCCGGTCGTGCCGGCGCGGCGGTGGACGCGCGCCTCCGGGTGGGGAACGGAGGCCGTGGCGATTTCCTCGACCTGGTCCACCACCGTCTCGATCTCGTCGAGGACGTGCCGCGGTGGCACCAGGGCAGCGAAAAGATGCATGGCGCCATTGTCACCTGCGATCCGACTCAGCGTGGGCCCAACGCGGATCGGCGCTCCTCGAGGTGGGCCCGCTCCGCCTCATTGGCGCACCGGGCGACCGCCTCGTCGTAGGCCGTCCGTGCCTCGTCCGCGACTCCGGCGCGGGCCAGCAGCTCGGCGCGGGCCGCCGGCAGCCGGTGCCCGGGCAGGTCCTCGGCGGTCAGTCCGTCCATTGCCGCCAGCCCGGCGAGCGGGCCGTCCGCCTCGCCGACGGCCACGGCGCGGTTGAGCCTGACCACGGGGGAGTCGGCCAGCCCGAGCAGCTCGTCGTACCGCGCCACGATCCGCGACCAGTCGGTGTGCGCAGCTGTCGGCGCGATCGCGTGCTCGGCGGCGACCAGGGCCTGGAGAAGGTACGGCGCCGGCGCGGCGTGCGTCAGCGGGGTCAGCAGCGCGACCGCGTCCGCGATCTCGTCGGTGTGCCACCGGGCCCGGTCCTGGTCCGGCAGCAGCACCAGCCGCCCCTCGGCCACCCGGGCTTCACGGCGCGAGTGCTGGAGCAGCATCAGCGCGAGGAGCGCGTCGACCTCTGGGTCCGGTGCCGGCAGCAGGTCGCGGAGCACCCGCACCAGCCGGATCGCCTCGCCGGCCACGTCGGCGCGGAGCACGTCCGAGCCAGAGCCGGGCGCGTACCCGGCGGTGAAGGCCAGGTAGGCAACGTCGGAGACCACCCGCAGCCGCGCGGTCAGCTCGGCGCCGACCGGCACCGCGAACGACTCCCCGGCCAGCCGCTTGCGGGCCCGGGTCAGCCGGGCCGCCATCGTCGAGGTGCGGACCAGGAACAGCCGGGCCAGGTCGTCGGTCGGGACGCCCAGCACGAGCCGCAGGGTGAGCGCGGCGGCCGCCTCGGGTGGCAACGACGGGTGGGCGCAGAGCAGCACCAGGCGCAGCCGCTCGTCGGTCACGCCACCGCGCTCGCCCGGGTCCGCCATGGAGCGCTGCGCCTCCTCGGTCACGTCGGACTCCACGACCAGCAGCGGGAGCTTGCGGTTCGCGACCGCCTCGGCCCGCAGCCGGTCGGTGATCCGCCGCCGGGCCGCGACCAGCAGCCACGCACTCGGGTTGGTGGGCACGCCCCCGCCCGGCCAGGTACGGGCAGCGGACTCGAAGGCGTCGGCCAGCCCGTCCTCGGCCAGGTCGAGGCGCCGGTACCTCGCGACGAGCAGGGCCAGCAGCCGGCCCCACTCGTCGCGTTGTGCGGTCTCGAGGGAGTCGAGGGCCGCCCGGGTCCCGTCGGTCACATGTCCAGGATCGGCCGTACCTCCACCGAGGGCACCGGCAGCAGCCGGGCGACCTCGAGGGCGGCCTCGGGCGAGGGCAGGTCGACAACGTAGAAGCCGCCGACCTGCTCGACGGTCTCGGCGTACGGTCCGTCGGTCACCGTGCCGTCGCGCAACGTCACCGCGCACTCCGGCCGGTCCAGCGCCTCGCCGAGCAGGACCTCGCCGCGCTTCCGGACCGCGGCGGTGAAGGCGGCCAGCCCGTCGAAGAATGTCTGCTGCTGCTCGTCGGAGGCCGCCTCCCAGCGGTCGAAGTGGTCCTCCTCGGCCATCAGCACGAGGAACCTCACGAGCCGGGGCCGACCGCCGCCGCGCGGATCTCGATGGCGCCCTCGCCGCGGCCCAGCACCTTGCAGACCTCGATCAGGTCGTCGAGGTCGTCGGACTGGACGATGTAGAACCCGGTCAGCTGCTCGACGGTCTCGGCATAGGGCCCGTCGGTGACGGTGTGCCGCCCGTCGGCATCGGTGCGCAGCACCTTGGCCACGCGGGAGTGGGTGAGCTCGCTGCCGCCCGTAACCTTGTGCCCGCGCTTCTCGAGCTGCTCGGCGAACTCGCGGTGGATCCCGTACATGTGCTCCTTGGCCGCCTGGGACGCGGCCTCCCACTGGGACTCGTCACCGGGGAGCAGGACGACGTACTCGGTCATGGTGGTTCCTCTCGACGATGTGGTTTCGAGACGGCCGTCTCAGTCTCTCGCTCCGCGAGAGCCCAAGAGGGCCTCCTCTACCTCCTCGCTGATTCTCAGGCCCGAGCAAGCTCGGCCTGAGGCTTGGAGATTCTGTCACCGGGATGACGATCGGCGTGGACCAGAATCGACAGGTGCCCCAGGTTCTCCTTGTCACCTTCAACCTGATGCCGGACGGCGAGCCGGAGGGCCACCTCGTGACGGCGGCGCTCGCGCAGCGCGGGATCGAGGCCGAGTGGGTGGTGTGGGACGACCCGGCCGTCGACTGGCCCGCGGCCGAGCTGGTGGCGGTGCGGTCCACGTGGGACTACCACCGGCGCACCGCGGAGTTCCTCGCCTGGGCGCGCTCGGTCGAGTCCCGGACGCGGCTGCTCAACGGCGCGGACCTGTTCGCCTGGAACGCCGACAAGTCCTACCTCGTGGGTCTCGCCGATGACGTCCCGTGCGTCCCGACTGTTCTGCTGGACGACCGGACGCTGGTCGGCGGCCTTGTGGAGGCGGCCGAGCGGTGGGGAACCGTGGTGATCAAGCCCCGGGTCGGCGCCAGCGGCATCGGTCTCGTGGTGGTGAGCGGCCCCAAGGATGAGCGGCTCCAGATGCTCGCTCCGTCGCCGTGGGTGGTACAGCCGCTGGTGGAGTCTGTCCGCACGGTGGGTGAGACCTCGGTCTTCGTCTTCGCCGGCCGTGCGGCCTCGCAGGTCGACAAGCTCGCCGTGGGAGAGGAGGTCCGGGTCCACGAGGCGTACGGCGGCAGCTCGCTCCCGATGCCCCTGGACCCGGTGCGAGCCGCGCTGGCCGAGACCGCGGTCGCGGTCGTGGGCGAACGCCGGGGCCACGGACCTTCGTACGCACGGGTCGATGTCATGTGGTGGGAGGACGCGTGGGTGGTCAGCGAGCTCGAGCTGATCGAGCCGGGGCTCTACCTCGACATCGACCCGGCCAACGCCACCTGGTTCGCGGATCTCGTAGCGGCCCAGCTGTCGGGAATGGGAGCCATCCCATCAGACTCTTGACGCCGTCTCCGAGCCACGGTCACGCGCTGGCCGTCACCGCGCTGGCCTACAGCCTCTGCCACCACGTCGGGTCGCTGCCCGACGGGCTCGGCCCGGCCGGGCGCGGCACCCGGGTCGCGGACTGGGTCGACCTGGCCACGCCGGTCCTCGTGCTGGCGCCGGCGCTGCTGGCGGTCCTCGCCGCGCGGCCGGGCCGGGCGACGTACCTCTGGTTCGCCGTCGGCGCCTGGCTCTATGCCAGCGGGCACGGGATGCACCTCGCGGCGAACTCGATCGGCAACGCCGAGCCGGGCGAGACCGCTCACCTGTGGGACGAGTACGTCGGCCACTGGACCTGGTATGCCGGTGTGGCTGTCCTCACGGCGGTCCTCGCGTCGACGATGGCGGGGCGACCGGTTCCGCGGCACCCGGTGGCCTGGCTGCTCGCGCTCGGCGCCGGCGCCACGTGGGGAACCAACGCCACCGGGGGTGAGTTCACCTGGGCCGGGCTGGTGCTCGCGCTCGCCGCGATCGGGTGGGGGGTCCGGCACCGGCGTGACCAGGGGTTGCTGCTGGCCGTGGCCGGGGCGGCCGCCACGGTCGGCGTCGTGGTGTCCGCGATGGTCCGCTGAGCGCGAACTCTTCTTGCACTCGCAGGGGTCGAGTGCTAAACATGAGGCTGGCACTCTCAGGACGAGAGTGACAGCCACCCAACTCTTCAAGCGTGAGGAATCGCACCAGTCATGCCGAAGCTGATTGCTTTCAACGAGGAGGCCCGGCGCGGCCTGGAGCGGGGTATGAACATCCTCGCCGACGCCGTCAAGGTCACCCTCGGCCCCAAGGGCCGCAATGTCGTGCTCGAGAAGAAGTGGGGCGCCCCCACGATCACCAATGATGGCGTGAGCATCGCCAAGGAGATCGAGCTCGAGGACCCCTACGAGAAGATCGGCGCCGAGCTCGTCAAGGAGGTCGCCAAGAAGACCGACGACGTCGCCGGCGACGGGACCACCACCGCCACGGTGCTCGCCCAGGCCATGGTCCGCGAGGGGCTGCGCAACGTCGCCGCCGGCGCGAACCCGATGGGCCTCAAGCGTGGCATCGAGAAGGCCGTCGACGCCGTCGCTGAGCAGCTGCTCAGCATGGCGACCGAGATCGAGACCAAGGAGCAGATCGCCGCGACCGCGTCGATCTCCGCTGCTGACCCCACCGTCGGCGACATCATCGCCGAGGCGATGGACAAGGTCGGCAAGGAAGGTGTCATCACCGTCGAGGAGTCGAACACCTTCGGGCTCGACCTCGAGCTCACCGAGGGCATGCGGTTCGACAAGGGCTACATCTCTGCCTACTTCGTCACCGACCCGGAGCGGATGGAGACGGTGCTCGAGGACCCCTACGTCCTCGTCGCCAACCAGAAGGTCTCCTCGGTCAAGGACCTGCTGCCGCTGCTCGAGAAGGTCATGCAGTCCGGCAAGCCGCTGCTGATCATCGCCGAGGACGTCGACGGCGAGGCGCTGTCGACCCTGGTCGTCAACAAGATCCGCGGCACCTTCAAGTCCGTTGCCGTCAAGGCGCCGGGCTTCGGTGACCGCCGCAAGGCCATGCTCCAGGACATCGCGATCCTGACCGGTGGCCAGGTCATCTCCGAGGAGGTCGGCCTCAAGCTGGAAAACACCGGCGTCGAGCTGCTCGGCCAGGCCCGCAAGGTCGTCATCACCAAGGACGAGACCACGATCGTCGAGGGTGCGGGCGACACCGACCAGATCGCCGGCCGGGTCAACCAGATCCGCGCCGAGATCGAGAAGTCGGACTCCGACTACGACCGCGAGAAGCTGCAGGAGCGGCTGGCCAAGCTGGCCGGCGGCGTCGCGGTGATCAAGGTCGGCGCGGCCACCGAGGTCGAGCTCAAGGAGCGCAAGCACCGCATCGAGGACGCCGTTCGCAACGCGAAGGCGGCCGTCGAGGAGGGCATCGTCGCCGGTGGCGGCGTGGCGCTCGTGCAGGCTGCGGACGTGGCCTTCGAGAAGCTGGACCTGACCGGTGACGAGGCCACGGGTGCGCAGATCGTGCGCTTCGCGACCGAGGCCCCGCTCAAGCAGATCGCGATCAACGCCGGCCTCGAGGGCGGCGTCGTGGCGGAGAAGGTCCGCAACCTCGCGGCCGGCCACGGCCTCAACGCGGCCACCGGCGAATACGTCGACATGATCGCCGAAGGCATCATCGACCCCGCCAAGGTGACCCGCAGCGCGCTGCAGAACGCCGCCTCCATCGCGGCGCTCTTCCTCACCACCGAGGCGGTCGTCGCGGACAAGCCGGAGAAGGCCCCTGCCATGGGTGGCGACCCGTCCGGCGGCATGGGTGGCATGGACTTCTGAGCCACCGCTCCACGTAGGACCAGCACACCAGCCCGGCAGTCGCCCTGCCGGGCTGGTGTCATTTGGGGTGTCTGGGTCTGCGCTCGTGGCTCTCGGTTCCGGCCCTGCGGGCCGGGGTGCCCCGCGCCGACAGGAGCGGCGCGTCGCGGGGACGGCTTGCGTCCTCATTGCGTTGCGCTGCCCCGCGCCGCGGCCAAGCTCCTTTGAGCGTCGCGGGGCACCCCGTCCCGCAGGGCCGGACGGACGGCCGTCGCTCCGCCATCACTGGTGGGAGGGGTCGGGCTCGTCAGCGCTGCGCGCTTCCTCGCCCGACGCCTTGTGGCGCGTTAGGTCATACGGATGGAGCAGACGGGTGCTCTGTCCGTATGACGTAACGCCGGACCGCACTGGCAGCCGCAAGGCCAAAGTCGAGTGACGGTGTGGCAGCCAACCGGGTGAGCCGGACGTCTGAGATGTGTGAGGGTGGAGTCCGTGGAGGACCAGGCGCCGGGGGCGGCCGACGCAGCGCGCGAGCGGTTCGAAGCGCTTGCCGCGGAGGTCGTCGAGCCGGTACGCCGGTTCCTGGCCCGTCGTACCGACCCGGACACCGCCGAGGACGTCCTCGCCGAGACCCTGCTGGTCTGCTGGCGCCGGCTGGACGAGGTGCCCGAGCCGGCGCTGCCCTGGGTGTACGGCGTCGCCCGCTACTGCCTGGCCAACGTCGACCGGGGCGACCGGCGGCAGCGCCGGCTGGCCGCGCGGATCGCCGTGGTCGACCCGCCGCAGGAGGAGCTCCGCGAGCCGAATCCGCCGGACCTGCGGGTCACCGCGGCGCTCGAGGCGATGCGGCCGGAGGAGGCCGAGCTGCTGCGGCTGTGGGCGTGGGAGCAGCTGGGACCCGGAGAGATCGCCGAGGTGCTCGGGGTCACCGCCAACGCGGTGAGCATCCGGCTGCACCGCGCGCGCGGGAAGTTCGTCGAGGAGCTGGGAAAGATCGACGGCGCTTCCGGACATGAAGGGGTGAGAGAAGGGAGGGAGACATGAATGAGCGCGACGTCGATCGAGACGACTTCGACCGTGACGACGAGCTTCGTGCGCTGCTCCGCAGCGCTGACCCCGTCGGCTCCCTCTCCCCGGCCGACCCGGCCGCTCTCGCTCACCTCCTGGAGGACGTCATGAGCGCTGATCTCGAGGTTCGACCGGTTGTGCCTGACGAAGGCACCCGGGCCACCGGCACCCACGGCCGCAACCGGCTCACCTGGCTGGTGGCCGCCGCTGCGACCGCCATGATCGCCGGCGTCGGAGGCTTTGCGATCGCCGGGTTGTCGGGTGACAACCCGTCGCCGCAGGCCTCCGACCGCCGGACCAGCTCGCCGGACACCACCGCGGCCGGAGCCCCGGCCGCCGGAGTCACGACCGAGCTGACCGCGAAGGCCCCGCAGGGCAGGTGCGCGGTTCCGGACGCGACGCTGCTTGCTCAATACGACCAGGCCTTCATGGGCACCGTGACTGCCATCAACGGCGACACGGTGACCTTCCAGGCCACCGAAGTCTTCAACGGCGAGGTCGGCGAGACGGTGCAGGTCGCCGCCACGCCGCCAGACATGGCGGCCCTGGTCTCCGCGGTGAACTTCCAGATGGGCGGGACCTACCTCGTCTCGGCCTTCGAGGGCTCGGTCTCGACCTGTCCTGGCTTCAGTGGTCCAGCGTCTGGTGATGTCCAGAAGCTCTTCACGGAGGCGTTCGTCCGCTGAACGCCCAGGGTCTCCTCCTCGCAGCCGGGGCCGGCTCCCGAATGGGCCGGCCCAAGGCGCTGGTGCACGACGTTGACGGGACGTCGTGGGTCCAGCACGCGGTGGAGGTCCTGGTCGACGGTGGATGCAACGGGGTGACGGTGGTGCTCGGCGCCGGGGCCGACGAGGCGGTTCGCCTCCTCGACGGCCTCGGCGTCGACGTCGTCGTCGCCCATGATTGGGCCGCGGGCATGTCGGCCTCACTGCGAGCCGGGCTCGCGTCGCTGCAGGGCAGCGACGCGGACGCGGCCGTGGTGAGCCTGGTCGACGTGCCCGACCTGACCGCGGCCGTGGTACGACGCGTGCTCTCAGAGCGCGAGGGAGACGAGGCCCTCGCCCGTGCGTCGTACCACGGCCGCCCTGGTCATCCGGTCGTCCTCGGCCGGTCACACTGGTCGGCGGTCGCGGCTGGGGCCAGCGGCGACGCGGGCGCCCGCGACTACCTGGCTCGTCAGGACGCCGCGCTTGTGGAGTGCGCGGACCTGGCCACTGGCCGCGACGTCGACGAACCCAGGTCCGCGGCCGGCTGAGTGACGTCGTCCGGAGTCAGCTCCGGCTGAGCCGCTCGTCGCCCGGCATCAGCGTGGGCTGACAGTCGCAACCGTTCCCGCACTCGAGGAACGTGTGGGCAGCGTGTCCGCACCGGACACACGGTGGTTCGTGCGACAGCGGCTCGTCTCCGTCGGCGGTCTCACGCATGGTTCAAGTCCCCTCCCGGTCGTCCGTAGCCGGACGCGCTTTTCCTCCCATGTCTCCCATGTCTCCAGTGCCACGTGAGGCCATCTCGTAAACGGCTGCCGGGAGTCATGTCGATGGGGGAGCGGTCCGAGCCGCGCTCTGCGCCGACGCGATCGGGTCACGAGCCGGTCACAGGTGGGTCACCGGGCGATCAAGTATTCGGGTTTTGCATCGACGCCGTCGATGAGTCGCTCCGCAGTCGCTGCCGGGCCACGAATGTGGCCGATGTACCCAGCAGAAGGTGCGGACGACCCCGCCGCACCTGCGCCGATTCCCACGGAGGGAATCCCGGGCAGCCGGCCCGTACGCCGGCTGCCCGGAACCACGGCCACCCCCCGGACGACCCGTTCGCACGAGCAAGGAGACCCACATGAGCAGTCCACGCAGACGCCTCACGGCGGTGGCCGCGGCGACGGCCCTGGCCCTCGGCTTCGCCGGGTGCGGAGAGAGCGGTGAGGGGGGTCCGACCAACACCCCACAGGAGCGGACCGAAGCCGTCCAGGGCGGCACGGTGTACTCGCTCGAGCAGGCGGTCACCGAGCACCTCGACCCGCAGCGGACCTACTCGGGCCGCGACATCGCCTACCTCGGCAGACTGGTGTACCGCGGCTGGGTGACCTTCCCCCTCGCCGCGACGGACGCGACCGAGGGCGCGACTCCGGTCGCGGACCTGGCCACCGACACGGGGCAGTCCAACGAGGACGCCACCGAGTGGTCGTTCACGCTCAAGGAGGGACCCACGTGGCAGGACGGCCAGCCGATCACGTGCGAGGACTTCAAGTACGGCGTCTCGCGGACGTTCGCGACCGACGTGATCACCAGTGGGCCGCAGTACATCATCGGCTACCTGGACGTCCCCGAGGCCGCCGACGGCTCTCCCGCCTACAAGGGTCCCTACACCGGCGAGGGCCAGGCCGAGTTCGACAAGGCGGTCACCTGCGACGGCAGCACGATCACCTACCGGTTCAAGAAGCCCTGGCCGGACTTCCCGCTCGCGGTCGCCGCGCTGCGCTCGTTCGACCCCTACCGTGCCGACAAGGACCAGGGCGACCAGTCCGACCTGCAGGTCTTCTCCAACGGTCCCTACATGCTCGACGGGGAGTGGAACGAGGACTCCGGTGGCACGTTCGTGCGCAACCCGGAGTGGGACCGCGCGGAGGACACCAACCGGGAGGCCAACCCGGACTCGTTCGTTTTCCAGATCGGCATCGAGCCGGAGATCATCGTGGACCGGCTGATCGCCGACGAAGGTGACGACCAGAACGCCATCACCACGAGGAACGTGACCCCGGCGCAGTACCCGCAGATCACCGGGGACGTCGCCGCGCGTGCGGTCAACTTCGAGTCCCCGTTCACGCAGTACCTGCTGCCCAACTTCAACCGGGTCACCAACCTGCAGGTCCGCCAGGCACTTGCCCTGGCGACCGACCGGGCGGCGTACGTCGGTGCGCTTGGTGGCGACAAGGCTTCGGCGCCCGCGTTGTCGATCGTGAACCCGGCGGTTCCGGGCTACGTGCCAAACGAGAACTTCGGCTCGGCCGAGGGCGGCGACACCGAGGCTGCCCGGGCGCTGCTCGAGGAGTCCGGCGAGACCTTGCCCTACCCGATCAAGCTCACCTACCCGATCGGGTCGGACGCCGGTGAGAAGGCCTTCGCGGCCCTCAAGGCGAGCTACGACAAGGCCGGCTTCGACGTGACGTTGGACGGCCTGGACCCGTCGGGTCCCTACTACGAGACAATCCAGAAGCCCGGCTCGGACAGCGACCTGATCTGGGGTGGCTGGGGTGCTGACTGGCCCTCGATCTCCACGGTGATCCCGCCGCTGTTCGACAGCCGGATCAACCTGACCAAGAACTCCAACGGTCAGGACTACGGCAACTACGAGAGCGACGAGGTCAACGCGGCGATGGATGCCGCAGCGGCCGAGCCCGACATCGACACGGCCAACCAGATGTGGGCCGAAGTGGACAACATGCTCGCCGAGGACGTCGCCTACATCTCGCTGGACACCTCGAAGTTCTACTTCCTGCACGGCTCGAACATCGAGAACTACGTCAACGCCGTGTCCACCACCGGTTACCCCGACCTCGGAGTCATCTCGGTGAAGGACGGAGGCAGCTGATCAGCACGGGTGCGGCCCCGTCCTCGGACGGGGCCGCGCGCCGTCGGTCCGGACCGATGCGGACCTGTGACCGAACTGTGACTGCCGGCACACCCGACCGACTCCCGGCACGAACAGACTGTGCCCGTGGCTGACGGACCCTGGTTGGAGCGTCCGCGCCTGCTGTCGATCCACGTCAGCGAGATCGCGTCGTTCGTTGCGCTGGTCGACCACGACGGGTTCACCACCGCGGCCCACGCGATGAACCTCTCGCAAGCGGCGTTCAGCGCGCGGATCGCCAAGCTGGAGCTCGCACTCGGTGTCACGCTGGTCGACCGGACCGTCAAGAAGCTCACCCTGACCCGGGAGGGACGCGCCTTCCAGCCGCTCGCCAGGTCCCTGCTGGTGATGCTCGGCGCCGTCGCCGAGTCGGTGGACTCACACCGCGCGGCCGGCGCCTGACCGCCACCGTCAGACGAACCCGGCGAAGTGGTCCGGCTCGACCCGGGCCGCGATCGCGCGACCGAACTCGCACATCTCGTCGAGGTGCTCGACCCCGTCGATCCGGTCGAGGTGCTTGGCCGAGAGGTGGCTGACGCCGAGCTCGGCCAGGCTGGCCGGATGGGTCTCGGCGTCGTACCGCACGTAGCTGAACAGCGGCTCGGGCAGCAGCCCGGCGCCGCCGACCAGGTCGCCCAGCTCGTTGTCGAGCTTGGGTCCGTGCCGGCACTCGCCGAGCACGCGGCACAGGTAGTCGTTCTGCACGGCGGCGCTGTGGATCAGCGCCTCGGGCACGGAGGTGGCGTAGCTGAGCAGGTTGAGGTCACCGGCGCGGAGGTCGTCGCGGACCCGCTCGCTGGTGCCCGTGCCGACGCTGACCAGCAGCAGCTCGTCACGACCGGTGGGCCAGCCGAGCGAGTACGCCGGCAGGGTGGCCATCAGGACCAGCTGGAGCGCCGGGTTGTTGAGCGTGGTGACCGCACCGTCGCTGAACACGAAGGTGCGGGTGCCCAGGTCGATCTCCTCGGGCACGAAGAACGTGGGCGCCGCGGCGCTGGCCCGGACCAGCTGCCACAGCGGGAGGTCGAGGTTGGAGCCCGCCCCCTGGTTGTAGCGGCCGGCCGGGTTGCTGCTGACCGGCCACGGGGAGCCGGTGCTGGTGTTGCGCAGGCCGAGGAGCAGCAGGCAGCGCAGGTCCGGGGAGCCGAGGGTGCGCTCGGCGCCGAACTCGCGGCGCAGCACCTCCTCGATGGCGGCCTCGTCGTACCGCGCCCGGAGCAGGTCGAAGACGCGGGCCCGAGTGAAGATCGAGCCCATGTTGTCCCGGTAGAGCCGCTGGATCCTCGAGACCGGCAGCCCCATCGCCACCCCACCGGCGATGATCGCGCCGGTGCTGGTCCCGCCGACGTAGTCGAACCAGTCGCCGAGCACCAGCTCGGAGTCTCCCGTCCCATCGCGCAGCAGCTGCTCGACACGGGCCAGCACCTCGAGGGCCACGACCCCGCGCACGCCCCCGCCGTCAATGCTGAGCAGTCGGTGCGCCACCTCTGCCCCCCGTCGGGCACCCAATGGACTCGAACTGCACCAGTGTGCACCCAGATCACCCGCGGGCGATCCTGGTCAGCCGGGTCGCCACCGCCAGCAGGCAGGGGAACGTGACAGCAAGGAACAGCGTTCGCTGCGCCAGGCCGGCGTACGAATGCAGCGGCGCGCTGTCCGGGATCGCGAAGACGCCCAGCAGTACGAACCCGCCCAACGCCACGATTCCGGCAACCCCGCACCACGTGGCCAGCGGTCGCCAGCGATGGTCTGCGGCCAGCGTGCGGGACAGCGCGAGCAGGGCCAGCGCAGAGCCGAGGAAGAAGGTCACCCCTGAGAAGAAGTGGAACCCGGGGTCGTAGACCTCGCCGGCGGCGTTCTCGCGCAGAGGGAAGGCCGCGGCCAGGAAGAGGCCGCCGCCGCTGACCGCGAGGAGCGCCGGACCCAGCCGCGCCGAAGCGGTCGACGGAAGGGCACCCACCAGTCCTGCCGCGAAGACGATCAGCAGGACGCCGAGCACCACGAAGTTGGCCTGCTGGACCCAGCCGTGGGTGCCGGCCTCCAGTGCGCTCACCGGCTCGGCGACGGCGTCGTCGTCGCGCCGCAGCGCGTTCTGCAGGAGGAAGGTGAGGGTGAACAGGAGCGGTCCGGCAGTCCCCGCGAGGCCGCCGACGCTCGACATCCGCAGTCGACTGGTGCGGGGAAGCGCGAGTGGGGTGGTCATGTCGCGACGCTAGAAGTGGCGGAGGCACCGGCGCATCGAGCGGTCGACCCATCTCGTCGGGGGCGCGATGGGCAGGTTCACCCAGAAGTCACACGAGCTGGTGCTCGTAGGCGAACGCGGCAGCCGCGGTGCGGGAGGTGACCTCGACCTTGGCGAAGATGTTGCTGAGGTGGCGCGCCACGGTTTTCTCGGACAGGAACAGCGCGGCAGCGATCTCGGGGTTGCTCTTCCCCGAAGCCACCAGCCGCAGCACCTCCACCTCCCGTTCGGTGAGCCCGCCGGGCCGCGTCGGAGTCAGCAGCGCCGCGACCTCCCGCTCGGCTTGCGTGGCGCCCACCTCGGCGAAGCACTGCCGGGCCGCGACCAGCTCGACGGCTGCCGAGTCGGGGTCACCGAGCTCGCGCAGTGCCCGGCCGATCAGCAGCCGACAGCGCGCCGCCTCGTAGGGAGCGCCGAGCGCCTGCCAGGCCCTCAGTGCGAGCCGGCCCTGGCTGACGCCTCCGGCCGGGTCTCCCAATGCCGTTCGGACCCCGCCGTCGGCGAACGCCGCCCAGGCACCCAGCGCCGCACAACCGAACGAGGACGCGATCTCGGCGAGCTCCTTCGCCAGCGGCGCAGCCTCGTCGGCGTGACCGGTGGCGAGTAGCGCGTCCACGGCCGGGGGCAGGAGCTGCGAGCGGTGCACCGGGTCGCGCGGCTCCGCGAGCAGCCGTCGGGTCGCGGCGAGCCCGGCGTCGGTGCGCCCACTCGCCAGCCAGAGCAGGGCGAGTCCGGGCTGCGGGTCGAGGCCGAACGAGATGGCCCGTTCGTACGTCGCTCGCGCGCCCTCCAGATCGCCGCGGATCAGGAGCACGTCGCCGCACTCCTTCATCGCCAGGCCGGCTGCGTCTGGCGTCTCGGCCTCGAGGTAGCGCTCGACGGCCCGCTCGAGCTCTTCCACCGCCCGGATGAACTCCCCGCAGACGCGCAGGATCTGGCCGCGGTGCACCGCGCACTGACCGGTGAACGGCACGAGTCCGGGCTGCTCGTCGATCCACGACGTGAGCGCACTGGTCCACTGCGCCGCCCGGCCGAAGTCCGAGACCTCCTGGCAGGCCTCGATCATCGAGCAGTAGATCTGTCCCGCGAACACCGGCGAGACCTCGCCCGTGGCGACGCCGACCATGGCCTCGTCGAGCAGGGCCAGCCCCTCGGGGACCCGGCCGGCGTACATCGCCATCCGACCCTGGGCCATCAGCCCGTTGGCCAGCAGGTCGGCGTCACGGAAGCGGCGGCCGTAGTCCATGACCTGGAGGGCCAGTGCGTGGGCCTCCACGAACTCTCCTGCGAAGATGTGCCGGAACATCAGGTGGATCAGCAGGTAGCCGCGCTCGACGACATCACCCTCGACGTCCTCCAGCAGCCGCTGGCACCGGCCCACCCACCCACCCCCGACCGCAGGCTCCCCGCCGGTCATGAGCACCATCGCGAGCCAGAACGCCGAGCGGGCGGCGGCGAGCGGCCGATCCTGGTCGAGGTGGGTCTGGTAGGCGCGCTGCAGCGCCTGGACGCAGTCGTTCCGCCGACCGAGGAGGTACGCCGTGGTCGCCAGCCGGGCGAAGTCGTCGGCGTCGAGCGCGGACTCGTCGGCCTTGGAGAGGGCGTCGTAGGCCGCGATCCACTCCCGGCGCTCGTAGGCCTCCCGCGCCTTGGCCAGATCGTCGACGACGCCCATCGTGCATCACCCGCCCGCAGGATACGCCGCTGGAGAGGTCACGCGGCCGCGCGCTGGCGGTCGGGAATGCGGGCGGCGATCCGGCCAACGACGTGTTCTGCGTCGCGGCCGACGCCGGCGAAGACCATCGAGCTGAACGCGAACTGGAAGCTGAGGCCGCAGAAGAAGAGGCCCGGCGTGCCCTCGACCACGCCTCGGTACTCCACCGGCCAGCCGCGCTCGTCGAAGACCGGAAGGTCGATCCAGTCGAAGACCTGCTTGAAGCCGGTGCACCACACGACGTTCGCGGCATCGACGACGGTGCCGTCGTCGAGCACCGGGAGTCCGTCGCGGACGCCGTTGACCCGCGCCGTCAGCCGCTGCACCCCGCGGGCCGCCAGGTCCTCGCGCTTGACGCGGAGCGACGGGCCGCCGTGGAAGCGGACCTCGTCCATCTCCTTGCGGCCCATCGGCGTTCGCCGGGTGAGCACGTGGCGGAACATGAACACCATGATCGGGAGCATCACGTGCGCCCGGCGGGACTCGAGCCGGACCGGGATCTGGCCGCAGTCGCGACCACACAGGGTCGTGTCGTGTGTCTGTGCGACCTCGTAGGCGACATCAGTGCCCGAGTGCGACGCACCGACGACGAGCACGGGTCCGGGCTGGAGCTGGGACGGCCGGCGGTAGGCACTGGAGTGCAGCTGCACGATCGACGGGTCGAGGTCGCCGGCCAGCTCCGGGACGTACGGCGTCCGACCGAAGCTGCCCGTGGCCACGACGACGTTGTCGCAGGTGATCTCGTCGCGTCCGAGGTCGGCGACGAAGCCTCCGTCCGGCCGGGCGCTCAGCCGGCCGACGGGTGTGCTCATCCGGATCGGCAGGTCCCAGTGCAGGGCGTAGCTCTCGAGGTAGGCCGCCACCTCGTCCTTGCTCGGGTAGTGCCAGTCCGGCGCCGGGAACGACAGCCCGGGCAGCCCGTCGTACTTGGCGGGCGTGTAGAGCCGCAGGGTGTCCCACTGCTGGCGCCAGTTGTCCCCGACCCTCTCGTTGCTGTCGACGATCAGGAACGGGCGACCCTGCTGCTGCAGGTGGTGACCGGTGGAGAGGCCGGCCTGGCCAGCGCCGATGATCAGTGTCTCGATGTGCTGGGTCGTCATGACGACCTCCTTGGGTCCCGTGTGACTGTGATGTCGGGACCCTAGGAGTCAGGAGGCACGCTCCGCGTCGGGAGATATGCGCATCCCGGCGGGCCGTCGTATGGGTAGGAGTTCGTAGCGGAGGAACCACGCGAGCATCAGCCCGGTGCTGGCCAGGTAGAACGAGTGCAGGATCCACAGCGGCCCCGGAGGCAGGCTGAACACGTACACCGAGTGCACCGCGTTGCCGAGGTTCGCCAGCAACAGGTTCCCGAGGCTGTACGACCCGAGGTCGCGGGTCCGCACCGCCTTGCCGAGCATCGGCAGGGCGCTGCCCGCGAAGATCACCGTCGAGGCGATCCCCGCGAGCAGCGGGAGGCTGGCTGCGGACACGCGGGCCACGCTAGGAACGCATCGCCGGCGTCGCATCGGGAGATCTGTCCATCTGTTGCTCCCGGTCATGGGTTGTTCGGTCGCCTCGTAGCCTTGGGGAATGGCACCCGTCTCCGCAGCCGACGTCGCCGCCCGCCTCGGCGACACGGGATACCTGTGCGACGAGGCGCTGGCCACCGTCACCTTCCTGGCGCTGCGGATGGAACGCCCGCTGTTGCTCGAGGGCGAACCGGGCACCGGCAAGACCGCGCTCGCCGAGGCGTTGGCCACCTGCCTCGACCTGCCGCTGGTCCGACTGCAGTGCTACGAGGGGATCGATGCCACCCAGGCTCTCTACGACTGGGACTTCCCGCGCCAGATCCTGCACCTGCGGGCCCTGGAGGCGGCCGGCGGCGCCGACGTCGAGGAGGCGGAGAAGAGCCTGTACGACGAGCGGTTCCTGCTCGCCCGGCCGGTGCTGGCCGCGCTCCAGCAGAGTCCGGCGGTGCTGCTCGTCGACGAGGTGGACCGGGCCGACGACGAGTTCGAGGCGTTCCTGCTCGAGGTGCTCTCGACCTATCAGGTGAGCATCCCCGAGCTCGGCACGGTCGTGGCCGCGACGCCACCGATCGTGGTACTCACCTCCAACCGCACCCGTGAGCTGCACGACGCCCTGAAGCGGCGCTGCCTCTACCACTGGATCGAGCACCCCGGCCTCGAGCGCGAGGTGCAGATCGTGCGGACCCGTGCGCCCGAGGTCTCCGAGGAGCTGGCGAGGCAGGCGGTCGGCGTCGTCCAGGGGCTGCGCGACATCGGTCTGCAGAAGCCGCCCGGCGTCGCCGAGACGCTCGACTGGGCCAGGGCCCTACACCACTTGGGGACAACGACACTCGACCTCGAGTCGTCGGCCAGGACGCTGGGGGCCCTGGTCAAGTACCGCGAGGACTCCCAGAAGGTGCAGCACGCCCTCGACCAGATGCTTCGGCCATGAACGACCCGGCGCCGACGGTCCGGGGTGGCGACGAGATCCTGCTCGGCTTCGCCCGGGCCCTGCGCGCCGCGGGCGTGCCGGTCACCCAGGACCGGGCGCAGGGCTACCTGGAGGCGGCGGCGCTGGTGGGGCTCGACGATCCGCTGGCGACCTACGTCGCGGGTCGGGCCACCCTGTGTGCGTCGCCCGACGACCTGGCCCGCTACGACCAGGTTCACGAGGCCTACTTCGGCACGCGGGACGGGCTGCCCCGCGCTCGGCCGTCGGAGCCGAACCTGCCGAGCTTCTCCGGGCTGCCCCTGACCGAGAGCGAGGGCGCCGGGGACAGCGAGATCGACGACGCGGTGGTGCGCGCCATGGCCAGCGACCAGGAGGTGCTGCGGCACCGCGACGTCGCCTCGATGACGGCCGCCGAGAAGCACCGGCTGGCCTCGATGTTCGCCACGCTGCGTCCGCGGCCGCCCCGGCGCCGTACCTCCCGACACCAGCGCTGGCACCGCGGCACCGTCGACGCGCCCCGCACGCTGCGCGCCAGCCTGCGGCAGATGGGGGAGCCCGCGGAGATCGCCTGGCGCCGGCGGGGGAACAAGCCGCGCCGCATCGTCCTTCTGGTGGACGTGTCCGGCTCGATGAGCGGGTACGCCGACGCGCTGCTCCGCCTGGCCCACCGCCTCACCCAGGGCGGTGGCGTGGTCGAGACGTTCACGGTCGGCACCCGGCTGACCCACCTCACCCGCGCGTTGCGTGGGAAGGACGCCGAGCGAGCGCTGATCGCGGCGGGCGAGACGGTGCCGGACTGGTCCGGCGGCACCCGGCTCGGCGAGACCCTGGGGATCTTCCTCGACCGCTGGGGACAGCGCGGCCTGGCGCGAGGGGCCGTCGTCGTCGTGTTCAGCGACGGCTGGGAGCGCGGCGACCCGGTGCACCTCGCCGAGCAGATGGCCCGGCTGCACCGGATCGCGCACCGCGTGATCTGGGTCAACCCGCACCGCGGCAAGCACGGCTACGAGCCGGTCCAGCAGGGCGTGTTGGCGGTGCTCCCGTACGTCGACGACTTCGTGGCCGGCCACTCGCTGGCGACGTACGCCGACTTGGTGAAGGTGGTCGCCCGTGCGTGATGTGCTGCCCGAGCTGATGCCAATGACGTACGCAGTGTGGGAGGCCGGCCGTGCGTGATGTGTTGCCCGAGCTGATGCCAATGACGTACGCAGTGTGGGAGGCCGGCCGTGCGTGATGTGCTGCCCGAGCTGATGCCAATGACGTACGCAGTGTGGGAGGCCGGCCGTGCGTGATGTGCTGCCCGAGCTGATGCCAATGACGTACGCAGTGTGGGAGGCCGGCCGTGCGTGATGTGCTGCCCGAGCTGATGCCAATGACGTACGCAGTGTGGGAGGCCGGCCGTGCGTGATGTGCTGCCCGAGCTGATGCCAATGACGTACGCAGTGTGGGAGGCCGGCCGTGCGTGATGTGCTGCCCGAGCTGTTGAAGTGGTGGGAGGCCGGCGACACCATCGGTGTCGGGACCGTGGTCGCGACCTTCGAGTCCGCGCCGCGGCCGCCGGGTGCCTCGATGCTCGTCGGCCCCGACGAGACCGCGGTGGGCTCGGTCTCCGGGGGCTGCGTCGAAGGCGCGGTCTACGACCTGGCGCAGTCCGTGGTGGCGTCCGGGGATCCGGTGCTGGAGCGGTACGGCGTCTCCGACGACGACGCCTTCGCGGTCGGGCTCACCTGCGGCGGCATCCTCGACGTGTACGTCGAGAAGGTCTCGCAGGACACCTTCCCCGAGCTCGGCGAGATCGCCGCCGACATCGAGGCCGGCCGCCCGGTCGCGCTGGCCACCGTGATCGAGCACCCCGACCCCTCCTGGCTGGGCCGGCGGCTCGTCGTACGCCCCGACGGGGGGATGGTCCCAGACGTTTCCGACACGGATGACGCTCAAGCGGCGTTGGAAACGTCTGGGACTATCTCCACCCTCGGCTCACAGCGCGCCGACGACGCGGTCCGCGACGACGCGATGGGGCTGTTGGCGGCCGGGCACAACGCGACGCTGACCTACGGCCCCGACGGTGAGCGCCGCGGGGAGGGGATGCGGGTCTTCGTCTGGGCGTTCGCCCCGAAGCCGCGACTGCTCGTCTTCGGCGCCATCGACTTCGCCGCGGCCGTGGCCCGGGTCGGCGCCTTCCTCGGTTACCAGGTGACGGTCTGTGACGCCCGACCGGTGTTCGCCACCACAAGCCGGTTCCCGGAGGCCGACGAGGTGGTGGTCGACTGGCCGCACCGCTACCTGAAGGCCGAGCATGAGGCGGGCCGGATCGACCCACGCACCGTGGTCACCGTGCTCACCCACGACCCCAAGTTCGATGTCCCGTTGCTCGAGGTGGCGCTGCGGATGCCGGAGGTCGCGTACGTCGGCGCGATGGGCTCGCGACGTACTCACGACGACCGGGTTGCCCGGCTCCGCGAGGCCGGGCTCACCGATGAGGAGCTGGACCGACTATCCAGCCCGATCGGCCTCGACCTCGGCGCCCGTACCCCCGAGGAGACCGCGATCAGCATCGCCGCCGAGATCATCGCCGGCCGCTGGGGCGGCTCCGGGCAGCGGCTCGGCATCACCGACGGCCGGATCCACGGGTCCACGAACCCTTTGGGTTGATGGTTCGTACTCAAAGCATGCGCCGATTCGTGCCCGCAGCCGTGCTGCTGGCCCTGCTGGCCGGTTGCACCTCCGATGCCTCCGACGAGCCCGACGCCGGTCCCGAGCCAAGTGCCAGCCCGACGGAGGTCTCGACTGGCTCGACCAGCGCGGCCCCGGAACCCAGCTCAGCGCCGACCGCGGCACCGACGCCGACCGAGGAGCCGCTCCCGGAGGTCCATCACCGGCTGTCACTTCCGGCGCTCATGCGCGAACCGCCCAGCGGTGGGAAGCCCCGGATCCTGCGCACCGAGTACGAGACGGCCGACTACACCCGCTTGGACGTCACCTACCGCAGCGACGACCTCACCGTGTCCGGCGTCCTGATCCGGCCCAAGGGCCCCGGCCCCTTCCCGGGCATCGTGCTCAACCACGGCTACATCGAGCCGGAGATCTATGTGACCGGCCAGGGGCTGGCCCGCGAGCAGGACGCGCTGGCCCGCGCCGGCTTCGTCGTCCTGCACACCGACTACCGCGGCCACGCCGCCTCCGACCCGGTGCCCCCGGTCGACCGCGAGACCCGGCTCGGCTACACCCGCGACGCCGTCAACGCCGTCGAGGCACTGAAGAAGCTGCCGTACGTCGACGACGAGCGGCTGGCCATGCTGGGCAGGTCGATGGGCGGTGGCGTGACCATGAACGCGCTGGTCACCCAGCCCGGGCTGGTCGACGCGGCCGTGACCTACGCGTCGGTGAGCTCACGGTTCCTCGACAACCTCAACCACTTCACCCGGGACAGCCGACCCGAGGTGGTGGACGGCTTCTTCGCGGAGTTCGGGACGCCTCAGGAGGCACCCCAGTTCTACCGAGAGCTGTCCCCGCGCACATACTTCAACCGGATCGCCGAGCCGGTGCTGGCCCACCACGGCACCGCCGACGGCACGTGTCCGCCGCGGTGGGCCACGACCACGCAGCGACTGATGCGCGCGGCCGACGTCGACAGCCGGCTGCGCTGGTGGCAGGGGGAGGACCACACGTTCTACGCGCGCTGGCAGGACTCGATGGACGCGACGATTGCGTTCCTGCGTCAGAACCTCTGAGGCACGAACGTCTGCTCGTGCAGCGGTGGCCGCACGTAGGGCATCTCCTGCATCGTCGGCAGCTCGACCTCGTCGGGGGCGACGTCCTCGTAGTCGAACTGGCTGAGCAGGTGCTGGATGCAGTTGAGCCGAGAGGCCCGCTTGTCGTCGCTCGGTACGACGTACCAGGGCGCCTGCTTGATGTCGGTGCACTGACGAGGACCCGTAGCCCCTGGCGCTGGATCCAGTACTGGAGCATCACCAGCCGCTCCTGGAGCCGCTCCATCTCCTCCTCGTAGACGGCCTTCTTGAGCCGTCCGCTCTTGGTGTACCGGTCGTCCGGGGAGGGGCCGGACTCGGGCTGGGCGTCGTCGGCGCGCTCGGGTGGCTGAGTGGGCACGATGCTCACGGTGTGCTCCCTGTGTGATCGCTGTCACGCGAGCGGTACCCTCGCGCCGAGGGCTACCAACGACGGTTGGAGTGCGCGATGGTGCGGGGCGAGCTGAACGACCGGAGGCTCGACGCCGTGCGGGCCTGGACCAGCTTCGTCGAGCACGGCGACGCGGTCGAGGAGATGGTCCGCCCGGAGATCCTCACCAGCTGGGCCCGCAGCGAGGCCGCGATCACGACCGACGTCAAGGAGGCGCCGCTCGCCGACGAGGCCGAGATCGCGGCCACCTGGCGGGACTCGCCGCTGCAGAGAGCAGTGGAGCGGGTGGAGTCGGACCTGCGGCGCACCGCAGAGGACGGTGACCTTGTGATCGCGGTGACCGATGCCGACACCAGGATCCTGTGGACCTACGGCGGCCGGGTGATGCGCCGCAAGGCCGAGACGGTGAACTTCGTGGCCGGCGGCCGCTGGGACGACGAGTCGGTCGGCACCAATGCGCTGGACCTGGCCAACCGGCTCGCCGAGCCCGCCATGGTCTTCAGTGCCGAGCACTATGCGCCCATCGTGCACAACTGGGTCTGCTGGGCAGCTCCCGTGCACGATCCGGTGACCGGCGCCAAGCTCGGTGTCATCGACCTCTCCACCACCTGGGACCGCACCCACCCGATCGGGCTGGCCACGGCCCGGGTGATGGCGCGCCTGATCGAGTCCGCGATGCCGCGCTCGTTCCACCACCCCTCGGCACTGGCGGACCTCACCGGCGACCCGGGGCTGGTGATGACCCTGCTCGGCACCGCCGAGACCCGGCTCGACGGCCAGCGTCTGCTGCTCAACCGACGCCAGACCGAGGTCCTCGCCCTGCTCGCGCTGCACCCCGAGGGGCTCTCCCTCGAGCAGCTGCACGCGATGCTCTACGGCGACGAGGCGATCACCTTCTCGACACTCAAGGCCGAGGTCTCGCACCTGCGCGCCGCCCTCGGCGGTCAGCTGGGCTCGCGCCCCTACCGGCTGCTGATGCCGGTGGCCACCGACGTCGAGCACGTCCTGGCCCTGCTCCGCCGCGGCGAGGTCGCGGCAGCCGTCGAGGCCTACGGCGGCGACCTCCTGCCCGGCACCAACTCGCCAGCCCTCTGCGAGCTCGCCGAGTACGTCGCCGTCGCGGTCCGGGAGGCGCTGATCGCCGATCCCCAGCCCGATGCCGTGGTCCACTACAGCGAGCTGGCGCCGTACGACTCCGAGGTGCTGGAGGTCTGCCTGGCCTCGCTGGCCGACATCGGTGGCCGGCCGCACCCCGCCGTACCCCTGCTGAAGGGGCGGCTGGCGGTGGCGCGCCACTGACCGCTCGATGGTCGAGGAGGTCGCGCAGCGACCGTCTCGAATCGATGGTTGAGGAGGTCGTGCAGCGACCGTCTCGAATCGATGGTTGAGGAGGTCGCGCAGCGACCGTCTCGAATCGATGGTTGAGGAGGTCGCGCAGCGACCGTCTCGAAACCACGAAACTCGGGGCTGGGACTCAAGTCCGCGAACGCCAGTGGTCGAGTTCGCGCTTTCGCTGCGGTGGCTTCGCTCGCCGCCACGGCTTCGCAAGCTCAGCCGTGACGCTCACTCAACCGGGACAGCTCTGGTCGCGAGCTCGTTCCTCGCTCGCGACCAACCTGTCCCCAACCGTTGCTGCCTAGCGTGAAGGAGACCGCAACCGTCGCGTCCTTGGCGCGCGCGAGCACTGAGTGAGCAAGGGAGAGCCATGACCCGGATCAGCCTCATCGTCGACGGCGAGAAGGTGGCCGACGACGTCGAACCCCGCATGCTGCTGGTGCAGTACCTGAGGGAGAAAGTCGGGAAGACCGGCACGGTCATCGGCTGCGACACCAGCAACTGCGGTGCCTGCACGGTGCACCTGAACGGAAGCAGCGTGAAGTCGTGCAACGTGCTGGCCGTGCAGGCCGACGGCGGAGAGGTCACCACGATCGAGGGACTCGCGACCAACGGTCAGCTGCACCCGGTGCAGGAGGCGTTCCGCGAGTGCCACGGACTGCAGTGCGGCTTCTGCACGCCAGGGATGATCATGCAGAGCGTCGACCTGCTCAACAACAACCCGCACCCGAGCGAGGAGGAGATCCGGCTCGGCCTCGAGGGCAACCTGTGCCGCTGCACCGGCTACCACAACATCGTCAAGGCCGTGCAGTACGCCGCCGAGCACAGCGGCTCGACCGAGGGGGCGTCGGCATGACCGCGACCCAGGAGCGCCCGGCAGACCTCGAGATCGGCAAGGACCGGCGCCGCAAGGAGGACCAGCGGCTGATCACCGGCCGAACCCGGTGGACCGACAACATCACGCTGCCCGGGATGCTGCACCTCGCGATGGTGCGCAGCCCGCACGCGCACGCCAAGATCCTGTCGATCGACACCGCCGCCGCCAACGACATGACCAACGTCGTCGACGTGTTCACCGGCAAGGACTTCGGCGACGAGCTCGGGGTCTGCATCAACGCCTGGCCGATCACCCCCGACCAGGTCGCGCCGGTGCACTCCCCGATGCCGAGCGACCGAGTCGCGTTCGCCGGTGAGATCGTCGCGGTGATCGTGGCCCGCAGCGCCGCGGAGGCACGTGACGCGGCCGAGCTGGTCGACGTCGAGTACGAGGAGCTCCCGGCCGCGCTGGACCTCAAGGAGGCCGCCGAGGACAAAGTCCTGGCGCACCCCGACTCCGGCACCAACAAGTCCGCGCTGTGGGTCTTCGACTCTGCTGCCGCGGGCACCGGCGGCGACGTCGAGGAGGCGATCGCTGCGGCGCGCACCGACGGCATCGTGATCGAGCGCGAGTACCGCCAGCAGCGGCTGATCCCGGCCTTCATGGAGCCGCGTTCGGTAGTGGTGGACCCGACCGGCGAGCAGTACACCATGTGGTCGGCCACCCAGATCCCGCACATCGTGCGGTTCGCGCTGGCCGCCACCACCGGCGTATCGGAGTCGAAGATCCGGGTCATCGCCCCCGACGTGGGCGGCGGGTTCGGCGGCAAGCTCCAGGTCACGCCCGAGGAGTGGATCGCCTGGGCGGTGGGTCGGCGGATCGGCAAGCCGGTCAAGTACACCGAGACCCGCAGCGAGAGCCTGGTCTCGGCTCACCACGGCCGCGACCAGTGGCAGAAGCTCACGCTGGCCGCCGACAAGTCCGGTGCCGTCAAGGGCCTCAAGGTCGAGCTCCTGGCCGACCTCGGGGCGTACGTCGCGATCGTCGGCGGCGGGGTTCCGGTGCTCGGCGCCTTCATGTTCAACGCCATCTACAAGTTCCCGGCCTACCACTTCGCCTGCCAGACGGTGCTGACCAACAAGACCTGGACCGACGCCTACCGGGGCGCCGGCCGGCCCGAGGCGACGTACGCCATCGAACGGCTGATGGACGAGCTCGCCGCCGAGGTGGGCATGGACCCGATGCAGGTCCGGGAGATGAACTGGATCAAGAACGACGAGTTCCCGTTCACCACGGTGGCCGGGATGCAGTACGACTCCGGCGACTACGAGGCGGCCACGGAGAAGGCCAAGCAGATGTTCGGCTACGACGAGCTGCGGGCCGAGCAGAAGCAGCGCCGCGACTCCGGCGACCCCGTTCAGCTGGGCATCGGCATCTCGACATTCACCGAGATGTGCGGCCTCGCGCCGTCCCGGGTCCTCGGCAGCCTCGACTACGGCGCCGGCGGCTGGGAGCACGCGAGCGTGCGGATGCTGGCCACCGGCAAGGTCGAGGTGATCACCGGGGCCTCGGCGCACGGCCAGGGCCACGAGACCGCGTTCAGCCAGATCGTCGCCGACCGGCTCGGCGTCGCCTTTGAGGACGTCGAGGTGCTGCACGGCGACACCCAGGTGGCGCCACGCGGCCTCGACACTTACGGGTCGCGGTCGCTGGTGGTCGGTGGCGAGGCCATCGTCCGGGCCGCCGACAAGGTGGTCGAGAAGGCCAAGCCGATCGCGGCGCACCTGCTCGAAGCGTCGGCCGACGACATCGAGTTCAACGCCGGCACCTTCTCGGTGCGCGGCACCGACCAGGGCATGGCGATCGGCGAGCTCGCCACCGCGGTCTTCGCCGCCCACAACATGCCCGACGGGATAGAGCCCTCGCTGGACTCCGATGCGACGTACGACCCGGTCAACTTCTCCTTCCCGCACGGGACCCACCTGTGCGCGATGGAGGTCGACACCGAGACCGGCGCACTGAAGATGCGCAAGTACGTCTGCTGCGACGACATCGGCAACATCATCAACCCACTGATCGTGTCGGGTCAGGTGCACGGCGGACTGGTCCAGGGGATCGCGCAGGCGCTCTGGGAGGAGGCGGTCTACGACGACGCCGGCACGCTGGTGTCCGGGTCGTTCGTGGACTACCTGTTGCCCACCTCGGCCGACACGATCAGCTTCGACATCGCCCACACCACGTCGCCCTCGACCACCAACACGCTGGGGACCAAGGGGGTGGGAGAGGCGGGCACCATCGCCTCGACACCCGCAGTCGTCAACGCGGTCGTGGACGCGGTCCGGCACCTCGGCGTCAGCGACATCGTGATGCCGTGCACGCCGGAACGGGTGTGGAGGGCGATCAACCAGACCGGAGGCGGTGGCGCCGATCCCACGGAGGAGTCGGCCATGCCGCACTTCGCCGAGGGCGAGCCGAACCAGGACCGCGGCGAGACCGGTGTCGACCCGGAAGGAGCGGACCAGTGATCCCCGTTCAGTTCGACTACGTGGCACCGACCACGATCGAGGAGGCGCTGAGCGCGCTGGCCGAGCACGGCGACGACGCCAAGATCATGGCGGGTGGGCAGAGCCTGCTCCCGGTCCTGCGGATGCGGCTCAACGCCCCCGAGATGGTCATCGACCTCGGCAAGATCGAGTCGCTCCGCGGCGTACGGGACGACGGCGACGCGATCGTGATCGGGGCGATGACCCCGCACTCCGTGGTCGGGTCCGACCCGCTCGTCGCCGAGCACGCGGCGCTGATCCCCAAGGCCATCGAGCACCTCGCCGACGCCCAGGTCCGGCACCGCGGGACCTTCGGTGGCGCGCTCGCGCACGCCGACCCGGCCGGAGACCTGGGCGCGCCAGCCATGGCCCTCGGGGCTCAGTTCGTGATCGCGGGCTCCGGCGGGAGCCGGACCGTCGAGGCTGACGACTTCTTCGTCGACCTGTTCGAGACCGCCATCGGAGAGGACGAGATCCTCACCGAGGTCCGGATCCCGAAGCACACCGGCTGGGGCGCGCACTACGAGAAGTTCGTGCGCGTGGCCCACCAGTGGCCGATCGTCGCGGTGGCTGCGGCCGTGCGCGTCGACGGAGGGAACATCGCGGAGGCCCGGGTCGGGCTCACCAACATGGGCTCGACGCCGCTACGCGCCAGGTCGGTCGAGGAGGCGCTGGCGGGGCAGCCGGCCACTGCCGACGGGGTCCGGGCGGCCGCGGAGATGGCGGCCGACGGCACCAACCCGCCCTCGGACCTCAACGGCGACGCCGACTACCGGCGGCACCTGGCCGGCGTGCTCACCAGGCGTGCGGTGCTCGCCGCAGCGGGGGCATGAGGCATTGGATCTCGCGCACAAGTTCGCCGTACCCACCCCGGTCGAGGAGACCTGGGCCCACTTCCAGGACATCGCCTCCGTGGCGGAGTGCTTCCCGGGTGCCCAGGTCACCTCGGCGGACGCCGAGACGTTCAGCGGCTCGGTCAAGGTCAAGCTGGGGCCGATCGCGCTGGTCTACAACGGTTCGGGGACCTTCGTGGAGAAGGACGAGGAGGCCCATAGGTTCGTCGTCGATGCCAAGGGCAAGGACAAGCGCGGCAACGGCACGGCCGGGGCCAAGGTGACGCTGTCGATGACCGAGGCCGCCAGCGGCGGCACCGAGGTGGAGGTGCTCACCGACCTGGCGGTCACCGGCAAGCCGGCCCAGTTCGGCCGGGGCGTGATGCAGGACGTCTCGGACAAGCTGCTCGGCCAGTTCGTGGACTGCCTGGAGCAACGCCTCGGCGACGGCACGCCGGACACCAAGCCGATGGCGGTCGCCGCACCCACGGAGCCCGCGGCCGAACCTGCCCCGCCGGACGCCGCTCCCGCGCCAGCCGATGCCGACGCGGGAGCGGCCCCCCCACCGGCCGCGCCGGCCCCGCCGGCGGCCGAGACCCCGTCGCCGAAGCAGGGCGACGCGATCAACCTCGGCTCGACGGTGCTGCCGATCCTGGCCAGGACCTACTGGAAGCAGGGGCTGGTCGCGATCGTCGTGATCGTGGTCATCATCTGGCTGATCGCGATGTGATGCCTGGGTGAGCTGCGCGGCCGCCCCACCCCAGGTCACCGCAAACGCTTTCCGCGCGATCTGCTTCCACCGGGCAGACGCACATCGCGCTCCGGGTCCCGGTCGCGGGCACCGGCGTTGTCGTGAAACGCGCGGCTGTCCAGCTCGACGACCAGCCCTTGCTCGGCGTACGGGTCATCGCGGTAGACCCGACCGCCCGCGCGCTCCTCTCGGAGCGCTGGCGGTCTGCCGCGGGAAGACCGTGGCGACGCTCCAGGTCCAGGTAGCCGCGCTCCAGCACCGAGCACGCACCGGTGTCGAGGTCGTCTAGCAGCGCCTCGAGCAAGCCTCCAACTGGCACGCGACGTCGGGACGCGAGGGCTGCACGGATGTCAGACACGGACACGTCCCTCGTCTGGCATGCATCCGAGAACACACCAAAGCGATCACTCACCGATCGCTTGAGCAGCGCCACGTCGGCGTGGCCGGGATGTATCCGCGGCGGGGACTTCCGCCAGTCAACCCGCGCTACGAAGTCTGCCGTCCGGTGTACGACGACGCGGGTTGGTGGCTGTACGGACCTCCGGTGGTCGACGGCGACATGGACCGGGCCGCCGCTCGGCCCGCCGGGACAGGCCGACTGGTGGCTGAGCGCGGCCGGCCAGCACGCCAGCACCGCGACCCCGGTGCGCTGGTCCCAGGTGAGCGGACCGGTGTGGTTGACGGACACCCCGGGATGCGCGATCGCGAGCTCGCGTCGTCGCACCATGCGGACGATGTCGTGCTCACGCGCTCCGAGGTCGCGCAGCTGCCATCGAGCGACCACGCCGTCCTGCACCCAGGTGAGGAGGTGATCCAGCTCGTCCGCATCCAGCCTGGGCCGCTCTGACGAGTCTTCGGTCACGAGGACGCTCTGCCCGCCCCGACGCCGGCGCAACACGCTGGTCCCGAGCCTGTGGAGGACGAGCGCGCGATCTGCGTCTGCCTGGCGGAAGCAAACCCCGCGCGAAGCACCTTGGTGCGTCTATTCGACGGGCGAGGTCACGGGCGGGGTCAGCTCACCGTCGGCGGCGGTCTCGGACTCGCGCACGCCGTTGACCTGCGGGCTCAGGCGAGGCTCGAGCCGGGCGATCGCGAGCAGGCCGCAGAGCAGGCAGCCCACGACCAGGAGCCCGATGTAGACGTCGCCGAGCGCGCGACCGATCAGGAAGCCGGCGATCGGAGGCGCGATCACGGCGGCGAGCTGGAAGGCGCCCGAGCTGACCGCGTTGTAGCGGCCGCGCAGGTGGTCGGGAGCCAGGTCGTTGACGAGGGCCGGGATCGTCGGTTGGAGCAGCGTCTCGCCGAACGCGAAGACCGAGGCACAGGCGGCGACCAGCAGGGTCGCGCCCAGGGTGCCGGGGACCAACCCCGAGAAGCCGAGCAGCAGCCATGAGAAGGCCCACACCACGCCCATGACGGCGATCACGCGGGTGCGGCGGCGACCCTCGATCCGCTGCAGCACGACGAGCTGGAGCAACACGATGACCAGCGTGTTGGCCGCGAATGCCAGCCCGAGCCCGCGGGTGGAGATCTCGCCGACCCCGCGGGCGTACGCCGGCATGCCGGCGTTGAGCTGGGAGTAGCCGACGAACGACGACACGAAGCTGAGCACCGTCAAGGTGGCCATCGCCGGGCTGCGCAGCACGGACAGGTAGCCCATCGGCGTCGCGTCGTCGGTGACCTCGACGACCACCCGGCCGGCGACGTGGCGCAGCGGCCCGAGCAGGAGCAACAGCGCGGGCAGGTAGGAGGTCGCGTCCGCGAGGTAGATCGTCTGGAACGTGCGCGTGTCGGACACGTCGACGAAGAAGCCGCCGACCACTCCGCCCACGCCGATCCCGAGGTTGAGCAGGGTGAAGTTGACCCCGAAGTAGCGCTGGCGCAGCTCGGACGGGATCACCGATGCCACCACGCTCTGCCACGCCGGCCAGGACATGCCGAACGCGATGCCGTTGATCGACAGGGCCACCGCCGCGACCACCTGGGTGGTCGCGAACGCCAGCACGACGTTGCCGACCACCAGCAGAGTCAGCACGCCGAGCTGGATGCGCCGCGCGCCGAGTCGGTCGATCGCCGAGCCGCCTGGGCCGACCACGAGCAGGCCCATCAGCGGCGGCAGGCCGAGCAACAGGCCCACGTCACTGAGCGAGAAGTCGCGCACCTCGTGGAGGTAGACCACGTGGAAGGGCAGCACGAGACCGGTGCCGAAGAACTCGAGCACGACGATCGACAGCATCAGCCGGCCCTCGCGCGGCAAATCGCGCCAGAAGCCGGCCAGCCCGGGGGACGAGGTGGTCGATGCCATCGCGTCGACTCTCGCAGTGACCACCGACAGCCGCCACGGGGTTTTCGATACCCCGGACGTGGTCCGGAGGGGCTACAGACGTCTGGCCCGGGCAACCCCTAGGGTTTCGCCTCGTGAAACGGCTCGTGGGGACCGCGATCGGCCTCGGCGTGATCGCACTCCTGCTCTGCATCCCGGCGCTGTTCTACGGCAGCGGGGAGGTCGAGGCCAACTACGAGGACACCACGATCACCAACTACGTGGCGGACTTCGACGTGGCCGAGAACGGCGACCTCGACGTCACAGAAACGATCACCGTCGACTTCCCGGTCTACGGCAAGCACGGCATCTTCCGGTTCTGGGACATCGTCGACGAGAACAACCGGCACGCCAGGCTGGTCCCGGAGGACATCTCGGTCACCCGCGACGGCAGCAGCGAGCCGTTCGAGATGAGCAACGAGGACCACGGCCGGTTCCGGGTGGCCAAGATCGGCTCGGCGGACGTCACCCTCGATCTCGGCGAGCACACCTACGTCATCAAGTACCACATCGACGGCGTGCTCGCCGAGAACGTGGAGTCGATCACCGGCGCCGGCGACGACACGATGTTCTACTGGCAGCTGATCCCGCGCGGCTGGAACCAGAGCATCAACAGGTCAACGCTCACCGTGCACCTTCCCGTGGCGGCCCAGGACGACGTGAAGTGCGCGGTCGGCAACGACGCAAGCACAGGTTGCACCGCCGAGGGTGGCGGCACCCAGGACCTCACCATCACCACCGAGGCGATCGCTGCGCGGACGCCGGTGACGATCGCCACCGGCCTCGACATGTCGACCCCGGACCCGGGTCATTCGGTCCCCTGGCCCGGCCGCTGGGACCGCGTGCTCAGCAGCCACCTCTGGCTGCTGATCTTCGTGCTCCTCCTGGCAGCCGGCGCAACGGTGTTCGGCTCGCTGCTCGGTGCCAAGTCGCGGGAGAAGGAGCCCGGCTTCCCGGTGCTCTACGCGCCACCCGACGGCATCGGACCCGCCCAGGCGAAGTACATCTACAGCGAGAAGGTAGAGCGCGAGACCTACGTCGCCACGCTGATGCACGCCGCCGAGAAGGGCGCGGTCGAGCTCACCCACGAAGGCGACACCTGGACGATCAGGGACAAGAACGGCCCGCAGGGGTGGGCCGGCCTCGACCCGGTCACCACCGACGCGGCGCACCTCCTCGGCGGCCCCGGGGCGACGTTCACGGCCAGCAAGAAGGACGTCACCGCCGGCAAGCGGCTGGGCGCCGAGATCACCCGGTTCGACAACAGCGTCGAGAGCTGGGCCAAGACCTCGGGGAACATGGTGTCCAGCGGCCTCGGCGGCATGGGCGGACTGCTGGTGCTGGCCGGGTTCGGCGGGATGCTGGTCTGCGCCATCTGGAACCCCTTCTCGATGACCATGCTCGGCCTGATCCCCGGCGGCTTCGCGGTCGGCGGCACCTCGCTGATGGCGACCGGATCGGGCACCAGCCGCACCCGCGCCGGACGCGACCTGTGGTCCAGGGTCGGTGGCTTCCGCCGCATGCTGGCCACGCCGTCGAGCAAGCAGCGGTTCGACTTCTCCGGTCGCAAGGAGCTCTACACCGCCTACATCCCGTGGGCGGTCGCGCTCGACTGCGCCGACGAGTGGGCCGCCAAGTACCGCGTCGAGGTCGGCGAGGAGCCGCCGGTGCCGCACTACTTCGCCGGGGCGTACGCCGGCAGCCACACCGCGGACTACGTGAACTCGATGGTCGGTGACTTCAGCAGCACCGTCGACTCGGCCATCTCGTCCTACAACGCCACCCAGAGCTCGTCGTCGTCGAGTGGCGGTGGGGGCGGCGGCTTCTCCGGCGGCGGAGGAGGCGGCGGTGGAGGCGGCGGCTCCTGGTGAGCCGCGGCCGCGGCCGGCAACACCCATACTGACCTGCACAGAGCAGCACACCTCAAAGGAAGAGACAGCCTGATGCTCATCGCCATCATCGTGATCGTCGTCGTTCTCGTGGCCCTGGTGGGCTTCGCGATCGTCGGCTTCAACAAGCTCCGGACCGCTGACATCGGGGCTCAGGAGGCGCTGGGCGGCATCGACGTCCAGCTGACCCGTCGTGCCGAGCTGATCCCCAACCTCGTCGAGACGGTCAAGGGATACGCCGCCCACGAGAAGGAGGTCTTCGAGGAGGTCACCCGAGCCCGGGCCGGCCTGCAGGCTGCCGCCGCCGGGGACGACGTACCGGCCAAGGCCGCCGCTGACGCAGCGATGCAGCAGGCGCTGGTCAGGGTCAACGCGGTCGCCGAGCAGTACCCGGACCTCAAGGCCAACCAGAACTTCCTCGAGCTCCAGGGCCAGCTCGCCGAGACAGAGAACCAGATCGCGTTCGCCCGCCAGTACTACAACGACGCCGTGGCCTCGCTGAACAAGCTGGTCATGACGATCCCGTGGATGCTGTTCACCGGCATCGCGAACGTGCACAAGCGCGAGTTCTACGACGCCCCCGAGGGTCAGCAGACCGCGCCCCAGGTGTCGTTCGGTACGTCGGCACCGGCCGCTCCCGCCGCTCCCGCCGCTCCGGCCGCTCCGGCCGCTCCGGCCGCTCCGGCCGCTCCCGCCGCGCCGGCCGCGCCCGCCGCGCCCGCCGCGCCGGCTGAGCCAGCCCCGGCTTCGCCGCCGCCGCCCCCGCCGGCCGCCCCGACCAACCCGTCGGGCGGCGCTACCCCGCCCCCCACCGCCTGAGCGGCTTTCTCCCGGGACCAGATTCACCGGGTACCCGGTGAATCTCACGCTCCCCCGTCGAACCTTCGGCGGGGGAGCGTGAGTTTCTGCGGGTCAGGCAACCCGATGCCGTGCCGCGTTGTTCTGCACCGACACGACGTCCGGCGTCGCCGACTATTCCTGTCAGAACACGTTCAACGGCCGGAACTGCACCGAGATGCGCGGACCGGCGTGCGCGACCTTCGGGACGGCGTGCTCCCAGGTGCGCTGGCACGAGCCGCCCATCACCACCAGGTCGCCGTGCCCCATCTCGATGGTCATCGCGTCGACGCCGCCGAGCCGCGGACGCAGGTGCAGCCTGCGCGGGTCGCCGAGCGAGACGATTGCGACGATCGTGTCGGCAGTCTTGCCGCGGCCGATGGTGTCGCCGTGCCACGCGACGCTGTCGCGACCGTCGCGGTAGTAGCAGCAGCCGGCGGTGCGGAACGGCTCACCGAGCTCGGGCAGGTAGTGGTCCGAGAGCGCGTCGCGGGCCTCGGTGAGCACCGGGTGCGGCAGTTCTTCGCCGATCATGTAGGTGTGCACCAGGCGGGGCACATCGACGACCCGGTCGTACATCTGTCGCCGCTCGGCGCGCCACGGCACCTCGCGGACCAGCGTCTCGAAGACGTCGTCGGCCCCCGGCAGCCAGGTGCGGAGGACGTCGACCCAGGCGCCCCGGGTCAGCGTCATCCGGGCGATCCCCTCGAAGTCGCGGACCCGGGTCTCGGGGGCGGCGAAGAGTGAAGTCTGGAAGTCCATGCCTCCGGAGTCTACGCCAGAATCGAACAGGTGTTCGACGCCACGAAGGGTGAGTTGGGGGCAGGGTCCGGGTGATCACCGATCGAGGGCGCTTCACCCCTGCTGCCAGAGTTGCCCACATGACGGAGGCGAGGGCAACTGGAGTGGTGGCCGCGCCGCAGGTCGCGGCGCGGGTGAGCCATCTGACCAAGACGTACGGCAGCGGTGAAACGCAGGTGGTCGCGCTCGACGACGTGAGCCTGGACCTGATGGCCGGCGAGTTCACCGCGGTCATGGGTCCCAGCGGCTCCGGCAAGTCCACGCTCATGCACTGCCTGGCGGCCCTCGACACCGCCGACTCCGGCTCGGTGATGATCGGCGACCAGGAGCTGACCGTGCTCAAGGACAAGGCGCTGACCCGGCTGCGCCGCGACGAGATCGGCTTCGTCTTCCAGTCCTACAACCTGGTCCCGACGCTCACGGCCCGCGAGAACATCCTGCTCCCGCTCGCCATCGCCGGCCGCTCGCCGGACGCGGAGTGGTACGACGCGGTGATCGAGACCGTGAACCTCGCCGACCGCCTCCACCACAAGCCGCACGAGCTCTCCGGCGGCCAGCAGCAGCGGGTCGCGGTGGCCCGGGCCCTGGCCAGCCGGCCACGGATCGTGTTCGCCGACGAGCCCACCGGCAACCTCGACTCGGCCTCCGGCGCCGAGGTGCTCGAGCTGCTCCGCCGCTCCGTCGACCAGCACGGCCAGACAGTCGTGATGGTCACCCATGACCCGGTCGCCGCGGCGTGGACCGACCGGGTGATCTTCCTCGGCGACGGGCGCGTGGTCGACGAGCTGCGTGACCCGACGCGTGAGCAGATCCTCGACACGATGGCCCGCCTGGCCGCATGATCCGGGCGTCCCTCAAGAGCCTGCTGGCCCGCCGGGTCCGGCTGCTGCTCAGCACCTTCGCGATCGTGCTCGGGGTCGCGTTCGTGACCGGCATCCTGATGTTCTCCGACACGCTGGAGCGCAGCTTCACGGCGTTGTTCGCGTCCACCGTCGGCGACAGCGTGGTCCGGCCGGAGGGCAGTGACGTCGCCGGTGCGGGCGCCGTGTTCAGCACCGAGACTGTGCCGGCCTCCTTGCAGCCCACCCTCGAGGAACTTCCCGGCGCCGCCCGGGTCGACGGCATGGTCAGCGCGACCGGCGTCTACGTGCTCTCGACCGAGAACAAGGTGGTCGGAGGCTCCGGCCCGCCGGCGTTCGGCGGCAACTGGAGTGACGCCCCGGCCGGGCACGGGCTGGAGAGCCTGGTCATCCTCGAAGGTGACGAGCCACACGGCCCCGACGAGGTGGTGCTCGACGAGAGCACCGCCGACCGGGCCGGCTACGAGCTCGGCGACGAGGTGTCGATCGTCACCTCGACCCAATCCCTCGACGTGCACCCGGTCCTGGTCGGGATCGCCGGCTTCCGCGAGGGCGGATCGCTCAATGGTGCCACGTTCGCTGCCTTCGACACCCCGACCGCCCAGCAGCTCTTCCTCGACGGACAGGACGCCTACAACGTGTTCTGGGTGACTGCCCGGGACGGCGTCTCACAGGAGGAGCTGACGGAGCAGGCGTCCGCGGTGCTGCCCGACGGTCTCGAGGCGGTGACCGGCGACGACGCCGCCGAGGAGAGCGCCGGACCGCTGCTCAGTGGCATCGACTTCCTGACCACGTTCCTGCTGATCTTCGCCGGCATCGCGCTGGTGGTGAGCAGCTACATCATCGTCAACACCTTCTCGATCCTGGTCGCGCAGCGCAGCCGCGAGCTCGCATTGCTCCGCGCGCTGGGTGCCTCCAAGAAGCAGGTGATCCGCTCGGTCCAGCTCGAGGCGTTCGTCATCGGCGTCATCGGCTCGACGGCCGGGCTGGCGCTCGGGGTCGTGCTGGCGATGGGCATCCGGGCCCTGGTCGCGACCTTCGGCCTCGAGATGGCCGAGCAACCGCTGATCCTGGCCCCGCGGACCGTGTTTGCGGCGTACGCCATCGGGATCCTGGTCACCATGCTCGCCGCCTGGCTGCCGGCCCGGCGGACCGGCCGGATCGCACCGGTGCAGGCGCTGCGCGACGACATCGCGCTGCCCGAGTCGTCCGTACGCCGGCGCCTCCTGCTCGGGATAGCGCTGATCGCGCTGGGCATCCCGCTCACGGCGATCGGCCTGTTCGTCGCCGCGGTGCCGCACAACGGGTGGTGGGTGGGCGCCGGCGTGCTGGCCGTCCTGCTCGGCGTGACCGCGGCCAGCCCGGTGATCGGTCGCCCGTTCCTGCGCGCTACCGGCGCCGCCGACGCGAAGCTCTTCGGGCCGATGGGGCAGCTCGCCGGGCAGAACTCGCTGCGCAACCCGCGGCGAACCACGGCCACCGCCTCGGCGCTGATGATCGGCCTCACCCTGGCGTTCACGGTGGCGATCCTGGGCGCCTCGGCCAAGGCGTCGGTGGACGCCCAGGTCGAGGAGAACTTCATCGGCGACTTCATCGTCAGCAGCGCGTTCGGAGAGGGGTACTCGCCCGCCATCACCGACCGGATGGCCGAGATCGGCGGCGTGGAGAAGGTGCTGCGGCAACGGTACGGCTTCGGCCTCTACAAGGGCAGCACGAACGACGGCCTGAGCATCGTGGCCACCTCGGCGGAAAGCATCTCCGAGTTCGACCTGACGATGGCCTCCGGCGTCGACACCGACCTCGCCGACGGGACCGTGCTGGTCGAAGAGGAGTGGGCGAAGGAGCACCACCTCACGACCGGGGACACCTTCGAGTTCACGGTGCCGACTGGCCAGAAGGAGTGGCGCATCGTCGGCGTCTTCGAGGACACCCCGCTGATCTTTCCGCCGGTGCTGACCACCACCGAGACGCTGGTCGAGTCCGGATTCCCGGACCAGGACAACTACGTCGTGATCTTCGCCGAGGACGGCCCCGCGGCCTCAGGTCTGCAGCAGCGCCTCGACGACGTGGTCAAGGACCTGCCGGTGGTGACGGTCAAGGACGAGCAGGCGTTCGCGGCCGAGCAGCGCGCGCCGATCGATCGGATCATCGCCGTCATCTACGTACTGCTGGTCTTCGCCGTGGTGATCGCGATCCTCGGGATCGTCAACACGCTCGCGCTCTCGATCATCGAGCGCACCCGAGAGATCGGCCTGCTCCGCGCGATCGGGGTCAGCAGACGGCAGCTGCGACTGATGATCCGGCTCGAGTCGGTCGTGATCGCCGTGCTCGGCGCGGTGCTCGGAGTGGGCCTCGGCATCGCGTTCGGCGTCACCCTGATGTACGCCCTGCGCGACGAGGGACTGGAGCGGATCAGCATCCCGGTGGTGCAGCTGGTCGTCTTCCTGCTGCTCTCACTGGTCATCGGGGTGGTCGCGGCGGTGGTTCCGGCCCGTCGGGCAGCCCGGCTCGACGTACTGCGTGCGATTGCCGCGGAATGAGCCCGGATCGAGTGACGAGTGGCCCGAACGGGTGGTCCCAGGGGGCTAGGAAGGTCCACCCGATCGGACGTCCGATGGTCCATCCAAACCGGGGACGGGGGTGGATGGGCCGGTCTAGTCTGGCTGATATGACGGAGGTCCTCATCAAGGACGGGCGCGCGCTCAAGCACGTCCAGGTGCGCGAGTACGTGCGCTCACTCGTCTCCGGCATGTCCCCGGGCTCGCCGGCTCCGTCGGAGCGCGAGCTGGTGGCCCAGTTCGGCGTGGCCCGGATGACGGTGCGCCAGGCGATGGACGCGCTCGTCGTCGAGGGCCTGCTCGAGCGGATCCCGGGCAAGGGCACCTTCGTGGCGCGGCCCCGGCGTACCGCCAGCACGATCACGAGCTACACCGAGGAGATGGCACGTCGCGGGATGCTGGCCGAGTCGGTCACCCTGCTGGCGCGCCGCGAGCAGGCCGGCCCCGGCGTGGCTCGCGCGCTCAACATCACCGAGGGCGACCCGGTCATCCACTGGAAGCGGCTGCGGCGCGCCGACAGCCTGCCGATGTGCATCGAGGACGCCTACCTCAACGAGGTGCTGCTGCCCGGGTTCCTGCAGAGCGGCATGCCGACCAGCCTCTACGAAGCCCTGGACCAGCGGGCGCTGCGCCCGACCTGGGCCGAGGACTCCATCAACGCCGACGTCTGTCAGGCCGACGAAGCCGCCCACCTGGAGGTCGAGCCCGGCGCGGCCGTGCTGCGACACTCCCGCCGGGCCCTCAACGGCGACAAGGTCGTCGAGGTGTCGCGGAGCGTCTTCCGTGCCGACCGCTTCACCCTCTGGGTGCAGATCGGGCAGGACTACTAGCGGGCCGAAGGCACGCAACGGTGACCCGGCGGTTCCGCTGCCCGCGCCGAAGGCCCGCGTCGGCGGAAGCGCCGTGTCACCGCACCTCGCACCCAAGGCGAGCCCGGAAGCGCGACGTGACGGGCATTACCGACGGTGCGCATGGATGGGCAGCTGAGGTCCCAGCCCCGGTTCGCCTAGTTTCGAGACGGGCGCATAGCGCCCTCCTCAACCACCGGTGCGCGAGCGAGCTTCTAGTCGCCGAGCCCGCCGAGCGGCGCCACGACGTCGCCTGACACGCCGCAGACCCACACCGGGTCCGGTCCGCCGAGGTCGGGCTGGATGTAGAGCGAGTGCTCCGGCCCCGGGCAACCGAGGCAGAGCGGCCACCGGCCGGTCGACTCGAAGAGTTCGTCCTGGACGTCCTGGGCGACCAACCCCGCGACGTACACCTGGCCATCGGGCCACTGGTCGGCCCACCACTCCCGGGCGGACACCGCGTCCTCGAGGATCGAGACCGCCTGGGGGGTCGCGTGCTCGCGGGCCTGGAGGTCGGCGAGCACGCGGGCTCTCGCGTCGAACAACGGCACAGTGTCCACCCTGTCCATTGTGTGTCGGCAGTGGTGAGCCCTCCGCTCTAGGCTTCGACCGTGGGGGTCTTGCTCGAGGTCACCGTCGCGCACGAGCGCGACGTCGCCGGGGCCCAGGAGGGCGGCGCTGACCGGCTGCACGTCGTCGGCACGGCAGCGGCGACCGGCACCCTGTCGCCCGAGCCGGCGGTGGTCTCGGCGATCTGCCGGGAGACCGACCTGTCGGTCTTCGTGCTGCTCCGGCTGAACGACTCGTGGACGACGACGGGCGGCGAGCTGACCCGACTGGTCGGGCTGGCCGGGGACTTCCTCGGCTGCGGGGCGTCGGGAGTGGCGTTCGGCTTCCTGGATGCCGAGCTCGAGGTCGACGTACCCGTGTGCACCCACCTGACCTCGGCACTGCCGAACGTGCCGTGGACCTTCCACCGTGCCGTCGACGCGACGCTCGAACCGCGCCGGGCGTGGCGGACGCTCCTCGGGCTGCCCGGCCTGGTCCACGTGCGGTCGGCGGGCTCGCCGCGCGGCATGTCGGAGGGGTACGACGAGCTGCTCGCCACCGCGGAGTCCGACCCGGCGATCGCGGCGCTGCTGATGCCCGGGGGAGGGCTGCTCGCCGAGCACGTGCCGTGGCTGGTCCGCACCGGGGTCCGCGCCTTCCACGTCGGCCGGCAGGTGCGCCCGGGCGGCAGTCGCAAGGCCTACGTCGACGCGGCCCTGACCAGGTCGTGGCGGCTGCTCCTCGACGACTCGATGGAGCGGATCTGATGTCATTGATGATCGACCCGCCCGCGGTCCCCTCCCGCGGCCGGATGTGGTCGCACCTGGCCAGCGACGAGTCCTTCGACGAGCTGCACGCCTTCGCCCGCGAGCTCGGCATTCCGGAGCGCGGCTTCGACCGGGACCACTACGACGTGCCGTCGGAGTGGTACGACCAGGTGGTGGCCCTCGGCGTCGAGCCGGTGACGTCGCGCGAGCTGGTGGTCCGCCTGGTCAAGGCGGGCCTGCGGCGGCGGAAGCCTGCGTCACTGCGGCCCCGCTAGTTGACAAGTTTCACCGGCCGGCCGGTGAAACTGGAGCCTGGCGTACGAAGGTTCATCGGCCAGGCATGAGTTTCACCGGCCGGCCGGTGAAACTCCCTCACCGTCCAGCGTGCCCAGCTCCCGCTCGAGATTCGCGCGGGCGGCGTGCTCCCACCGCTCCCGCGCGTACGCCGTGTGGAACAGCTGCGGCTTGTCGGCCAGGGCGTGCAGCACGTCGGCCCGGCCGGCGGAGAAGACGTCGTCGGGCAGGTGGCCGTACTCGCGGCGCACCGCGGCGACGTACTCGTCGTAGCGCTCGCGGGGCGCGGCCAGGATGCCGAGGTCGGCGTCGGAGAGTGCGCACCCGTTGGCGTCGCCGTCGTCGGGAGAGTGCGTCTCGGTGAGCCGCACCAGCCGAGCCACCTCGACAACGACGGGGGCCGGCGCGGCCGCGGCCAGCGCGTCCTCGGCCCAGGCCGCGGAGCGCTCCTCGGCGTCGCGCTCCCCGTCGTAGACCGCGTCGTGGAACCACGCGGCCAGCAGCACGGGCGTCGCGTCGTACGCCGCTCCGTTGCTGGAGAGCTCGTCGAGCCGGTCGAGGACCTCGCTGAGGTGGCGGGTGTCGTGGTAGCCGCGGCTCGGGTGTGCGTACGCCGCCACCAGCTCGTCCCGGACGCCGGGGCAGTCGGGAAGGGGCCATCTGTCACCGAGGTCCATCGCGCCCATCCAACAGGCTACGTTGCTGCCCTACAACAACGAGAACGTGTTCTAGCACCGAGGAGACCCGAAGATGCCCGCCAGTCCGGAGAAGATCCGCGAGGTGATCGAGCAGTACGTCGCCACGGTCGCGGGAGGGACCACCGACGAGGTTCTCGCGCTGTTCGCCGACGGGGCCACCGTCGAGGACCCGGTCGGGACCGAGGTCCGGAGCACCCGCGAGGCGATCCGGGAGTTCTACTCCGGGCTCGAGGGGCTCGAGCAGGTCGGACGGGTCATCACCGCACGGATCGCCGGCGGGGAGGCGGCGTTCCTGTTCGAGTTCGACACCAAGGCCGGCGACAAGACCTACACATTGGCACCGATCGACGTGATGACCTTCGACGACGAGGGTCGGATCACGTCGATGAAGGCCTACTGGGGCGACGCCGACATGACGGTGTCCTGAGCCGGGACCCTCAATCTCCTCGCTGGAGCTCGGCCCGAGGCTCGGAAGGCGCGGTGAGTGCCCACCGGATCGCCCCGGTGGCCAGCCCGCCGAGCACCGGCACCACCGTGCGCTCGGAGACGGGGAGCCACGGGAGCCGCAGCGGCAGCCGGGTCCAGGCCGGCATCATCGCGACTGCGGCCGCGGCGAGCACGGCGTACGGCGCACGGGCGGCCAGCGGCAGCGGCGGCCTCAGCAGCACGTAGCGGACCGCCTCCCGCGCCTCGGGCGTGCCGCGTAGTTCAGTGCGGTACGACGCCAGCACCTCGGCCAGCCCTGCCTCGGTGGTGGGTGGGTCGATGACGCCCAGCCGGCGCCCTACCTCGGCCATCTGGGCGACGTACTCGTCGCGGCCCGCCTGGTCGAGCGGGCGGCGCCCGTACACCTGGTGAGCGCGAAGGAAGCTGTCCGCCTCGGCAACGTGCACCCACATCAGCAGGTGCGGGTCGGAGGCGGCGTACGGCGTCCCGTCCGGCAGCACCCCGGTGACCCGCTCGTGGATCGCCCGGACCGCGTCGACGGCGCGCTGGGCGTCGTCGTCGACGCCGAACGTCGTCACCGCGAGGAACCGGCTCGTCCGGTGCAGGCGGCCCCACATGTCGCCGCGGAACCCGGAGTGCTCGGAGACCGCGCGCATCGCGGCCGGGTGCAGGGTCTGCAGCAGCAGCGCCCGCAGCCCGCCGACGAACATCGACGCGTCACCGTGGACGCGCGCGATCGCGCTGTCGGACGCAAACCAGCGCGGGCCCTCGCGGAAGTGGATCCGGTCGCGGTGCCTGGGCCCGTCCGGCCCCGCGACGCGGAGAAACAACGCATGGCCGAGCCGTCCGCGCAGGTCCGGGACGACCGATGACATGCCGCCGAGCCTACGAGACTCGCGTCTGCTGCCACTCGTCGTGGAGCTCGCCGCAGACCTCGCGCAACAGCTCGACGAGCTCGTCGACCAGCGGGGTGAGCCGGGTGTCCTTGGCGTGCACCGCCCAGAGCCGGCGGTGCAGGCGCGGCCGCTCCAGCTCGCGGTGCACCGCGCCGGGCGTCGGTCTGGTGGCGAGCCGGGCCAGCACCGCGACGCCCAGGCCGGTGCCGACCATCGCCTGCGCGACGTCGTAGGACTCGGTCTGGAACTGCACCCGCGGCGCGAGCTCGTGCTCTCGGGACACGCGGTCGAACTGCTCGCGGGCGGCTTCGCCGGCCTTGATCGCCACCCACGGCTCGCCGCGGAGCTGGGCCAGGCGCACTCGCTCCACGCCGCGGCGCGCGAGCCGGTGCTCCTCGGGCAGGCAGACCACCATCGGATCGGTGAGCAGCCGCGTCGCGGTCAACCAGCCCGGAAGTTCGGGAACCTGCTCGTCGTAGGTCCCGACCACCCCCAGGTCGAGATCGCCCTCGGCCACCCGCCGGGTCAGGTCCCGGCTGGTGCCCTCGAGGATCGTCAGGTCGCTCTGAGGGCGGCGGTGGCGCAGTGCGGTCATCGCCTCGGGGAGCACCCGGGTTGCGACCGAGATGAAGGAGCCGATCCGCAGCCGTGGCCGCGCGTCCGCGCGGGTGGTCTCCAGCTCGAGCCCGGCGAGCCGGCAGGCCTCGTCGATCGCGTCGCCGTGCCGGGCCAGTGCGACCCCGGCCTCGGTGAGCCGGGCGCCGCGTGGGCCGCGGTGAACCAGCGGCACGCCCCAGTCTTGTTCGGCCTTGGAGACCTGACCGGTCAGTGCTCCCGGCGTGAGCCCGAGCTCGGCGGCGGCGCCGGCCATCGAGCCGTGCGCCTCGACCAGCGCGAGCATGCGCAGCTGGGACGGATCGACCGGCATGCAGAAATACTAATACTCCTGTCCAGAGGATTGAGTTCTCTCGATGAGCGTCGGAGGCCACTCTGGAGTGGTGCTGAGCCAGATCCTCTCGTTCCTGCCGGTCGTCACCATGCTCTGCCTGGTGCCCGGCGCCAACAACCTCCTGGTCCTGCGGACCGCCGCCGAGGTCGGCGCGGGCGCCGCCGGCGTCACCGCGCTCGGCGCGAGCGCCGGCATTGTCGCCTGGTCGGCGGCGGTGGCACTCGGCGTCGGCGGGCTGGTGGCGTCGGTGCCCGGCGGCCTCGAGACGGTCGGCGTGGCCGGGTCGCTCGCGATGGTCGCGATGGGGCTCTGGGCCTTCGTGCCGCGACGTACGGCGCCGGTCGCGGAGCGGTCCTCCCGCGGGTTCGCGACCGGGCTCGCGGTCTGCCTGGCCAACCCGCGCACGCCGTTGATGGCGGTCTCTCTGCTCCCTCAGTACGCCGTCGCGGAGGCGACGCTCACCAGCACCATCGCCCTCGGCACGCTCTGGGCGACGGTCGCGATGGTCTGGAACCTGCTCTGTGTCACCGCCACCCGGGGCCGGTTGACCGGAACCCGTGGGCGGATCGTGCAACGCGCGGGAGGCCTGCTGATCGCCGGCCTCGGCGTGGCCGGACTGGCGCTCTGAGCCAACGAGCTGGCGGACAGGTCGGTGTCCTGGGTCGTCACCACGAGGCCTGTGTCGGGGTGAACCCGGTCGCGATGTCAGGGCCAGCCACGTGTTCTCGGCGCCGCACCGGTGGCAGCCTCAACGAAGCAGAGACCTTCGTCGGAGGGGGCCGCGCGATGCGTACCAGCAGAGTGCCGGCAGCACTCACCAGCCTGCTTGCGGCTTCGGCCATGTCAGCGCCGGGACACCCCCGGCCACCTCGGCGGTCGCGAGCACCGCAGCCAGCCACGCACGCGTGGGCGGCGGCGCCGATCGTCTGGGGACCGTGCCGCGAGCGGATCCTGACCAGGTTCGGGGGCGAGTGCGCGATGGTCACGGTCCCGCTGGACCACGCCGACCCGACCGGCCCGACCATCCAGCTCGCCGTGTCCCGCATCCTGCACACGAAGTCGCCGTACCGCGGCGTGGTGTTCACCAACCCGGGTGGTCCCGGTGGCTCCGGCACCTGGCTCGCGGTCGCTGGGCAGTTCGTGCCGCGCGGCGCCGGCCTCACCTACGACTGGTACGGGGTCGACCCACGCGGCGTCGGCGCCAGCGTCCCGTCACTCACCGGCGACGACGACTACTTCGGGTGGGATCGCCCGGCCTACGAGCCCTCGTCAGCGAAGCTCATGCGCTACTGGCGCCGGACCACGGAGCAGTACGCCGCCGACTGCGGGGCCGCCGCGGCGGCGCAGCTGCTGGGCCACGTCCGGACCACCGACACGGTGGCCGACTTCGAGACCCTGCGCGCGGCGATCGGTGCCGAGCGGATCACCTTCTACGGCGCGTCGTACGGCACCTACCTCGCCCAGGTGTATGCGACGTTGCACCCGGATCGGATCCAGGCGATGGTCCTGGACGGGGTGGTGGACCCCGATCGGGCCTTCTACCGGGCCTTCCTCGACCAGGATCGCGGCCTCGAGTCGACGATCTCGCGGTTCTTCGCCTGGGTCGGGCGGCACGACGCACTGTTCCACCTCGGGCGTGACCAGGCCGCGGTCCGCCGCACCTACCTGCGCCTCCAGCGGAGCCTCACCAGGCACCCCGCGGAGGGCAAGGTCGACCCGGCCGAGCTGGGCGACGCACTCGAGCTGGCGGGCTTCTACAACGACGGCTGGGTCGACATCGCCGCTGCGCTCTCGGAGCTGGCCCGGCACGGCCGCGCAGCCGGGATCAAGCAGCTCTACCGGAGCAGCTACCCAGCGGGCCCCGGCGCCGACAACAGCCACGCCATGGGGCTGGCCACGCTGTGCACCGACGCGCCCTGGCCGGTGCGGTGGTCGACGTGGAAGCAGGACGCTCGGCGGCTGCACGCGCGGGCGCCGTTCTACACCTGGCCGAACACCTGGTACTACGCGCCGTGCCGCACCTGGCCGGCCCCCGCCCAGTCGCGCGTGCTCGTGACAGGCGCCGGCCTCACGGCGCCGGTGCTGATGCTGAACGAGACTCTCGACGGCGCCACGCCCTTCGCTGGCGCGCTCGCAGCGCGGGCCGAGTTCCCGAGTGCGGCACTCGTGGCCGGTGTCGGCGGCACCTCGCACGCCGTCGGGCTGCACGGCATCGGGTGCACCGACAGCGCGATCGCCAACCTGCTGGAGGACGGGTCGCTGCCGCACCGCAAGCCCGGCAACCGGGCGGACAAGGAGTGCCCGCCGCTGCCGGCACCCGAGCCGTCCTAGGTTCCGGTGTACGTGCGCAGCCAGATCGTCTGCGCCGACGAGCGCAGCTTGTCGAGGGCAGCGTCCGAGATCGTGTCTGTCGCGTCGGTGACGACGTACCCCTGCTCACCGCGGGTGGCGAGGTACTGGCCCACGACGTTGGCGCCCTGCTCGGCGAGGTAGGCGTTCACCTCGGCGAGCACGCCGGGCACGTTGACGTGCAGGTAGCCGAGCCGGACGCCCTCGGTGAGCGGCGGCGGCTGGACGGCCGGCAGGTCGACCGAGAGCGCGGTGCTGCCCTCGGCGACGAAGGTGGCCAGCTTGCCGGCCACGAACCAGCCGATCTCCTCCTGCGCCTCCTGGGTGGACCCGCCGACGTGGGGGGTCAGGATCACGTTGTCGAGGCCGCGCAGCACCGACTCGAAGGTGTCGCCCTGGGCCTTGGGCTCGACCGGGAACACGTCGAGCGCGGCGCCGGCGAGGTGGCCGGACTCGATGTGCGCGCGCAGCGCGACGTCGTCGACGACCATGCCGCGCGAGGCGTTGATGAACATCGAGCGCGGCTTCATCCGGGCGAACTGGTCGGCGCCGAAGAGCCCGGCGTTCCCGGGGCGACCGTCGACGTGGAGGCTGACCACGTCGGCCTGCTCGAGCAGCGCGTCGAGCGTCGGCATCCGGCGTGCGTTGCCGTGCGCGAGCCGGTCTGCGGTGTCGAAGAAGATCACCCGCATGCCCATCGCCTCGGCCAAGTTGGACAGCTGGGTGCCGATGTTGCCGTAGCCGACGATGCCAAGGGTGCGGCCCCGGATCTCGTGGCTGCCCTTGGCCGACTTGTCCCACACGCCGTCGTGCATCCGCTGGGTCTTCTCGGGCAGCCGGCGGGCCAGCGCGATGATGTCGCCGATCACCAGCTCGACGACGCTCCGGGTGTTGGAGTACGGCGCGTTGAAGACCGCCACGCCGCGCTCGGCAGCGGTCACCAGGTCGACCTGGTTGGTGCCGATGCAGAAGCAGCCGATCGCCAGCAGGTCCGGGGCCGCCTCGAGGACGCCCTGGGTGATGTGGGTGTTGGAGCGGATCCCGAGCAGCTCGACGCCGCCCGACAACACCTCGACGAGCTCGTCCTCGGAGAGCGAGCCGGCGCGGAGGTCCACCTCGTGGCCGCGCGCCTCGAGCGTCTCGACGGCGACCGGATGGATGTTCTCGAGGAGCAGGACCTTCACGGCTCAAGGGTAGGAGCGGGGAACGGCCGCTCCGAAACAGTGTCTCTCCGGTGGGATGGAGCGTTACTTGACCGGTAAAGAGATCTGCTGGTACTGTATCGGTAAAGAACACGAGAGGAGACCACGATGTACCCGATCCCGATCACTACCGCCCAGGCCTACGACGACCTCGGCCGCAGCGCGCTTCCTGACGCGCCGGTCGTCCCCGAGCGGCCGCGCCGGCACCCGCTGGGTGGCGCCCGTCTGGCGCTGGCAGCCGGCCTGCACGCCGTGGCCCGGGCCGTCGAGCCCGCCCCGCGCCGGCGTACGACGGTCGGGGCCGGCCCCGGGATGTGCGCGTAGTAGTCGACGGGCCCGACAATGGCCTCGATGGCGAGGGTGACCCTGCAGTCGATCGCGGACCAGGTCGGCGTGAGCCGGATGACGGTGTCCAACGCCTTCTCGCGTCCCGACCAGCTGTCGGCGGCGCTGCGGGAGAAGATCCTGCGCGCCGCCGAGGAGCTCGGCTACAGCGGTCCCGACCCGGCGGCGCGCGCCCTGGCGCGCGGCCGCACCGGGTCGATCGGGCTGCTGCTCACCGACCGGCTGAGCGTGGTCATCGGTGACGCACTGGCCGGGGAGTTCATCGCCGCAGTGTCCGACCGGCTCGCCGACCACGGCATGGCGGCGACCCTGCTCGCGCCGACGGAGACCGACGGCGTCGTCGAGGGCGACGTCGCGATGGACGGGCTGCTCGTCTACGTCTGTGGCTCGCCCGGGCGCCAGCTCGAGTGGGCGCGCCGTCGTGGGCTCCCGATAGTGACCGTCGACCAGCGCCCGATCGACGGGCTGCCCAGCATCAACGTCGACGACCGCACCGGCGCCCGGCTGGGAGCCCAGCACCTCGTCGACCTCGGCCACCGGCGGGTCGGCATCCTCACGCTGCCCTACGAGGCCGAGGAGGACCGCAACGCCGGCCTGGTGCCCGCGCACGACCGCATGAATGGCTGGCACGACGTCCTCGACCCGCTGGGCATCGAGCCCCTGGTGAGCCAGGGCGTCTATCTGGCCTCCGAGCCGTCGTACGCCGCCGCGCGCGACCTGCTCGACCGCCCGGACCGGCCCACCGGGCTGCTGTGCGTGTCGGACGCCTTCGCCGTCGAGGTGCTGCGTGCCGCCGCCGACCTCGGGCTGCGGGTGCCCGAGGACCTCTCCGTCGTCGGGTACGACGACAGCCGCGTGGCGGCCACCAGCCGGCCGCCGCTGACCACGATCCGTCAGGACGTCCGGGCCAAGGGCCAGCTCGCCGTCGCCGCGCTGGTGCGGGCGATCAACGACCCGGACAGTGCGCCACCGGAGCGGGTGGTCCTGCCCGCCGAGCTCGTCGTCCGCGAGAGCACGGCCCCGCCGGCCCGATGAACCTGACCGTGGACGCCTTCCACGCCTTGGCGCGCAGCTCGCCGTGGCGGTGGCGCTCCCTGCACTTCCTGGCCACGGGCGAGCACTGGGACGTCGAGGCCTGGGTGGTCCGCCCGGGGTGGCAGCTGGTGCGCGACCACGGCCGCGATCACGTGACCGAAGAAGGACGCCTTGCGGTTGCTGGCGCGCCGCCGACGTACCGCCCCGATGGACTGGTCGCGGCGCGCCCGTGGGCGGCGAGCCACAACGCATTCGACGACCCGATGTGGCCGGGCGCCGGCTACGACTGGGTCGCGATGCTGGATCCCCAGGAGTTGAGTCACGACGTGACCGTGACCGACCTGCGTCAGGACGAGCTCGCGGGACGCGAGGCCTGGCGGGCGACGGTGCGGGCCACGGAGGGCTACGAAGCGAGGTGCCCGGACTGCTGCGACCTCCTGCTGGGCGGGTATGCACAGGGGCTGGCGTACGACGTCGCCCTGGACGTCCGGACTGGCGTCGTCGTACGCCTCGAGGCGCTCGAGGGTGATCGCGACCGGTCGCTGAAGAACGAGATCCTCGCGGTCGACGACGACGTGGTCGTTCCCGGCTGAGTCTCAGCCTCGGCGCTTGGGTCGTTTCGCGCGCGGCGGACGCCGGTCGAGGTCGGCGTACTCCTTGAACCGGCCCAGCACCATCGACCACGCCGCGGTGAGGAACTCGGCCTGCTCGGCGTCTGCCGCGCACTGGTGCACCTCGACCCGGCAACCGTCGCCGTGCGCGACGAAGCGCATGTAGGCGACAGTCTGGCGGCCGGGCACCGGGGTGACGTTGTCCTCGAAGTCCCAGCGCAGGGCGATCAGCTCGGGTGGCGCGAGCACCTCGTAGCGGCCGCGCACCCGCGTGCCCCACTCCATCTCGGTGCTGAACCGGCCGTCCTCGATCGTGACCGGCACGCCCAGCCAGGCGGAGTACGTCGCGCCGTCGGTGAACGCGTCGTACGACGCGTCCCGGTCGAGCCCCACCTCGGTGCTGACGGTGACCCACTGCTCCAGCGACGCGGTGGCGAGGGCGCGTTCGGGGAGGTCGTCGGCGGTGAGCCACTTCTCGTCGGAGCTGGCCAGCAGCGGGAGCGCGGCCTCCATCGCCTCCCGCTCGATCCGGTAGTGACGGAAGTTGCCCTCGGCCCGCATCGAGACCAGCCCGGCCCGGCGCAGTGCGGCGAGGTGGGTGGAGACGGTCCCGGCGGTGACGAGCAGGCCGGCCGCGATCTCGCCGGCGGGCAGCTCGGCGTCCCACAGCATCCACAGGATCTCGCGTCGCACGGGGGAGGACAGCGCGTCGATGGTGGCCTGGAGGTCGTCCCCCGGTCGACCGCTCTTCATCGACGCATCCTTGCAGCGCTCCCGATGGTGTGAGTATTTTGACAACAATCAAAATAGATCTCGGAACACGCCTGTGGAGGGATTCTGATGACTAAGTACTTGCTGCTCTACCGCTCGACCGTCTCTGCGGAGGACCAGATGGCGAACGCCACGCCGGAGCAGGCGCAGGCCGGCATGGACGCGTGGATGACCTGGGCGGGCAGCGCCGGCTCGGCCATCGCGGACCTCGGATCGCCCACCCAGCAGGTCGCGACCGTCGGCGACGGTCCGGCCGGGTCCGGCTTCGTCGGCGGCTACTCGATCATGGAGGCGGAGTCCGCCGACGCACTGAAGGGACTGCTCGAGGGCCACCCGCACCTGATGATGGACGGCGCGTCCATCGAGGTTCTCGAGCTCCTGCCCGTGCCCGGCATGCCCTAGGACGCGCCCTCGGCGTGCCCCGCCAGGTACGCCGCGACCAGGGCGCCGAGGGTCGCCAGGTGGTAGCCGCCCTCCTGCACGGCCACCGCTGGCAGTCCGGTCTTCCCCAGCAGCCGGCCGGCCTCGCGGTAGCCGTGTTCGGTGACCTGCAGCGGGCTCTCCGGGTCGGCGGCGGCCGCGTCGACCCCGAGCGAGACGACCAGGTGGTCGCAGCCGGCCGCGGTCACCCAGTCGGCCAGCTCGGCCACCGCGACCAGCCACGGTTCGTCGCCGGTGCCCTCGGGGAGCGGCAGGTTGCGGGTGGCACCGACACCCGGACCGGTGCCGGTCTCGTCGGCGTACCCCACGACGTGCGGGAACCAGCCGGCGGCCGGGTCGACGTGCACTGAGCCGTACAACACGTCCGCGCGGCTGTAGAAGATGGCCGCGGTGCCGTTGCCGTGGTGGGCGTCGAGGTCGACGATGCCGACCTTCAGTCCTCCGTGGTGGCGCAGCACTGCGGCTGCGACCGCCGCGTTGTTGAGGTAGCAGGAGCCGCCGAAGCCGGTTCGCGTTGCGTGGTGACCGGGCGGGCGGCAGAGCGCATACGCGAGCCCCGCTCCCTTGGACACCAGCTGGGCGGCCTGCACGGCACAGTCAGCCGCGGACCGGGCGGCCTCCCAGGTTCCGGGGCCGACCAACGTCATCGTGTCGTAGGCGAATCGGCCGGCGTCGGCGTGGATCGCCACCGCGGGTCGCGCGGGGAGGCCGGCGGTCATCGCGGGAGTCGGGAACAGGTACGGCACCACCCGCTCCTGGCCCACCAGGTCGCGGTAGGGGCCGTCCGCCCAGCGCGCGGCCGCCGTCCGCAGGTAGTCGACCAGCTCGACGTCGTGGACGGCCAGCAGCGCGTCGTCCGGCTGTGGTGTCGCCTCGACGAGCTGGTGACCTCGGTCGCGCAGCGCGTTGAGAATCGCGTCCACCCGTTCCGCACGCTCGGTGCCCTCGGTCGGCACACCGACCCAGACCTCGTGCCGCGGGTCGTGGCGACGGGTCTCGGGCGACCAGACGACGGGCACGGCGTACTGACTCATGACTCAGTATCCACACAACCACCGCCTCGGGCAGGATGGCGCCATGCCCCGCGCGCGCGACCTCGGCATCGCGATCGGCACGCTGCCCACCGGCCCCACCAACTCGGTGCTGGACGTCGCGGGCGTCGGACTAGGGCACGCAACGGTCACCCGGGAGACGGCGTGCACCGGCGTGACCTGCCTCCTGCTAGCCGACGACGCCTACCCGAGGCCGGTGATGGCCGGCGGCGCGGTGCTGAACGGGCTCGGCGACGTCACCGGCTTCCTGACCCTCCAGGAGTCTGGTTTCCTCGAGACGCCGGCCTGGCTGACCTCGACCACACAGCTCGGCCGCGTCTACGACTTCGCCTTCCAGCTCGAGCTGGAGCGGCACCCGGAGGTCGCCGACGACATCTGCGTCCCGGTGGTGGCCGAGTGCGATGACTCCTTCCTCAACGACGTGCGGCGGATGTGGGTGACCTCAGATGACGTGCGCGCGGCTCACGAGGCGGCCTACGCCTCGCGCGGCTCGTCGACGCCTCCGGACGAGGGTTCGGTTGGCGGCGGAACAGGGATGTCGTGCCTCGGCTTCAAGGGCGGCATCGGCACGTCGTCGCGGGTCACGCCGGGCGGCCACATGGTCGCGGTGTTGCTGATGACCAACTTCGGGGAGCGCGCCCGGCTCACCGTCGACGGCGTCCACGTCGGTCGGCAGCTACCGGAGGAGACTGGTCCCGAGAAGCCGGCCGGCTCCTGCATCGGCGTGGTCGTGACCGACGCGCCGGTCGACCCGGCCGGGTGCCAACGGCTGGCCCGCCGGATCGGTCTGGGCCTGGCCCGGACCGGCTCCACCGCGCACCACGGCAGCGGCGAGATCTTCATGGCTGTCAGCACCACCGCGCGTACCGACCGCGACGGCACCGTCCTCGACGACGGCCGTCGGCTCGGCGGCCGCGCGCTCGACGACCTCTTCGAGGCGATCGTCGACGCCGCCGAGGAGTCGGTGCTCAACTCGCTGCTGATGTCGCCGACCACTGTGGGCCGCGACGGCAACACCAGCGAGGGGCTCGACCCCGATCTCGTCACCCGGCTGGTGAGCGAAGCGCGTCGTGCCGGGGACTGAGCGCTCGGTCCGCATCCCGATGGCGGACGGCGTCGAGCTGGCCGCCTCGCTCTACCTCCCAGATGCGGCCGACCCGCAGCCCTGCCTGCTCGAGGCGTTGCCCTACCGCAAGGACGACCTCACCTCGACGAGCTACTCCGCGGGCTACCGGACCCTGCGGGACGAGCACGGGTACGCCGTCTGCCGGGTCGACCTGCGCGGCACCGGGTCCTCGGGTGGGGACGCGACCGACGAGTACCCGCTCGTCGAGCGCACCGACCTCGCCACCGTGATCGCGTGGCTCGCCGACCAGGTGTGGTGCGACGGCAGCGTCGGGATGTTCGGCACGTCGTACTCCGGCTTCAACTCGCTCCAGCTGGCGGCCGAGCGACCACCGGCGCTCAAGGCCATCTGCGCCATCTACTCCAGCGACGACCGCTGGACCGACGACGTGCACTGGCGCGGCTCGGCGCTGCGGCTGGTGGACCTGGTCGACTACTGCCACTACATGACGCCGATGTGCCTGCTGCCTCCGGTGCCGGCCGAGTGGCCCGCTGACGAGGACCACGACTGGCGAGCCGAGTGGCGTCGGCGGTGGGACACCAACGAGCCCTGGCTGCTGACCTGGCTGCGCGAGAACCGGGACGGCCCCTACTGGCGCGAGGGGTCGCTCCGGCTCTTCTCCGAGGGCGGCGGGTACGACCGGATCCAGTGCCCCACGATGATCGTGGCCGGGTGGGCTGACGGCTACCGCAACAACAGCTTCCGCACCGTCGAGGCGCTCGGCGCGACCGGGGTGCCGTGGCGGCTGCTGGCCGGGCCGTGGGCGCACGCCGACCCGGCGTCAGCGATCCCCGGGCCGAGGATCGACCTCGACACGGAGATGGTCGCCTGGTGGGACCGGTGGCTGCGGGGCACGGGCGAAGGCCATGAGGACCGGGCGGATGTCTTCGTCCGTACGTCGACGGTGCCCGAGCCAGACCTCGAGGAGCACGAGGGCTACTGGGTGAGCGGGCCGTGGCCGCCCGCTCCGGCCGGCGAAGTGCGCCACGACCTCGAGGGTCCGCGGTCCCTCGTCGTCGAGCCGGACATCGGGACCGCGGCCTGGATCGACTGCGCCGGCCACCTGCCGTGGGGCCTGTCTGGCGACCAGCGCGACGACGACGCGCACTCGCTCACCTGGGACTGGGACGCCGGCTCTCCGATGGTCGTGGGCCATCCGCGGGTCCGGCTCCGGGTCTGCGCCGATGCACCGGCCGCGTCACTATCGGTCAAGCTCTGCGACGTCTTCCCCGACGGGACCTCGGCGCTGATCACCCGCGGGTCGCTGGACCTCGCCTTCCGCGACGGAGCCGAGCCGGAGCCGCTCGTGCCGGGCGAGCCGTTCGAGGTCGAGGTGATGCTCGACGCGTGCGCCTACCGGCCAGACCCCGGCCATCTCCTGCGGATCTCCGTCGCCGGCAGCGACTGGCCCAACACCATCGCCCCGCCCGCCCCCGTCACCCTCACCGTTCAGGGCGGCTCGGTGGCGCTGCCGCTCTGGCCGGACGGCACCTCCCAGCCACCGCTGTTCACGCCCGGAGCGCCGCACTCCAGCGAGGACCCCGCCGGCGTCACCTGGACGGTCACCCGCGACGTGCTGCGGCGTACGACGACCTGCACGGTCCGCTCCGAGTCGACCTCCGACGTACCGCACGACGGCACCGCCACCGAGGTCTACGCCGGGGAGGTCGGCGTCGACCGGCGCACCTTCGACCAGTGGGCCACCGCCGAAACGTCGTTCCGGCTCACCTGGCCGGGCGTCGACGTCCGGGTGGTTTCCACACTGCGGGTGGACATCGGCCCCGACGGCTACGACGTCGTCATCGACGCCGACGCCTATGACGGCGAAGAGCACATCGGCCACCGGGAGTGGCGCGAACACTTGCCCCGCTAGCGGGATAGTCCGTCACGTTTGTGTAGGTCAGGTTGGCCCTTCAGGTACACATACGTGACGGACTATCCCTGCCTCGGCCGTTCTCAGGCGGCGCGGTAGCGGAGAAGTCGTCGCTGCTGGACGGAGTCGAGCTGGCGACGGAGTTCCACGGTGTGGGTAGGCGTCCACCAAGGCGGATACTCAACGGTCCATGGTCGTAGCGACTCGGCCGCCCAGCGGGCTCGAGCGCGGGCCGCATGCATGCGTTCAGCCAGCCGGGTCGGGTCGCCCCGATGGGCTGCGAGCATCGTGAAGCACTCCAGCCCGAACGCCCGATAGCGCTCCTCAGCGTCAACGTCGCGCGCTTGCTGGGCGCCGTGCAGGTGCAGCGATCCGTTGTACTGACCGACCACGCCCGCCTCGACGTCCAGCAAGTCCGGCGTGCCGATGTGGTTGCCCCTGCGGTCGAAGACCGGTCGGTTGCACAGAGGCCGGGGCAGCTCGGCGTCGAGCCGCCAGGCCAGGACCATCTCGACCTCCATGGGTGACCAACAGTTCTCTTCCGCGAGCGGGATTGCCGCCCGGCATCGCGGGATGCCGTTCCAGCCCGAGTGTCGAGCGGCGTATTCGGCCATCTCGTCGAGGGAAACTGCATCGGAGTACGCCGCCATGCTGAGCACGACCGCGGCCTTTCGTGGATTGGCCGCACTCCGCATCTCGAAGCAGGCTGAACGGACGGCAACCGTGACGCGGACTTCGTCGACCACGATGACGTCCCTCGGATCGAGCCGCTCGGCGCAGACGTCGATGCCGGCCTGAGCGCGGATGTTCTCACCTCCGACGGCCAGACTCACCGGAAGGGGTGTGGCTCCGTCAGCGGCTAGGCCCTCGAACCAACGCTTGGCTCCGCACCAGTGCAGCCCCGCCCAACCGGTGACGGCACCGTTGGTGGGCACCACGACCGCCGCCTCGAGGATCCGCTGCTCCACCGACATCACTACGGAGGATTGGACGTACAGGCCCCAGCTCGACCGTCGCCACGACGGGCCTCGGGTCTCCGCGAGCGTGGGCCCGAACCGGCCCGTCGAGTCTCGACGACTGGGCAGCACCAGATGCGGTCTGGCCTCAAGCGTCCGGAGTACCCGTCGTCGTTCGCCCACGGCGACCAACCTGCCCGGTCACACCAGGCCCTGTCGGCGGTCATCCACATGCTTCGCGTTGGGCGGTAGTCCGACACGATTGTGTAGGTGAACTGTCGTTCTGACTGACCCAAACGTGACGGACTATCGCTGCTTGCTAGGGGGTGGCATGGAGGCGGACCGGGTGGTCGCCCAAGGTTCCGGTGAGGATGCCGACCCCGCGGATCACATCGAGAGCTCGCCCGAGCGGTAGGCCGAGCCGATCATCTCGACGAGCTGCGCGACCGCGTCCTCCCTCGGGGCGAACGGCCCCGGTCGGAAGTGCGGGCTCTGCAGTCCGCGCTGCACCGACTCGCAGGCGGCCCAGTCCTGGCGGTTCGTGATGTCCCAGAACTCGACGGCGCCCGGCGCTGCGGTCGGCTGCCTAGGGTCGGACGCGTCCGGCAGCGTGAGCCACGAGCACTCGACCCAGGTCCGGTCCGGGGCCAGCGGCACCATGCGGTGCGTCATCACGTAGTCGGGGTGCGCGGAGACGAGCAGGTTCGGCAGCAGGTGCAGGTACTCCACCGCGGTCGGGTTCACCCCCGGCAACGGCCTCGCGGCCAGCGAGCCGTCCAGTGACATGGACGCCATCCCGTCGCGCAGGACCATGCCCCCGCCGATCCACGCGCCCGGGAGGTCGTAGTTGTCGCCCGAGTCGGGCGGCGTCACCTGGCACAGCTCGGGGTGGATCTGCGGGCAGTGGTAGCACTCGTGGTAGTTCTCCGCGATCACCTTCCAGTTGGCGGCGACCTCGTACGAGTGCCGGTCGGCCACGCGTAGCGAACCGAGGTCGTACGGCGCCAGCAGCCCGGCCAGGGCGCCGACGTGGCGCTCGAACGCCGGGACCTCCGGGGCGCCGAGTGGGTGTACCGCGTGACCGAGGACAAAGCCGTGCCAGCTCACCAGCGGCAGCTCGACCAGGCCGTGCTCGCCCTTCTCGAACGAGGTCACCTCGCGGAAGCCCGGAGCACCCTTCAGCGACCCACGCAGGTCGTAGGTCCACGCGTGGTAGGGGCAGCTGACCGCGCGCCGGGTCGACGTACCACCCTCCGGCAGCAGCTCGTGCCCCCGGTGCCGGCAGGTGTTGGCGAACATCTTGAGCTCGTCGCCAGCTCGGACCAGCAGGCAGGCGACGTCGCCGACCATCACCGCGCGCTGGGTGAGGTCGCCGTCGGTCGGGAACAGGTCGTCGAGACGGCCCAGGGTGGTCCAGGAGCCGGCGTACAGGTGCCGGCGCTCCCAGGCCAGGACCTCGTCCGAGGTGTAGGCCTCGGCCGGGAGCATCTGGGTCAGCTCACGCCCGTCGGGGGGCGCGAGGTCACTGACGTCGATCACGCGAGACTCCGTTCTATGCTGCGCGCCATGGAAGGTCGCTGGTGACCCGGCGGGCGCGCCGGTCGGTGGAGGTGCGCCGCGAGGAGATCCTGTCGGCGACGGTCGAGCTGCTCGACCGGCTCGGGCTCGCGGCCACGCGGGTGGCCGACGTCGCCGACTCGCTCGGCGTCAGCACTGCGCTGGTCTTCTACCACTTCGGCAGCAAGGACGACCTGGTCGCCGAGGCCTTCGCGCACGCGGTGGAGCGCGACCTGGTCCGCCTCGACAAGGCAGCCCACGGTGACGACCCGCTCGACCGGCTGCGTCGGGTGCTGCGCCTCTACGGGCCGACCGGCCGGGCGACCGGTTGGCGGCTCTGGATCGACGCCTGGGCCCTGGCCCAGCGCGAGCCGCACATCCGCAAGGTGCTGCGCCGGCTGGACCACCAGTGGCAGGACATCCTGCGCAGCGTGGTGGACGACGGTGTCGCTTCGGGCGTCTTCACCTGCCCCGACCCGGCCGCGAGCGTGGCCCGGCTCTCCGCGCTGGTCGACGGGCTGTCCGTCGCCGCGGTCGTGCACCGCAGCGTCACCCGCGAACAGCTGCGCGCCTGGGTGGCGGCCCAGCTCGCCGTGGAGCTGGGTGTGGACGTCGACACACTCGGATGACATCGCTCACACCAGCCAGTGGGTGGCGTAGTCACGCTCGGTCAGGGCCGGCCGGTCGAGTCGGTACGTCGAGACGTCGGTCGAGGTCGTGCCGGACGTCACCAGGTCGGCCAGCAGCCGGCCGAACGTGGGCACGAACTTGAAGCCGTGCGCGGCGCCGAGCCCGACCACCACCTGCTCGTGGCCGGGCACGGGGGCGAGGACGAAGTCGCGGTCCGGCGTGAGCGCGTACTGGCACCGCACCGACCGCACCGGCGCGCCGCTCCCGGGCAGCGTGGCGGCGAGGTGGCCGACCAGCCGGTCCAGGAGGACCGGGTCGACGTCACTGGGCCGATCATCGGGATCCACCGGAGGACCGCCGCAGTCCTGCGCCGCCTTGACGGTCGGCTCGCCGTAGCAGGGGAAGCCGTAGTAGGAGGGGTCGTCCATCCAGATCCACAGCGGCATCGACGCGAACCTCTCCGGGCTGCGCGGCGCGAAGTACGTCGCCTGCTCGAGGGTCACCTCGAGCGGGATTTCCAGGCCGAGGTGGCCGACCACGTCGTTGACCCACGCGTCCGCGGTGACCACGACGCCGCGGCAGTCGATCTCGCCTGCTGATGTCGTGACCCGCATCCCGGCCTCGCCCCGGTCCTCCAACCCGAGGACCGGGGAGTGCTCGCGCAGCTCGGCCCCCTGGCGGCGGGCCAGGTCGTGCAACAGCCGGGTGGTGCGACCGGCCGGCACGATCGCGGCATCGGCCTGGTACAGCGCGAGGGTGCCGGCGGGCAGCCGGAACTGCGGCCAGCGCGCCATCACCTGGTCGGCGTCCAGCGCGTCGTACGCGATCCCGGCCTCGTCCATCGACCGGGTGTAGTCGACCGACCCGATCGCGGCATCGGGCGGGAACAGGTCGAGCCCGCCCACCGTCGTCACGAGGTGCTCGCCCGACTCCTGCTCGAGCCGGGCCCAGTCGGCGTACGCCTCCTGAGTGAGCCGCACGTACTCCGGGGAGTGGTAGCTCTGCCGCAGGATCCGGCTGGCGTCGTGGCTGGCGCCACGCGCGTGGCCGAGCCCGAACCGCTCCAGCCCGAGCACCCGGTGCCCGCGGCGGGCCAGCTCCCACGTGGCGGCGCTGCCGAGCCCGCCGAGCCCGACCACGACGTAGTCCACCTGCTCACTCATCCGCGGCCTCGAGCCGAGGCAGCAGCCAGCGGCGGATGTCGAGGCTGTCGTCCTCCATCGGCGCGAACCAGCCGTGCGTGTAGGCGCGCGACGACATCCCGCGCTGCACCGACTCGCAGATCGCCCAGTCCTGCCGGTTGACCAGGTCCCACAGCTCGGCGGCGTCCATCGGGTCGAACCCCGGTGCGGCCACCTCGTCGCGCGCGAAGAGCAGCGTGCAGGTGATGTCGGTGCGGTCGACGTCGATCGGGTCCAGCACGAACGCCGCCACGTGGTCGGCCGACGCCGAGAGCATCAGGTTGGGGTAGACGAGGTCGCCCTTGTGGCGGGTCCGTTCCTCGTCGCTCAGCCCGGGCAGTGGCGCCCGCGTCGTGGTGCCGGACATCGTGAAGGTCCACGCGCCCTCGCGGTGCGGGATGCCGCCGTCCCAGTCGAGGCCGACGCCCCCGCCGGCGAAGGCGGGGACCAGCCTGGAGAGCTCGGGGTGCACCGGGCCGCAGTGGTAGCACTCGTTGTAGTTCTCGAGCAGCACCTTGTAGTTCGCCCGGACCTCGTAGCGCAGCGTGTGACCGGTGACCAGGGTGCCGAGGCGGTAGCGGCAGAGCGCCTCGTCGGCGTGCGTCAACGATTCGGACAGGGGCGTGGCCCGCTCCGGCGTGAGGTGCACGAAGACGAACCCCTGCCAGGTCTCCACACCGACCGGGTGCAGCCGAAAGGCGTCCGGGTCCTCGACCTCGGCGTGCGGCGCGCGCAGCAGGCGACCGTCGAGGCCGTAGGTCCAGGAGTGGTAGGGGCACCGCAGGGACGACGCGTCACGCGCCGGCTCCGCCGGCGTGCAGAGCTGGGAGCCGCGGTGCCGGCAGACGTTGTACGCCGCGTGCAGGGTGCCGTCCTCGGCGCTGGTGACGAGCACGGACTCGCCGGCGACGTCGATCGCGACCACCCGCTTCGGGACGGCCAGGCCGAGGTCGTCGGCACGGCCGACGCAGTACCACTCGCCGAAGAGGACGGCGTCCCGCTCCACCCGCCACTGCTCGGCGTCGACGTACATCTCACGAGGGAGGGCGGCCTGCAGCTCGTCGGTCACAAGCGCCTCCTTACTGATTCGTGAGTCAGTAAGAAGCCTGTCACCCGGCGGCCTTGGTTGTCGAGAGCGTGCGCCCTCATCGGGATAGTCCGTCACGTTTGTGTACGTGAAACTCGTCCATGACCTACACAAACGTGACGGACTATCGCCGCTGGGCGGAGAGGACGGCGTCGAGGTGGCAGGCGACCCGGTGGTCGCCGGTTGCGGGGAGCACCTCAAGAGGCTCGATCCGGCAGGCCTCGTCGACCCCGGCTCGCTCGGCCGAGCCATCTGTCCGCTGCGGACAGCGGGGGTGGAACCGGCAACCGCTGGGGATCCGGCTCGGGTCCGGGATCTCGCCGGTGAGCACGACCGGCTCGAGGTAGTCGATCTCTGGAACCACGGACAGCAGCGCCTTGGTGTAGGGGTGCCGAGCCTTGCCGAGCACCTCCTCGGTGGTGCCGCACTCGACGACCCGGCCGAGATACATCACCGCGATCCGATCGGCGATGTTCCACGCGAGCCCGAGGTCGTGGGTGACCACGACGACGCCCATGCCCAGGTCACTGCGCAGCTTGAGGAGCAGGGCCAGGATCTCGCCGCGGATCGACGCGTCGAGGGAGGAGACCGGCTCGTCGGCCAGGATCAGCTCGGGCCGCAGGGCCAGTGCTCCCGCGATCAGCACCCGCTGCTTCTGGCCTCCGGACAGCTCGTGGGGATAGCGCAGGAAGAGCCGCTCGGGCGGACGCAGACCGGCCTCGGCGAGCGCGGCGGCGACCAGCTCGGCCTCGCTCCGCCCCTCGGCGTCTCGGGCGGCCCGGCCGTGCAGCCGGATCCCTTCGGCGACGGACTCGTAGACGGTCTGCCGCGGGTTGAGCGAGCCGGCCGCGTCCTGGAGCACCATCTGGACCCGGCCTCGCAGGGCGCGCAGCCCGCGTTGGGTGTACTTCAGCGGTTCGCCCTCGAGGAGCACCTCGCCCGAGGTCGGCGCCTGCAGCCCGATCAGGGCGCGGGCCAGCGTCGTCTTCCCGGAGCCGGACTCGCCGACGATGGCGAGGATCTCGCCTCGCTGCACGGACACGTGGACACCGTCGAGGGCCCGCGCGGCGTGGCCGCTGCGGGTCACGAACTCCACGCTCAGGTCCCGTGCCTCGAGGAACGGCCCGGTGTCCGCGACCGGTGGGGTCATCGGCTGGGTGCTCACGACGCGCCCACCCGGATGCAGGCCACCGGGCGGCCCGGCGTCACCTCGATCAGCGGCGGCTCGGCGGCGGCGCACTCCGGGATCGCCATCGGGCAGCGCGGCTGGAACGAGCAACCGGGCGGCAGCTCTCGCGGGTCGGGCGGGTCTCCCGGTAGTCCGGCGGGCGCGTATCGGGCGGCCGGGTCGCCGATCCGGGGGAAGGCCCCGGACAGTGCCTTCGTGTAGGGGTGCTGGGGGTCGCTGAACACCTGCTCGGCGGTGCCGGACTCGACGATGCGGCCGGCGTACATCACCGCGACCCGGTCGCACACGTCGGCGAGGACGGACAGGTCGTGGCTGATGATGAGCAGCCCGACGCCGAGGTCGCGGACCAGGTCACCGAGCAGGTCGAGGATCTGCGCCTGCACCATCACGTCGAGCGCGGTGGTCGGTTCGTCGGCGACGACCAGCTGGGGGCGGCAGGCGAGTGCCATCGCGATCATCACCCGCTGCCGCTGGCCGCCGGAGAGCTGGTGCGGGTACGACCGCTGCCGCGAGGCCGCGAGCCCGACCTGCTCGAGGAGCTCGCCGACGCGTGCGTCGACCGTTTCGCGTGGCAGCTCCGGCTCGTGGACCCGGATGGGCTCGGCGATCTGGGCGCCGACCCGCTGCACCGGGTTCAGCGAGTGCAGCGCGCCCTGGAACACGATCGACGCCCCGGCCCAGCGGAGTGCACGCAGCTTGCCCCACGGGATGGTCTGCACGTCCTGGTCGAGGACCAGGACCTGACCGCCCACCTCGGCACCCCTCGGCTGCAGGCGGAGCACCGTGCTGACCAGCGTCGACTTGCCGCAGCCGGACTCGCCGGCCAGTCCCACCACCTCGCCGCGGCGGACCACGAGGTCCACGCCCCGCACCGCCGGCAGCGGGCCCTCGGCCGTCTCGTAGGCCACCGTCACCCCGCGGAGGTCGAGGAGCGCGGTCGCCGGGTCGTGCGTCGTGCTGTCGGCGGCGCTCATCGGCCTCGCAGCCTCGGGTTGAAGACCTCCTCGAGGGCCTGGCCGACCAGCGTGAAGGCCAGTACGACGAGCACGACGCAGACGCCGGGGGGAATGATGTACCACCACGCGCCGGTGGTCATCGCGCCGACGTCGAACGCGCTTTCGAGCATCGTGCCCCAGGAGATGCGGGTCGGGTCGCCCAGCCCGAGGAAGCTCAGCGTGGTCTCGGCGAGGATCGCCAGGGCCACCGTGAGCGTGGTGTTCGCGAAGACCATCGGCATCACGTTGGGCAGGACGTGTCTCGACATCTGGTGCCACCGCCCGGCGCCGAGGACGCGGGCCCGCTCGACGTACGGACGCTCCCGGATCGACAGGGTCTGGCTCCTGATGAGCATCGCTGTGCTCGCCCACCCGGTGATCCCGATGACGATGACGATGTTGATGAGCGACCGTCCGAGGACGGTCGCGAGCACGATCGCGAGCGGGATGAACGGGATGACGAGGAACCATTCGGTGACGCGGTAGAGCACGCGCGCCGACCAGCCCTCGAAGAATCCGGACGTCAGGCCGACCAGCGTCCCGATCACCATCGCCATCAGCGTCGCGAGCAGGCCGACGAACAGGGAGATCCGCGCTCCCCAGATGAGGAGCGTGACGATCGAGCGACCGTTCTCGTCGGTGCCGAGCCAGAACTCGCTGCCGGGTGGCTCCAGCACGCCCCCGGTGGCCTTGGTGACCTCGAGACCCTCGCTGTCGGCGAGCAGCGGCGCCAGGAGGGCCACCAGCACGAAGAACGTCAGCAGTGCAAGGCCGAACAGGCCCGACCGGTGGCCGCGGAAGCTCTCCCATGAGCGTCGGGCGGCCATGGCCCGGCGACGGCGGGTGACCTGTCGCGGAGAGAGGGTGATCCGCTCGGGGGCGGTGTCCGGCGCGGTGCTCACGTGCGAACCCGCGGGTCGAGGAGTCCGTAGACGAGGTTGGCGAGGAGGTTGGCCACGATCACGCCCGCCGAGGTGACCAGGAACGTCCCCTGCAGCACCCAGTAGTCGGGGATCGTCAGTGCCTCGGTGGCGAGCAGGCCCAGGCCGGGGATCGAGAAGACCGTCTCGACGGTGATGGCTCCGGAGACCACGAAGCCGATCGACAGGGCGATCAGGGTGGTGGTGGGCAGCAGCGCGTTGCGAGTCGCGTGCCGGCGGCGCACCTCCACGTCACGCAGTCCCTTCGCGCGCGCGGTGGTCAGGTAGTCCTCCCCGATCTCGTCGAGCAACGAAGACCGCATGATCAGGGAGAAGTCCGCCAGGTAGACCAGGACCAGCGTGAGTACGGGCAACACCAGGTGCAGGGCCGTGTCCCCGACATAGCCCACTGTCCCCGGCTCGGCGTCGACCGAGTGCAGTCCTCCCGTCGGGAAGATCCCCGGCAGCGGTCCCATCCCGACCGCCAACGCCGCAATGAGGAGCAGCCCTAGCCACCACTCCGGCATCGAGTAGAGCGTGAGCGTCGTCCCGGTCGCGACCCGGTCCGTCGCCTTTCCACGGTTCCAGGCGCTGATGACGCCGAGATACACGCCGATGATCGTTGCCAGGAACGTGGCGGTGCCGACCAGCAGCAGCGTCGGCCACAGCCGGTCCAGGATCAGGTCGGAGACCGGGACCCGATAGCGCAGCGACACGCCGAGCTCGCCGGTGAGCGTGTTCTGCAGGTAGGTCAGGAACTGCTGCGGCAGGGGCTGGTCGAGTCCGTAGTTGGAGCGGAACTCCTCGAGCTGCTCCTCGGTGCGGAACCGGCCGCGCCCCAGCGTCCGGGCCGGGTCGCCCGGAAGCACCCGGAAGAGGAAGAACCCGAGCACCAGGACGAAGCCCAGGCTCCCGGCCGCCCCGGCCAGCTTGCCGGCGACGTACCTCCCGTAACTGCGCCGCCGGGCGACTGGTGGCGCGGCGCTCCGTATGGACGCCGGCCCCGTCTCGGGGCCGGCGGCCTCGGTCATTCGCGGTCGGCTGCGGTCGACCGGCGACGCATCGCCCAGCCGCCGCCGCCCAGCACCAGTGCACCCAGCAGCACGCCGCCGCCGATGAGCAGGGCGGTGCTGCTGCCCTCATCCGACTCCGGTCCGCCTCCTCCGCCGGTCTGTCCCGCTCCGAGCGCCGATGAGACGCCGTCGCAGTCACCGGCCTCGTCCGCCGGCCGGAGGCTCAGGTAGTTGTGGATGCCGTACTGGATGAGCAGGATCCCACCGGGATCGGGCTGCGGCTGGAAGCAGGCCCAGCGGTCGCTGCGGTAGGCCTCTGCGATCGAGCTGTACGCCGTCACGAGGTACGGCGCGTCGTAGTAGAGCATCTCCTGCATCTGCTTCACGAGGTCCTGCCGGGTCGCGTCGTCGTTCTCGCCGTTCTGCTGCGCGTAGAGCGCGTCGTACTCCTCGTTGCAGTACCACGAGTCCGACCAGCCACCGCGCTGGTCGCAGGTCATGTAGCTGAGCATCGAGTCCGGGTCCGGCTCGACGTACCAGCCCCACTCGAAGGCGTCGAACTCGCCGTCGAGGATGACGTTGGTCAGCTTGTTGCTCTCCATGACCTTCAACTCGGAGTCGATGCCGAGCTCGCCCAGCCACTCCGCGAAGAAGTCCATGACCGTGGTCGAGATCTTGCTCTCGCTGCGGGAGAAGAGGCGCAGGGCGCCGAATTCGCTGCCGTCCGGCATCAACCGCGACCCGTCGGAGGCGCGCGCATAGCCCGCCTCCTCGAGGAGCTGGTCGGCCCGCTCGAGGTCGAAGGTGGCCGCGTCCTCCTCGGGCGGGGCCCAGTGGTAGTCGCCGTAGAGCGCCGGGATGATCGTGTCAGCGGGGTCCCCGGCGCCCTGGTAGGCCTTCTCGATGATCTGCTCGCGGTCGATCGCGAAGTTGAGCGCCCAGCGGAAAGCCGGGTCCTTGAGGGCCTCGTGGCCGTCGCCCAAGGGCTCGCCGGTCTCGGTGTCGACCGCCCCGGCGTTGAGGGCGATCTCGTCGAAGCCGGGGGAGTCGCCGTTCTGAGCGGTGATGCCCTCCTCGCCCTCGAGTGCGCCCACCTGGAGGGCCGTGATTCCCTCGGCGAAGTCCAGCTCACCCTTGATCAGCGCCTGCACCATGGGGTCCTCGGCCTTGTAGACCCGGAAGACGACCTCGTCGATGTGGGCCTCGCCCTGCCAGTAGTCGGGGTTCTTCTCGAAGCGGTACGTCGAGCCGCCGGCGGTCCCCTCCACCAGCCGGAACGGGCCGGAGCCGACGACGGGCTGGTCGTCAGTCGGCTCGGCCGCGTAGGTCTTGACCGCCTTCTCGGTGACGCTCTCCCAGACGTGCTCGGGCACGATCGGGATCGGCAGCAGCGGCAGGACGGCGTTCGGCTTCTCCAGCGTCAGGACGACATGGGTGTCGTCGGGCGCCTCGACCGAGGTCACCGAGGTGAGGTAGGACCCCCAGCTCGAGCTCTCCGGGCCACCGTCGAGGACCCGGTTGTAGGTGTGCGCGATGTCGGCGGCGGTGAGCGGCTCGCCGTCGGACCAGCTCACGCCCTCCCGGATGTTGAAGGTCCAGGTGAGCCCGTCGTCCGAGGTCTCCCACGACTCGGCCAGACCAGGCTCGGGAGACATGTCATCCATCGAGTACGTGATCATGTAGTCGTAGGTGAGGGCCCACATCTCGTAGGACTCCGCCTCGATGCCCAGGAACGGGTTGAACGAGTCGACCTCGTTGAGGATGCCGACCGTGAACGTCAGCTTCTCGTCGGCGCCCGCCGCGTCCGAGCTCGTCGGGGACAGCGCAGCCCCCGCGAGGCCGGCGGGAACGAGCAGGGCCGCGGCGGCCACGAGACGAGTACGGTGCCGCCCATGACGACGGCTCCTCCGGTGGCGACCCGGGAGTTCTTCGAGCACACCGACCACGGCACGCGACGGCCCGACCCCTATCACTGGATGCGCCGGCTCGACGCCTCCGTCCTGGCCCATCTCGCCGCCGAGCGGGAGTGGTACAACGCCGCGACCAGTCATCTGGCCCCCCTCATCCAAGGGCTGCGTGCCGAGCTGACCGACAGGGTCCCGGCTACTGACTCGTCGGTCAGTTGGCCGCAGCATGGCTATTCCTACTACACGGTCCTTCCGGCAGGAAGGGAGTACATCCAGTTGTTACGCCGTCCCGGGGACGCCCCCGAGGGCGAGCCGGACCAGCTGCTGCTGGACGTGAACGAGCTCGCGGGCGCTGCGGACTACGTGGACCTGGGGCTCTGGTGCGTCTCGCCGGACGGACAGCTGCTGGCGTACTCGGTGGACTTCGAGGGCGACGAGGTCTACGAGCTGCGGTTCCGCGACCTCGGGACCGGAGCGGACCTCGAGGACGTGGTCCCGCGCTCGTACTACGGCGGGGCCTGGAGTGCGGACTCGGCGTACTTCTTCTACACGGTGCACGACGACAAGTACCGGCCCTGGCAGGTCTGGCGGCACCGGACCGGCACCCCGGTGACGACCGATGAGCTGGTGGTCGAGGAGCGGGACGAGCAGTTCGAGCTGAACCTGCATCCGTCCCGCACTGGCGACCTGGTGGTGATCTGGTCCCAGAACCGGGACACCAGCGAGGTCTGGGTCGTGGACGCCCGGGAGCCCGACGGGCCGGCCCGGTCGGTCGGCGGGCGCCGACGCGGGGTGGAGTACCACGCCGAGCACGTGCGGTACGCCGACGGCTCCGACGAGCTGCTGGTCGTGACCAACGACGACGCAACCGAGTTCCGGCTGGCCCGCTGCCCGGTCCCGCGCGAGGCCGACCAGGACGCGTCGGCCTGGTCTCCCGTCCGCGCCGAGGACGCGGCCGAACGACTGGAGCGGGCCGACGCCTACGCCGGCCACGTGGTGCTGGTGTCGCGGTGCCGGGGCCGCACTCAGCTGCGGATCCTGACCTCGGACGACCTCGCGGGCGAGGGGATCGTGGTGCTGCCCTCCTCCGGCATCTCCTCGCTGTCGTCGCCGCTGATGCTCAACCTCGAGCACGACACCGACCACATCGTGGTCCGGGACGAGTCGTACCTGCAGCCGCCGGTCTGGTCCGACGTCTCGTTCGCGACGGGGGAGCGCACCGAACGGCATCGCAAGGAAGCGCCCGGCCACGACCCGTCGTCGTACGTCGGCGAGGTGCGGACCTTTCCGGCACCTGACGGCACGGAGGTCCCGGCCACCGTCCTGCGGCACGTCGCCACTCCCCTCGACGGGACCGCGCCGTGCGTGATGTACGCCTACGGCGCCTACGAGGCGGTCTACCCGGACCAGGAGTGGGACCCCGCGATCCCGAGCCTCCTCGACCGCGGCGTTGTCTACGTGCATGCGCACGTGCGCGGTGGAGGGGAAGGCGGCCGGCGCTGGTGGCTGGACGGCCGGCTCGAGCACAAGCAGCACACCTTCGACGACCACATCGCAGTTGCCGACGGGCTCGCCGGCGCCGGACTCGTGGACGGCACCCGGATCGCCAGCCGCGGTCTCAGCGCCGGCGGGCTGCTGCAGGGCGCCGTCTTCTCGCAGCGCCCCGATCGCTGGCGGGCCGTCGTGGCCGAGGTGCCGTTCGTCGACGTGATCACCACGATGTTCGACCCCAGCATCCCGCTGACCATCAACGAGTGGGAGGAGTGGGGCGACCCGAGCCGGCCCGGGGACTACTCGTGGATGGCCGCCTACTCGCCGTACGACAACCTGCCGCCGGCCGGCGGCCGACCCGACCTCCTGGTCACCGGCGCGGTGAACGACCCGCGGGTCATGGTCTGGGAGCCGGCCAAGTGGGTCGCCGCGCTGCGGGAGAGCGACCCGGAGTGGGCGCCGCGCTGCCTGTTCCGGGTCGAGACCGGAGCCGGCGCCCACGTCGGCCCGTCCGGCCGCTTCGCCCACCTGGCCTACGAGGCCGAGGTCTACGCGTGGCTCCTCGACAAGCTCGGCGCCGGTGGTTGAGCCGCGAGTGTCGCGACGGCCGGTGGTTGAGCCGCGAGTGTCGCGACCGCCGGTGGTTGAGCCGCGAGTGTCGCGACCGCCGGTGGTTGAGCCGCGAGTGTCGCGACCGCCGGTGGTTGAGCCGCGAGTGTCGCGACCGCCGGTGGTTGAGCCGCGAGTGTCGCTCTGCGACCGAGCGTGTCGAAACCACGCAAGCCGAGGCTGGGAAGGAACCACCGTGGTTGCGCCCAGAGGCATCGCTGCGGAGGTTTCGACACCGTCGTCGCTAGCGCTCCTCCGGGCTCAACCACCGGTTTCGACACCGTCGTCGCTGGCGCTCCTCCGGGCTCAACCACCGGTTTCGACACCGTCGTCGCTGGCGCTCCTCCGGGCTCAACCACCGGTTTCGACACCGTCGTCGCTGGCGCTCCTCCGGGCTCAACCACCGGTTTCGACACCGTCGTCGCTGGCGCTCCTCCGGGCTCAACCACCGGTTTCGACACCGTCGTCGCTGGCGCTCCTCCGGGCTCAACCACCGGTTTCGACACCGTCGTCGCTGGCGCTCCTCCGGGCTCAACCACCGGTTTCGAGACGCTCGCAGAACGAGTTCCTCAACCAGCGAGGCGCAATGGACTACTGACTCTGGAATCAGTAAGCCCTAGGCTGACGAGGGTGCGCACGACTCCGTTTCACCCTCGGCTGAGCGAGCTCAACGACCAGGGCCTCTACACGCACTGGCAGGGCACGCTGTCGCCGCTGCGCTACAGCCACGCGCCCAAGCACGAGTACTTCGCGGTGCGGAACTCGGTCGGCGTCTTCGACACCTCGCCGCTCTACAAGTACCTCGTCTCCGGCCCGGACACCGAGCGGCTCCTGGCCCGCGCGCTGGCGCGCGACATCCGCTCCTGCCGCCCCGGACAAGCGCACTACACCGCGTGGTGCGACGACCGCGGCTTCGTGATGCACGACGGTGTGGTCTTCCGCCACGGCGCCAACGAGTGCCTCCTGACCGCGGCCCGACCGGCGCTGTCGTGGTTCGCCGACCTCGGCTCCCGCATGCGGGTGCAGCTCGAGGACGTCACCGACGACTTCGGGATGCTCGCCGTACAGGGGCCGCGGTCGCGGGCGGTGCTCGCCGCCCTGGCTCCCGAGGCCGAGACTCTCAAGTACTTCGACCACGTGCCGGCCAAGGTGGCCGGGGCTGCGGTGATGCTGTCCCGCACCGGATACACGGGCGACCTCGGCTTCGAGCTGACCGTGCCGTCGGACCAGGCGGTCGACGTGCTGGACGCCGTGCTCGAGGCCGGGCAGGGCCACGGGATCCGGCCGTTCGGCGAAGAGGCCCTCATGACGCTCCGGATCGAGGCCGGGCTGGCGCTGATCGATGTCGAGTGGCAGGACAGCCGGCTGGCCTTCAGCGACGCGGATCGGGTCACGCCCAAGGAGCTCGGGTTCGGCTGGATGCTCCGTGGCGTCCGCGACGGCTCCCGTCGGTTCGTCGGCAGCGAGGCGATCCGCCGGGAGCTCACCGACGGCACCTCGCGGTGGGCCACCACCGGCATCGTCGTCGACTGGGCCGACTGGGACCGGCTCTACCGCGACGCCAGCCTGCTGCCGCCCAAGTCGGAGCACCCGCTGCCCTACGAGTCGATGCTGTACGACGCCGAGGGTGGCCAGGTCGGCTACTGCACGAGCTTCGTCTACTCGCCGGTCCTCCAGCGCCACATCGGGATCGCGCGCGTACGGCCCGAGGTCGCAGCGGCCGGCACCGAGCTGCACCTCGAGCTGGCCGTGGCCCACCACAACACGACGGTCCGCGTCAGCACGACGCCGATGCCGTTCTTCGACCCCGAGAGGAAGAAGGCATGAACCAGTACGACGCCATCGTCGTCGGCGGCGGCCACAACGGGCTCACCCACGCGGCCTACCTCGCCAAGGCCGGGCTCCGCACCCTGGTCCTGGAGCGCCAGGCCGTGGTCGGCGGCGCCGCTATCACCGAGGAGGTCGTCCCGGGCTTCTCCTTCACGACGTTCTCCTACGCACTGAGCCTGCTGCGGCCGGAGATCATCCACGAGCTCGACCTGGTGCGGCACGGCTTCCTGCCGCTGATGATGCCCTCGTCCTTCCACCCGACCGGAGACGGCGACTACCTGCTCTTCGGCGACGACCACGCGCAGAACCTGCAGGAGATCCGGCGACACTCGCCCCGGGACGTCGACGCCTACGAGCGCTACCACCACGACCTGGACCGCGTCTGCCAGGCGGTCCGGCCGCTGTTCGACAACCCGCCGCCCAACGTCTTCGGCAAGGATCCCGAGGACGCCGTCGACGTCAAGTGGCTGCTCGACCACCTCGGCAGCGTCGAGCAGAAGGTGATGCACGACGTGGTCCGGCTGCTCACCGGGAGCGCCGCCGACTGGCTGGACGACTACTTCGAGCACGAGGCGATCAAGGGCTACCACGCCTCGTCGAGCGCGATCGGCTCGAAGGTCGGGCCGATGTCGCCCGGCTCCGGGCTCGTGCTGCTGTTCCACAAGCTGGGCGAGCACGACGGCCACCTCGGCTCGTGGGCGTTCCACAAGGGCGGCAACGGCGGCTTCACCCAGGTCCTGGCCCGCGCCGCGTCGGCGTACGGAGCCGAGATCCGGCTGTCGTCGACGGTCGAGTCGGTCATCACCGCCGACGGCCGCGTGGTCGGCGTCGCGCTCGACGACGGCACCGAGTTCCGCGCACCGGTGGTGGTCTCCGCGCTCGACCCGCGGCGCACGTTCCTGGAGCTGGTCGACCCGCGGGAGCTGCCGCTCGACCTGGTCGACAACGTGGAGCGCATGAAGTTCCGCGGCGTCTCGGCAAAGGTCAACTTCGCCCTCGACGGGCTGCCGGTCTTCCCGGCGCTGCCCGACACCGTCGACCACTACGGCGGCTTCCTGAACATCGGGCCGACCATCGAGTACGTCGAGCGCGCGTTCGACGCGGCCAAGTACGGCTGGTACTCCGAGCGGCCCTACCTCGACGCGGCGATCCAGTCGGTCGTCGACCCCGACATGGCGCCGCCCGGCAAGCACGTGATGTCGTGCTTCGTGCAGTACGCGCCCTACGAGCTGCGCGGGAGCGACTGGGAGACCGAGCGGGAGGCCTTCGGCGACAAGACGCAGGCGGTCATCGAGTCGCACTTCCCGGGCTTCGGCGACCTGGTGCTGCACCGCGAGGTGGTCACGCCGGTCGACATCGAGGCGCGGACCGGGCTGACGGAGGGCAACATCTTCGCCGGGGAGTTCCTCGCCCCCCAGATGTACTTCTTCCGCCCGGCACCCGGCTGGAGCCAGTACCGCACGCCGCTCGAGGGCTACTACCAGTGCGGTTCCGGCACCCACCCCGGCGGTTGCGTGATCGGCTCGCCCGGGCGGCTGGCCAGCCAGCGGGTGCTTCGCGACCTCGGGCGCTGACCAGTGCTCACAGCGACGCCGCCACCACCAGGAGCAGCACGATCGCGACGATCACGGCCATGATCACGCTGAACGCGATCGTCCCCGGCCGCTTCTGCTTCTCGTAGCCGATCGCGCCCCGCGACCACTGGTGCATCGGGGCCGCGTAGTAGGCCGTCACCTGGCCGTTCTCGGGCACCGTGGTCTCCAGCGTGGCCTCGCCGTACGTCTTGAGCCACACGCAGCTGACGTCGATCCGGTTCGGTCCAGCGTGCACCGGGATCACGTTCTCGCCGTACTGCGACGGCACCCGGTAGCCGTTGATCGTGACCGCCGGCGTGATCATGCTGCTGGTCATCGCGCTGCCCTGCAGGATCAGCCGCAGCCAGCCCATCGGCGCCTGCGCGGGTGGCTGGTCGGACGGGGGCTGGGTGGGTGGCGGGCCGGGCGGTGGGCCTGGCGGCGTCATGCTCATGGGGCGAACCTAGGCGTTGTGCTGGCTCAGCGCAGGAGGTCGTTGGGGCGGACGCTCACGGCGTACGGCAGAGCTGCCGTCCACTCCTCGTCGCCGCTGATGTCCGCAACGGCGACGTGCTCGCTTGTCGCGCAGCTCCCAGACCTGCAGCCTCGGGTTGATCGGGTCGACCACCCAGTACGACGGCACTCCGGCGTCGCGGTAGGCGGTCAGCTTGTCGCCGACGTCGCGGCGCCTGGAGCTGGGCGAGAACACCTCGACGACCAGGACCGATACGCCGCCTTGCACTCTGTCGTCGACGATGGAGGCTCGTCCACAACGAGAACATCCGGTTGGAGGATGTCGTCGGTGGGCAGGTAGACGTCGAGCGGGGCGACGAGGACATGAAGCCCGTCCGGCGCCACCTCGTCAAGCCGGCTGAGCAGCCGTACGACGACCTTCTGGTGCCGGAACCCCGGTGCCGGCGTCACGACAATCGCCCCGTCGAGCAGCTCGTAGCGGAGGCCGTCACCGGCGTCCTCCGGCAACCGCTCGAAGTCGGCTCGGGTGAACCGACCCGGCGACTCGACGGTGGTCATTGTTCCCATGGTGCCCCACCTCCTCGTGGATCTGCCTTGGTGGAGGGTGCCCAGATCAGGGCACGGCGCCGCCGGTCATCCACAGGCCTCAGGCCGGCAGGTCCTCCGCGTCCACGATCCGATAGGCATAGCCCTGCTCGGCGAGGAACCGCTGCCGGTTCTGGGCGAAGTCGGCGTCGACGGTGTCCCGCGAGACGATCGCGTAGAAGTGCGCGGTCCGGCCCTCGGTCTTGGGCCGGAGCAGACGGCCGAGCCGCTGGGCCTCCTCCTGGCGCGAGCCGAAGGAGCCCGAGACCTGGATGGCCACCTCGGCCGACGGCAGGTCGATGGAGAAGTTCGCGACCTTCGAGACCACCAGCAGCCCGACCTCACCGTTGCGGAACGCCTCGAAGAGCCGCTGCCGCTCCTTGACCGGCGTCTCGCCCTTGATCACCGGGGCGTCGAGCTCCCGGGCGAGCTCGTCGAGCTGGTCGAGGTACTGCCCGATGACGAGGGTCGGCTGGCCGGCGTGGGAGGCGACGAGGTCGCGCACCACCGACAGCTTCTGGGACGTGCACGAAGCGATCCGGTAGCGCTCCTCCGGCTCCGCGACGGCGTAGACGAGCCGTTCGTCGGTGGGCAGGGTGACCCGGACCTCGACGCAGTCGGCGGGGGCGATCCAGCCCTGCGACTCGATGTCCTTCCAGGGGGCGTCGTAGCGCTTCGGCCCGATCAGCGAGAACACGTCGCCCTCGCGGCCGTCCTCGCGCACCAGCGTCGCGGTCAGCCCGATCCGGCGCCGGGCCTGCAGGTTTGCGGTCATCCGGAAGATCGGCGCCGGCAGCAGGTGGACCTCGTCGTAGACGATCAGCCCCCAGTCGCGCGCGTCGAGGAGCTCGAGGTGCCGGTAGACGCCTGCGCGTTTCGTGGTCATCACCTGGTACGTCGCGATGGTGACCGGCCGGATCTCCTTGACCGAGCCGGAGTACTCGCCGATCTCGTCGGGGGTCAGGGAGGTGCGACGGACCAGCTCGTCCTTCCACTGCCGCGCGGACACGGTGTTGGTGACCAGGATCAGCGTGGTGGCCTGGGCGTGCGCCATCGCGGCCGCGCCGACGAGTGTCTTGCCGGCCCCGCACGGGAGTACGACGACCCCGGAGCCGCCGTGCCAGAACGACTCTGCGGCCTCGCGCTGGTAGTCGCGGAGCGTCCACGTCGAGAAGTCCAGCGAGATCGGGTGCGCCTCGCCGTCGACGTACCCCGCGAAGTCCTCGGCCGGCCAGCCCAGCTTGAGCAGCGCCTGCTTGAGGTTGCCGCGCTCGGAGGCGTGCACCACGACGGTGTCGTCGTCGATGCGGGCACCGAGCATGCCGCCGATCTTCTTGGCGCGCAGCACCTCCTCGAGGACCGGCCGGTCGGTCGAGACCAGCACGAGCCCGTGGATCGGGTGCTTCTCCAGCCGCAGCCGCCCGTAGCGCGCCATCGTCTCGGCGACGTCGACGAGGAGGGCGTGCGGGACGGCGTAGCGGCTGTACTCCAGCAGCGTGTCGACGACCTGCTCGGCGTCGTGGCCGGCGGCGCGGGCGTTCCACAGGCCGAGCGGGGTGAGCCGGTAGGTGTGGATGTGCTCGGGGGACCGCTCGAGCTCGGCGAACGGCGCGATGGCCTTGCGGCAGTCGGCCGAGCGCTCGTGGTCGACCTCGAGCAGCAGCGTCTTGTCCGACTGGACGATCAGGGGTCCGTCGGAGGTCACCGGCGACCTCGCCGGCGGAGTTTCACCGGGTACCCGGTGAAACTCACGCATCCCCGCAGAAACTTCAGCGGGGAAGCTCCAGATTCACCGGGTACCCGGTGAAACTCACGCAGGCCCAAGCTCACGCCGAAGCCACCGCCTTCTGCCGCGCGCGGTACGCCGCGACGTTGGCCCGCGAGGAGCAGCGGTCGGAGCAGTAGCGCCGGGACTGGTTGGGCGAGGTGTCGACGTAGACGTTGGTGCACGGCGAGGCGTCGCAGACGCCGAGCCGGGTCGGACCGAGGTCGCAGATCAGGTTGGCCAACCCGAGCAGCGACTCACCGACCAGGAGCTCGGCGACCGACTGGGACTTGGTGGCCACGTGCATGTGCAGTCCGTGCTCGTCGTGGTCGGCGACCCGAGGGGTGATCGGGTGCCGGACCATGAGCTCGTTGATCCCGTCGACGACTCCCGCGCTGTCGTCGGCCGCCGACGCCTCGAAGACCGGCCGCAGCTCGCGCTGGAACTTGCGCAGCAACATGCAGTCCCGGTCGGTGCACTGCGGGAGTAGCCACTCGCGGTCGGCCAGGAGGGCCTGCAGCGCCGTCACGTCGGTGATCTCGGCGTTGAGCAGCCCGGCTGACCGCTCGGCGTAACGGAGGAAGTCCACCTGCCGAGTCTACGGACTCAGTCCTCAATGGTCCTTACCGTCGTGATCCGGTGCACCGCAAAGGTCCGGACATCGTCGGTGCGGTGGTCGTGCGCGGTGAGCACGCCGCCCTCGACCGAGACGGGGTCGACGATGCGCTCGCTGCGGGTGCCCTCGTTGTCGACGTAGGAGATCAGCACCGCGGCGCCGGTCTCGGCGGCCTCGCGCAGGGCGGCCAGCGAGCCGGAGGGCGACAGCGCGGCCGCCGGTTCCGCCGGTCGGGACGACGCGGCCCGGTCGCCGGAGCGGATCGCGGTCACCACCGCGGCGAGGGCGGCGGTACGACGGGCCGCGGCGGCGCCCCGGCCGCGGTGCTCGCGTGGGGTCCGGGCCCGGCGCTGGTCGGGCCGGACCACGTGCACGGTGCCGTCCGCGGCCTCGACCACCGGCGCGGCGCCGAGCTCGCGCAGCCGCGGCATCAGGACGTCGAGCGGCGTCGAGCTGACCAGCACCGTCGGAGCCAGCCGGCGCAGCCCGAGCGGGCCGGCCTTGGGGTGGTGCAGGAGCTCGGTGAGCGCGGCCTCGTCGTCGGCGCGCAGGAACGCCTCGGCGTGCCCGACCCGGACCGACCCGAACGTCCGGGCGGTGTCGTCGACGAGGTAGGACAGCGGCTGCGGCACCGGCGTCCGAGACACCGACCCGAGGAACTCGTGCAGCTCGACCGCGGTCCAGCCGGAGTCGAGCGCGCGACGCACCGAGGTGGGCGTGAACCGGTAGGTCGTCGCCCCACCCCGCGACTCCACCTCGGCAACCAGTTGAAGTCGCCGGGCCAGCTGCGACTCCAGAGGCCCGGGTGCGACTGCGGTGAGGTCGGCCTGCAGGAGCACGTGGTCGACGGGCTCGGGCAGCAGGCCGGCCAGTGTCTTCTGCGCCGTCTCGTCCTCGTCGGCCAGCAGGGCGCGGGCGTAGGAGGCCAGCCCGTCCAGCCCCGTCACCCCCAGGGCGGCGGCCTCGGCCAGCGTCCAGGCCACCTGGTCGGCGCGGGTCCGCGGGCGGCGTGGCCGCTGCCAGCGCAGCAGCGCCACGACCGAGGGGAGGCCGGTTCCCGACGCCAGGCACTCGCCCGCGGCCAACCCGTCGAGGGCGGCCAGGGTCATCGCGCGGGTCTCGGCCATGTGCACGCCGGCCAGCTCGGGAGCCAGGGCATTCCAGGTCTTGCCCGCGGTGTCGCGTGAGCCGACCAGACCGGGCATCCGTGCGCTGGCCAGCCAGGTGCGGGCCAGCCCTGCCCAGCGCTCGGCGGGCGGCCGCAGCACCCAGGCGTCCACCGCGTCGGTGGGCAGCCAGACCGGGTTGCCGGCCGGGTCGGCAGCGGTCGCGATCAGCCCCGCCGAGGCCGCGGTCTCCACCAGCAGCGCGAGGGTCGCGTGGTCGAGGTGCAGCGCGGTCGCCGAGGCCTTCAGGTCGCGCACACCCAGGCCGCCGCTGCGCAGCGCGGCCGGCGGCTCGGCGCCCCACAGGTCCAGGAGCAGCTCCAGCCGGCGTACCGCCTCGAACGCCGCACCCGCCGCCACGCCGTCGACCTGCTGCTCCGACCGAGAGGTGGTGGCCAGGGCCGGTATGTCGTCGACGCGCTCCACAGTGGTCCGGCCACCGCGCAGGGCCAGCCCGACCTCGCCGGGCACCACGACCGTGCCGGTGCCGCGCGGCACCAGCAGCCGCCGTGACAGCAGCTCTTCGGCCGGGGTCGCGGCGTCCTCGGGCAGCACCGTATGCCGGCCGCCCTCGGTGGTCGCCTCGCCCCCGGAGGCCAGCACGTGCTCGAGCATGGCCCGCGCCGGTTCGGACAGCTCATCCAGCCGCGCGGCGACCTCCGCGGGTTCCGGCTCGGGGGAGGAGGACGGCCGCAGCCCGCTGACACCCGACTCCGGTCCGCCGGTGAGACCCTCGGTCACACCGCTCAGGGGGCGCAGCCCGCTGGGTGACTCCCACGCCAGCGCGCGGTCGACCAGCCGGTCGATCGCTGCCTCGACCTGAGGCACCTCGGCGTTGATCATCGTGGCCAGGCGTGGACGTGACGTTTGACCTACAACCGCCAGGGCATCTAGAACGGAGAGTTCTAGCCGGGTGAGCTGGTCGAGCGCTCGCAGGAGCGAGGACCGGGTGGCCGCCCGCGAGGCCAGCTGGCCGGAATCGTGAGGTGCAGGAGTGGCCAGGTCGGGACGCTCGGTCAGCAGCCGGGACAGCCGTGCGTCCGGCCAGCCGCGCAGCTGGTCGGCGAGCGATCGGAATCCTTCGGCCATCCTGTCGAGATTACCGGGGCGTCCGCAGTCATGAGCCAGGTCGAGCTCCACCACGGGGCGGCCACCGATGTGGGTCTGCTGCGCGAGACCAACGAGGACGCCTACCTGGTCGCACCCCCGGTCTTCGTCGTCGCCGACGGCATGGGCGGGCACGCGGACGGCGGCGTCGCCAGCCGGATCGTGGTCGAGGAGTTCGCCCGGCTGGCCGACGAGGGCTACGACCCCGTGCGTGGCACCGAGGTGATCGCGGCGACCCTCGAGGCCAGCCAGCGACGGATCACCGAGTTCGCCGCCGAGGGCGACGGCTCGGCTCAGTCCGCGCGTTCGCCCGGCACCACGGTCGTGGCGGCCCTGCTGGTCGAGGACGACGGCGCCCCCGCCTGGCTGCTGGCCAACCTCGGCGACTCCCGGATCTACCGGGTCGCCGACGGCGTCCTCGAACAGGTGAGCACCGACCACAGCGTCGTCCAGGAGCTGATCGACTCCGGCAAGATCACCGAAGAGCAGGCGGCCGGCCATCCGGAGCGGCACGTGATCACCCGCGCGCTGGGCGGACCGCGGCTCGAGAACGCGCCGACTACTTCGTGCTCCCCGTGCAGTCGGCCGAACGGCTGCTGCTCTGCACCGACGGCATCAGCGGACTGGTCGACGACCCGGCGATCGCCGCCATCCTCACCCAGAGCCCCGACCCGCGCGACGCCGCCGACCGGCTGGTCGCGGCCGCCCTCGAGGCCGGTGGAGACGACAACGCGACCGCGGTCGTGGTCGATGTGGTGGGATTGGTGCCCGAACAGACCTACGACTCCGAGCAACAGCGGGCGAGTCTCGAGCAGAAACTGGGGGCATTGCCGTGAGCGCACCCGGTGACCCGTCCGACGAACCGGTCCGCTCCTACCGGCCCGGCGACTGGTTCGGCATCGTCGGTGAGCGCGCTGTGGTGATCCTGCCGCCGACCGAGAAGGCCCGCGTGGCCGCGCTCTGGGAGCTCGTCGACGGCGGCGCCGGCTTCGACGTCACCCTCGATGCCCTGATCTCCGGCGGGCTGCGCGAGCTCCCGGCCTTCGTGCTGGTCAGCACCGGCGAGGGTGAGACCAAGGTGGTGCTCCGCGGGCCGGCGCGCGCCGAGTTCCGGGTCGACGGCGAGACCGTGCACCTCGAGGGCTCCAGCGCCACCACCTGGGTGGAGCGCTCGCTCGTCGACGTCACGGAGATGAGCGTCGTCCTCGACGAGCGCGAGGACGCTGACGAGCTGCCGTCATACGTCGTGGACGGAGGGCTGTTCCGCATCTCCCGGCTCGACGAGGCGCCCGCGCACGAAGGGCCGGACGAGCTCGTCGAGGAGCCGGCCTACGAGCGCGAGTTCCCGATCGAGACGGAGTCCGAGGAGCCGGAGGAGGAGCCGCCGGCCCGGTCTCCCGAGCCGCCGGGCTGGACACCGGCCCCGCTCGGGCCGCCGCCCCCGCCGCCGATCCTGCCGCCGGTGGTGCCGCAGTCACTCGAGCCCGAGCTGCCCACCGAGTCGATGGCCCCGCCACCGCCGCTGGAGTCCGATCACGACGGGCTGACCCGGACCGGCGCCTGGGAGCCGCCCCCGGCGGAGCCGCCCGGCATCCCCGGCCAGCTGCCCGCGCCCGATGTGACCGTGCCGGTGGCCCGGCTGGTGATCTCGAACGGCGACGTGGTGGAAGTCGACCGGGCGATCGTGATCGGCCGGGCGCCGGAGGCGCGGCGGTTCAACGACACCGAGCAGCCGACGCTGGTCACCGTGCCGAGCCCGCACCTGGAGATCTCCTCGACCCACATCGAGGTCCGGCCCGGCTCGGGTGCCGACCACGGCACCGCGGTGGTGACCGACCTCGGCTCCACCAACGGCACCGTTCTCGTCCAGCCCGGCCTGGGCCCCGAGGACCTCTCGCCCGGGGTCGCGGTCCAGCTCATCCCCGGCGCGCTGATCGACCTGGGTGATGGCGTGACCATCCAGGTCACCAGTCCCTGAGTGGGCCAGCCATGACCGACGCCGTCGTCGAGGCGGCCACCGCGACCGAGGAGCTCACCACCGAGCACCTGGTGGCCAGCCCGGACCGGCGCTTCTACGCCTTCGTCCTGGACCGGCTGCTCACCTGGGGGCTGTACGCCGGGGCCGCGTGGGCGGCGTACACCTTCCTGATCGAGCCCGGCGACCTGTGGGCCGGTGTGGCCGTCATCGCCGGCACCGTGCTGCTGAGCGGCTTGCTCACCGCGCTGGTCGTCGGGCGGTGGGGGGTCACCCTCGGCAAGGCCGCGGTCGGCCTGCGCGTGCTCTCCGCCGAGGACGCCCGGCCGATCGGTGTGGGGCGGGCACTGCTGCGCACGTTCCTCTTGGGGGCAGCGACCCTGCCGACCGTCGGGTTCGGGGCGGCCGCGCTGGCCTGGACGGCGATGATGGACCCGACCGGCTGGCGCCGTGGCTGGCACGACCTGCGGGGCAGGTCGGTCGTGGTCGACGTCCGGCCGATCCCGGTGGTCGAGGGGCCCGAGATCGAGGCGCCCCGCCAGGTCGTGAACCTGACCGCGATGCGCCTGGTCCCGGCCTCGCCGACCCCGCCGCGCCGGATCCCCTCGCGCGGCCCCCGGCCGGCTGGCCCGCCTCCGCCTCCGCCGGTGCTCGAAGCCGAGCCGTCCGCACCCGCGCCGACCGTGACCCCGCGGCAGGGACTCGGCTGGCCGCTGGTGGGCGAGGCACCGGCGGACCCAGTCCCCGTACCGGCCGACGGTCCGCCGCCAGCCTCCGCCCCCGCCTCCGCCTCCGGTCCTGGGTCCGCGGCCGTCCGCGCCGCCGCCGTCCGAGCTCACCCGGCCCCGCGCGACGGAGGGCTCGGCGCTCGCGCGCTGGGCGGTGTCCTTCGACACCGGCGAGCAGTTCGAGGTGCGCGGTCTGACCCTGATCGGCCGGCGCCCCGAGCCGCGAACCGGGGAGCCGGTCAAGCGGCTCGTAGCACTGCCCTCGGACGACATGAGCCTGTCCAAGACCCACGCGCAGTTCCAGGTGGTACCCGACGGCGCCCTGGTCGTCATGGACCGCGGGTCCACCAACGGCTCGATCCTGATCCGGGCGGGGGTCAGCAAGCGGCTGATGGGCGGCAAGCCGGCCACCCTGCGCGACGGCGACCGCGTGCGGTTCGGCGACCGCGAGATGAGCGTGGTCCGGCTGCCGTGACGGCGGGCCAGGTCTGGTACGTCAGCTACGGCTCCAACATGGCGGCCGCCCGGCTGGCCTGCTACCTCGAGGGCGGCAGCCCGTACGGCGGCTCCCGCGCCAACCCGGGCGCTCGCGACGCGACGCCACCGGAGCGCTCGGTCGCGGTCGACCTCCCCGGCACGACCTACTTCGCCGGCGACTCTCCGCAATGGGGCGGCGGGGTCGCCTTCTACGATCACGACGAACCGGGCTGGGCCGCGGCCCGCGCGTACCTCGTGACGGCCGGCCAGCTGGCCGACATCGCGGCCCAGGAGATGTACCGCATCCCGGTCGACGGCGACCCGCTGGAGGAGGTCGTGCTCAGTCCGTTCGACGGCGGTCGGCACACCTGGGGGCCGGGCCGCTACGAGACCCTGGTCGCGGTGGGGGAGCGCGACGGGTTTCCGCTGCTCACGTTCACCTCGCCGCACGGCGCCGCTGCTGCGGAGCGAAGTCGCCCGGCGCCGGCGTACCTCGAAACGATGGCAATCGGGCTCCGGGAGTCGCGTGACTGGGACGAAGAACAGATCTCGGCCTACCTCGACTCGCTGGTCTCCGGATAGGTTTCCGAGGTGACCTTCGAGTACTCGCGGACCACCACGACCACCGCCACCGCCCGTGCCGTCTGGGACCTCTGGTGCAATCCGGGGTGTTGGCACTCCTGGGACCCGTCGGTGGAGTCGGTGGCGATGGAGGGGCATTTCGCGGAGGGCGCCGCAGGGACGATGGTGCTGACCGGCGGCATCGAGGTGCCCGTCACCCTCGAGCTGGTCGAGCCGGGGGCGCGCTACCTCGACCGCCTCGAGATGGGCGACCTGCGCATCCACATCGACCACGTCGTCAAGGATGTGGACGGCGGTGCCGAGGTCACCGTGAGCACGTACATCACCGGTCCCGGCGCCGAGGACATCGGGCCGATGGTCACCGCCGACGCGCCCAAGGCGATGGAGACCCTCTGCGCGATGGCCGAGGGTCGCTAGGGCCCTACACCAGCACGCGGTCACCCAGCGCGACCGCGACGGCGGCCTCGGCGTGGGTCCGCATCGAGTCCAGGACCGGCACCGGCGAGTGCATTGGGTCGACCAGGAGCGCGATCTCCGTGCAGCCGAACACGACGGCCTGCGACCCGGCATCGCGGAGCCGCTCGATGATGCCGGCGTACGTCGCCCGCGAGCGCTCCTCCGCCCGGCCGAGGGTGAGCTCGTCGAAGATGATCCGGTCCACCTCGTCGCGCTCGGTGGGGGCGGGCACGTCGACGGTCAGGCCGGCCCGGGCGAGCCGGCCGACGTAGAAGTCCTCCTCCATCACCCACCGGGTGCCGAGCACGCCGAGCCGCGACCAGCCGGCCATGCGAGCCCGGTCGGCGATGGCGTCCGCGATGTGGAGGAGGGGGACGTCGAGGGAGGCCTGCACGTCGTCGGCCACGCGGTGCATGAGGTTGCTGCAGATCAGCACGAGGTCGGCACCGGACTGCTCGCAGCGCTGCCCGGCCTCGGCCAGCAACCGTCCGGCCGCCGCCCAGTCGCCACGGACCTGACAGTCCCGGATCTCGGCGAAGTCGAGGGACTGGAGCGCGACCCGGGCCGAGGCGTGGCCGCCCCGTCGCTCGGCCACGAGCTCGTTGATGACGCGGTAGTACTCCGTCGTCGAGTGCCAGCTCAGGCCGCCGATGAGGCCGATCGTCTCCATGGCTCCATGGTCGGTGCCGACCGGGATCCAAGGAAGCCCCGTCTTCGTACGACGACCCATAACGAGCGCTTATGCTCGGGCGATGGACCCCAAGCGACTGCTGATCTTCCGTGCGGTGGCGCGGGCGGGCTCGATCAGCGGGGCCGCCCGGGACCTGGGCTGGACCCAGCCGGCGGTCAGCCAGCACCTGCGAGCGCTTGAGCGTTCGGCCGGCTGCACGCTGCTCCTCCGCGGTGCCGGTGGGGTCGAGCTGACCGAGCCGGGCCGGGTGCTGCTCTCCCGCGCGGACGCAATGGCGGTCCAGCTGCACATGGCCGAGGAGGAGCTGGCCGACCTCACCGAGCTCCGGCGCGGCCGGGTCCGACTGGCCGCCTATCCCTCCGCGGCCGCGACACTGGTCCCACGGGCGGTGGCCGGGCTCCGGGCAAGGCACCCCGACATCGACGTCGAGCTGACCGAGGCCGAGCCGCCCGAGGCGCTGGAGCTGCTCACCGCCGGCGACGCCGACCTGGCGCTGGTCTTCTCGTACGGCGGCGAGCGCCCGGTCGACGTACCCGGGATGCAGTGGCAACCGCTCGCGGACGAGCCGGTCGCGCTCGTCGTCGGGGCCGGCCATCCTGCTGCGGCCCGGAAGCGGCTGGCGCTCCGTGACCTCGCCGACGAGGAGTGGATCGTGGGCTGCGCCCGCTGCCGGGCGCACACGATGCTGCTGTGCGCCGAGGCCGGCTTCGAGCCCCGGGTGCGGCACGTGAGCGACGACTACGTCGTGGTGCAGAACCTGGTCGCGGTCGGGCTGGGCGTGACGCTGCTGCCACGTTCGGCACTGGACGCCTACCGGCATCCCGACGTGACGGTGCGGGCGCACGCGTCGTTCGGCACCCGGACCTTCGGCATCGTGCACCGTGAGGGCGCCGAGCAGGTACCGGCGACGCGGGCGATGATCGAGCAGCTGTCGAGAGGCGATGGTTGAGGAGGTTGCCCCGCAACCGTCTAGAAGCCCCGAAACGGGGGACAGCCAACGTCGTAGCTCAGTTCCAGCCTCGGCTTGCGTGGTTTCGTCGGCTCGCTCAGCCCCGAGCAAGCTCGGGTCTGAGCCGAGCCTCCTCTACCTCCTCGCTGATCGCGGTCCGAGCAAGCTCGGACCGCGCGCTCGGATCTCGGAGGCGTGGACCCAGCGAGAGGGCGACATGGCCGACAAGTTCAACACCATGGAGAAGGTCGTCGTGTCCACGACGCTCGAGGACCCGACGTGGCACAACACCACCGTGGTGCGCGACCTCGACGGCGTGCGCGCGCTCAAGGAAGGCGACGGCGGTCCGATCCAGGTCGCCGGCAGCGCCACGCTCGCCCAGGCCTTGCACAAGGCTGGCCTCGTGGACTCCTGGAACCTGATGGTGTTCCCGGTCGTGCTCGGCAGTGGCAAGCGGCTGTTCCCCACCGACGCCGAGGACAAGCAGAAGGTCACCCTGCGCGAGTCGCGGACCTACACCAACGGCGTGCAGCTCAACATCTTCGACACCGTGCGCTGAGCCGGGGCTACCGCCCGGCTGTGGCAATGACCCTCGTTCGGTCGGCCTACGTGCGCCTGTGAAAGGTGTATTTGCCGGTGGGGAGTTTGGTCATCTCGTAGCGGTGGTCGTGGGCTCGGCTGTGGTGGGGCGGGCAGATCATGATGCCGTCGCGGTTGGTTTCGCCGCCGTCGACCCAGCGGGTGGGGTGGTGGATGTGGGTCATGCCCGGTGGGGTGTCGCAGCCGTCGACTTCGCAGCCGCTGGCTTCGATGGTCTTGGCGATGCGTTGGGCTTGGTTGTGGAACCGGTTCTTGCGGCCGAGGTCGAGGACCTGGGACCTGCCGCCGAGGACGGCGGGGATGATGCCGGCCTCACAAGCCAAGCGACGGGCCAGCGAAGCACTGATGACGCCGCCGGTGTCGAGGTCGGCTGCTTTGAGGCCACCCGTCAGGGACTCCAGGGTCATGGTGACCACGACGGTGGCGTTGAGGCCGCCGGCCTGGGGGAGCCGGTTGGTCGGGTAGCGCTGGATCAGCTCGACGAAGGCCTGGCCGAGCCGCTCGGGGGTCGGCTTGGGGTCGCCCACGGGTCCTTGGGAGGCCCGGTGTGTGGGGGAGGCGAGGGCGAAGAGCGCCTTCTTGAACATTCCGCCGGTCAACGCAGAGTCGGTGGTGAACCTGCCGTGGAGCTTGCCGTGGCCGTCCTCCCATACGTTCAACCGGGCGGCCGCTGCTGCGTGGTGTTCCTCGCGTTGCAGCAGCTTGGCTTCGTGGGCGTCGGCGGTGTCGGGGTCGATGACCTCGAGCAGCCGGCGGCCCAGGATCCGCAGGGTCTCGGCGTCGTGGTGGGCGGCCTCGCCGATCAGGTGGGCTTCGGCGTTGGCGACCAGCTGGGGGTCGAGGTCGGCGGGCAGCTGGTCGAGGGCACAGGTGATGACCTCGGCCTGCTCCACGTGCAGCCGTCCCTGGGCCAGCGCAGTCCGGGTCAGCGCGTGCTTCTCGAGCGCAGTGGCGAGCCGGGTCTGGCGGTGGGCCTCGCGGCGGGTGAGCTGGGTGTGGTGGGCCAGCCAGTTCGCGGTCGAGGTGGCGCCGGTGGCGTCGCTGACGTTGATCCGGTCGGCGTGGGTGAGGACCCGGGCCTGGAGCTCGGCGACCTGGGCGGCCAGCGCCTGCAGCGCGGTGAGGGTGCCGGCGGTCTCGTCGTGGTCCATCGACCACAGGCTGGCGTCGGTGACGGCGGTGACCTGATCGCGTGCGCCAGCGACCGCTCGGGAGACCCGGACTGCCCTCGGATGGTCTGAGCCGCGAGCGCAGCGAGCGTGTCGAAACCACGAAAGCCGGGGCTCGGACGCAAGGCCCCGTCCATCGAGCTTGTCGAGATGACCCGCAGGGTTGGCTCCCAGCCTTCGTTGCGGTGGTTTCGAGACGGTCGCAGAACGACCTCCTCAACCACCGATGCCCTCGGTGGGGCTGTCAACCCGCCCCTGGGACCGCAGCGAAGGCACCCACGCTTGACAGCCCCAGTGAGGGTCAGACACTCGGCTGTCGGGTTGCCGGACCAACCGCCGCCACCGGGGTTTCGAGACGGGCGCAGAGCGCCCTCCACAACCACCGGAGGCAGCTCCGATCAACCGCCCGCGGGCGGGACGGCTCGGGGCCCGCCTAGCTCGGGTCGGGTACGTCGTCGAAGGCGTCGGGGGTGTGCACGATGTGCGTCCGGCCGATCGGCCAGGCCAGCGCGAAGACCTTGCCGACCACCTCGTCGATCGGCACGTAGGGATCCATCGGGTCGCACTTGGTGGCGTTGGGCCGGCACAGGTGGACCGTGGAGTCCGCGGAGTCGTTGCGGTTGTCACCCATGACGAAGACGGTCCCGGCCGGCACCGGGCCGGCGGTCCAGCTGCAGTCCATCTGTCCGCTCGGCATCGGCCCGTCACAGGACTTCGGCGGGTCCTTCTGGGGTTCGATGAAGTCGTCCTCGTCGATCGGCTGCCCGTTGACCATGAGCCGGCCCTGCTCGTCGCAGCACTCGATGGTGTCACCGGCGACTCCGATCACCCGCTTCACCAGGTGGCCGCCGGTCGGGTAGAGGCCGATCTTGGCCAGCCCGCGCGCCAGCAGCGACATCCGTTTCGTCGACTCGAGCCCGTTCAGCCAGCCGCCCGGGTCGTCGAAGACGATGACGTCGCCGCGCTGCGGGCCGCCGCTGCCCCAGTACGACGGCTTCTGGACCAGGATCCGGTCGTTGACGATGAGCCCGGGCTCCATCGACTCAGAGGGGATGTAGAAGGACTGCACGAAGAACGTCTTCACGACCAGGGCGAGCAGGATCGCGAAGGCCAGCAGGAGCACGGTCTCGCGGAGAGCACGGAACGGGTGGTGCTGGTCCTCGGAATCCTTGGTCTCCGAGGAGTCCGCCTCCGTGCTGGTCACGCCGCCGACCCTACCCATCTGTCCCCAGCAGGGCGGGCGATGCGCTTCGCGCACTGATCGCACGCACCTGGCGGCGTTGCCGTCGCTCGATGTTGGGCCTACAGCGTCTTCGTTCCGGCGCCTTGCCAGCTACGCACGCTGAGCACGCCAAGCAGATCGCCAGCCCTGCTGGGGACAGAGCCCACCAAGTCGGCGTACGTTCGGGCCATGGCGCGGGCGCACGCGAAGGGCGAGCTCGAGCCCCCGCTGCTCGAGCAGACGATCGGGGCGAACTTCGACCGCGCGGTCGCTGCCCATCCCGACCACGAGGCGCTCGTGGAGTTCGCCACCGGCCGGCGCTGGACCTACCGGGAGCTCAACCACGAGGTCGACCTCTTCGCCCGCGGCCTGATCGCGGGCGGGATCGCCAAGGGGGACCGGGTCGGCGTGTGGGCCCCCAACTGTGCCGAGTGGACGATCGCTCAGTACGCCACCGCGAAGATCGGCGCAATCCTGGTCAACGTCAACCCCTCCTACCGCACCCATGAGTTCGCCTACGCGGTCAACCAGTCGGGCATGCGGATGCTGATCGCCGCGGAGAGCTTCAAGACCAGCGACTACCGCGCGATGGTCGAGGACACCGCGCCCGACAACCCGGTGCTGGAGCGGGTGATCTACATCGGCACCAGTGACTGGACCGGCGTCGTCGCCGCCGGCGAGCAGGTCGACGCCGACGTGGTGAACGAACGGATGCGCACCTTGGCGCCCGGAGACCCGATCAACATCCAGTACACGTCGGGCACCACCGGATACCCGAAGGGCGCGACGCTCAGCCACCGCAACATCCTCAACAACGGCTACCTCACGACCGAGCTGATCAACTTCACCCATGTGGACCGGCTCTGCATCCCGGTGCCCTTCTACCACTGCTTCGGCATGGTGATGGGCAACCTCGGCTGCACCAGCCACGGCGCCACGATGGTGATCCCGGCACCGGGCTTCGACCCGGAGGTCACGCTGCGGTGCATCGCCGCCGAGCGATGCACCGGCGTGTACGGCGTACCGACGATGTTCATCGCGATGCAGAACCACCCGACCTTCGCCGACCACGACCTCTCGTCGCTGCGCACCGGGATCATGGCCGGCTCGGTCTGCCCGGTCGAGGTGATGAAGCGGTGCATCAACGACATGCACATGCCCGAGGTCGCGATCGCCTACGGCATGACCGAGACCTCACCCGTCTCCTGCCAGACCCGCGACGACGACGACCTCGACCGGCGTACCGCCTCGATCGGCCGGGTGCACCCGCACCTGGAGGTCAAGATCGTGGATCCCACCACCGGTGAGACCGTCGAACGCGGGCAGCCCGGCGAGTTCTGCACCAAGGGCTACTCGGTGATGCTCGGCTACTGGCAGGACGAGGAGAAGACCTGCGAGGCCATCGACGCCGACGGCTGGATGCACACCGGCGACCTCGCCGAGATGCGCGACGACGGCTACTGCAACATCGTCGGCCGGATCAAGGACATGGTGATCCGCGGCGGCGAGAACATCTATCCACGCGAGATCGAGGAGTTCCTCTACCAGCACCCCGACATCGAGGACGTCCAGGTGGTGGGCGTCCCCGACGAGAAGTACGGCGAGGAGCTCTGCGCCTGGATCAAGATGAGGGCCGGGACCGAACCCGTCGACGCCGACGCGGTCCGCGAGTTCGCCAGCGGCAGGCTGTCCCACTACAAGATCCCGCGCTACGTCATGGTCGTCGAGGAGTTCCCGATGACGGTGACCGGCAAGGTCCGCAAGGTCGCGATGCGGGAGGAGTCGGCCGACAAGCTCGGCCTGGCGTAGGACTCGAGTCACCCGCTGCTGGCGGCGAATGTCAGCTGCCCGCTGACCGTCATCGTCGTGACCACCGTGGCATCCTGAGGATGGGTCGTCTCGGTGTTCGTGCAGCTGAACGCGGCGGTCTTGCCGTCCTTGGAGATGGTGCCGACGACCGACTCCTCGTAGTTGAGACACCGTGGCACCTGTCCCCATTCCGCCTGCGAGTCCTGGGTCGAGCCCCCGCCTTGGGTGTAGTCGCTCGGCACCAGCTCGCACCACTGCGTCGGGCCGCCGTCACTCGTCAGCGTTCCGTCCTCGTTGTGACCCCGGAGCTCACCCGCGACCCAGCTCGTCACGTAGACCTCGTGGGTGTCTCGGAGGACGTCGACGAAGATGCTCGACACCAGCGAGGTCGCGAACGCTTCGCCACCCGCGGTCGTGGTCGAATCGTGGTGCTCGTTGCAGTAGCCGGCCTCGGGATCATCACCCGGGTTGGTGTCGCGTTTCGAGCTGCCCGTCCAGCTGTACGACGATCCGGCGTCCACCCACTGCCCGTCCTTCTCATCGAATCGGACATTCAGGGTGACGACGTCATCGCTGGTCCCTTGCGTGTCCGGATCGTCGTACGTCTCGTGGAGCGTCCAGGTGACCGTCCCTGACAGGTCGCCGCAGATGTCGTCAGCGGCGTCGAAGTTCCAGGTCTCCTTGTCGGCGCGATGACCGTCGCCGTTCGAGTCCTCGTCGCCGTCCAGGCAGCCCCCGTGGTCGGAGTCGGAGTCGAGCTCCGTCGGCTTGTTGTCGCCGTCGAAGTCTCGTCCGCGGTTGCCGGCACCAGGCTTGAGGGCGTACCCGTAGGTCGGCTCGAAGACACCCGACGCGATGTCCGGCTTGTCGTCCACCTTGTCGCCGTCGGTGTCCTTCACCTGGGGACTGGTGTGGAAGCGCTCGGTCTCGTCGAAGTCGACGACCTTGTCGCCATCGGAGTCCGCGATCACCGACGGCTCCTGCTTCCGGGCGTTGGGGCTGTCCGGCATCAGCCACAGGCTGACCTGGGCCGGGTTTCCTCGGCCGGCGTCCAGGTCGACCTCGTATCGACCGCGCGCGGGATCGTTGACGAGCATGATCCGGTGGCCACCGCGCACGACGTACCCCGTGACCACGAAGCCGTGGCGGGGTCCGGCGCCGGCGAGCGGGCGCCCGGCGTCGATGGAGGTCGTGACGGAGGTCCAGATCTCGTCGAAGCTGGCATTGGTGGGGATGAACCGCACCGACGCTCCAAGTGCGAAGGCGAACGCCTTGAGGGTCTGGTCGACGTAGCCGGGTGTCGGTGTCTCCGGTTCACCGGACGTCAGCCCGTATCCGTAGTTCAGGTCCTCCTCGGGTCCCGGTTGACGATCCTTGAAGATCTCGTAGCCGATCCGGTCCTGGCTGAGGTCGCCGCCGTAGTAGTGGTTGACCATCGCGATCATCGCGATCGCACAGTTGAACTGGTCTGCCAGGTCATCTTTGCTCGGCTTGTCGTGGGGGGCGTCCCAGGGGTGCGGGCCGGTCTCGTTCGGCTCCTCGAGGAGGAGCATCTTGCTGTCCTTGCGCTGCGCGAGGAACGGCACGTTGAGCCGCTTGGCGACGTCCGCGGGTCCGGCGCCGCTGGCTGGCGTCCGCGGCGTACTGCCACCCAGAGTGAAGCCACTGACGGTCGACTCGTCCGACGTGGAACCGTCTGCCGAGATGGCCTGGACGCGCCAGACGTACGCCCCCGGCCCCAGCTGACCGAGATCGACCGAGGGCTCGGCCACGGTCTCATCGACGAGGGGATCGGCGAACGTCGTCTCGGTCGCGACCTGGACCTGGTACGTCGCCGCACCCCTGACCGGGTACCACTCGAGCGTCGCGTCGGAGCTGTCGAGGATCGCGCCATCGAGGGGGAGCAGGACAGGGACCGTCGGGACCGGGTTCGCAGCGCCCGGCGACGCCGAGTCCGGCGGGTAGGTGACCCACTCGCTCGGCGTCAACGACTGGTCTGCGCCGGGAGGGCGGCCGATGGTGGTGCCGGGCTCGATCGATGCCGGCACGAAGTCGCCGACGGCCAATGAGACGGCCCCCGCCTGGCCCGGCCCCCAGGCGACCGAGTCCATCAGTCGCTGGTCGGCGTCGAGCAGGCGGACGTTCCCGTCGGCCCGGCCGAGGTCGCCGACGGCGTGAACGACCTGGCTCTCCGGGTCCTTGGGCCCGTCGAGCATGACGAGGAGGCGTTCTCCCGCACCCACCGTGGATCCCTCGGGAGCGATCTCGATCGGGCGGCCATCCGCCTCCAGGCGTAGGTCCGCCAGGTCGACCGGATCGGGGCCAGCATTCGCCAGCTCGATGAACTGAGGGTCGCCCGGACGCGGAGCGAAACCGATCTCCGCCAGGACCAGTCCGGTCGGCTCGGCGGGTTCTGTGTCGGACGCAACCGATGCGTTCGGTTCAGCAGCAGGAGCGTCCCACGGTTCGCGCGAGGGCGACGAGCTGCAGCTCGCCACCAGTACCAGCATCACGATTGCGACGCCGATCTGTAGTGCTCGTGTTCTCCCTCTCGCCATCACGCGCGCTCAGCCGCGGGCCACCCGGAGCACGCCCGCGTCGTCGTAGTCGGTCTTCGACCCGGAGGTGGCGCTGAAGACGCCCGGCGCCGGCAGCGGCGCCGGGTAGCAGTGCTGCGGGATGATCGCCTGGACCAGGTGCTTGCTGGTCGACCACCTGACGCGCAGTCCCGGGCAGTCGACGTCGTGGCAGCTGTTCTCGCCGCAGTACGTCGCGTCGACGACCAGTCGGCCGGCGAACCTTCGCGCGTCCACGATCAGGCCGCCATACCGGCTGTAGCCGTACCTGAACGCGAAGCCGCCGCGCGTCTTGAGCCCGGGCACGTGCGACGTGATCACCGCACGCGTGTTGTCGTTGCGCACCGAGAAGCTCGCGATGTCGATGATCCGGGGCGCGTCGCCCACCTTGTCGGCCCGCTCGTCGCTGGCCGCCGAAGCCGGCGGCCCTGGCAGCGCCAGCGCAGCAACGGCGGCGAGCGCCGCGGCGAGGGCGGCCGACGTTCGCCCGTTCGCCCATCGACGCATGGTTCAGTGCAGCACCCTCGCGGGGTGAACGGAATGGCGCACTCGGACTACGGCAGTAAGACGCCCGATCACTCCGTCTGGCCACGGCCACCTACGCTTGGCGGCATGTCCAGTCAGCTCGCGGTCGGCTTCGACCTGGACATGACCCTCATCGACACCGTGCCCGGCTTCGCCGCGGTGCTCCGGGCGCTGGGGGCGGAGCTCGACGTCGAGTTCCCGGTCGAGGAGCTGACCTCGAAGCTCGGGCCGCCGCTGGAGCAGATGCTCGCGCCGCACCTGCCGGCCAACCAGGTCGGCCCGGCCGGCGACCGGTTCCGCGCGCTGTACCCCGACCACGCCATCGCCGACATCCCCGTGCTGCCCGGCGCGTACGAGGCCCTCGCCGCCGTACGCCGCCACCTCGGCCGGGTGGTCGTGGTGACCGGGAAGTTCCCGGCCAACGCCCAGCGGCACGTCGACCACCTCGGGCTCGACGTCGACGTCCTCGAGGGCTGGGTGTGGGGCGTCGGCAAGGCCGACGTGCTGCGCCGCGAGAGCGTCAGCGTCTATGTCGGTGACCACGTCCACGACGTCGAGGGCGCCCACGCGGCCGGTGCGCTGAGCGTCTCGGTGCTCACCGGCGGCTGCACCCAGGCAGAGCTCTTGGATGCGGGGACCGACGTGGTGCTCGACAGCCTCGAGCTGTTCCCGGACTGGCTCGACGAGCACCTGCTCGCGACCCGGCTCGAGGCACTCGAACGCGACCTTCAGTCGCGGGGGAGCGTGCTGGTCGCCTACAGCGGGGGTGCGGACAGCGCGTTCCTGCTTGCCGCCGCGGTCCGGGCCCTCGGACCGCAGCACGTGCTCGCCGCGACCGGCTACTCGCACTCGCTGCCGCAGGTCGAGCGCGACCCGGCGCGCGACTTCGCCGAGGGCCTTGGCGTCGAGCTGCTCACCCCGGAGACCCACGAGATGGAGCGCGACGGCTACCGCGTGAACGACGGGGACCGCTGCTTCTTCTGCAAGGCCGAGCTCATCGAGGTGCTGACCCCGCTCGCAGCAGCCCGCGGGATGGCCGTGGTGGCGACCGGCACCAACGCCGATGACGCGGTGGCCGGGTTCCGGCCCGGGATCCGGGCCGCCGACGAGCGCGGCGCGGTCGCACCGTTGCGCGATGCCGGGCTGACCAAGGCCCAGGTCCGCGAGGCCTCGCGCCGCTGGGGCCTCCCCACCTGGGACAAGCCCGCCGCCGCCTGCCTCTCCTCGCGGGTCGCGTACGGCGTCGAGGTCACCCCGCACCGGCTGGCCCGCGTCGAGCGCGCCGAGGCCGCGGTCCGCGACCTGCTGACGGCGTACGGCGTCCAGAACCTGCGGGTCCGCGACCTCGGTGACCGCGCCTCGGTGGAGGTCGACCGCCAGCTGCTGCCATTCGACGCGACCCTCCACGAGCGGCTCATGGATGCGGTGACGGAGGCCGGCTTCGACCAGGCCGAGGTCGACCACAACGGGTTCCGCTCCGGCTCCATGAACGAGCGCTTGGCGTGACCCCTGAGCACGTGCTCGCGGAGGCGAGCGCCTGGATCTGGTACCCCCCGGAAGCACGGACCGTCGATACCGACGAGTACCTCCTCATCGCCTACCCGGAGCACTTCTCCGACCCGACCGTTGCCACGCGGTGGGCCAGCGACCGCTCGGCCGACGACCTCATCGACGACGTCCTCGAGGCCGCCCGCGGGCTCGGCCGCCACGCGGTGACCTTCTTCGAGGTCAACGAGTTGACTCGTCCTGCCGACCTCGAGCAGCGGCTGCGGGAGCGGGACGCGGAGCTCACCGAGACCCTGGCGGTGCTTGCGCTCGACCTGAGCGGGGGAGTCCCCGACCTGGAGGTCCCGCACGACCTCGAGGTACGCCGCGTCACCACACTGGACGAGCTGCGGGCCACCGACCGGATCGACGTCGAGGTCTTCGGCGGCACCCATGCTGACGAGGAGACGCTCGCCCTCTCGGCCGCGCGATTGCCCGACGAGCCGCGGTACGTGGCGCTGCGCGACGGCGTCCCCGTCGGGAGCGCCGGCCACGTGGTCGCTGGCGACACCGTTCGGCTCTGGGGCGCGGCGGTGCTGCCCGAGGCGCGCCGCACCGGTGTCTATCGCGCCCTGCTTGACGTCCGCCTGCGAGCGGGTGCTCAGGCGCGCTGCCACCTCGCGCTGGTCAAGGGCCGGGTCGAGACGTCGGCCCCGGTGCTGCTGCGGTCGGGCTTCGAGAGCTTCGGCGAGGTGCGCGCCTACCGCCTCGCCCGCAGCTGAGCATGGTCCGCGAGGTGTGGGACCGCGCCACGTCGACCCAACCGGTGCCCGGCCTGGAGCTCGTGCTCGCGACCGGCGCCCTCGCGCTGCTGCTCGTCCTCGCCCCGGCCACCTGGCCGCGGGTCCGTCTCGGCATCACCGTCGCCCACGAGGCCGGCCATGCGGCGGTCGCCGTACTCGTCGGCCGCAAGCTGCGTGCGATCCGGCTGCACTCGGACACCTCCGGCGTCACCGTCTCCCACGGCAAGCCGCGCGGCCCCGGGATGGTCGCGATGCTGGCCGCGGGCTACCTGGCGCCTGCCCTGCTCGGCCTGCTCGCCGCCCTGCTGCTCGCCGCCGGCCGCAGCGTGGGGCTGCTCTGGCTGCTGCTCCTGATGCTCACCGCACTGCTGCTCTGGGTCCGGAACGGCTACGGCTTCCTGGTGCTGCTGCTCGGCGGCGCCGGTGTCCTCGCGCTGACCTGGTACGCCGACGGCACCATCCAGTCGGTCGCGGCCTACCTCATCGCCTGGCTGCTGCTGCTCGCTGCGCCGCGGCCGCTGGTCGAGCTGCTCGCCAGTGGCCGACGCCGCGGCCGAACCTCCGATCCGGACCAGCTCGCGACGCTGACCCGCGTGCCCGCGCTGGTCTGGACGGTGCTGCTCCTGCTGGCCAACCTGGCCGGTCTCGCGGTCGGGGTCAGCACGCTCGCTCCCGACCTGGTCTGACCTCCGATAACCGGTGCCGGGGCCTCCGGCCGACACACTAGGGTTGATGGTCGCGCCACGTTGGTGCGACAGCGGGTGAGAGTGAGAGGTCAGACCGTGCCCACAGGCAAGGTGAAGTGGTTCGACGCCGAGAAGGGGTTCGGGTTCCTGTCGCAGGAGGACGGCCCCGACGTCTACCTGCGCGCGGATGCCCTGCCCGACGGCGTGACCACGATCAAGGCCGGCACCCGGGTCGAGTTCGGCGTCGCCCAGGGCCGCCGCGGCGACCAGGCGCTCCAGGTCCGGATCCTCGACCAGCAGGTCTCGGTCCAGCGCAACCAGTCCCACGCCCGTCGCAAGAAGCCGGACGAGATGGCCCCCATCGTGGAGGACCTGATCCGGCTGCTCGACGGTGTCGGCGAGGCCTACCGGCACGGCCGGCACCCCGACCGCAGCACTGCTCACCCCACGGCCAAGCTGCTCCGTGCCCTGGCCGACGAGCTGGACCTCTAGGCCCTAGCGCCGCGGCCTGGGCATCGGCTGCGTGTCGACGTCTCGCGGGTCCGGGCCGGTGCGCACGGGGGGCGCCGATGCCCGGCCCCGCCGACGTCCGCGCGGGGTGGTGGAGAGGACGTACGCCGTCCAGGCGGCGAGCGCCGCGAAGGCGACGGTGAGCCCGAGGCGCGGTGGGTCCAGCGGCAGCGCGATGCCGACGAAGCCGCCGAGCACCCAGGCGAGCTGGCACGTGGTGTCGCTGCGGCCGAACGCGCTCGCCTGCACCCGGGTGTGGATGTCGCGCTGGATGGTCGCGTCGAGGGAGAACTTCGCGAGCGCCTGCGCCAGCCCGGCCACGAGCCCCAGGAGGGCCAGCGTCCACACGCTGTAGAAGAGCGCGGCGACCAGGGCCGCAACAGCGTCGCCCACCAACGCCAGCACCACCGCCAGCGCCGGCGTGATCCGGTGCAGCAGCGAGGCCGCCAGGGTCCCGAGCGTGCGCCCGAGGCCCGCGGCGCCGATGACGATCCCGATCATCACGCCCGGGCCGAACGCGCTGTCGGGGCGTACGTCGGGATCGCGCAACAGGAACGCGACGAACATGAGCAGGAACCCGGTGAGGAACCACGGCCCGCAGTTGGCCCGGAGCGCGAACGCGACCGGTCCCGGGATCCGGGTCCGCATCCGCCCGCGCCGGGAGCTGCTGCCCTCCTCGCCCCGCAGGGTCAGCTGGCCCTCGCCCGCACTCGAGTCGACCTCGGCAGGCAGCCGGATCGCGCAGATGGTCGCGATCACGAAGAGCGCGAAGGCGTAGCGCAGCGCCCAGTCCGAGCCGGCCAGCGCGAAGAGCGCGGCGATCGGGGCCGACACCGAGGCACCGATGATCCCGGATAACGAGACCCGGCCGTTCGCCTTGACCAGCGTGAAGTCGCGCGGGAGCAGACGTGGCACGGCGGCCGCCCTCGTCACGCCGTACGCCTTGGACGAGACGAGCACGCCGAGCGCGGCCGCGAACACGAGCGCCGACCCGCTGCTCACCGACGATGCCAGCACCCAGCAGAGGAATGCGCGGAACGCCATGGTGCTGCCGATCGCCCAGCGCCGGCCGTGCGCGAACCGGTCCAGGAACGGTCCGATCAGCGGCGCCACGATCGCGAACGGCAGCATGGTCAGCCCCAGGAACAGCGCCACCTGGTCGCGGGCCTCGCCCGACGGCACCTGGAAGAACAGGCTCCCGGCCAGGGAGATCGCCACGGCAGCATCGCCGGCGGTGTTGAAGACGTGCAGCTGGATCAGCCGGTGCAGGCCGGACTCGCCGGCGCCCTCGGCCTCCGACGCGCGGCGGGCCTGGACCACCGTGAACTTCCCCGCTCGAGCCGTGCCGCGTCCCACGGTGCGCAGCCCTCGCGCGGTGACCTTGGTGCCGGTGGCCAGGCTGCGGCCCAGCTTGCGCGCCCGGTCGCGGGCCGACACCTCGGGGGGCGCGACCGGGACCTGCTGGGGGTGCGGGTCCCGCCAGCGCTGCTCGTCCTCGGTCACGCACCCATCCTGCCCCGTGGCGGGGGCCATGGGGCCCATGGCCTGCTGCGCGCCGCCATGCGCGCACGCTGGCGGCGTTGGCGTCGCTCGCGAGGCGACCCCCGGTATGGCTTCGCTCCGCCGCCTTGCCATCGCACGCGCCTGACGGCGCTCGCGACGACCCTGGTCCCCATGGGCCCCCGCCGCGCCCCGGCCTGACACAACCCCCGCCCATCGGTCATGCTTGCGTCGTGACCACCCTCGTGACCGCCGCTCCGCCACGCGGCAAGGTCGACGCGACGCTGGCTGCGGCCGTCGACGTCGCGCGGGCGTCGCTGCTCGAGGATGTCGACGCGGCCGACGTCGGTGACCACCTCGGTGCGGTTGCCGACGGTGAGCGGGTGGTGACCCACCAGTTCGCCTGCACCCGCCGGGGCTACGTCGGCTGGCGCTGGTCGGTCACCGTGACGCGCGCCCCTCGGCAGAAGGCGGTCACGGTCGACGAGGTGGTGCTGATCCCGGGCGACGAGGCGATCGTGGCCCCGGTCTGGGTTCCCTACCGCGAGCGGCTCCAGCCCGGCGACCTCTCGCCCGGCGACCTGCTCCCGGTCAGCGACGAGGACCCCCGGCTGGTCCCGACGTACTCCTTCGGCGACGACCCGCTGGATGCCGACGACAAGGTGCAGATCCGCGAGGTGGCCCAGGACCTCGGCCTGCGCCGGGTCCGCACCCTCTCGGTGGAGGGTCGCGATCTCGCCGCGCAGCGCTGGTACGACGGCGACGGTGGCCCCGACTCGCCCATTGCGCAGTCCGCGCCGCACCACTGCCGCAGCTGCGGCTTCCTGGTCCGGATCGCCGGGTCGCTCAGCGAGACCTTCGGCGTCTGCGCCAACGGCGACGCCAACGATGACGGCCGGATCGTGAGCGTCGACCACGGCTGCGGCGCCCACTCCGAGGTGCGACTGGCCAAGAAGCACGAACCCCAGCCGCTCCCGGACCACGTCTTCGACACTCTCAACATCGACGAAGTGGAAAGCTTCTGATCGAGCGGGTCCGAGGAACGAGGACCGCTCGGATCAGAGCTTTCATTGGTGGTTGAGCAAGCGACGCGAGTGGCTTGCGAACTCGCGGGGAGCGCGTCGAAACCCCGTAAGCCGAGGCTGGAACCAAGCCACCTCGGCCAGTTCCAGCGCATCCTGCAGTGGTGTCGACACCGTCGGCGCTGGCGCGCCTCCGGGCTCAACCACCGGCGCCTCGATCGGCGGTGGTTCAGTCCGCCTGCTCCGCCTGCTCCGCCTGCTCCGCCTGCTGCGCCCGCCAATTCCGCCGCCGCCGGCAGTACTCGAGTCCGAACAGCCCCAGTCCGAACCCGGCCAGGCACGTCCACAGCCACCACGTGCGGCCGGCGTCCTCGAGGCGGCCGTAGAACGGCAGCAGCGCGATGAAGCCGATCAACCAGGCCAGGGTGCCGACCTCGACGGTGCGCACGCCGTCCACGTCGAGGGGTTCGACGTCCGCGACGACGTAGGTGCGGTTGCCGATCTCGTGCTGCATCGGCTGGTCGTCGCGGAGGTCCACGTCCCGAGGCTACGCCTCAACCCTGGAGGAAGCGGAGCACTGCGGTGACCCGCCGGTCGACGTCCTGGTCGTCGGGGCGACCAAGCTTGCCCAGGATCGACGAGACGTGCTTCTCGACCGCCGAGGCGGACAGGACCAGCGCCGCTGCGATGCCGGCGTTGTTCTTGCCCTGGGCCATCTGGTGCAGGACGTCCTGCTCGCGCGCGGTCAGGCTTTCCAGCCCGGACCGCTCCCGCCGCGAGTGGCGCAGCACGAGGGCGTCAACGACCCGGGAGTCGATCACGGAGCGGCCGGCACACACCTCGCGCAGTGCATGGAGCAGGTGGTCGAGCTCGCCGACCCGGTCCTTGAGCAGGTAGGCGAGCCCCGCCGTGCCGTCCTTGAGCAGCTCGAACGCGTAGGACTCGTGGGAGTACTGCGACAGCACGACCACGCCCACCTCGGGCATGCCGGCCCGCAGCGCGCGCGCAGCCTCGATTCCCTCCATGTGATGGCTGGGTGGCATCCGGATGTCGGTGACCACCGCGTTCGGTCTGAGCGCCCGGGCCTCGGCCAGGAGCTGCTCGGCGCTGCCCAGCGAGGCGACCACCTCCACCTCGCCTGACTGCTCCAGCAGTCGCCGGACGCCCTCCCGCACCACGAAGTGGTCGTCGACGATGATCACCCGCATCGCGTCCGCGCTCATGGCGTGCTCCCGAGCTGAGTCTGGACCGGGAGCCGGGCGCGTATCGCGGTGCCTGAGCCAGGCGTGCTCGTCAGCTCGACGGTCCCGCCGACCGCCTCGATCCGGTCGCGGAGCCCGCGCAGGCCCGGCGAGTCCACCGCCCCCTCGGGTGCGAACCCACCTCCGTCGTCGGTGACCGCGACGACCAGCTCGTCATCGGTGCGGGTCAGGGTGACCCGTGCTTCTACCACGCCGGCGTGCTTGACGACGTTGGTCAGGGCCTCGCTCACGAAGAAGTACGCCGCGGTCTCGACCCGGTCTCCGAACCGGGCGGTGCGAAGCATCGGCTCGCACGTCATCACGACCCGGACCGGCAGGCGCGCCGACCGGCCCTCGATCGCCTCGACGAGGCCGTGGTCAGCCAGCTCCGTCGGGTGGATGCCGTGAGCCAGCCGGCGCAGCTGCTCCAGCGCCTCGCGAACCCCTTCCTGCAGGTCGCCGAGGGTTGTCTCGACACCGTCCACTCCCGCGTGCTGCGCTCGGGCCAGTCCGATCTGCGCCGACAGCCCGACCAGCTCCTGCTGGGCGCCGTCATGGAGGTCGCGCTCGATCCGCCTCCGCGCCGACTCCTCTGCCTCGACCAGCCGGCCACGGGACGCGGCCAGCTCGGCGGACTGCCGGCGCTGCTCGGCCAGGCTGACGCGCAGGTCGGCTGCGAGCCCGACGTTGTGGATGGCCGCGGCGACCTGCCGGGCCAGCGCCTGCAGGGCCACCTCATCGGAGCCGTCACGTCGGCCCGCGCGGATCCGCGGCCCGCAGGTGATCTCGCCGAACCGGCGGCCGGCGTGCACGAGCTCGGCGCTCATCGACGGCTGGCCCGCGGCATCAGGGTCGCCCCCGATGGCGGGAGCCTGACCGTCGACCGACACCCGCGTCCAGTGCACGCCCATCGCCTCGGTCGTGGCGGCCGCTATCGCGTCAGCCATCTCGCCGACGTCCACCTGCTCCTCGAGGGCCTGCTCGAGCCAGGTCATCAGGGCCTCCCCGCCCAGCTGGTCGCCGTACACCCACCGCTCCGCCTTGCGGGTGAAGCGACGCCGGACCGGTTCGAAGAGCGCGGCCGCGAGGATCGTCACGGCCACGACGGCCGGAAGGCCGAGCGTGGACACGGCCAGGCCGAGGGACGCGGCGACGGCTGCGTACGCGCCGGCGATCACGAGCCAGAGCGCGGCGAACACCACCGAGCGGCGCGCCGCAAGATCGACGTCGAACAGCTCCGGGCGGACCAGCCCGACCACGACGGAGATCGGCAGCACCACGAAAGTCGTGATCACGACGGCGTCAACAGCTCCGGGCGGCACCAGGTCGAGGCTGGCCAGGGCCGCGGTCGCCGGGACCAGGCCGACGAGCAGTACGCCGTACACCGGCCACCGGATCTGCCGGCGTTGCGGCGCCGCGAGCCGTCGGTAGCGCGCGGCCACCAGGATGGCGCCGACGAGAGGACCCAGGGCGAGGGCGCTGTCCAGCACCCCACCCAGCGGCGCAGCCAGGAAGGACAGGGCCGGGACATGCAGGGGGCTGTCGATCTCCGGGAAGCTCGCCGTCTCACCCTCGGTCCCCCAGGCGAACGCCCACATCGGGTGCAGCGTCTGACCCGCGACGAGCAGCGCACATGGCAGCGCCAGCACCAGCACCGCTGCGGTGCGGACCACCCGCCGCTCGTAGGGGCGGTGGTAGCGGCCGTCCGGGTACACCGCGAGCATCGCGATCATGCTGGCCTCGAGCGCCAGACCCACGACCTGGGCGGCCAGGTTCGCCGGGCCCAACCACCAGCGCTGGCCGAGCTCGTCGTAGGCGACGGCCGACCCCACGATCGCCCCGATGAAGGTCCCGGCCGCGGCTCCGAAGAGGAGGACCCTCCGCGCCGCGACGTCTTCGGGGCGCAGCCGGTAGGCGACACAACCGGCCACGAACCCGCCGACGAACGGCGTGACCCACGCGAGGACATCGGGCTCGGACCAGGCCAGCCAGGCGAACAAGGCGAGCGTGCCCCCGTTGGCGAGAGCGCCCAGCACGACGACCCACCGGCTGAGGGCGCGCGAAGGGAAGGTCACCCCGGGCTCCGCGCCGCCGTTCACGTCTGCATCGTCGCGCAGCACGGTCGCGGGATCGAGAGGGCAGGCTGCACGGCGCCCCTGCAACGCGCCGCAGGTGCGGTGCGGCGACGTACCGCTTCGGATCGGCGGTTTGCATCGTTCCGGCAGCAGGTCCCGAGTTCCTACCGTGCCGAGGCAGGGTCGCGCACCGGGTGCGGCCGGACGAGAGGAAGACTCATGAGCACCACCTCGATCGGTACGACGTCGACCTGGGCCACCCACGCGGCCCGCATCGGCCAGGTCGGCACCGCGGTCATCGTCGCCTGGATCACCTTCGCGGTGCTCGGCGACCTGGAGACGAACGGCCTGCACCTCATGATGCTGGGGGTGCTCCGCATGTTCCTGCTGGCGATCCTGGCGACGTTCGTCGCCGTCGCCGGCGTCCGCTCACGGCTGGGCCGCGTCGGCCTCGGCCTCGCGGCGGTGATGGCGGTCTCGAACCTCGTCGGCGGGTTCGGCGCCGCGGTCACCGACGGCCTGGGCTACAACCCGTTCCTGGACACGTCGTCCCCGGTGACCCCGTGGTACGCGTACGTGATCGGCGCGAGCGGGACCCTGTTCGCGGTCGGCACGGTGCTCGTCGGCCTCGCCGGCCGGTCCGCTGGGTGGCCGGGAGCGGCGACCATCCTCGCCGGTGCCTGCTACCCGCTGGTCTTCCTCCTCCAGATGCCGCTCGGCGAGGTCGATGGCGCGGTGGTTGGTCACCTGCTCTGGATCGCGCCGTGGCTGGCGCTGGCGGTGGGGCTGGCACGGGGCGGGCAGGACGCCGGGACCGTGCGTCACCCCGCGGACTCAGTCGCCACGCGGTCGTAGAGCCTCAGGGGTACCCAAGGGGCCCGGGCTGTTGCAAGGATGCGCGCGTGAGCACCCAGAGCACGCGCGCATCCGGCCTCGACGGCTACTTCAAGATCACCGAGCGGGGCTCGACGGTCGCCACCGAGGTAAGGGGTGGCGTCGTCACCTTTTTCACGATGGCCTACATCGTCGTCCTCAACCCGCTGATCCTGGGCTTCATCCCCGACTCCGAAGGCAACTTCCTCGGCGGCGGCCCCGGCGACGGCTCGAACCTCCCGGCGATCGCCGCCGGTACGGCGCTGGTCGCTGGTGTTCTGACCATCTTGATGGGCGTCGTGGCCAACTACCCGCTGGCGCTGGCCACGGGGCTCGGGCTCAACGCCTTCGTCGCGGTCGGGATCGCGACGCAGATGACCTGGGCAGACGCCATGGGGCTGGTCGTCATCGAGGGCGTGCTCATCCTGGTGCTGGTGCTCACCGGCTTCCGGATCGCGGTCTTCCATGCGGTGCCCACCCAGCTCAAGGTCGCCATCTCGGTGGGCATCGGCCTCTTCATCGCGCTCATCGGGTTCGTGGACGCCGGTTTCGTGCACCGCATCCCGGACATCGCGCAGACGCCAGTGCCCGTCCAGCTCGGCCCGGACGGGCAGTTGGAAGGCTGGCCGGTCGTGGTCTTTGCGCTCGGGCTGGCCCTGATGGTCGCGCTGTGGGTCCGCAAGGTCAGGGGCGCGATCCTGATCTCGATCGTGGCCACCACGATCCTGGCGATCATCGTCGAGGCGATCGGCGACCCCAAGGCCTGGGCGTTGACCGTGCCCGACGTACCCGGCTTCGGAGACCTCGCCGAGAAGCCCGACTTCGGCACCCTCGGTGAGTTCTCGCTGCTCGGCTCCTTCGAGGAGGTCGGTGTGGTCGCGGCGCTGCTGTTCGTCTTCACGCTGATGCTGGCCGACTTCTTCGACACGATGGGCACGATGACCGCCATCGGTGCCGAGGGCGACCTGCTCGATGAGGACGGCATCCCGCCGAACCCTGAGCGGATCCTGGTGGTCGACTCTGTCGCCGCGGCCGCAGGTGGCCTGGCCGGCGTGTCGTCCAACACCAGCTACATCGAGTCCGCCTCGGGCGTCGGTGAGGGAGCCCGGACCGGCCTGGCGTCGGTCGTGACCGGCGGGCTGTTCCTGGTCACCATCCTGCTGGCGCCGCTGGTCGAGGCGATCCCGTCCGAGGCGGCGGTCCCGGCCCTGGTGCTCGTCGGGTTCCTGATGATGCAGCAGGTCAAGGACATCGACTGGGCGGACCTCGACATCGCGATCCCCGCGTTCCTGACGATCGTGCTGATGCCGTTCACCTACTCGATCACGGTCGGCATCGGCGCCGGTTTCATCGCCTACGTCTTCATCAAGCTGGTCCGGGGCAAGGCGAGCGAGGTGCACGTGTTGCTGTGGGTCGTCGCCGCGCTGTTCGTCGTCTACTTCGCGATCGATCCGGTCACCGACCTCCTCACCTGAGGACCAGCAGGGCGTTCGTCCACGCTGTTCCTGGCGGAATACTTAGCACGGGTAATGAGTTAGGCTAAGTACATGCCCACCGTGGAGAAAGTCGCCCGCACCGACGCCGGCCTGGCGTCGGAGCTGAGGCTGTCCGTGATGCGGCTGCGCCGTCGGCTCGCCAACGAGCGTGACCCGAAGAACCAGCTGAGCATCTCGGTGATGGCCGTGCTGGGCGCTCTGTTCCGCCACGGCGAGCTGACCGTCGGCGAGCTGGCCGCCTTCGAGCGGGTGCAGCCCCCGACGATGACCCGCAAGGTCACCTTCCTCGAGGAGGGCGGTTACGTCACCCGCCGCCCGCACGAGAGCGACGGCCGGGTCGTGGTCGTCACGCTCACCGAGCAGGGCAAGGCGACGCTCCTCGCCGACCGCAGGCGCCGCGACGAGTGGCTGGCCCGCCAGCTGCGCGACCTGACCCAGGAGGAGCGCGACGTCCTGCGCGCCGCCGCCCCCATCATCGAGAGACTGTCCGAGACCGAGTGAGCCCCACCTTCCGAGCCCTGCGCAACCCCAACTACCGGCTGTACCTCGTCGGCAGTGTGGTGTCCAACACCGGCACCTGGATGCAGCGCGTGGCCCAGGACTGGCTGGTGCTGAGCCTGCCGGGCACCGGCGGCACCGAGCTCGGCATCACCACCGGGCTGCAGTTCCTGCCGGTGCTCCTGCTCGCGCCGTACGCCGGCGTGGTGGCCGACCGGTTCCCCAAGCGGGCCCTGCTCCAGGTCACCCAGGCCGCGATGGCGCTCTCGTCGCTCCTCCTCGGCCTGATCGCGGTCACCGGGCACACCCAGGTGTGGCATGTCTACGTGCTGGCCTTCGTGTTCGGCATCGGCTCGGCCTTCGACGCCCCGGCCCGGCAGTCCTTCGTCTCCGAGATGGTGGGCCGCGAGGACCTCACCAACGCCGTGGGGCTCAACTCGGCGGCGTTCAACATCGCTCGCCTCGCCGGTCCCGGCGCGGCCGGCCTGCTGATCGGGGTCCTCGGCGGCGGTGCCCGGGCCTCGGGATGGGTGATCCTGATCAATGCGGCGTCCTACCTGGCCGTGATCTGGCAGCTGCGCCGGATGGACGCCGGGCTGCTCAGCACGCCCGAGCTCCGCCATCGCACCCCCGGGATGCTGCTCGAGGGCGTCCGCTACGTCCGCTCGAAGCCCAAGATGGTGATGATCCTGGTGCTGGTCTTCTTCGCCGGCACCTTCGGCATGAACTTCCAGATCACCTCGGCGCTGATGGCGACCCAGGTCTTCGACAAGGGCGCCAGCGAGTTCGGCCTGCTCGGCTCCGCGCTGGCGGTCGGCTCGCTGGCCGGCGCCCTGCTCGCGGCCCGCCGGGTCCGGATCCGGCTGCGCCTGCTGGTGCTTGCCGCCACCGGCTTCGGCGTTGCCGAGATCGTGGCCGGCCTGCTTCCGAGCTACCTGACCTTCGCGCTGTTCGCCCCGGTGATCGGCTTCTGCACGCTCACGCTGCTCAACTCCGCCAACGCCACCCTGCAGCTCGAGTCGGACCCCCTCCTGCGCGGCCGGGTGATGGCCCTCTACATGACCGTGGTCATGGGCGGTACGCCGCTGGGCTCACCGGTGATCGGGCTGATCGGCGAGCACCTCGGCGCCCGCTGGACGCTCATCATCGGCGGCGTGCTGGTGCTGGTCGGCGTCGGCGTGGCGCTGCTGGTGTTCCAGCGGCTGAACCGGCGCACTGAGACCGGCGGCCCGAGCGAGCTCGGACCGCCCGCTCCGGCTTTTGACCGCCTCACAGGCGCCCGGTAGTCTCGATCCTCGGTGTCTGGCTTGACCAGACCCTCTTCGCGCGGCCCCACATCCACGATCTCTGCGAGGGTCCGGCCGCATCGAGAAAAGGCACACGCAACAAGGCAGTACACCCGTGCCCGGCAAGGCGCCGGGCCGTGATGATTGACGAGGAAAGGGAACCACCAGGTGCCCACCATCAACCAGCTGGTCCGCAAGGGCCGCCAGGACAAGGTGTCGAAGAACAAGACGCCTGCCCTGAAGGGTTCGCCCCAGCGACGCGGCGTCTGCACGCGCGTCTACACCACCACCCCGAAGAAGCCGAACTCCGCCCTCCGCAAGGTCGCCCGCGTGCGCCTGAGCAGCGGCGTCGAGGTCACGGCGTACATCCCGGGCGTGGGCCACAACCTCCAGGAGCACTCGATCGTGCTCGTCCGCGGCGGCCGGGTGAAGGACCTCCCCGGTGTCCGCTACAAGATCATCCGCGGCACGCTCGACACCCAGGGCGTGAAGAACCGCAAGCAGGCTCGCAGCCGCTACGGCGCCAAGAAGGAGAAGAGCTAATGCCCCGCAAGGGTCCCGCTCCCAAGCGGCCGCTCGACGTCGACCCGGTGTACGGGTCGCAGCTGGTCACCCAGCTCGTCTCCAAGGTGCTCACGGACGGCAAGAAGCAGGTCGCCCAGCGCATCGTCTACTCCGCCCTCGAGGGTTGCCGCGACAAGACCGGCACCGACCCCGTGGTCACGCTCAAGCGCGCGATGGACAACGTCAAGCCGGCCATCGAGGTCAAGTCCCGCCGCGTCGGTGGCGCGACCTACCAGGTGCCGATCGAGGTCAAGGGCACGCGCGGCACGACGCTGGCGCTGCGCTGGCTGGTCGGCTACGCCCAGGACCGTCGTGAGAAGACCATGGCCGAGCGGCTCATGAACGAGATCCTCGACGCCTCCAACGGCCTCGGTGCCGCGGTGAAGAAGCGCGAGGACACTCACAAGATGGCCGAGTCGAACAAGGCCTTCGCCCACTACCGCTGGTGAGCCCCGGGCGGAACACGGCGTACGTCGCCGATGTTCTGTCAGGGCCCCCTTCGCGTACTTCGACGCACACACCCACGCCCTAAGGAATGTGACCCGACAGTGGCTGTCGACATCACCACCGACCTGAACAAGGTCCGCAACATCGGCATCATGGCCCACATCGATGCCGGCAAGACCACGACCACCGAGCGCATCCTGTTCTACACCGGTATCAACTACAAGATCGGTGAGGTCCACGAGGGCGCGGCCACGATGGACTGGATGGAGCAGGAGCAGGAGCGCGGCATCACGATCACGTCCGCCGCGACCACCTGCTGGTGGAAGGACCACCAGATCAACATCATCGACACCCCGGGCCACGTCGACTTCACCGCCGAGGTGGAGCGCTCGCTGCGCGTCCTCGACGGCGCTGTCGCGGTCTTCGACGGTGTCGCCGGCGTCGAGCCGCAGACCATGACGGTCTGGCGCCAGGCGAACAAGTACGCCGTCCCGCGGATGTGCTTCGTCAACAAGCTCGACCGCACCGGCGCCGACTTCTTCAACTGCGTGCAGATGATGGTGGACCGGCTCAACTCCACGCCGCTGGTCCTCCAGCTGCCCATCGGCGCCGAGCAGGACTTCCTGGGCGTCGTCGACCTGGTCGGCATGCGTGCCCTGACCTGGCGTGGCGAGACCACCCTCGGTGACGACTACGAGGTCGAGGAGATCCCGGCCGAGCTCGCCGAGCAGGCTGCTGAATACCGCGAGAAGTTCCTAGAGACCCTGGCCGAGGCCGACGACGACGTGATGGAGAAGTACCTCGAGGGTGAGGACATCTCCGTCGAGGAGCTCGAGGCCGCGATCCGGCGCGCCACGCTGGCCGACAAGATCAACCCGGTGCTGTGCGGCACCGCGTTCAAGAACAAGGGCGTGCAGCCCCTGCTCGACGCGGTCGTGAAGTACCTGCC